>CALGNX010000031.1 GCA_937958265.1 uncultured Algibacter sp. | reverse complement strand
GCAAAGTCTTTTGATGGGTTTAAAACTAGAGTATTATCTAAAATTACAGCAATGACCGTGATTCAATATATCAACAAATTTATCTTTGATAGAAAAATTAATAATATCAAAATTAGCATTGTTTAAAATGCACAACGGGTTTTATATAATTTGTTTGTTATTTTGATTACTACCTTTTGAAAAAGTATATGGGTTAAATTTAGTTTTTTTGTGGGTAATTACATCTTATATTTTTTCATTTAACAGAAAGTAATTTAATCTATTTTATGGTTTTTTTAAACCGTTTACTGGTTCTTATTGCATCAAGAATTTATATTTTAATTATCATGAATATACTCTTGTATAATATGAGCTTACTTATTTAAGAGGCACTATATTTAATTGAAATTTTGTAAGTTTTAGATGGTTGTTATAACGCATTGGTAGTTGGAATTATAAAGAAATTCCATAATATTATCTTAACAGCACCTAAATATTAGGTGTCTAAATAAATATATATGCAGCATGGTGTAATTATTAAAAGAAGTTTAAAAAAAGGTATAGATATTTAGCGGCTGAAAGTGTAAAAGCACCTTGTTGAATTTAATTCAATTTACAAATGTTAGAAAATAGAAGCAATTGCTTTTTTTGTAGGGTGAATACTCTTTTCATGTTAACTTAACGGTTATAAGTGGTATTATATCGTTTTTTATTGTCAGATAAAATAAAAAATAGTTAATTTATATTTCTGGTAAAATGGACTTAGATACGCAAAGCTTAAAGAGGGCTGTGTTAATAAACCTAATTAAATATAAACCAAAATGAAAAACTCGAAAACAAAAAAAACTCATCGTTATTTACTAATCTTGCTACTTGGTTTTGGTTTTAACAGCGTAATAAGCGGCCAAAATAACCTAACAGAGTCAAAGATTGGTTTACAGATTTTAGACTACATTGAGCAATCTAAAGCATTAACTTATTTGTCCAAGGATGAGGTTAAAGATATCCAGATTGATCAGCAGAGCTATTCTAAAAACTCTAATGTAACACATGTGTATTTATACCAAACTTATAAGGGTATTAAAATACACAATGCGATATCAAATGCTGCTATTAAAAACAATAAAGTAATTTTTTTTAAAGACAACTTTATATCAAATGTAGCAAAAAAAATTAATACTGCCACACCTACTTTAAAACCTAAAGAGGCTATTGAAAAAACTGCATTTCATTTTGACCTAGACATGGCACAATCCTCTAAGTCTATTGAGAAAAATAGCACTAAAAATTTATTTGAAAATAAAAGTGTTTCTCAAGAATCTATTCCGGTAGAGCTAATGTATTGTAAAAACGCTGATGGTAATTTAACTTTAGTTTGGGACTTAAGCATTTTTACACCAGATAGTAAACATTGGTGGAGTGTTAGAATGGATGCTTCTACAGGTGTTGTTTTACAAAAGGATGATTGGGTTACAAATTGTAGTTTTGGAGACGGTAAGCACTCTCATGAAGCTGTGTCACCTGCTTCAAAAAAAAACTTAAAAGTATTTAATTTTGAAGCTGAGGCTTACGTTGCAGATGGTTCGCAGTATAATGTGTTGCCATTACCAGTGGAAAGCCCTAGTCATGGAGAATTTCAAGTCGTATCAGAGCCAGCAAATAATATAGCTTCGCCTTTTGGTTGGCATGATACTGACGGGCAAGTAGGTGCTGAATTTACTATTACAAGAGGTAATAACGTATGGTCTAAAGACGATTTAAATGCAGACAATAAAGATGGTTTCTCTCCAGATGGTTCTGCAAGTTTGAACTTTAATATACCGCTTGTAGATTTAGATCAAGCATCAAATAATTTTCTTGATTTAGCAATAGTAAATCTATTTTACCATAGCAATATAGTACATGATATTTTTTATCAATATGGTTTTGACGAGGCTAGCGGGAACTTCCAGTTAAATAATTATGGTAGAGGAGGAAATAACGATGATGCTGTTTTTGCCGATGTGCAAGACGGTTCTGGTACCAATAATGCGAATTTCTCTACTCCGCCAGATGGTGGTAACCCAAGGATGCAAATGTTTTTATGGAATGTCGGAAATCAAACGTCAGAAAATTTGCAAATTAGCGGTGGGACTATAGCAGGAAATTACACATCTGCAGATCCGTCTACTACGGTTAATGATGATGGACCAGGAAATATCCCAGGTCCAACGGCAACACCTGTTTCGGGTTTAATGGTTGTTGTGGATAACGGCACTGAAATCCCTGAAGAAGGTTGTGGTACTTTAATTAACATAGCCGAAATAGAGGGAAAAATAGCAGTTATACGAAGAGGATCATGTTCTTTTGTTGAAAAAATTAAAAATGCGCAAGAAGCAGGAGCAATTGGTGTTATTGTTGCTAATCATAATAACCCAACTAGCGATCCTAATTATAGAGAATATGTAAATATGTTTGGCTCAACAGACCCAGTATTTACTATCCCTTCACTTTTTATTAATTTTGAAGATGGGGAAACATTAATTAATGCTGTAAGAGCAGGAACAAATGCAACAGCAACACTATTACAAACAGGCCCTTTTGCAGTAGATTCTAGTTTTGATAATGGTATTGTTATTCATGAATATGGCCATGGTATCTCAAAACGTTTAACAGGTGGTGCAAACAATTCAGGTTGTTTAAGTAATAACTTTCAAATGGGTGAAGGTTGGTCAGATTGGTTTGCTTTAATGCTTACCATGAAAGCTACTGATGTTGGTACAAACGGAAGAGGTATTGGTACATATGTACAAGGAGAAGACGTAGACGGTTTAGGTATTAGAACAAGACAATATAGTACCGATTTTTCTATAAACGAATACACATTTGCTGCTACTAATGATGAATCACTAAATGGACAAGTGCATTATAACGGAACGTTATGGGCTACTTTTTTGTGGGATTTAACATGGGGTTATATCGCTAAATATGGTTTTAATCCAGATCTTTATAATGGTAATGGAGGAAACAATCGTGCATTAGCATTAGTAATAGAGGGTTTAAAACTGCAAGGTTGTAGTCCAGATTTTATTGATGGTAGAGATGGATTGTTAGCTGCAGATATAGCCTTAACAGGAGGTGAAAACCAATGTTTAATTTGGGAGGTATTTGCAAAAAGAGGTATGGGTGTAGATGCATCTAGAGGTGAAAGAGATAATTTTTCAGATCAAGTTGAAAACTTCGACATGCCAAATGCTTCTGATGAAAGTTTGGCAAACTGTACAACCTTAAATACAGAAACTTTTAATGAAAGCGTGTTTAAAGTATTTCCTAATCCTGCGGGAGATTTTATCACCATTAAAATTAAAGAAACAATGCGCAATGTTTCTTATAGTTTAGTTGATCTTAATGGAAGGTTAGTAGTTTCAAAAGTATCGAATAGCGAAAACCAAACAACACTTGATATTGGTGCACTGCAATCTGGTATTTATATTTTAAAAATTAAGAGTAATACAGGAATTATAAGTAAAAAAATAATTAAGAACTAAATGCCTTATATGGCCTAATTAAGTTTTAAGTAGTTTCGAAATATACACATAATGAAAGTTATGTGTATATTTTTTTAAAGAAGATTTTGTGTTACTTTTATTTGATTTATTTTTAAAATGAAATGCATGTAGAGTAATTCAAAATATGCTAAGAATTATTTATGGTTAAGTGATAATGAATATTATTCCTACAACTAAATGATATTATAATTTTGATTTCATGATGAAACCTTTTGATGATGCTTATTTTATGAAAAAAGCAATTAACCAGGCTGAAATTGCTTTAGAGTGTGGTGAAATACCTGTAGGAGCTGTAATTGTTATTGATAATAAAATTATTGCCCGCGGACACAATTTAACAGAAACACTTACCGATGTTACGGCCCATGCAGAGATGCAGGCAATAACAGCGGCTTCTAATTTTTTAGGAGGTAAATATCTTCAAAAATGTACAATATATGTTACTTTAGAGCCTTGCCAAATGTGTGCGGGAGCATTGTATTGGAGCCAAATTTCTAAAATTGTTTATGGAGCTAGAGATGAAAACCGAGGGTGTATTAGCTTAAAAACAAAATTGCATCCAAAAACAAAAATGGTTGGCGGAATTTTGGCTGATGAAGCTTCAGCTTTGTTAAAACGATTTTTTTTAGCAAAAAGAAATTTAAATTAATTACCTTTTTTAACTGTTATAAACTAGAACTCATCAATAATAATGTTTTTAATGGTTTTAACTTTTAACTAAAAGCAATACTTAGAATGATGCAATAAAATATGTTTTAAAAAATTATTTTAAAAGTATTCTTTAATTATTTTAATAAGTGTATTACCATCTTGCGCGCCACTTTGCCGCCATTTCATTACTCCGTGTTTATAAAGCATAAGTGTAGGTACGTTTTTTATACTTAGCGCCTCCCGTAATAATTGATTTTTATCAATATCAATTTTTATAATTCTTACCTTACCTTCAAGAGAGGCAGCAACATTTTTTAGTGTTAAATGCATAGACTTAGCGCATGCGTCTCGTTCTGTATAGAAATCTAGCAGAACTGGAATTTTAATATCTATAAGATCACCAAATTTTGACATAGTTTGTTATTTATTAACAATGGGTGTGTTTAAACAAACCCAAGTATTTTTTTTTGTTTGATAGCAGCTCTTTTTGTAAGATATTACAGGATCAAACATAATGATAAAAATAACTTTTTTTTTTAGTAATTCAAATCTATAGCGCTAATTAAGACTCGCTCTTGCCTTTTTTAAGCTCAATAACGGTTATTTCTGGCCATATTCCCACGCGACCAGGATAGCCTAGGTAGCCAAAACCTCTATTCACATTTATGTATTGCCCCATTTCTTTGTAGATACCTGCCCAATATTTATAGCGCCATTTTACAGGACTCCATTTTATCCATCCAGGAATTTCAATACCAAATTGCATACCGTGTGTGTGTCCACTTAAAGTTAAATGGTAGTGGTAATCATCTTTAATTACTTGCTCTTCCCAGTGGGAAGGGTCGTGGCTCATTAGTATTTTAAAATCTTTGGCATCTACGTGTTTGGATGCTTTTTTTAAATCTCCTGCTTTTTTAAACCCACCTTTTCCCCAATTTTCAACACCTACAATGGCAATACGTTGCCCGTCTTTTTCAATAAATCGGCTTTCATTTAAGAGTAGATCATAACCCATTTCTTTTTGTATGCTTAGTAGCTCGTTAAAGTTTTGTGCTTTAGCCTCTGGATTTGGCCATTTTACATAATCGCCATAATCATGGTTTCCTAAAACGGAATAAACGCCATCTTTAGCCTCTAAGTTGCCAAATAATGCTTTCCAATCGTGCATTTCAGACGATTTATTATTTACCATATCTCCAGTAAACAAAATCACGTTAGACTTTTGTTCATTAATTAAGTTTACGCCGTATTCAATTTTTTCTTTATTATCAAAACTGCCTGAATGTATATCGCTAATTTGTGTTATTGTAAAACCATTAAAAGCTTCAGGTAAATCTTCAAAACTAAGGGTGTATTTTAAAACTCTAAAGCGGTATTTTCCTTGGTACATGCCATATAGGAGCGATGCAAACGGGATGGCTGCAAGGCCTATAGCTATTTGGCTTATAAATTTGCGTCTTGATGGTAAATTATACGATTCTTTAGTAATCAATTTATCGTAAAGGCTTAAAACAAATCGTATAATATCCTCGCCAATAAGTATAGGTACTATTACCAAGTTAAACGCCATAAAGGCAAGTAAAAAACCAAGTGCATAACCTTTAGCTGGGTTAAGTACTCGGCCTTCAGAGTAAATAGTAAATTGAATTAAAAAATTACTCGCTATTATTAAAGCTATACCTATAAATAGGTAATGTATCCAGCCGCTTTTTGAAACTGTTTTTATGGCTTGCAAACCATAGTAAGTTAAACCAAAATAGAAAATAACAAATAATAACCAACGTAACATTTCTTTTTTAATCAAATATAGTTGTATTAAAAGGGAAAGGGATACTTGTTTGTTCTATTTAACTAATTGTTAAGAATTTAATAAAGCTATAAATGAAATGTATGCATATGCGCCTTTTTAACTTAACTTTTGTAGTTTTGGTTTCTTTCAAAATAAATACCATGCAAGATCAAAAACGCCTTTTTTTAGTAGATGCCTATGCCTTAATTTTTCGCGGGTACTATGCTTTTATAAAAAACCCAAGAATAAACTCAAAAGGAGAAGATACCTCGGCTATTATGGGTTTTATGAATTCGCTTTTAGATGTTATAAAACGCGAACGCCCAGACCATTTAGCGGTATGTTTTGACAAAGGTGGCAGCGCAGACCGTGTTGAAATGTTTGAGGACTATAAAGCCAATAGAGATGCTACACCAGAAGGTATTATTACAGCTGTACCGCATATTTATAATATTTTAAAAGCTATGCATATTCCCATAATGGTAAAAGAGGGTTACGAGGCTGATGATGTTATGGGTACACTTTCCAAACAAGCGGAAAAGGCTGGGTTTAAAACCTACATGGTAACTCCAGATAAAGATTTTGCACAATTGGTTTCCGAAAACATATTTATGTACCGCCCTATGTTTGGCGGTGGTTACGAAACTTGGGGGATACCAGAGGTTCAGAAAAAATTTGATGTAACAGATCCTTTACAAGTTATAGACTTTTTAGGTATGATGGGCGATGCTAGTGATAATATACCTGGCTTACCAGGCGTGGGAGAAAAAACAGCTAAGAAATTTTTGGCACAGTTTGGTAGCATGGAAGGTTTGTTGGCAAATACCGATAAGCTAAAAGGAAAGATGAAGGAAAAGGTTATTGCCAATGCCGATTTAGGGCTGCTTTCCAAAAAACTAGCTACCATAATGTTGGATGTACCTGTGGAATTTAATGCCAAAGATTTTGAGTTAGACCAACCCGATGTAGAGGCGGTTAAAACTATTTTTAAGGAATTAGAATTTACCCGTTTAATAGATAATTTTATAAAAACGTTTTCTACGGAAGTTCCAGTAACAAATCAAACGGTAGCTACTAAAAGCCCTAAAAGTTCTTCTTTACAAACACCAAGTGAAGTTAAATCTGCAGGTGCAGGTCAATTCTCATTGTTTGGAGCTGCTAATGCTTCCACAGAAGCGCAAACCAAAAATACTTTAGAGCGTAAAAATGCCCAGAATAATTCTCATTTTTACCAAAGTGTAGCACCGGGAATGGGAACTAAATTATTTATTAAAAGTTTAATGAAACAAACGTCGGTATGTTTTGATACCGAAACCACAGGGTTAAACCCTTTAGTTGCCGAACTTGTGGGTATAGCATTTTCATGGGAAGTGGGTAAAGGTTTTTATTTGCCTTTTCCGGAAGATAAAACTGAAGCACACGAACTTATATCGCAATTACGTCCGTTTTTTGAAAGTGAAACCATTGAAAAAATTGGACAAAATTTAAAGTACGATATTAAAGTACTAGCAAAATATAAGGTTAGTGTAAAAGGCAAATTATTCGATACCATGTTAGCCCATTATCTTATAAATCCAGATATGCGCCATAATATGGATGTTTTGGCAGAAACGTATTTAAATTATACGCCTATCTCAATAACCGAATTAATTGGTAAAAAAGGAAAAAACCAATTATCCATGCGCGATGTTCCTTTAGAAAAAATTACTGAATACGCCGTTGAAGATGCCGATATTACTTTACAACTTGCAACGCTTTTTGCAAATGAATTAGGCGATGCCAATACCCAGAAATTGTTTGATGATATTGAAATACCTTTGTTAAGCGTTTTAGCGGCTATGGAATTAGAGGGTGTTAATTTGGATATAAACTTCTTAAACTCTTTGTCCGATGATTTGAATAACGATATTACAAAGTTAGAAAAAAGCATTTATGAAACAGCAGGCGAGGAATTTAATATCGCGTCTCCAAAACAATTGGGTATTGTTTTGTTTGAAAAATTAAAACTGGTGGATAAGCCTAAGAAAACAAAAACGGGCCAATACAAAACTGGGGAGGATATTTTAAGTGTTTTAGCAAAGGATCATCCTATCATACAAAATGTATTGGACTATCGTGGTTTAGCAAAATTAAAAAGTACTTATGTAGATGCTTTACCGCTACAAGTGGAAACTGCTACAAGTCGTGTACATACAGATTATATGCAAACTGTTGCCGCTACTGGGCGTTTAAGTAGTAATAACCCAAATTTGCAGAACATTCCTATTCGTACCGAACGCGGAAGGCAAGTGCGTAAAGCTTTTATTCCTAGAGATGAAAATTACATATTACTGGCAGCCGATTATTCGCAAATAGAATTACGTATTATTGCGGCTTTAAGTAATGAGGAAACCATGATTGAAGCTTTTAAAAATGGCGAAGATATTCATGCCTCTACCGCTTCAAAAGTGTTTAATGTGCCTTTAAGTGAAGTTACTCGCGAACAGCGTAGTAATGCAAAAACAGTAAACTTTGGTATTGTTTACGGGGTATCTGCTTTTGGCTTAAGCAACCAAACCGATTTATCGCGTGGAGAGGCTAAAGAGCTTATTGATACCTATTATGAAACTTATCCAAAACTAAAGCAATACATGAGTAATCAAGTCGATTTTGCACGCGAGAATGGATATGTAAAAACGATTTTAGATAGACGACGTTATTTAAAAGATATTAATTCTAGAAATGCTATGGTACGTGGTGCTGCAGAGCGTAATGCCGTAAATGCGCCAATACAAGGTAGTGCTGCCGATATTATTAAAATTGCTATGATTAATATTTATAATAAATTAAAGGTTGGTAATTATAAAACAAAAATGCTTTTGCAAGTGCATGATGAATTGGTTTTTGATGTTTTTAAACCAGAGCTAGAAAAAATAAAAACTATGGTTAAAATTGAGATGGAGAGCGCTTTTAAAATGGATGTACCTTTGGATGTAGAAATGGATGTTGGTTTAAATTGGTTGGAAGCGCATTAATGAGGTTACAGATAAAAAAGGTTAAAGTTTTATTGTAAATTATAGTATTGAAACGTTTTGATTGTAACCGCTATATAATACTGTTGTTCTAAAAAAAAATGAATTCTACTGCTTTTAGTAATAGAATAAGAAGTGTTTAAAATAGATACTCTTAATAAGGAATACCTTTCTTAAAAGTAGGCTAATTATTCAATATTGTTAACTTAATAAGTCAATAAAAAAAAGTGGTAAACTCTTAGAGTTTTACCGGCAGTATAAAATTAAGTGTGTAAAGTTTAAGGGATAATGTATTAAATGGGCTTGATTTTATGTTTATGCGCCATTTCGACAACAAGATTAATATTGTGGCTTTGCTATGAAAATCTATTTATGCTAAAATGAAACGCATTAAAGTATCTATTTAAACGCTTGTAACTAACCTTAGAATAAGTTGTTCTATCCATGATTTGACCAAGTGTATCATTTTGTGAAGCATTTTAAAATTTAAGCGCACATTGCTTTGTCTTTCTTTGCTATTATAAGCCTTTGTTATAGTTCTTTAACCTTTGCATTTCGGCTAATAGGGTTAACAAAAATATATTGTGAAGATTGCGCTGAAAAAATGTCTGTTTTCATCTTATAGATTCTTTTTGTCTTCCTTGTGAAATAATGTATTTGCCGTAGCGAATTTTATATGTCTGCAAATGTTTCATTGCCCGGAGAAATTAGCCATGTGTTTGATAAGCTGTGTGATTACGCCTGGAATATTTAAATGATTTTTCACACAGCATTGCCACTAAAATTAATGGGTTTTTAACTAAATTATTTATAATTATCTTTGTTTGTTTCTCAAAACAAATATAATTTATAATGTTTAAAAAAATAGTAGGTATAGAGCCTTTGGCATTAATTCCATCGGCCAATAAGCAATTAGAATCTTTTACCAAATCCTTAACATTACATACCGATAAGCCCACTACTACCAATGAAATTGTGCAACGCATTGGCGATGCCGATTGTGTTTTGTTAAGTTATACAACAGATTTAGGTTTTGATGTTTTAAGCCGTTGCCCAAATATTAAATATATAGGCATGTGCTGTTCTTTATATACCCCAGAAAGTGCTAATGTAGATATTAATTATGCCAATTCTCGAGGTATTATAGTTAAGGGAGTTCGCGATTATGGCGACGAAGGTGTTGTAGAGTATGTTATTAGCGAATTGGTTAGGTGTTTACATGGCTTTGGGAATACCTCTGATGGCAGATTAAGAAAACCATGGAGCGGTTTGCCTCGGGAAATAACAGGATTAAAAGTAGGGATTATAGGCTTAGGTAAATCAGGCGGAATGGTCGCAGATGGTCTTAAGTTTTTAGGTGCCAATATTACTTATTTTGCTAGAGGCGAAAAGCAAGAAGCCAAGGCTAAAGGTTACGAATTTTTACCTTTGCACCAATTACTAAGTTATAATGAAGTTGTTATTACGTGTTTAAATAAAAATACTGTTTTGCTGCATGAAAATGAGTTTGAAAAGCTAGGAAATCATAAAATACTATTCAATACCGGTTTGTCTCCTGCATGGGAAGCTAAGGCCTTTAATAAATGGTTAAAAGCTGGCTGCAATGTTGTGTATTGCGATACGCTGGAAGCTCTAGGAGATAAAGCACTGCTAGACAAACCTAATGTGAATTGTTTTAATATGTCTTCTGGTAGAACGGAGCAAGCTTTTGTTAGATTAAGCGAGAAGGTTTTGGAAAATATAAAACAATATTTTAATAACGAATCCAATCTGTAATTTAATTTGCGCTATTATATAAAATGTAAAAACAATAAATTATCCATAGAATAGCATACCATTATTATTTAAGACATTTTTAAAGCAGTACTTTTTTAGTAAAGAAATCTTATTGTATAGTAATGGCTCTAAAACTTTAATACACATCATTATAAGCGTTTTTTAATTTTTTAATAGTTACCTCAATATCTTCTAGATTTAAATCTCCAAAACCAAAACGAATAGCACAAGTGTCTTTGTTTTGATAGAGTATCGTTTTTGGTAAATACAAGTCATGTTTTTCAGCAGCTTTAGCTAGTTTAACTAAAGATATTTTAGTATTAAAATTCAACCAAATTGCTAAACCACCAGATGGTATTTTCCATGAAATAATACCTTTAAAATATTTTGCTAAATTAAGGTTTAAACAATCACGGCGGGCTTTGTAAACCGTAATGTTTTTTTTTGTGAGTCGGTATATTTCGCCTTCGGAAATTAACTCCGCCAGTATTTGTTCTTGAATAATGTCGCCTTGTTTATCTAGTAATTGTAAGTAGTTTTTAGCTTCGGAAATTAAATTTTCTGGCGCAACTACAAAACCGGTTTGAAAATTTGGGAAAAGAGATTGGCCTAGTTTGCCTAAATAAATAACCATACCATTAGCATCGGCACTAGCCATTGGTATTATGTTCGATCCTTCAAATTGAAAATCATAATCGTAATCATCTTCAATTATAGCAAACTGGTATGCTTTAGCTAATTCTAATAATTGTAAGCGACGTTTGGCGCTTAGCGTTACGGTGGTTGGATATTGCCTATGGGCACAAATATATAAACAACGAATACTGCCTTTTTTAAAATGCGTTTTTATGTATTCAATATTCAATCCGTACTCATCCACAGGGATTGTTTTTAATTTGGCACCAGCCTGCTGAAAAATCATATTAGAAGCATAGTTACTTAAATGTGCAACTAAAACAACATCATGCTGCTTTATTAAAAGTTGAGAAACAATATATAAACTCATTTCTGTACTTCGCGTACTTAATAGGTTTTTGGGTTTTATATGAAACCCTCTAGTAGCATTTAAATAATTACAAAGCTGTTTATTATAGCTAATGTGTTGGGCTTGATTATTTTGTTGCCATTTTTTAATAAGTGGTTTTCGTTTCATAACGGCACTATACCATCTTGAAAATTGATGTGCGTTGTGTAATCTTAAATCTGGTCTACCAGCATTAATATGGTAGGTAGCTTTTGTAAGCTCTACGTTAGTCGCTAGATTAAATGACGGTTGAAATGGAAATCCGGTTTGTTTAGAGTATTTATAAACTTGGTCTATATGCTGGGTGTTTGCTTTTATAGGTATTGTTGTTTGTTTCGGGATTAAAACAAAAGTACCTTTATTAGGTATAATATTTACCCAGCCTTGCGAGGCTAGCTCATCATAAACAGCAACTACTGTATTTCTATGAATTTTTAATAGCGTACTTAAAATACGCGATCCTGGAAGTTTTGTGCCTTTTGATATATAACCACGTTGAATGGCATTAATAATTTGCTGTGCAATTTGGATATAAACGGGTTGAACATCATTTTTTTTAAAGGATATTAACTGTTTTAGAAGATTATTAACCGGACTATGCATTGTTTTTAAACTGGACTATTTTAAGCGTCCGGAAAGTTACGACTTTTGCCGCGTTTTAAAATTAAATATTTTTTATGAAGACGCCATTTACTTTAATAGCTTTTACCCTAACGTTTGTTATAGCACAAGTAGTACAAGCACAAGAGAAACTAATACAAACAGATTCATTACAGGAGGTTGTAATAAATTCTACTAGAATAGATTTACCTTTTAAGGAAAACTCTAGAACAATAGATATTATTACTTCAAAGGATATTAAAAACAGTGCGACTACTAATGTGGCCGATTTATTACAGCAGGTGGCGGGCGTAGATATAAGACGTCGTGGTACAGCAGGCAGTCAGGCAGATTTACATATTAGAGGAGGTAGTTTCGACCAAACATTGTTACTTATAGACGGTATTAAAATGGACGACGCTCAAACAGGGCACCATACCATGAATGCGGCATTGCCTATTGAGGTTATAGAGCGTATTGAAATTATTAAAGGCCCAGCAGCGCGCGTATTTGGTCAAAATGCGTTTACTGGAGCCATAAACATAGTTACTAAAAAACGAATTAAGAACACGGTGTCAACTAATTTAGAAACAGGCTCTTTTGGCCAGTTAAATGGTTCGGTAACGGTTGGGTCGGAGTTAGAGAACTCTAATCATATTATTCATTTAGGCAAGTTAACCTCTGCAGGCTATAGAAATAATTCGGATTATGATAATTCCAATTATTTTATAAAAAGTGTTTTTAATAAAAATGAGCAGGCTGTTGAGATGATTGCTACTTTTTTTGAGCGCAAATTTGGTGCAGAAAACTTTTATACTACAAACCCAGAATGGAACGAATACGAAGAAACTCAAAACAGCTTATTAGGTTTTACAACCACTTTTAAGCAGGGTAAGTTAAAAGTAAGCCCCCGTGTGTATTGGAAACGAAACCAAGATATGTTTTTATTAAAACGAAATGAACCTAATTTTTTCAGAAATTTTCATATAAATAATAAAATAGGGGCTGAGGTTAATGCCTCTTACGATTCGCAGATTGGTGTTACAGGTTTTGGGGTAGATGTATCCAAGGTTTATATTAATAGTAATAATTTGGGAAATAGAAATCGTTTTATGACGAATCTTTTCGTGGAACATCAATTTAAATTATTTGGCGATAAATTAGATGTTACACCAGGTGTAGCCATTACATATTTTTCAGATTTTAAATTTCATGCCTTTCCAGGTTTGGACGTAGGTTATAGGTTAAATGAATTCTTTAAAATTTATGGGAACACTGGTTATACATATCGTATACCTACTTATACAGATTTATTTTATAGCGATCCGGCAACGCTTGGTAATGCCAATTTAAAACCTGAAGAAGCGCTTTCTGCGGAAGTTGGAGGTAAATATATCTCACCTTCCTTCACAGGCTCTTTTGCCTTATTTTACAGAGATGCTAGTAATTTAATTGATTACGTAAAGGAAAATGAGGCAGATCGTTTTATGGCTACTAATTTAAGGGATTTATACTCTAAAGGTTTTGAGGCCAATGCTAGCTATAATTTTAAAGTTAGTAATTTAAACCAAAGTTTATCTGTTGGATATACTTTTATTGAGGATGAAGCGGGCGAGTTGGATATAAATTTCTCTAGATATTCAATAAACTCATTAAAGCATCATTTTGTATCGCGTTTAAGTACACAAATAACTAAAAAAATTAATTTTAATGTTATTTATAAACATGCAGAACGTACAGCAGGCCTTAGTTATAACGTTTGGGATTCCTCTATAGTAGTGCGTGCAAAGCGGTTTGAATTTTCAATTACAGCGGCCAATATTTTTGATGCCGATTACATTGAAACGGGATTTGTACCTATGCCTCCAAGTAATGTTTTGTTTGGTTTACGCTATAGTTTTAATTAATTTACTTAAAATTAAAACGTACCATTTTTAGGGTTTGTATTATAAAGGTAAAAAACATTTATGAGCGTAACGAAGCACAACTGGACAAAAGAAGCCGTTTTAAATATTTATAACAAGCCATTAATGGAGTTGCTTTATGAGGCTGCAACCATACACAGGAAAACACACGACCCTAATGTGGTGCAGGTTTCTACGTTACTATCTATTAAAACAGGCGGGTGTAGTGAGGATTGTGGGTATTGCCCACAAGCGGCACGTTACCATACCAATATTGAGGGTAACGATTTAATGAGTGTACAGCAGGTTAAAGCACAGGCCTTGCGTGCAAAATCTGCAGGAAGTTCGCGTGTTTGTATGGGGGCTGCTTGGAGAAACGTAAAAGACGGTAAAGCGTTCGATCAAGTTTTAGAAATGGTACGTACCATTAATAAATTAGATATGGAAGTGTGTTGTACCCTAGGGATGATTACCCAGAATCAAGCACAACGATTGGCCGAAGCGGGTTTATATGCTTATAACCATAATTTAGATTCATCTGAAGATTATTATAAAAAAGTAATTTCTACACGTGGTTATCAAGACCGTTTGGATACTATTAATAATGTGCGCAAAACCAATGTTACTGTTTGTAGTGGTGGTATTATTGGTATGGGCGAAAGTATTGAAGATCGCGCTGGTATGTTGGTGGCACTATCCACATTAAATCCACAGCCGGAATCTACACCAATAAACGCTTTAGTTGCGGTAGCGGGTACACCCTTAGAAAACGAAAAACCTATTTCCATTTGGGATATGGTTCGCATGGTGGCAACCACTAGAATTGTACTTCCTAAAACACAGGTACGCTTAAGTGCCGGTCGAACACAGATGAGTAGAGAGGGGCAAGCTATGTGCTTTTTTGCTGGTGCCAACTCTATTTTTGCTGGCGATAAGCTATTAACAACTCCAAACCCTGATGTGAATGAAGATATGAAAATGTTTGAGCTATTGGGTTTAAACCCACAAAAACCGTTTGCTAAAAAAATGCAGCCGGAAACTGTTGAGGCGTCTAATTCTCAATTTGAAGCCTTAGGAGAAAAACCAAAGTGGACAAGACCAGGACATGTTATTGAGCGCAACGAGATTGCTAAAGAAAAGTTTAAGGGTTTAAAATAATTAGCCTTTTTATAATGAGTTTACATGTGTAGTGCTATGTGAGTTTGCGTTAGGGATTGCAGTGGAAAGCCCACAGCCCGACCCTTGTGGTAACGCCCAAAGTGTTTGTTGTATTTTGATAATAAAATGTGAAAAATTAAAGGTAAAAATGGATTAATAATAGAGTAATAAAGCAGACATATAAGGATTTACAAATAAAGATTTGATATTTAAAAACTTCTAATATCTTTACATCTTAAATTCTAAAATCATTAAATAATGAAAAATGCAATTTTATTAGTAGCCTTATTAAGTTTTACTCTTGTTAATTCTCAAGCATTTAAGGGAAAGGGAGATAGCTATTTTCACGTGGGCGCTAATTTTCAAAAAAATGGTACGGGTATCAATTTAAGCTACGATTATGGTATTGGGCAAAATATTTCTGTAGGATTATCATCAACCTATTTATTAAGTATTGATGATAGCTTAAAAAATAATCCAAGCCCAGTAGAATCTTTAGATGCAGGTTTTGATGATCGTTTTGATTTGAGAGTACGCTTTAATGCTAATTTAGGAAATGTAATAAACGTGGATGAAAATTTGGATGTTTACCCAGGTTTAAGTTTAGGAGTTAAAAATTTTGGAGGGCATTTAGGAGCGCGCTATTTCTTTAGTGAAGGTTTTGGTGTTTTTACAGAGCTTAATATGCCATTGGCACTTTATAATACAGATGATTTAGTACCTGCACAGGAATTAAATAATCAATTCACAATTAATATTGGTGCAACTTTTAACTTGTAATATTGTACTAAATATTTCTTAAGGTTTTTATTTTACCTTTAAAATAATGGAATAGGCGCATTAAATATAAAGTTTAATGCGCCTATTTTATTTTTTATAAATTTTAAAATTAGTTTGCATAACCTTGCTTAAAATAAACAATAGCATTTTAATTTGTTAAAGTTGAGCCTAAACTTAGTAATTGTTTGTTAAATAGTAGTGGAAAATAAATTAAAGTTAATTACTATACACAGTATTTAACCTTATGTAAGAACTTCTAATAACAGATAAATTTCTAATATTTAGTATATACAAATCGCGTAAAAGTTGGGTTACTTAAATAGTTCGTTAGCTTTTTCGTATACTAAATGAGATTCCCACCCTTTATAAATTAAATAGTCTGTTAACTTCTTTCTTTTTTTATATTTATCGGTTCCTGTAATATTAAATGCCTTTTTTTCTGCTAATTTGGTAAAAATGTAAATATATTCTTCTGTATCTATATCTTTAAGTGCTTCATTTATATTAATTTTACCTATACCTTTTTTCTTTAGTTCGAAAGTTAATCGGTGGCGCCCCCAAAACTTAATTCTAAGCTTACCGCTTACGTAAGTTTTGGCAAAGCGAGATTCATTAAGAAAGTTTTGTTCTAAAAGATGGACTACAATAACATCGATAGCTTCGGGTATCATGTGTAGAGATTTTAGCTTTTCTCTTACTTCTTTATGGCATCGCTCTTGGTATGCGCAGTAATGCTCTAGTTTGGCAGTGGCTTCTTGTACAGTATGTGTTTTTTTGGTTTGCATAAGCCCCAAAAGTAACCATGTTATACAAGAATGAAAATAAAAATGTATTAAACCCGATTTAAAATTTATAAGCTAACCGTTATGAAAAAAAATATTGTATTAATTGTATACCCGCCAAAAAGAAACATACAAAAACAAAAAAACGCATAAAAAGGCTGTAAACCCTTATAAACGTTAGGTTTAAGCCCTTTTAGAAGCTAAAAACGTTAAAAAAGAAATATACCAAAAACACCATTTAATACCGTTTAAACACCATTAACAACACCAAACAATACAATAGCATTAAGTAATATACCATAGTAACCCTAAACAATGCCTTAAAACTAGCAAATACAAGCGTTACAAGCCATAAAAAACAAAAACAAGCCTCTATTATAGGGGCTTTTTTTATGCCTTTTAAAGCCCTTAAATAAACGGCTGTGTTTTGTACATTTTATTTTAGGGTTACACTTAGGGTTACACTTAGGGTTACAAAAAAACGCTTTTTTTAGCTCTGTAAATAGGGTGTAATAGCATAAAACCGCTACAAAACGCACTAAAAACGCTTTATAAGTGGGGTGTAGCGACATAAAAACAAAGTTTAAAAAACACTTAAACACTTGATATATAGTATTTTAATGTGTTTTTTATAAAATTAACACTAGTCTTCTTTACATTAAGGTTGTTTTATGCTGTTAACGCATAAAATTATACCTAATACTACCCTTAATAATTGCTAAGGATAATATGTGCTTTTGATGAACTTCTAAGTCGTCGTGATGTCTATTTTCGCTCACCAATTTTATATAGTCATGTTTACTGCTTTTGTGTATGTATTTAACCATTAACATCTCGTCTCCATCCATATTTATGGCTACTAAGTACATATTGCCATACAATAGAAGCTGTAAATCGTGTACGGTTTTGTATAATATTAAATCGCCTGCTTTTAATAATGGGTACATACTGTCTCCAATAATAGGTATAGCACCATCACATTTAGTCATGTTAGGTATGCGTATAGTATCTACAATTTCTAGCGAATTTGTGTCTTTAAATAAGGATATAACAGATGCTGTTGCGAACGCATTAAACATTGGTATATTCTGTTCGTCATAAGTTCGCTCTAAACTTTTAGTGCCATACTTATTATCTGGTACAATTAAGTTGTTTTCTACAGGAGAGCTTTTCAACATTTCTCCTTGACCAGTAACTAACCAATTTGCATTAACATCTGTAAAAGTGGAGATAAATTTCTCAATACTATCTTCGGATAATCCACTTTTTTTATCTAAAGTACCATTAGCTATGTTGCTTTCTATATAAATCTTTCTTTTGCTAAATCCTTTATATTCAGCATATTGAAGTATTCTTGATTTTATTTTCGAGATAAATTTCTCCATATTTTTGGTTTATTGAGTAATATGTCTATGTATTTGTACCACAACAAAGAACATGTAGCACAGTATGAACAAATCTAATCAAAAAAAGGACGAAAACAGAATTAAGGCTGTTAAACAAATTGCTAACAAGTATGATATAAGCACTCGCTATGTCAATGCGATACTCGATACAACTCGTCAACCAGTGTTTGCAGATAAAATAAAAAAAGAGTTTAAAGGCCTTTACAAATACTTTAAAGACAAAGCCAAAAACGAGGCTGCAGAGTTAAGCGCCAAGTTCGATAACATTTAAAAAAGTAGTCGCCAAGCAAACCTCCTGCCACGGCTTAGCGTGGTTTCGACACCACGGCAGGAGCAAAAAAACGATAATCTATGAAATCTTTGGAAAATCAAAATAATGCACATCGCGTTGCAAAACAAAATACAAGTGTACTTGACACAACAACGGATTTAATGCCTTGTCAAAAATGCCACAAACCAGTTTACGAAAATCACGACAAGAAATGGTTGCTGGCAATTGTGAACGGCAGTAAACAAGGTCGCAATTACTTTTATCAGATTTTAAAGGAACGATCTCTGAATCGCTACTTACGTAGTCGCAAGTTATCGCGATATCAATATTATAAAGAAACCCAAGCCCTTTTAAAACGTTGTGTATGTGGCTCTGGTATTGGTTAATAGGGTGTTTAGACCAGTAATTTATAACAACAACAGCCTGCCAATTTTTTTGTTTTTTTTCATAACCCAAATATAAGCTATGTACGCCTACCAAAATAACATACTATCTATACCAGCTAAACTATTATATAAAGATTTAGAGCTTATTGCGTATACTACGTATAAAGTGTGGTGTCACAGAGGTAAGCTTGTTAGAACACAGTTCGGTTTAGGTAAAGGTAATGAAGCATGGGTGTCGTTTCACGAAATAAAAGACGAGTGGGTAAAAAATGCTATCAAAGCTTATTTAGGCGACCCAAAAGACGTAATATCTATTAATTTACTAGAAGGCTATATAGTACCAGACCGCAAAGCAATAAACTTTTTTGCAAGCCATGTAAAACCAGACGGTAAAGGTTTAAGCGAAGACAAGCAGCGTGTTAAAGCAACTAATGCAATGATTTTAAATGCCGTTGCAACAGTGTTTAAAGAGCGTGGCGTACTTGTTAAAAAGAAAAAGGAAGCTTGGCAAAATGTAAGCGAATCTGTTAACGCTTTAAACAAAAACAAATGGCACTACAAGCTACCAAGTACAGCTAGAACCCTAGAACGTAAATATAACCAATACCAAAAAGAAGGTTATTGTGTGTTTATACACAAAGGCGAAGGGTCAGACAATGCCCGAAAAGTAACCTCGCAAATAGAAAACCTAATATTAGCCCTGTATTGTTTACCTAATAAACCCTATAGTGCCTCGGTACACGACATGTATTTACAATTTTTGGGCGGTGCTTTCGAGGTTTTCGATATAAAAACAGGCGAAATATTTAACAAACTAGATTTTTATACCGACGATGGGCAACCTATAGAAATATCAGAGTCTACCGTATGGAATTACATAAAAGCACCACACAACGAGCTTATTATTAAAAAAGCACGTAACGGTGCCTACAGTTTTAGCCACAAAGTACGTCCACACGTTAACCGTACAGCGCCTAACTATTCTATGAGTAAAATATCTTTAGATGATAGAGATATAATGCACACAAGATTACCAGACGGTGGTAAGGTTATGGCCTATTACGCCTTCGACGATCTATCTACAGCATTAATTGGCTATGCACACTCTAAGCAAAAAGACCATCAATTGTACATAGACTGCATACGCAATATGTTTCAGTTTACAACATCAAAAGGTTTAGGTGTACCTATGCAAATGGAGGTAGAACACCACTTGGTAAAAGACTTTTCCGAAGGGTTAATGAAAGCAGGTAACCTATTTCCGTTTGTTCGCTGGTGTAACCCTACCAACTCGCAAGAAAAATATGCGGAAAACCGCATACGCGCCAAAAAGTATGGTGTAGAAAAAGACAATAACCAAAATGTTGGTCGCCACTACTCTAGGCTAGATAGTAACCAAGTTAATAACCAAAAAATATACGACCAGTATAACGATAACTACAAACATGCCAAAGCAAGATACCAACACATAGTAGCAAACGAAATTCAAGAAATAGAAGCATACAACAACCAATTACACCCTAACCAAAAGCAATACAAAGGCATGACGCGTATGGATGTGTTTTTACACCATGTTAATCCAGACCTTCCTGCAATAAACAAAAGCCACTTGGTAAAATACATAGGTAATTGTACAAGTACATCCATACGTCGCAGCCAGTATGTTACCGTACAACACGGTAAATACCAATTACCATCGCCCGAAACCATGCGCTTATTAGCACCAAACAATTATAAAGTAGATGCTTACTACTTACCAAATAACAATACGGTTAGCGAGGTGTACATATATCAAAATGGCGAGTATATCGCAACCTGTAAACCAGTACCAACATTTAATAGAGCTAATGCCGAGTGGACAGATGTCGATGTAAAAGGGTATCAAGAAGCCACAAAATACATTAGCCAATTCGATAGTATGGTAAAACAAAACAGTGCCGATAAAATTAAAAAAGTAGGCCTTGTAAAAAACCAGCCCAAAACCATAGAGGTCGATGCTGTTATTGTACAAACGCCAGACCCTATAATAGATTACGATTTTACCCCAGACCCTCTAGATATAGAAAGACAAAAACAAAAAGCAATTAACGATTTATAAACACACACTTATGTTATCTACACAAATTAAACAAACCATTATTGCACAAATAAAAGTACAACGTAGCCAATACGATAGCGACAAAAAACACGCCTTAGTACTAGGTATAAATAACGCACAGTATTCTAGAATTAAAAATGGCGAACTAGAGCGTGTTATTGCCGAGGCTAAATGGATAACCTTAGCACGCGTACTTAACGTAACCTTAAACAAAAGCCGCGCATGGCAAACTGTAGAAACCGAAACCTTTCGTTACATAACCATGCAATTACAAGCTTGCCAAAGCCGTTCTGTGTCGGCTATATTTTGCGACATCGCAGGTATTGGTAAAACCCACACCGCCAAAGTATATGCTCAAAATAACCGTGGCGCAGTATACATAGACTGCTCGCAAGTAAAAAGTAAGCAAAAACTAGTTAGAAAAATAGCTAGAGAGCTAGGCGTAGCATATACAGGTCGTTATGCAGACATATACGAAGACCTTGTTTTTTACATACGCTCTACACCAAACATACTAATTATTCTAGACGAAGCTGGCGATTTACAATACGATGCCTTTTTAGAGCTTAAAGCCCTATGGAATGCTACCGAGTATAGTTGCGGTTGGTACATGATGGGTGCCGATGGTTTAAAGCAAAAAATAACACGCCAAAAAGACCTTAAAAAAGTAGGCTTTACAGAAATATTTGACCGCTATGGTAACGATTACAAAAAAATAACGCCAGAAGGTAACGATGCCTTAAAAGAGTTTAACATGCAGCAAGTAGCACAAGTAGCCAAAGCAAATAAGTCTAACATTAGTGCCATGCAAATGTATGCAAAGTCTAAAGGATCATTAAGAAAAGTACGTGTAGAAATAGAAAAACAACAATTGCAAAGCGCATAAATATGACAGTAAAAAAAGCCTACAGCATATGCGATATAGAAAAGCGCGACTTTAAAACAATATCCCTTTCGGGAGAATGGAAACGTCACCTTGGGCAAATAGAACAATCTGGAAGCATTTTAATTATGGGAGACTCTGGACACGGTAAAACAAGTTATGCCATGCAAATGGCAAAAGCATTTTGCCAGCAAGAAAAAGTGTTTTACAATTCTGCCGAAGAAGGCATACGCCAATCCTTTAAACGCTCATTAAGTATTAATAACATGAAATCGGTTGCTGCAAACTTTACCTTCTCTAAAGAAGATTACGACACTATGGTAGCTCGATTAACAAAAAAAAGACAACCCAAAATAGTAATTATAGATAGCATACAATATTGCTTTCGCGGAAAACGTAAAAACGCTTACTACGATTTAATAGAGCGTTTCCCGAACACCTTATTTATAGGGTTATCTCATGTCAAAAAAGGTATGCCCACAGGGGCTATAGCTAACGAGTTTTATTGGGATTGCCAAAGCAGAACCATTGTAAAAGATTTTAAAGCCTACACCGATAAAAGTCGCTGTGGTGGCGACGAAAAGACACCATACATAATTAGCCAAGTAAAAGCTGACGAGCGCCAAGTAAAACTATTAAAAAAAGGATAACATGCAACAAATAAACCAAATACTACAATTAAGCCAAGCCCAACACGACCTGTTAAAATTCGATTTGTTTTTAGCATGGTGCGACCAGCGCGCTTTAAACTTTACACACCTACAAAGCTTATTGTGTAACCAAAAAATATGGCATTGGTTCTGTACGCAGTACCAAATACAGGAAGCTAAATTCTTAAACGATATACAACAATACAAACACCTTAACACAAAAGACCTTATTGCAGTATACGATACCTACACAACTCGTATCGAGTACTACCCCAAAGCATTACTAAACCAAGTAAAAAAACAAATAAAAGCACCTAACACACTATCCTACCAATACAATTAAGCACTTAAATATGAACCGAGAACAAATAAAACCACGCATAGACACCTTAAGAAGCGCTATTGCTTACAGCCGATACATGCAAAAACACATGAGCGTAGGCGAAGGTATTATGTGCCAGCAAGAAATTGCAGGCTGGTTTGCGGTGTTAGATAACCGCCAACAGCAACCACACTACACCATAACCCAAACTATAGAAGATAAAGTAGCGCTTATTAACAAAATAATAATAACAGAACGCTGGCAAAATCCTAACGAATTAATATAAAAAACATGGCACATACCCCACAGCAAATTAAAGCCAAAATACAAAATCTAGACCGCTGGCTTACCGCAAACCCCGAGCATCCTAACCATAGCACCATAGTTAACGACCGCAGAAAATTAAAAGAAACCTTAAAAAACAAGTAATAAAACCATGACAAAAGAACAATTAGCACAGGCTACACCTGCAGAATTAAAAGCAGCCTTAGCAGCCGCAGAAAAAACAAGAAGTAAAAACCGCAAAGCTTATAAAGAGCTCGTAACCGAAAGCTTACCTAAAGCCCTAGGTAAACTCATAAATTTAAGCGAAGAAATAAGCGATGTAAAAACAGGAATATTTAAAGACCTTTCTAATATTCTAGCCTTAAAACACGAGGTTTACGATGTTAAACCTACACAACAGTCGCATACCTTTAGTCTAGAAAATGGCGAGGGTATTACACTAGGCCTACGTGTTACCGATGGTTGGGACGACACCGTAAACGAAGGCGTTGCCAAAGTGCGCGAGTTTTTAAACTCGTTAGCCAAAGACCAAGAGTCTGCCATGCTAGTAGCAGGCATAAACAAACTCTTAAAAAAAGATGCCAAAGGCAATCTTAAAGCCAACCGTGTTATCGAGCTTAAAAACCTAGCCGACGATTTTAATAGCGATGCCTTTACCGATGGGGTAAACATTATACAAAACGCCTACCGCCCACAGCGCTCTTGCTATTTTATAGAAGCCAACACTGTAGATGCGATAGGCAATAAGCAAAACATACCGCTATCTATTAGTGCTGTAGGTTTTAGCGAAGATATTACAGTAAACATATCGCAACTGTAATATGGCAACAGTTATCAAACAAACACCAACTGGTATTTGGGTAGACCATGTATTTGCCTACCAAGATGCCAGTGGTAACTGGATTGTAGATGGCGAACTATCTGCACCTCAAAAAAAAGCATTTCAATCCTTTTTAAACACCCATTAAATGACCGATAAACGAAACTGGGACATGTCGCATCAAGACAAGAACCTTGCCTAAAAGTATTTACAAAAAGCAAAAGACATAGAAAAACAAAAACTAGCCCAAGGCGCACGCTATGTTAAAACAGATTATAAAACCTACACCTTAGTACATGACCACAATAAGCAAACCAACAGCAAGTCAAATTAAATACATACGTGGGTTGTGTAAGCATAACGAAGACGTAAAAAAGCAAGCCGTATTAAGCATAAGCAATGGCAGAACCCACAGTATAACCGACTTATCGCAACAAGAAGCCTGCCAATTAATTAGTAAATTAAAAGGCAACAAAAACACACCAAGCGTACCAAAACATTTACAGTTCGATAGGTCTAATAGTAAGCATAAATATATTATTAGTCTATGCCACCAATTAGAATGGACCAAACCTAGCGAAAAATACGGCACCATTGCAGACCTACAAAAACTACACAACTGGTTAATAGGCCCCCGAAGTCCTGTAAAAATGTGCCTCATGGATATTCCTTATATACACCTTAGTAAAATTATACACGCTCTAGAGCAAATATTAGAAAAACAATAAATATGAAACCCCCTTGTAATCATCCTGAAAACGATAGAACAATAGTTGTTATAGAAGCAGTATTGGGTTGCGAAACCACTAGGGTGTTTTGTAAAAAATGCAAACAATTTTTAACTCCACCCGAAACGAACTGTTAATATGATTGTAGCGCCTTTATTATCGCATGTTAAGACCTTGTGTTTGTATAGAGAAAACGGTCAAGAAATAACCTTTAAACTATTACACGGTAAAGTAGTTAACCCCAGTTTAGCACTTCATGCCGAAGAGTACCATTACATAGAAAACACTTACGCAAAAAAAAACGAACATGAACTACCTCCTTATAGAAATACAAAAAACAAATACCATTATAAAAGCAGGATATAAACTTGGTGTGTTTTGTAAGCTAGAAAAAATAAAAGGCAAATTAAACAAGACACAATTAAAAAGTATTGGGCAAATTATACCGGCACAAGAACAAGACATCCCTGTCTACAAAAAACATTTCGAAAACCGCATAACATACAATCCTGTAATAAAACAAAAAACACTACTTACACAATTTTTAGAAGCATGGTTGCAATTTTACGAAAACTACACACAAATGCCACCAAAATATACGGGCGCAGACTGTAACGCCTTAAAATCTATAATAAGCCATTTAAAAAAGTTAACAGGCGGTGTAGATAAAGAAGCTGTAGAACTATGGCGACTTGTGTTAGACAAATGGGATACGCTAAGCGATTTTCATAAATCAAACACCGATTTAAAATATATTAACAGTAAACTAAACATCATTTTAAATGCAATTAAACAACAAAACAATACCGTCGTTGGTAAGTCTGGTAGCAGCATCGAACTATAAAAACACCGAAGTTGTAAGGCATTATGGAAATATGAATATCACACAAGCCTTGCAAAGCAACTCTAAAGGTATTGGCATACTCTCTAAAGTAAACGAGCAAAAACTTAAACGCTGTATAACAAACATGTTTATAGGTACTTCTATGTATTTCGATACAGTGCTCCCACAAAATAAAGCCGATGTTATTGCCGAAGAGCTTTTAGCTAAATACGAATACCGCCAACTAAGGTTAGAAGATATACTTGCCATTTGTATAGAAATTAAAGAAGGTGAAACATTTAAGCTAACCCCTGCACGCATATTAAAACATATAAAAGACTACTACACCAGACGCGAAAAATTGATAGTGAACCACGCCATACAAGAATCACAAAACTATAAATCTAGCCTTGGCGAGGCAAACATAGACAAGCGACTACACAATAGCATAAGGCACATAGAGCGCTCTAGTGCCGAAGTTGTAAAAACACGTGTACTTAACAAGAAATTCTACAAATCATGAAATTTAGTAAATCAAGCTTTAGAAGCTCTTTTAAAAAGAAAAGCAAATCGAAAAAAATAAGATTTAAAACACTAAATAAACCCAGTTTAAAACCTAATGCTAACATGCAAAAAAATGATAGATAAAGACTATTTAAAAAAACTAAAAGAAGAAGATTATACTGCTTGGCATGATTTAATGAACGACCCTATGGTTGTAGGCCAAGACACAGGCGTGGGTTGTGCTATTCTGTTAGCTATAATGGTACTATTGGTTTGTATTGGCTATACTATAGCCTACTGGATTTAACGGTTATCGTGTATGGCACGTTTGCCCTCTACACAAAGAGCGTTTGGGCAAATGGGATATACACGTTGTTACCCATATGTAAAATAAAAAATAGCCGTGGCTGACGCAGGAAGCCAAACCCACGCAACGATATAAGGATAGCTGATGCCTTTACCAAGTAAGCACAAAATTAAATTATAGTAAAATGAAAAAAGTATTATTAATTATCGCAATTGTTTTTTTAGCAAGTTGCAGAGAAGACGAAAGTAGTCAAAGTGCCGACAAGTCTCAACAACGCCAAACTGAAAGAAGCTTAAAAGAAGCCAATACCCAAATAGGTATGCCAGCAATTGTTAATTTTCAAGAACGAAAATTGTTTAAGCAAATACTAGAACTGCGTGACCAAGAAAAACTAATTACTTACTGTTATTTAGTAAATGAAATTAATGGTAAAGTAGGTCAATTTTTAGGCAAGGGAATTGGATATGGAATACCTGCTGCAACTCAATTTACAAGCCCTCAAAAATTAGTAGACGTTACTAATTATGGTATTGAAAGTTACCAAGCAAACGATGCGGCAGTTGTGCCACAAGCTGACCCAAATGGCTTATTTATGCCTACACAAACAAGTGCTACTTGGTATATGCTTTTAGATGAAAAAGGGAAGCCACACCCTGTTTATATAGAGCCATTAATTATTGTTTCTCCTATAAAACTACATTAAGATGAAAGATATTTTTAAAACCCTTGGATTTATAGTATTAGGCACAATTGTAATAATGTCTTTGACTTATGGTTTTGGGTGGTTTGGAGTTGGCTATAAAAAAACTGTTGGAAAAGAATTAAAAAACGCTGATAGAGAAGTTTACGAAGAAACAAATTCTTTTACAAAAGGGAAAAGGCAAGAAATTATCAAGGCTTACAAGGAATGGAATAAGTGTGAAGATGAACAATGTAAAAAAGGAATTGAGAATATTTTATCATTATCAATTTCTGATTTTAATGAAGATAAGTTTATTACGGACAGAAAGCTGTTGAGTTGGGTAAAAAAGGTTAAGTATTAACAGAAAGTTTAAACATTGCCTTTATATTTTGTATAAGGGCAGTTTTTAAACCCACAAAGATTGGCACGAGAGATTGGCCGCCCTTTTTTTAGCAATTGTTTGTAACGTAAAAATATAAGAATAGTAGTGTGTATAAATTAAAACCTTTCGAATTCAACACCTTTAAAAATAAATAAACAATAACCTTAAATAAAGACCTAAACAGCTATTATTTTTATATAGTGTTAGGCAATCGTTTTTATGAAATGGATAGAAA
>CALGNX010000030.1 GCA_937958265.1 uncultured Algibacter sp. | reverse complement strand
AAGTCTTTTGATGGGTTTAAAACTAGAGTATTATCTAAAATTACAGCAATGACCGTGATTCAATATATCAACAAATTTATCTTTGATAGAAAAATTAATAATATCAAAATTAGCATTGTTTAAAATGCACAACGGGTTAATTAAATATGCTAATCGATAAAAACAATTATTCAAACCCATAAGGTGACAAATGTCATCATCTAGCACCTATCTCTATTCATAAATTTGCGACTGTAAACAATTTAGCAAAATTTATGTGTACATTAATTTCAAAATACAACGTTGCCGGACCACGATACACAAGTTACCCTACAGTACCTTATTGGGATCCATCTCGTTTTTCTTTAAAACAGTGGAAAGCAACATTACAAGAAAGCTTTCGCGAAAGCAATACTAGTGAAGGTGTAAGTCTATACATACATCTTCCGTTTTGTGAAAGTATGTGTACGTTTTGTGGTTGTAATAAGCGTATTACTAAAAATCATAGTGTCGAAATACCTTATGTAACATCTGTTTTAAAAGAGTTTATAATGTATTACAATCTCTTTGATGAAAAACCAAAAATAAAGCAACTACATCTTGGCGGCGGTACACCCACATTTTTTTCTCCAGAAAGCCTAGACAGGTTACTAAACGGCATATTTACAATTGCAGAAAAAATAGAACAGTGTGAGCTTAGCTTTGAAGGCCACCCAAATAACACCACAAAAGCACATTTAAAAACACTGGCCAATCAAGGCTTTGGAAGAGTTTGCTATGGTGTACAAGATTACAATGCTAAAGTTCAAAAAGCAATTAACCGTGTTCAGCCTTTTGAGAATGTACTAAATGCTACAGAAGTAGCAAGAAATGAAGGTTACGATTCTGTAGGTCATGATATTATATATGGTTTACCGTTTCAAACCCACGATGATGTTATTAATACTATAAATAAAACAATTACTTTACGTCCAGATCGTATTGCATTTTACAGTTATGCACACGTACCTTGGATAAAAGGAAACGGTCAACGCGGTTTTAAAGATGAAGATTTACCTAGCGCAACGCAAAAACGATTGCAATATAAAATAGGAAAGCAAATGCTAATAAATGCTGGTTATGTAGAAATTGGTATGGATCATTTTGCTGTTAAAACCGATAGTTTGTACAAAGCCCAAAATAGTGGACAAATTCATCGTAATTTTATGGGATATAGCTCAAGTAAAACCCAAGTAATGATAGGCCTAGGTGTATCTGCAATAAGCGACAGTTGGTACAGTTTTACGCAGAATGTAAAAAATGTAGACGAATATCAGCAACTTGTTAATGATGGGATATTACCTGTTTTTAGAGGTCATATTTTAACCGCTGAAGATCTTATTATTCGTAAGCATATTTTAAATTTAATGTGTACGTTTAAAACCTCTTGGGAAGACAACAAATTATACTTTTCAGAATTACCAGATGTACTCATTAAACTTAAAGAGCTAGAGCAAGACGGCCTGTTAGAAATAGACTCTAAACACATTAGTGTTACCAAAAAAGGAAGACCCTATGTACGTAATATTTGCCTGCCTTTTGATATGCGCTTACAACGCAAAAAGCCAGAAACACAATTATTCTCAATGACTGTTTAAAACTGTTTTACGCTTTCGCGAAAGCATAAAAAGTAAGGTGACAAAAATCATCGTTATTTAATACCATCTGCCTTAATTTTATTGATATAAAATAAATGATTATGAATTAGTGTAGTGTTTGTGTAGGGAAGCAATTTAATCTCTTAAAAAGCTTAAGTGAAGCCGAAAAAAAGCACTTTAAAACAGGCAGCTCTAAACTGAATTTAAATAAAGGCGATATTGTTTTTTTTTGAAGATGAAGATCTGCGAAAACTGCTTTGTATAACCAAAGGCGCTTGTAAATTCACAAAAATAGAAACCAATGGTGAGCAACTTATTACCGAACTTTTAGGGGCAGGCGACCTTATGGGACGTCGTTCTCTAATTACTCAAAAAGGCGCACTATTAAGAGCAACAGCAATTACAGATATACAGTTATATTGTTTACAAAAAGAACCTGTCCTTAACAGTATAAAAAACAATTCTGCCTTTTGTTTTGATGTACTTCACGGTTTTATTGATGATACTGTAAAGGTTATCAAAAAAATGGATTTATACAAAAACCATCGCACTACAAAGAAACGTCTTGCTGGTCTGCTTGTTTATTTACACAATAAATTTGGAACCAACAAAAAAGACTAGTTGAAGGTAACACTAAAGCGTCAAGAAATGGCAAATATTTTAGGAACAACAAGCGAGTATGTTATCACCTTAATTTCTTTATTAAAAGAAAACAAATACAATTCTTTCTGAAAAAGGACAAATAAAGATATTATTAATAAACACGCTGCAACAGATGGCTATATCCAACTAATTTATTGCTCATAGATATTATAAAACCTATAAAATTAAAGGTTTCATTTTTTTGCGACTCTTGTATCTTTCAAAGCCGAAATTAAATCAAAATGCGGTCAGAAGAAACTTCAAAACGTTGCGAGAGTTGTTTAATTCGCCAAATAGATGAAATAAGAAAAGAGAAATCAAAGATAAACGCAATAGTTATACACAAATTTCAAAACATAACTATCGGCTTTAAACGTATTTACCACTAAAGAAAAACGTTTTTTTACAACTAAGCATAAATTACTTAACTACATAAACTATGCAAAAGCCTGTTTTTACAACCTTATATAACTAAATCCATTATATTTGTGTCGTTGTAAAATTTTCAAAAAAATGAATAAAAAAGTTATTTTAATGATTCTTGATGGTTGGGGAAATTCACCAGACCCTAAAGTTTCTGCTATCGATCAAGCTAAAACGCCATTTATAGACGCTTTGTACAAAAAATATCCTTACGCAACTTTACGCACAGACGGCTTACATGTTGGGCTTCCTGAAGGACAAATGGGAAACAGCGAAGTGGGCCACATGAATTTAGGTGCCGGTAGAATTGTGTACCAAGATTTAGCAAAAATTAATTTAGCTATTGAGCAAGATACGTTAAAGGACGAAGCTGTTTTGGTAGATGCCTTAAAATATGCTGCCGCAAAAAATAAAAATGTTCATTTTTTAGGATTATTAAGTAACGGTGGCGTACATGCACATACCAACCACCTAAAAGGCTTTATTGATGCCGCAAATAAAGCTGGCGTAAATTCTTTTGTTCATGCCTTTACAGATGGTAGAGATGTAGACCCAAAATCTGGGAAAGGATACATTGAAGATTTAGAAAACCATATTGAAGGAACACAAGCAAAAATAGCAACAATTACAGGACGCTATTATGCTATGGATCGAGATAAAAGATGGGAACGCGTACAATTAGCTTATAATGCCCTTGTTAATGGAGCTGGGACTAAAACCAATAACCCAACAGCAGCCATACAAGCCAATTATGATGATGGCATAACAGATGAGTTTATAAAACCATTAATCCTTACTGATAGTAACAATACACCTGTTGCCAAAATTGAAGAGGATGATGTTGTTTTGTTTTTTAATTTTAGAACGGATAGAGGCCGCGAGTTAACAGAAATGTTAAATCAAAATGACTTCCCAGAATACAACACCAAAAAATTAAATTTATACTACGTAACCATTACTAATTACAGCGACACCTTTAAGAACGTAAAAGTAATTTTTAATAAGGATAATATCACAGAAACACTTGGTGAAGTTTTATCCAAACACGGCAAAAAGCAGATTAGAATTGCAGAAACAGAAAAATACCCACACGTAACATTTTTCTTTTCGGGCGGTCAAGAAACCCCTTTTGAAGGAGAATCTAGAATTCTTAAAAACTCACCAAAAGTAGCGACATACGATTTAAAACCTGAAATGAGTGCCTTTGAATTAAAAGATGCCCTTGTTCCAGAACTTGAAAAAGGTGATGTTGATTTTGTTTGTTTAAATTTTGCAAATGGCGATATGGTAGGCCATACTGGCGATATGGAAGCAGCTGTAAAGGCTTGCGAAGCAGTTGATGTTTGTGTGAAAGACGTAGTTACTACTGGTTTAAATAATGGATACACAACTTTGCTTATAGCAGATCATGGCAACTGTGAAACTATGATAAACCCAGATGGATCGCCCAATACAGCACACACCACAAACCCTGTACCAGTTATATTAATTGATAATGAACTTAAAGTAATTAAAGATGGTGTATTAGGTGATATGGCACCAACCATACTAAAACTCATGAATGTAAAGCAACCGGCTGCAATGACTCAGCACCCATTAGTTTAAGTATAACATGATTTAATTTTATTATTAATTAACTATCCAAAATTTAATGAATTTTAACAACACTCTTATTATCGCTGTTGATTTTGATGGTACTATTGTTGAAGATGCCTACCCTAAGGTTGGTAAACCTATGTTATTCGCTTTTGAAACCCTAAAAAAACTGCAAGACGACGGCCATAGGCTTATTTTATGGACGTACAGATGCGGTAAAAAACTAGACGAAGCTGTTAAATTTTGTGAAGCTAACGGCATTCATTTTTATGCTGTAAATAAAAGTTTTTCTGAGGAAGAATATACCAATGATATTAGTAGAAAAATTAATGCCGATTTATTTATTGATGACAGAAACATAGGTGGATTCCCTGGCTGGGGTGAAGTTTATCAAACATTAACAAATACGGCACCAAACATGCCTGAAAAGAAAAAAGGCTTTTTCGGGTTATTTAAATAATGTGCCTTTTTAGTAATTTTTGCAATCTTATTTATTATGATTATTGTTAAAACAAAGGAAGAAATAGAGTTAATGCGCGAAAGTGCATTAATCGTATCCAAAACGTTAGGTGAATTAGCTAAGGCTATAAAGCCCGGAATAACAACACTAGAGTTGGATAAAATCGCAGAAGCTTGCGTAAGAGATCATGGCGCTATACCAGGTTTTTTAGGATTGTACGATTTTCCTAACACACTTTGTATGAGCCCAAACTCTCAAGTAGTACATGGTATTCCAAATAACGAACCATTAGTTGAAGGCGATATTATATCTATTGATTGTGGCGCTTTAAAAAACGGCTTTTATGGCGATCATGCCTATACTTTTGCTGTTGGCGAAATTAATCCGGAAACAGAAAAATTACTTAAAATAAGTAAAGAATCGCTATACGTTGGTATTAGAGAATTTAAAGCAAACAACCGTGTTGGCGATGTGGGTTACGCCATTCAAAAACACTGTGAGGACCATGGCTATGGCGTGGTAAGGGAATTGGTTGGTCATGGTTTAGGTTCAAAAATGCATGAAGATCCAGAAATGCCAAATTATGGAAAACGCGGAAGGGGTAAAAAATTTGTAGATGGTATGGTTGTAGCCATTGAGCCTATGATAAATTTAGGAACACACCGCATTAAACAACATAGTGATGGTTGGACTATTACTACACAAGATAATAAACCATCGGCGCATTTTGAGCATGATGTGGCACTAGTTGATGGCAAACCAGAATTACTTTCTACATTCGCGTATATTTATGAAGCCTTAGGTATAAGCTCTAACGAGGAAGATGCCTTTAGGAAAATACCGCTAGTTTTATAATATTAAATAAGAAATTTATAAGAATACTAAAATCATTTAAAACAACTACGGTTTAAAACTCTCAAAGCATTAGGTTCACATTATAAAGATTCTTCTGTAAAAACAGGTAATTCTAAAAGCTTAATAAGCCTATTTCTGGTTGTAGTTTAATTTTAAATATTGGTAATAATGAAATAAAACAGCGCTGTAAATTTTGGTATAACCACAATGAAAAACATATTTAAATTTATATTAAACATTATCCCAAGACCTTTATTAATACGGTTAAGCTACTTAATAAGACCTATTTTAGCTTTTTTTTTAAAAGGCACAAAATTCACAGATCCTATTGATGGTAAACGTTTTAATACCTTTTTACCTTATGGTTATGGAAACCAACGTAATAATGTTCTCTCTCCCTCTACACTAAGTTTAGAGCGCCATAGACTGCTTTGGCTGTACCTTAAAAATGAAACAAATTTTTTTTCTGAAAAACTAAAAACAGATACAGTACCTCGTGTATTACATTTTGCACCAGAACAATGCTTTTTAAAACGCTTTAAAGCGCTTACTCATTTAGAATATACTACTACAGATTTGGAGTCGCCAATTGCAGATGTTAAAGCTGATATTTGTAACCTACCCTTTAAGGATAATAGTTACGATATTATATTATGCAACCATGTTTTGGAGCATATTCCTGATGATGTTAAAGCTATGAAAGAACTATATCGGGTTATGAAAGTTGGCGGTATGGGTGTTTTTCAAATTCCTCAAGATTTAAATCGCGCAATTACTTTTGAAGATAACAGCATTACCAATAAAAAAGAACGTGCAAAAATATTTGGACAATACGACCATGTTCGTGTTTATGGCCGCGATTATTTTGATAAATTACGTGCTGTTGGTTTTAAAGTTAACGCTGTTGATTACACCGCTACACTTTCCGCGAAAGCGATAGAAACCTACTGCTTAGCTAAAGGAGAACTTATACCGATAGTTTATAAATAAAATAACATTTAATTTACTATGACGCAACAGATATTCATTACCACTGGCGCTATTTTTGGTATGCTAGCTGTACTTTTTGGCGCTTTTGCCGCGCATGCCTTAAAGAAATTATTGAATAACAACCAACTAAAAAGCTTTGAGGTTGGTGTAAGGTACCAAATGTATCATGCTATTGTTCTTTTAGTTTTAGGGTTTAATTCGCAATACACGACACAATTAATGTATTGGTGTTTAACAATTGGTACTATTTTATTTTCTTTTAGTATTTATGGTCTGGTACTAACAGCTGCACTAAATAAAAAGTGGCGTTTTCTAGGGCCTATTACACCTATTGGTGGTTTGCTATTGGTTTGTGGCTGGTTGGCTATTTGCCTGCGTTGAGTGACTATTATTAGTACTGTTATTTTACCTAAAACCCATGGTTTAAATTTATAATAGATGTTTCAAAACACGCATTTACAACTTTAAATATTCGCGTTAAACGGTTACTAAAATAAAACGATTTTAACCCTTAAAATATACACAAGACCAATAAATAAATAGTACGAACTAAACAGGGAAACCGTTTAATGCTAAAGTTTCAAGTTCTTGCATTTCATTTTCAAAAATTAAATACACTTTTAGTTCGGGGTGTAATTTTAAAAATAATTTAATTTTTTCAATACCCATACATTTAAAAGCCGTTGCATAAGCATCTGCATCTATACATTTATCGGTAATAACAGATATACTTAATAAATTAGTTTTGCTAGGGTAACCTGTTTGCGTATCTATTATATGTGAGTAACGATTGCCATCAGTATCAATTTTAAACTTTCTATACGTACCAGATGTTGCCATAGATCCATCTTGCAAGCTTATAGATTTTAGTATGGCCTGCTCACCTTGAAAATTTGGAGCCTCTAGCCCGACTTTCCAATTGCTATTTTTTTCTGTATTAATACCTTTTACACGTATTTCTCCTCCAATTTCAACTAAATAATTATTAATATTTTTACTTTCCAGAAACTCTCCAATAACATCAACAGCGTACCCCTTTGCAATAGCATTAAATTCTAAATACACGTGAGGATCCGATTTAACAAGTGAATCGTTTTTTATATAGGTTTTGTAATAACCCACGTATTGCATTAAACTATCAATTTTTAAACTATCTACTTCTTTAACTATGCTTTTTGACCCAAAATTCCATGCATTTACAACGTTTCCAATAGTCGGATCGAATGCACCCTGTGTTTTACCATAAATTTCTTTTGATGCGTTATAAACGTTTATAAAATGAGAATCTACAGCAAAAGATTCATTTCTATTTATTTTTGAAATATCGGAATTTGTTTGGTAAGTGGAAAGTGATTTATTAATTGCAGAAAATAAACCTTTAAGTTCATCTTTAAAATTAACATCACCGCTGTAAATAACAACATAAGTAGTACCAAATATACTACCTGTAAGCTTCATATTCTTATTATTTTCTTTACAACAAATAAAAAAAAACAATATAGCCAAAACGAAGATTTTTTTCATTTAAATAAAGTTACTGTTTAATTAAGATTAGTTTCTAAAACCTGAATACCATTATATTCCAACAAATAGTCTTCATTTAAATAAATAGGTTGATTATCGCCTTGCGTACTACCAATGCCAACACCCGCATATAACACTTTTGCGTCTTTTTCTCTGGCATGTTTCTTAAAAGACTCCATCCAAACCATATCGTAATTATTAGGATTCTCAGGAAGTAAAACAGCTTTTACAATAACAAAAAAATACTGTTTATTTTTATCCATACACACGTATTGCGGATGCTTTTTAAGTTTACTATTGATGGCAATAAACTCAAAACCGCGTTTTTCTAAATCTTTACCCACAACATTCATAGCTAAATTATGTAACTCTTGTGCTGTTAATTGCTTACCCATAACGCAAAAATAGTATAAAACTCAAAGCGATTAAAGCAATTTAAACAATACTTTTAAAAAAATAATAGTAATTCTATAAATTAACTTAACAGATATTGTGACATAGATAATTAAAGGTGTACTGAATTGCAAAACGGGCAAAATGGTGATTCTATGAGCAATAAACATAAATCGATAGTAAAAGTTTTTAAAACGAGCTAAAATTTGATTTTAAGCCAATTGAGAATTAAAACTAAAAAATTAGAATATATTAAAATATCATAAAACATTATCCGCTATTAAAACTTTGTTAAAAATTAAAAATAATGATGCTCATACTGTTACAAGGTTAAAATCACCCCTAACAATTTAAAATCAGGCGTTTAGAAAAAACTTTATTAGTTGTAATAGTACGATATAATATATTTTTAGTAATTTTTAAACAAAAAAAAATGACTTCTACAAAACGACTTGAGGCAGCTATAAAAAGACTATACATAGCATTTCACGATAATACATTAAACCCAGAATGCTGTAAACAATGTGCTGTTGGAAACATTTTAAACAAAAGTGAAAGCTGGAAATATTTGTCTGATAGTCACGGCTCATTAAATTTGAATTACGTTGGAAAAGTACACCAAACATTAGGGAGGAAATTTAACGGATATACACCGCTAGAAATATTAAAAATTGAACGTATTTTTTTACTAGCTTGTGGTTTTACATTACCTCTAAACCATAAAAATAAAAAACCAGACCATCCAACAGATAAAGAAACATTATTTAAGGGACTATCTGCGGTAATAGAGTATTTGTGCGAGCTAGACAATGTGGAAAATGTAATGAGTTATAAAAACATATTTATTAATCGTATTGAGCTCGTCCAAAAACAAAATATTAATGCTAAAAATCGCGTAAGCTAATCATGTAGTACTAGATAAAAAACACGCCATAGTGAAAAAGTAATGTACTTAAACAATATAAATTAATAAGATTCCCAGATGTTACACTAATTAAATTTAATGTTTACAGTTACCTTAATTTTGCAAGAATATAATACTTAATATCACCCGTAAACGTGAACTGTAAATCTTAAAGTTAAACCTGTTCCTAAAATCTAAGTCTTTCATTTTTGGTTATGTTTAAATATAAAAAAACCTTGTTTCTCAGCGTAAACGTTTTGATGAACTTAAAATTAAAAAATGGTTTTGGCTATAGATCATTTCTAAATGTTTATCATGTTTTTATAAGAAGTCAATTTTTGAATGTTATATAAAAAACGTTTACAATAAGATAAACCTCTATATTTTATTAAATAAACAATTCTAAATTAGGGTTGGTAAATAAAATGAAGACAAAAAAAAACCGACACAAAAGTATCGGTTTTTAGTTTATGTATAAATAAGTAAATCCTACGACTAACCTCCAAAATCGTCAAATCGGATATGTTCGTCCGGAATACCAAAATCTTCTCCCATTTTCTGAACCGCTTGGTTCATTAATGGAGGCCCACAGAAATACAATTCTATATCCTCGGGAGCTTCGTGTTTACTCAAATAATTATCAATAACACAATTATGAATAAAACCAACAAAACCATCACCAGGCGCATCTATATCTTCTTTAACTTTCCAATTATCCTGCTCCAAAGGTTCTGATAGCGCCAAATAGAATTTAAAGTTAGGAAAATCCTTCTCTAATTTTTCAAAATGCTCCAAATAAAACAATTCCGCCTTAGAGCGACCACCATACCAATATGTGACTTTTCTTCCGGTTTTAAGAGTTCTGAATAAGTGGTATAAATGCGAACGCATAGGAGCCATACCAGCCCCACCACCAACATACAACATTTCACTTTCAGATTCATTGATAAAGAACTCACCGTAAGGTCCAGATATCGTTACCTTATCACCAGGCTTCTGATTAAAAATATAAGATGATGCTATACCAGGATTTACATCCATCCAACCGCCTTTCACACGATCAAAAGGAGGACAAGCAATTCTTACGTTTAACATAATCTCACGACCTTCAGCAGGATAGGATGCCATAGAGTATGCACGCTCTATTGTTTCCGTATTCTTCATTACCAATGGCCACAATTTAAACTTATCCCACTCACCTTTAAATTTATCTGGAGTCTCATGCTCTTCCGGATGCGCTGTAATATCCATATCGGTATAATTTACCTCGCATGGCGGAATTTCGATTTGAATATAGCCACCTGCTTTATACCCCATATCCTCAGGAATTTCAACAACAAATTCCTTAATAAAAGAAGCAACATTATAATTTCTCACAACAGTAGCTTCCCATTTCTTAATACCAAATACTTCTTCAGGAATAGTTATATTCATATCCTGCTTTACTTTAACTTGGCAAGATAAACGGGCTCCGTGCTTAAGTTCTTTTCTAGAAAAGTGTGGTGTTTCAGTTGGTAAGGCTTCTCCTCCACCAGACAATACATGGCATTCACATTGAATACAGGTACCTCCCCCACCACACGCTGATGGTAAGAATATTTTTTGAGCGCCTAATGTAGATAGTAAACTACCACCAGAGGCTACTTCAATTTCACGTTCGCCGTTTATAGTAATTTTAACGGGACCTGATGGCGATAATTTTTGTTTTACAAAAAGTAATAGACTAACAAGTATTAACGTAATTAATAAGAACGCCGCAACTGTAGCTATAATTGTACTGGTTGTTCCTGCTGCTAGAATCATCATCATTTAATTTAATATTTTAGTATTATTAGCTAACTCTTTAGTCTCCTTGCTATCAAGTTTATTGGTATTAGCTGTTGTTTTTTTAGGGGCTTCAACCTCTTCGTCGCCACCGGTTAACATACCACCAAAACTTAAAAAACCAATTCCCATTAAACCCGTTATAATAAAAGTAATACCCAAGCCTCTTAATGGTGCTGGAACGTTACTATACCTAATTTTTTCTCGAATAGCAGCAATTGCTAGTATTGCTAGAAACCAACCAATGCCGGAAGAAACGCCGTAATTAAAAGCTAAACCTAAAGTTTCTATTTCTCGAGACTGCATAAACAAAGAGCCTCCCAAAATAGCACAATTTACTGCGATAAGAGGCAAGAAAATTCCTAGTGAATTATAAAGTGAAGGCGAGAATTTTTCAACAACTATTTCAACCAATTGTACCATGGTTGCAATTGTAGCAATAAACATTATAAAGGATAAAAAACCTAAATCCATTCCTGAAAAGCCATCACCGTTTGTACTTCCATCTACCCAGGCCAAAGCACCTGGTTGCAGTAAGTATTGGTCTAATAACCAATTTAGTGGTACTGTAATTGCTAATACAAATATTACTGCCGCTCCTAAACCCACGGCAGTTGCAACCTTTTTAGATACTGCAAGATATGAGCACATTCCTAAGAATACAGCAAATACCATATTATCTATAAAAATTGATTTAAAAAATAATTCTACGTGTTCCATATATTTTTTTTTGTTGTTAGTTTATCTTAAAGGTTCTTAAATACCAAGAATAAAAACTACTAACCAAATTAATCTTCTATTAAATCTTGATTTCTACTTCGCTGTATCCAAATTATAAGCCCTACCACTATTAAAGCCATAGGAGGCATTAGCATGAAACCATTGTTTTCATAACCAATTGAGTAAACACCTGTTTTTTCAATAGCATCACCAAGAACAGGAATACCAAATAAGGTACCTGACCCAAGAAGCTCTCTAAAAAAGCCCACAATTACTAAAATAACCGCATACCCTAAAGCATTACCTATACCGTCTAGAAATGATTTCCATGGTCCGTTTGCTAAAGCAAAAGCCTCAAAACGCCCCATAATAATACAATTTGTAATAATAAGCCCAATAAAAACGGATAGTGTTTTACTCAATTCAAAAGCAAAAGCCTTCAAAACCTGATCTACTATAATAACTAAAGCAGCAACCACAATAAGTTGTACGATAATTCTAATTTTAGATGGTATAATGTTACGCATTAAAGAAATAACAACGTTACCAATACCCAAAACAAAGAGTACCGCTATACCCATTACTAAAGAGGCTTTTAATTCTGCTGTAATTGCCAAGGCAGAACAGATACCTAAAACTTGAATAGTTATAGGATTATTATCTGCTAAAGGATCTGTAATTAATTTTACATCTTTTTTTGAAAGTAGTCCCATGTTTATTTTAAAGTTTTAAAGTAAGGTAAATATAATTTCAAATCGTTTTTAATCATAGCAGATACACCATCTCCAGTTATAGTGGCACCCGCTAAAGCATCGACTTCGTAATCATCTTTTATTTCATTTTTAGGATCATTATTACCTTTTGCCACTGAGATCCCTTTGAATACTCCAGCATCGGTTAATAAACGTTCGCCATAAAAATCGTCCATAAAATAACGTTGCTTAATATTAGCACCTAAACCAGGTGTTTCTCCTGCATGGTCGAAAAAAGTACCACGAACCACCATATCTTTATCCAAAGACACAAAACCCCAAATGGCATCCCATAAACCTTTACCTCTAATAGGTGCGATATAAAACGTCTCGCCATCTTTTTCCCCTACAAAGAGTGGTAAACGCCTAGTACCTCCATTTTTGGCTTTAGTTTGCTCTTTTTTAATATCTATTAAGTAAGCTTTTTCATCTTCTTTAGCAATACCATTCTCAATAACTAACTGTTTTTTGATGTACTTTGAAAACACATCAGCAACTTCATTTGTACCTACAAAAGTGATGTCTCCAGTACTTTCATTTCCATTTACGCCCATTGCATACAGTATGTTCTGCTGCTTTTCCATGCGTTTATTTTCGTCAATTTTCGAGCGTAAAGAAGATGCAGTAAAGGCTAACATAGAGCCTACAACAAGCACCATAACTACTGCAAAAATTATAGTATATGAATTTTTTTCTGTATTAATTGACATAATTATGCGGTTTTAACTTTTAAACGTTTCATTCTTTTCTTAACGTTACCTTGTACTACGTAATGATCGATCGTTGGTGCAAATACATTCATTAATAATATAGCCAAGAATACTCCTTCTGGATAAGCAGGATTAAAAACACGGATTAAAATGGATAAAAAACCAATTAGAAAACCATAAATCCACTTTCCTTTATTTGTTTGAGAGGCTGTAACAGGGTCTGTTGCCATGAAAACAGCACCAAACAAAACACTACCTATTATTAAATGCTGCCAAAATGGGACACTCATAAGACCATAAAACTTACTAGAATCTGCAATCCACCCTGCGCTAACCACGCCATTAAAAATTAAGCCCATAACTAAAGCTCCTATTAATGTTGACAAGATAATTCTCCAACTACCAATTTTAGAAAAAATTAAAAATAAAGCGCCTATTATAATTAAAAATTTAGAGGTCTCCCCTACTGATCCTGGAATTAATCCCCAAAACATATCTGCATAATCATAAACAACTGAATTATTTTGAGCATAAGAACCTAAAATAGTTTCACCTGATATAGCATCGGGTGTTCCAGCACGCTCTACGGCACCATGTACCCACACTTTATCGCCAGACATCCAGGTTGGATAAGCGAAGAATAAAAAAGCTCTTATAGTTAGTGCTGGGTTTAAAATATTCATCCCTGTGCCACCAAAAACCTCTTTACCTATAACTACACCAAAAATAACTGCCACTGCTAACATCCATAAAGGAATATCTACAGGAACTATTAAAGGTACTAACATACCAGTAACTAAATAACCTTCTTCTACTTCGTGCCCTTTAATTATGGCGAAAACAAACTCTACAGCTAAACCTACCCCGTAAGAAACAACAACCAAAGGCAAAACTTGCCACAAACCAACAATAAGGTTGTCTAATGTCCAAAATGATGCACCTAGAAATCCGTTTGCCGCATCAATTTCACCCAAAGCCAGATAATGTTGATAACCAGCATTAAACATACCAAATATTAAACATGGCACTAAAGCCATAATTACGGTATTCATGGTACGTTTTAAATCATCGGCTGCTTTTATATGAGTCCCGCCACTATGTGTGGTCTCATTTGGAAGATACAAAAACGTATGAAGTGCGTTAAATGCAGGAATCCATTTTTTATCTTTGTTCTGTTCCTTAAAACTATGTAATTTTTCTTTTAAACCCATTCTTTTATATTTTCATTCTATCTTAAAAAACGAATATTATCCAATCTCTTTTAACATTAGATCCAAACCGGCTCTAATAATTTTTTGGTGTGGTTGTTTAGATACGCAAACGAACTCTGTTAAAGCAAAATCTTCAGGAGCAACTTCGTACATACCTAAAGCTTCCATTTCGTCTAAATCCTTATACATACAAGCTTTTAATATTTGCATTGGAAAAATATCCAAAGGAAACACGGTTTCATAAGTACCTGTTGTAACGAAAGCCCTGTGCTCGCCGTTTGTATTGGTATTTAAATCGAACTTCTTATTGGGGGTTAACCAAGAAAAGGTAAGTGCTCTAGATGTTGAAATTTTATTAAAAACAGGCTTGTTCCACCCAAAAAACTCATAATCATCGCCTTCTGGAATTACAGAAACAACGTTGCTATAATAATCCAAACTACCATCTGGCTTAACCTTTTTACCCGTTAATACGTTACCTGATATTATACGATCGTTTCCATTTTGAGAAACGCCTTTATCATAAACAATAGTCGCAATTTCGCTTCCAGCAATGGTTTTAAAATATCTTGGTTTTTCAACTGAAGAACCAACCAATGCTACGATCCGTTCTGCGTTAAACTTACCAGTTAGCAACAGCTCACCAACAACAACTAAATCTTGAGGATTAACAGTCCATACGACCTCTCCTTTATTGATCGGGCTGATCTTATTTATTTGCGTACCCACATTCCCTGAAGGGTGTGGACCTGAAACTTTATGCAAACGAATACCTTTTAACCCTGCTAAGGGCGAACTAGACTTCTTACCCACAGACACATGGACGTCTCCATTAGTTAACTTACCCAAAGCTGTAACTGCAGCCTGTAGCTCTGCTTCCTTCCCTTGCAATGTAAAATCTAGATCTGCTGCCAATGGCGCACTAGCATAACCAGAAATAAAAATAGCCTTAGGTGCTTTTTCAGGATTAGCAATAACATCATAAGGGCGCTGCTTAATGAATGGCCAGCAACCTGATGCTAAAAGATGAGTCTTAACAGCCTCTGAATCTGCAGCATTAAAATCAAAAACTCCAAAATCCTCAAAAGATCGTGATTTATCCGCTTGAATTTTTATGGCATCTACGCGCCTTTTGGGTCCACGAACAATTTCAACTACTTTTCCTGAAACAGGCGAAAGAAACTTTACAGATTCCTGAGATTTATCATAAAACAAAACACTTCCAGCTTTAACTGAAGTCCCTTCTTTTGCAATAAGTTTAGGAATAACACCATGAAAATCCTCCGGCCTAATGGTACAGTAGTTGCTTACAACCGATTGTTCCACAGTTTTCTCCGCTTCACCAACAAGTTTTATATCCAGACCTTTTTTAATACGAATGTCGTTTGACATATTTAATTTTATTAAAAATTAGTTGTGTAAAAATCAAGTACAAAAATACGAATAAATAGATGAATTGTTAGCCAAATTAAGGCTAAACACTTATTTATATTTAATCTAAATAAAAGAATTCAGCTTAGGCATAGATTTTGTTTATCTTTACGAAAACCTTTATATATGCCTATAAAAACACCCATATTTTGGCTTTGTTTTTTAACTACATATCTTATTCACAGCCAAGTAGATGAAACGAGCCCACCCGACTTTATTAAATCTATAACCTTTAGAAGCACAAACAGCAGTTTAGGCGAACTTCCAATTATAAAGCTAGGCGAAACCTTTTATCTTGAATTTGATGCCTTAGTTTCAGACGAGCCAGATTTTTACTACAAAATAAAGCATTACGATTACAATTGGGTTGAATCTGTTCTTGTAAAACCAGAGTTTTTACTCGGGGTTGATGATTTTAGAATACAGGATTACACGAATTCTTTTAACACTTTTCAGATGTATTCGCACTACAAATTATCTATTCCAAACCAACAAACAAAGCAACTTAAAGTATCTGGTAACTACATGATTTCTATTTACAATACAGATGGAGACCTTGTATTTTCGCGAAAATTTATGATCTACGAAGATCTTACAACACCACGCATTACAATAAAACGATCGCGTGATATAAAGCACATAGAAACCACACAAACGGTAGACATGGAAATAACCACGAACCCCCAAATTAACAATCCGCTACAAACGGTTAAAACCCTCATAATACAGAACCGAAACCTTAAAACAGCACTACCTAACCTAAAACCACAGTATACCGTTGGCAACAAGCTTATTTACCGCTACGTAAAAGAAACCGCATTTCCTGGTGGCAATGAATATTTATTTTTTGAAACTAAAGATGTTAGAGCCGCAACAAATCGCGTTCAATTTATAAATTTAAAGGACATTTATCACTCTCACTTATTTACAGATATCTCTAGAAAGCAATTACCCTACACGTACAATCCCGATGTTAATGGGCAGTTTAAAATCGTGGCGATAGATCGTGATGATGTATCCACAGAGGCCGATTATGTACAAGTTCACTTTTCATTAAATTATCCTGAACTAAAAAATGGAGAACATATCTATATTTATGGGAACTTCAACAATTACGCTCTAGACCCATCAACCAAAATGATTTTTAACACTACTAAAAATCTTTACGAAACTAATTTTAAGCTGAAACAAGGATTCTACAACTACAAATATGTTGTTGTAGATAAAAATGGTATTTTGAATGAAGGCGCTATTAGTGGTAATTTTTGGCAAACAGAAAACAACTACAAAGTTTTGGTGTATTACCGAAATTTAGGAGCACGTTATGATAGAATTATTGGTTTTAACGAAGTATCATCTGTAAATATCACTAATTAATAGTTAATACAGACTTCTATTTTTTTATTTCACAAATTAATAAGCGAATAGAAGGCTTAAAATGCATTTCATCTAATTTTAGAAGCTAAATACCTACAAATCAAGTTAAGTCAATAAATATTCATTAACTTAGTAAATGTTAGTTAAAAATATTCATTAAAAATGGTTCAACACGTTACAAAGGGCATCAAAATTTCAGTAATCACTAACTACGAAGGGTCTTTTTATAAAAATTACAAAATACAATATGCTTTTGGCTATAAAGTAACTATAGAAAATCAAAGTAAAGATTCCGTTCAGTTAAATGCCCGCCACTGGGAAATTTTAGATGCCTTAAATAATACAGAAATCGTATCGGGCGAAGGTGTTATTGGTAAAAAACCGGTTATTAAACCCGGAGAATCACACACCTACTCATCAGGATGCTTGCTTAACGCACCGTTTGGTGCTATGCATGGATTTTACAGTATGACAAACTTTACTTCAACCCAAAAATTTAACGTTATCATACCTACTTTTAAATTAAGCGCTCCTTTTGCTATTAATTAAATACTAACAACTTAATTGTTTGTAAATAAAAAAAAGAATATATCGCTAATTTAAAATAAACAGAAATCTTATTTTAAATTAAATATTTACTACTTTTGTAAGCCGGGAAAAACACAAAAAAATTATTAAATTCTTTTTTAATAAAATATGTTTCTGCCGCGAGAAAAAATTAACAAAGCATTAAAACGGGGTCGACTGGTTTTGACAGCGAGATTAATTGAACGGTAAGCACGTCGTGTAATGGCATTGAAACACGTAAAAGGCTAGACCAACTTTTAAACGGCGAGAATAACTACGCTTTAGCTGCATAATCTGAATTATAGTAAGATTAGCCTAGGTACACAAGGTGTACAAGCTTTATGTCTCCGGAAAGCCTTGATTAACGGCGTTCCATTTCGAGGCATCGTAAATGTTAATATAGATTAGGTAGTGCTTTGTTACCTTTTCGAAACTAAAGAAGCTAAGTTTTAAGTGGGTTGTTTGTAACCAGCTTATAATCGAAAAACCAAGAACAAAATAAACGTGTAGAAAGCTCTTTGGTTACTTGTTTGGACGAGAGTTCGATTCTCTCCGACTCCACAATTAAACCCCGTAAACCCAGTGTTTATGGGGTTTTTATTTTTGCGTTGACAGAATCGTTGACAATCGTGATTTAATATCATGTTTTGTTGTTGTGTACTAAATTAGTATTTTTATGGTAAGTAGTACCAATAACATATAAAATTATGTATACAATCTATATTTTAACATTAGTACTTTTTTTAGTTAACATATTACATGCTGGTGTTCTTTCAAAAATATTTGCACCACTAATTTGTTCATGGTTGCTTCCAGACTTAAACTGGAAAGAAAATGAAAGGTTTAATCCTAGTACTGACAGATTTAAACTGATGCTATCTATAACCTTTTTTAGCGCCATATTGTTACTCTTTCACACTTACAAAAACGCTCAAATTAAAGACCTAACAATACATTACATTTTTATATCACTACTAATTATGCTTAGTGTTTTTATAATTTACTTTAATAAATATAAAATTTGGTCCAAATTAGATAGAACAGTACCAAACAAAAAAAACAAAACAGATTTAGCCCTAAATAGTATTCAAGATACATTAAACAATCTTGCAAATACTATTAGTCTTAACAATAAACAAATGAATTACTTCGACAAAGAGCTTTTGAATACAAAAAGCAGCTTAAATCAAGAAGTAAATAAGACTTTAAAATTACAAGACGATTTCGAAATCATTAATGGAAAGCAAAAAAAAATTAATGCTAAAATTGAGCAAATACAAAAAGAAATAACCCTTAAACGAAAACACAACGAAGAAAAACAAAACAAAAGTTACGAATCGTATTTTAAATCAAAAACACTATTTCAAAATACTGAAACAGCACTTAAAGTAAATAATTTTTACGATAATAAAAACAAGATTACAGCCGTATATTTATCAATCTTAACATATAAACTTGATAAATTAAAGAT
>CALGNX010000029.1 GCA_937958265.1 uncultured Algibacter sp. | reverse complement strand
TGGCGAAAGCTTTAGTTGGTTAATTACAGACCAGGCAACAAATGCTATTTTAGGAAAACCAGCGATGATGCCAGCCGGAGGTTTTGTATTAGAAGGAGCCGGTGCAGGCGTATGTGAAATTTGGTATTTACGTTATGCAGGTGATATTGGTTTGGATGCAGCAGCTAATGTATCAGACTTAGCAGGATGTTTCGATTTATCTAACCCAATTACTGTTACAAGATTAACTGGCGAAGATTGTGAGGCGTTAAGTACTAATAGTTTTGTTGAAGGTTTTGATTTTGTACTATATCCTAATCCAGCTAAAAATGCTGTGAACATAAAATTTAATAGAAATCAAAATCTAGATGTTATGGTTATCGATATGTTAGGAAAACAAATTATTACTAAATCGTTGGATACAGGTTTGGGTATGACAATAGATGTAAGTAATTTAACTAAAGGAACGTATTTCTTGAATGTTTTAGATAAAAATTCTGGAGCTTCAGTAACAAAGCGATTGATTAAAAACTAGTAATTAAATAAAATTAATAACAAAAAAGGAGCACATTTAGTGCTCCTTTTTTTCATGCAATCTATTTTGTGTTTTAGTGTTTGAAATGGCGTGTTCCTGTCATTACCATAGATACACCGTTAGTATTACAATAGTCAATACTTAATTGGTCTTTAATAGAGCCTCCTGGTTGTATCACAGCCGTTATGCCTGCGTTTTTAGCAATTTCTACACAATCAGGAAACGGAAAAAACGCATCACTAGCCATAACTGCGCCACTTAAATCAAATTTAAATGTCCCAGCTTTATGTATAGCTTGCTCTAAGGCATCTACACGACTTGTTTGGCCTGTTCCGCTTGCACATAATTGTTTGTTTTTAGCTAAAACAATAGTATTCGATTTTGTATGCTTACATATTTTAGAAGCAAAAATTAGATCTTCAATTTGGGCTTGACTAGGTGCGCTATTTGTTACATTTTTTAAATCTGCTATTTGGTCTGTAATCGTATTTCTATCTTGAACTAATACACCGTTTAAACAACTTCTTACGTTTGTTTTTGGCATTTCAATATCGTGAATCATCAATAAAATTCTATTCTTTTTGCCTTTTAATACGTCTAAAGCTTCTTTCGAAAATGAAGGTGCAATAACAACCTCGCAGAATAGTTTATGAATTTCTTGGGCAGTTGCTAAATCTATTTCCTTGTTACTTATTAATACACCACCAAAAGCAGAAACAGGGTCGCCTGCTAAAGCATCTATGTAAGCTTTGTGTAGTGTATCGCGTTGTGCTAAACCACAAGCGTTGTTATGCTTTAAAACCGCAAAAGTTGGTGCATCATCTTTAAATTCCAACATTAAATTTACAGCCGCATCAACATCTAAAAGGTTGTTGTAGCTTAATTCTTTTCCGTGAAGCTTTGTAAATAATTCATCAAACTCACCAAAGAAAAATCCTTTTTGGTGCGGGTTTTCACCATATCGTAAAACTTTGCCGTTAGTTTCGCTTATTTTTAAAACAGTCTCATCATTATTTGTATTAAAGTAATTAAAAATAGCAGAATCATAATGTGAGGACACGTTAAAAGCTTTTCCAGCAAAACGTCTTCTATTTTCCTCAGAAATACTACCATTGTTTTCAGAAATTACTTCTAAAAAGTCGTTATAATCATTAACTGATGAAACGCAAATAACATCAGCATAATTTTTTGCGGCCGCTCTTATTAACGAAATACCACCAATATCGATTTTTTCAATAATATCTTGGTTACTAGCTCCAGAAGCAACTGTTTTTTCAAACGGATATAAATCAACAATAACAACATCAATTTGTGGGATGTTATATTCTGCCAATTCAGCAACATCGCCAGTATGGTTTTGTCTGTTTAATATACCTCCAAATACTTTTGGGTGTAATGTTTTTACGCGTCCACCAAGAATTGAAGGGTAAGAGGTTACATCCTCAACAGGCACTACATTAATACCTAAATCTTTTATAAATTTTTCTGTTCCACCAGTAGAGTAAATGGTTACACCTTGTTTACTAAGTTCTTTAACAATAGGCTCTAAACCGTCTTTACTAAAAACAGAGATTAATGCAGATTTAATAGATTTTTCGTTGCTCATTAGTGCTTTTTTTTATTGGTTTTTAATATAGGTGTATCTTATTTCAGGTATTCACCACGGAATTTTTAATTCATCACAAAAATAGCCATTTACTTGTATAAACTGAGTTTGTAATTCTCAAAATTGTTTTTGTTTTTTTAATGAAACTAAAATAGTTTTAACAACTAACTTGGGTAAACAAAATATGCAAGCTATTTGCTTTCGTTTTGTTTTAATTTTTAGATAAAAGTTGAGCAACTTGCTTAGTTACAAATTCTAAAAAGCGTTCATCGGCCGTTGTAAAAGGATCACGTGTATTGGAATCAATATCAATTTGTCCAATATTCTCACCATTTACAAAAATTGGAACCACAATTTCAGATTTTACAGTTATGCTACAAGCTATATAGTTGTCTTGGGCAGCAACATCGGGTACCACAAAATTTTCATTGCTTAAGGCTACTTGTCCGCAAATACCTTTGCCAAAAGGAATAACGGTATGGTCTGTGGGTGCGCCTACGTAAGGACCTAAATGAAGTACTTCTTTTTGTTTATTACTAAAATAGAAACCTACCCAATTGTAGTGGGCAATATGTGATTCTAGTAATTCGCAAATATTTAAAAGGCGCTCATCCACCGTTTTTTTTGTGTTGGAAATAATATTTTCTACTTGGGGCTTTAAGGCTTCAAAACTCATAATTTAATTTTTTTTGGTAAAAGTATTTAAAAAGCTGTAATTTGAATAACCATTAAGCGAAATAATAAAAACCCTGTTTTTTTTTTTTGAAAGCACTATTTACAAAATATAAGTTAGTTATTAAGTTTATCCTTACATTTTCGGCTGTTTATGTTTTATTGTCAGTGGTTTATAAGTTGTATTTAGGTTGTTTTGAAGGTTCTTCGTTTTACCCCGATTATATTACTAATTTAGTAGCCTTTCAAAGTAAATGGTTATTAATAGCAATGGGGTATACTGCTGAGGTTTTACCTCATCCTCATGAACCGGCAATGAAGTTGATTTTAAATAATCAATATTTAGGTCGCGTTATAGAAGGTTGTAACGCTATTAGTGTAATTATTTTATTTGTATCCTTTATTATTGCCTTTTCAGGAAAACTAAAAACTACGGTATGCTATGTGTTTTTAGGGAGCGCTTTAATATATACAATAAACCTAATTCGAATTGCTATTTTAACCTTAGGTATTTATTATTATCCGCAGTATTCAGATGTTTTTCATACGGTAATATTTCCCGGTATTATTTATGGTATGGTATTTTTGCTCTGGGTTTTTTGGGTTAAAAGGTTTTCTAAAATAAATAGTAATGTATAAAATCATCAAAATTACATTACTGGTTTTCTTGCTAATATTAGTTCGTTATTATGAAGCATATTTGTTTTATGATCCGTTTTTGTTCTTTTTTAAAAATGATTATTTATACATGGCTAAGCCTGATTACGAGTTAGTAAAATTAATAGGGTTTATTACGTTGCGTTATGCTTTAAATACCATTATTTCCCTTACTATTTTGTTTGTAATTTTTAATAGTAAAGACCTTGTTAAATTTTCTGTATTTATATTTAGCATAGCCTTTGTAATTTTAATTTTACTTTTTTCATACCTTGTAATGCATTTAAAACAAACAGATTATTATTTGTTTTTTGTTATTCGAAGGGTTTTAATTCAGCCTATACTTTTAATTTTTCTTTTACCGGCGTTTTACTATCAGAAACTTCAAAATTAATTAAGCAATTGGTGTTATTTAGCTGGTCGGTTTTTTGGGGAAGTTATAACTATTAATCATTTCTTAAATAAGTTAAAAACAGCTTTATGTTTTGTACTTTTGTTTTGTGTTAAAACTATTTTTACATAAAACATTAGCAGCCTTATTAACGTTGCTTGTACTTTTTTCAACAGTTTCTTTTACTGTAGAAAAGCATTATTGTGGTACAAATTTAGTTGATATTGCGGTATTTTCGAAAGTTAAATCGTGTACTACAGAAGCGATACAAATATTTCAAAAGAAAAGCTGTTGTTCAGACGAAGTAGATGTAGTTAAAGGCCAAGATGAATTAAAAGTAGGCGGTTTTGATGATTTAGATTTAAAAAACCAGCAATTCATTATTGCATATACTTTTAATTATACTAGTTGGTTTAAAAGTTTACCAAAACAAATTATTCCTAACAAAGGGTATTCTCCTCCAAACTTGGTCGCCGATATACAGGTTTTAGATCAGGTTTTTATTATTTGATATATAATTTATTTTGTTATTTCCTGAAACAAAGGAAATATTCTTAAATTATTTTATATAAACGCAATCACGTTTTAACTATGTATATGCGTAGTAAAAAGTGGTTTTGCAAAATTATCATATAATGAAACATACATATATAATAACAGGCATGACTTGTAATGGTTGCAGAACGTCTGTTGAAAATAAATTAAACGCAATTCCATATATTGTAAATGCCTCAGTAAACCTAGAATCTTCTCGGGCCCTTATTGAAACCTCAAATCATGTATCAGTAAAAACGTTACAAAAAGCCTTGCCAGATAAATTTTCTATTTCAGAAGATGTTGGTACTCTTCATAATGTACAAACCGAAGCTAAAAGTCATTTAAAACAATTATATCCACTTTTTTTAATTTTTGCTTATCTGGTATCGAGTGCTACATTATTAAATGTAAAGCCCTGGAATACCAACGGTTTTATGCTCGATTTTATGGGTTTATTTTACATTGTTTTCAGTTTCTTTAAATTCTTGGATCTCAAAGGATTTCCAAAATCTTTTAAAATGTACGATCCCTTAGCTAAGGTAATACCTGTTTATGGTTGGCTATACCCCTTTATAGAGGCTGGTTTAGGCGTTATGTTTTTAATGCGTTTTGAAATTTCTATAGCTTTAATAATTACTTTAATTATTTTAGGAATAACTACGTTTGGAGTTACTAGAGCGTTGCTAAATAAAAAAACGATTACATGTGCCTGTTTAGGTACCGCACTAAAATTACCTATGACTAAGGCTACATTTATTGAGAATAGTATTATGATTGTTATGGCAGTTATTATGCTTTTTAAAATCTTCAATTAAAATGAAGAAAATAATCTATATCTACATATTGTTTCCTTTATTTCTATTTTCACAAGAAAAAATTAAAGGACAAATTTTTGAAGAAAGCACTAAAAACCAAGTTTTTGGTTTAGCAGGTGCAAACGTGTATTGGCTAAATACAGAAGTAGGAACCATTACCGATATTGATGGTAATTTTACAATAGCCTATAAACCGGACTATAAAAGTTTGGTTATTAGTTACGTGGGTTTTAAAACAGACACACTAGCTATTGGTGCACCTACAGAAATAAAACACAGGTTACAGCCAACAGGTAGTTTAAATGCTATAACAGTAAAGTCTAGAAACCAAACCACATCCAGATCTTATTTTCAGGCAGCAAATGTAATTAATGTGAGTAGTGCAGAGCTGTTAAAGGCAGCTTGTTGTAATCTGTCTGAGAGTTTTGAAACGAATCCTTCCATCGATGTTAATTTTGCCGATGCCATTACGGGAACACGGCAAATACGAATGTTAGGCTTAACAAGTCCATACATTTTAATAGCTACTGAAAATATACCCTCTGTACGTGGTGCCTCGCAAGCATATGGTTTAAGTTTTATACCAGGTACTTGGGTAGAGAGTATTCAAATTACCAAAGGCGCAGGAAGTGTGGTTAATGGCTTTGAGGGTATTGCAGGGCAGATTAATGCCGAATTAGTAAAACCATATAGCGATGATGCATTGTTTGTAAATCTTTACGGCGCATCCAATGAGCGTTTGGAGTTAAATACCCATATTAATACTAAGGTGAATAATAAGTGGTACACTGGTTTGTATTTACATGGTAACACACACAACAAAAGGCACGATAATAATAATGATGGCTTTATGGATATGCCCGTATTCAACCAAATAAATATTATGAATCGTTGGCAATATATTGATACTGCAAAAGGTTTTATGAGTTTTATTAATTTGAAGTTTTTAAATGATGAAAAACAAACTGGCGAGTTAGATTTTAGGCCCGAAAATGATAAGCTAACTACTAACCATTGGGGAAGTGAAATTGAAACAACACGTTATGAGTTATCTGCAAAATTAGCATACGTTAACCCGGAAATTCCTTGGCAAAGTATTGGAGTGCAAACAGCTTTTAGTGGCCATAAGCAAAACTCGTATTTTGGTTTAAGCAGATATAATATTGTGCATAATAGTTTGTACACCAATGCTATTTACAATACCATTATAAGCGACTCTAGGCATAAAATAAAAACAGGGTTAAGCTACACGTACGATCATTATGATGAAGCTGTAAATGCTAGAAATTTCAATTCGGATTTTGAAAGAACAGAAAATTCAATAGGTGCTTTTTTTGAGTATAATTTTAATAATTTAGAACTGTTTAATCTCACAGCAGGAATACGCGTAGACCACCATAATTTGTTTGGGGCATTTGTAACGCCGCGGGTGCATGCACGTTATTCGCCTTGGAGCAAATCGGCCTTCCGAGCTTCCTTTGGTAGGGGCAAGCGTAGTGCTAATATATTTACAGAAAACCAGCAATTATTCGCTACATCAAGACAGATTAATATTTTAAATTCTGGTGGTAATATTTATGGCTTAAACCCGGAAATAGCTTGGAATTATGGGCTGTCGTACCTGCAGGGTTTTAATTTGTTTGGGCGTAAGGCAGACATTACTTTAGATTTTTATAAAACCGATTTTAAAAATCAAGTCGTGGTAGATTGGGAAAACCCGTTAGAAATTAATTTTTATAACCTAAACGGAAAAAGTTTTGCAAACAGTTTTCAAGCCGAATTAAATTATGATGCTTTTGAGAATTTCGATTTAAGAATGGCTTATAAGTTCTATGATGTGAAAACAGATTACAATTCCGGAAGGTTGGAACGTCCGTTAACACCTAAATATAGGTTTTTTACTAATGTTGGTTATAAAACGCATCACGATGAAGAGCAACTCGGGTATTGGAAGTTTGATGCAACATTTAACTGGCTTAGCCATCAGCGTTATTCTAATACACTTAGTAATCCTGTACAATTTCAATTACCAAACCGTACGCCAACGTTAGCAACGTTAAATACACAAATTACAAAAGTATTTTCGCCTAAATTTGAAATCTATTTAGGAGGTGAGAACATAACTAATGTAAGACAGCCTAACCCTATATTAGGGACTAATAATCCTTTTGGACCCAATTTTGATTCTACTTTTGTATATGGCCCAATTTTTGGGAGCCTTTATTACGCAGGATTGCGATATACACTAAATTGAAAAAGGATTTTATTGAAGTTATAAAAAATAATTAAAACAGTTTCTGCTTCGGTAGATAAAAATAAAAAATAAATAAAATTATGAAAAATGTAATAGTAACCGCCATTATTTTAATAGGTGTATTAGGGTTTTCTCAAAATAAAAATGCAAAAGCAACTATGGAAGTGGATGGTGTTTGTGGCATGTGTAAAGCACGAATTGAAAAAGCTTGCTTAAATACTAAAGGTGTGAAGTTTGCCGCCTGGAATACAGATAACCATCAATTAGAACTGATTTATAACGATAATAAAACAGATTTAAATAAAATAACAAAGCAAATTTTAGCTGCCGGACACGATGTTAAGGAACAAAAAGCAACAGACGCGGCTTACGCTACAGTGCATCCATGTTGCAAATATCGGGATTTAGAGGTGCGAAAAAATCATAAGCCAAAGCAGGATGAGTAAATTGCTGTTTGTTAGCCTAGCTGGTATGCTTACTTGTAATAGTTAGGCGTGCGCTAAAATATGTGATATTTAAAACGTTATTATTGGCTTAGGTAAGCCTTAAAATAACAAAAATCCAGCAGTATTTTAATGTCAGCCTTATCTTTAAATTATAACAAGGGTTTGTAATATGTGGTTTGAGTTGCTAAAAATGTATTTGTTACTATATGCTTTTACTATTTGCAAACGGTTTTCTTTTAGTTATTCGGGGTTTATATTTAAAGGTATGTTAGGGGGGTAAATAAAAATGAATTATATTAGTAAATATTAAATACGCGGGCACTAAATAAATATGTGCTGCAGGTTAATAGATAAACAATTATTACATAAAATTAAATTTATATGGCACTGCTACTTGGAAAAATGAAGTATATTTTATTGGTTTTTATTACTATTTTAAGCGTTTCATGTTCGTCTGAAGACGGCGCAGATGGTATGGATGGGGCAGATGGTGCTAACGGTATAGATGGCGCACCTGGTACGCCTGGACCAGCAGGGCCAAACGGAGTTAATAACATAAAAACAGTACTTTTTAAGGATCAAGAATTAATAAAAGGAGAGATTGAGTTTAGCGTACCTGAGCTTACTCAAGATATTTTTGATAACGGTTTGGTATATGGCTATTTTACTCAAGATGCGACGCAATGGGTGTCTTTGCCTTTTTCTAGTTTACAGATTTTGGGTACCGAGGAAGATCCTATATTAGCCTCGTTAACATTACTAGAAGTTTTTAGAATTGAGGTTGGTAAAATTGTTGTTTTTTCGTTGTTGGAGCGTGATGCCCCGGTGGATATTAAGTTTGTTTTAGTGCAAGGTAACGAGGCCTTAAACGCTGATGATTTTATGGCTAACGATTTTATAAAATAAACCAAAGTTTATATTTGTTAAAACCAAAGTGGTAAACTTTGGTTTTTTTTAATGTTGTAACAAGCACTGTTATACCAATTAAAATATAAAAGAAGGCTAATAATTCGTTTCTATCGCACCTTTATTTCAAAATAAAATAAAACCTTAGCTAAGGCTATGTTTTGATTTTCTTTCTCATATAGGCACGATAAAAATTCAAGTTGTTTAGCCTAATTTTAAATCATATTTGGTATGTCACTATTTTTTGTTGGATGGTTGTCAGATTTTTGGCATGGTTTCAAAATTATGTATGTACGGTTGTTTATAATTAAACATTATATGGTTTGCGTTAGGGATTGTAGGGGAAATCATTTTTTAATAGACGAAACACATAAGCGTTTACTTTTAGCTAAAATTTAGTGTAAAAATCAATTAAAATAGGTAATACATATACCTTAAAAAATATTGTAACGTAAAGCCCGACCCTTGTGGTAACGCCCAAATTGTTTCTGTTGGTATGCTTAATAAAGGTTTATACTAGCTGCTAGCATGGTTTTAAATAACGTCTATAAAATTTTATTCTATGTTTTTGAGTTAGTTAATACCTAAAACAATAAAACACCCCTGTTTTTAATAGTTACGTTACATTGTTAATAGTTGTATTTATCCTTCCAACGTTGCTTTAAAAACTCACGATGTGCATTTTCGCGTGGGTTTTGCCCAGGGTCGTATAGTTTTGTGTTTTTTATGCCATCTGGTAAAAACTCTTGGGTGGCAAAATTGTTTTCGTAATGGTGTGCGTACTTATAATTACTGCCGTAGCCGAGCTCTTTCATAAGTTTTGTGGGCGCATTTCGTAGGTCTAGGGGTACACCTAAATCGCCAGTTTGTTTAACCAATTGTTGGGCATTACCAATAGCCATGTAAGCGGCGTTACTTTTTGGTGAGCAGGCTAAATAGGTAACACATTGGCTTAAAATTATACGCGATTCTGGGTAGCCAATTTGCGTTACTGCCTGGAAGGTATTATTGGCAATAACTAAGGCTGTGGGGTTGGCGTTACCAATATCTTCACTTGCCGAAATTAATAAACGTCGTGCAATAAATTTAACATCTTCGCCACCTTCAATCATTCGGGCTAACCAGTACACTGCCGCGTTTGGGTCGCTACCACGAATGGATTTTATACATGCTGAAATAATATCGTAATGCTGTTCGCCCGCTTTGTCGTACCGCACTGTATTGTTTTGTATATTATCTAAAACAACCTTGTCTGTAATTTCTATGGTATCCGTCTTAAAGGAGTTCACTAAAAGCTCAAAAACATTAAGGAGCTTTCGGGCGTCGCCTCCAGAGAGTTTTAACAAGGCATTGGTTTCCTTTAAAATAACTTTTTTTTGAGATATATGTATATCGGTTTCTATAGCGCGTTGTAAAAGCGTTTCCAAATCTATTTTATTAAACGCATTTAATATGTAAACTTGGCAGCGTGATAGTAATGCTGATATTACTTCGAAACTCGGGTTTTCTGTAGTAGCACCTATAAGTGTAATCCAACCTTTTTCAACAGCTTGTAACAAGGAGTCTTGTTGAGATTTACTAAATCTATGTATCTCGTCAATAAATAAAATAGGGTTTTTAGTAGTAAAAAGTCCGCCACTTTGTTTGGCTTTATCAATAACCTCTCTAATGTCTTTAACACCAGAACTTATGGCGCTTAAGGTGTAAAAAGGTCTGCCAGATGCTGTTGCAATAATATTGGCTAATGTAGTTTTTCCTGTTCCTGGTGGTCCCCAAAAAATCATGGAAGGAATTAAGCCTTGTTTTATATGTTGTGTTAAAGCACCGTTTTCGCCTACTAAGTGCGATTGGCTTACATAATCTTTTAAGTTTTTTGGGCGTAACCGTTCTGCTAATGGGGCGTTATTATTCATTACTACAAAATTAAGTATTAATTGCGGTTATGGGGGGTAAACGTGTTAAATAATTTGGGTATGTAGCCATTTGGGCGTGCCCCGAAATGGGTCGGGCTTTACGTTACAAGTCCGCGCACCTCCTTAGGTCGGGCTGTGGGCTTTTCTCTGCAATCCCTCACGCAAATAAAATGATAGCTGTGCACTTGTTGTAAACTAATACATTTAATGCTATCTATGTGTACGGGGTAAGGCATGAATTTTGGTTAGAGCGTTGTTTCTATGCGTTAATTTTTTTTAATCCCATCCGGAAATAATACCAATTAATATTACCTTAAATATAAATTGGTATGTATATACAAGTACTATAGAATTGCAAGTTATCTTCTAATTTTAGTTCTTTTCTTTTAAAAGAAATAATTTTATCATATTCAAAATCATATTATGTTGCATAGTTTTAATATAAGAAGCAAATATTTTAAATAACCGATAAACTTCGGTTATTTTTTTTGAGTGTATGACAATTTAGCAGGAGTATTATATTTGGAAATGAATTTGCTATCTTACCTACTATGAGAAATAAAGAACATTTTAAATTTTCAATAGGTGTTATAGCGTATCCTGTGTTTTTTGTTTTAGCCATTTGGTTGGTTTTTGCCATAGAAATTAGGTTTGGTTATAATTTTAGCAAATTTGGTATATATCCGCAAACCTTAAAAGGGCTAAGAGGTATATTTTTTAGTCCATTTATTCATGGCGATGTTAAGCATATTTATCATAATACGCTACCATTATTCGTGTTAACTACGGGGTTGTTTTATTTCTACAGGGCAATAGCTTGGCGTGTTATTTTGTATGGTATTATGCTATCTGGTTTTTTTACGTGGTGTATTGGCAGGCCATCTTACCATATAGGTATTAGTGGGTTAATTTATGTTCTAGTTAGTTTTACGTTTTTTAAAGGAGTTTTTGCCAAGCATTACCGGCTTATAGCTTTATCGCTACTTGTTATATTTCTTTATGGAAGCATGATTTGGTATACTTTGCCTATAGAGAATGGTGTTTCGTGGGAAGGGCATTTTGGTGGCTTAGTAACCGGGTTAGGGTTCGCATTACTGTTTAGAAAAGAAATAGCAAAACCTAAGAAGTATGTTTGGGAACAAGATACTTTTAAAGAAGAAGATGATCCTTTTTTAAAATATTTTGATGCCGACGGAAATTTTATTGAGCATGTAGAGCCCGAAATTATACCTGAAACTTACTTTGAGCATGAAGGGGTAATCGAGCAGGGGACTGGTCTTACAATCCATTATGTTTATAAAAAACAGAACATTGAAAATGATTAATTAATTTTCAATGTTCTGTTTTTGTAGCAATGTTATAAAATTTAAAGGCGCTGCCTTACAGCTTCGTAAAGAAAAGCACCACAAGCAACTGAAACGTTTAAAGATTCAATAGTGCCATGCAGGGGTAATTTGGCCTTAGCATCAACCACCTTTAGTGTCGATGGATTTATGCCGCGCCCCTCAGAGCCCATTATTATTGCACAAGGTTCCACAAAGGAAATATCGTAAAGTGTGTTTTCAGTTTTTTCGGTAGCAGCTATTACTTTTATGCCAGAACCTTGCATAAAAAACACAGCGTCTTTAATGTGGTCCACCTTACAAATAGGTACTTTAAATACAGCACCTGCACTTGTTTTAATAGTGTCGCCATTAACTGGTGCACTGCCATTTTTTTGAATTATTATACCGTTTACACCGGTACATTCTGCGGTTCTTATAATAGCACCAAAATTACGTACATCGCTTAGTTGGTCTAGTAAGAGAAATAAAGGTTTTTTATCAGAATCTAAAATAGAATTTACCAGCGTTTCCATATCTTGGAATTCGATAGGTGATATTTGTGCAACTGCACCTTGGTGATTTCCTCTTGTTAATCGTTTTAATTTCTCTATTGGTACGTAAGCGGAGTTAATAGATTTTTTTCTAATAAGCGTTTCTAACTCGCTAAAAAGTTCCCCTTTTTCTCCTTTTTGAAGAAATACTTTATCAATCGTCTCGTTGGCATTTATAGCTTCAATAATTGCTCTAATACCGAATATTTGTGTTTGGTTTTCCATTATTTGGCAAATATAAATTAAAATAACTTTAAAACTAAATTATACATAAGTCTGTGTTTGTAATTTTGATTATGTATGGTTGTAATTGTTTCGTGAAGTCTAATTTGGCTTAAGATAACTTGGTTTACAATTAAAAATTACGAGTGACGAAAAAATAAAAATAATATAAGGTATATTTTTTACGAATAGAAAGCCGTGTTAGTAATTGTTATATTAAATAAACAAATTAATAAAAAAAAGCCAGTGATAAAATCACTGGCTCGGTATTAAAGTATAATAGTTTACTATTTTAGTTTGGTACTAATTCTAAAGTCCATTTAATACCTGGTAAACCACAACAAGAGCTTGCTGTGTATTCTAGATCTAGGGTAATTATGCCCGTTTCTGGATCTAATGAAGAACCATTATCTATAAAATCTGCTTGTCCAGGGAAAGAAATAGATGGTGAATCAACCGATATGGTACCACATACATCTGTAAATTGTAATGCAATTAAAGTACCTGCAAATACTTCCGCACTTCCATCACTAAGTGCGTATGTCCCAGCAGAGGTTTGCGTTATTGTTACAGGCTTTGTAGTAACAAGAGAAGAATCGTTGGTTGCTATAACATTTGACGTGTAGTCGCCTTCAAGTGCAGTTGGGCACGATACAGGGTATGTTATTATAGCATTGAAAAGCACGTTGTTTTGGATATTGGTTCCTGTTCCTCTAGAACCATCTTCATCAATAATGTCAAATACTAATCCGTTATTTAATGTAAATCTTGCAGTTATTGATAGTACATCTGCAAGTTTAATATCATCCACAGTATTAAGTTCTGTAAACGCGTTTACTATGTCTGCTTCAGTTAGTGTATATTGTGCAGGTAGTTGCGCATCAGCCTCTAGTACAGCATTATATATTTGGCCATCGGCAGTTTCATAAAACCCAACAATGTCCACAGAACTAAAGTTACCTTGTCCTTGAGCTATTTCTACATTGAAATCTAAGGCTACGCTTTGTCCACTTGTTAAATTGTTAAGGTTTATTATAGTTTCAGAGTTTGCTGTTTTAGCTAAATTAGGTATTGCTACTTCAGTTAACTCAATATTTGATGTTCCGCCATCATTATCACAAGAAAAGACTAGTGAAAAAGCGCAAAACATTAGTAATATATTTTTTAAGTTTTTCATAATTTCTATTGTTTAATTATCCCAGAATATTTTGTATGATTCAGCATCCTTTTGTGCTGGTGCATTTTCGTTAGCATTTAATTCGTTTTGAGGCCAAAATAAGGATAATTGAAATTCATTATTTTGTACCGTCTCAGAGTCATTTAAAGGGAAGCCATCCATGTTATCCAATTGGTATTCTTTATTGCCTGAAAGTGGATCTGCAAGAATTGGGAAACCTGTTCTTCTGTAATCGTTATACTGATCTAAAGGATCACCAAATGTAGCTATCCATTTTTGAGTCATTATTATTTCTAACTGCTTATCTGGCGTAGCGGCAGAAAACTCAGTATTTATAGCCATTACATAGTCATTCACAGCATCAGATGCAGTAAGTGTAGGAACGTCTTGTGTTGTTTCGCTATTAGCAACTACTTGGTCAACCTTAGCAAAACTTGCGTTTAGAGCTTCTGTTAATTTGGTACTAGCATCTCCTGAAATTAAACCTTCATGCATTAATTCTGCTTGAATGTATAAAAATTCGTCATAAGTTAAAATACGTCTTGGCGCAATACCTGTACCACTATTAATATCTCTTGCAAAACCAGCGTTGTCATCATATCTACCACCACAAGGGAAAATTCCTGGAAATGTAGCATCGGATTGAACAGCTCCATCTCTGTTTGGTCCTGTACTACCAAAACGGATAGAGAAAAATCCTGTAGAACTATCCCAATAATCTGCTTTAGGATCTCCAGTTGCAGCTACACCGTTGTCTCTTGGTAATACACCATCAGGGAGTTGGTTAGCCCAGTAATACGCCACTCTAGGATCTTTGTTTCCTGTAAAAATATTAGGGTTCATACCCATCATAATTTCATAAAACCAAGGGCTAATATATGTGTCTACTTGTGCACCTCCATAAGCTCTTCTAAATAATTGGTTTCTTTCGTCTCTTGGGGCTATTGTTCCTGTATGTACAAATTGAAAATCATCTGCATTTGAACTGAAAAAGTTATCTTCTAGTACTAATGCATCTAAGTCTGCTTGATTAAACAAAGAAGATAATCTTATTTGGTTTAATAATTTTAATTTAAAAGTGTTTATGAATTTTGTCCATTTTTCTAAATCTCCACCATAAAAAAGGTCTTCTTCTCCAGGTAACACATTACCTTCTCCACTGTTTATATTGGCTTTAGCTTCGTCTAACAAGTCTAGAACTGCCATATAAATTACTTCCTGATCATCAAAAACAGGACTAACTAAACCTTCTTTTAGGCGTGTAGCTTCAGAGAAAGGAATATCACCCCATAAATCTACACCTACAGATAATATATAGGCTTTTAATGTCTGGCCTAAACCTTTATAAGCTAAATTTCCGTTTTCATCTGCTTGAGAAATTAGTGATTGAAGGTTGTTTAAGTTGGAATAAAGACCATTCCAATCATTATTCATTATAACATTACCTGGTCTTCCACCATATTGATCTTGCTCACTTCTAGAAACAATTTGATGCATGTAAACAGCTAGTATATCACCACTAAATACTCTAAAATCCCCTAAGTTTGTTACGCCTATTTCTATTTGAGGTAATAATTGATCTAAAGGTGCTGCAATAGGGTTGTCTGTATCGGTATCTACATCTAAATAGCTATCGCATCCTAAAAAGCAAGTAGTTAATGCAAACACCAATAGCAGGTGTTTACTAGATTTTTTTATTTTATTATAAATCATTTTTTCTTATTTAAAAAGTTAAATTAATTTTTAATCCAAAACGTTTTGCAGTTGGAGCAGAAGCGTTTTCTATACCTTGGATTCTTGAAGATCCGAATGATGTTACTTCAGGGTCAAAATTTGTGTATTTTGGAACGTTTGGTGCAAAATACCATAAGTTATTTCCAAATGCGCTTATTGATACCTTTCCAAATGGAGTTTTTTCTAACCATTTTGTTGGCATATCATAACCTAAACTTATTTCTCTTAAACGGTAAACTGTACCATCAAAAACAGAAGCTTCATCTACAGAATTAATACCAAACGTGTTACCACCAGCAGGAGAGAAATATAATTCATTCGCATCTATAGCAGTTGTGTTTGGAATTTGTTGTCCATTTGAGTCTAATATTGGATTTCCAGATCCATCACCTAAAAAGCCAGGTATTATAAAAGCTCTTTCTCTATTTTCAGTATCTTTAGTTACGCCTCGACCTAATAAAGATTGAATAGTAATGGATTGTACATCACCACCTTCTCTCCAATCAAATTGGGCTCCAAGTGTGAAATTTTTGTATTTAAAAGTATTAATAAATCCAATCTTAAAATCTGGATTTGGATCTCCAATAACACCATTCTCTAAGTCTTCTATAATGCCTCCGCCAGCTTCATTAATTAAAAAATTACCTTGGTCGTCTCTGGCAAAACGGGTTCCATAAAATACGCCAAAAGGTTCTCCAACTTGTGCATGAGATACTTGGTTGCCATCTAATTGTATTCTATCTACTCCGGCTACTAATTCTGTAACCTCATTTACGTTTCTTGTAAAAGTTGTGAATGTAGACCATTTAAAGTCTTCTGTTTGTACTGGTACTACAGTTAAGCCAATTTCAATACCTTTATTTACTATTTCTCCAATATTAGTGTTTAGTTCTTGAAAACCACTAGATGTTGGAACGCTTACAGGAGATATTAAGTCTGTTGTGGTTTTTTGGTACCAAGTAAAGTCTATTGCTAGCCTTCTTTTCCAAAATTCTAAGTCTGCACCAAACTCAATTTCATCGGTGAATTCCGGTGTAATTTTCTGATCTCCCAAACCTGCTCGATTGGATATTACTGGTGTACTATTAAATGGTGTTCCTAATACGAAAGTTGTATTTAAAAATTCTGCATCGGCATCACGTCCAACAGATGCAAATCCACCTCTTAATTTTGCAAATGTTAACACATCACTTTCAATTTTTAAAGCTTCTGTAAGTATTACAGATAAACTAGCAGAAGAATAGAAGTACGATCTGTTTTCTTTTGGTAAAGAAGAACTCCAATCGTTTCTTCCTGTAACATTCAAAAACAAGTAATCATTAAAACCTAAAGTTACATCACCAAATAAGCCTACATTTCTTTTTCTTGTACCATTGTCATTTTGTACAAGTTGCGTAATTGTATTCTCTAAAGTAAATATTCCAGGGGATATAAACTCTGTTGCTAGAGTTGAGTTTCTTTCAGTTTCATTATCTAAAGTATTTAAACCTGTAATGGCTGTTAAATTGAATTTATCTGATAATTTGTAATCGAAATTAACTAATAAAGTACTTTCAATATCGGTGTTTATAAAACCGTCTTTTTGTAATGTACCGCCATCTGTTAAAGATGCTCTAGATTGTGGATGTCTTATTTGGTCTCTATCAATAGCGTATTTGTTGTAACCTACTCTAAAAGATGCAGATATGTTATCGTTAATAGGGTATGATAAATTTAAATTTGTGGACGCTCTTGAGGTGTTGGAAAGTATTTTGTCGTTTTTCCAAGACCATAACGGATGATCCCAACCGTTGTTAGGTGTTACCGATGCACCTGTAGATGGATTTGTAAATGGTAAGTTTAAGTCCCAGTTTCTACCAAGCCATAACGTTCTAGCAAAAGATGAAGCAGAACCTGCAAACTGGTTATTACCAAAAAAACCGCCAATCTGGTCTGTTTCTGAGTAATTAATCGATGCACCAACGTTAAGTTTGTTAGGTAGTGTTGTATTTCCACCAACAGCGAAAGAGGTTCTACCATATGAATTAAAAGGGATATAACCTTCTTGGTTTAAATCTGATATGGTTACACTAAAGTTTCCGTTTTCAGTTCTGCTTGTAGCTGTAACGGAGTTATCTCTTACAACACCAGTTCTAAATAAATCACTAGCATTATTGGGTTGTGCAACATAAGGCACGGTTTCGCCAAATTGATCTGGAAATGCATTTAATAAGTTAGGCCAAGTAGGTATTGTTTCCCTAGAATCGAAACGAGCACCCCAAGACCCATTAAAATTGGCATAATCGAAATTAGTACCTGGACCATAAGTATTTTGGTATTCAGGTAAATTTCCTATTTTTTCAAAATATAATCCAGAACTAACATTAATACTTAATTTTTTGTTGGTTGCGCCTGTTTTTGACGATCCAGATTTGGTAGTAATTACAACAACACCGTTCGCTGCACGAGAACCATATAATGAGGCTGCAGCGGCACTTTTTAGTACGGTTACAGACTCAATATTATTTGGATCTAAACTAGAAATACCAGACTCATAACTTCCGCCTCCGGTTGTTTGACTTGATGTTGCTATTTCGTTGTTACTAAATGCAATTCCATCTACAATAAAAAGTGGTTGGCTAGAACCTCTTATTGTGTTTTGGCCTCTTATTTGTATTCTACTTGCACCACCTGCACCTCCATTAGAGAGGTTCACATCTACACCAGCAACTTTACCAGCAAGAGATCTTACTAAGTCTGGCTCTGAGTTTTCAACGATAGCTTCGCTTTCAACAGTACTAACTGCATAACCTAAGTTTTTGGCATTTCGCTTTATACCAAAGGCAGTTACAACAACTTCTTCCAAAGCTTCAGAGTCTTCTTTCAATTTAACATTAATTGAATTTTGATTACCCACTAGAAGTTCTTGAGCTTCGTACCCCACAAAACTAAATATAAGTGTGTTGCCTTTTTTTGCTTTTATAGCATACCTTCCATCAAAATCTGAAGATGTACCTGTAACAGTACCTTGAACGACAATTGTTGCTCCAGGTAAAGGGAAACCAGAACTGTCTGATATTGTTCCGGAAATCGTTTTTTCTTGTGCAAAAGATACTTGCACGACAAACGCTAGTAGTAGCGTAAGTATTCTACTAAATTTTGTTTTCATGTTATAATTATTTGAATTAGTCAATTGCAAAATTCCCAAAATAAACTTAATTAACCTATAAATAATAGTTAAAACTTGGGTTGAACGGCATTTATTTGCGCTAAAGTTGTTAAATGTTAGAAATGTGTAATTTAGTGGGGCTAGTTTTTTGGATTTTATAATTTTTACACAAAATATTGAAAATTTACTAGTGCTAGAATTGGTAATTTGATGGTTAATTTTTAATTTGGTAAGGCTTTATTTACAGGTTTCTTTTATGGTTGTTTTTTGTTTGTATATTTTAAATATTAATATTTGGTGTGATGCGCATTTGGTTTAATAAATAGCTATTCCCGAAAACATAAAAAGCCATCTCCTATGAGATGGCTTTTTAAAAGATTAATTAAAAAAAGTTAATGTAAATCATTAACAAACCCAGTGTGTTTATAACCTTTAATGGAATATATCGTTCCAGGATCATCGGAGAACTCAGCATCAAAAGTGATACCATCGGAAATGTTGCCTCCTGTGGTTTCTGTATCGCCTTTGGTTATTTTACCGTTAGTTATGGTAATAGTAACCAATTTATCCTCGACTAAAAATTCAGATTCCAAATTCATTCCCGAAAATGTTAAATCATTTAAGTTAATAGCAGATTTTACTTTAAATGGCCAGATGTGTTCGTTATCGTCTATCCACATTTCTGGAGCGGTGTTGTTAGCGGTGTTATAAATGTTTATTGATTCATAATCTACTACTAGTCTGTCTCCAACGAAAGTCTGTACAAAATAAGTTCCAGTAACTTCTTCTATTAAAATGTTACTGTTATCTGGTTCTGATGCAGTTTGATTGCATGCCAATAAGGAAACCGAAAAAATGGCAGCTACTACGAGGTAGCTTATTCTTTTTAAAATTATATGGTTTTTCATGTATTTATTGTTTGTAATATAGGTTAATAATTATTATTCAACCTGAGTCCAGGTGGAAACAAACTGAAAGTCAAAACTCCAATCTACTGTAAGTACAAGTGTTTTGGTCGCTGGATCTACTGTAAGGCTTGTAAATGTGTTTTCGCCGCCAAAGGCTCCTGTGCTAACAGCACCTTCACTAGTAAAGCTATTGGTGGCAATGTTGTTTGCTTTTAAAATCATTCCTGTAACTGCATATGTAACACCAAGACCTCTACCGTATTCGTACCAACCGCCATGTGCGTCGGATATTTGGTATCTATTATCTCCCAAATCCTTAATAATAAATGGACCGTTATTCTCATAGGCGCTAGATGGTGTTACGCCATCTCGTGCAACAGATGCCGTATATGTTCCTGCTATACTCGTAACTAAATCGCCATTACATTCTGGGAAAATTACCTTTCTAGTACCTTTTGCAGGAATATCATCTTGGTTAAAAGCGCTGTATGCTACAGCATATACATCTGGTCCATCTTCTACTGATGTGCCTCCAAAATACGAACTTGTTAAGGTGGTTATAAGTTCAATTTCAGAACCTCCCGCTTCTGCTCTTGCTCCAGGATCGGAATAGCTGGTAGTTGTACAAGGTAAATTTACCTCGGCGTCGCCATCTAATATTATTTTTGGTAGAAAGGTTATTTCCGATGTGTCGTTTTCGCCAAGGGATTCTACACTTGGATTGCAACTTGTTAAAATCAATCCTAGGATTGAAAAAATATTTAATATTATTTTATAGTTTTTCATGTTTCTTCCTTTTTTTAGTTATCCCAAAATATAGGGTCGGTTATTACGCGTTGTGGTAAAGCATTTGGGTTAAAACTTCTTTCGCTTTCTGGGTATAGCCATGTAGATGGGTACGTTCCATCAGCCAAAACCGAGCTTGGTGGATTTTGGAAGATACCATTTGTAAATAATCTACTTGCAGGCCTATCAAATCTTCTTGTTTCTATCCAGCCTTCATCTTCTTGTGTTCCATTTAGCGATATCCATTTTTGAATACCAATTAAATCTAATTTAGCATCCATTGTTGCTGCGGTACCAAAATTTAATGCAGTAATATATGGTGTCGCGTTTGCTACGCTCATATAATCGAAGTTTAAGGCTATAGCGGTTGAAAAAGCAGTTTCACCATTATCACTAGTGTTGTATCTTACGTCGGCCTCAGATCTTAAAAACCAAACTTCCCATGGGCTCATTAATATGGCTGGGTTTGTTTCGGAATAGGCATATTCCGAAGCGCCACTGTAGTCGGATGATGGTGCTGTAAAAGGTTCGTCATCTATAGTGCCTTGGTTAATACCCCGTAAAGAACCCATTGCTGTGCCTGTAGTTGCTTTTGTGTACAATACTTCGGCTCTTGGATCGCTTAAGCTTTCTAATAAGTTAATGGTCGCGTTACTAGCAAAATAAAACATACCAACACCACTTTCTGCTCTTGCGAACATAGGGTTTTGATCTCCTGCATTACCTGAAAAAGGCACAAAAGGCATGTCTGCTACAGTTTCAATAAATGTTCCTGTGTTGATTAGAGATTGAATGGCAGGTCCCTGTGGGTTTGTTTCTGATGTTCTCATTAAAATTCTTAATTTTAATGAATTTGCAAATTTGATCCATTTGTTAAGATCGCCTTGGTAAATAAAATCATCTTCTGAAACGACATCTGAGTCGCCACGATCTAAATCTAATAATGCTGTATTTAGCATATTTATTAGTTCAGGGTATATTACCATTTCTGCAGAATCAAAATTAGGAGATAATACAGAGCCGTCTTCTATAGCACCAGAAACTGCATCTGTAAAAGGAATATCCCCAAAATGATCAACAAGACCTTGAAACATATACGCTTTTAAAACATTAGCAATACCTCTGTATTCAGGTGAGTCGCTATTTTTTGTTATAAAATTTAAATCTACAAGGGAATTGGCGTAAGCGCGCTGCCAGTAACCATTAAAATCGCCAGGTGCAGAAACATAGCGCTCTGGATTTCCTATAGCTACTCCAGTACCCCAGGTGTAATATTGACTCCATAAAAAGGACTCGCTAAAATTTAAATCGGCTTCCACGATAAAACCTAAAAACCCTATGGCTGAACTTAAAACTTGAGCATCGCCAGCACTTGGGAAGTTGTTTGGATCTATATTAACTTCTTCTAAGGTGTCGTTACACGAAAAACTTAGCGTTAATAACAGAATAAAAAATATGTTTATTTTGTTTTTCATCTTCTTATTTGTTTTTTTTTAAAATGATAATTGTAGATTAACTCCAATGCTTCTAGAAGAAGGGGTTTGAGAGGTTTCAATACCTTGAGCGTTTCCTGTTAAAGATGGGCCATTAACCTCAGGATCTGCATATTTGTTTTCGCTTGGTAACCAGAATTTTAAGTTTCTTCCAAATAAAGATAATCTAGCATTCGTAAAAAATGTGTCTTTTAATAATTTATTAGGTAGAGTGTAACTTAGTTCAACCTCTCTTAATTTTAAAAAGCTAGCGTCTATTAATTGGGTTGAAACTGGAGCATCATAATTAGTAAAGTAGGCTTGCTCTGTTATTTCTGTAGTGTTTTCCGAGAATGTACCATCGGTATTTTCTACTACTGAGTTAGGGAATATGAATGGTTCTCTGTTGTATATTGTGGTATTAACATTAGTACCATTAAAGTTGGTGTTATACTTGGTTTGCGATGCAAATAGCCCCCCTTTTCTCATGTCGAATAAAACTCTAAAACCAAAACCTTTATATTTAATGTTTGTTCCAAAGTTTAAGGAATAATCCGGTTGAAAGGTTCCTAGAAATCCGTCTTCAGCAGTTGGAACCGGGAAGCCATCGCTATCAACAATAGTTTGTCCATCAGCATTGGTAGTGAAATCATTACCTTTAAATGTACCCAGAGGTAAACCTTCTTTTGCTACTACTGTAACCGTTGTGCCTGCTGCAAACCCAAAAGTTCCTAAAGCTAGCTCATCTGTATTATCTGAAATTTTAAGAACTTTGTTGTTGTTTTTAGAGAAGGTACCAAAAAGTTCAAAATCTAAATTATCAATAATGCCGTTTAAAGGCTTCAGTACTGCAGTAAGTTCGTGTCCTTTATTTTCTAGTTTACCAACATTACTAGTGGTTTGTGTAAATCCAGAGGAGCGTGGTAAACTAATTGTTACAATTTGATCATCATGGATGGAGTGGTAGTAGGTATAAGCTAAACTTACCATGTTGTTAAAAAAACCAAGATCGGCACCAATTTCGTAAGTGGTAGTTAATTCAGGTCGTAATTCTGGGTTTCCTATGGTATTACCAACAGTGAATCCAGGAGTACCATTTTTAGGGAAATTTAAGGCAAAGTCTCCTAAGTCAGAAATTGTTGGGTTTCCTACAAATACAGAGTTTAATAAATATATGTCAGCATCTTTACCCGATGTACCATAACTTCCTCTTAGTTTACCGTAATTAAATGTCTCGCTTTTAATGTCTAAAAGATCTGTAAAAATTAAAGAGGCACCAATTGCACCATATAAAAAGGAATTGTTTTCTGCGGGCAATGTAGACGACCAATCATTTCTGGCTGAAAATTCTAAAAATGCTGCGTTTTTATAGCCTAATGTTGCGTTTGCTAATACACCTAGTATTCTAGACCTAGATCTGAACATGCTAGATGTAGGGTTTTCCGTACTGTTTGAAAGGTTGTAAACATTATCCACAACTAAACCTCCAATAGTATTACCTGTTAAACGCTCGCTAGTTCTTTGAAAGAAATTATAACCTGCAGATGCGTTTAAGCTAAGATCTTCATTAAATTGTGTGTCATAATTCAAATTAAACGTGGCATCTAAAATTTCTACCTTAGTATTAGAGTTTCTATATTCACCTAATGAATTATGGCGCGTATCTCTAGTTGTCGTTTCAAAATTATCGGTCCAAACGATTTGTTGATTAGGTGAAAATCTTGGTGTCCATATATCGGTTTGCGTGTTTATTATGTTTCCACCAAAACGTCCAGTAATTGATAAATTATCTAAAAAATTATATTTTAAAGATGCATTACCTAATATATTATCAATATTAGCTTCGTTACCATACTCATTTAAAATATAAAATGGATTTACAGAGGAGTAAGAACCCCAATATCCATCGGTATCATGAAACGGACTATTGTAGTCTCTTAATTCATCAAAAGGAATATTTACTGGCGATTGTAGGGCAGAAGCATATGCGTTATTCCCTTCGAAAGCACGTGAGCCTTCTTGTATGGTGTTTTGTTTCACATTCGCATAGCTAAGCTTAAAAGTAGATTCAAGTTTATCACTTAATTTTGCAGAAGCATTAAAGCTTATGTTATTTCGGTTGTATGATGTATTATCTAAAGTTCCCGTTTGTTTCGTGTTTCCGTACGAAGCAAAATAGGAAAACCCTTCGTTTGATCCAGATAAGTTTAAGTTATTGGTTACCGTGTAGCCTGTATTGAATAAATCTTGTAGTTGGTCTTGTACAGCGCTGTATGGTCTTGTTAAAGCTTCCAAAGCACCGTCGCCGTCTGAGTCAATAGGGCTAGTCCATGGTCTAATAACGCCATCGAATGCTGGGCCATAAGACCAGTTTTCACCAGAATCAAGACTTACATTATCAAACCCTTGACCAAATCTGTTTTGGCGTTGTAAGTTAATTATAGCTGTTTCTGCTGATGTTGAGCCGTTATAATTAATCTGCATTTTTTTTCCTTTTCCAGATTTGGTTGTTATAAGTACCACCCCTGAGGCTCCACGTGAACCGTAGAGAGAAGTCGCAGATGGTCCTTTTAATATAGTAACGCTTTCAATATCATCAGGATTATAATCGTTAAACCTGTTTCCAAAATCAGAATATCCTGTTGTAGCCGCTCCTGAACCTCCTCGAGATGCCGTATTATCAATAGCTACACCATCTACAACAATAAGTGCGTTGTTATTTCCTGTTAATGAGCCTTCACCCCTAAGAACAATACGTGTTGATGCGCCAACAGAACCCGATCCTGTAGATAATTTTACACCTGCTGCCTTTCCTCTTAAAGCTTCAAGGGCATTTTTGTTTGGTGTAGAAAGCAGGTCTTCAGATTTTACGGTTTGATTGGCGTAAACAACTTCACGTGCGTTTCTGTCTGTTCCAAATGCAGTTACTACAACTTGTTCTAGTGCGCTTGTGTCTTCTTGCAATTTTGCGTTAATTTTAATAGAATTAGCCACGGTTACTTCGTAAGTCTTGTAGCCTACAAAGCTAAATACAAGATTATCTCCCGTACTTACTGTTATCGAGTACTTACCATCAAAATCTGTGGATGTGCCTGTGGTGGTTCCTTCTACTAAAACAGTTGCTCCAGGCAAGGGGAAGCCAGAACTATCTGACACTATTCCAGACACCGTTTTTTCTTGGGCAAATGAGATTTGTACAACCAACGCTAGTAGTAGCGTTAGTATTCTACCAATGTTTTTCTTCATTTTATAATTATTTGAGTTAGTTAGGCTCAAAATTCATTAAATAAAGTTAATTATCCTATGGCTGATGTATTAAATCTAAAAAACATGCTATTTTATCAGAATAGTGTAATTTAAGTTAAAAACTAACAGTCAAACTAACGTGAATCTTAGAATTAGATAATTTAAATGAAGTATCCTCATCCTTACCGTTAGCGTAATTGAACTTAAGTAGCCCGGAGTTTGTGATAATTCCTACACCAAAACCGTACCCATAAAGTTTTTTCTTGCTATTTATCGTTTTATTCTCAAAATACGCAGCATCAAATATGCTATGAATATATATGGATTCGTTTAAACGGTATCTGTACTCGGTATTTATTACTCCAAACAAGGATGCCGAAATGCTGTTTTCTTCAAAGCCGCGAATGGAGTTTATGCCTCCAAATCGCAGTAATTCATTTTCAAAATATTGGTTGGAAATTAAATTCGATCCATTTGCCTTTATATATAAGCTGTTTCTTATGTTTAAATTAAAAATATGTGATGCGCTAAAGTTAAATTGCGATTGTTTTTCTGTGGCTAATGCCGTTTCTCGATTTCCGAAAGCAGATTCTAAATATAATTGCGATTGCACAGGAAATAGTAAATTAGTGCCTTCTTGTTTTAAAAATTCATACGCTATTGTGTAATGTTTTGTTTTGTAGTCTGAAATTAAAGCAGCAGTATTTGTGTTTTGTAAATTTGTAGATTCTGTGGTAATAAGTCCACTATAAATTTTGTGCTTCGTATTTATTTGATAGTTTAAACGTAAAGATTGGTTTGTTGTTGCAAATGAGGTGTCGCGCCTAAAGAGTCTTAATAATACATCTGCACCTATTGGTGTTTTAAATAAGTAGGGGAGTGTTACGTTAACTTCAAATGTGTTTTGATTATTTTCGTCACTTTTGTATAGTAGTTTAAAGGATTCTCCTAGGTTTAAATTGTTCGTTAGGTTTAAATTTAAATAACCGTCAAACTCTAATTTGTTAGTTAGGTCGTTTGTTCCAAAACCCAAGAAGCCGTCGAATGTGTTACTTTGCTGTTTTTTTAGATATAAATATAGGGATGTAGAATCTTTAGAGAATAAAACTTCTGGAGGTTTAATTTCGTTAGCAAAGCTTAAGTTTTGCAGGTTTCTTGTTTTTTTCTTTATGGTTTCTAAGTTGAATAACTGTTTTTGTTTTATTTTAAGAAAGTGTTTTAAGAAGGTCTTCGGGAATTTCTTGTAACCTTTTATAGTTATAAGGTCAATTGTTCTAGTCTTTTTAGAGGTTCGAATTGTTAATGATGCTTTTAAATTGTTGCTGTTTTTTATTTCGATATCTGTTAATTGTACTTTAGCAAACGGAAATCCTTTTTTAGTCATTTCGTTGGTTATAGTTTGCATAGCATTTCTAACATCCGGAAAAGGTATTGTAAAGTATTCGTTAAAAATGTTGTTGGAAACACGTTTAATTACTGAAAGATTGATGTCTTTTGGGTTATAGTATATGTGAAGGGTCTTGTATTTGTTTCTTAGATTGAGATTAGAAGTAAAGGTGGTGTCGTTTATTTTTTTTATAAATTTTATTTCGTTTTCAATATATCCTAAATTAAAAAGTTTGCTTTTCAGACTATTAATTTCTGCCTCTAAAGCCTTGTAGTTACTATATTTAATTTTATATCCAATTGAATCTAAGATATGAGCTTCAACTTTTGAGTTACTATTAATTTTTAAGGTAAGGTTTTGGGTGTTCAAATTTGAAGCAAACAAAAGGCCTATTAATAAAAATATAAAAGCAGTTTTATGCATGCGGTAAGTGAGGTGGCAAAAAAAACACAGTGTTTTTAGTTTTTAAGTTTGTAGCAATGTGTTTAGCTTTATGTTTGTTATTGTAAATCTAACGGAAAATTTAAACTCTTAATATAATTATACCCTGTTTTTTTTAAACTGTTTTAAAATTAACCAATTACGATTTGAATTCTTCAAATTAATAATTATATTTGCAAACTCTTTTAAAGAGGATAATAAAATTATATATAATATATATGCCAACAATTTCGCAATTAGTAAGAAAAGGAAGAGCCAAAATAACCAAGAAGAGTAAATCGGCTGCTTTAGATTCTTGTCCGCAAAGACGTGGTGTTTGTACTCGTGTTTACACAACAACTCCTAAAAAACCAAACTCAGCAATGCGTAAGGTAGCAAGGGTTCGTTTAACAAACGGTAACGAGGTTAATGCATACATCGGTGGTGAGGGACATAATTTACAAGAGCACTCGATAGTATTGGTTAGAGGTGGAAGGGTAAAAGATTTACCAGGAGTTAGATATCACATCGTTCGTGGTGCTTTAGATACAGCAGGTGTATCTGGAAGAACACAACGTAGATCTAAGTACGGTGCAAAACGCCCTAAGAAGTAAAATTAAAGTTATTAAGTGCATTGCTGCGTTTGAATAGTGAAGAAACATTATCAACGTTAGTTTAGTTCTAATAACAAACAACTTAAAGAAGACATGAGAAAAAGAGCAGCAAAAAAGAGACCGCTTTTACCGGATCCAAAATTTAACGATCAGTTAGTAACACGTTTCGTTAATATGATGATGTGGGATGGTAAGAAGTCTGTCGCTTTCAAAGTATTTTATGATGCTATTGACATTGTAGAATCAAAAAAAACTGACGAAGAAAAAACAGCTTTAGAGGTTTGGAAAGACGCTTTATCAAATGTGATGCCTCACGTAGAAGTACGTAGCCGTCGTGTTGGTGGTGCAACATTCCAAATTCCTATGCAAATTCGTCCAGATCGTAAGGTCTCTACGGCAATGAAGTGGTTAATCACTTATGCACGTAAAAGAAACGAGAAATCTATGGCATTGCGTTTAGCATCTGAGGTTTTAGCAGCAGCTAAAGAAGAAGGTTCAGCTGTTAAGAAAAGAGTTGATACTCATAAGATGGCTGAGGCTAACAAGGCATTCTCTCACTTTAGATTCTAAGAAATGGCAAGAGATTTAAAATTTACAAGAAATATTGGTATTGCTGCACATATCGATGCAGGGAAAACTACAACTACAGAGCGTATACTTTATTACACTGGAGTATCTCATAAAATTGGAGAAGTACATGATGGTGCTGCTACAATGGACTGGATGGAGCAAGAGCAGGAAAGAGGTATTACAATTACTTCTGCTGCGACAACTTGTACTTGGAAGTTTCCTATCGAAAATGGAGAAGCAACTGATGAAACAAAAGGATATCACTTCAATATTATTGACACTCCTGGTCACGTTGATTTTACGGTAGAAGTAAATAGATCGTTACGTGTACTTGATGGTTTAGTATTTTTGTTTAGTGCAGTTGATGGTGTGGAGCCACAATCTGAAACTAACTGGAGACTTGCTGATAATTACAAGGTGCCAAGAATTGGTTTTGTTAATAAAATGGACCGTCAAGGGTCTGATTTTTTAGGTGTTTGTCAACAAGTTAAGGATATGTTGAAGTCTAACGCGGTGCCAATTGTTTTAAACATTGGTGACGAGGATGATTTTAAAGGTATTATAGATTTAGTTAAAAACAGAGCTATTATTTGGCATGATGAAACGCAAGGGGCAACTTTTGATGTTATTGAAATACCAGAAGAGCTTAAAGCTGAAGCTAGAAAATATAGAGCACTATTAATTGAGGAAGTAGCTGGTTACGATGAGAATCTTTTAGAGAAATTCATGGAAGATGAGGATTCTATTACAGAAGAAGAGGTGCATGCTGCACTTAGAGCTGCTGTGATGGATATGGCTATTATACCTATGATTTGTGGTTCGGCATTTAAAAATAAAGGTGTTCAGTTCTTATTAGATGCTGTTTGTCGTTATTTGCCTTCTCCAACGGATAAAGAAGGTATTTTAGGTGTGAACCCGGATACTGATAAGGAAGAATTACGTAAACCAGATGTAAAGGAGCCTTTTGCGGCTTTAGCATTTAAAATTGCTACGGATCCTTTTGTTGGTCGTTTGGCGTTTTTTAGAGCGTATTCTGGTCGTTTAGATGCAGGTTCTTACGTGTTGAATAATCGTTCTGGAAAGAAAGAACGTATTTCCCGTATCTATCAAATGCATGCAAACAAGCAAAATGCAATCGATTTTATAGAAGCGGGTGATATTGGTGCTGCTGTAGGTTTTAAATCTATTAAAACAGGAGATACTTTATCAGATCAAGCACATCCTATAGTATTGGAATCTATGGATTTTCCTGATCCAGTAATCGGTATAGCTGTAGAGCCTAAAACTAAAGCTGATGTAGATAAGTTAGGTATGGGCTTAGCAAAATTAGCTGAAGAGGATCCTACATTTACCGTACGTTCAGATGAAGCTTCAGGACAGACTATTATATCAGGAATGGGTGAGCTTCACCTAGATGTTATTGTAGATCGTTTGCGTCGTGAGTTTAAGGTGGAGGTAAATCAAGGTCAGCCACAAGTTGAGTACAAGGAAGCAATTACAGCTTCTGCAGATCACAGAGAAGTTTATAAAAAGCAATCTGGTGGTCGTGGTAAGTTTGCTGATATTGTATTTACTATTGAGCCTGCAGATGAAGGTCAAGTAGGATTACAATTTGAGTCTGTTATTAAAGGTGGTAATGTTCCTAAAGAATTTATACCTTCAATTGAAAAAGGATTTAAAATGGCTATGGTAAATGGGCCTTTAGCTGGGTTTGAGGTAGATGCTATGAAGATAACGTTGCGTGATGGGTCTTACCATGATGTTGATTCTGATCAGCTTTCGTTTGAGTTAGCTGCTAAATTAGGATTTAAAAACGTTGCCAAAGCTGCTAAAGCTGTGATAATGGAACCTATTATGAAACTTGAGGTTATTACTCCTGAGGAAAATATGGGTGATATTGTTGGCGATTTGAATAGAAGAAGAGGTATGATGGAAGGTATGGGAGATCGTGCCGGTGCTAAAACAATTAAGGCAACTGTGCCTTTATCTGAAATGTTTGGATATGTTACTACATTAAGAACATTATCTTCTGGACGTGCAACATCAACTATGGAATTTTCGCACTATGCTCAAACACCGTCAAATGTGTCTGAAGAAGTGATTAAAGAAGCTAAAGGAATCGAATCGTAAATCTTAATAAAATGAGTCAAAAAATCAGAATAAAATTAAAATCTTACGATCATAACTTGGTGGATAAGTCTGCTGATAAGATTGTAAAGACGGTAAAGAGTACTGGTGCTGTTGTTACTGGACCAATTCCATTACCAACACACAAGAAAATTTTCACTGTATTACGTTCACCACACGTAAATAAAAAATCAAGAGAGCAATTCCAATTATCATCTTACAAAAGGTTGTTGGATATATACTCTTCGTCTTCTAAGACAATTGATGCTTTAATGAAGCTTGAGTTGCCTAGTGGAGTAGAAGTAGAGATTAAGGTATAGTAACTTTTATTATATCTGTGTAAAAGGAGGTTATCTTTAGGGATAACCTCTTTTTTTTGTATATAATTAAATTACACGTTATTAGTTTAATCAATTTTAAGGCGTCATTGCACATCGTTGGTGTTTTAATTTTATGGTTGTTTATATCTGGTTGGATATATGTATTTTGGAGTTATTTCTTCTTAGTTTTTGGTTTTTTGCGTTTTTATTTATTGTAAAACCATTTGTTTTTATTCGATATTTATTTTTGCGGCTATTTTAAATATCAATTAGTTTACACGGAATTTATTTTCATTGTTTAAGATGTCGAATTTATTTTTCTTATAAAGCTTTTATACAATTCTATTAAAGATCAAATTATCTTTTTGGAGAAAATCGGTAACTAAGGTTTAATTTTTAAAATTCTTGTCATTTTTTAAGGTTAATCAAGAACTGTACATAATTAACATAGTTGTATTCATTTATTACATTTAATAAGTTGAAAAATATGAAATAACATGCTGTTATAGTTATAAATAGAAAAAATAATGTAGTAATAGTTTTGTTTATTAGTAGTAAATGTGTAGTTTCGCACTCAGATTTTTTGGTGGAATCCAAAAATTACATGTCCTAAGCTGCGTGCGAGGGAAAAGCGGTAAAAATACAATTCAAGGCTGAAACGTATTTTCAGCTTTTTTGTTTAAGAATAATCAGTATAGTTGAAAATACTTTCAGCGAAATAGTAATAATTAATAAATAATAAATATGTCTGGGTTAATTGGAAAAAAAATCGGTATGACCAGCATCTTCGATGAAAACGGGAAAAACATTCCTTGTACAGTAATTGAGGCTGGGCCATGTATCGTTACCCAAGTCAGAACTGAGGAGGTTGATGGCTACACAGCTATTCAATTAGGTTTCGATGACGCGACAGAAAAAAGCGCTACAAAAGCAGACTTAGGTCATGCTAAGAAAGCAGGGACTTCTGTAAAACGCAAAATCGTCGAATTTCAAGGTTTTGATGAGGAGTACAAATTAGGAGATGCAATCAATGTTGATTATTTCTCGGAAGGTGAGTTTGTTGATGTAGCAGGAACATCCAAGGGTAAAGGTTTTCAAGGTGTTGTTAAGCGTCATGGTTTTGGTGGTGTAGGTCAAGCTACTCACGGTCAGCACAATCGTTTAAGAGCTCCAGGTTCTATTGGTGCTGCTTCTTATCCTGCAAGAGTTTTTAAGGGAATGAAGATGGCAGGAAGAATGGGTGGAGACACAGTTAAAGTTCAAAATTTAAGAGTTTTAAAGGTAGTATCAGAGAAAAATCTACTTGTGGTTAAGGGCTGTGTTCCTGGTCATAAAAACGCTTATGTAATTATTAGAAAGTAATGGAAGTAGCAGTTTTAGATATAAACGGAAAAGACACAGGTAGAAAGGCAGACCTTTCTAATAGTGTGTTTGCTATCGAGCCTAATAATCACGCTGTTTATTTGGATGTTAAACAATATTTAGCAAATCAAAGACAGGGAACTCACAAATCGAAAGAAAGAGCGGAGATTTCTGGATCAACACGTAAGATTAAAAAGCAAAAAGGTACGGGTACGGCAAGAGCTGGTAGTATAAAGTCTGGTATTTTCAAAGGTGGTGGTCGTATGTTCGGTCCAAGGCCAAGAAACTATACTTTTAAACTTAATAAAAACCTTAAGCGCTTGGCGCGAAAATCTGCATTAAGTATTAAGGCGGGTGAGCAGTCAATTACTGTTTTAGAAGATTTTAGCTTTGATACTGCTAAAACCAAAAGTTTTACTGCAGTGTTAAAGGCTTTAGCCTTAGATGATAAAAAGACTTTGTTCGTATTAGGAGGTGCAAATAATAATGTATATTTGTCATCGCGTAACCTAAAAAAATCAGAGGTAATAACAACTTCAGAGTTAAGTACTTACAAGATTCTAAATGCGAATCAGGTGGTTCTTTTAGAAGGTGCTTTAGCAGGAATTGAAACAAATTTAAGTAAATAGAAACGAATGAATATCTTAATTAAACCTATAATCACAGAAAAAGCGACAGCTATTAGCGAGTTAAGAAACTGCTATACATTCTCGGTGAATACGAAGGCGAACAAGGTAGAAATCAAAAAAGCGGTGGAAGCTGCTTATGGTGTTTCTGTTGAAAAAGTTCGTACTATAAATGTCCGTCCAGATCGTAGTACCAAGCACACGAAAACTGGTATTCAAAATGGTAAAACAAATGCAGTTAAGAAAGCAATTGTACAGCTGGCGGAAGGTGAAATGATTGATTTATACAGTAACATGTAATTAAAGACAGATGTCAGTAAGAAAATTAAAACCAATCACGCCAGGACAGCGTTTTAGAGTAGTAAATGGCTATGATGCTATTACTACTGATAAGCCGGAAAAGAGCTTGCTCGTTCCGAACAAAAGGTCTGGTGGTAGAAACAGTGAGGGAAAAATGACTATGCGCTATATTGGTGGTGGTCATAAAAGAAAATATCGTATTATCGATTTTAAAAGAGACAAGGCAGGTATTCCTGGTGAAGTTGCTTCGATTCAATACGATCCAAATAGAACCGCTTTTATAGCTTTGTTGCATTATCAAGACGGTGAGAAGCGTTATATTATTGCTCAAAATGGTTTGAAAGTTGGGCAAAATGTTGTTTCAGGTAAAAGCGGTATTGCGCCAGAGGTGGGGAACGCTATGCCTTTAAGTGAAATTCCATTAGGAACTATAATTTCTTGTATAGAACTACGTCCTGGTCAAGGAGCAATTATGGCTCGTAGCGCTGGTGCTTTTGCGCAGTTGATGGCAAGAGATGGTAAGTTTGCAACAGTTAAGCTTCCTTCAGGGGAAACCAGATTAATTCTTGCTAATTGTTTAGCAACTGTTGGGGTTGTATCTAATTCAGATCATCAATTGTTAGTTGGTGGTAAGGCTGGTAGAACAAGATGGTTAGGTAGAAGACCACGTACTAGACCAGTAGTGATGAATCCAGTTGATCACCCAATGGGAGGTGGTGAAGGAAAGTCTGCTGGTGGACATCCGCGTTCTAGAAACGGTATACCGGCTAAAGGCTATAGAACACGTTCTAAGTCAAAGGCAAGTAATAAATATATTGTAGAACGTAGAAAGAAATAAGACATGGCAAGATCACTAAAAAAAGGACCTTACGTTCATTATAAATTAGAAAAAAAAGTAGCTGTTAATGTTGAATCTAACAAAAAAACAGTAATTAAAACTTGGTCTAGAGCCAGTATGATTACTCCAGATTTTGTTGGTCAAACCATAGCAGTTCACAATGGCCGCCAATTTGTACCAGTATATGTAACTGAAAACATGGTAGGTCATAAATTAGGAGAATTTTCACCAACGCGTTCATTTCGTGGACATGCAGGTGCTAAAAATAAAGGTAAAAAGTAGTAAGCTATGGGAAGTCGTAAAAAACAAATGGCAGACGCTATTAAGGAAGCTAAAAAGCATGTTGCTTTTGCTAAACTTAATAACTGTCCTACATCACCAAGAAAAATGCGCTTAGTAGCTGATTTAGTAAGAGGCGAAAAGGTAGAAAAAGCACTAAATATCTTAAAGTTTAATCAAAAAGAGGCATCTGGTCGTCTAGAAACTTTGTTGTTATCTGCAATTGCAAATTGGCAGGCTAAGAATGAAGAGGCTAGTATTGAAGAAGCGGAACTTTTTGTTAAGGAGATTACAGTGGACAGTGGTTCTATGTTAAAGAGACTACGTCCAGCACCGCAAGGTCGTGCACACAGAATAAGAAAACGTTCAAATCACGTTACAATCGTGGTGGGAGCTAAAAATAACACACAAGCTTAATAGAGTATGGGACAAAAGACAAATCCAATCGGAAATCGCTTAGGAATTATCAGAGGATGGGAATCTAACTGGTACGGAGGAAACGATTATGGTGATAAACTTGCCGAAGACGATAAGATTAGAAAATACGTTCATGCGCGTTTATCTAAAGCTAGTGTTAGTAGAGTAATTATTGAGAGAACTCTTAAACTTGTAACCGTTACTATCACAACTGCTAGACCTGGTATTATCATAGGTAAAGGTGGTCAAGAGGTAGATAAGTTAAAAGAGGAGCTTAAGAAAATTACTGGAAAGGAGGTTCAGATCAATATTTTTGAAATCAAAAGACCTGAACTTGATGCGTTTTTAGTAGGATCTAGCATCGCTCGTCAAATTGAGAATAGAATCTCTTACAGACGTGCAATAAAAATGGCTATTGCTGCAACTATGCGTATGAATGCTGAGGGAATTAAGATTCAGATTAGTGGGCGTTTGAATGGTGCAGAAATGGCACGTTCTGAACACTACAAGGATGGTCGTATTCCTTTATCTACTTTCAGAGCCGATATTGATTATGCTTTAGTTGAGGCACATACTACTTATGGTAGATTGGGTGTTAAGGTATGGATCATGAAAGGTGAAGTATATGGTAAAAGAGAACTTTCTCCGCTTGTTGGGTTATCTAAGAAGCAAGGAAAAGGTGGAGCCGGAGGACGAGGAGGTAATAAAGGACCTCGTCGTAGAAAGTAATTTTTTATAAATAAAGAAAAATGTTACAGCCTAAAAGAACAAAATTTCGTAAGCAACAAAAAGGACGCATGAAAGGTCTCTCTGGTAGAGGACATCAACTTTCAAGTGGTACTTTTGGAATAAAAGCAATGGACGCTACGTTTATTACAGCACGTCAAATTGAAGCTGCTCGTATCGCGGCCACACGTTACATGAAAAGAGAAGGTCAACTTTGGATCAAAATATTTCCAGACAAGCCTATAACTAAGAAGCCTCTTGAAGTACGTATGGGTAAAGGTAAAGGAGCCGTTGAATTATGGGTTGCTGTATGTAGACCAGGTCGTGTGTTATTTGAAATAGGAGGTGTGCCATTGGACGTAGCCAAAGAGGCTTTACGTTTAGCGGCGCAGAAATTACCTGTAAAAACTAAGTTTTTAATCGCTCGCGATTACGAAGCATAATAATTTAAGATGATGAAACAATCGGAAATTAAAGAATTATCTGTAGCTGAGTTGCAAGACAAACTTGGTGAAACAAAAAAGAGTTATTCAGAGTTAAAATTGGCTCATGCAATATCTCCTTTAGAAAATCCAATTCAGCTGCGTTCAGTACGAAGAACTGTTGCTAGAATTGCGACTGAATTAACTAAAAGAGAATTACAATAATTCTGCTCAATGATGGAAACAAGAAATTTAAGAAAAGAACGTATAGGAGTTGTTACTAGTAACAAAATGCAAAAATCAATAGTTGTTGCAGAGGTTAAAAAGGTAAAACACCCTATGTATGGAAAGTTCGTGTTAAAAACTAAAAAGTATGTTGCACACGACGAATCAAATGATTGTAATATTGGGGATACTGTAAAGATCATGGAAACGCGACCTTTAAGTAAATCTAAATGTTGGAGATTAGTAGAAATCATAGAAAGAGCTAAGTAATTATGGTACAACAAGAATCAAGACTTAGAGTGGCAGATAACACTGGAGCAAAGGAAGTTTTAACGATCCGTGTTCTAGGTGG
>CALGNX010000028.1 GCA_937958265.1 uncultured Algibacter sp. | reverse complement strand
ACTTCGGTTAAAGGTATATCAAATTGGTTTTGGAAATTTTTTAATTGAATGGAAGCCGCAGGTTGCGTCATGTTTAACTCTTCGGCAGCCTTTGTTATGCTCTTGTTTTGCACAATAACGCTAAATACTTTTAATTGGTGTAATGTAAAATTCATAAATAATACTTATGCTTTTAACATCAAATTTAAATAAAAGCATATCAATAACAGCTATAAACTTTCTCCTAAACTAAATAACCTTTACAACACTTATAAACTTACCAATAAACAACATTATTTTAATTTTTGTGAGCTAGGTATATTAACAATATACCTAGCTTTTTTTGTTCGTAAAATATCATCGAGGGCACCAAACAAAGCTTATTATTATAAAACCGGTAATTTTAACACCCAATGAAAACATAAAAAAGTAGACAATACTCGTTAAATTTAGGCAAATATATTAGAACAATTTTTAACTATATTTGATATTAAAACTAAACTATAAATTATTTAACCCTAAAATTTGAAACTTAAACAGATTGAAAAATAATGTTTAAAGAATTAGAATAACGCATTGAAATTAAGACCGTAAGAACGTTTAAATTATTGTACAGACAAAGCTAAAATCCAATTAATTACACTTAAAATAACTCTAATAATTTTTAATGTTTCGAATTTTTACACGGCGCTTTTAATTTGATTATAATTACGTTTAAACCGATATATAAATTTAAGTTCTTAACAAGAAAAAACACACGAATTTAAGATAAGTAATACCAAATATAATTTATAATTAGGCTAAAAAAATTGAATTATATCGGGCCTATGTGAGAAAGAAAATTAAAGCATAGCCTTAGCTACGGTTTTATTATATTTTGAAATAAAGGTGCGATAGAAACGAGTTATTAGCCTTCTTTTAAATTTTAATTGATATTACTTAAATACTTAGTATTCACTTTCTGTGATACCTAAAGGGATAAAGCACTATTAAAAAATAAAACCTTTATAAACAGACTAAAAACAGAAACACTTTTTAAACTACTTAAACAAAGAACATATCGATTTTAACGAAAAATTTAACCTTTTAACCATTTAGTCGATATTATAACAACACATTTGCCTTAATTAGCGGAACATTAACAAATAATCCAATAAAAATTTTAATTATGAATTTAACGAAAAGTTTACTCTTAGCTAGTATGTCCCTCTTTTTTATTACCTCCTGTAGTAAAGAAGAAGAAGACACCCTAACAAAACCACAAGCTGAAAACGCAGCTGAATTAGATAATGATAATATAAAGTACACTTACGGCAAAACCATACAAACGAAATTTTACAACGAGTCAACAGACTTATTATCAAGAAACAATGATAAGGTTTATGGCTCATGGGCTGAAGTTACTCCAACAGACTTAGTAAAGCTAAGTAAACCAGGATATTCTTTTGTAAATAAGGATGCTATTCAAAATAGATTTACGATTTTGCTTAATAAAGGACCGCGTAGACCAATATCTATATCTGTAAACGACTATAAAATTGGCAAAGGAAGCAACCCTAATAGGAGATACAACTGGAAGGCAGAAGTTAGAACAATAGGTGAAAAAATTGAAACCAAAACCTCTAAATTTTCTAAATGGACTAGTGCTAGCTCTAGAATTTCATATCCAAATAATAGTGGCGTAAGAAAATGGATGGTAAGTGGAAGTCAGATGCGCTATACTAAAAGTGAAACCAAAGGGTGGTCCCTTGGAGGGTCTGTTTCTTTAGAGGTAGGCGGCAAAATTGGAGTACCCTTACTTTCTGAAGGCAGCACCAAATTAACTATTAGCATGTCTGGCGAACGAAACGGAAATTCAGGTACATCTACAACAGAAGTTATACAAGAACCGGTAGGCCAATGGGTTGATCCAGGAATGTATATAAATTTTGAAGTTATGCAAAGAGAGATTATCGAGACAACAAAATGGTCTATACCTTTAGAATTTAAAGGATATGTTGGCTCAGATTTTGGTCGTAAAAAACATCATGGTAGTCATTACTGGGCTGTTAGTGCTGGTAGATATTTCCATGAATACCAAAATCAACAAGTAGATCGGACATTAGAAGTTGTAGCAACCAAATTAAAAGAATATAGACCTCAAGCTTGGGTTACTGACGGTAGATAAATATATTTATTATCAGCTAAAATCTCAGACCATAAAATTGGTCTGAGATTTTTTTTGTTTTAAAGTTTCCCAACAAAAAAACTTAATAAATTACACTTAAAAAACACATAAAATCTAGCTAAATTGTTAGCTCTAAATTCACACTATCTACCTGCATAAAGGGTTACTTAATATAAAGAAATATTAAATAATACTAAATATGATTTAAAATTAGGCTAAAGAATTTGAATTATATTGGACCTATATGAGAAGAAAAATTAAAGCATAGCCTTAGCTACGGTTTTATTTTATTTTGAAATAAAGGTGCGATAGAAACGAGTTATTAGCCTTCTTTTAAATTTTAATTGGTATAAATACTCAAAGTGGGTTTAGTATATTTATAACCAAAACTAGTGGTATATAAACACACGCGACCCAACAAAACATGATACCCGAGTAAAATACATATTTAAAATTTATAGCGAACACAGGTTTAAAAAAGCACCTATTTTTTAATTAAAAACCTCTTAATTTTGAGAGGCAAAACATTAGAAACGCTGTTAATTTAAAAAAATAAAGCCACAGCCAACAACATGTGCGTTAGGGATTAAACGGCCTGTTTGAAATCCCCGACAAGGGAGGGATTGAGTAGTGAAAGCCCGACCCTTGCGGTAACGCCCAAATACATTTAATTAATATACTGGGTTTCTAGAAAGTAATTTACAATAGCCTCTTTCATTAAAATACTTTGCTCGCCGGATTTTAAGTGTGGTAATGCTTCCAATGTTTTATAGTGTGGCCAGCCGTCGTTATCTACAAAATCGAGTTCGTAATAGCCGTAGGGTACTAATAATTTACATATGGCAATGTGCATAAGGTCCAGCTTTTGGTCTTTTTTAAATTGACGCCCAAGTTGCCCAAGTTCCTGCACACCTATTAGGTAAATAATAGCATCGAGATCTAGTGTATCTCCATCGGCAAATTGGTTGGATAGTTTTTGAACTACCAATGCCCAGCGCTCCTTTAATTTTTCGTCTCTTGCCATTTTATGTGTATCCTAATTTTTTAAAACCCAAAGTTACTAAACCTTCATGTTATAATTAAAAATATATTGCTATTACGCTTTACTATTACCTATTGCACATACCTTTCCTATAATTATGCACTAATACAGTATTAAAACATTAAACCATAAGTAGAGCTATTATCCAATTATTTAAACCACCTTAAAAGTGTGCAGTACTAAATATTTAACACGTTACTTAGTTGCGCAATTTAAACACAAGTATTAAAAGCTTCTCTAACACATAAAAATCTAGCAGTATTACCAAATGTTTTTAATTTATATTTGTTAAAATTATTTAATTTATGAGCGTTGTAGATATTGTTTTAGGAGCACTAATTTTATTTGGCTTGATTCGTGGCTTTATGAAGGGGCTTTTTGTTGAGGTAGCCTCTCTAATTGCATTGGTTGCTGGCGTATATGGCGCTATACATTTTAGTAATTTTGCTGCCGAATTTTTACAAACTAAAACCGATTGGAACGAAAAAACAATTAATGTTACTGCCTTTGCAATTACCTTTATTATTATTGTTTTAGCTATTGGCATAGCAGGTAAAGCACTAACTAAACTTGCTAATTTTGCCGCTTTGGGTATAATAAATAAACTTGCCGGCGGTGCTTTTGGCGCGCTTAAATTTGCTTTAATATTAAGTGTAATTTTAAATATTTTTGATAAATTTAATAACACAATAACATTTTTAGATGCCGATACTAAACAAGAGTCTGCCCTTTACGAACCCGTAAAATCTTTATTACCCTTAATTTTTCCCGACATTTTAAACGTAACCACAAAAGAAACAGAAACCACAGATAAAAGCACCTCTTAGTACTTTTCCATCCATTTAAAAAAATCGTTATAAACCTGCTCCTTTTCTTGTTTTACGTAATTTAAAAAAGCCAAAGCCACGGGCGATAAATTTTTCTTTTTTAGCCATATTAATTTCCATGTAGATTCCAATGGTAAACCTTTTACCGGTATAATTTTTAATTCGTTTTGAGACAACTCGTTTTTAATACTTAAAAGCGAGACAATGGACATACCAATATCTGCCACTACAGCCTGTTTTATTGCTTCGTTAGTGGTTAATTCTAATTTTATTTTAGGACTTATGGCTTCTTTTGTAAAAAATTGCTGCATAGTAAAACGTGTACCTGACCCTTCCTCTCTATAAATTAACGGCATTCTGTTAAAAATGGATTTATCCTCAACCTTTTTCACATCTAAATCGCGACTAGCAGAGGCTACTAAATGTAATTTATTAGCCATAAGCGATTCCTCATATAAATCCAAATGCCCAGGGCTTACAGTTACTAGTGCGAAGTCCACTTCATTTTGCTCCAAATCTTTAATAACATTAGCTTTGTTGGATACATCCAAGACCAAATCGATTTCTGGATGTTGCTTTAAAAAACCATTTAAAAAGTAAGGCATTACATAATTTCCTGTGGATACTACCGAAAGTCTTAATTTACCAGAAAGCAAACCCTTAAAAGCTTGTGTTTTATAATCTATAGTTTTTACTTGGTTTAAAATAGACTCTGCAATATTAAAAATCTCTAAACCAAAGGTGGTTACATAAAGCTGCCTGCCAAGTACTTCGGTTAAAGGTATATCAAATTGGTTTTGGAAATTTTTTAATTGAATGGAAGCCGCAGGTTGCGTCATGTTTAACTCTTCGGCAGCCTTTGTTATGCTCTTGTTTTGCACAATAACGCTAAATACTTTTAATTGGTGT
>CALGNX010000027.1 GCA_937958265.1 uncultured Algibacter sp. | reverse complement strand
AGACATAGAAGCTTTACTAACTTCTTATCAAATATCGTGGCAGGTCTTATTGCTTATAGCTTTTTGCCTAAAAAACCATCTATAAAATATCGAACCGTTAATAAAAACCAACTTACTTTGTATTAATCGAACTCAGGTTTTTACATAAATAATGCGGTCGATTTTGAAGAGTTTAATTTGTTTACTCTTACCAAACCACAATTTGAATTGCTGTATTTGTGTTTGCAAAAAGACAATGTACTTAACAATATACCGCTTACTATAAAAACCGATTCGGTTGTTGAAGAAGAAAAAATTACCAAAACCTTTTACAACGATTATTCGGTGTTTAAACGCGAGCTGTTTCGCGATTTGGTAAAACTAAACATGAAAAACGATGTGTTTAGAAGCGAATTACAAAAGGAAGACAGCGAGCGTGCCAACAAAAACATAAAACAGCATCTGTTTAAAAAATCGCAGAAATTAATAGACCGTTTCTTATTTATTTTCTTTGCCGAAGACAGAGGTTTACTGCCCCCAAACTCCACCGTACGTATTCTACAAGATTGGGACAAGCTAAAAGATTTAGATACCGATATCCCACTATACAACCGCTTTAAACTCTATTTTAAATATTTAGACGAAGGTAGAAAAGGCACCGATAAAAAAGCCGAAATATTTGCCTATAATGGCGGTTTGTTTAAACCCGACCCGATTTTAGATTCTTTAATTTTAACCGACGCGTTACTTTACAAACACACCAAAACATTATCCGATTACGATTTTGAAAGCCAAGTAGATGTAAATATTTTAGGGCATATTTTCGAAAATTCGTTAAACGAAATTGAAAGTGTAAACGCCGAAATTGAAGGCGTTGCTTTTGATAAGCAGAAAACAAAACGTAAAAAAGACGGCGTATTTTACACCCCAAAATACATTACCAAATACATTGTAGATAATACAATAGGTAAATTATGTGAAGAAAAGAAAACCGAGCTTGCTATTATTGAAGCCGATTTTAACCCCAAACGCCAAAAGGAAACCAAAAAGAAACTACTTACCGCGCTAGAAAGCTACCGCGAGTGGCTATTGCAACTTACCATTTGCGACCCTGCCTGTGGCTCGGGTGCTTTTTTAAACCAAGCCTTAGATTTTTTAATTAAAGAACACCGTTATGTAGATGAGCTACAAACCAATTTATTAGGCGGTGGTTTGGTGTTTCCTAACATAGAAAATACGGTTTTAGAAAACAATATTTTTGGGGTAGACCTTAACGAGGAATCTGTAGAAATTGCCAAACTCTCCCTGTGGTTGCGTACTGCCCAACCCCGCCGTAAACTAAACAGCCTAAACAATAATATTAAATGTGGTAACAGCTTAATAGATAGTAAAGCGGTTGCGGGCGATAAAGCGTTTCATTGGGAAACCCAGTTTCCTAAGGTGTTTAACAAAGCACCCAAACAGCTTTTTTTAGTCACTTTTGTAACGCATAATTCTAGAATATCCGACAGGATGGTGGCTTTTAACCCGCCAGAATTTATTAAAGATTTACAGCCTTTTGCGTTTAAAGACGACGATTATACCAAAATGATTGCCTTAATGGGCGAAGGCATTAGCAAGTACAACATCCCTACGGTTAGTTTTACCGTATTGCCAGACCATGTGCATTTGCTTTGTACTGCCAATAACGAAACCGAACTTAACGAGCAAATTAGAAAGCTAAAAGGTTTTACATCTTACGAGTTTCAGCGCTACAAAAAATGGAACAAAGGCGAACATAAAGTTTGGGCGCAAAAATTTCACCGCAAAACTGTGCCTGCCGAGGCTACACAGGTTACTAATGTGGTAGATTATATTACCAAAAACGTACCTAAACATAGCGAACGCTGGGGCAAAACCATTGTAGACAATGGGCTTAAGCCCATTGCTGCACTAAACAACACCCTTTGTGTGCCTTTTGAAACTGCCATTCAAAACAAAGGTGGCTTTGATGTGGTGATTGGGAATCCGCCTTATGGGGCCAAATTGGATAATAAAACCTGGTTAAAAAAGCATTATAAAGCAACGAGTTTTGGAAATATTGATTCTTATAAATATTTTATTCAATTGGGCACTCAACTGGTTAAGAAAAATGGAGTTTTAGGATATATAATGCCCGATTCCTACTTAGAAAAAGAATATTTTAAAGACTTAAGAATATTTACTTCAGAAAACTTTAAATGCATAATTAATATAAAAATGGGTGATGATGTATTTGAAGAAGTAAATCTTCCAACATCAATTATTTTATTAAATAATAAAGGCTATTCTGCTAGTGAATATTTTTTTCTTGATTTATCAAACACTAATGCTGTTGAAAAGCCAAACTGCTTAATAGACAAAAATAAATTTATAATCAACAAACCAAAAGTTGAAGAAACTTTTATAGTAATTGATAGTATTATAAAATCTAATAATACAGTCCCTTTAATTGAAGTTTATAATCAAGTAATGGGGGTTAAAACTTATCAAAAAGGAAAAGGTAAACCTAAGCAAACTGATTATGAAAAAAAAGAAGATATATTTATTTCAAATATTTTTAGTTCCGTATTTAATTATCCCTATGTTTCTCAGGGAATAAACCGATATTCATATCAATCACAAGGTGAATACATATCTTATGGAGAATGGTTAGCAGAACCTAGAAAGAAGGAATTTTTTGATAAACCTAAGCTAGTTATTCGTGAGATAATTAATCCAAGGATATTTGCTACATATATAGAAAAACCAGCTGTGGTTAAGAATATTGCAGCTGTAATTACAGAAAAAAAGGAAAGTTATCCTATTAAATTTTTGCTAGCTTTACTTAATTCGAATTTGTTTACATATTATGTAAATGAGCAATCCCCTAAAAGTAATAATAAAAGTTATCCTAGTTTTAACTCAAGATTATTAAAGCAATTACCAATTGTAATGTGTGATGAAGAAGAAAAAGTTAAATTAATTAATAAGGTTAATTTTATAATTAAAGTTATCAATGAACTTATAGTTTCTTCAAACAAATTCCAAAAATACCTCCAATCCCAATACCCTATACAAAAACTACCCAAAAAGCTACAAAACTGGCACGAGTTAGCATTTGGCGAATTTATAAAAGAGCTAAACAAAGCCATAAAAAAAGAGAACAAGCCCCGCAGGGACAATGGGCTTGAGCCCCTTGCCACACTAACCAAAACCCAAGAAATGGATTGGATGGATGTGTTTGAAACCAAAAAAGCCGAGGCACAAGCCTTACAAGCACAAATACAGCAAACCGACAAAGAAATAGACCAAATGGTCTACAAATTATACGAGCTAACCGACGAGGAAATCGCTATTGTAGAAGCCTCTTAAAACAAATAAAATAGGGTAGTGCTTAATTTTGTTAAAATAAATAAAGGTATTATTTAAAATTAGTAACCATTAATTTAAGTCAGATTAAAAAAGGGAAAAGCAAACAAAGGCTTCCATTGGTGTTGTAAAAATTCCAACACCAATGGAAGCCATAGCAAATTAATGGAAACGCATAATTTTTATAGTCCATTTTGAAACAACCTTTTAAGATAAATTTATAATTGATTTTAATAGAATAGTTTAAATTTGTTTAAGATAAAACGTGTTTATTGATGAAACAAAAAGCCATCCTACTCATTTTTACAATCTTTTTCTCTGTAACCAGTAGGGCACAATGTGCTATGTGCCGTGCCGTGCTAGAAAGCGAGGCGGGCCAGGCTACAGCAAAAGGTATAAACGACGGTATAGTTTATTTAATGGCCATTCCGTATATTCTTATTGGAGGTATTGGTTATTTTATTTACAGAAAATATAGCACATTAAAAAAACAATAAAATAAAGGCATTAGGCTAGGTAACATTTTGCTGCATTGTAAGTCTTTCAAAAAAAAACAGATTAGCTTAATTAAACAAATTAAATGATGTTAAAAATCAATCAGCTTAACAAATCTTATCCTATTGGAGATTCAAGCTTACATGTTTTAAAAGGCATAGACCTTGCTGTAGAAGAAGGTGAAATGGTTGCTATAATGGGCTCTTCAGGTTCAGGCAAATCCACATTACTTAATATTATTGGTATGCTGGACGAGGCCGATTCTGGCGAATATATTCTAGATGGCCTTCCTATTAGTAACCTAACCGAAAAAAAAGCAGCAGTTTACAGAAACAAATTTTTAGGTTTCATTTTTCAGTCTTTCAACCTAATAAATTATAAAAATGCAGCCGAAAATGTTGCTCTTCCTTTGTATTACCAAGGTATTAAACGCAAGGAGCGCCAAGAAATGGCCATGTTTCATTTAGGTAAGGTTGGGCTTGCAGATTGGGCAGGGCATTTACCTAAAGAACTATCTGGGGGGCAAAAACAGCGTGTTGCTATAGCACGAGCACTAGCAGCAGATCCTAAATTATTGTTAGCAGATGAGCCAACAGGAGCTCTGGATACTAAAACCTCTCATGAAATTATGGCTTTTATTCAGCAATTAAACGATGAAGGTAAAACTATTTTAATGGTAACGCATGAGGAGGATATTGCCAATATGTGTAAACGCATTATACGCTTAAAAGATGGCGTTATTATGGAAGATGTTAAAGTAAAACAGGATAGAGCTTCGCAATATGTTTGATATTGACCTTTGGCGCGAAATATTTCAAAGTATTAACATGAACAGAACCAGAAGCTTACTATCTGGTTTTACTGTGGCATTTGCCATTTTGTTATTTACAGTGCTTTTTGGTATTGCAAACGGCCTCCAAAACACGTTTTCCGATGCTTTTATTGATGATGCCAATAACGCTATTACCATAAGATCTGGTAAAACAACCAAAGCCAATAAAGGGTTACAGGCAGGAAGACGAATTCAATTTAAAAATGAAGATCTCGATTACGTAAAAGAAGATTTTAAAAATAAAGTCGAGTTTATTACAGCTAGAATTTATAAAAATTTTCAAGTATCCTACCAAGGCGAGCAAAATAATTACAGTTTAAGAGCTGTACATCCCGATCATCAATTCTTAGAAAAAACGATTATAAAAGAAGGGCGCTATATAAATCAAAACGATTTAAATAATAAAACAAAAACCATTGTTATTGGGCGCCTTGTAGAAGCGGATTTGTTTGTAAAAACAAAAGCTTTGGGTAAGTACCTTAATGTAGGCGGCGTACAATTTAAAGTGGTAGGTGTTTTTACAGATGATGGCGGCGATAATGAGGAACGATTAATTTATATGCCCGTAACCACAGCGCAATATTTATATGGTAGTAACGATTATATCGATCAAATTAATTTAACCTACAATCCAGAAATGGATTACGACGAGGCCTTAGCGTTTAGCACACTGCTTACCAAAAAAATGAAAAATCGGTTTTCAGTAGCCAGAAGCGATCAGCGTGCTATTCGGGTGCGTAATATGGCGCAAGGCACAAAAGCGGTAAGCCAAATGACGGTTGGTTTAACCTTTATTATTTTAATTATTGGCTTTGGTACTTTAATAGCCGGTATAGTGGGTATTAGTAATATTATGATATTTATAGTAAAAGAGCGTACTAAGGAAATTGGTATACGTAAAGCATTAGGTGCATCGCCCAAATCCATTGTTTCTATTATTTTAATAGAATCTATTTTAATAACAGCTATTGCAGGTTATGTTGGTTTATTAATAGGCGTTGGCGTATTAGAAATTGTAAAGCCTTACTTGGTCGATTATTTTATAAAAGATCCTGGAGTTAGTAATGGTCTTGTTTTTGGAGCCACACTAACACTAATTATAGCAGGTGCTATAGCTGGGTATTTACCAGCTAAAAAAGCATCGCAAATTAAACCTATTATAGCATTAAGAAATGATTAAGCATGTTTAAATTTTTATTTGAAAGAGATACATGGCAAGAGGTTTTTGATAGCTTTAGCAAAAACAAACTACGGTCTATTCTTACTATGGTGGGCGTCTGGTGGGGCGTTTTACTACTTATTGGCTTATTAGGCTCAGCACGCGGTTTAGAGAATTCTTTTAACCGGCTATTTGGGAGTTTTGCCACCAATAGTGTTTTTGTTTGGGGCCAAAGTACAAGTAAGCCATTTAAAGGATTTCAAGAAGGTAGGCGTATAAAATTATCCTTAACCGATGCCAAAAAGGTTGCCGAAAATGTAGATGGTATTGAGTTTGTAGTACCACGAAACCAAAATCAATCTACAGTAGTTCGTAATTTTTTGTCTGGTAATTTTGGTGTAAATGGCGATTACCCTTTGCTGGATCAAGTACAAAAGAAAAAATTAATTTATGGCAGATTTATTAATCAGAATGATATAAACGACAATAAAAAAGTTGTTGTTATCTCCGAAGATGTGTACAAGCAGCTTTTCGAAAAAAACGACATGCCTATTGGGGAATATATCGAGATTAATAAAATTAACTTTAAAGTGGTTGGTATGTTTGAAAACGGGAACCAAAACATGGGCCCCACATCAGATATGCATATACCATTTACAACATTTCAACAAATATACAATCAGGGTGACAATATAGGTTGGATAATGATTACCGGTAAACCCGAATACGACATTAAACAAATAGAGGAAGACTCTAAATTATTACTTAAAAATTTAAATAAAATTCACCCAAAAGATAAGCGCGCTTTTGGAAGTTTTAATCTAGGTAAGGAGTTTGCAAAAATTACAGGCTTTTTAACCGGGATGCAATTTTTAACCTGGTTTGTAGGTATAGCCACTTTGTTTGCAGGTGTATTTGCCATTGGTAATATTTTATTAATTACTGTAAAGGAGCGTACAAAAGAAATTGGAGTGCGTAGGGCGTTAGGCGCCACACCATTCGAGATTAAAAGGCAAATTGTAGTCGAGGCTGTTTTTTTAACCATTGTAGCAGGTTTGTTTGGTATTATATCAGGCGGTTGGATTTTAATTCTGTTGGATCATTTTTTTGGTCAGGGTGAAGATGCCGCTATAGTAAATGCATCTGTATCCATTGGTGTGGTTTTTATTGCCTTAATCATTTTAGTGGTTTTAGGCACTTTAATAGGGTTAATTCCTGCTAATAAAGCAACCAGTATAAAGCCCATAGAGGCATTAAGAGAAGAGTAAAAAATAATAAGAACATGTGTATTTGTTTTATGCATGGCATGTTATGGCAACCAAGTGATAAATAATAAGAACAACCAAATGAACAAAACAGTAAAAATTATTTTAGTAATTGTAGCTATTATAGCATTAGCATTTGTTTTAAAGTATTTTAAAGATGCCAATTCTAAAGATGTTGTAGATTATAAAGTGGAAACGCCCTTTTATAGTTCAATAGATACTAAAGCAGTGGCAACAGGTAAATTAAACCCAGAAGAGGAAATTGAATTAAAACCGCAAATAGCAGGTATTGTCGATAAAATTCTTGTTGAAGAAGGCGATAAAGTTAAAAAAGGCGATTTAATAGCAACTATTAGGGTGGTACCTAACGAGCAGAATTTAGTAGCCTCAAAAGGCAGGATAAGCACGGCAAAATTAGCGTACGATAATGCTAAAGTGCTTTATTCTAGAAACAAAACGTTATTTGAAAAAGGGGTAATATCGCAGCAGGATTTTGAAAATAGCGAGTTGTCTTTCAATCAAACCAACGAAACGTTAAAGCAAGCGCAAAACGATTATCAAATTATTAAGCGCGGCTCAATTTCTGGCGGTAGTTCTGCTAACACGAATATTATAGCCCAAATAGCAGGAACTATTTTAGAAATTCCTGTGCGCGAGGGCGATCAGGTTATCGAGAGTAATAGCTTTAATGCAGGAACAACCATTGCTACAATTGCAGATATGAGTGCTATGATTTTTGAAGGTAAGTTGGACGAAGCCGAAGTTGGTAAGGTGCAAGAAGGTAAAGCTATAAAAGTTATTTTAGGTGCTATTAGAGGGAAAGAGTTTCCAGCAAAATTAACATTTGTGGCTCCAAAAGGTATCGAGGAAAATGGTGCGGTGCAATTTACAATTAAAGCCAATGTAACCATCGATTCGTTAACTAATATTAGGGCAGGTTATAGCGCTAATGCGGAAATTGAAATAGAAAGTAAGGATAGCGTTTTAGTTATTAGGGAAGCACTGTTGCAATACAATAGAATTACCGAAAAACCGTATGTAGAAATTTCAGAGGGCGATAATAAATTTAAAAAAGAAAATGTAGAGCTAGGCTTGTCCGATGGTATAAATGTAGAAATTTTAGAAGGTATTAAAGAAGGCGATGAAATTAAAGTTTGGAACAAAGCAGCAAAAGATAATGAAGATGATGAATAGCAAACTAATTATTTTAGCACTAGGGCTTTTGTATGGCAGCTACTCTTTTGGGCAACAAAAAAAATGGACGCTAAAGGAATGTGTTAATTATGCCATTGAAAATAATATTACTGTAAAACAGGGCGAGAATACACTGCTTAGTAATAACCAGGATATTATTGCTTCCAAAGGTTCTTTTTTACCATCATTAGGTATTACAGCATCACATAATTTATCTTTAGGTAACAGAGAGCTGTTTCCTGGGCAATTTGTAGATAGAGCGGATAACAGTACAAACATAGGTATCGGGATTAATCAAACTATTTTTGATGGGTTTAGGTTAACTAATTTATATAAGCAATCGCAATTAACCTTAGAGGCAAATCAATTAGAATTGCAGCGCATTAAAGACGATATAGCGCTTAATGTTGTAAATAATTATTTAAACGTACTTTTTAATAAGGAGCGTTTAGGTATTGCCAAGGCGCAATATGCGTTTAGTGAAAAACAATTGGGCCAAGTACAGGAACTAGTTAAGGCAGGTGCCCAACCTAAAGCTAACTTGTATGACGCGGAAGCCACTTTAAGTCGAGATGCACAACAGGTAACAGTAGCAGAAAATAATTATAATTTAGCACTTCTTACATTGTCTCAATTATTACAGGTCGCCTATAGTGGCTTTAGTGTGGAAATTATAAATATAGATAAACCTTCTACAGCCTTATTATACGATAATGTAAATGCTATTTTAAACTTCGCTATGGAAAATAGGGTGGAAATTAAAGTTGCTGAAAAAAATATGGAAAATGCTGCTTTAGGAACCGAAATCTCTAAAAGTGGATTTTACCCTACGGTTACCGCAAATTATGGCTTTGGCTCCAACGTGTTTTTTACAAATTTAACAGATACGGAGCAGGCCTTTTTCGATCAGCTTAATCAGCAAAAAGGGCAGCGTTTTGGTTTAAATTTAAATATTCCTATTTTCTCAAGGTTTCAAAATAAAACAGCAGTAGCTAAATCTAGAATACAGGAAGATAATAGTAAGCTTAATTTACAGCAAACCAAATTAAATTTGGAAGCAAATATTCAGCGCGCTTTTACAGATGCACAGGCCGCTTTTAAAGCTTTCGATGCTGCTAAGCAGTCTTTAAAATCGCAAACATTAGCATTTACTAATGCAAAAGAAAGGTATGATATTGGTGTGCTTACAGCTTTCGATTTAGAACAATCTAGAGTACAATTAATAAATGCGGAATCGTCTTTAATTAATGCTAAGTACGATTTTATATTCAAAATAAAAATCTTAGATTTTTATATGGGTAAACCGCTAACCGAGTAAATTTTATAATAATTTTGCGTCTGTTTACACAATTCACTTAGTGGGTTTAAAACAGAATATACTTAAATGGTTTATCTGTTTAAAACGATAAATTATAATGATTACCAAAATTTAAATATGAGTACCTATATTCTTAACTTAGAAACTACAACAACCAATTGCTCTGTGTCGCTTTCGCGGAATGGGGAAACCATTGTACTAAAGGAAGATAACGATAAAAGTTATTCGCATGCCGAACGACTTCATGTTTATATTAGCGATGTTTTAAAGGAAGCCAAAATAAAAGCTGATGATTTGGCTGCGATAGCAGTAAGTAAAGGGCCTGGGTCTTATACGGGTTTACGTATTGGTGTTTCTGCGGCCAAGGGTTTATGTTTTGCGCTTGATAAGCCTTTAATTTCTATTCCAACCCTAGATAGCCTTGCGCATCAAGTTGAAATGGATCATGGTGTTATTGTGAGTATGTTAGATGCCAGGCGCATGGAAGTGTATTCTGCAATTTATAATTCAGATTACAACCAAATACGGGATACGGAAGCTCAGATTTTAGATGAAACTTCTTTTAAGCATTACTTAGAGCAAGGAAACGTTTATTTTATTGGTAATGGTGTTGAGAAAACCAAAGCGCTTATACGGCACGCCAACGCTATTTTTGTTGAAGATAGATTACCTTCAGCAAAAGAAATGGATATCTTGGCTTACAACAAATATAATGCAGGTAATTTTGAAGATGTTGCATATTTTGAACCGTATTATTTAAAAGATTTTGTGGCTTTAAAGCCAAAAATTAAGACCTAAAAAAAACCGTTGGATCCACATGTCCGACGGTTTTTTTATTGTTAATTCTACCTCTTAATGGTATAGTTATTAGTTGTTTTGTATAGGCATTAAAATAATTTCTGGAAGTGTGCGCACAGTTTCCTTTGTTATTGGGTTTTTAATAGTTTGGGATGGTATGTAAACCATATCTCTAATAGGACAAACTGTTAAGCATCCATCATTATCTAAACAGTTACTTGCAAATTTTTTACAAGAAAATACACCAGAACAGGTTTTTGTTGTAGTAGTTCCGCCAGAGGTACAAGTTAGTTTGTATTCTTTATCTCCCAATTTCTTTTGGTTTTTACCGCTTAAATGATTTTCAGTTTGATAGCCAACCTCCTTTAAAAGTACTAAAGACGAAACTATATCTAATTCATCTTCATTTATTATCTTAAATTTAATTTCGGCATTTTCTTCATGTTTATAGGTAATGTGAACTACAGCTTCCTGTTCGTTGTACTTGCTGTTTAAACTTTGTACAAGCGCGTCCATATCGTGGTATGTGTTTTTAAATACAAGGTTTTCTGTTTCTTCTACTTTATCTTGTTTAGTACAGGCTGTAGTACCTATACCTAGAATAAGCACTAATATTAAAATTCGCCACATAAGTCGGGTTTTGTTTTGCATCATTTGAATTTATTTGGTTGTTAAAAATTAAGACAAATTAAGATAAATTACTAAATTTATTGGTTTGTTTTTCTTTCTTTTGGAGAAATAAAATTAGGTAATACAAATTCTAGTAGAATGAATATGTAACAGTTTAATTTATGTTGTTCTTTTAAATAAGTATAATATAAATGAAGCCCATACCTATACAAATTTGAAATATATTTTATTCAAACACATTTTTGTAACTGTTTGTAACATAGTATTACAAAAAAGAAGGTAATGCTATTTGGTAATTTTTAGATGTTTTTTAGCAATACGGGCCTAAAAAAAAACCATCTGACTTTTAAAATCGGATGGGTTTGATATTAAATTTTTAATACTTTAAATGTTTTAACTTTGCTTTTGTATTTCAACTTGGTGTGGGTAAGGAATTTCAATACCAGCAGCATCCAAGGCTTCTTTTACATTTTCTGTAATACCAAAATAAACATCCCAATAATCATCAGCAGTACTCCATGGTCTTACTGCAAAATTTATAGAGCTATCTGCTAATTCCATAACATTTACGCTAGGCGCTGGTGTTTGTAGTACTTTAGGGTGAGATGTTAATACATTTAGTATAACCTCTTTTGTTTTCTTAATATCAGACTCGTAACCTACACCAAAAACTAAATCTACACGACGGGTACCCTCCGTAGAAAAATTAATAATATTGCCATTGGATAATGCGCCGTTAGGAATAATAATTTCCCTATTAGAAAGTCCTGTTAATTTGGTAGTGAAAATTTCAATTTCTTTAACAACACCAACTTCACCTTGTGCTTCAATTAAATCTCCAATTTTAATAGGTTTAAAAATCATTAATAAAACACCACCTGCAAAATTACCAAGAGAGCCTTGCAGTGCTAAGCCAATGGCTAAACCAGCGGCAGCTATAATGGCAGCAAACGATGTGGTTTCTACACCTAAGGTTCCTAAAACCACAACAATTAGTATTATTTTAAATACCCAACCTAAAAGGTTTAATAAAAATTTTTGTAAGCTTTCATCGTAAGATCTTTTTAGCATTAAAGATTTTGTAGCTTTTAATAGCTTTTTTACAATCCAAGAACCAACAACCCAAATAATTATGGCGCTCAATATTTTAAGTCCATAATCTAATCCTAGTGTAATCCACTTTTCCACATCAATGTTTTCTAAATTCATAATTTTGTAGTTTAATTATTACGCTAAAATATAAATTTAATATTAGTTTATAGGTGTTTAAATAATTAAAATAGGACTACCAAATTAGGTGTTTAATAAGGGTGTTTTATTTTAAGTTCTGCTATTCCAGTTTAGTGTTGAGGTAATTTTAGCTTATTACTTTTTTAAAAGCCGTATGGCATCTTTAGTTGTTGTAACAGGAAGTTTACAAGATTTATTTACACAAACGTAAATAAGTGTATGGGTAGGGTTGAATCTGTTTTGTAATAAGGGCATATTATTTTCGTAAGTGCTACCCGCAATAAGTTTGTTTGGAATATAGGTTTTGTTTAACGTTGTTATTTTTTGTTTTGCATTTTTGCCTACAATAGCGACTTCGTAGTAGGGGTGTGTGTAATTTAGCATTAAATCGAACCAATTGGAATAACCAGATGGGTAATCTTGCATTTCAGGTTTTACATTATTCAGCATACTCATGGCTGTATCACTATAATGGTTGTCATCAAAATAATGCGATAGTTTAAACAGGTTTTTTGCCATCATAGAATTACTTGCTGGTATAACATTATCGCGATATTCAATACTTCTGGAGACTAAAGCGGCATCGTTTTTTGATGTGAAGTAGAACATTTTATTGGTATTATCGAAAAAATATTCAAAAGTGTAGTTGGTTAGGTCTTTTGCTGCATTAAGCCATTTTTCATCTAAATTGTTTTCGTAAAGTGCTATAAAAGCTTCTATGGTTGCTGCATAATCTTCTAAATAGCCATTAATAGTGCTTTTTCCGCTTTTATAGTTATGATATAAACTACCGTCTTTTTTAAGTTGATTATTAAGTATAAATGTAGCGTTTCTTTCCGCGGAAGCGAGATATGCATTATTTCCAAAAACACGATAGGCATCTACATAACCTTTAATCATAATAGCATTCCAAGAGGTTAAAGTTTTATCGTCTAGTCTTGGTTTTATTCTTTTATTACGGGCTATTAATAGTAACTTTTTCCAATTAGTCTTTTTCTCTAATAAAAGGTCTGGCGTTATGTTGTGTTTTTTAATTATTGTTGCATCATTATCTTTTCTAATAAGCACATAATTATCATGTTCCCAATGCCCATAAGTATTTACGTTGTAATAGTCTGCGAATATGTTAAAATCAGCTTTTAGTATTTGTTTTAGCTCCGTTTTAGTCCAAACGTAAAAAGCACCTTCTTCAAGTGTGCCATTGTAATTTTTACTATCTGCATCTAGCGAAGAATAGAAGGCACTGTTTGCCGCAGTCATTTCATTTTTAATGTATGTGAGTGTTTCGGTAACAACATTTTTATATAATTCATTTTTAGTTAAAAGATATGCATCGGCATATAGGCTTACTAATTGGGCATTATCATAAAGCATTTTTTCAAAATGGGGTACGTGCCATTTGTTGTCCACCGAGTATCTTGAAAACCCGCCACCAATTTGATCAAAAACACCACCATAAGCTATTTTTTCTAAGGTTAAATTTACAAAATCTAGTAATGCTTTATTATTGTTTTGGTGGGCATACCTTAGTAGGAAATGATAATTATTGGGCATCATAAATTTAGGTGCGTTTTGTATGCCGCCAAATTTATAGTCAAATTGTTTAGCCCAATTTGTTACTGCATTTGTAATAAATTGTTTTTTAAAAACAGGCTCGTTATTATTTAATTTAACTACGTCTATGGATTTTATGCCAGCTTCGAGTTTGGTAGCATGAGCTTTTAATTTCTCTGGGTTTTTTATATATACTTTAGCGAGTTTATTTAAAACATCCATCCATTGCTCTTTTTTAAAATATGTACCACCCCAAACAGGTCTGCCATCTGGTAATGCAATAACATTTAAGGGCCAGCCGCCGCTGCCCGTCATAAGCTGTACAGCATTCATATACACTTGGTCTACGTCTGGGCGTTCTTCCCTGTCAACTTTTATGTTTATAAAATTTTTATTCATGACTTGTGCTACCAGGCTGTCCTCAAAACTTTCGTGTTCCATAACGTGGCACCAATGGCATGCGGCATAGCCAACACTAATAAGTAGTAGTTTATTTTCTGTTTTGGCCTGCTGTAAGGTGTTTTTATTCCAAGGGTTCCAGTTTACAGGGTTATGGGCGTGTTGTAAAAGGTAAGGGCTAGTTTCGTTAACCAGTGCATTAGTGAATTTATGGGGTTCCGTTTTTGGGTTTTTACTCTTGCAGCCCATTAAAACGATAATAAAAAATAATGCTGTGTATTTCATAAATCAAAGTTAATGAAAATGGGGTATAAAAAAAGCGTCCAGAAACTGAACGCTTAATATTTTACTAAGATAATGGCCTTAATTTACTTCGAAAGTAATTTTTAAGTTGACTCTAAAGTCTGAAACTTCGCCATCTTTTACGCTTGCGCTTTGGTCTTGTACGTAAACAGAGCGAATATTTTTCACACTTTTTGAAGCGTGTTTAACTGCTTTTTTAGTAGCGTCTTCCCAACTTTTTTCTGAATTTGATAACACCTCAATAACTTTTAATACTGCCATTTTATTTTATGTTTTAAGTTTAATATTTTAAATATAATTTTTTTTTCTTAAAACATACGTATTTTATTACAAGTTTATCCGTTTATAGCTTCAACACTAAGTATTTTACCTGGTAATAATTCTTTTAATGTGTTTTCGATACCACTTTTAAGGGTGTATGTAGAAGATGGGCAGCCACTACAAGCACCTTGTAGCATAACGCTTACGTTTTTAGTTTCGGCATCGTAAGAAATAAATTGAATATTACCACCATCGCTAGCAACAGCGGGTTTTACATATTCCTCAAGAATATTTATAATTTCTTTGGAAACATCGTCTAAACTATCAAAATGGCTATCTACTTGTTTGGTTGTTTTTTTTAGGGTTTCTAATGCTTCGGGAAGTACAATGTTCTTTCCGTTTTCAATATAGTTTTTTATGAAATCCCGAAGTTGAATGGTTATATCCTGCCACTCCGTAATGTCGTATTTGGTTATAGAGACATAATTTTCCTCAATAAATACACTTTTTACAAACGGGAAGTGAAATAATTCTGTGGCTAGAGGGGATAATTTTGCTTCTTCAATAGAGGTAAACTCAAAAAGAGCGGTTACAATTTTTTTGTTGGCTACAAATTTTATTACCGAAGGGTTTGGTGTGCTTTCGGCATATACGGTAACGGGTACTTTTTTCGCCTCAGCAGATGCTTCTACTACAACACCGCCACCGTTTAAATAAGCTTCAATTTGCTCTGCAACTTCGTTTTGCACATCATCCCATTCAACAATATCGTAACGCTCTACAGCAACAAAATTTCCTGATATATATACTTTTTTTACAAAAGGTAAATAGAATAATTGTTGTGCTAAAGGAGAATTTTTGGCGTCGTCAATATTATTAAATTCAAAACTTTGATGTTTTGTTATAAATTGATTTACTTCAAATTTTACAATTGATTTATTGGAAGTTTCTTGTATGGAAATCTTGAAAGTATTCATTTTAGCTAATTTTAAACAAAAATAGTAAAAGAAAACTACAGATATCCATATATTTGGTTATTGTTAACTTTTAGCAATGCTGTATTACTAAAGCGTATTTTATTTTTTGTTTTATATAATACTTTATTGGTTAATACGTTAATTAAATACCAAAGCAATTTGTGATAAAGCATATGAAAATTAAAAACATTATTCTTGTAGTTGTAACCCTTGCATTTTTTAACATATCAAATGCTCAAGAGGGTCTTCCCATATATACGGATTATTTAACTGATAACTACTATTTAATCCATCCATCTATGGCGGGTGCTGCAAATTGTGCTAAGGTAAGATTAACCGGCCGGCAGCAGTGGTTTGGTCAGGACGATGCGCCTAAATTATTAACCATGAGTGTTAATGGAAGAATAGGAGAATCGCAATCTGGTATTGGTGCTATTTTATATGCAGATGAAAACGGATTTAATTCGCAGAGAGGTGCTTATTTTACATATGCACATCATTTAATGTTTTCTAGAAGCGAGGCAGACTTGAATATGCTGTCTTTTGGTTTAAGTGCAGGTTTTGTGCAGTACCAATTAGATGAAACTTCTTTTTTAAACGGTTCGCCTACGCCAGACCCTATTATAAGTGGTATTGTGGAAAATGAAACAAATTTTAATGTGGATTTTGGGTTTTCTTATAATTTTCTTAATTTTTATGCGCACGGTACAGTTAAAAATTTATTAGAAAACTCAGGTGTAAATACAAACACTCAAATTACAAGTAATTTAAGGCGTTATTTAATTTCCGTTGGATATGTATTTAATAAATATGGTAGTACGTGGAGTTACGAGCCGTCTGTATTATATCAATATAGAGACCTTACAAAAGAATCTGCCTTGGATGTTAATGCAAAGGTTTATAAGCAAATGGATTTTGGTAAGGTATGGGGTGGTTTGTCTTACAGGCAAAGTTTTGATAGTGCAGAATTTAGGACAAATACAAATGCAGTTAGCGATCAAAAACTACAACAACTTACACCAGTTTTAGGAGTAGATTATAATGCGTTTATGTTTGCTTATAACTATACTTACCAATTAAACGACGTGGTATTTACTAGTGGTGGTTTTCATCAAATTACATTAGGGTATAATTTTAATTGTAGTACAAAAAAGTATGCTTGCAATTGCCCTGCAGTAAACTAATTGATTATAAAATAAAATATAAATTAAAATCCTGCCTCACAGTAGGATTTTTTTTATCCCTATTATAAACTTTAATTAAAATATACGTAAGGGGGTAAATATATAATATGGAAAAATACGCATGTTAAGAGGGGGAGGTGTTTTGAAAATATTCTTTTAAAAAATCGTTATTGTAAAAAAATATATAATATATGCCAGTAATAAAAGCAGTAAGGGGGAATGCCCCAATAATACCAAGTGATTGTTTTGTAGCAGATAACGCAACCATAGTAGGGGAGGTTACTCTAGGCGAACAATGTAGTATATGGTTTAGTGCCGTGATAAGAGGTGATGTGAATTTTATTAAAATAGGCAATAAAGTAAATATACAAGATGGAGCAGTTGTACATGGTACCTATCAAAAATCGGGTACAACTATAGGCGACAACGTATCAATTGGGCATAATGCATTGGTACATGGTTGTACAATTCATAACAATGTTTTGGTAGGTATGGGTAGTATTATAATGGATGGTGCCGTAATACAGAGTAATAGCATTATTGCAGCAGGTGCTGTTATTACCCAAAATACCATAGTAGAGTCGGGTAGTATCTATGCAGGAGTTCCTGCAAAAAAAGTTAAGGATATTAGTAAGGCGTTAATTTCAGGGGAGATTGATCGTATTGCTAATGCATACACAACCTATTCGAGTTGGTTTAAAGAATAATGGTAATTATTTAATCTAATTGAAATACTTGTTATTAGGAGCCGTTTAGTTTGTTTGTGGTTAGATATTGCTCACACATCCAAAAGTTTTTTGGGATTTATGCTATTAAGTTTGGTTTTATTTCTAAGTTTTTAAATTAGTTAACGGTGTTAAGAATATATATGTTTCATTGGTAGTGCTTTTAAAACTGTGGCGAACTTAAGCGCAGATTCAACTTCCTAATGCATTATAACAATTTAATAATACTATTAATAAATTAGTTGAATCTCATTTAATGAGTAAATAAATAAAGCGTTATTGGCATAACTTAATTTAAAATTTTTATAATTTGAAACCAAGATGAGTTGTTTCGTATTTCTTAAATTTTTAACCCAAATTAAAAACCAACAATAATAAAGAAATAAAACTGTTTTGAAAATATACAATTCAACTCAAATTATTTTCGTGTAATCATATTTAATTATATTTGCAAACTTTTAAAGACCTATGAAGTATTTAATCATTTTAGTAATAAGTATTTTTAGCACCCAATTTATTGGTGCACAAATTAACGAAATAGGTGTTTTTTTAGGAGGTAGTAATTTTGTAGGAGATGTTGGTGCAACCAATTATATTGCACCAAACCAATTGGCTATTGGGGGTATTTATAAATGGAACAGAAGTAAAAGACATTCTTACCGAGCTTCATTATTATTTACCGATCTAGAGGGGTTTGATAATAAATCAGAAGACCCTAGACGTATTCAACGAGATTATGAGTTTTCAACACAAATTGTAGAATTAGGCTTAGGTATGGAATTTACTTTTATGGATTTTAATTTACACTCTGGAGAAAAGTTAGGTACGCCCTACTTGTTTACAGGAATAACAGCTGCCTCGCATGATAATTATTATTTTTCAGGAGGATCTCAAACAGCAGAGAATAATTCTAGTTGGGCCTTTGGAATTCCAATGGCTTTAGGTTTTAAAACTAATGTTTTAGGGAATTTTATATTAGGTTTTGAGGTAGGAGCACGTTACACCTTTTCAGACGAGCTTGACGGTAGTGTGGCATCATCATCAGATTTAAGTCAATTTAATTTTGGTAATGTAAATAATAACGATTGGTATGTGTTTTCTGGTATTACACTTACTTATACTTTCGGGGAAAACCCTTGCTATTGTGTAGAATAACATGGATTTAAAAAACGAAATAAATAAAAACACATTACCCAAGCATATAGCCGTTATTATGGATGGTAATGGGCGATGGGCTAAGCAGCAGGGCTTGTTGCGGGCTTTTGGACACGAAAATGGCACGAAATCTGTAAAACAAACCGTAGAGGCTTGCGCCGAGTTGGGTGTGGAAAATTTAACGTTGTATGCCTTCTCTACTGAAAATTGGAATAGACCTAAATTAGAAGTAAAAACACTAATGAAACTTTTGGTGTCCTCATTAAAAAATGAAGTAAAAACACTACAAGACAATAATATTAAATTAACTGCAATAGGTAATTTAAATACACTTCCTAAAAAAGTTTACAGTGAGTTGTTTGAAGTTATAGAAACAACAAAGGAAAATACAAGAATGACATTAACTCTAGCCCTTAGTTATGGGTCAAGAGAAGAAATTATAAATACTGTTAAGGAAATTAGTAATAAAGTTAAAAATAATATAATTTCTAGTGAAAATATAGATGAATCAATTATAAATGAGCATCTTTACACGCGAAATTTATTAGATGTAGATTTGCTTATCCGAACAAGTGGAGAACAACGCATAAGTAACTTTTTATTATGGCAAATCGCTTACGCTGAATTGTATTTCACAAGCGTTTTATGGCCAGATTTTACCAAGCAACATTTATATGAAGCTATTATTGAATATCAAAAAAGAGAACGACGATTTGGGAAAACAAGTGAGCAACTTAGCTAAAATTTCATATAAATCTAATTATTTAAAATATTGCCTCACACTTCTACTTTTTGTTAGTGGATTACTTTCTGGAGCGCAAAGTGCAAATATTGATAAAGGTAAAAAATACACGCTAGCAGAAGTTACGGTAGCGGGAAATACCACCTTTAGCGAACAAACTATAATTACGTACTCAGGTTTGCGTAAAGGGGATGAAATAACCATTCCTGGTGAGGATATTGGTAAAGCCATTAAAAAATTATGGAACTCCAAACTTTTTAGCGATATTGAAGTTTATGTACTTAAAGTTGAAGGCGATGTTGTTTATCTTCAAATTAAATTAGCAGATTTACCACAGCTTAATGAGTTGAAAATAAACGGTATAAGAAAAGGTAAGAAGGAAAGTGTAATTAATGATAATAAATTAAAAAAGGGTGTTAAGGTTACTGAAAATTTAATAACTACTACTAAAAACTTCTTAACCAAAAAATATAAGAAGGACGGGTTTATAAATACTAAAGTACACATTAATACTATTGAGGTTAAGGATTCCACCGAGACTGCTCGGGTTAATATGGTACTTAATATAGATAAAGGTGAAAAAGTAAAGATTAGAAATATAGCTTTTAATGGCAACGATGTTTTAAACGACAAGAGGCTAAGGAAAAGCATGAAAGGTACTAAGCAAATTAACCATTTTAGAATATTAAAGCGCTCAAAATTTATAGACTCATCCTATCAAGCAGATTTAGGGCATATTGTAGATACCTATAAAGAGAACGGTTATAGAGATGCTAGAATTTTAAGCGATAGTATTATTTATAACGATGATAAAACCATATCGCTTCAAATAGATGTTAAGGAAGGTGAACCATATACTTTTGGGAATATTAATTTTATAGGAAATACGGTTTACTCTAACGAGCAATTAAGCCGTTTAATACGTATTAAAAAAGGCGATACTTATAATGGTATTTTATTGCAAGAACGCATCGCAGACAATAGTAAGCCAGACGCTCAAGATATTACAAATCAATATCAAAATAATGGATATTTATTTTCAAGTATAAACCCGGTGGAGGTAAGTGCAGATGAAAATGTTATCGATATTGAAATACGAATTTCTGAGGGTAAGCCAGCATATTTTAACACCGTATCTGTTATTGGTAACGATAAGACCAATGATCATGTTGTGTATAGAGAATTGCGTACACGACCAGGACAGCTTTATAGTAAAGCTAATGTAGTACGTACGGTAAGAGAATTAGGTCAATTAGGTTTTTTCGATGCGCAAGAGATTTCTCCTAACTTTATTAACCCTAACCCTGCTGAGGGCACTATCGATATGGAGTACGCTGTAAAAGAAACAGGTTCTAGTCAAATTGAGCTACAAGGTGGTTACGGTGGCGGCGGTTTTATTGGTACGCTTGGTTTATCTTTTAATAACTTTTCTATTAAAGATATGTTTAAAAAGGAAGCATACAGGCCTATTCCTATGGGCGACGGTCAAAAGCTAGCTTTACGTTTACAGGCTAGTCAGTTTTTTCAAACCTATAGCTTTTCATTTTCAGAGCCTTGGTTAGGTGGTCAGCGTCCTGTTCAATTTTCAACTTCATTATCGCATACTAAACAATTTTTGTTTGATCAAAATACTCGAAGACCAGATAGAAGTAAAAGTTTTAATATAACCGGAATTACTTTTGGTTTAGCCAAACGTCTGTCTGTTCCAGACGATTATTTTACATTATCTCAAGCTATTAGTTACCAACGTTACGATTTAAATAATTACAATACAGGGTTATTTACTTTTGGTGATGGTTTTTCTAACAATCTCTCTTATACTGTTGGATTAACTAGAAATAATACTAATGTAGATCCTATTTTTCCAACAGGAGGTTCTAATTTTGCTGTAAGTGGTAAATTTTCGCTTCCCTATTCTTTATTTAATGGGGTAGATTATAAGGCGCTGCAAACGGAGCGTGAAGCGAATGACTTAACACGATCGAATCCTGATGAAACGCCTCAAAATAGGGCAGATGCATCTGCTAGAATTTCAGAAATAGATCAAGAACGTTTTAATTGGCTGGAGTTTTATAAGGTGAAATTCTCTGGAGAATGGTATACACAACTTGCTAAAAATTTAGTTTTAAGGCCTAAGGTAGAATTTGGCTTTCTAGGAGCTTATAGCAATGAAAGAGGTATTATTCCTTTTGAGCGTTTTTATTTAGGGGGCGATGGTTTAGCTAATTTTGCTTTAGATGGTCGAGAGGTAATTCAATTACGAGGGTATCCAAATCAATCACTTTCAGACCAAGACGGGGGTTCTATTTATAATAAATTTTCTTTGGAGCTGCGTTACCCAATTACTTTAAAAGCATCTGCTAAAATTTATGCCTTAAGCTTTTTGGAAGGTGGTTCTTCTCAAAATAGTTTTCAAGATTTTAGTCCGTTTAATATTCAGCGGTCTGCAGGAGCAGGTTTGCGTATTTTTATGCCAGCTTTTGGTTTGTTAGGAATCGATTTTGGGCGTAGGTTCGATGATATACCTGGGCAGCCAGGAAGCGCAAATAACTGGGAAACGCATTTTATTATTGGTCAACAATTTTAGGAGTCATAAAATCTTTGGCACGATATTTTCACTAACAGCATTAAGGAAATAAGGGGAAAATTTAATTTTTAAGAGTAAATTTTGTTAATTTTGAAAGAAAATCTGAAATGTAGAAAATTATCGTTTTGATTTTAAAAATATAGGCCATAACTAAGAAAATATTAAACAGATGAGGTATAACGTTCTTTTTTTACTGCTATTAGTGTTTACGTTAAGTTTTTATTCCCATGCACAGCGCGGGGTAAGGATTGCTTACATAGATACGGAATATATTTTAGAGAATGTGCCAGAATACCAAGAGGCTACTAGGCAATTGGAAGATAAAGCTCAAAAATGGAAAAATGAGATTCAATCAAAATTAACAACGGTAGAGCAAAATCGTAAAGATTTAAGTAATGAAAAAGCTTTACTAACTAAAGAGTTAATTGATGAGCGTGAGGAGGATCTAACGTTTGAGGAAAACGAAATTTTAGATTATCAGCAAAAGCGTTTTGGCCCTAATGGCGATTTGTTTATCCAGAAAAAACAGTTAATGCAGCCTATTCAAGATCAAATATTTGCAGCGGTGCAAGATATGGCTGAGAGTAGAAAGTATGATTTTATTTTTGATAAATCATCAGATGCTGTAATGTTATATTCGGCCACGCAGTTTGATATTAGTGAGCAAGTATTAAGAAGTATTACTAGAACATCAAAACGGAAACAAGCAGGTACGAAAGCAGAGCGTAAAGCGGCTAAGGAGGAAGAATTGTTACCAGAAATAAACAAGGATTTAGATGCAAGACAGAAAGCACTTGAAGCAAAAAAGAAAGAACGAGAACTTGCTGTAGAAAAGCGTAGAAATGAAATGCTAGAGGCGCGTGAGGCCAAGAAGAAGGAAGCAGAAGAAAGACGTCAGAAAATATTAGATGAACGTGAAAAGGCAAAACAAACAAAACTAGGACTTAGAAATAATACAAAAGAAGATAGTAGTACGGAAAATGATGAAACTACGGAAGATGATAAGACTACCAAACCAAGTTCAAGTACAAAAACAAGAGAAGAACTTATTGAGGCTAATAGGCTTAAAAAAATAGCGGCGCGCGAGCAACGAAAGAAAGAGTTGGAGGCTAGAAAAAAACAACTTTTACAGGATCGACAAAAGCTTAAGGATAGTGTTGGTAAAAAAAATAATCAATAACAATAAATAAATTTATAACACATTTAATACTTTTAAAAATGAAACAATTTAAATCTTTATTATTAGCAACTGTTTTATGTTTAGCATCAATAAGCTTCACACAGGCACAAGGTAAAGTTGCACACATAAATACACAGGAATTAATAGGATCAATGCCAGCTACAAAAACGGCTCAGGCGGAAATTGAAGCGCTTGGTAAAACTTACCAAACAGACATTCAGGCTTCTATTACAGAGTACCAAAATACAGTAAAGCAATACGATGCCGAGGCGAGTACAAAAACAGCTGAGGAAAACCAAAAGCGAATGGTTGAATTGCAGGAAAAGCAACAGCGTATTCAGCAATTTAGAACCGATGCACAAAAGGATCTAGCTGAAAAAGAAGCACAATTATTTAAGCCTATTCAGGAGGCTGCAATAAAAGCAATTAACGAGGTTGCAAAGGCTAAAGGTTACGAGTATGTAATTGATAGAGCAACTTTAATTGTAGCTAATGGTACAGATATTCTTGCCGATGTTAAAAAACAAATGGGAATTTAGTATTTCCTAATCCATAAATATGTTTAAAGCTACCTTTTTATAAAGGTGGCTTTTTTATTTTTATATATTTACTTCTATTATGTGTAAAGCTTCTATTGGTATTTTTGATTCAGGTGTTGGTGGTACTTCTATTTTTAATGAAGTACATGCCTTATTACCTAACGAAAATACCATTTATTTAGCAGATAGTGTAAATGCGCCTTATGGTCCAAAAGGAAAAGATGCAATTACTAGTTTAAGTATTAAAAATACCGAACTTCTACTTAATAATAATTGCAAACTTATTGTAGTAGCTTGTAATACAGCTACTACGAATGCTATAAGCTATTTAAGGGCACATTACGATATTCCGTTTATAGGCATAGAGCCAGCCATAAAGCCGGCGGCATTAAATACTAAAACACAGGCTATTGGTATTTTGGCGACTAAGGGAACGTTAAGCAGTCAATTGTTTTCAAAAACAGCTATGCTTTTTGCTGGTAATATTAAAATAGTTGAACAAGTTGGGGAAGGTATAGTAGAGCTTATAGAAAGTGGTGAATTGTTTAGTAATGAAATGAAAGCACTACTAAAGCATTATTTAAAGCCTATGATAAAAGCTAATATTGACTATTTAGTTTTGGGTTGTACCCATTACCCATATTTAATACCAATACTGTTGGAATTACTTCCTAAGCATGTTAAGGTTATAGATTCTGGAGCGGCTGTAGCACGGCAGACTGAAATTGTTTTATCTAAATATAATCTCTTGAATACGGAAATAACCAAAAGTAAAGCTCAATTTTTTACTAATGGCCGTAAGGAAGTTATGTTGTCCCTTTTAGGAAATAGATTTGATGTTGAATATTTGAATTTTTAAATTAAAAACATATTTTATATAAAAACCTTAGTAATTATAAAGATTAGCTTGTAATGCGTTTTACTGTAATAACTAAGTTTACTTTGAAGTTTTTTTTAAATATATGCGTTTTTGTAGTGTATTAATTTAGTTTTAAAATAGTAAAAAAAATCAAATTAAGTATTCCGTTTATCTTCACCCCAAAGCAACTTATTTCTTAATGTTTTTAAAAAGCTTTCATCTAGTAAATCAATCATTTTTATTTTAAAATTAGCTTTTTTAATTTTTATTAACGTCCCATTTTCTAGTGTCGCTATTCTAGAGTCTAAGGAGATTAAATGTTGTTTTTCGCGCCCATGAACGCGTAATTGTATTTCTGTTGTGTCTGGTACTACAAGCGGTCTTGCGCTTAAATTATGAGGTGCTATAGGTGTCAATACAATGCTACTCGAGCCAGGTGTAATTACAGGTCCTCCACAGCTTAGTGAATAACCTGTAGAGCCTGTAGGTGTAGATACAATAAGGCCGTCGCTCCAATAAGAGTTAAGAAATTCGTCATCCAGGTAGGTGTCAATAGTAATCATGGCTGTAGTGTTTTTTCGACTTACAGTAATTTCGTTTAAAGCGAAATTCATGGATTCTATATCTTTATTTTCTGTTTCTGTTTCTACAGTTAAAATAGTACGTTCGGATATTCTATACTTACCTTCAATAATATTTTGTATTGCTTTTTCTATAGCATTTACTTGTATGGTAGCTAAAAAACCAAGCCTTCCTGTGTTAATTCCAATAATTGGTATGCCTAGATCTTTAACAAACATAGTGGCTCTTAATATCGTACCATCACCACCAATACTTACCAAGAAATCAAAACTCGTGTCAAGCTCAGAAAAGGTTTTGTATGTTTCAAAATTTTTTATATTGTGCGATTCTATATCTATTAAGTTATGAAACTCAGTTTCGATATAAGCCTCTATGCCTTGATTTTCAAGGTAATTAAAAAGCGTTTCAACAGATTTTGGTGTTGTAACATTAAAATATCTTCCAAAAATAGCAACCTTCATAAGTTAGTATTACATATTTAAATATTTCTTCAAGTAGTCCGAGCGTTCCTTAAGACTTTCAATATAGCTATCTTCTTCATGGCCTGAAATAATGCTATAGCTATACCTTCGGAAGGTTTGAATGATATTATTAAGACCTGTATTGCCAATTTTTAACGTTACTTGTATTAAATCGGTATTCATTTTAGAAATGAATGCGCCAAGAATTTTACCATTATTAGATTCCACAATTTGGCTTATTTCACTAAAAGAATAGTCGTTTATACCTTTTTCCACTACCAAAATACCTCCCGCTTCCGAGAAAAATGGAGATTCACTAAATAAGCTTATTACGTCGTTAAGTTCGTAATACCCTAAATACTCATTTTGATCGTTTAAAACAGGCATAATATTGGCCGAATTTACAGCAAAAGCCTCTAAAACGTCTAGCCAAGGTGTACTTTGTCTAACAAAAAAAACTTCTAGAGCGTAAAGGTATTCGTTAATTGTTTTATCAGAATCAAAGCAATGGGCATCTGTCTCGCAAAAACATCCTAAATATGCTCCAAGGTCATTTTTAATGGGTATATGGGAAAATGTAAGTTGATTGAATAGGTGCTGTACATCGCTTATTTTACTTGTGTTATCAAGCGGTTTGATGTCGTTTATAATAAATTCGGGAAGTGTCATCTTGCTTATTAATAGTAATGCAAATTAATCAAAAAAATAGTATTTATAGGGTTTCTACTTTGTATTTTTGTATTAAAATGGTGTTTTATGACTAAATTAAGCGTTAATATTAATAAAATAGCGACTTTAAGGAATTCTAGAGGTGGCGATGTTCCAAACGTGGTGGAATTTGCAAAAGATGTGCAGCGTTTTGGTGCTGAAGGTGTTACGATTCACCCTAGGCCAGACGAGAGGCACATTCGGTACCAAGATGCACGAGATTTAAAACCGGAAGTCTATACAGAATATAACATAGAGGGCAATCCGGTAGCCTCTTTTATGGATTTAGTTTTAGAAGTTAAACCTACACAGGTTACTTTAGTTCCAGATGCGGTAGATGCTATAACAAGCAATGCAGGCTGGGATACTATTAAGCATAAAGATTTTTTAACAGATGTTATAACAACATTTCAGAGCAACGGTATTAGAACATCCATTTTTGTAGACCCAATTTTAAAACAAATTGAAGGTGCGAAGGCTATTGGTGCAGATAGGATTGAATTGTATACAGAGGCTTTTGCTCACCAATATAGTTTAGGTAATACGGTTGCTATTAAGCCGTATACAGAAAGTGCAGAGTTAGCCAATAGCTTAGGTTTAGGAGTAAATGCTGGTCACGACTTATCTTTAGATAATATTAAGTTTTTTAAGGATCATATTCCTGGTTTACTCGAAGTTTCCATTGGGCACGCATTAATTGCAGAGAGTTTGTATTTAGGTGTTGAAAATGTTATTCAGATGTATTTACATAAACTTAAGTAAGCAGTTCGTTATAAAAATTAAGGTAAGAAAACAAGTAAAGTCTCATGAGTAATCAAACAAATGATGTTGCGTCTTCAGAACTAAATAGGCGTTTACATTCAAATATTATAGGAGAAGGAAAACCATTTGTTATTTTACATGGATTTTTAGGAATGAGTGATAATTGGAAAACCTTAGGCACTCAGTTCACAGAACTTGGTTTTCAAGTCCATTTAATAGACCAGCGTAACCATGGTAGAAGTTTTCATGATCCAGTGTTTAATTATGAAGTGTTGGCAGAGGATTTAAAAGACTATTGTAATAGTTACGGCCTAAAAGATATTGTGTTATTGGGCCATTCCATGGGAGGAAAAACAGCGATGTTGTTCGCAACGGAATATCCAGAGCTAGTTTCAAAGCTTATAATAGCCGATATTTCACCACGTTTCTATCCTGTGCATCATGATGCTATTTTAAACGGATTATATGCATTGGATTTTAATGTCATTAAAAGCAGAGGTCAGGCAGATACTGCGTTAAGCAAATATGTTTCTGATGTAGGAACACGTATGTTTTTACTTAAAAATTTATATTGGATTGAAAAAGGAATTTTAGCATTGCGTATAAATATAGAGGTGTTAAAAAATGAAGTGGAGGAAGTTGGAGAGGCTTTACCCAGTTATGCAACGTTTGGAAAAGATACGTTGTTTTTACGCGGAGACCGATCCGAATACGTAGGAGTAGGTGATGAGCATATTATAAACAATCATTTTTCAAAAGCTGTCATTGTAACTATTGCTAATGCTGGCCATTGGTTGCATGCCGAAAACCCTAAAGATTTTTATGAAGCCGTAAAAGTTTTCGTGAATTCTTAATAAAAAAACAGTTAAAATGAATATAGTTTTTAAATTATTATTAAACGCTTTGGCAGTGTTTGCTTTAGCCAATATTTTAGCAGGTGTTAGTGTATCTAGTTATGTTTCAGCAATTGTTGTTGCCTTGGTATTATCAATTCTAAATTTACTAATAAAACCTATTTTAGTGCTATTAACGCTACCTGTAACAGTTTTTACGTTAGGTTTGTTTTTACTTGTAGTTAACGGGTTTATTATACTTTTAGCAGATGCCTTTATAAATGGTTTTTCGGTTTTAAATATATGGTGGGCTATTCTTTTTAGCATTTTATTATCCCTGCTACAGTCTCTTTTGCAATCCTTTTTAAAATCAGGTAAATAAGTAGTAGTTATAATTAATTTTTTTACAGTTTAGTTGCTAATTATTTTTAATAAATAAACAACAATGTATTATAGGTTTCTTACGTTTGTTTAGCGTGAAGAGCTTACCATAAATCAGGGAATTAAAAACTTTGTAGAGATTTAAAAATACATTATTTTTGCGTCCTTATTTTAAACACATAAATTCCAAGTTTTTTTAAAAAAAAACATATTGTTAAATGCCTAATTTAAGGCTTTATATCATTTAAAATGAATATTACAAGAGAAAACGTTGATGCACTAAATGCTGTAGTAAAAGTAGATATAGCAAAAGAAGATTATAGCGATAAGGTTGAAAAAATTTTAACAGATTATCGTAAAACAGCAAATATTCCTGGTTTTAGAAAAGGTCATGTGCCAATGGGAATGGTGAAAAAACAGTACGGTAAAGCCGTTTTGGTGGATGAGGTTAACAAGTTATTGCAAGACGCTTTAAACAAATATTTAACAGAAGAAAAATTAGATGTTTTAGGCCAGCCTTTACCAAAAAAACAAGACGATATAAATTGGGATGGCGATCAATTTTCATTTGAATTTGAATTAGGGCTTGCGCCAGCATTTGATGTAGATTTAAAAAATGAAAAGGCTATAATTAAATATAATATTATTGCCGACGATAAGATGATTGATGAGCAAATTGAGCGCATCCAAAAGCAATACGGAAAATTAGTATCTCAAGATACGGTTGAAAAAGATAGTGAAATAGCAGGAACTTACACTAACGAAGAAAAGGAAATTGATAATACAGTAACGCTTACCTTAGATAAGTTTAAAGGAGAGGCAACTGCTAAACAATTTTTAGGTGCTAAAGTAGGAGATGTAATAGCCTTAAAAACTAAAGATCTTTTTGAAAACGACAACGATTTAATGCATGCTTTAAAATTAAGTCAAGAAGATGTTTCGGGTCTAGAAATTGAAGTTAATTTTACTATCTCTGAAATTAATAAGCGTGAACTAGCAGATCTAGATCAAGAGTTATTCAGCAAATTATTTGCAGACGGTTCTGTAACCTCTGTTGAAGAATTGAAAGCTAAAATAAAAGAAGATGCAGAAAAGCAATTTGCACAACAAGCCGATCAAAAGTTTTTAAATGATGTAACTGAGCGTTTAGTTGAAAACACAAAATTCGATTTACCAGCAGCCTTTTTAACAAAATGGATGCAAACAGCTGGTGAAAAAGAGATAGATGCAGAGCAAGCTAAGGAAGAGTACGAGAAGTCTGAAAAAAGCTTACGTTATCAACTTATAGAAGGAAAGTTAATTGAAGCTAACAACGTTCAAGTAACTATGGACGATATTAAGAACCACGCCAAAGAAATGATTAAAGGGCAAATGGCTCAATTTGGTCAAATGAACCCTTCAGATAAAGAATTGGATGATATTGCAGCGCGTGTATTAGGAAATCAAGATGAAGCGCGTAAAATATCAGAACAACTAATAAGTCATAAATTATTAGAAGTTTATAAAGAAAAAGTCAATCTTGAAATTAAAGAGTTAAGTTACGAAAACTTTGTTAAAGAAGTTTATGGCGACAATTAAATAAATATTAAATGTTTATCTTTAAGCGCTTAAGTCTACTAGATTTAAGCGCTTTTTTACACTAAACAAAGCTTTTAAAGGCAAATATTTAACCCAAATCGTTGTGTTTGAAAAGCTTAACACAAGGAAAAACAAATAAACACCATGGATTACGCAAAAGAATTTGAAAAATTTGCCATAAAAGATCAGGGCATTAGCAGTACATATTACAATAAAATAATTAGTAGTATGTATCCTACAAACTTAACTCCTAACATTATAGAAGAGCGCCAGATGAATATCGCTGTTTTTGATGTATTCTCTCGTTTAATGATGGATAGAATTATTTTTTTAGGAACAGGTATTAATGATCAGGTTGCAAACATCGTTCAAGCACAACTGTTGTTTTTGGAAAGTACCGATGCCAACAAGGATATTCAAATTTACATAAACTCACCAGGAGGAAGTGTTTATGCAGGTTTAGGTATTTACGATACTATGCAATTTATTAAACCAGATGTAGCTACCATTTGTACAGGTATGGCAGCTTCAATGGGGGCCGTATTATTATGTGCAGGAGCTAAAGGTAAACGTAGTGGTTTAACACATTCTCGCGTTATGATACACCAACCATTAGGCGGTGCACAAGGCCAGGCAAGTGATATAGAAATTACAGCTAGAGAAATCTTAATTTTAAAAGAAGAGCTATACAAAATTATAAGTAAGCATTCTGGGCAAGATTATGACAAAGTATACCAAGACAGCGATAGAGATTATTGGATGAAGTCTGATAAAGCGAAAGAATACGGTATGATAGACGAAATATTAGCACGTAAATAGAAAGCAATAGAATTTATATTATTGCGCTACTTTAGCTAACGTAATAAAATCTTTAAATAAAAAAGATTAATGGCAAAGGAAGAATTAGAATGTTCGTTTTGTGGTCGTAAAAAACCAGAAACAAGCTTATTAATAGCAGGACTAGATGCGCACATATGCGATAGATGTATTGAGCAAGCGCATGGTATTGTAGTAGAAGAATCTAAACAAATTGAAGAAGGTGATTTATCTGCAGAATTAAAACTACGTAAACCGTTAAAAATAAAAGAATTTTTAGATGGTTATATTATTGGTCAAGACACCACTAAAAAAGTTATGTCTGTAGCTGTATATAACCACTATAAACGCTTACTGCAACCTGCAACAAACGACGATATTGATATTCAAAAAAGTAATATCATAATGGTAGGGCAAACAGGTACAGGAAAAACTTTAATAGCAAAAACAATAGCACGCATGTTAAATGTGCCGTTAGCTATTGTAGATGCTACCGTTTTAACCGAAGCAGGTTACGTGGGCGAGGATGTTGAAAGTATTTTAACGCGCTTGCTGCAAGCCGCAGATTACAATTTGGATAAGGCGCAAAAAGGTATTGTTTTTATAGATGAAATTGATAAAATTGCACGTAAAAGCGATAACCCATCCATAACCCGAGACGTTTCGGGCGAGGGGGTACAGCAAGCTTTATTAAAACTGTTGGAGGGTACCGTTGTTAATGTACCACCAAAAGGGGGGCGTAAGCATCCCGATCAAAAGTTTATAGAAGTAAATACCGAAAATATATTATTTATAGCAGGTGGTGCTTTTGATGGTATTGATAGGGTAATCTCTAAGCGTTTAAATATGCAAGCTGTTGGTTATAGTGCATCAATGTCAGAAGACGTTGTGGATCAAGAGCATTTACTGCAGTACATTATTCCAAAAGATTTAAAAGATTTTGGTTTAATACCAGAGATTATAGGGCGTTTACCCGTATTAACCTATATGAATCCTTTGGATGCAGAAACACTAAGAGCCATTTTAACAGAGCCTAAAAACGCTATTATTAAACAATATAAAAAATTGTTTGAAATGGATGATATTGATTTTTCCATTACAGATGGTGCTTTAAATTTTATAGTAGGTAAAGCCATAGAGTATAAATTAGGCGCTAGAGGTTTACGTTCTCTTTGCGAGGAAATTTTAACCGATGCTATGTTTGAGCTACCAAGCAGCGATGAAAAAACGTTAAACGTAACTAGAGCCTATGCAGAAACAAAGCTTACTAAAACAGCTATTAAAAAGCTAAAAGTAGTATCTTAAATGTAGGTAAAAGCACGTTGTCTTTTAAAATTAGTTAAAATTAACTAAAAAGGAGCTGTTTATAGTAACGTTACATAGGTGAATAATTATTAGGGCGTTACCCGAAAAGGGTCGCGCTTTTCACTATATCTTTTTAAAACAAAAACCCTGAAACTGTGTTTCAGGGTTTTTGTTTTAAAAAGGATGCCGTTACAATCGCTAACGCAGTAATCAGCAGCGGTTAACCTTCATAAAATAAATTATATAGACTGATAAATTATTAAGCAGTCATTAATAACTTTAAATTCTGGATAACAAAATAATGTATTTCGAAACAAAAAATTATTTGTTTAGGTCTAGCAAAGCATCTAAATAATCACGTGTGTTCGAGAGTCTTGGTACTTTATGTTGCCCACCTAGTTTATCATTTTCCTTTAACCAGTCATGAAACAATCTGTGGCGTGCTACGTGTATTTTTGGTTTGTTTAATGTAATGTTATTATATCGTTTTGCCTCATAATCAGAATTTAATGACTTTAAAGCATTGTCAAATAACGCATTAAAATAGTCTATATCTTCAGGAGGTGTTTTAAATTCTATTAGCCATTCGTGTGCGCCTTTTTCTTTACCTGCCATGAAAATTGGAGCAGCCGTAAAGTCTACAATTTCCGCTTTAGTACGCTTGCATGCTTTTCTTAAAGCCTGTTCGGCATTTTCAATTATAAGTTCTTCGCCAAATACATTAATATGGTGTTTCGTTCTGCCCGATATTTTTATGCGGTAAGGGTTTATGGATGTAAACCTTACGGTATCTCCAATTTTATAACGCCATAACCCAGCATTTGTAGTAATAATTACAGCATAATTTTTATGTAATTGTACATCGCTAAGCGGTATAGCTTTTTCGGCTGAGGAGGCATAAATATCCATAGGTATAAATTCATAAAAAATACCATAATCCAGCATTAAAAGAAGTTCCGATGAGTCGTTTTGGTCTTGAATGGCAAAAAAACCTTCCGAAGCATTATACGTTTCATAATATCTAAAATCTGTTTTTGGGAGTATTTTTTTATATTGATCTCTATATGGCGTAAAGCTTACGCCACCATGAAAATAGACTTCTAAATTGGGCCATATCTCAAGCAAGCTTTCCTTTCCTGTGGTTTCCAAAACATTATTTAGCAAAACCAACATCCATGAGGGTACACCGGCTAAACTCGTAACGTTTTCGTTAATAGTTTCGTTAACTATGGCTTGCATTTTATGTTCCCAATTATCCATTAAAGAAACTTTACTGCTAGGCGTACTACTAAATTCGGCCCAAAATGGCATATTTTCTATAAGTATAGCAGATAAATCGCCAAAAGCAGTACCGTTTTTTTTATACAATTGCTTACTTCCGCCTAAGCGTAAACTTTTGCCATTAAATAGTTGGGCGTTTTCGTTATTATTTAAATACATACACAGCAAATCTTTACTAGCAGCATAATGGCAATCTTCCAAAGATTCTTCACTAACTGGTATAAATTTACTCTTAGAGGTTGTGGTGCCACTAGATTTTGCAAACCATTTAATAGGTGTTGGCCAAAAGATGTTATGTTCTCCTCGCCTTGAGCGTTCTATAGCTGTTTGCCAACCTTCATAGTTTTTTATAGGTACACGTTCTGCAAATGTTTTATAATTATTTATACTGCCAAAGTCATGTGCTTTGCCAAATTCTGTGTGTTTTGCAAACTTTATTAAGTTTAAAAGTAGCTCGTTTTGTACTTCATTGGGGTATTTTAAAAATAAATCAATTTGATGAAATCGCTTCTTTAAAAACCAGGATGCAATAGAATTCACTAAGGGAATTGACATATTTATTCTATCTTTATTTTTTTAAAAATAATACTTTTTTTTATGACCTACCAAGGTGTTTTAACAAAAATGGGAACAGAGTTTGAAAGTCCTATTCAGTACTATTTAGTTTTTGAGGATGACTTTTTGAATATGAACCAATTACTAGGTAAAACCATAACATTACAATTTGTTAAATACCAATGCTTAAATTGTAAATTGGATAAACCTATTTACCGCCAAGGCTTTTGTAAAAATTGTTTTTTTGAAATTCCACAAGCTGCAGCTTGGATTATGAGACCCGAGTTAAGCACAGCGCATTTAGATAAGGAAGATCGCGATTTAGAGTATGAAAAAGCGGTGCAATTAAAACCGCATATTGTATACTTGGCAAATTCTAGTAATGTTAAGGTGGGCGTAACACGAAAAACCCAAGTGCCTACACGTTGGATAGACCAGGGTGCGCACGAGGCTATAGAAATAGTAGAGGTACCTAATAGATACTTAGCGGGCATTACCGAGGTTGCTTTAAAAAAACATGTAGCCGATAAAACCAACTGGCGCAAAATGCTTAAAAATGATATTGAAGACGAAAGTTTGGCGACTTGGCGCACACGTTTAAAGCAATACATACCAGAGGAAGCCATGGATTATTTTATGGATAATAAAATTGAGACTAATATAAACTTTCCTGTATCTAGGTATCCTGAAAAGCCCAAAAGCTTAAATATTAAAAAGGAATTACAGTACAAAGGAAAGCTGGCGGGTATTAAAGGCCAGTATCTTATTTTTGATGATGATACTGTTTTTAATGTGCGTTCCAACGAAGGGCTTGTCGTAAAAATAACAATAGATTAATTTGAACCCTTCGGTTTTATCTGTTTTAAAATAGGTTGAATTAAACGATTTTTTATACTGTTGAAACTATTAAAATAGTAAATGCTAAATATGTTATTGGGAGAATAAAAAAAACTAAAATCTATTGTTTATAGTATGTGTTCTCTTAGGAACCATAAAATTTAATTCATTATTTTTTATTTAATCTTGAGGTGGTTTATTCTCGGGCTTATAATTCTTATATTAAGAGCTAAAGACATTTTATTTTTACAAATACAGATGAACAAAACAACAGTTTTAGTGCTATTATTAGCAGTAGTATTATTTATATCTTGCAAAAATTCGAGCGCGGAAATTGACAAAATAGAAATCACTAAAAAATACTTTGAGACGCTTAATAATCCTCGGTATTTTGAGGCTGCAGACTGGTTTTCGGATAGTTTAGTAACCATTGAAGGTGTTTATAAACAGATCTATTCAAAAAATGAATTTTTAGAATTTTTGGAATGGGATGCTATTTTTAATCCTAATTATAAGATTTTAGATATTAAACTAACAAACGATGTTGTAGTTGCTAAAATTTCTAAAATGGATGAGAGAATTTCTTTTCTTCATGAAAAGCCATTCTTAACACACCAAATTATAGAATTTCAAAATGAAAAAATAATTTCCGTAGAAACTAAGTATCTAAATTTTAATGAAGCTGTTTGGCAACGAAATAAAACTGGATTATTAACTTGGATTGATAAAAATAACCCGAATTTAAATGGTTTTATACACGATTTAACGGAGGCTGGTGGAATAAAATTTTTACGTGCTATAGAACTTTATAAAAATAATAATTAACAAACTAGTGCGTTTAAAGTGAAATTGAATAAATATGAACTTAATTTTTTCTAACTCTTATTAGTTGCTTGCTTGCATCTGTTTTTTAATATTATTATCTTGTGTGCAGGGCTACCTTATAAATTTAATTTACTATATTATACTGCATCTGGCTTAAATTTCCAATAATCTTAATTTTTAAGCATAAAAAAACCACGATCTTGTTATAAGTTCATGGTTTTTTAAATTTTAAACAGGGAGTTACTACTAAATATCTTCCTGATCTCTTAAGTTTTGAATATAAGCTGCTTTTTGAACTTGACGACGTCTTTTTACAGATGGTTTTGTAAAGAACTGCCCTTCTCTCAAATTTTGCATTACTTTAATGTTTCTGTGCTTTCTTTTGTAGCGTTTTAAAGCTCTCTCGATGTTTTCACCATCTTTAACAATAATTTTTAACATATGCTTTTATTTTTGTGCTTTTTCTGAAAATCCAAAATGGTTTGCAAATTTGCAAATTTTAGAAATAATAACCTAATTTATAAAACTTTATTTCAAAATTAGCCTAAATATGTTCTTAAAACCTTGTTTTTTGAGGTTTGCCTAAGTTTTCGTATTCCTTTTTCTCTAATTTGCCTTACGCGCTCGCGTGTTAAACCAAAGGCATCTCCAATTTCTTGCAGACTTTTTGATGATTTAACGCTTATACCAAAATAATGCCGGATAACTTCGGCTTCCTTTTCAGATAATGTTTCTAAAACGCGATTAACTTCTAGGTTTAGGGATTCTTGCATTAAGCTCGCGTCTGGTTTAGGTGATTCTTTGCCTTGTACTACATCGTATAAATTCGAGTCTTCTCCTTCTTTAAAAGGGGCGTCCATGGATACGTGCTTACCCGAAGCGCTCATGGATTGTTTTACATCGTCTACCGTTAAATCGAGATTATTAGCTATTTCTTGTGGGCTTGGTGGACGTTGGTTTTCTTGCTCTAAATAAGAATAGGCTTTATTGATTTTACTAATAGACCCAATTTTATTTAGCGGTAGGCGTACAATGCGCGATTGCTTTGCTAAGGCCGATAAAATGGCCTGGCGAATCCACCAAACGGCGTATGATATAAATTTAAATCCTCGGGTTTCATCAAAACGTTTTGCTGCTTTAACTAAACCGGCGTTACCCTCGTTAATTAAATCTGGTAATTTTAAACCTTGGTTTTGATATTGTTTTGCTACGGAAACTACAAACCTTAAATTCGAGGTTGTAAGTGTGTCCAGTGCCTTTTGGTCACCTTTTTTTATGCGCTGTGCTAATTCTACCTCTTCTTCGGCAGTAATTAGCGCTATTTTACTTATATCTTGTAAATATTTGTCTAATGATTTTGATTCTCTGTTGGTAACTTGTTTGGTGATTTTTAATTGCCTCATATCTACTAGAAAAATTTTTAAAGATTAAACACATTTTAATATAGCCTAAAAAACCATAAAACCTAGTAAAAAAGGTGTTTTTACTTGTAAAACGATCAATTTTGGCTAAAAATCAACGTTTTTGTCTGTTTTTGGTTGTTTTTAGACTTTTATATTGAAGATTATTTATGCTATTAAAGCACTCTTTGTCGAATTTTATATGCATTTAATGGTGTTTTTGTATGTATTTGTTGTTGTGAGTTTTGGTGACACTACCTAATTTTTTAAGCCCAGACGACATTGGTTTTATTTAATTTTAAATAAAAGAGTAGTGGTGGTTATAATTTTTTGGAGGAAGTAAAATTATTGTGGCTAGACGTATTTAAAGAATATAAACCTCGATGTTTAGGCTTTAAGCTAGTTAATACATGCGTTAGCGATTGCAGTGAAAAGCCCACAGCCCGACTTTAGGAGGTGCGCGGACTTGTAGCGGAAAGCGCGACCCTTTTTTGGGTAACGCCCAAGATGAGATTATTTTACGGGGTTAGTTCTTTGTCTTTTTTTAATTGGGTTATTTTGTAAGCTTTAGAAATTCATTTGGAACTTTTAACAATTTTTGATAACATTAACTGTTTGGATAATTCTTATTTAATTTTGATTGTTCTTCAATTCTTAATGTTGTGATGTTATCGTAATTGTATAGGCTTTGTTGCGTTGAATTTAGCGGAAATCTTTCCCAAATAAGCCACAAGTAACAATAAACTTTATACGGTGTTACCGCGAGTTTTTAATAGCATTGTAAAATAAACCAAGCTTTGTCAAAATCTAAATTTTCTAAATCTTTCTGTTTAATCCAAAAATATAATCTTCCAGAATCTCCCCACATCATTTCTGTTTTGTTATCTGAATCAATTTGTAAAAGAAGTTTCCACTCTTTTTCTTTTCTTTCGAATTCCTCTTTTTTTTGAGAATCAAAAGCTCTGTAGTCTTCATAATGAAGTCCTTTAGATACTAATTCACATTCTTGCTCCATTGCCCCTTGAATATTATTAGAATATCCAAAAATTTTATGGTTAACTTGAGGATAAGTTATAAGGTCATATATATCTTTTTCCTCCCGATTTAATTCTTTTGAAACAAAATCATTATCCCCACTTGGTAAGCTGTATGAATTTGAAAAAGTTAATTCACAGGACTTATAAATTCCAAATTCACTAAAATCTGATGGAATTTGTTTTTTTTCAAGATTATTCAAGTCATTTGAATAATATACTTTGATTTTATCTTTGTCATTATAATCTGAGCCCCAAGATTCTTGCTCTGAAGAATAAAAAAAATAAATAATACCTTTTTTTGGTAAACTTATAGAACTTTCCAAATTTTTAATTTCGCTCAAATTTAATTGAGCAATAAAAGATAATGACTTTCCATTTTTTTCTTTAAACCACTCTACATTTTTAGGTAAGTCAGGCACTCCTCCAAATTTTGATTTTCCTAATTCAATATTGCTGTTTTCAAATGTTTCTATATTTATCTCACTCTTTATTTTAGGTTCGAAATTATTCCAATGTTTTGCTAAATTAAATTGATTGAAAAATATTTCTATTTTTTCTTTTGAGTTAATTATACCAATCTGCTTGTCATATTCTACTTTAATAGCTTTTTGTTCCATTCTTTTTCTATTAGAATCGGATTTTTGTTTATTTTTTTCAGCAAGTATTTTGACTATAACTGAAAAAATTAAAATAACTACAAAAAACGTTATTTTCATCGTTGGGTTTTAATTGGTGGTAACATAATAATATCTGTAGTTTTAAAATAAACGAACTACTGTATTATTACTTTTTTTTACCACCTAAAAGTCCTCCTAAAACATTTTTTATTACTTTTTTAGTCGTTTTTGTTGGTGCTTTGGTGGTATCTGTGGCTGTGTTATTTTTAATAATACCACCAAGTACATCTTTTACGGTATTGTTTTGTGTTTGCTCCCCAGGTTTGGTATTTGTTTTATTGCCACCTATGGCATTGCTAATTAAGTTTTTAACTTTGTCTTTGCCTTGATTTAGTAATTTTTGTTTTTGAATTTCAACTAGCTGTTTAGTTAGGCTAGTTACACCGCTTGTTAAGTTTGTTTTAACGCTAGGGTTTGCGAAATTTCCGCCAATATTTGCAGTAATGGGTACAGTCATGCTATTAACGTTAGTGTCGTTTATTTGGCCTATGAGTCTATTTACTTCACTACCCAAATATTTGGCTGGTACGTTAAAAATGGCGTCGTAATCCATAGATTGATCGAATGCGTGCGATCCGGCAACGGTAACAGCAATATCATTATATGTTAAATCGAAGGGTTTTACATTTACTTTACCATCTGCAAATGTTAGTTTGGTTTTTAAATCTTTTAAGTTTAGTTTGCTAAAATCTATAAAGCTTAAAGAGCCTTCTAGTTTGCTTAAAAGACCATCTTTAGTTTTAACCTGCGAGTCTAGTAATTCTGCTAGAGCATCTCCCGAAATAGAATTCATAATAGGTGAGAATTCATTATCTAAAGCGCCAGTTAAGTTTAGTGTTGTATTTATTTTACCCTGTATTACTTTGGCTATTGGAGCAATATTTTGAAGGAGTTCTAAACTTTTAAAAGATTCGGAAATATCAAAATTCTTAGCATTTAAATTTAAATTAAATGTTGGTGTTTTTGCTTTAGTAGAAACATTTCCAGATACGCTAAGTGCGCCGTTAAAAATATTAGAGGTTAGGTTTTGTAGCCTTGCTTGCTGGTCTTTTATAAAGAGTGTTCCTGTCATGTTGTTAAGGTTTAAATTATCATAAACAACGGTTTTAGCAATGGCATTTATAGTACAGTCTAGAAAGGCTGGGATTTTTAGCGCTTCAGTGTTAGTGGTTTTTGCTGTTTCTGTAGAAGCGGTTTCTGTAGTGCTTTCAGACATGAAATCGCTTAATTTAAAAAGGTTGGAGTTTACATTAAAGTTACCTTTTAGTGTGTTGTCGCTTAATAAAAAGCCTAGCAAATTATTAATAGTTCCTGAGGCTTCTATGTCGCTAGCTCCTGTTTTGGCATTAAAATTATCTAGGGTTACAGTACCTGGGTTAAAACTTATGTTGGCGTTTGTAATATGGAAGGGGTTTGCAAGTTCGTTTGATGTGAAAACAAAATCGCTTATACTTGCAGAGCCGTTATTTTTTATGCGCTGGTAGGCATTAGTTTCAATAGCATCCATATCAAAACTAGTATTAAGCTTTGCTTTTAAAATACCAGTAAGGGTGTTCTCTAGTTCTATAGGGTATGCTTTTGTAATATTAGCTAAGTTTATAACACCATTAAAATTAGCGTTTACTAGCATGTTTTTTGTTAGGTTTTTTATGGAAGCAGAAGAGTTAAAAACATCGTTATCAATTTTAAAATTTAGTGTTTTTATGTCCACATAGGTATCGTCTAAATTTCCGGTTGTATTTTTTATTTGGGTATCTATTACTATATCTTCTACTGCTTTAGGTAAGTCGGGATATTTAAAATAGGCATTATTGGAGGTTATACTAACATCTAATTTTGGTATTGTAGTATCGGAGTTTAAACCTTTTACCATACCTTTTATTTTAAAATTCCCCGAGGTTTTAACATTGGCTATGTCTTTTGAATATGCTTTAGGGATAACGGCTAAGAAATTTTTGAAATCCGATCCAGGGCTTTCAAAAGTCATGTCCATTTGTTGTCCATTTTCAAGTAATTGTACGTAGCCTTGAAATTCTAATGGTAAATTGTTAATAAAAACTTTGTTGTTTTTAAAGGTGTACTTACTCGCTGCTAAATCTAAATCGATTAAGGCATCTAGTTTTATAGGGATGCTGGATAAATATTTAGTGCTATCCATTGCAAAGGTAATGTTAGCTTCTGTGTTAGTATCTAATTGCGAAGTTTCGGCGGAAAATGTGCCATGGCCTTCGTGGTTAAGTTCTGTAATTTGTACGGCTAGCGTTGTAGCTTCATCAATAAAAGAAAAAGCACTATTTTTTATTTGGTAATCTTCAATACTAAAAGCAAAACTACTGGTTTCGTTTTTTGTAGGTGTACTTGTTGTAGTCTCTTTTGTTATGTTGTAGTTGCTATTTCCTAGTTTGTCTGTTTTTATATTTATTAGCGCCTCGTTAACATAAATGGAGTTAACCATAATAGGGTCTGTAGATGCTGTTTTAAATAACTCGTTAATATTCATGGTAAACGAAATTTCCTGAGCAGTAGCCAAGGTTTCGTCCTTAAACGGTTCAAAATTTGTAATAACCAAATCATTTATACTCACATGTGCTTGCGGGAAGCTTCGAATAAGGCTTAATGAAACATCTGAAAATGCAACTTTGGCATTTAGGTTTTGATTTATAAAGCCTTTTACCATGTCTTTAATTTGACCTTGGAAAGCAAACGGAATAGCAATTAAAAGCGCTAATATGATTAGCAAGGTTATTCCAATAATTTTAAAAACTTTTTTCATGAGTAAACGGTTTAAAGAAATATACGCGTAATGTTATATGGTAAGCTAAGTAAATAAAAAATTTGATATACTATTAACCTAAGTGCATAAAATTTTAACGCATTTGTTAGCGCTATAGTGTTGTGCATAGGCTTAATATATTAAAAATTGTAAGTTACTTAAAGTAAATTGATTTCTTCATTTACTTTAAGTTTAAAGCGTTTTTTAAATAAATAAACGCCTAGATATAAAAATGGTGTATCTATAAAAGCAATTAAAACTTTAAATAAAAACCCGCTAATTAAAAGACCTTTAAAATTTACCCATTCTACAATACCAAAAAAACATAATAAGAGTAGAATGGTAAGCGTATCTGTAAATTGCGAAAACCAGGTTGAGAAATTGTTTCGAAGCCATAGGTGTTTGCCTTTAGTTCGTTTTTTCCAAAAATGATAAATTTGAATATCTACAAACTGTGCGCATAAATAAGTGAGCATGCTAGAAAAAACTGCGATTAGTGAGTTTCCAAAAACGGTTGTAAATGTTTTGTTGTTCACGTAAGACCATGAGGTTGCTGGTACTACATTTGCTATATAAATAATTAAAAGCGAAAAAAGGGAGGCGAAAATGCCAAAAACAACAACATCATTAGCGCGTTTTTTGCCATAAATTTCGCTTATTAAATCTGTTATTAAAAATGTAATCGGGTAGGGTAGTATACCAACTGAAATTTCAAAAAGTTTGCTTCCAAAAAGCGTAATGTTAAAGGGGTGCCAGTAAAAGAATTTTTGAAAAATAAGGTTTGAAACTACTAAGGATGTAATAAATAATGCGGCTAAAAGAAAGTAAATACGTTGCGCTGCAAATTTGTCTCTTAAAGTCATTTACGATTGTGAATAAATACGTTCTGTAAATATAAAGTAATAAAAATTGTTTTAGTTATTTTGCTTTATTATGATGAAATTAAAAACATATTATATCGCTTTAGGAAGTAATAAAGGTTATAGGTTTATAAACCTCCAAAATGCTGTTGATGCTATTTATAAACGCATTGGCGCGATAAAATTAATTTCTTCAATTTATATATCACCAGCTTTAGGTTTTAATACAAAAGTGCCTATAGAAGACTTTTTAAATTGTTGTTTGGTATTAGAAAGTGCTTTGGAACCTCAAGTTGTGTTGGATGAGTTATTAGCTATTGAAACTGCTTTAGGCAGAACACGAACCTTGTTACATACATACGAAGCAAGAGTGATAGATTTGGATGTTATTTTTGTGGATAATAACACAATTAATACGGAAACATTACAAGTGCCACACCCAGAAATGCATAAACGTAAGTTTGTATTATTGCCTTTAAATGATGTAGCACCGCATATTAAACACCCAAAACTAAATAAAGATGTTGCACTTTTGTTAGCGGAATGTAGCGATAATTCAATTTTGGAAGCTTTTAATGGGGTATTGATCAACCCTTGTGTGGTTTATGATTTTGCTAAGTATAATTATATTGCTGTTGAAGGAAATATTGGTGCAGGAAAAACAAGTTTAGCAACTAAAATATCACAAGATTTTAATGCGAAATTAATTTTAGAGCAGTTTGCTGAAAATCCATTTTTACCTAAATTTTATGAAGATACTAAACGTCATGCTTTTACTTTAGAGATGTCTTTTCTAGCCGATCGTTACAAACAAATCTCAGACGATTTAGGACAATTAGATGTGTTAACAGATTTTATAGTTTGTGATTATGATGTTGTAAAATCTTTAGTTTTTTCGAGAATAACTTTAAATGATGATGAGGTTAATTTGTATCAAAAGTTTTTCGATATTTTGTTTAAAGATGTCGTTAAGCCAGATCTATTTGTTTATTTATACCAAAACACAGCGCGTTTGCAAGAAAATATAAAAAAACGAGGACGCGACTTCGAGCAAAATATTACTAATGATTACTTAGATGAAATTAACGCTGGTTATTTAAATTTTTTAAAAACACAAACGGAAATGCAGGTGAAGATTATAGATGTTTCTAACAGAGATTTTGTGCAAAATAGAAGCGATTATCTCTGGCTTTTAGATGTTTTGTTTGTGTAATAGTTTTGTTGTATAAAACACCCCAATACTATCGGTTGGGTATATGAAAAGTAGCAGAATGAAAATGCTATTACTTTTAGTTTAAGAGTAAAAATAGCAGAAATACACAAGCTTTATAGTTTGCACTTAACTGCTATTTTTTTATATACCGTGTTTTGTTGCGTTATTTTCTATAATATTCAATGAATATAACAAAAAATAATAAAATAAAAATTATACTATTTAGAATTTCTTTATACGCGGTATTTGCAAAAAAAAGATTTGTTAACGCAAAGCATAAAGATAGCATAAGGGCAGCAATTCGTAGTTTATTTAACGTTTTTTTCATGATATTAATCACAGGTTAACATACATGCTCCAAATTTTATCAATTCTTCAGGTCCTCCACCTACTAAAATTCCCATAGCAGCACAACCTGCCCCATAGTCCATAGAACAAGGTTCACTGGCTTTAGCCATTAGATTAGTTTCTTTTACAGAACCATTCAGCATATCAATTCTCATGATTTCTTTAGAATTTATGAATAATTTATAATTTCCGTTTTAATATTTGATAAATCTTGGTAAAAAAAAATTCCATTACTCATTAAAAATAAATTACCTTTTTTCTCTTTGTTTTCAATTTGGATAACCCAAGAACCTGTTTCTTCTTTTAGAAATTTAAAAGCAGTATTCCAATTGAGATTTTTAGAATAATTTTCAAAATTACTATTAAAGGAAATAAAATCTGAAGTTGATTTAGCAAATTGTTCTAATTTTTGGGATTCCGTTAATGCGCCATTTGTACTTAAGTCATCAGAGTACAGGATGTAATGAATGAAAGTGTTAATAATATTGAAAATGTTAATTTTAAAATGTGTTTCATGATTTTAATTTTTATCGAGAAATATATTTTTATTGATTTTTTCCAAGATTAATTAGTTTGTTTCTACTTTTTTGATTTTCGTAACTCAGTTTGCTTTTTATTTTACTTCGGTTTCAACTTTCACATTTCCCGATTTTTGATGATCAGTCCATTTTTTACCGCTATGTCTATTTTAATGTGGCATAACTTGTTTACAAAATTTACTATTGGGGTGCTTTTTATTAATTAAGATTAGAAGGCTTAATCTTTGTCCATTTCTATTATTAAGTTTGCAATTAAAGCAGTCCATCCGGTTTGGTGAGAAGCACCTAGTCCACGACCGTTATCGCCATCGAAAAATTCATAGAAAAAGTGTTCCTTCTTCGCGTGCTCGTCTGTAGTGAAAAACTTCTCGGCATCGTCTGTATGGTATTGGTATTTGCCAGTGGTGTTAGCTTCAAAAAGTTTAGTAAGCCTTTTGGTTAGTTCATTAGCGATTTGCTTTAAATTAAGTCTGTTTTTAGATCCTGTAGGGAATTCATACGTGTACTTGTCGCCATAAAACATATAGTATTTACGCAAAGATTGTATGATCATGTAATTTAATGGCATCCAAATAGGGCCGCGCCAATTAGAGTTTCCGCCAAACATATTGGATTGACTTTCGCCTGGCTCGTATTGAATTTGGTGCAGTCCGTTATGGTTAAAAACAAAAGGGTGTTTTTCATGGTATTTTGAGAGTGATCGAATACCGTAATCGGAAAGGAATTCGTCTTCGTCTAATAATCGTTTTAGTAAGTGATCTAGCCTAAAACCACGCATAATAGAAAACATGTAGTTCCCGTTGTTATTGGTTTTTTCTAAGCTGGAAATCAATGAAGCTAGATCGGGTCGTGTTTTAATAATATTATTTGTACGCCTTTTAAATTCTTTTAAATTTTTAAATAAATCTTGATTGATAATCTCTACAGCAAACATGGGTATTACGCCTACTAAAGAGCGGACTTTTAATCGCTCTGTATTACCGTTGGATAATTCAACCACATCATAATAAAAATTGTCATCATCATCCCAAAGCGAAATGTTTTTTTTGCCAATATGATGCATCGCCCATGCAATATTTAAAAAGTGTCTGAAAAAATTAGCTGCAGATTCTTCGTAAATTTTATTTGTTTCGGCAAGCTCCAAAGACATGCGTAACATGTTTATAGAAAACATGGCCATCCAACTTGTGGCATCTGCTTGCTGCATCTTTGTAATGCCCTCTGGCATGTGGTTTCTATCAAAAACGCCAATATTATCTAAGCCTAAAAAGCCGCCTTCAAAAAGGCTTGTGCCACTTTTGTCTTTTTGATTTACCCACCAGGTATAATTTATGAGTAATTTTTGAAATGCTTTTTCTAGATATGGGATATCCCCTTTACCTGTCTTTTCTTTATCTTTTTCATAAACTTTCCAAACGGCATAGGAATGTACGGGGGGGTTTACATCGCTAAAATTCCACTCGTAAGCTGGAATTTGCCCGTTAGGGTGCATGTAATTTTCTTGTAAAACTAATAATAATTGTTCTTTTGCAAAATAAGGGTCTATTTCAACAAAGGAAGCCATGTGAAAGGCTAAATCCCAAGCTGCGTACCACGGGTATTCCCATTTGTCGGGCATGGATATTATATGCCTGTTGTTAAGATGTTGCCAGTTATAATTTCTTTTATCGATCCGGTAAGGTTTGTTTTCGCCAGGTCCGCCAAACAGCCATTTATGGACATCGTAATAGTAGAATTGTTTAGTCCATAATAAGCCTGAAAAAGCTTTTCTTGCAAGCTCTTGGTGGGCTTCTGCAATATCTTTTTTTATTATGTCACTGTAAAAGGTTTCGCATTCTTTTTTTCTTTCATTAAAAATGCTATCAAAATCTTTCCAAGGGGTTTCTAAAGGCGCTTTACTTAAGCGAATTTTTACACTTTTTTCTTCACCAGGACCTAGGTTAAATTTATGCCAAATGGCCATTTTTGAACCCTCATTTTTTGGGTTTACCGTATTGTTTTGGTTTACAACATGCTCATGTATACCGTCTTTAACGTATGGCACTTCATTTTCTGTGTTATGTATTTTGTAATTGTTGGTTTCGTTATCGCAATATAATTGTTTTCCGTTTTCGTTATAAATGTAGTAGGTGCCATTTCTAGGCGAACTAGATATGGCGCTGTTGGTATCTAAACTTGTTATGGCGGGTCTGTTATGTTTCTTGTTGTGTTTCCAGAAGTTTCTAAACCATACGTGTGGTAGTACGTGTATATCTGCTGCTTTAGATCCTCTATTTACTATGGTAACCTGCATCAATATATCATCAATATCGGCTTTAGCATATTCAATAAAACAGTCAAAATAAGCATTGTCTTTAAAGCAGCCAGTATCTAATATTTCGTATTCAGGTTCAGCTCTATTTCTTTTTTTGTTTTCGTTTACTAAATCGCTATAAGGAAATTTATTATGTGGGTATTTATATAAATATTTGTTGTAGGTATGTGTTGGAGTTGATACTTGATGAAAATAAAGCTCTTTAACATCTTCACCATGGTTGCCTTGGTTATTTGTTAGTCCAAAAAGGCGTTCTTTTAAAATAGTATCTTTCCCATTCCAAAATGCAGGTGCCATGCACAGTATTTCTCTAGCATCGCAAAATCCTCCTATGCCTTCCTCGCCCCATCTATAGGCGTTGCTTCGTCCCATTTCGTGGGTTACAAAGTCCCATGAGTGACCGTAAGTACTATAATCTTCCCTTACGGTACCCCATTGTCTTTCGGCTAAATATGGACCCCATTTTTTCCAGTTTTTAAAATTATTTAAAACTGCTAAGCGGTCTGTCTCCGGATTTTTATTTGCCATGCATTAAAATGTAATAAAGTATTACTAGTTCGTAATATACATAAAATTAACAATTTTAGTGCTAGGCTATTGTTTGAATTTTTAAGTATTACTTTTTTTAAATTTTTGTGCACGATCTTTTAATAGGTTTTTAAAAAAGAGACGTGTTATTTATTGAATTTGTTGTTTTAACTTAGAATATCCAAAACAATGGCGCTGTTGGTGTGTTAAAACATGGTGTATAATGTAGTTTGTATTATGCCTTTGTCTTGTTTTAAAATGTGCTTATCAATGTTGCGTGTGGTCTTTGGTTTCAGATTAAACGGTTCTTTTTGTAAGTTTATGCCGCTGTTTTTTTTAAGTCTAATGCCTTGGCTAGAAATAATATCTTTATTAGCTGTAAAATTTCCTGTAGGTAGGTGTTCGGTAACAATAATATATTTATAAGTTACTATTTTTTTTAAAACACGTTTTATTTCTGCATTTGAAATATGTTGTAGCACTTGTCTAATTAAAACACAGTCTCCAGGAGGTAATTCGTCTTTAGAGATGTCTAAACAATAAAATTCCAAATTGTCTTTATGGTATATTTTTTTATTTCTGTTAATAAGGGTTTCAACAATATCAATAGCATGGTATTGGTAAGTGTATTGTGTAAAATGTTTTCCAATATTAAAATCACCGCAGCCCAAGTCGCAAACTACGAGGTTACTATGAGTTTTTAAAAACTGGCTAATATGCGCAATGTATGGTGATATAATTTCAGGGTTATGCGATCCAGATCCGGAATAAAAATCGAAGCTTTTGCCGCCCCAAAGTTTTTGCTCGTATATTTGGTCCATTACAGCTTTTGTGGGCCAAGGCGTTTTCTTTTTTTTCACCAGGTTATTCCGCTATTAATTTGCAATGCATATCCCAAATTACAACGCCGCAACTTATGGCAATATTTAGCGAGTGTTTCGTGCCAAATTGAGGTATTTCTATAACGGCATCACAAGCATTAACTACGTCCTGGTTTACGCCTTTTACTTCGTTACCAAAAACCAAAGCGTATGTGCTGTTTTGTTCTGGTTTAAAATCGCTAAGCATGGTCGCATTTTCAGCTTGTTCAATTGCGCAAATTTTTACATCTTTAAGCTTTAAAGTTTTAATTAAATCCGTGGTGTTTTCAATGTATTCCCAAGCTACAGTATCTGTACTGCCTAGTGCGGTTTTATGTATGTCTTTATGTGGTGGTGTTGCTGTAATGCCACACAGGTAAATTTTTTCAATCAAAAAGGCATCGCTAGTTCTAAATATGGAGCCAATGTTGTTTAAGCTTCTAACATTATCTAATATAATTATTATAGGTGTTTTCTTAGCTTCCTTAAAACCATTTACGGTTAATCTGTCTAGTTCGCTATTTTTTAATTTACGCATTAATAATAGTTTTATATTTCCGCGAAAGCGGAAGTCTTATTTGTTGAAATCTCGTTCTAATTGTAAATAACTTATGCCAAGTGAAAGGGCTAACACTTTAAAATTGTGTTACATTGCGTGTTATAATTTTGGTAAAAATAACATTAAAAAATAACTTCACATTGGTTAAAAAAGTAAAAAAAGTAACGCCGTTAATGAAACAGTACAATGCTATTAAAGCAAAATACCCAGACGCGTTGCTGTTGTTTCGTGTGGGCGATTTTTATGAGACTTTTGGTAGCGATGCCGTAAAGGCTGCGGGTATTTTAGGTATTATTTTAACTAAGCGAGGGGCTGGGAGTGAGGGTGAAACAGCATTAGCAGGATTTCCGCACCATTCTATTAATACGTATTTGCCAAAGTTGGTTAAAGCTGGCGAGCGTGTTGCTATTTGCGACCAATTGGAAGACCCAAAACAAACTAAAACTATTGTAAAACGTGGCGTTACAGAATTAATTACGCCAGGGGTAGCTTTAAACGATGAGGTTTTAGTATCCAAATCGAATAATTTTTTGTGTTCGGTTTATTTTGGGAAACGTGCTATTGGAATTTCATTTTTAGATATTTCTACAGGAGAGTTTTTAACCGCGCAAGGTAATGCGGAGTATATCGATAAATTATTGCAGAATTTTAGCCCTAGTGAGGTTTTGGTCTCCAAACAAAAACGTACGCTTTTTAATGAAACTTTTGGAGACGATTTTCATACGTACTATTTGGAAGAGTGGGTCTATCAAACCGATTATGCCAACGAAACTTTAATTAAACATTTTGATACTAAAACATTAAAGGGTTTTGGAGTTGAAGATTTGCATGAAGGTATAATCTCTGCAGGGTCTATACTTCATTATTTAGGTGAAACCCAGCACCATAAATTGCAGCATATAACAGCCGTTTCTAGAATTGCTGAAGATGATTATGTGTGGATGGATAAATTTACTATTCGTAATTTAGAACTTTACAATTCTACAAATTATAATGCGGTAACGCTATTAAATGTTATTGATAAAACCATTTCTCCAATGGGTGGTAGGTTGTTAAAACGATGGTTAGCACTACCATTAAAAAATGTTGATAAAATAAAACAACGGCATGAGGTAGTTCGTTTTTTAACCGAAGAAAATACAACGCTTCAAAAAACACAAAACCAAATTAAGCATATTGGCGATTTGGAACGTTTAATTTCTAAAATTGCCACAGGAAAGGTTAATCCTAGAGAGGTTATTCAGCTTAAAAATTCGTTGGAAGCCATTGTGCCTATAAAAGCCTTAGCGTCAACCTGCCAAAATGAATCGCTTAAAATTATTGGCGATAACCTGCAAGGTTGCGATGTGCTAAGAGAAAAAGTTAAAGAGACCTTAAATGAAGAAGCACCAGTAAATGTTTTAAAAGGCCAAACTATTGCAGCTGGCTTCTCGCAGGAATTGGATGCATTAAGAGGCTTATCCAAATCGGGTACAGATTATCTTGATAAAATGCTAGAACGCGAGAGTGAGCGTACAGGCATTACATCGCTCAAAATAGCATCAAATAACGTTTATGGCTATTATATAGAAGTTAGAAATACTCATAAAGATAAAGTTCCAGAAGAATGGATACGTAAGCAGACTTTAGTAAATGCCGAGCGCTACATTACTGAAGAGCTTAAAGAATATGAAACTAAAATTTTAGGCGCAGAAGATAAAATACAAGTTATAGAGCAGCAGTTGTTTGCAGAATTAGTAACGTGGTTAAACCAATATATTAAACCGGTACAACAAAATGCATTTTTAATAGGGCAGTTGGATTGTTTGTGTGGTTTTGCACAGCTTGCTACAGATAATGAATACACTTACCCAATACTAGACGATTCCTTTGGTTTAGAAATTAAAGAAGGACGGCATCCGGTTATAGAAAAACAATTACCTATTGGGGAGGCGTATATTGCTAACGATTTATTTTTAGATAGGGCAAGCCAACAAATTATTATGATTACGGGACCAAATATGTCTGGTAAATCTGCTATATTAAGACAAACAGCTTTAATTGTGTTACTAGCACAAATAGGAAGTTTCGTGCCAGCTAAAGAAGCTAGGATAGGTTTAGTAGATAAAATTTTTACTAGAGTAGGTGCTAGCGATAATATTTCCATGGGAGAATCTACGTTTATGGTAGAAATGAATGAAACAGCATCTATTTTAAATAATATATCCGATAGAAGTTTAGTATTGCTAGATGAAATAGGAAGAGGTACAAGTACCTACGATGGTATTTCGATTGCTTGGGCCATAAGCGAATACCTGCATGAACACCCGACAAAACCTAAAACATTGTTTGCAACGCATTACCATGAGTTGAATGAAATGAGTGAAACCTTTGGGCGAATTAAAAATTATAACGTGTCTGTAAAGGAGTTGAAAAATAATGTGCTTTTTCTAAGAAAATTAGTGCAAGGAGGAAGTGCCCATAGCTTTGGTATTCATGTTGCAAAAATGGCAGGAATGCCTAAGCAAGTATTACATCGTGCTAATGCCATTTTAAAAAAACTAGAACGATCTCATTCAAGCGAAGAACTAACAGATAAAGTGAAAACACTGAATGATGATATGCAACTAAGTTTTTTTAATTTGGACGACCCTTTGTTGGAAAATATTAAAGAAGAAATATTACATATTGATATTGATACACTTACACCGGTAGAAGCGCTTATGAAGTTAAATGAAATTAAGCGAATGCTCGTAAAAAAAACATAAATTTAAAAATAAATTTAAATTTTTTATCAAAAAGCTTTGTAGTTTCTAAAAATGTGTTAAATTTGCATCCGCAATAGCGATATTGTTTGTTCATTTAAAAACTGCGAAAGTAGCTCAGGGGTAGAGCATCACCTTGCCAAGGTGGGGGTCGCGGGTTCAAATCCCGTCTTTCGCTCTGAAACTTTTTTAAAAATATACCAATTGATATGTATATACATATCTAATTTGCTGAAGTGGTGGAATTGGTAGACACGTTGGACTTAAAATCCAATGTCCATTAGGACGTACGGGTTCAAGTCCCGTCTTCAGTACTAGACCCCTTGTTAATCGATTGATTTTCAAGGGGTTTTCAAATTTTATAAAGTAAGTTTGCGAACTGTTTGCGAACGAGAATAAAATAATAATGTTTTTTAAGTCTTTTTTACCGTACGAAAAACAATTAAAAGTACTTTACTTAAATCAACTGAATACTAATGTTTTTTAAGTCTTTTTAGCGTTCGAAAAGCGTTATTTAATATAAGTAGTGTATAATACTTAGTTTCATGTAATCACTATACTTGTCTGTGTAGTTGTCAAAATCTGTGTTATAACGTTTATCTTTTTTCTTAAATAGTCGCATGTTATAAATATACTCAATTAAAAATAAATCAAGACCTGCATAAAGGCAAAGTAAATCATTTTTTTAATGCTTTTACATACAATGTCTTTAATTATCTAAAACGTTCAAATAACGTGTTTTTTTATGCAGAAAATAACGTGTTTTTTACAAAATTTGAGTGTCTTTAAATTTTGCAAGAAAACTTTGGGAGGTGCTGAAAAAACTGGGTGTCTCAAAAAAAACATCTTTTTATTTTACTTAATATAATAAAGATGTTTTAATAATTATAAATAGTGGTTTACTAGGTCAAGTAAATTGTAATAACTGGGCTTTTTACTGTTGCATCTTTGTTTATTCCATAACTTAAAAAGTGTTGTTTTGTCAGGGTCTTTTAATTTTATAGCATCTTTAATAAAAGCTTTTAATTTTTCACTATTCTTTATATCGGTTTTCGTTTTGGGGTTGTTTATAGTGTCTAGGTTTTGATATTTTATAAGACTTCGGTTTACGTTTCTTGAATCAATAGGTTTTAATTTTTGATTATCAATTAAAATACTTTTTGTGTCTTCAATACCTAATTTTTCTAACTTTAAAGTATTGGTATGTAAACCCTCAAAGGCTTTTAAGTTATCCGATACTAGATTATAAATTTCGTTACTGGGGTTTAATCCTGTTATGTCATTTATTGATTTTTTAATATCTAAGTTATCAGTAATAATGCAAAGAGCTGCTCTTATATCGTCATTTTGATTTAACCAACTTAAAGCAATAAGTTTTTTATTTGCATCTGTAACCGCTTTACTGTTTTTTGTATCAATGTCGTTTTTTGTATAGTCTTTATTTTCTAAAACATTAATATTATAATTAAGCTCTAAAAATTGTATGTATTCCTGCTTTGTCATAATCTTAAAAAAGCTAGTAGAAACATCAAAGGCTAGGGCGTACAGGTTTACGGTTGTATCTGAATAATATAAATATTTAGTGTTTGTTATGTCTTTTTTTTCGGTATCGTTTACATCATAATCTTTAGCATCTGCAATAAGTTTTTTTCTAGTTTCATTAAATGTAAAATACGGGCAATAACTTACAATGTTTTTGTTTTTTGTTTCTTTAAAGTACAAAAAGTTTTTGCGGTTTGGGTCTTCGTTTCTAAAACGGGCAAAGAATTGTTTAACGGGTTCGGGGTTTGGCTTATATTCAGTCTCAATAAAAACCACATCAGTAAAGCCGTTTTGTTGTATGCTTAAACCCTCGTCAATTAATGATGTTGTAATAATTAGCTTTATTTTTTCTGAAAATGTGCGTTGACCTATAAGGCATTTAAAATCGTCGCCTTTTTTTATGTGAGCATCTGAGCATAGTAATAAAACCTCATCTTTTGTATAGTTCCCTAAATTTATAACTTCGTTTTTTATTGCTTTTGCAACGTTTCTGCTATTAATACGTAGTAAACATTTGCCCTTAACATTTTGCAAGTGTTGTAATGCTATTTTTAGGGGTGCTCTATTATCTACAATAAAGCTTACATTAACTTTGTTTTGTAATTCCTTTTTTACGTTGACTAACTTAAAACCAATAGATTTAAATAATAGGTTTGGTGTTCCTGTAAGCCCTATTACATTATAAGATTTTAAAACCCTTGTTAAATTTTTAATAGTTTCCCTTTTATAGCTGTGTGATGTTATTAAATTATGAATTTCATCAATAACAACGTAATCAAATGTATTTGAACTGTTGAGGTGTTTATATCCTTGCTCGTATGTAGCTACAACAATAGGCGCGTTTTTTGCTTTGCTGTGGGCTTCGGGTGTGCTATTGCCAGTAAGTGAAACAATTGTATTATAGTCGGCTTTATTTTGTTCCACAATAGCGGTTAAAGGTGCTAAAAGTAAAAGCCTTTTGTTTGGTCGGTGTTTTGCAAAATCTCTTAAAAATGCGGTTGATTTACCAATACCAGTTTCAGCCGTTAAAATTATTTTTGTGTTTAGGTCTGCATACTCTAAAACTTGTTTTAATTTATCACTAACATATTTTTTAATAATTAGCGTTTTATCATAAGGAATATTTAAAGGTTTGATTTTTAAATAATCATAAAAAAGTATTTTTTCGCCTTCGTTTTTTGCGTTGTCATCTGCAAATTTAACCTTGTCTTTATAGTTTGCATTAACTAAATTAAAACACGCTTCAAAAATTTGAGTATCTCGGGCTTTTGCTTTGGTTTGCAGTTCGTTTTTAGCTTGTTTAAAGACTTCTTTTGTGGGTTTAATATCTTTATAGCCTTTTGCGTGTAAGTCCTTTAAAAAACTATTTATATCGTACCCGTATTTTTGCGTATAGTAAAGCCAAAAGGGTGTGAAAACTTTGTATTGTGAAAAACTTGTACTGTGGTTAAAAAACAAATTACCATTTGTAACGCCAGTACTTTGACTCGTTGTATTTGAGTGCAAATATCTAGTATCTGTTATTTGTTTTAAGTTACTATCTAATAAAGCGGTATGTATAGAAACATCTCTATTAAATTGGTCTGCAATAGAACCCGAAACGGCTCTATTATCCGTATAGCGGTATTGTGTAGCGCCTGTTTGTGATTTTTTGTGTACTTCGGTAACATCATAATTAAATACATAGGGGGTTGTATTAATGGTTCGAGTTTCTGTTTGCTTTGCTAAATAACGGACTTGCCTATATTTACTTTGCGCATTGTCAAAATCTGCATTAATGTAAAGCGTGTTTTTTAAATAGTTACATATCGCTTTGCCAATAGCAAGGTGTTTTTTTGTTTCGTTGTTTTTTAATTCTGCTAGTTGTGGAACATACAAAACGCCTGCGATACCGTTGCCGCTATTTGAACGCCATACCATAACCGCAATAGCTTGAAGCTTTGTAAAAACCTCAGCATTGTTAAAAGTCTCTAGTAAGTGCGTGTTTTCGTTTTTCTCTTTAGATACATCAATATCAAAAAAAAGAAACGGCGCACTCTTATAACAATATGCGCCACTTGTACCGCCTTTATAAAGCCCTTTAAGTATTGCAATAGAGTTATGCTTTGTTAACCTTTGTTTTATAGTATTTAACCGCTCTAATAAGCTAATTAAAGTAAGTTGTTGTTTAACTGGTACGCCTTGTTTTTTAGTGTCGGAAAAATAATTGTTAATCTCACTAAAATACGGTGTATTTAGCACCAAATCGATGGGGGCGAAATGGTGCTTTATACTTACTTTAAAATCTATTATTGGAACGACTTTGTTGAGGTCGTCCAATGCTTATTTTATTTTAAATAGCTTTTTATTAGTTGTTAGGTATGAAGCCCTGCGTTTTGT
>CALGNX010000026.1 GCA_937958265.1 uncultured Algibacter sp. | reverse complement strand
ACCGATAAATCTTTATTGTATAAATCAGGCGATAAATACAAACCATGGAGTATTAGTCAGAATTTCTTCTGGTTATTCTCCAGTACAAGGTAGATGCTATACGCGTTACGCACCCGTGCGCCGGTCGTCAGCGGAGCAAGCCCCCTGTTACCCCTCGACTTGCATGTGTTAGGCCTGCCGCTAGCGTTCATCCTGAGCCAGGATCAAACTCTTCATCGTTAATTTTTTTATGCAATACTTAATATAATTAAGACTGCATTTTTTAACAATTAATAGTATATCTTTACTCGAAATGGTCTATTCTCTTTGTTGATTCTAATCGTTTCCAATTAAAATCTTACGCTGTCAATTCAATATGTTTATGAACTTATTATCTCTTTATTTTCGCTAAACAAACTCTTTTGTTAAGCGGGTGCAAATATAACACCTTTTTTAATTCTCACAATGTTTTTTTGATATTTTTTTAAAGTTTTTTTCAACTCTTAAAACACCATAAAACTAATATTATGAACTCCTTAACCTATAATAACTACTGCTATTTTAAGCGGCTGCAAATATACAACCTTTTTTGAAACTCACAATGTTTATTTTGCTTTTTATTAAGTTATTTTTTAACCTTAATTTAAAACTAAAAACTTGTTAATGAACTACCGCTTCACTCAACTTATATGCCTTGCTTAGCGGGGTGCAAATATACATTACTTTATCTTATAATAACCAATGTTTTTACACTTATTTTTAATTTATTTTTCAAATTAATGGTAATACGCTTAAAAACATGCACTTAAACGGGTTTTATGCAACGCTATAAATTCTCCTTTTTTTAAAATTAACCTTAAACAACAGGTAATTCTCTGCTTAAAATACTTTGTATCTGAATTATCACGCCTATTTTATAACTTAGTAACTGTTTAATCTGTGAAAACATAACTCCTTCTGCTTGTTTTATAATTTGTATGGAGTAGCAATTTCAAGAATTAAGAAATGAATAAGAAAACTAAAAGGGATCTAAACTTCTATTTATATGGTTTCCTTTTTGTTTAATTAAAATATTTCCTCTCATTTGCCTTGCGTAAACGCTAATCGAATTAGCACAGTATTGAAACACTTAAGGTAATACAGATAATCACTAACAGAAGTTTTAATTATAAAATTACAATTTTGTTTTTTTAAAATTTCAATTGTTTAAAGATTTAACTATAACTAAACCATAAACAGGATTAAGATCTTAATGAACTTTTGGTAGCCTTACTACTAAATAGCTACTGTATTTATAAACGTATTCTTTTATAATTACATAACATACTAGCCATAAAACATTTTACGACCGAAACATTAGAAAAAGAAATTAGTAAAAGCGTATTAAGACTTAAATCGTTTTTGTTTTAAAGTTGTCTGTGCTATGTCTTGCTTTTATTGGCCGCAAGATATTTTGTACAGGAAACAAAATTTTAGAAAAGGCACGCGTTAAGGATAGTAGTGGATAGCCCACAGCATTGACGCATTAGCGGCGAATGCGAGGACTTGGAACGTATAGCCTGACCCTTGTGGTAACGCCCCTACTATTCTACAAAAAGAAATTCCATACTAAACCAAAACGAATTGCTAAATCGCGATATGGATATGTTGGTGCTGAAAAATAATTGTAACCTGTTAAGGATGCATTGAAATGCTCGACCTTAAAATATAAGCGCGTTTGACGGATTTTTGCGTTTAAAAAAAAATCTAAACGCGGAAAGTCGCCAATTTCTGTTTCATTTTGAACATAAAATTCTGCTAATAAAGGACTGTAAGCATCCATGTAGTATTTGGTGAAGTAATTTAACGTTATTCCAGTTTGCAAATAAAGGGCTTTTTTAAATAGTTGACTTGAGAAGTAAAAAGTGTTCCTGGTATTAACTTCTGGTACATTTAAAACATTACTAGTAGACTGAACGTCTTGATACATTACTGTATTATTTAATGCGAATTTTCCAAATTTAATTTCGTTTTCAAATTTAACACGTAGGTAGCGTATTGCTGTGCTATTTTGGAAAGGTTGAACTTGCAAGGAAACCTCGTCTTGCTTAAAGTAAACATAATTATTTATTGTAGAATAGTCTCCTGTAATATTTGCTAATTCTTTATACTTTAGTTTAAAACTTATTTTCTGAGTTTCGATATTATTAAAACTATTCTGCCAATTATAGTTTATATAATCACTTTGGTAAAGTAACGTATTGTAATTAGGCGCTCGAGAGCTGTGGTTTATGGTTAAAGCCGCGGATAAATCTTGATTTATATCAATTTCGCCATTTAACTTAAAATAATTGCCTTGAAAATCTCCTGAAATGTTTGTTCGTAACTCTCCATCTAGCTTAAAAGCTTTATAATTTTTTGTGTACTTTCCGCCCGCTGCAAGTATATTACCTTTTAAACGGTTGGAAATAGTATTACGGTTTAATAAAACTAATTTGTTATAACCGTAATTATAATTTGTATTGTTTACGTTTACTTGAAGACTACCTAATATGTTGTTATAAAAATCGAGCTGCAATTCGTTATAAAAGTTCTCGAGTGTTGTTTTATCCGACAGATCTCGCGATTTAAACGCGTCTCCAAGAATAGATGCGTTTGCTGTAGTTTGACGAAATTGATAATACTTATCTTCAAACGACATAAGGTGCTTTACATTCAACCTACTTTTTGATGTTGAATCGTTACGCTTACTTGGTAGAAATCTACCTAGGCTGCTATTAAACAGATTGTACCTTTGATCTAAATAAAAGCGCCTGCCTAATAATATATTGTCTGCATTTTCAAAGTTAACTTCTAATATAGGACGCTCTAAAAATTCTGCTTCTCCTGTTTGAAAATTTTCAACGCTATTCTGGGTAAGTCCCCCATTCTCTTCATTAAATAAATCCTGAAATGTAAAATGCCCACGCGCTTGGTAGCGATTATTTTTTGATGTGTAATTGGTAGTAAATCTGAAATTACCTGTACTTGTTATAGAATGCACATAGTTACCTATTGAGCGCATACCTTTATAGGCTAATGAAAAATTAAATTGGGGTGATGTATTGACGGTAAGGAATGCGTCTGCCAATTGGCCTTGCTCAAAAGCGGTGCGATAAAACAACTCGGTTAACGGTGTAGGCACGCGGTAATATTCAATGTCTTCAATTTCCATATAATTGAAATGCCTCGCACGAGCACCAAATAATGGCATATCTTGGGTAGCCTCAAAATTATGTGTTAAACTATTATAAGTTTGCCCGAGGTTTGCAAAGGGAATCGTTCCGAAATTGTCCTGCCTTAAATAGTTGAATTTATATTCCTTTTTAATTGATAAGGTAGTGTCTACAAAAGTGGTGTCTCTTTGATGAGAAATAATTTGATAATCTTGAATTCTCGCTTTTGCATCATCTAAGTTCTCAACATTTGAACTCTCTAAATTATTTTTGGTAGGATCTGCAGTGCTGGTATTTGTTTCAAAACCTTCTAAACCCCTACTTGAATTAAAATCTGCTCGCTTTAACTTCGTTTTACTTTCTGGAAGGTTTTGCCCGTGTAAACCAACAGATAGAACTACAAAAAACAAAAAATAAATTACCTTTTTCATATATTTATTAACCACTACAAATGTAAATACAAAATTCCATATCCATGTAGATTGACAAAAGTTTTTATTTTAAACAAAAAAAACCACTAATTTGTAAAATTAGTGGTTTTTTAAAACTATTTAATACATGTAATATCTCTTATCCGAAAAACAAACCATACACTCTTATTGATGGTTCGCTTAAATTTCTGAATGTTCCAGAAAGGTTTGAAAAATTCCTAGTATCAGAGGTAAACGACCCCTGCCTTGTAAACTCTAACCCATTAGGGTCTGCAAGAAAATTGATAAGAGGTAATACAGCAGGTTCGAGAAACTCAAAACCATCTGGCCCTTGATAATTTAAAAACAAATTACCATCGGCTATAACAGCTCTATCAAAACAATAGGAAACGTTAGCACCACCCCCGTTAATGTTAGAAAGTTCCAGCACCAAAACTGTAGCACAATCATCACTTTCAAAATCAGTAATTAATTGATAACCTCCAACAGACCATTCAGCACCAATAATAGCTTGAACGCCAACAGTCACTTGGTTTAATAACGCATCATGATTACCACTAGTTAGTGGATTAGCACCTAAACTTCTGCGAAACAAAAAGCCAGTTGGTCCCAATTCCTCTAATTCAGCGATGTCATTAGGGTTAATAAAAGCTGGAGCGCTATCGTATAAAATTGTTGCAGAAGTTCCATTTACCTCTGATATAAAACTATTTGTAGCTTCATCATATAAGAAATCAATATAGGATTCTCCACCAACTTCTAAAGCAGGACTTATAGTAATTCCCTCTTCGGTATATGCAATTCCAAAACTTAACTCAACAATCTCTACTTCTGAAAAACCAATAGCGTTTGAAAAACGTCTAGTACCATTATACGAGAACTGATATCTTTCAACACCGTTATCGTTTTTTATTTCAAGAACATGATTTGTTGGTGTTAATACTCCTGAAGGTACAGATATGTTTTCAATTTGGCCTCTTAGTGCGTTTACAGCCTCTAGACTATCCGTATCAAAATCGCTAAAATTAGTTGGTGTTAAAACCATTAAAGCTGTTTCACTATTTCTGTTATCTCTAAAAGTAATTGTACCGTTATCGTTACTAAAATATTGAAATACTGAAGTTCCAAAAAAACCAAGGCCTGTAGGAAAACCGTTAATAACCTCTGTTACTGCTGTAGGATCTGTTCCCTTTGTAATATGATTTCTTGTTGTAAAAACTAACTCTATAGTCGTACCAAGTCTTACTTCGTAACTTGAGTTAGCAAGCGCTGAATCATCATCAAAATCGGATGTCTGTCTTACAGTACCGTCTGCATTAAACTGCATAAATGTGGTAAAACCACCTCGCTCATCATTTTTGGTAAAGTAAACAGCTTTATATCCATTTGGCTGTGATAATAGTAATTCTCTTAATTCACTAACTTTAGCGTTCACTCTTTCTGTTGGCGTTTGGTCGAAAATAGTTTCTGTATTATCTTCACTACAAGACGACATTAAAACACCAGATAAGGCTAAAAGTATTAAAAATTTATTTTTAAGTATACGTTTCATATTTATTTTTTGTAATTAACTATATCTCTAACAATGCCTGATAAGTTAGTTCTCGTAACTCATAGAAATTAATGTTAAAATTTTCTTGATAATACTCCACTATTAACTGCTCTTTCCTTCTAATGCTTTGTCTTGCTTCCGCACTAGCAATGCCATCTACCAAAGCATCCCATTTAGCACTAGATCGTATTAACATATAGGCAATCATTTCAACAAAATCTTCACTAGGTTGACTTGATGCGTATGCAGAAATATAGCCCAATTCCCTAGCTTCTTCATTAGTTCTATCTGCCCAAGATGATGTATAATCATTAGGATTCACAATATCAAAAATGGGGTCATAAGGCTTAATTTGATTTAAAATATGCCCATACTCGTGATGTATAGTAGATATAGGTCCTGTAACAGCAAATTGCACATCAAAATCATTTGCAATATCTTCTTCGTATAAAATACTACTAAAATCCAAAAGATCTATATTAAACAAAGTAATTCTTGCACCTTGCTCTGCAATACCTAATGTTATTGTATTACCTCCTGGATTAAAATTAAACCCTCCAGTAAATATAAATTCTCTAGGCGCTATAGTTTTTATAAAATCTTCCCCGCCCAGTTGGTTATACGGTTTTATCCATACACTTTCTAATATCTCGGCCAACGGTCTAACATTTCTTTCAAAGGGTGGGTGTAAAAAACGCTCCACGTCTGTGTTATTAATATTCCATTTATATTTAATTTCTATGTTAAAAGGCGAGACGAAAGTACCTCTTAACCAATTATCTAGATCATTTAATATTGGGGTTGATGTATCTATTTGAGATGCTTCTAAAGCAGGCTCGTTTTCACAAGCTGTAACCATTAAAACGGTTACAACTAATAAAACACGAATACCTGATAATTTCTGATATATTTTTTTCATGAATGTAATTTTATAATTATCTTGGATTTGATTCAATATCGAAGGCTTGCGCATCTGGTGGAATTTGTACCGCTCTTCTATTATCATCTTTTGGTAATGTAATAATTTCTACAGTATTACCACTAACATTAGTAATTCTATGGCTTACCTCTATGTTATGTCTTTTAATATCAAACCAACGTAAACCTTCGTTATAAAAAATTGATCTTCGCATATTAAGTAATAAATTTATATAAGGAAGTCCATTTGAAGAAATAGTATAAAACGGTGTGTAAGTATTCGTATCAGTAAACACAAAATCACCATTTGGATCTTCAATATCTGAGGCACTTAAAACATTATTTGCCGTATAGTTTGATATTTTTGTTGAAAACATGAGATTTATATCTGCAACTGCATTATCATATTGCTCTAGCATTACATACGCCTCGGCACGGTTTAGCAAGACTTCATCGGTAGTAATAGCCATAAAAGTTACAAATGGTATACCAATACCAGCAGCTTGATTAGTAAATCTAAAATATTCATTATACTTTGCTAATGTTAAACCTATATCGCCATTGAATGTACGAAGTGGGTATGCCCATGGCAAACCGATAGGGCTTGTATCAAAAATATCGGCCTGTAAACTTCTTGTTAATTGGTATCTTGCCAAACCAGAGAAGAATCCCCTAGCATAAACAGACCCACCGGATACCAATAATAAGTTAGACGGATCGGTAGCTGATGAATACTGTATTCTCAGCTGTGCTCCCGGAATATTATTATACAAATCTGAAACATCTCTAAGAGAAGTAACCCCTGAAGCCCCAAAAGACGCTGTACTATAATCAATAACTTTTTGCCATTTGCCAAAATGTAAGTAAAAACGAGATGCAAAACCATTAGCAGCTTCTCTTGTAAAGTGAAACGCCGGCACATCGTAATTATTTTCTATTAAAGGTAAGCCCTGGACTAGATCTTGTTCTATTTGATTATATACATCTGCAACAGAACCCCTATCATACTGTGGTAATAAAATAGTTTCAGGTGCTGTTACATAAGGTATCCCTAAATCTGTGTTGGCAGTACTAGGGTTGTATCTTTTAGAAAAAATACTAACCAATGTAAAATGCGCATAAGCTCTACATAAAAGCGCTTCTCCTTTTTGTGCACTAAATTCATCGCCTCCTCCTAACGCTTCAATAGAAGCTAATGCTTGGTTTGCATGAGCTATTGCTGCATAAGCCTGATTCCAGTAATTTGTAGGCGTATCCTCATCATCATCATTAAGATCTCTCCAGAAATACATTTCTTCATTAATCCTAACGTCTTCCTCTGCAGCTGGCCCCTTATCATCTGCATTATCAGACATCGGTTCTAAAAAAGGTACATATCCTGCCTCGGGATATGCCCCCACAAGTAACTCTGATATTTTTTCGGCAGAGTCTATTTCGGTTCTGTTATCGGGTACTTCTGATAATACATCGTCACAACTTACCACTGAAGCAAGTAGAAATAATGGAATAAATTTTATATATCTTTTCATTTTTTTTTTTTTAAAATCCAACATTAAGTGTAAATGTATAAGACCGCGTTATTGGCGAAGCTACACCCCCAGTATTAAAGAATTCAGGATCTTGACCACCTAACTTATCATCAGAATGCAATAAAAACAGGTTTGTGCCTTGTAAATTTAAACGTAGTGATGACAAACCTAAATTTTTAACTGTATTTCCATCAAATGTATACCCTAGCGTTATATTTTTCATTCTTACAAAACCACCATCTGCTACTCTTTCCGTAGAATAATTATAAGCATTATAAGCTCTGGTAATCGTAGTTTCTCCTACAGATTGTATTAGCGATTCTGATGGGATAACTGGGATATCTGTAAAGGCCTCGTCTCCTGGGCTTTGCCAACGATTAACGAATTCTCTTGGAAATACACTTAAATCGTTATATGTACTAGAATAAGCTGGGTCTAAGCGAATTTTATTACCCGCAGAAAATGACATAAAGAAACTGAAATTCCAATTTTTGTATTTAAAATTATTGGCCAAACCACCAGTAATAGTAGGCAAAGAAGGCCCTTCGTAAACCAAATAGTCTAGAATATCTTCTGTCGCTTGGAAATCTACACCTGATATTGGATCAACATCCTCCCCAGATTCGTCCTGACCTAAATCAAAAGTTGGAACACCAAACTCATTCAAACCATCAAATTGAAAAGAATACAAAGCATTACGTTCTGTACCAATAGCATTTCCGGTAGCGTTAACTAATGAAAAAACGTTTGGTCGCTGCTGTAAATCAGTAATTTCTTGCTCTATAAATGATATGTTAAATCCAGAACGCCATTGAAAATTATCCGAATCTATGTTTACTGAGTTCAATTGAAATTCCAAACCGTTTGTCGTCATTTCAGCATTATTTCCTAATTTAGAAAATTCTCCACCTACTCCCGATGTTCTAATCACATCTAATAAATCTATTCCTCTTCTTGAATATACGTCAAAAACAGTACGTAAACGCTCATTAAAAAATCCAACTTCCAAACCTAAGTTAAGTTCGCGTGTTTGCTCATAGGTTAACTCCGAGTTTTGCAAGTCTTCAATGTTAATAAAATTTTCACGATCATCTAGATTGAATCTATCGGTTATTTCATTTAGAAATATAGCACTATTATTACTAGCAGCATCGTTTAATAAGCCCGTAACACCGTAACTTGGCCTAAATACTAAACTTGATACCGTGCTTGAATTCGCAAGAAAATTTTCCTTATGAACATTCCATCGTCCACCAATAGAATATGTTGGCAACCATCTTGCACTAGCCGACTCCCCTGCTCTATTAGAACCTTCGTAATTTCCTGTAACACTTAAAACATATTTTCTATTAAAATCATAATTAACCTGCATTGCTAAAGAAACTTCTCTTGAGCGTGTGTCCTGTGCAAAAAAGTAATCATCACCTTCTAAAATAACTTTTCTTAATATATCAGGATCTGTAAATATAGCTCCTCCTCTATCAAATTGATACCCGTATCCTGTAAAAGACGAAGATGATCTATCTGCCTGTCTATATTCTTGATTAAAATATACATTTAAATTGTGTACATCATTAAACGTTTTATCATACTGTAGCGAGTTTCTTAATGTGTATGCCGCTAGTGTATTTTTTGTTTCCGTTAGAATTCCACCTGTTGGAAGAACAACACGAGGTAAAGCTACAGGATCATCCGGGTCCTCAAACAAAAATGTATTTGCGTTTCTTACAATAGCATTTTCTGCCGCTCTGTAAGCTGAAACCCTATTTGAACTTGATTTGGCTGAATTTTCACCAATATTTTGAACGTACCTTGCAGAACCTAAAAAATTATAAGTAAAATTATCATTTATTTTATAAGCTAACTGCCCTTGAAATTTTATATCCGTTCTATTAATTTCTAGAGTATTATTATCTATTTCGTTTAATATATTAATCGGTGCCCAATTAGCTCTGTAATATTCCAAATCGCCATTTTGGTTTCTTGGTCTTAAAGCCCTACTTGTTGTTAACGAATAATTAAACGGGTTAATATCAAACTCTCTATTAAATGCCCCAAAAAACGTATCGTTTTGCCTTGCAATAGTTCCTGGTGCGTTTTGATTAACAACATTTGCGCTACCCAATAATGTAAATATCAACTTATCATCGTTAAGATGGAAAGAATTCCTAAAATTAGATGTAATACGACGTACTCTATCAGCAATAGTCCAACCACCATCTGTAAAATACCCTATAGACGCATATGTTCTAGTAGATTTTGAACCACTAGAAAAACTAATATTGTGGTTTTGTGTTGGTGCCATATTATACAACTCTTTAAACCAATCTGTGTTTGCCAGTTCATACTGCTGTAAAAAAGCCGATCTACTCTCTGGTGTATTAGGTATTCCAAAAGCCCCGTTACTTTGGTTAAAAACATTTATAGCATTAGCTCTAATATTGAAAACACCGCCATTACGGCCAGACAAAACATCTGGATATTGTAAAAATCCTTTGGATTCTAATTCTCTATAAATAGATATTGTTTCCTGTGAATTAAGCAAATTATACTGTGAATAACTAGGTCTGTCTCTCATTAAGAAATCACCATTATAACTAAACGTTGGTGCTTGATCTTTACCTCCAGATTTGGTAGTTATTACAATAACTCCATTTTGAGCTCTAGCGCCATATAAAGAGGTTGCAGATGCATCTCTCAATATATTAAAACTTTGAATATCATTTGCATTTAACCCAGCAATGGCAGAACTCAATAACGTATTGGGATCACCAGATACTAAATCTGAAAAGGATACATTAACAATCTGTTCTTGTATAACTCCGTCAACAATCCAAATAGGATCCGCATTTCCAAGTATAGATGCAGAACCTCTAATAGTAATTCTTGGAGCAGCACCAAAAGTTCCAGTAACGTTTTGAACACTAACACCTGCTGCCCGACCTTCCAGTGATTGGGTAATATCTGGTAATCCTGCCAATTCAATTTCCGCAGCTTTAACGGTTTGAGAGGCCCCCGTAAAAATTTCTCGTTTTACATTTTGATAACCTGTTACTACAACGGCATCTAGACTTTCTAAATCTTCTAACATAGTAACATTTATAACAGTTTTGTCGCCTACTGTTATTATTTGAGTTTTCATGCCAATAAAACTCAAATTTAACTTTTCTCCTTTTTCAGCGGAAATTGTAAAATTCCCATCAAAATCTGAGGTTACACCTCTTCTTGTACCCTCAACTATTATGGTTACGCCGGGCAGAGGCATACCATTAGCTTCCAATATTTTTCCCGAAACTGCTTTTACCTGAGCCTCAGAAATTTGTATTGAAAACAACGCCAAAAGCGTTAACAACACGTTTAACTTAAATTTCATAAAATAATTATTTGAATTAGTCAACCACAAAAATCTTGATATAAAGTTAAAAAAGCAAAAAAAAACCTAAGTTAATTTAAAAGCCATTAAATTTTATGCAATAAAAAAGCCTTTTTACCTACAAAAACTCAACAAAAAATTTACATTATAGAACGAAACACAATAAATGTTACGATATTCTTAAAAACAAAGGATAATAATGATGCATGCATAATAATAACACAAAAACAGATTTTCTGTTTATTTTTTTATTTTTGCACTATGCTTATACCTAATTACTCTAATAATACACTAGAATGCGGAACCGATGAAGCCGGCCGCGGTTGTTTAGCCGGTCCCGTTACTGCTGCTGCTGTTATCCTTCCTAAGGATTTTAAAAATTTAATACTAACGGACTCTAAACAATTAAGCGAAAAAAAAAGAATGTTTTTAAAACCTATTATTGAATTGGAGGCCTTACATTTTGGCGTCGCACATGTTTTTCAAGAAGAGATTGACTCCATTAACATATTAAATGCTTCAATATTGGCTATGCATATTTCCATTAATAATTTAAAAAAAACACCGGAATTTATAATTGTAGATGGTAATAAATTTAAGCCCTATAAAACGGTACCACACAAAACCATAATTAAAGGCGATAGTAAATATTTAAGCATAGCTGCAGCTTCGGTTTTAGCAAAAACACACCGCGACTTATATATGGACAAAATTCATGAAGAATTCCCTATGTACAACTGGAAACAAAACAAAGGTTACCCCACTAAAGCACATCGCGAAGCGATACAAAAATATGGCATAACAAAGTATCACCGAAAATCATTTAAATTACTAGCAGCTGATTTAAAATTAGATTTATAAAAAACACCTTTATAGGTCTTTCAATTTTTAAAAAATATCATAAATGAAGTTATTTTCCCGATGCCTCTTTTTACTAGTGTGTTTTGGCTGTACCAATTCTTATAAAAATAACGCCGAACTTATAGACTTTGTTCCTAAAAGCACCTCTGTAATTATTAAAACTACAAATACAGAAAGTTTAAACAGTGGCATTGAAAATAATGATTTCTTACAACGCATTTCAAAAACTAAGACCTACAAAGGCTTAAAAGGAAAGCTCAAGCCTTTACGCTATTTAAAACCTAACGGCGAAATACTTATTTGTTTTTCATACGACAAAAATGATAGCTTGCAGTACACCGCTATAACAAAATTTTCTAAAAAATTATTGGATACAGACTCCTTACCAAACTACACAGCAGAGGTTCTGAATAATAAAAACAGATCTATTACTAAATCTATACTAAATAACAAAACCTTATACAGCACGGTAATTGATAGTACATTTTTGGCATCAACATCCAAACAAATTATTGAAAACACACAAGTAAACTTAAATAATGATATTGAATTAAAAAAAATTTATAAAACCACAAGTGCAGACCAAACACTTTCTGTTATTATAAAACCAAAAAATAATTTTGGAGCCTTACTTTTTACTCAAGACGCATTATTAATTAACAACTTAACAGAATATGTTGCTTTGGATATGGATTTAACCCAAAACAATATATATTTTAATGGAGTAACAAAAACAACGGACTCCACAAAAAGTCTTATTAACATATTTAAAAATACAAAGCCACAAATTACCCAAACGCAAAACATTACACCTTCTCAAAGTGATGGTTTTATAAGTTTTACTTTCCACAACTTTAAAACGCTATACACTAATTTATTAAAATTTAATAAAAAAGACTCTATACCTTATGCATCAAAACTTTTTAATGATATTGCAGAAGTTGGTGTAATTAGTAAAGGCCAAAACAGGGCTATTATTTTAAACTCAACTGATGTTATTGCTACTAAAGACGCACTAATAGGCGAACAAAATAACCTTGAGACATATCGAGAAATTAAAATTTACCACTTTAGCAAACCTAAAATATTTTTTAAAACCTTTACACCGCTCATCCAATTTAATAATGCAATTATGTATTGTATGCTGGATAATTATTTTGTTTTTACTCAAGACCTCGCCACACTTCAAAATATTATTACTAACTACCAAAACAAAACTACCCTTAACAGCTCCGAGTATTATAAAGACATAAAAGAAAAACTAAGTGATGCTTCATCATTATTACAAGTCGTAAACGCTTCTTCATTAAAAGATATTTGTAACAAAAACTTAAACCTTGGTAATAACAATTTAATAATAACGGATTATAGTGCATCTGCCTTACAATTTGTGTACGATAGAAATTTCGCTCATATAAACGGTATAATAAAAAAAGACACTAAAAAAACAACCTTACATTCCGTTACAGAAACACTTACTATTAAACTTGATGATGCAATTTTAGGCGCTCCTCAATTTGTTAAAAACCATACTACCAACCAAAAAGACATTATAGTACAAGATGTTAAAAATGCACTCTATTTAATAACTAATACAGGAAAAATTGTTTGGAAAAAACAATTAGAAGGTCCTGTTTTAGGCAATGTTAAACAAGTTGATAGATACAAAAACGGCAAGTTACAATTCGTTTTTACAACTAAAAACAAGTTATACATGATTACAAAAAACGGAAAAAACGCAAGCAACTTCCCACTAAAATTTAATGACGACATAACACAACCTCTTGCTGTTTTTGATTATGACAACAACAAAAAATATCGCTTTTTAGTTACCCAAGATAAAAATGCATTAATGTATGGCGCAAAAGGAGAAGCTATAAGAGGTTTTAAATTTAAATTAGCTAAAAGCGCCATTGTAACACAACCTAAACACCACCGGATTAGCACTAAAGATTACATCTCATTAAAAACAGAAAACAGGCTTTTTATATTAGATCGCTTAGGGAAAATTAGAGTGCAGCCAAAAAAATCGTTCGTATACTCTAATCAACCTGTTTTTTTATATAACAATACATTTACAACAACTACGGCTGCCGGCAATTTAGTCTCTATAAACCCTGGGGGTAATGTAAGTTCAAAAAACTTAAACCTTTCCACTAACCATTCTATAGAAACCACTAGCAGAACCTTAATTGCGCAAAGCGAAAATAAACTAACTATAAAAGATAAAACAACAGCACTGGATTTTGGCGAGTATACTAATCCTAAAATTTTTAGCATAAACAATAAAATTTATGTTTCCACTACCGATTTACAATCGCATAAAGTTTATTTATACGATAGTAACTCTAAATTATTGCCAAACTTTCCTGTTTATGGCAACGCTCCCATAATGCTTGACAATATAGACTCAGACAGCAACTTGGAGTTTGTAACCAAAGGAGATGCTAACGAAGTTATTTTATACCAAATTAATTAGTGAAATTTTAAAAAGCGCCTTATTATTTCTTGTAAGCAAAACTTACTCGCCTAGTAACACTGCCTACAAAAGTATTATCTAATAAAAATCAATTCGTTATTCTTAGACATGGATTCATTAAAACTATAGCCTTCGTAATTAAAGCCTTTTAAATCGCTTAACGTTTTTGCATTAGTATCAACCACATACCGCGCCATCATACCTCGTGCTGCTTTCGCATAAAAAGAAATTATTTTATACTGCCCATTTTTAAATTCTTTAAAATTTGCAGTTACCACTGGTACTTTTAAAGTTTTGGTATCTACAGCCTTAAAATACTCATTACTTGCTAGGTTTAAAAATACCTCATCATCCTCTAGTTGCTTGTTTAGCTCTTGAGTAATGTCGCTTTTCCAAAATTCGTAAAGATTTTTTTTGGTGCCCACTTTCAATTTTGTTCCCATTTCTAACCGGTATGGCTGTATTAAATCTGTGGGTTTTAATAAACCATATAGACCAGATAAAATACGTACTGTATTTTGAAATGTTTCTAACTTATCTTCTGGAATTGTATAAGCATCTAAACCTTTATATACATCGCCATTAAAAGCATAGCCAGCCGGCCTGGCATTAGCATTGGTGAAAGGTAAAGCCCAGGATTGGTTTCGTTCGTAATTTAACTGCCCTAAAGCATCTGAGATGCTCATGAGTTTTGATAAGTTTTTAGCCGATTTTGTTTTTAATAATTTATTTAAACGCTCCGCCTGTTCTAAAAACTGAGCTTCAGTTTGCAACGTATTTGGTAGTGGACTCTCAAAATTTAAAGATTTTGCTGGCGATAGGACTAGTTTCATAAATGGTTTAATTGTTTTTACCCCCTAATGGGAAGGCGTTTCAAATTCACCTCAAAGTTACAATTAGTAATTAACTTTAAAACTTAGGTATTAGAAGTATTTATGATGTGGTTATAAATGGAATTGATATGCTTGTATTACAACTAATACCAATTAAAATCTAAAAGAAGACTAATAACGCGTTTCTATCGCACCTCTATTTCAAACATACTAAATGCTACCTCCTCTTAATTTAACTAGCAAAATTAGCGTTAAGGATTGTAGCGGCATCCTTTTTAAAAAGCGGAAGAACTATTAAAAAGATGTTGGCTTTTAACAAGTAAATAACGACACGCTAAAACCTCGCTATACCTTTTTAAAAAGATATAGCGAAAAGCCTGACCCTTTTCGGGTAACGCCCAAGCAATTTAATACAATAAGGTTAAATGCTTAAAATTTTATATATCTTGATGTTTGGAGTATCCGCGCCACTTCTCTATACATTGCTGCATATCGTTTGGTATTGGTGTATCAAACTGCATAAATTTTTCGGTGGTTGGGTGTATAAAACCTAATGTTTTTGCGTGTAGTGCTTGGCGTGGTAATACCTTAAAACAGTTGTCTACAAATTGCTTATATTTTGTAAACGTAGTACCTTTTAAAACTTTCTCGCCTCCGTAACGCTCATCATTAAACAAGGTATGGCCTATATGTTTCATGTGCACACGTATTTGGTGCGTACGGCCAGTTTCGAGCTTACAAGACACTAAGGTAACATAGCCTAAACGCTCTAAAACTTTATAATGTGTTACGGCATGTTTTCCTTTTTCTACCTCATCGTCTAAAAACACAGTATTTTGCAATCGGTTTTTAGGGTGGCGGCCAATATGGCCTTCTATGGTGCCTTCTTCCTCTTCTATATTACCCCAAACAATGGCTACATACTCGCGTTCGCTCGTTTTATTGGCAAATTGCGCCGATAAATGAGCCATGGCCTTTTCGGTTTTTGCAACCACTAAAAGCCCACTGGTATCCTTATCAATACGGTGTACCAAACCGGGGCGCTCGCTGGAGTTGTTTGGTAAATTATCGAACCTGTAAATTAAAGCATTTATAAGGGTTCCCGAGTAATTACCGTGTCCTGGGTGTACCACCATTCCGGCTGCTTTGTTTACTACAAGTAAATCGTCATCTTCGTAAACCACATCAATCTCCATATCTTCCCCTACCAATAAATTTACAAATGGCGGGTGGGCTAACAGGACTCTAATCTTATCTAAGGGTTGTACTTTATAACTCGATTTTACAGCTACATCGTTAACAAAAATACTACCATCTTTTGCTGCGGCTTGTATTTTATTACGGGTAGCATTCTCTACAAAGTTCATTAAATATTTATCAATACGTAATGGTGCTTGGCCCTTATCTACAGTAAATGCATGGTGTTCGTAAAGGTCGTTTTCGTCTGGTAATTGTGGTGTATAGTCTGTCATAATTAAGGTCGGTTGCCATTACCAAGTATTAAATCTATTACAGATGTTTTGGCTAATTTATCGCCTGCTTTTAATGTTTTGCCTTTATGTGTAAGTTTTAAAACCATATCTTTTCCAATATTATTAACATAAGTAATTTTGCCAATTTTAAAACCTAGAGCCTCTAAACTCGGTTTTACTTGTCTAAAGGTTTTATCTATTAAGCCATTTGGAATTTTCATTTTTCTGTAACCAGAGGGATTAAGGGTAATATAAATTTTTCGATTTTTCTTAACCTTTGTACCAGCCACTGGCTCTTGCTCTATTACAGAAAACTTTGGGTAATTGGGGTTATAGTTTGCAGAGTCTTGCACCTTCATAACCAAATTACTGTCTTCCAGAGCTATTTTAGCAACGGTTAAAGATTTCCCTTTTAAATTTGGTACCATTTCAAAATTACCATGGTTTGTGGTTACGTTTAACCATTTAAGCATAATAAAACAAAAAACTACCAGGGCTACAATAGCTAACAAAAGTTGTTTTAAAAACGTTTTACTAGCAATAAATTTTATAATGCTCATGTTTGTAATATCAATTCAAATTTGTAAAGGCAAATATATAAAAACAGAACTGTTTTTTCTTTTGATATATATATGATATTTTCGCCTAACCTAAATTACCTTAAATAACATAGGTTTTATAAATAGCTTTTAGCTGTAAACCAAAATTATAGGGTGCTTTAAGTTTTAATATTTTGGGCGTTACCAAAAAAGGCCGGGCTATACGTTTCAAGTCCTCGCTCCTTCGGGCTGTGGGCTTTACTCTGCTATCCCTAACGCAAACTACAACGTTTAATAAGTAACAATAAAAGCCATTAAAATGTAGTAGGCCAAAATTAAAACGATTGCTACACATAAATAAAAATAGTTTATGAAAAACATTGCCATTATTATGGGAGGGTATTCCAGCGAATACAAAATATCATTAACCAGCGGAAATGTAGTGTACGAAACGCTAGATAAATTAAAATATAAGGCCTACCGCATACATATATTTAAAACCAAATGGGTTTATGTTAACGATAAAAATGAAGAATTCTCTGTTGATAAAAACGATTTTTCAATAACTATTAACGGCTTTAAAACGACTTTTCATTGTGTTTTTAACGCTATACATGGATCTCCTGGTGAAGATGGTGTTATGCAAGCTTATTTCGATTTACTTAATATACCACATACCTCTTGCGATATGTACCAAGCAAGCCTAACCTTTAACAAACGTGATTGTTTAAGTGTTTTAAAGCCGTACGGTATAAAAACAGCAAAATCGTTTCATATAAACCTTGGCGATACCATAAACGAGGAAACCATAATAAAGCAAGTAGGCTTACCCTGTTTTGTTAAAGCCAATAAAGCGGGCAGTAGTTTTGGCGTATCCAAAGTACATAAACAAGCCGATTTACAAAATGCTATTAACGTAGCCTTTAAAGAAGATGATGAAATTATTGTGGAATCCTTTTTAGATGGCCTAGAGGTTTCTGTTGGCGTTATAACTTATAATGGCGAAATTAAAGTACTACCGATTACCGAGATTGTTTCTGAAAATGATTTTTTCGACTACGAAGCAAAATACCTTGGTAAATCGCAAGAAATAACACCGGCACGATTAACCAAAACACAAGAAGACCTTGTGATTAAAGCGGCTAAAAAAATATATACTGTTTTAAAAATAAAAGGTTATAGCCGAAGTGAGTTTATTTTTAAAGATGGTAAACCTCATTTTTTAGAAATAAATACCATTCCTGGTTTAACAAGAGCTAGTATTTTACCGCAACAGGCTGCAGCCGCAGGAATATCGTTAGCAAATTTATTTGAAAGCGCTATTGAGGCCTCTTTAAATATAGCTAACCCTATAAACTAAGTATAGTATTGGTCATTTAAAACGTATAAATTTACCTTTACTGAAGTATGCGTAAAACCGCTGCTTCGAAAAAATAATAAAAGTTTTTATAATGAAACGAGCTTTATTCCCAGGATCCTTCGATCCGCTTACCTTAGGACATTACGATATTATTAAACGTGGTGTTACTTTATTTGATGAAATTATAGTTGCTATAGGTGTTAATGCCGATAAAAATTATATGTTCACATTAGAGGAACGCAAAAAATTTATTGAAGCGGCCTTTGCCGATGAACCTAAAGTAAAAGTAGCTACTTACAAAGGTTTAACTGTAGATTTCTGTATGGAAATTGGAGTTAATTTTATTTTGCGTGGCCTTAGAAACCCTGCCGATTTTGAATTTGAAAAAGCCATTGCGCACACAAATAGAGATCTTGCACCTATTGAAACGGTTTTTTTATTAACCTCGGCAAGCACCTCTTACATTGCTTCTTCCATAGTACGCGATGTAATACGAAATAATGGCGATTACACAAAGCTAGTACCTAATAACGTTAGAGTTAAAACAACTAATAAATAAAAACTGGTATATAATTTTATAAAAAAAACCAGTTATCTTAATTAAGATAACTGGTTTTTTTTATAATAGGTTTAAAGCTTAAAACTAGGCTTGAATTTTAACTGTAAATGTAATTCTACCACTTGTTCCTGCTCCAGAAACAATATTTGTAACTTTAATTAATCCTTTGTTTCCGTAAAAATCAACAATTTCAATAACATCGTCAACTTGTAAATTATTAACAGATTGACTTTGAGATTGCACAATAAAATCTAAATCGGAACTCGCTGTAATAGCATCAAAAGCTGCAACATCTAATGAAGACTTAGCAAAATACGCAGTGTTTAATTGCTCATCTGCAACACCCGAAACTGTAGGTACGTTAATAATAGCATCTGGATAACTTCTTGTTGAAGCAAATGAAGCCTTACCAGTATTACCATAAAAATAGCCAAAATCCCATAACGCAGCAGTTTCTTCTCCATCACTTATTTTATAAACTTCGCTGTTAAATAATGATAAAAATGTTTCAGACGTACCACTTGCTAAAGGAGCTGCAAGCATTACTGCTGTAAACTCTCTAATGTTCGATGCTGTGTTTGCACCACCACCAACTACAGTAATGGTTCCTACAGCCACGTTTCCATCAGCCTCCTCTATAGCGTTTCTTTTAGTAATATCTCTAAAATCTCCACGCCCTGTAGTAGTCCAAAACGTGTAAACTATGCTACCACCATCCATAGATGGAGCAGGTAAATCTATTTGAAATTCAAAGTTTTTTTTGTTGTCTCCAATTAAATCTAAAGAGCCATCTGCTTTTTCATCAACCTCCTGCGAAGTAAAGACAAAAGGCTCGGCACCTGCGCCATTTACTTCTTGTGTAATATACAACCTACGCATAGCATCTGTTTCCGTTGTAAATTGCACTTTAGATGTAACAGCTGCGCCAGTTTCAGCATCTACATTTACGGTTACCATTCTAGAATCGTTACCGCCTTCTGCCACAAACAACTCGGCATCAAAAAGTGCTTCTGGATCCACAATAACTAGGTCCTCATTATCCTCGGTAGTACAACTTAACGCTCCTAAAGACATGGCTAGCACAAATAAAATCGGTTTAATTTTTGAAAATTTTCTCATATTTACTGTTATAATGTTTATCCAAATATATATTTTAGATTTAAAATAGCCACAAAAACACACAAGAATGTGCTATTAATAAAACAATAGAAGCTAAAATAATCGACAAACAACACTGTAAGTCATTTCTTAGTTATATTCCCAATTAAACATAAATATCTTACATGCTATTTAACTTACCTTTAAAAATTATCAATTTGTTATTAAAACATGTAAATAAAAAAAAGTTTTACACGTATCCTAATTGCATTATAACATATGCACCTTTAGTTTTTTAAACTGTAAACGTTATCTTTGCAGCATAATTTGCTCTTTATGATTTATAGGTTTAGAATTATTTTAGATAACGATACAGAAGAAAGTATTTTTCGCGATATAGAAATTCGTGAAACAGATACACTTGAAGATTTACACAACATTATAATTCAGTCGTTTGGGTTTGATGGGTCCGAGATGGCTTCTTTTTATATTAGTAACGATCTTTGGGAGCAGGGTGAAGAAATTTCTTTATTCGATTTGAGTGAAGATACCTCTGCACGGTTAATGAATGAAACGACCTTAGATGACGTTGTAAACGAGGCACAGACTAAACTTATTTACGTTTATGACTTTATGAGTATGTGGACATTTTTTGTTGAATTAGCAGAAATTGCAGAAGAAACAGACGGTAGCGACTACCCAAACCTTATGTTTGTACAAGGCCAAGTACCAAACGATGCACCTGAGAAAGTTTTTGAAGCTGATACCTACGCTGATGATTTAGATGACGATTTTGACCTTAATGATTATGACAATCTAGATTTTAACGAGAACTGGAATTAGGCCCACGTTTTTTTCTTAAGTTTTCCAAATTCACATTTTCATAATTACGCGTTAAAAAAGCAAACGAACATTTTAATATTTGCCCCATATTTTTGCACCGTTTAAAGCTTACATCATTAGTGTAATTAAAAATAGTGAATTTAAGTTGGCTTATATATTCCTTGTTGGACATTACATCTTTTTGCATAGAAGCTATAAGCTTACCTACCCTTGTGTGCGAACTTTTTAAACGTTTTACTAAAATAGAGCGCTCCTCGGTTTTGTATTGATCTATGGACATTTTTTGCATACTTGAGGATACAAGTTTTACCATTTCAAAATTTTCTTTAAAAAATTGAGGTCGATAAATATTAAATTTGCCTTCGTACGATTGTTGATCAAAATCAATAGCTCTTATTTTATAAACAACATGATCAAAATCGTGAGTTGGCACAATAACATAATTATAAGATCGCATATCGCCCAATAATCGAATCATACACCGCTCGTTAAATTTTACAAACTCTTTAGCTATTTGTGCCTTCTCGGCTTTATCGCATTTTGGCAATATATTTTTAATAAATTCGTCGCCAGGAATACCCGAAATATGTTCTTCAATTAATGTTTCTCCATATACCATAAAATTTAAGTGATATGGCGAAAGTAAATGTTCTAATTCTAAGCCATAAATGCGCGAAGCATCAGCGGTTTTAACATAAAAATAAGTGAAGTTATCATTTAAAATATTTCTAACCTTAATACGAAATGGTTTGGAATTTCCAAAGGTGCAAAAGTCAATAGCATCAATATTTAAATATTGTGCTATGTTTTCATTTCCATCAGAATGAAATATCGTATATACCTTTTTTAGTGCAGCATCTATTTCTTCGCGCTCAAATTCATTATAATAAACACGTATCCAAAGGGTATCATTATCATCTTTATCATAAACCACTATAGAGCCTTGAAAACGCAATAAATCTTCGTAAAAAATAGGGATTTCAATATTTCTGTTATACCTAATTAAATACTCATTTAGTTTTTTATTAATTGGATATGTGGGTTTTCTTTTTGAAATCTTTAAATCTTGCATAAACTTTTAAATAGAACTTATGGTACCTCTTTTTTTTCTTTGCTTATAACTAAATGTATAGCGTGCTTAGCAGGAAATATACACTTTTTTATTAATTAATACCGAATTTTAGCTTATATAAACATACCATATATCACTAATAATAATAATAATAATAATAATAATTGTTATAAACAGAAACACTGTAAAGCCAAACTTTAAATCTTTTTTTAAACCTATAATACCACTCTAGGCATAAAACAGCGCTTATCTATAACACCTACACCTCTTAATAACCCTGAAATATTAATTTTAGATGAGCCCGCAAATGCCTAGACACTCAAGGCGTAAATTAAATAAGAGAAATTATAAAGCGAATAGCAACCAAAGGCACTAGCATTTTAGTAATTTCGCATTTATTAGACGAGGTTGAAAAAATTTGCCTCACGAAATAATACTAAATAAAGCTACAAAATTATATTCTGAGTGAGCACATGATTATTCGAGATGGTTTAATCACAGCCTTTTTAAACACACCCCTAAAAGCTGAATAATTTAATAAAAAGCTTTGTAAAAAAGATATAATTTTCAAGCATATAAAGCAACATAAAGAAAGTTTAGAAAATCAATTTTTACAATTAACAGATGAAATCACTAACCTTTTAAAAGAAACATAATTAAAGAACTATAAAACACAAACATACCAAGCTACAAATAATGGAGTGTGCACCCCTAAAACTCCTATTGTTTTGTGCTGGGTTGGTTTATCCGTGCATTTGCTCTTTTTTATTAAAAAAAGCGAGAATTACAAAAAATTTAAGCACACCAAAGTAAAAAAAAGCATATTGCTACCAACTAACGATTATTGGTTTTCTATTGTATTACAAGATAACCGAATTTTTAAAAATTATTTTACACTTAAACTTTAAAACCTTGAAATTAAACCTTAAAAAACATATTGTTTTTATAATCCTATGCTATACAAATTTATTATTAGCACAAGAACCAACAGACTGTATAAACGCTGTAATTGCTTGCGGAAACTCCGATATTACGTTAAATGTAAGTGGTATTGGCGTACAAGAGTTAAATGGCACCAACGTTTGCTCTAGTATAGAAAACAATAGTATTTGGTTAAAAGTAACTACGGTAACCACAGGAACTTTAGGGTTTACACTAACGCCAAACAGTACAAACATTAACGAAGATTATGATTTTTTTGTTTTCGGGCCAAATGCGACCTGCGGTAATATTGGTCGAGCCATTCGATGCTCCACCACAAACCCAAAAAGCGCAGGACTAAACAACAATCAAACAGGAATGAGTGCCACGGCTACAGATACATCTGAAGGACCAGGAGCAAATGGTAACAGTTTTGTCAAAAATATAAACGTTAATGCAGGAGACACCTATTTTATAGTTATAGACAGACCTATTGGAAACAGTCCTTTTAGTCTAGAATGGACAGGTACAGCAACATTCTCTGAACCACCAATAAATGCTTCTTTAGGATCTAGTACAGCACTAAATTTAGAAAAGTGTGACGATCTCCCACCTTTCTCCAACGGTATTGCGGAATTTGACATAGCTCAAAACACAAATTCCATAATAGGTACACAGTCCAATATTACCGTAACTTACCATGAAGAGACTAGTGATGCTAATATTGGTATTAATGCATTAACCAGCCCCTACAAAAACATAAAAAACCCACAAACCATTTATGCGAGAATAACTAATAATCTGACAGGTTGTTTCGATTTAATAGATTTTAAATTGACCGTAAACTCAGGCCCTAATATTGCTATTCCAACAGATTATTTTTTATGCGATAACAAAATGGATTCAGACAACAAAAACGGCCGCGTTATCTTTGATTTAGCTTTAAAGAATAACGAGATTCTTGATGGATTAAACCCTATTAATTTTAACATTTCATATTACAAGACTAGGCTTAATGCCGAAAACGGCAGCAGCCCATTACCTTACTTGTACTATAATACAACGCCATTTAATGAAACTATTTTTGTTAGAATTGAAGATACTACCAATAAAAAATGCAAAACCTACACCAAACTAAATTTAGTGGTTGGTAAATTGCCAGAAAGCTTTAACACCTCCTTAATACAATGCGATGATGATAATAGCACAACAGATGGCTTAACTTCCTTTAATCTTAACGAGGCAACTGAGGCTATTACAGGTAACACACCTGATAGATCTGTTACATTTTACACAGATGAAAATACCACCGCAGAACTACCCGAAGGCACTTTTAAAAACACCACAAATCCTCAAATAATTTACGCAAAAACCACAAACAATATTACAGGATGTATAAACAGATCTGAGTTAATGCTCAATGTTACTAGCACAGCCACTAACAATGCCACATTAAGTATCTGTGATGATGATGGCATTGAAGACGGGTTGCATATTTTTAATTTGAATGATGCTAATACCGATATTTTAAAAGGACTCCCCTCTGGACTTAATATTGTTTACTACGATACATTAAACAACGCCCTTTTAGAAGAAAATCCTCTTACTGAAACCTATACCAACAAGACTCCTAACACTCAAACTATTTATGCCCGTGTGGAAAATAAAAACGATTGCTTTGGTATTAGTCAAGTATATTTAAGTGTTTTACCGCTCCCAAAAATTAAAACAGACGACTTACTATATTACTGCCTAAATGATTTCCCCAATACAATAAGCATAAATGCAGCTCTACTAAATGGGCTACAATCCAATTATACTTATAATTGGTCTACAGGAGATACCACGTACGAAACGCAAATAAATAAACCCGGAGTTTACACGGTTGCCGTAACTGGCAATAAATGCACAAAATTAAGAACGGTTATCGTAGAAGCTTCAAGTATAGCAAGCTTTCAAGCACCTAATTTTAAAATTGAAAATCTAAGTCAAAATAACTCAATTACTGTTTTTGTTACTGGTGAAGGCAATTATCAATACAGTTTAGTGGATGAACAAGGAACAACCTTTAAGCCATATCAAGATAGTAATATCTTTAATAATGTTATCCCAGGCGTTTACAATGTCTTTATTCAAGATATTAAAAATAAATGCGGAGTGGTTACTAAAAGTGTTTCAGTAATTGGATTCCCTAATTTTTTTACACCCAACAACGATGGGATTAACGACACTTGGCAAGTTTACGGTATTCCTAATAACACACAACTGAATACAAAAATTTATATATTCAATCGCTTTGGTAAACTAATAAAACAACTTAGCCCACAAGAGAAAGGTTTTAATGGCACTTACAATGGTAAAATCTTACCTGCAGACGATTATTGGTTTTCCATAACATTAGAAGATGGCAGTACGCATAAAGGCCATTTTTCTCTAAAAAAGTAATTGTAATACAAAATAAATTACAACCATCTCATCGCTTCAAATTTCCTTTTTTATGGTAATAAATTACTCTAAAGAGTAAAAGATATTTATAAAAACAGAAATCAGTAACATACATAAGATTCATTTACCTGCTAAAAACCATAAGGTAAACAATCATACGTTTTCCGTAGATATTCAAAATAAAGAGTCTTTTAATATAAGAGCGTTTCACTTAGAACTTAAATTATAAATTCATTATTTTCAGCCCAAACATTAGACCTTATTAGATTTATTCCGTGTAATTAATTGAAATTTAATATATTAGTTAAAATCATTTTCAATTCTGAGACCATGTTTACTAAATTACTACTTAAAAAATATTTATTTATTTTTATACTCCTTTTTTGTTTTAAAGGTTTTTCTCAATTAAGTAAACAGCATTTTATACCACCATTAACCTACGCAGATTCTAATAATTCACGACCTAGTGACCAATACATTTATTTATCTACTCCTAAAACTTCAAACGTAGCCTACACAATAATACCAATTGGGCAACCTACAGCAAATCATATAACTGGTTTTGTAAGTAATGGCACCCCTAAGGTAATTTCAATAGGCACAGGCCCAGGCCAACTTTTTATACCTCCTAACGAAACAAGTTTAATAACTAACAACAGAGGTTACATTATAGAATCTGAAGATGTTATTTATGCTTCTGTAAGAATGAATGCCGGCTCTCAAGCAGGTGCTTTAGTAAGTAAAGGTATTTCTGCATTAGGAACCACTTTTAGGGTTGGTAGTTATACGAATGCCACTCCAACAAATGATTATCTCAATTTTGTATCTGTAATGGCTACCGAAGACGATACAGAAGTAAATTTTAGTAATTTACCGGCAGGATTACTTATAGAAAACTACACAGGTACAACACCTATAAATATCGTTTTAAATAAAGGTGAAAGTTATACCATTGCAACGAACAGTAATCGTGGAATAATTAATAGAGATGGATTAATAGGTTGCTTAGTGAATTCAGATAAGCCTATTGTTGTTAATTGCGGATCGGCTAATGGTAGTTTTAGTATTTCACGCCCTAGAGATTACGGTCTCGACCAGATAGTTGGATTAAGTAAGGTTGGCACAGAATATATTGTAGTAAGAGGCGATGGAGGCGACGGATGGGAAAACGTTTTAATAGTCGCACATACAGATAATACAAGTATAAGTATAAATGGCAACCCCCCAACTAGAACCATTAATGCAGGACAGTATTTTGTTATTGAAGGCGATAACTACTCCACAGACGGTAACATGTATATTGAAACATCTCAACCTGTTTTTGTTTACCAAGGCGTTGGCGGATTGGATAATAGCAACACACCTAGTCCAGCTAATCAAGGCATGTTTTTTGTACCGCCCTTAAGTTGTGAAACACGAGGAAACCTTGATAACATTGCAAATATTAATCGAATTGGTAGCACAAATTATACTGGTGGTATTTCCATTGTAACCAAGGTTGGTGCAACAGTTAGCATAAATGGTAGCCCTGTTACTAGAGCCCCAAGCCCAGTTACAGGGAAACCCGATTACATAACTTATAAAATTAAAGGCCTTAATGGCAATATAGCGGTTTCTTGTGATGATGAGTTATACTGTGCTTACTTTAATTATAATGGCCAAGCTACTTCTGGTAGTTTCTATTCTGGGTTTGCATCGGCTCCAGAAATAAACTTTAACACCCAATTTGCTGCACTTGGAAATTGCATTCCTAACGCAACTTTAGAGGTTGCAAATAGAAGAACTTTTGATAGTTATAAATGGCTTTTTGATGATGGTTCTGGTAGTGGCTTTATCGAGCTACCAACTACTACAGCAGAGCTCACCCCAACCAGAGCTGGTAATTATAAGCTAGTAGGTATTATCGCATGCACCGGAAAAGAATTAGAATCTACAGAAGTACCTGTAAATTTATGCCCAAACGATATTGATAACGATGGTATTATTGATAATCTAGATATTGATAAGGATAACGATGGCATTCTAAACTGTGAAGAATCTCGGGGTGATGTAATTATGGATTTATCGAACACCAGACCGCCTATTCTTAATTTTCAAGATGGCACAACTAGTAACACAATAGCAACAGACAACATTACTTTAAATACTGCGGGTACTGGAACAAACACTGTTCAACTAAATGCTACAGGAGGTATTACAAGTATTATTCCAGCAACTAGTGGTGGAGAAAACACATATACATTATCCTTTACAGAACCTGTTAATGTAAATTTCCTAGAAGATATTACCCTACCAAGTACAGGATTAAATGAAGCGTTTTTTATTGTTAAAATATTTCCAGCAAGTAAAAACATTACACTAATAGATCCCGATGGGCATTTATTAGTCGACTCAAATTTTGATGACGTATATGAGAACGGTGTTACACAAATTTCAGGATCAGAAGTACGATTTAAAATAAACAACACCCCTAACGGCACAACCCCATATCAATTTTTAGCAGATGATGTGGAAGGCTTTGAGCTATATCACAGATCTGAAGATATTACCTCAACATCAGATATATCAGGAATCATATCGCTAACCTGTTTTAATAATGACAATGATAATGATGGGGTTCCAGATAGTATCGATTTAGATAGTGATAATGATGGCATTCCCGATTTAATTGAAAACCAAGGAACAAGCGTAACTCTATTATTAACAGATGCAAATAACGATGGCTTAGATGATATTTTTGATGCATTAACACTACCAATAGATACAGATAGCGACACTGTTTTAGATTTTTATGATTTAGATAGTGATAACGATGGTATTTATGATTTAATTGAAACAGGACAATTAGGCACCCTAACCGACACCAATTTAGACGGCTTAGCAGATGGGCCAAATTTTGGTATAAACGGCTGGATTGATACTGCTGAAATAGCTCCTGACAGTAATACTATAGGATATGTATTAAACGATTTAGATAATGATTCTATTTTTTCTTATTTGGATAGTGATAGTGATGGAGACGGCTGTAACGATGTTATTGAGGCTGGCTTTTCCGATGGGAACAGCGATGATTACTTAGGTGATACTTTAGTAACAACAAACAGCTTAGGTTTAGTAAATAATGCCACTGATGGTTATACCATACCAAGCTCCAATTTTTTAAACATAGCGCCTATTTCCATAACCACACAACCAACAGATATTACAGTGTGCGAAGCATCAAACACTACCATTGCCGTAATATCTCCTGAAGCAGATAGCTACCAATGGGAATTAAGTACAGATAGCGGCGCAACTTGGACTGCTATAACAGATGATACCGTTTATAGTAACTCTCAAACAGAAACTCTTAACATAACAAACACACCCTTAACTTTAAATAGCTCCAATTATAGAGTTCGACTAGATAAAGCTGGTAATAGCTGTGGTTTAATTTCCGATACTATGGAACTAAATGTTAACCCCATACCTATTATTAACACTCTAGCAACTTTAAGCCAATGTGATAACAGTAATTCTGCTACTAGAGGTTTTAGTTCGTTTAACTTAAACGACGCTAATAACCAAATTTCTACAAATGCTTCCAACGAAACATTTTCATTTTATCTAACAGAAAACGATGCCATTTTAGGAGATACTAACAGTACTAACCTTATTAATAACCCAACTACTTTTGAGAATAGAACAATAAACACCGATATAGTGTGGGCAAGAGTAACACCTGCAATAGGTTGTTCTAGCGTCGCGCAAATTCAACTTAATGTTTACGCCGCTGTTATTTCACCAACATTCGCAACTACAATGAGCCAATGTGATGATGATAACGATGGTATATTCCCGTTTAATACTGCACAAATAGAAACCGATATCTTGGGCACGCAAAACCCTCTTGATTTTACTTTCTCCTACTTCGATGAAGCTGAGAATCCGTTGCCAAGCCCACTACCAAACCCATTTCAAACAGCAGACCAAACAATAACAATACGTTTAACTAATAACAACTCAAACGCGGTAACTAGCGGCCCTTGTTTTAACGAGACTACCCTAACTTTTACCGTTACCTCTGCTCCTATAGCCAACCCAGTTTCAGATCAATCTTTTTGCGATGGAAGTGCAGGCGATATTATAGAGGATAACCTATATCCTTTTAATACATCTGCATTTACTTCAACCATTTTAGGATCTCAAAATATGATGACTATCGCTTACACTTATACAGATGAAAATGGAATTGTTTTAAACAATCAACCCGATTTACCAAATCCACTAACCTCAACAAATCAAACAATTACGGCAACAGTAACAGATGCTAACAACACATGTACAGCAACTACAACTATAAATTTAATAGTAAATAGTTTGCCAGAGTTTGAAGTGGAATCACCAAGGCTCCTTTGCTTCGCAAAAACCATGTATCCAATTGACTTAGAACCTTTTGAATCTGACCCTTCTGAGTTTTTTACTTATGAATGGCATTGGACAAGCGTAAACGGCACGACTACAAATCAATTTATATCAAACAATAGAATAATTACAGTCTCTCAACCTGGTACATATACAATTTCACTAACAAAAACAGATGGTAGTAATTGCTCTAAATCAAAAACTATTTTTGTTGACTCTTCAGAACTAGCAAATATATCTTTAGAAACTGTTACCATAATGGACCTTTCTCAAAATAACTCAGTAATTATAAACACTACTAATCTAGGAATGGGTGAATATGAATTTGCTCTACAGAACGAAAACTCAACTTTCATTAACTACCAAACCGAACCTTTTTTCGATAATGTAGCACCAGGTTTTTACACATTACACATTACAGATAATGCTTGTGGTGTTGCCACCACAGAAATCTCAGTTATCGGTTTTCCTAAATACTTTACGCCTAATGGCGATGGCATAAACGACCTTTGGCATATAGAAGGAATTTACAATAAACCACTATTTAATGCAACTATTTTAATATTTGATAGATATGGAAAATTAATAAAACAACTTAAAGCACTAGATCAAGGCTGGGATGGCACATTTAATGGCGCTAATTTACCAAATAACGATTATTGGTTTAAAGCATCTATAGAAGATGGTACAGAATCTGGCAGGAGCTTTTCTGGCCATTTTACCTTAAAACGTTAACAGAAATTTACAGCTGTTAAATTCCAAATATCATCAACTTTAAGTAATTTAGTAATCTTAATTATTTAGGTTATTAAAGGCGTATGAAGTTTAAAATCGAATCGGAATTTAACCCTACAGGAGACCAACCAACAGCTATAAAAAAATTAGTAGAAGGCCTTAATTCTAATGAAAAATACCAAACATTACTTGGCGTAACAGGTTCTGGTAAAACTTTTACAGTTGCCAATGTAATTGAAGCAGTTCAAAAACCAACCTTGGTGTTAGCACATAACAAAACATTGGCAGCTCAATTATACTCAGAATTTAAACAGTTTTTTCCTAATAATGCGGTTGAATATTTTGTTTCCTACTATGATTATTACCAGCCGGAGGCTTACATTCCTGTCTCTGGAGTTTATATAGAAAAGGATTTATCAATTAATGAAGAAATAGAAAAAATGCGACTAAGCGCCACCTCCTCTTTACTTTCTGGTAGGCGTGATGTTATCGTTATAGCATCGGTTTCTTGTATTTATGGTATTGGAAACCCTATTGAATTTCAAAAAAATGTAGTTTCCTTAAAAAGGGATCAAATAATTTCTCGAACTAAACTATTACATCAATTAGTACAAAGTTTATATTCTAGAACAGAAGCCGATTTTAAACATGGAAATTTCAGAATTAAAGGAGACACTGTTGATATTTTTCCTAGTTATGCCGATAATGCATTTAGAATTCATTTTTTTGGCGATGAAATTGAAGAGATGGAATCCTTTAACGTACAAACCAATGAGGTAGTTGAAAAATATGACCAACTCACCATCTACCCCGCAAATATGTTTGTAACTTCACCCGATGTATTACAAGGCGCCATTAAAGAAATACAGGACGATTTAGTATTACAACACGACTATTTTAAAGAGATAGGAAAACACCTAGAAGCCAAAAGATTAAAAGAACGCACAGAATTTGACCTAGAAATGATTCGCGAATTGGGTTATTGTTCTGGTATTGAGAATTATTCGCGCTATTTGGATCGAAGAGCACCCGGAACAAGACCGTTCTGCCTACTAGATTATTTTCCAGAAGATTATTTAATGGTTGTAGATGAAAGCCACGTAACCATTTCGCAAGTACATGCCATGTACGGCGGAGATAGAAGTAGAAAAGTGAATTTGGTAGATTACGGTTTTAGATTACCTGCAGCCATGGATAATAGACCTTTAAAATTTGAAGAGTTTGAAGCCATTCAAAATCAAATTATATATGTTAGTGCAACGCCTGCAGATTACGAATTACAAAAAACAGGCGGTGTATATGTAGAGCAAGTTATTAGACCCACAGGCTTACTAGATCCTATTATTGAAGTGCGCCCAAGCTTAAATCAAATTGACGATTTAATTGAAGAAATTCAAATACGTGTTGAAAAGGACGAACGCACGTTAGTAACCACACTTACTAAACGTATGGCCGAAGAACTAACAAAATATTTAGACCGAATTCAAATTAGATGCCGTTATATACATAGCGATGTAGATACTTTGGAACGTGTTGAAATAATGCAAGACTTACGTAAAGGTTTATTCGATGTGCTGGTAGGAGTAAATTTACTTCGTGAAGGTTTAGATTTACCAGAAGTGTCTCTAGTTGCTATTTTAGATGCCGACAAAGAGGGTTTTTTACGATCCAATCGCTCTTTAACCCAAACTATTGGAAGGGCCGCAAGAAATTTAAATGGCTTAGCCATAATGTATGCTGATAAGATTACTAAAAGCATGCAGCAAACCATTGAAGAGACAGAATATAGACGAACAAAACAAATCGCATACAACACAAAACATAAACAAGTACCAAAAGCATTAAATAAAAGCTTAAATAATGCGCTTTCAGAAAATTCTGTAAGCACATATAGTTATGAAATGGATGCTTTAAAAGCTGTAGAACCTGAAAGTGAATATTTAAGCAAACCTGAACTTGAAAAGAAAATAAGAGCGCACAGAAAACTCATGGAAAATGCGGCAAAAGCTTTGGATTTTATTGTAGCAGCAAAACTTCGCGATGAAATAAAGGAGTACCAAAATAAACTAGAAAAGCTAAAAGTATAAACTTTTAGCTTTTTAGCAATCCACAATTTGCAAATTGAAGGCAATACTATTATTAAATTTCTTTTGTGAGAGCTTTAAAAAAGAAATAAAATATTAACTGTATTGCGTTTTAACAATATCCTTTAAAAGATCCAACGGAACAATTTTATTAGGAAAACTATCCATTAGATATAAAACCTTATTTATAGAATCGTGGCTTAAACCCATTCTCAACCCCGAATTATACAACATAGCAATACCATCAGAGCTATTTTGAGTATCATGTTTATGCACCTCTATGTCTAACAACAAAACTAACTTATAAAACTGCACTATACGCTCAATATGAAACCTTAAAGGCTTATCCGAAGTAGAATTTTCCATTAGATCATTAAAATCTACTTCAGAAATATTTAATTGTCTTAAAACACTTAATAAAAAATTATGGTTAATGCACCCAAGTGACTTATCGAGTTTTGAGAAAGCAATTAAGTCTGAAAGTAAACTTAGTTTTTCTATTCTATTTATCATTTTCAATAATTCTAATCCGCAAATTAATAACGTTTTAATTACGGTAGCAATTTACACCGAAATAGCTATAACATACCGTAATTATTACACCTCTAATCGAAAAACAGTACGTTTTTAGTCGTAATTTTTATCTCCTTTGTCACGATTCTTTTTTTTACATCCAACAAATATGCGTTTTATCATTTACCAAAACCAATAATTAAACGTTATAAAGAACACAAAACACTGAAAAACAGCATTTTAACACTAATTTTATTACATAATATTTAATTCAATTAAAAAAGTATATTTGTAATTTAAGAAAACAGCAAATATTAAAAGGCAAAAGACTATTATCGATGAAACACATATGCCTAAACAAATAAAATCTTAGTAATGACAAATAACGATGTTTTAAAAAAGTTAAGAGTAGCTTTAAAATTAAGGGACGACGAAATTGTAAAAATTTTAGAACTTGTAGATTTTAGAATCTCGAAAAGTGAACTAGGCGCATTTTTCAGAAAAGAAGACCATCCAAAATATATGGAATGTGGCGACCAGATACTGAGAAATTTTTTAAACGGGCTCGTTATTCATATGAGAGGCCCCATGCCTAAGAAAAATGTAAAAAGTAATAAAAAAAGCAACGAATAAAATCGTTGCTTTTTTTGTTTTTATTACTAAATCGGTAATTAACTATACTATTATACAGCTAATACCTGTTGAACCTTATCTGCAGCTTCCTGAAATTCAGTAGCACTCATAACATCTAACCCTGAACCATCAATAAGTTTTTTAGCAATATCAGCATTGGTTCCTTGTAAACGTACAATAATTGGCACATTTATAGTCCCCATATTTTTGTAAGCATCAATAACACCCTGTGCTACGCGGTCGCAACGTACAATACCTCCAAAAATATTTATTAAAATAGCTTTTACCGCCGGGTCCTTTAATATAATATGAAATGCAGCCTCAACACGAGCAGCATCTGCAGTACCACCAACATCTAAAAAGTTAGCAGGTTCTCCTCCGGCTTGCTTAATTAAATCCATGGTTGCCATAGCTAATCCTGCGCCGTTAACCATACATCCAACGTTTCCGTCTAGATCAACATAATTTAAGCCAAGTTCTCCGGCCTCTACTTCAATAGCACTTTCTTCGCGTAAATCCCTTAATGCTGCTAATTCTTTTCTTCTATACAAAGCATTATCATCAATAGATACTTTAGCATCTACCGCCATAATTTTGTCATCACTAGTTTTCAAAACAGGGTTTATTTCAAATAAAGATGAATCCGACTCCACATAAGCTTTATACAAAGCAGTCACAAACTTGGTCATCTCTTTAAAAGCTAAACCAGATAACTTTAAGTTAAAAGCCACGCGTCTAGCTTGAAATGGTAATAAACCTACAGCTGGGTCAACCTCCTCAGTAAAAATTAATTCTGGTGTTTGTTCTGCAACGGTTTCTATATCCATTCCACCCTCGGTAGAATACATAATCATATTACGCCCTGTACCTCTATTTAGTAAAACAGACACATAAAACTCGCTTGTCTCACCACCATCCGTTGGATAATAAACATCTTCAGCCACTAAAACTTGATGTACACGTTTACCTTCGGCAGACGTTTGTGGTGTAACTAAATCCATTCCTATAATTTCACCAGCAATCGTTTTTACTTCTTCTAGGTTTTTGGCTAATTTTACGCCGCCACCTTTACCACGGCCACCTGCATGAACTTGGGCTTTAATTACATGCCAACCAGTTCCAGTATCTTCTGTTAATTTTTTTGCAGCTGCTACAGCTTCATCAGCATTTTGTGCTACGATTCCACGTTGAATACGTACACCAAAACTGCTTAGTAATTCTTTACCTTGATATTCGTGTAAATTCATATTTTGCTTGATTTTTGATACTAGCAAATGTAAATAATAGCAATTACTTACCCTAATAATTAATTGTGAAAACTTTAATAAAATATTAGAAATAATAACTGTTAAATATTTAACAAAATGTTCAATTTCATTTATTTTTAAGTTTTTTATTTTTTTATTAAAACAAAGAAATATCTTTGAAAAAAATTGAAAACTATGTTAGATAATCAATTACTCAAAATTGCCCAAGAATTTGGCAGTCCGGTGTATGTATATGATGCCGATAAAATTGAAAAACAATATAACAGATTAGCCTCTGCCTTTAAAGATGTAAAGAAATTAAAGATAAACTATGCCGTTAAAGCCTTATCTAACATTTCCATACTAAAACTTTTAAAATCCCTAGGTTCGGGTATCGATACCGTATCTATACAAGAAGTAAAATTAGGTTTAGCCGCTGGTTTTTCACCAGACCAAATTATTTACACACCAAATGGAGTTTCCTTAAATGAAATAGAACAAGCTGCTAAGTTGGGGGTTAAAATTAATATCGACAACTTATCTATTTTAGAACAATTTGGCACAAAACATCCTAAGACGCCCGTTTGTATTCGTATTAACCCGCATGTAATGGCTGGAGGGAATGCAAATATTTCAGTAGGTCATATCGATTCGAAATTCGGGATTTCAATACATCAAATTCCACATATTTTAAGAATTGTAGAAAACACGAAAATGACTATTAACGGAATACACATGCATACAGGCAGTGATATTCTAGACATTGAAGTATTCTTATACGCAAGCGAAATATTATTTGATACTGCTAAACAGTTTAGAAATTTAGACTTTATAGATTTTGGTTCTGGTTTTAAAGTGCCCTATAAACAAGGTGATATTGAAACGAATATTGAAGAATTAGGAAAAAAACTATCTGAAAGATTTAATGCATTTTGTAAAACTTACGGTAAAGATTTAACTCTAGCTTTTGAGCCTGGTAAATTTTTAGTAAGCGAATCTGGTAACTTTTTAACCCAAGTTAATGCTGTAAAACAAACCACCTCAACTGTTTTTGCTCAAATAGATTCTGGCTTTAATCATTTAATACGCCCTATGCTTTATGGCTCACATCATGAGATTATAAACATATCGAACCCTGAAGGTCGTGAACGTTTTTATACCGTAGTAGGTTACATATGTGAAACCGATACGTTTGGAAATAATAGACGTATTAATGAAATTAATGAAACAGATATTTTATGTTTTAAGAATGCTGGTGCGTATTGTTTCTCTATGGCTAGTAATTACAACTCTAGGTATAGGCCTGCAGAAGTATTATGGTACAATAATAAAGCTCACTTAATTAGAAAGCGAGAAGCCTTTGATGATATTATGCGTAACCAAATTGAAGTGGATTTTAACGCAAAAAAAGATACTATTTTGGCAAAATAGTATTTTACAGATAAACTAAAAGGTTCTTTTAAAGCATAAATCGCTCAAAAAAAGAACCTTTTTTAATTAATCAAACTCAGTTTATGCCAAATATGATTTAAAATTAGGATAAAGAACTTGAATTATATCGTGCCTACATGAGAAAGAAAATTAAAGCATAGCCTGAGCTACGGTTTTATTTTATTTTAAAATAAAGGTGCGATAGAAACGCGTTATTAGCATTATTTTAAATTTTAATTGGTATAACAACTAAAAAAGACAGAATCGGTTTATTTTTGTGTAAAACTTAATATCTATGGATTTTACTAACCCACTTATTTATGGTGTGCCTTGTTTTCTTGGTTTAATATTGCTTGAACTATCTTTTAGCAAGCATCACAAAGCCGAAAAAAGCAAAAAATTATACAACTGGAAAGATTTGGCCGCAAGCCTAAGTATGGGTATTGGGTCTGCTATTATTGCCCCGCTTACCAAAACAATTGCCGCTATTGTACTTTTTAATTTTATCTACGAAATTTTCAATCCTTTAGTAGAAGGTGTTCGTATGAATATTATGGGATGGGAATCTTTTGGTTATGCTTGGTATGTGTGGTTACTTTGCCAATTTGCTGATGATTTTAGTTATTATTGGTTTCACCGACAAAACCACAACATACGCTTCCTTTGGGCTGCACATATTGTACACCATTCATCAGACAATTTTAACTTAGGTACAGCGGTAAGAAACGGATGGTTTACTATTTTTTACAAACCATTTTTCTATATGTGGATGCCTGCAATTGGCTTTCCTCCAGAAATGGTTGTGGTTTGCTTAGGTATTGAGGCATTATGGCAATTTCAACTGCATACAGTTTACATTCCTAAAATGGGGTTTATAGAGAAGTTTATGAACACCCATACTATGCACCAGGTACATCATGCTCAAAACTTTGAATATATTGACAAAAACCATGGAGGCTTTTTAAATATTTTTGATAAGCTTTTTGGTACTTGGAAAGAATTAGATGAAAATATAGAAATAAAATATGGTGTTACACATGCGCCAAACTCATATAATCCCTTAGTTATTTTAACCCATGAATATAAAGATATATGGCAGGATATGAAGAAGTCTGATAATTGGTACCATAAATTCATGTATGCTTTCGCACCACCAGGCTGGAGCCACGATGGTAGCACTTTAACTATTAAACAGTTACGAAAGCAATTAAAAACTAATCCTAATTAAATATTAATTAGATACTGGGTTATAGAAGAACAGGTAGTATAGTTAAATTATTAGCTAAACTACCTGTTTTTTTTATACTCTTGTTTTTTCACGAATGAATCTACGTTGTAATAAATATAGTATTACCTATAACAACATCCTCTAGAGTTTAATAGTCAGAGTAGATAAATAAAAATATTAAACTAAGTATAACTACATAAAAAACCCAAGATTTGAATAACTCAGATCTTGGGTTTTACACTTAACTCTATTTTTTATTACTAAATTTAATATTTAAATCAAGTTAGACATCATAACCATAAAAGGGAAACCGCATTACTTTGTAAACACCTGTGCAAAAAACACATTTCTTACTTTAACATATGCAAGCCCCTTAAACCTAAATTGTATACTGGGTAATAAATTAGATTAAACAAGACTATATCAAATTACGCCCTTAAAGGCTCATTCATTATTAAATCTATATATTGATTTACTTTATTTTTCAAATTTTTACGAAGTGTAATAAAATCCAAGAAGCCATGTTCCAGTAAAAACTCCGAGGTTTGAAAACCTTCAGGTAATTCTTTACCCGTAGTATCCCTAACAATACGCGGTCCTGCAAAACCTATTAAGGCACCAGGCTCACTAATATTAATATCGCCTAACATGGCAAAAGATGCCGTTGTCCCTCCTGTTGTTGGGTCTGTACATAATGAGATGTATGGTAAACCTGCATCTGCCAATTGCGCTAATTTCACAGAGGTTTTGGCTAGCTGCATTAATGATAAGGCAGCTTCCATCATACGTGCTCCACCCGATTTAGAAATTACCATTAATGGTAATTTATTATTCAAAGCATAATCTGCTGCTCTTGCTATTTTTTCTCCAACAACACTTCCCATAGAGCCACCTATAAAACTAAAATCCATACAAGCTATTACGATGTCCTTACCTTTAGATTTTCCTACAGCACAACGTACAGCATCTTTCAATTCAGTTTTCTTTTGAGCGGCTTTTAAGCGATCTGGGTATTTTTTTGTATCCTCAAACTTTAAAGGATCTTTAGATTCTAAATTAGCATCAAGCTCTTTAAAAATATTATCATCAAAAAGTATTTGGAAATATTCTCTACTGCCTATCCTAACGTGGTAACCATCTTCAGGGCTTACGTAAAAATTTTTCTCTAATTCTTCGGTATCAACAATTTTACCTGTTGGAGATTTATACCACAACCCCTTAGGTGTATCTTTTTTCTCTTCGGTTGTAGTTGTTATTCCTTTTGTTTTTCTTTTAAACCAAGACATAATGATTATAAATTTTTAGATTAGCGACTTCAGATTAAAAACATCTATAAATCGTAAACTTTATATCGCACGCTTTTTTGAACCTGCATGCTTTAGCAACAAAATTAAACTTTTTTTTATATTGGTAGTTACACCTAAATAGATTTATTGCATTAATGAACATATAATGCTATTCTTTTAGTAAATAAAAAAGGCTCTATATAACTAGAACCTTTTTTATTACAAATTTACAAGAAATATAATACTATAGTGTATTAACATTATTCAAATCTTCAAACGCCTTTTTTAAACGGTCTACAAATGTTTTCTCTCCTTCTCGTAACCAAACTCTTGGATCGTAATATTTTTTGTTTGGTACATCAGCTCCATCAGGATTTCCAATTTGTTTTTTCAAGTATTCGGCTTTACTTCCCATATAATCCCTTATACCTTCCATGAAAGCATATTGCAAATCTGTATCGATGTTCATTTTAATAACACCATAGCTTATGCCCTCACGAATCTCGTCTACTGTAGAACCTGATCCTCCATGAAATACAAAATCAATATGATTATGCTCTACACCGTATTTTTTTGAAATATGTTCTTGAGAGTTCTTTAATATTTTTGGTGTTAATTTTACATTTCCTGGCTTGTACACACCATGTACATTACCAAATGCGGCTGCAATTGTAAATTGATCGCTTACTTTACTTAACTCCTCATAAGCATAAGCTACCTCTTCTGGTTGCGTGTATAACTTAGAATCATCCACATCTGTATTATCTACACCGTCTTCTTCACCCCCTGTAATACCTAATTCAATTTCTAGAGTCATTCCCATTTTAGACATGCGCTCTAAATATGTTTTACATATTGCAATATTCTCCTCAATTGGCTCTTCAGAAAGATCAATCATATGAGAGCTAAATAAAGATTTTCCTGTTTCTTTAAAGTGCACTTCACTAGCATCTAACAATCCATCAATCCAAGGTAATAATTTTTTAGAACAGTGGTCTGTATGTAAAATTACTGGAACACCATAAGCTTCTGCTAGCGTATGCACGTGCTTTGCCCCTGCTACAGCTCCAGCTATAGCCGCTTTTTGCCCGTCGTTACTTAAACCTTTACCTGCGTTAAATTGTGCACCTCCATTAGAAAATTGAATAATTACTGGTGCATTTAAAGCTGCTGCCGTTTCTAAAACACCGTTAATAGTATCTGAACCTATAACGTTTACAGCTGGTAAAGCATAATTATTAGCTTTTGCATGATTAAAAATAGCTTGGACTTCTTTTCCTGTTGCTACTCCTGGTTTTATGTTGTGTCCCATATTTTTATATTAAATAATGATTTATAGTTAATGAATACCAAAAGTAGTCAATTTTTAAATATTTCAGACCTGTTTACAGTATTGAAAGGAGAAAAGCTAGCTAAATCGTTATAGTACAATTTAATTAAAAAACGTTTTAAAATGGATAATTTATACCAATGTTATAAACAGCATTCCCGAAATTATAATCTCTAAACCATCTATTATTATCACTGTTCGACGGGTCGTATGTTTTAAACCCAATATCAAATCGGAAAACAAAAAAACTAAAATCGTAGCGTAACCCAAAACCAGAACCCACTGCTATATCTTCCAACGCATCTAACCCTTTAAAGGTGGCTTTATCGTCTTCCACATTATCCAACACATTCCAAATGTTGCCTACATCGATAAACAAAGCACCATTTAAATCGCCAAATAAATTAAAACGCTCCTCTGCACTTAAGGCTATTTTAAGGTTAGCCTCATTAAACTCATTTGTTGTCTCAGAACTTCCTGGGCCTAAATTATATGCTGTCCATGCGCGATTATCGTTAGGGCCTCCTCCAAAAAAACTTTCTGCAAAAGGTATACTATTTGAGTTTCCGTAAGGTACAGCTATACCTAAAAAGCTTCGTGTTGCAATGATATTTTTTTTGCTTAAACTCCAATGTTTTATATAATCGAATTCTGTTTTTATATATTGCGAAAAGGCAACATTAAAAAGTTGAAATCTATTATCACTATCTTTTGTAAGCCCAAAAATCTCAGCAGTACTTGCTAATAAATTACCAGCTAGTTCTAATTTAAAACGAAAAATAGAAAAATCATTATCAAACAAATTGGTTCGTCGATCCTTAGTGTAACCAAAACTGGAAGATATAATAAGGTTATTTTCCGTTAATCGTTGTTTTCGTTCTTCAATACTAGAAACAATAACAAAACCAGGATCCCTTGGTCTTAAACTCGTATTATTTGATAAAACATCAGCAATAAACATGTTAGCTTCATTAATTTGACCTGCTGTATTCGAGAGGTTTAAAGTCGCATTTCTAGGTATATAATTTATTTTTTGAGCTATATTATTAAGGCCTTGAAATGAGTTATTATAAATTGTAAAGTAATTGTCGGTTCTTAAATTCCTAACATATTGCACGTTAAAAAGATCTAATCTATTTGTTATTTTTCTGTTAGGAAACCAAGTATAACTAAAATTACCACTTAGCGTTTGCTTATCTAACCCAATATTAGTTTGGCTGGTAGCTGCTAAACTAATACGCGTACTTGGCGACATGTATTTTGGAATAATATTTTCGGTATAAAAAGGAGAAAACAACCTAGGAATAGTCAACTTTAAATCTGCTCCAAACTCATTAATATCAAAAAATGGCCCGTCATTTTCTGTTGGACTTTTAGAAGAGCCAACAGAAGCCACACCAGAAATTTCTAAGGTTTCTGCGCCTTTAAAAAAATTTCTAATTTGTAAACTAGGATTTAATGAAAAGCCTATGGTTTGAATATTACTTTGAGAAACATCTGTACTAAAACCGAAACTAAACTTTTTTAATGGCGATAATCGTATAGTGTCACTTAATGTATTATCGGGGTTTTCTATATATTCTATATTGGGATATTTAAATGTTCGTAACTCATTAATATATCTGTACGTTCTGGTTCTATCTATATCTTTAAAAAGGCCACCGGGCGAAATAAACACAGCATCTGTTATCGCTTTTGGACGGTATCGTATTTTATCGTAACCATATAATTTAAAGCCGCCGTAATTAATAGAATCTGTAAAAGGTTTATTTCTGTTTTCAAAACGGTAGTCGGTAATTATATTAACATCACTAATTGTATAACGTTTAAAAGGTTCTCTCCTTACGGAGTCTGCTGTTCTTATAGCTCTATCTTGTATTTGCAAACTAACATTTACTTTTTTATTAGTCCCAATGGTATCCATTACAAAACTAATATAATCTTGATTGAAATGATATATGCCAGAATTACGTAATGCTGCAGAAATGCGCTCTCGTTCTGCTTCAAAATCTAGAGTTCTGTATTGATTTCCTTTTTTAACCAATGTACTTTTTCTAATGTTTTGGTAAAGCGAATCGATTATAGGTGTTTTTATGTTCTCGGTAATGGAGTCAATCAAAAAAGCAGCGCCCGTTTTAACTTCATAAAATGTTTCGGCACGTTTTTTTTCTATTTTCTCGATATTATAACTGGCAGTAACATCAAACCAACCATGGTTTATATAGTAATCTTTAAGGCGTTTTACAGAGCGTTTACTTTTGTATTCACTTAAAATTACGGGAGCTTCACCACTTTTTTTTAGCCAATTATTAAAACCTATAGCAGATTGCTTTAGCTTATTTAACTGTTTTTTAGAGTATGTTTTTTCCAAGTGCGACCGGCGTTTGGGTGTTTTATCCAACCAGCTTTCAAAAATGGAGTCTCTATTTGGTCTTGCCAAGTTATAAACATGTAATCGTAAAGGTGTACCTATTATTTTTCTATTTGCTTTTTGGTAAAGTAAATTATTTACAACTTCGGTATTATCTTTTTTATCGTTTACCATTACCGTAGTATTTGTAAGTAAGTATTCTGTATCAGAAACTCGTTTTACAGAATCACAAGCGCTAAAATTGACGATAATAACGGCTAAAATCAGTATGTTTGCAAACTGTTCTTTCAATTGAAATAATAGTTAAATTAAGTTTTAACTCTTAGGTAGTAACGTATTTATAATTTAGTACTTAAAGTATCTAACGTAGGTTCAAAAATAAGTTATTTAAATGGTTTATTGATTTTTATTAATCTGAAAGTACAATAGAAAATATAACGAACCATGATACCTTGCTCATATAAAAGATATTTAAACTTATTTTTTACAAAAAAAACAAAACATGTATTAAATGATAGCTACACTGCCCTAGTGCTTTTAAATAACAAGAAAAATCATTGCAAAAATAGCCTAGCCTAATGTATTGCTATTTAAACTCTAATTACAAACCATTTAAGCGAAATAAAATTAAACAAAACACGATATGCGCTTTCTTAAAATATTTTATACTTTGCGGGTTACTTAATTTTTTTGAAAACTGTTCTTTTGAAGAATGAAATCGACAGATATCATTTTACAATTAACAATGTAGATACAAAGCAATTATAAAGAAAAAAAAACTTATACCCTTATAAAAAAGCAGATGCTCTCTAAAAATCAAATAAAACTGATAACAAGCTTAAAGCAAAAAAAATATAGAATTCAACACGGCTTTTTTGTTGTTGAAGGTATAAAAACTATAAGAGAGCTTTTAGATTCTCCATTAGAGTTACATAGTTTATATACTACAGAACCTTTTAACAGTAATAGCGGTATTGAAGTCTTAATTTCTGCCACAGATTTAAAACGTATTAGCTTTTTAAAAACACCTAATAAAGCGTTAGCTATTTTTAAAATCCCTAAATCGAAAAGCATAGTTGATACGGGTTTAATAGTTGCTTTAGATGCTGTAAGAGATCCTGGAAATTTAGGAACCATAATAAGATTATGCGATTGGTTTGGTGTTACAGAATTAATTTGTAGCCACGAGAGCGTAGATTGTTTTAACCCAAAGGTTATACAAGCCACTATGGGGTCTATTACAAGAGTTAATATTAGTTATATTAATTTAGCTACGTTTTTAAAAAACAGCAAATTGCCTGTTTTTGGTGCTTTCATGGAAGGCGAAAGCGTTTACGATAAAAAAATGCCCGAACAAGGTATTTTAGTTATGGGAAATGAAGCAAATGGCATTTCAAAAGACATTGAAACCGTAATTACCAACAAAATTTCAATACCGCGATTTGGAGCATTACAAGCTACAGAGAGTTTAAATGTGGCTACTGCCACTGCAATTTTACTTAGTGAATTTAGAAGATAGTAAATTTTGAAATTAAACGAATAAATATCACTACTATTTAATACTACAACTCGTGTCCTTTTAACTTAAGAATATAAAACCCCCACTTAAGTTTCTTTTATTTTTAAAATATTAGATAGATGAAAACAAATTATATGAACTCTTAAAAACCCAAATGTGTATGAAGCAAAAAAACTTCATTAAACCACGCTTTATTTATTGAAATGTAAAATTAATAAAAAGGCCACGGGTTTGCATACCTGCTATGTTTGTTGTCCATGGGCTATTTGGCTCATCGTCTCTAATAAGTTCATCTTTAATCCCAAAAAGGCCGCGTATTGAGGGTGTAAATTTAAAATTATAAAAGTAAAAATCTATACCAAAACCTATTTCGTAAAAAAGGGAATTCTTAGTTGTTCTAAATTCACCGGCACTGTTATCCTCAGGGTTATCTTCATTACTAGACAAATTTAATGCTGTAGAAAAACCACCTACTATAAAAGGCTTAAAATTATTAATTCGTTTTGTAGATATTTTTACTAGTAAAGGAATGTGAATGTAAGTAGATCTTACTTCTCTTACAAAGTCTGATGCTTTAGTATCTGCTATACCTGCAAACCACTCCGGGCTATAGTTTAATTCTCTTGTTGTTATTAGTAAACCAGGCTCTAATCTTAAATCTATAAAACTATTAACTCTTAAGTTTCCTATTAAACCAACACTAAAACCAGGATTTCTGGTTACAGCAATATCAGGTAAATCTGTGTTGTAATCAAAATTAAAATCGTACGAATTCACCCCTAAAAAGTAACCCCAACGTAATAAATTATTATCTGTAGAGCCACGGCCCTGATTAGAATCATAACGCACTTTCTCTTTTTTAAATAATTGTGCTTGGGATGTATCAACGATTAATAAACAGACCACTAATGCTAAAAAATACTTCATATAGTTATTTGGATGATTTATAAATTGTTGCCACACCTAAAGTTTGCGGAAAATCTTCAACATTTATAAACCCAATATTACGTAAAATATTGTTTAAAGCTTCACCAAAAGGAAAAACGGATGCCGATTCGCATAAATATTTGTATGCACTCCTATCTTTAGAGAAGGCTTTACCTATAAGTGGCAATATGTTTTTTGTATAAAAGTTATAACCTTGTTTATAAGGTGTTTTAGTAGGCATTGACGTTTCTAAAATTATAAACGTCCCGTTTGGTTTTAGTACACGATAAATTTCCTTTAAGCCATTTTCAAGTGTTTCAAAATTTCTTACACCAAAGGCTACGGTTATAGCATCGAAGGAATCGTTTTCAAAAGGCATGTTTTCTGAGTCTCCCAAAATCATTTCTATTTTAGAGTCTAAAGCCTTCTTTTTTATTTTCTGTTTTCCTATTTCTAGCATGCCGCTACTTATATCCAAACCTACAATTTTTGTGGCTTTGGTTTCCGCTAGGTTAATGGCTAAATCGCCTGTTCCCGTTGCAATATCTAAAACAGTTTTAGGGTTAGCTTCTCGTACTAGCTTAACTACTTTTTTACGCCATTTTATGTCAATCCCAAAGGAAATAACACGGTTTAAACCGTCGTAATCTCCCGAGATCGTATCAAACATTTGGGTAACCTGCTCTTTTTTTCCTAGATCGCTATTTTTGTATGGCTTTATTTTCGACAAAATTTATTTTTTTTTTACAAATATAAACTTTTCAAAAAGCATTACATAACAGGACTATAAATAATTATATGACGCTCATTATATACAGAAACATCTAATTTATAGTATATTTGCTCCGTTGTATTCTTTTTAATGCTACACTTTAAAGTCCTTTTTTTTTAAAAAGTTTTAATTAAAAAGGAGGCTATACTTTAGCGGATTAACGCGTTAAGGATTGCAGAGAAAAGCCCACAGCCCGACGCAGGAGGTGCGCGGACTTGAAATGAAAAGCCTGCCCCCTTTTCGGGGTAACGCCCAAATAATTATATGGCTTTTTAGTTTGTTTTATGGGTTTACTAACAATGAATTTAAAAATTAAAACGCGTGAAAATAATTATTGCTGGTGCTGGTGAAGTAGGATTTCATTTAGCTAAACTACTTTCTTACGAATCTCAAGAAATAACCTTAATAGACCCCAATAAAAAAAGTTTAGAATATGCCAACACGCATTTGGATATTCGTGTGGTTAAGGGTGATGCTACATCTATAGCTGTTTTAAAGGAGGCTCGAATTGATTCTTGCGAATTATTTATTGCTGTAACTGCTAGCGAATCGATAAATATAACGGTTGGTGTTTTAGCTAAACAACTGGGCGCTCAAAAAACCATTGTTAGAATTTCCAATACCGAATTTATACACTATAAGGATGAAGTTGGTTTTACCAAATTTGGTATTGATGAGTTAATTTCGCCAGAAGCTTTAGCGGCTTCGGAAATTGAATTATCTTTAAAATTATCGTCCTTTAATGAAAATTATGAGTTTGAAAATGGCGCTTTAACTATGGCTGGCTTAACCTTACCAAGGGCTGCCTCGTTTGTTGGTAAAACGGTTAAAGAAGCTGCAGAAATTTTTCCTGAAATACATTTTGTGCCTATTGCTATACAACGGTTTGGTACTCAATATACAATAATACCTAGAGGGGATACCAAATTTAAACGTGGTGATAATGTTGTTTTTATAACTTCTGAAGGTGGGGCTGGAGAACTTTGTAGACTTACTGGCCGTGTTAATAGAGATATTAAAAATGTAATGATTTTAGGTGGTAGTAAGATAGCTTACAAAACAGCAAGAGACTTAAGTAATAAAGGCTTACATGTAAAATTATTTGAAGGTAATAGGGATAAGGCTTTTGAAATTGCCGACGAATTAACAAAGGTATTAGTTATTAATAGCGATGGGCGTAATGTTGATTTGCTTGACGAAGAGAATATTAGCGATATGGATGCCTTTATTGCTGTGGGCAAAAACTCTGAAACTAATATTATGTCGTGTTTAGTTGCCAAATCGAAGGGTGTAAAGAAAACTATTGCACTTGTTGAGAATATGGATTATTTCGATTTATCGCATTCCATTGGAATTGATACATTAATAAATAAAAAACTTTTGGCCGCTAATAATATTTTTAGGTACATACGCCGTGGCGAAGTTGTTGCTATGACGAAGCTTAGTAATTTAAATGCAGAGTTATTAGAGTTTGAGGTGAAAGCAACATCGGCGGTTTGTAATAAAACTATTAAATCTTTGGATTTTCCGCGTACGGCAATTATTGGTGGCATTATAAGGAATGGCGTTGGTATGATTGCTTTAGGTAATTTTAAAATACAAAAGGGCGATCGTATTGTAGTGTGTTGTTTGCTAAAGTCTATAAAGCGTGTTGAAAAATTATTTCTTTAAATTTTCTTAATTAAACAGAATAAACTTTGAGACTCAATTATAAAATTATTTTTCATTTTCTGGGGTTACTGCTTTTATTTAATGGTGGTTTTATGCTTTTATCTACCCTGGTGAGTTTAATTTACCAAGATGGTGTTACCTTCCAACTATTTTTAGCAGGTATTACCACTTTAGTTGTTGGTGTTTTGTCCATGATTTTTACAAGACACCATAAAAAGGAAATGAATAAACGCGAAGGTTATATTGTTGTAACTTTTGGATGGATTGTAATGTCCTTAGTAGGTACACTACCTTATATTCTTACTGAAAGTATACCTAGCTTTACCAATGCTTTTTTTGAAACGATGTCTGGTTATACCACCACAGGCGCTTCTATTTTAAATGACATTGAAGCTGTACCTAAAGGGGTTTTATTTTGGCGAAGTATGACGCATTGGATAGGTGGTATGGGTATTATTGTTTTAGCTATTGCTATTTTACCGTTACTTGGTATTGGTGGTATGCAGCTTTTTGCTGCTGAAGCACCTGGACCTAGCGCCGATAAATTACATCCTCGAATTACCGATACAGCTAAACGTTTATGGCTTATATATTTTGGTTATACAGCAGCGCAAACAGTACTTTTAAGCGCAGCTGGCATGTCTTTTTTTGATGCTATAAACCACTCCATGTGTACGCTTTCCACTGGTGGATTCTCTACAAAAAATGCCAGTGTGGCCTATTGGAATGGCGAACCCATTATCCAATATATTATTATACTTTTTATGTTTTTAGCGGGCACAAATTTTGTTTTAAGTTACTTTGCCTTTAAAGGAAAAATAAAAAAAATAATAGAAGATGAAGAATTTAAACTTTATTTTATTTTTGTTGCGGTATTTACACTAATTACTTCCTTAATCATTTATTTTAGAGCAGATTTAAGTATGTCCTCTATTGCACACCCCATGGTTTGGGGTGCAGGTGAGAGCGCTTTTAGGCATGGTTTATTTCAAGTTTTGTCTGTAATTACAACTACAGGATTTGTTACTGCAGATTACACCTTGTGGACACCATTTCTAGTTGTTTTCTTTTTTGGACTTATGTTTTTGGGCGGATCGGCAGGTAGCACCTCGGGGGGCGTAAAAGTAGTACGCCACCTAATACTTATTAAGAATAGTTTTTTGGAATTTAAACGGACTTTACATCCTAACGCTATAGTGCCTGTGCGTTATAACAAGAAAGCGATTAATAGATTTATTGTTTTTAATGTTTTAGCTTTCTTTATTTTGTATATGTTATCTTTTATTATTGGATCGTTAGGCTTTGCAATGATGGAAATTGAATTTAAATCGGCTATTGGCTTAGCAGCATCCACTTTAGGTAATGTTGGGCCAGCTTTAGGCGATTTTAGTCCTGTAAATAATTATGCTGCATTGCCTGCTGTTGGGAAGTGGTGGTCTTCTTTTTTAATGCTTATTGGGCGCTTAGAGTTGTTTACCGTACTTATACTTTTAACCCCATTCTTTTGGCGAAATAGGTAATAATATTTACCAATACATACTACACATACCTTTTGTTTATTTTTATAACTACTATTTTATTAAAAATTATAGTATTAAATTATAATGCAAAATGTTTTGCGAAGTACGTATTGGTTAGTACTATACTTACCATGAATTATTTTGAATGTAATTAATTTTTAGGTAAAAACACTTCTGCCATCATACAACGCGCACTACCACCACCGCAAGTTTCAATAGTACTTAAGGCACTTGATACTATTTTATTATGCTTTTCTAGTGTTTTTATTTGTGCGTCTGTAAGCACATTATAGGCTGATTCACTCATAATCAAATAACGCTCGTTATTAGCGCCTTTAACTTGTAACATATTACCTGCAAAACTACCTGCTTGTTCCTCACTAATATCTATAACCTCTTTACCATCTTCCTTAAAGTGCTTAAGCATTTGTTTACGCTCCTTTTTATCATCAATACAACTTAAACAAACAACGGCATAGCTTTCTCCTATACACATCATAACATTGGTATGATAAATTGCTTTACGGATACCATTTATGGTTTGATTTGCTTTAAAAACTACTGGTAAGTACTCAAAATCTTCACAAAATTCTATAAATAAATCTTCGTCTGCGCGAGGAGATAGTGCGCAATATGCCTTTCTATTTACACGATCCAAAACAATACTACCTGTACCTTCCAAAAAGATATTTTCATCTTCTGCTGTTGTATAATCAATTACATTATTAATTATAAACCCTTTGTCTTCCAAGATTTCTAGAATGTCTTCTCGACGCTCCAATCGTCTATTTTCGGCAAACATGGGATACAAACCAATGTTACCATTAGCATGAAAGGATACCCAATTATTTGGAAATACAGAATCTGGTGTATTAGTATCCAATTTATCACTAACCACAACTACATTAACGCCAAGGTTTTCTAGTTTGTTTACAAACGTATCAAATTCCTTTTGTGCTTTAATATTTACTGTTTCTGGCAAAACATTATCAATATTTTCTTGATAGTAATTATTAACTGCTGTTTGCTCATTCATCCTAAAATTTACCGGACGAATCATTAAAATAGTATTGGTAGTTTGTTCCATTATTAATTAAATTAAAAACGTGCTTATAACACTTAAATATTATATTTGTAATCTACTAAATAGTTAGATATTATCCCTTAGCAACGGCATTGTTGTACAACGCAGTAAGCCGCCTTGTTTAGCAATTTGCGCATAAGGGACTTCTTCCACTGTAAAACCTTGGTTTTTTAACCATGTATTTAGTCTTGTAAAGCCCTTTTCAGAAATAATAACATCTTCTGAGATAGAGAACACGTTGCTATACATCTGAGACATTTCTTCCTTGGATATTTGAAAAACATTTTCTTCACCAAAAAAATTAACTAGCCAATTATATTCGCTCTCTACTAGAAATCCATTTTTATGAATAATAGCCTTTCCCTTTCCTAAAGGATTAAAGCAACAATCTAAATGCAATGCATTCTCTTCTGCGTTTGTATTAGATTTTTTAAGCTCAAAGGTTTTTACAATTTTGGTTGGAAATAGTTCCTTTATAGCCTCAACAGCATGCCTATTTGTACGTGCCGTAATAAAATCGGCGTAATTAGCCCCGGAATATGTACCTATAAAAATGTGATTATTAACAAGCATTACATCACCACCTTCTATATGGCAATGCTCCGGTAACTTAATATGCTTACTGCGGGGAATTATATTCCAAATAGTATCTATAGCTTTTAATTCTTCTTCTCTATTAGGGAGTAGGTTAGCTTCTATTAAAAAATCATCAATAACGAAAGCAATATCCCTTGCAAATATTTGATTACAATTTGGAATAACTTCTGGCCTATAGACTTTAACATCATATTTTTTAAAAACCTCTAAAACGGCTTCCAATTCCTTAACCATATCTGCTTCAATTGGATAGGAATTAGATAAAATATGCTTTCTGCTTTTAGGATCATAACAATCCTCTATATTAGGCGTAGGGCCATTGTTTACTGCTATTCCTAAAACAACAGACCTAAGTCTGGAAGTTTCATTTTGAACATTTAATTTTATCATATAATTTATTATATTCTCTTACACAATACACTTCCGCATATTAAGCATATATTATGTATATTTTAATGTTTAATACAAATTTAGTTAATAGTTGTTTTGTAAAAATAATTATTAACTTACGATAACCTATTTACAAAACATAAAAAAGCTTCATAAGTTATTTATGAAGCTAATTAAAAATTAGTTATTGTAAGATGCTATCGCTCTTCTACAGGTACATAATTGCGTTCTGTTTCTCCTGTATAAACTTGTCTAGGCCTTCCAATAGGTTCTTTGCGCAAGCGCATTTCTCTCCATTGTGCAATCCAACCTGGTAAGCGCCCTACAGCAAACATTACTGTAAACATATCTGTTGGTATACCCATGGCTCTATAAATAATACCAGAATAAAAATCTACATTAGGGTACAATTTTCTATCTACGAAATAAGGATCTTCTAGAGCTTCCTTTTCCAAAGCTTTTGCTATCTCTAAAATTGGGTCATTTACACCTAAGTCATGTAGTACTTGATCTGCTGCCTTTTTAATAATCTTAGCACGAGGATCAAAATTCTTGTAAACACGATGCCCAAAGCCCATTAACCTAAAAGGATCATTTTTATCCTTTGCCTTAGCCATATATTTTTTAGTGTCGCCACCATCTGCCTGAATATCTTCTAACATTTCCAAAACAGCCTGGTTTGCACCACCATGTAATGGACCCCACAAAGCAGAAATACCTGCTGAAATTGATGCAAATAAACCAGCATGCGAAGAGCCTACAATTCTTACTGTAGATGTTGAGCAATTTTGCTCATGGTCTGCATGTAAAATAAGTAATTTATCTAACGCATCTACCAAAACTTGGTCTTGCACATATTCACTATTTGGCTTAGAAAACATCATTTTAAGCAGATTCTCTACATATCCTAAAGAATTATCACCATAGTCTAGCGGTAACCCTTGTTTTTTCCGTAAAGTCCATGCCAAAAGAACTGGTAATTTCCCTAATAATTTAACTACAGATTTGTACATATCCTCCTCAGAATCTACATTAACTGACGTTGCATTAAAAGCAGTAAGGGCACTTGTTAATGAGGACATAATACCCATTGGGTGCGCCGTTTTAGGAAATGCATCTAAAATTTTCTTAATATCTTCATCTACGTGAGATTCGGCAATAATATCGGCATGAAATTTGTCATTTTGAGACTTTGTTGGTAACTCCCCAAATATTAATAAATAAGCTACCTCTAAAAAATCAACTTTTTCGGCAAGAGTTTCAATACTATAACCACGGTACCTTAAAATTCCCTTTTCTCCATCTAAAAATGTAATAGCGCTTTCACAAGACCCTGTATTTTTAAAACCAGGATCTATGGTTATTATACCGTTTGTTGAACTTCTTAGTTTCGAAATATCAATTGCAACCTCATTTTCAGATCCCTTAACTAAAGGGAACTCAAACCTTTTACCATCAATTTCAATTGTAGCTGTATTTGCCATATATGTTAAAGTGAATTTATGTTAATTTTAGAATCGACAATTTACAAAATATCTATTTATATTTAATCATAATTAATAATCAATTAACAGATATTTAGTAATTAAGGTTACAAAAAAAAGCGGCTATTAAAAAATAACCGCTTTTTCAAAAATAACATTATATTACTATTTTATTTTGAACGCATTTTCACCTGGAAAATAAGCAACCTCACCTAATTCTTCTTCAATACGCAGTAATTGATTATACTTTGCCATACGATCGCTACGCGATGCAGAACCTGTTTTAATTTGTCCCGTATTTAGTGCTACAGCTAAATCTGCGATTGTATTATCCTCGGTTTCTCCAGATCTGTGAGACATAACAGAAGTATAACCTGCATTATGTGCCATATTTACGGCAGCAATAGTTTCAGTTAAAGTTCCTATTTGATTTACTTTAATAAGTATTGAATTGGCAATACCTTCTTTAATACCTCTTGATAAACGCTCTACGTTAGTAACAAATAAATCGTCTCCAACTAACTGAACTTTGTCTCCAATTAACTCTGTTAAATATTTAAAACCATCCCAATCATTCTCATCCATACCATCTTCAATAGAAATGATAGGATATTTCCCAGCTAATTCTGCCAAATATTCAGCCTGTTCCTTACTTGTTCTAATAACCCCAGCTTCACCTTCAAACTTCTTATAATCATACTTTCCGTTAACAAAAAATTCCGCTGCAGCGCAATCTAGAGCGATTTTAACTTCATCTCCGAATTTATAACCGGCATTAGTAACTGCCTTTGCTATAGTATCTAAAGCATCTTCAGTTCCTCCTGCTAAATTTGGTGCAAAACCACCCTCGTCGCCAACTGCTGTACTTAAGCCCCTGTCGTGTAAAACTTTTTTCAAATGATGAAAAATCTCAGTTCCCATCTGCATGGCATGCGTAAAGTTTTTGGCTTTAACAGGCATGACCATAAACTCTTGAAATGCTATAGGTGCATCACTATGCGAACCACCATTTATGATATTCATCATTGGTAATGGTAATGTATTCGCTGAAACCCCACCAACGTAACGGTATAAAGGCATATTTAATTCGTTAGCAGCAGCCTTAGCGACAGCTAATGATACGCCTAAAATAGCATTGGCTCCTAATTTAGATTTATTTGGAGTTCCATCTAAATCAATCATTAATTTATCAATAAGGTTTTGTTCAAAAACAGAAACACCTATTAACTCCTCACAAATTAAGGTATTAACATTACTAATTGCTTTTAAAACACCTTTACCCATATAAGAATCGCCGCCATCACGTAACTCTACAGCCTCGTGCTCCCCAGTTGATGCCCCAGATGGCACAGCAGCCCTACCTAAAATATTGTTTTCTGTTATTACATCAACTTCAACAGTTGGATTACCTCTTGAATCTAGAATTTGTCTAGCATGGATATTAATTATTATGCTCATAATTGCTTTATATTTAAACTTTTATTAATTCAAATTTACATTATAATCTTGTTTTAATATTAAAAATTCATCGTTAACATTAAAAACAAAGGCTATAACGTTTTAGTAATTTATTAGTTTTACCAAGAGTCTATTTATATCAATAGTGTTTACTTACCAACTGGCAACTCATACATTTACCGAAACTTTAACTCCATAATCACTAGCAGTTTTTATCTAGGCTAGCTAATTAGATACTCTTTTAATATTATCTAAAAACTGATCAAAAAGGTAAGACGAATCATGTGGTCCTGGACTTGCTTCCGGGTGATACTGAACAGAAAATACTTTTTTACCTTTTAAAGCTAAACCCGCTACAGTATCATCATTTAAATGTACATGGGTAATTTCCAAGGCTTCATTTTCCTCGGCTTCCTGCCTATTTATAGCAAAACCATGATTCTGAGACGTAATCTCACCTTTACCAGATACCAGATTTAAAACCGGATGATTAATACCCCTATGCCCATTATGCATTTTATAGGTAGATATACCATTTGCTATGGCAATAACTTGATGTCCCAAGCAGATGCCGAACAAAGGTAAATTTCTTTTAATTATTTGCCTAGCTACTTCTTGAGCAGCAACCAAAGGCTCAGGATCACCAGGGCCGTTAGATAAAAAATATCCATCTGGTTGAAAAGCCTCCATTTCCTCAAATTTAGCATTATAAGGAAATACCTTAATGTACATGTCCCTTTGGGCTAAATTTCTAAGAATATTGCGCTTAACACCAATGTCCAGAACAGAAACTTTATAAGTGGCATCTGGATCTCCATAATAATAAGGCTCCTTAGTAGATACTTTTGAAGCTAATTCCAACCCTTCCATATTAGGCACATCATTTAATTGAGCCTTTAGTGCGTCAATATTATCAGTTTCTGTAGAAATTACAGCATTCATTGCGCCATGATCACGAATGTAGCTAACTAAAGCACGAGTATCCACATCACTAATAGCCAACAAATTATTAGAATCCAAAAAATCCTCTAAAGATCCATCTGCAGAATCTCTAGAATAGTCATAACTGAAATTTTTAACTATCAGTCCCGCGATTTTAATAGAATCAGATTCTACCTCCTCTTTTATAACTCCATAATTACCAATATGAGCATTAGTTGTAACCATAAGCTGCCCATAGTAAGAAGGATCCGTGAAAATCTCTTGATACCCAGTCATACCAGTATTAAAACAGACTTCACCAAAAGCAGATCCTTGTTTATTACCAACTGCTTTACCATAAAAAATAGTACCATCTGCTAAAAGAATAACAGCTTTTTGTCTTTTTTTATATTTCATAGTATTACATTTTTTTACATTATGATTTAAATAGTTTTTTTAATCTAGCGAACGAATGCCTAATTATAGCGCAACCGAAAACCTTTAAATAACATATCGTTTTAAAGCTAAAATAGATTATAAAGTTTTACAAAATTGCATAAAAAAAAGGATAAACTAAAATAGTTTATCCTTTATATTATAAATGTACACTAACATTTATTCCTCTTCATTTGACGTTTCTTGCGAATCTACAGGAGCCGTGGTAGCACTAGCACCAGATCTTCTACTTCTTCTTGTTGTCTTTTTCTTCTCTTTACCAGAATTATAAAGCTCGTTATAATCAACAAGTTCAATCATTGCCATATCAGCGTTATCACCTAACCTGTTACCCAATTTTATAATTCTAGTATATCCTCCTGGTCTATCGCCTATTTTAGGTGCCACATCCCTGAACAATTCTGCAACAAATTCTTTTTGTCTCAGTTTAGCCATAACGATACGTCTGTTATGAGTCGTATCGGTTTTAGACTTAGTTATCATTGGCTCTACAAACTGCTTTAAAGCTTTCGCCTTTGCAACAGTTGTATTAATGCGCTTATGCTCAATTAATGAACAAGCCATATTGGCCAACATAGCTTTTCTATGCGCAGTCTGTCTTCCTAAATGATTTACTTTTTTTCCGTGTCTCATGACCTTTTTTTATTAAACACATCTTGCTACCTAATCCCGTTGGAGAGCAAATTATGTATTGTTTATATTAATTTTATTTATAGTTGTTTACCAATTAGCGCTCTAGAACACAAATTAAAAAACTCCTTAATCCTTATCTAATTTGTACTTACCTAAATCCATACCGAAATTAAGCCCCTTAACGTTTACAAGCTCCTCAAGCTCTGTTAAAGACTTTTTTCCGAAATTTCTAAATTTCATTAAATCGTTCTTATTAAAAGAAACCAAATCACCTAACGTATCGACTTCAGCTGCCTTTAAACAATTTAACGCACGTACAGACAAATCCATATCGATTAACTTAGTTTTCAATAACTGTCTCATGTGAAGTGACTCTTCATCATAAGTTTCAGTCTGTGCAATTTCATCTGCCTCCAGAGTAATTCGCTCATCAGAAAACAACATAAAATGATGAATCAGTGTTTTTGCACCTTCGGTTAAAGCATCCTGTGGACTAATAGAACCATCGGTAATAATTTCAAAAACTAGCTTTTCATAGTCTGTTTTTTGTTCTACACGATAGTTTTCTATGCTGTACTTAACATTTTTAATAGGCGTATAAATAGAGTCCGTAAAAATAGTACCTATAGGTGCAGAAGGCTTTTTGTTTTCTTCCGCAGGCACATAACCTCTACCGCGCTCTATGGTTATTTCCATATTAAAGTTAACCTTAGGGTCCAAATTACAAATTACCAACTCGGTATTTAAAACCTGAAAACCTGAAATAAACTTTTGGAAATCACCAGCAACAATTTTATCTTGACCAGTAATTGAAATAGATATAGACTCATTATCTATATCTTCAATTTGTCTTTTAAAACGTGCCTGCTTTAAATTTAAAATGATTTCCGAAACATCCTCAACAACACCTTTAACTGCTGAAAATTCATGATCAACCCCCTCAATTCTTAATGAAGTGATTGCAAAACCTTCCAAGGAAGACAATAACACACGTCTTAACGCGTTACCCACAGTTAAACCGTAACCCGGCTCAAGTGGTCTGAATTCGAATTTACCCTCGAAGTCAGTCGAATCAATCATGATTACCTTATCGGGCTTTTGAAAATTAAATACTGCCATTTTTCTTCTTTTTAATTGTTACTAGATTGCGCGATTCAGAAGTCTGAAGAATACAAATAAATCCTTTGGCCTAATACCAATATTATTAATAATTACTTAGAATATAATTCTACTATAAACTGCTCGTTAATGTTTTCAGGAATTTGGATTCTTGCAGGAATAGAAACATAGGTACCCTGTTTTGTATCGGAATTCCAAGTCATCCATTCAAAAACATTACTAGAGTTTGATAATGATCTATCTATAGTCTCAAGCGACTTCGATTTTTCTCTAACTGCAACAATATCTCCTGCCTTTAGGTTATAAGATGGAATGTTAACCAACTCACCATTAACAGTAATATGCTTATGAGAAACCAATTGCCTTGCACCACTTCTAGTCGGAGCAATACCCATTCTAAAAACAACATTATCTAATCTAGATTCACATAGTTGCAATAAAACTTCACCAGTAATTCCCTGAGCAGCTCTAGCTTTTTTAAACAAACCTCTAAACTGTCTTTCTAAAATACCATAAGTATATTTAGCTTTCTGCTTTTCCATTAACTGGATTGCATATTCAGATTTCTTTCCGCGTCTTCTTGCGTTACCATGTTGTCCCGGAGGATAATTTCTTTTTTCAAACGATTTATCTTCCCCAAATATAGCTTCACCGAATTTACGTGCTATTTTAGTTTTAGGACCAGTATATCTTGCCATTTTAATTTTTGTTATGAGAGTGATTGTGAATTAAGGTCTTAATCTTATCCTTCGACAACCGTAAATCTCTCGTTAATACTTGTTAATAATTATTTAATTTTTGCAAATGTACATAAAATAATAATATCACCTAAACCTAGGTGATATTATTATTTTAATCAATTATATGTAATATAAAAATTACACACGTCTTCTTTTAGGTGGACGACAACCGTTGTGAGGTAATGGAGTAACATCGATTATTTCCGTTACTTCGATACCAGCATTATGTATAGAACGAATAGCAGATTCTCTACCATTACCAGGTCCCTTAACATATGCCTTAACTTTTTTTAGCCCTGCCTCTGTAGCAACACCAGCTGCATCCTCTGCGGCTAATTGTGCAGCATAAGGTGTGTTCTTTTTAGAACCCCTAAAACCCATTTTACCTGCAGATGACCAAGAGATAACATCCCCCTTTTTATTCGTAAGTGAAATAATAATATTGTTAAAAGAAGCAGTAATATGTGCTTCTCCCACAGCGTCTACAATTACTTTACGCTTTTTTGTGCTTGTTTTTGCCATAATTTAATAGTTCTTAGTTAATAGTTGATAGTCGCTAGAATCCTAAACATGTATAATTTCAAACAGATTCCTTCCAACGTCTAAACACTAAAGACTAAATTATTATTTAGTTGCCTTCTTTTTATTAGCAACAGTTTTTCTTCTACCTTTTCTAGTTCTAGAATTATTTTTAGTTCGCTGTCCTCTTAAAGGAAGACCCGATCTATGACGAATTCCTCTATAGCATCCAATATCCATTAATCGCTTAATGTTTAATTGTGTCTCAGAACGTAATTCACCTTCAATTGTAAAAGTACCAACAGCATCCCTTATACCAGCAATCTGATCATCGGTCCAATCTTGAACTTTTGTATTTTCCTCAACCTTAGCTTCAGCCAAAATTTCTTTTGCCCTACTTCTACCCACTCCATAAATGTAAGTAAGTGAAATAACACCTCTTTTGTTCTTTGGTATGTCTACACCTGCAATTCTTGCCATATCTTTTCAGTTTGTAGCTATTAGCAATAAATAAATAATGTACTAGTTTCTTACGAAATCAATAGTTAAATATTTAAAACTAAATGACTAAGTTTACCCTTGTCTTTGTTTAAATCTAGGATTCTTTTTGTTAATTACGTAAAGTCTTCCTTTTCTACGCACAATTTTACAATCTGCGCTTCTTTTCTTTACTGATGCTCTTACTTTCATCGTATTAGTATCTATAAGTTATACGAGCCTTCGTTAAATCATAAGGACTCATTTCTAGTTTTACTTTATCTCCCGGTAACAATTTAATGTAATGCATGCGCATTTTACCGGAAATATGTGCCGTCACAATGTGACCATTCTCTAATTCTACACGGAACATGGCATTTGATAATGCCTCAATAATAGTTCCATCTTGTTCTATTGCCGCTTGTTTTGCCATAATATACCTTGTTATACTAAATTTCAATAAATATATAAGCTCGCAAATTTAATAATAATATTTAAATATTACCGTTTGGAGCAACATATATATTAAGCAACCGATTTCCTGTTTTTACCAGTTTTCATTAAACCATCATAATGCCTATTTAGCAAATATGAATTGATTTGCTGCATCGTATCTATAGCAACCCCCACCATAATCAATAAGGAAGTACCACCAAAGAATAACGCCCAACCTTGTTGAACTCCTAAAAGTTTAACAATAAAAGCCGGAAACACAGCAACTAAAGCTAAAAATATAGAACCAGGCAACGTAATCTGTGACATTATTTTGTCAAGATACTCAGAAGTCTCCGAGCCCGGACGAATACCCGGTATGAAACCTCCACTACGTTTAAGGTCATCGGCCATTTTGTTAGTAGGTACAGTAATAGCTGTATAGAAATAAGTGAAAACAATAATTAATAAGGCAAAGGTAAGATTATACCAAAAGCCAAACATATCAGAATAATTAGTCTGCATCCAAGTACCAGCAGTCGTTTCCTTTAACAATGCAGAACTTCCAACTAAACTCGGAACAAACATTATAGCCTGAGCAAAGATAATAGGCATCACCCCTGAAGCATTAAGCTTTAAAGGTATGTATTGGCGCGAACCTTCAACATCACTTTTTTCATAACCACCAGAAGCAGTTCTTCTTGCATACTGTACAGCTATTCTACGAACACCCATAACAAGCATAATACAAGCTAAAATTATAACAAACCAAATAACAAATTCTATAAGAACCATCATAAGGCCGCCGTTTCCACCGCCTTCTAAACGCGTAGCCGCATTTTGTAAGAAAGACTGAGGTAAGGTAGCAATAATACCAACCATAATTAATAAGGATATACCATTACCAATACCCTTATCAGTAATTTTTTCACCCAACCACATCGCAAAGATGCAACCTGTTACTAAAATTGACACTGAAGAGAAATAAAACAACGGTCCAGTTCCTAATAAAAAGGCACCTTGAGGGATCCCTAAAGCAGGTAAACTAGCTAAATATCCAGGAGCTTGTAACAAACAGATAGCTATAGTTAACCACCGTGTAATCTGATTAATTTTTTTCTGACCACTAGCGCCTTCCTTTTGCAACTTTTGCAGATAAGGAATAGCAATACCCATTAATTGTACAACAATAGAAGCAGAAATGTATGGCATGATACCCAATGCAAAAACCGAAGCATTAGCGAAAGCTCCACCAGTAAAAGCGTTAAGTAAGCCTAACAAACCACCGTCTGTTTTATCGGCCAACCCTCCCAATTGAGAAGCATCTATACCCGGTAAAACCACTTGAGCACCAAAACGATAAACCAATAACAGACTCAAAGTTACAATGATTCTATTTCTAAGTTCTTCTATTTTCCAAACATTTTTTATTGATTCTATAAATTTCATACCTATAAATGTCTTAAATAGTTACAGCTTCTCCGCCAGCAGCCTCTATAGCAGCCTTTGCTGAAGCAGTAAACTTATGAGCCGATACCTTTAATTTAGTTTTTAGCTCACCTCTACCTAATATTTTAACTAGATCATTCTTTCCAGCTAAACCATTTGTAAATAATGAATCAAAATCAACTGAATCCTTTATTTTGTTTTCATCAACCATTGCCTGTAACACATCAAGATTTATACCTTGATATTCCTTACGATTAATGTTTGTAAAACCAAATTTAGGAACACGTCTCTGCAATGGCATTTGGCCACCTTCGAATCCTAATTTCTTAGAATAACCAGAACGCGATTTAGCACCCTTGTGACCACGTGTAGCAGTACCTCCTTTTCCAGAACCTTGTCCTCTACCTATTCTTTTACCCTGGTTTTTTACAGAACCCTCTGCAGGTTTTAAATTACTTAAATCCATTTTTCAGTTTATATTTTTAAGCTTCCTCTACAGAAACTAAATGTGAAACTTTAGCAACCATACCAAGAATATTTGGTGTAGCATCATGCTCTATTACCTGACCAATCTTTTTAAGACCTAGAGCTTCCAAAGTTCTTTTTTGTCTTAGCGTACGATTGATTGCGCTTTTAACTTTTTTTACTTTAATTTTTGCCATCTCTGTCTTTATTAAGCGTTAAAAACTTGTTCAAGTGTAATACCTCTTTCTCTAGCGATTGCATTAGCATCCCTTAATTGTAATAAAGCATCAAATGTAGCCTTTACAACATTATGAGGATTAGAAGAACCTTGAGATTTTGATAATACGTCATGTACACCAACTGCCTCGAGAACCGTTCTTACAGCCCCACCAGCAATTACTCCTGTACCAGGAGCGGCAGGTATAATATTAACACGCGCACCTCCGTACTTACCTTTTTGCTCATGTGGTAAAGTTCCCTTAATAATAGGAATTCTCACTAGGTTTTTCTTAGCGTCTTCAACAGCCTTCGCTATTGCGCTGGCAACATCCTTAGATTTACCCAAACCTTGTCCTACAACTCCAGCTTCATCACCAACAACAACAATTGCTGAAAAACCAAACGCTCTACCACCTTTAGTTACCTTGGTAACCCTTTGTACACCAACCAAACGATCTTTAAGATCTAAACCACCTGGTTTTACTAATTCTGCACTTTTATATTTCTTAAACATAATTTATTAGAATTTAAGTCCTGCTTCTCTAGCACCTTCTGCTAGCGATTTTACTCTTCCGTGGTATAAGTAACCACCTCTATCAAAAGAGATTGTTTCTATACCCGCCTTTAAAGCTTTTTCAGCAAGTGACTTACCTACTAACTTCGCTACCTCTGATTTAGTTGCTTTAGTAGCACTAATATCCTTGTCTCTTGATGATGACGCACTGATAGTTTTACCATTTACATCGTCTACAATTTGAGCATAAATCTCCTTATTACTTCTATAAACAGCTAACCTAGGTTTCGTCTCCGAACCAGAAACAACCTTCCGGATTCTGCTCTTTATTCTTAGTCTTCTTTCGTTTTTTGTCAATGCCATAACCTAATTATTAAGCTGATTTACCTGCTTTTCTTCTTAATTCTTCACCAACAAATTTAATACCTTTACCTTTATAAGGCTCAGGTGGTCTGAAACCGCGAATTTTCGCTGCTACTTGACCAACAAGTTGCTTATCGAACGATGTTAACTTTATGATAGGATTCTTACCTTTCTCAGAAACCGTCTCAACTTTAACCTCCGGGGCTACATTCAAAACAATATTGTGAGAAAAACCTAATGCTAAATCTAATTTCTGACCTTGATTAGATGCTCTATAACCTACACCAACCAATTCCAACTCTTTAGACCATCCCTTAGAGACACCTTCAACCATATTGTTCATTAAAGACCTGTATAAACCATGCTTGGCTTTTTGATCCTTAGTATCAGATGATCGAGTAACTAATACCATACCATCTTCAACCTTAATTTCAACAGTACCGAAATTCTGTGCTAACTCTCCTAATTTTCCTTTTACAGTAACCACGTTGTCTTTAACGTCGACTGTTACACCTTCTGGAATGGCTACTGGATTATTTCCTATTCTTGACATTTCTTTATGGCTTTAAATTAGTATACGTAACATAAAACTTCTCCCCCAACATTATCTCGGGTAGCTTGCTTACCCGTCATAACTCCATGCGAAGTAGAAACGATGGCAATACCTAAACCATTTAAGATACGTGGTAAATCATTAGCGCCTGCGTACTTACGTAAACCAGGAGTACTAATTCTCTGAAGCTTTTTAATAACTGATTCTTTGGTTTCCTTATTGTACTTAAGTGCTATTTTAATAGTACCCTGTACAGATGAGTCATCAAACTTATAACTTAAAATATATCCTTGTTCGAATAATATTTTAGTAATGTCCTTTTTAAGATTAGACGCCGGTATCTCAACCACTCTATGGTTGGCACGCACTGCATTCCTAATTCTTGTTAAAAAATCCGCAATTGGATCTGAATACATAATGAATTGATTTTGCGGTCTTGGTTTTCGAAATATCTCGAACCTAAAACCCGATTATTTTAATAATATTACCAACTGGCTTTTCTTACACCAGGAATAAGTCCTTGGTTAGCCATTTCTCTAAATGTAACTCTAGAAATACCGAAAGTTCTCATGTAACCCTTTGGTCTTCCCGTTAATTTACATCTGTTATGTTGACGAATAGGTGATGCATTCTTTGGTAATTTCTGCAATGCATCATAATCACCAGCTTCTTTTAGCGCTTTACGCTTCTCTGCATATTTAGCAACCGTTTTAGCTCTTTTTACCTCACGGGCTTTCATTGATTCTTTAGCCATATCTTAGTTCTTTTGAAAAGGTAACCCTAATTCCGTTAGTAATGATTTTGCTTCCTTATCCGTATCTGCCGTCGTTACAAAAGTAATATCCATTCCCGAGATTTTATTGACTTTATCAATATTTATTTCTGGAAAAATAATTTGCTCAGTAACCCCCAAACTGTAGTTACCTCTGCCGTCAAATCCAGTAGCCTTTATACCGTTGAAATCTCTAACACGTGGAAGTGCAGATGTTACCAAACGATCCAAAAACTCATACATTTTTTCGCCACGTAAAGTTACTTTAACCCCTATAGGCATCCCTTTACGTAATTTAAATGTTGCAACATCCTTCTTAGATAAAGTTGATATTGCCTTTTGTCCAGATATTGTAGTTACCTCTTCTAAAGCGTAGTCGATTAACTTTTTGTCTGCAACCGCAGCACCAACGCCCTTAGATATTACTATCTTAGTAAGCTTTGGAACCTGCATTACATTTTTATATCCAAATTCGTCTGTAAGAGTGGCAATTACTTTGCTTTTATACTCTTGTTTAAGTCTAGGTGTATATGCCATAACTATATTACTTCATTAGATTTTGTTGAAAATCTTACTTTTTTACCGCCATCTACTCTATATCCAACTCTAGTTGTCTCTCCCTTCGAAGTTAACAAAGATAAATTAGAAATATGTATAGCAGCCTCTTTTTCTACGATTCCACCTTGAGGATTCTGTGCACTTGGTTTAGTGTGTTTCTTAACCATATTCACACCCTCTACAATCGCTTTGTTCTTCTCTATAAATACCTTTTGGACTACACCCTCAGACCCCTTATGGTCTCCGGCAAGTACCCTTACAGTATCTCCAGTTTTTATTTTAAGCTTTGTCATTTTACTTATTGTGTATTAAAGCACCTCCGGTGCTAGTGATACAATCTTCATGAATTGTTTATCACGAAGCTCTCTAGCAACAGGACCAAAAACACGCGTTCCTCTCATCTCCCCGGTAGGGTTTAATAAAACACATGCGTTATCGTCAAATCTTATATAAGATCCGTCAGGTCTTCTTACCTCTTTTTTTGTACGTACAACTACTGCTGTAGATACTGCTTTTTTCTTAATGTTCCCATTAGGTGTAGCATCTTTTACCGAAACGACTATCTTGTCTCCAACAGAAGCGTATCTTCTCTTAGTACCACCCAATACACGAATAACTAAAACCTCTTTAGCTCCCGTATTGTCTGCTACCTTTATTCTTGATTCTTGTTGTAACATAATTATTTAGCTCTTTCTAGGATTTCTACTAATCTCCAACATTTAGATTTACTTAAAGGTCGTGTTTCCATGATCTTTACTGTATCTCCAATGTTGCAATCGTTTGTTTCGTCATGAGCAACATATTTCTTTGTTTTCAAAACGAACTTTCCGTACATAGGGTGTTTTACTTTTTTAACTTCAGCAACCACAATTGATTTCTGCATTTTGTTACTAGTAACAATTCCTATACGTTCTTTTCTTAAATGTCTTTTTTCCATCTTTCAGCCAGAATACAATTACTGTATTTCTCTTTTAGTTAATTCTGTTGCAATTCTAGATACTGAACGTCTAACGTTACGTAACTGAATTGGATTATCTAATGGAGAGATTGCATGTGCCATTTTAAGGTCTGCATAACTCTTTTTAGTTTCACCAAGTTTCTCTTGTAACTCAGCTACTGATAATTCTTTAATTTCTGATTGTTTCATAATATCA
>CALGNX010000025.1 GCA_937958265.1 uncultured Algibacter sp. | reverse complement strand
TTATAAATATGCATTTTCTGATGTCTCCGATGGTATATTAAAAGAGCAAATCATCGAATTCATCAAAAAACATATAACTAGTACAAATAAGAAAGAAGAGGAAGTTGCAATTGAATTTTCATCAATTTTTTCAGAAAAAATTGATGAAAGAAAATATAGAATTACATATATATCTGATTATTATAATTTCATACCTTATTTTAAAGTTAATCAAATAGCTAAAATAAGTGGAAAAATAATTTTTATTCAAGACAAAAATTTAAATAATTTTAGAATTAAAAAGGAAGTATTATTTGGTTTACTTAGGAAAAGGCATCCTAAAATTACAAGAAGAAATAATATCTCTTATTCAAAAGACAGTACTTTTACAGAAAATTGGACTACAGAGCATGAAATACCTAATTACATTTTAACAATTAAAAACAATAAACTGATAAATAAGGAAATAACATATGAATAATATTGTAATAAAATATAAATTATTGGTATTGTATTTAATTATTTTCTCTTGTAGTTCAGGTGATGATTCAATAAAAGGCTACAAGAAGAACCCTTTGCAGTAGAGTTGGTTGCTACAAACATAAGCGTAAATATAGACGAAGTAGCTACTTTTGAAGTAAAAACAAATAAACCTTTTAGTAGTTTTACCTACTCTACAGACAACTTTACTACCTCTAGAACGGTAAGTAAAAGTCAAGGAGATTCGTTTGGTACAAGCTTAACTTTATATGTAGATACCGCAAATTTGGGTACTATTATCTATAGTATTAGAGTCGCTGATGCCAATGATAACCAAAAAACGGCAACAGGCACTTTGAGTTTTACAGTAGAAAAGGGTAATGCGCTTCATATTAAAGAAGTATTGATTAATAATTTCTATGATAAAGACAATACTTGGGATACTGAATTTTCTAATACAGATATTAATAGGTTAGCAGATGTCTTCTTTTCATTTTCTAAACCTCATATAAATTTGTTTACAGGACAAAGGTTTAAAACTTTATGGTATTCATCTGCAGTTAAAGAAAATCAAGGCGATTTAATATGGAATCTGTCACAAGAGAATTTATATGTAAATCCAAATGCACTCATTCATTTTGGGTTAGCAGACGATGATGGAGGCGGTGTTGGTCAAGATTTATTATTTGGTCCTCCTTTTGAGAAAGAAATTAACTTAGCTCAATACAGTTCATCTCAGCCTAATAATATTACTTTAGAAGACACATCCATTAATTTAAATGTTGATTTTGCTGTAGCGTGGTAAAAAGTAAAACGTGTAATGGCTACATGCTAATTTACAATACCAAATATGATTTAAAAATAGGCTAAAAACGAGTTGTTAGTCTTCTTTTAGATTTTAATTGATATAATATTAAATTATTGTAGATTGGCCTAGATGGATGTTTGTAAAGTTTAGATTTGTTTCATCTGGGTTTTGAATAAAGTCTTCAATAAAGTCGCCTACTTTTGTGGTGCTTATATTATCGTACTTGGTATTTAAATCTGGTGTTGTAATGTGTAATTTGAGCGCTTTATTAACACCTTCTCTTACCAGTGCTGCCTCGTCGTCCAGGCCAAAATGATCTAGTAGCATAGCTGCTGATAATATAGAGGCTATAGGGTTGGCTATACCTTTGTTGGCTGCTTTAGTGTATGCGCCATGTATAGGCTCGAACATGGCGTGTTTATTGCCAATAGATGCCGAGGCTAGTAGGCCAATGGAACCAACGATAACGCTGGCTTCTTCAGAGAGAATGTCTCCAAACATATTTTCGGTTAAAATAACATCAAATTGTCTGGGGTGTATAATAAGCTCCATTGCAGCATTATCAATATACATGTAGTTTACTTTTACGCTTGGGTATTGTGGCGCTATTTCTTTTACAATGCGCCTCCAGAGTCTAGAGGTTTCTAATACGTTGGCCTTATCCACTAAGGTGAGTTTGTTTTTTCTAGTTTGTGCCGCTTTAAAAGCTAGGTGCGCTACACGCTCAATTTCAAAACGTTCGTATTTGCAAATGTCTGATGCCGTGTTACCATCTTCACTTAAATGTTGGTCTCCAAAATAAATACCACCTGTTAATTCTCTGTATATAAGAATGTTGGTGTTTTTTATTTGTTTAGCTTTTAGTGAGGATTTGTTTGATAAATCGTCGTAAGCTATAACAGGTCTTATATTTGTAAAAAGTTTTAATGCTTTGCGTATGCCTAAAAGCCCTTGCTCGGGGCGTACGGTGGCATCGGGGTCTTCGTTGTATTTTGTAGTGCCAATAGCACCAAATAAAACGGTATCTGCTTTTTTGCAAATAGCAATAGTTTGCTCTGGTAGCGCTGTTCCTGTTTTTTCTATAGCAGCGGCACCTACTAGGGCGTTTTGAAATGTAAATACGTGATTAAATTCCATAGCTATCACCTTTAAAACCTTTACGGCTTGGGCTGTAACTTCTGGGCCTATGCCATCTCCTGCTAATACCGCTATATTTAATTTCATAAATGTGGTTTAAGAAGAAATAATATCTTTATATATTTTACTTTTTTCTATTATTTGGTGAATATCGCTATCATTCACAACTTTCTTCCGGTCGGCAAAATCTAAGAAATTAACATAAATTTCATCTAACTGAAGTTTTGTTAATTCGAAACCAATATTTTTTGCGCGATATGCCAAAGCTGCTCTTCCGCTTCTAGCGGTTAAAACAATTGCAGATTCGGTAACTCCAACATCTTTAGGGTTTATTATTTCGTAGGTTTCACGGTTTTTAATAACGCCATCTTGGTGAATTCCAGAGCTATGTGCAAAAGCATTGGCACCTACAATAGCCTTGTTTGGTTGTGAGTATATGCCCATACTTTCAGATACCAGTTGGCTAATACCGTATAGCATTTCGGTTTTTATGTTAGTGTTTAGGTTTAAGTGGGGGTGTTGTTTCAAAATCATAACAACTTCCTCTAAAGCCGTGTTTCCTGCGCGCTCACCTATACCGTTTATTGTACATTCAATTTGGCGTGCACCGTTAACAACACCTTCTATAGAGTTTGCCGTAGCAAGACCTAAATCGTTATGGCAGTGGCAAGATAAAATAACATTATCAATACCTTTAACGTTTTCTTTTAAGTATTTTATTTTGGCGCCATACTCGTTAGGTAAACAGTAGCCTGTTGTATCTGGAATGTTTAAAACGGTTGCGCCGGCTTTAATAACAGTTTCGCAAACACGTGCTAAATATGCATTATCTGTTCGGCCTGCATCTTCTGCATAAAACTCTACATCTTCAACAAAAGTTTTAGCATAGCTTACAGCTTTTACTGCGCGCTCGATAATAGCTTCTTGGTTGGATTTAAATTTAAATTTTATGTGTGAGTCAGATGTTCCAATACCTGTATGTATTCTTGGTTTTTTAGCAAACTTTAAAGCTTCGCCCGCGACTTTAATATCATTCTCTACAGATCTTGTTAAACCACAAACAGTAGCATGTTTTACTAGTTTTGAAATGGCTTCCACCGATTTAAAATCTCCGGGACTCGAAACAGGAAAACCAGCTTCAATAATATCTACACCCAATAAATCTAGTTGTTCTGCAATAACCAGTTTTTGTTCGGTATTTAGCTTGCAGCCAGGTACTTGCTCGCCATCTCTTAACGTGGTATCAAAAATTTGAACTTTATTATCAGACATATACTAAAATATATTTTCGTTATATTACACAAATGTATGTTTTGATTTTTTAAATTCACAATTTATAAGCAACTATTACGATGTTTAATTAATATGTTTTTAATTTAAATTATTGTAAATCAATATTTTGTAAGTATTTTCATGACTATAACGAAAGAACAAAAAGATAATTTATTTGTATTGATTAAATCGCTGTCTAAATCTGAAAAAAGACAGTTTAAGCTTTATGTGGGTAGATTGGGGGTTAATGAGGAATCTAAATTTTTAAAACTTTTTAATATTTTAGATAAAATTAATAAGTATGATGAGGCTGTTATTCTAAAAAAAGGTATTGTTAAAAAACAACAACTTTCCAATTTAAAAGCTCATTTATATAAACAAATTCTTATTAGTCTGCGTTTAAACCCTTCTCACCAGGATATAAGAATTCAAATTCGAGAACAATTGGATTTTGCAACCATCCTGTACCATAAAGGGTTGTATAAACAGAGTTTGAAAATTCTTGATAAAGCGAAAAATTTAGCGATTCTTCACGAGGAAAAAAATATAGCTTCTGAAATTGTCGATTTAGAAAAAATTATTGAGTCGCAATATATCACAAGAAGTATTAGCAGTAGGGCAGACGAGCTTACTATTCAAGCTAAAGATTTAAGTCTGCAAAATGTTTTGGCTAGTAAACTCTCTAATTTATCCTTACAACTTTATGGCTTGTTTTTAAAAAGAGGCTATGTAAAAAACGATGATGAATTCCAACAAATTAAAAAATATTATCATGATAGGTTGCCTAATTATAACCTTGAGGAGCTTGGTTTTCGGGAGAAATTATGGCTTTATAAAGCAAAATTATGGTATAGCTTTTTAATTGTAGATTTTATTTCTTGCTACCGATACGCTTCCAAATGGGTGAATTTGTTTTATGAGAAAAAAGATATGATTATTTTAAATCCTGTTTTTTTTCTGCGCGGAAATCATTATTTGTTGGAATCCTTATTTTATCTACGCCGTTATGATAAGTTTAAAAATGCTTTAGCAAAATTTGAGGCTGTAACTAAAGAAAAGTGGTTTCCATATGATGATAATATTGAATCGTTGGCTTTTTTATTTATTTACAATAATAAATTTAATTTACATTTTATAGAAGGTAGTTTTACCAAGGGATTGCCATTAATTGATAGCGTTTTAGAAGAACTAGAAAACTATAAAAACCGTATTGATGAGCATCATATTATGGTATTTTATTATAAAATAGCAAGTATGTATTTTGGTGCGGGCGACAATAAAAAATGTATTTTTTATTTGGAAAAAATAATAAGTAACAAATCGTTACAAATGCGCGAAGATTTATTGTGCTTTTCTAGAATATTAAATCTTGTAGCGCATTATGAAGCTGGTTTGGATTATAACTTAGATGTATTGATAAGAAGTACTTTTAAGTTTTTAATTAAAATGGAAGATTTGTATGCAGTACAAAAAGAATTTATAAAATTTTTAAGAGGTTTAGGCGATATTTTTCCGCACGAAGTGAAGGGGGAGTTTATTAAGCTTCATAAAAAACTTAAAGAATATGAAAATGACCCATACCAAAGTCGTTCTTTTTTGTATTTGGATATTATTTCTTGGTTGGAATCTAAAATTGAGAGCCGTTCTATAGGAGATGTTATTCGCGATAAGTTTCAAATGGCTAATGCAAAGAAATAGGACTTTTTATATTGCTTTAGCGCCTCAAATATGTGGAGATTATTTTAATAGCTTTTGCGTAGGTTCGTTTTTGGATTTTTAGTGTAAGAGTTTTGTTTTTGAAAGCGGTTGCAGGTATTTTTAATTTATTTTATCAAAAATAGTTTCGAAATTTTTGATAAAAAAAACATAATTTGTGTGTAAAAATTTGGATATTAAACTTACAGATAACATATTTGTAGTATTAAAAGTTCAATTTACAAGTTGAGATGTTATCAAGAAAGGTGAAGGGATAGACCCGTTGAAGCCTTAGCAACCCTTTAAACTTATTAAAGAAGGTGCTAAATTCTACTTAAATTACCAATTCATTTATTGGTGTTTGGATAGATAACCTAATAAAAGTTACATGCTGTAATTTTATCAAATCTTTATAACATTTTTCTATTGTACGCGCTTTTAACTAAGCAATGTATTATTAACAAATGCCTTACTGGTTTTTCTTTAAAGAAAAACAATAACTATTGTAAGTAAGGAAAAAAATTAGAAAAATGAGCAATCAAAAATTACCAACAAACGCATTACATGCAGGGCACGATGTTAAAACAAACGCAGGTACTAGAGCTGTGCCAATTTACCAAACCACATCTTATGTTTTTAATAATTCCGATCATGCTGCAAATCTATTTTCGTTAAAGGAGTTAGGTTTTATTTACACACGATTAAACAATCCAACAAACCAGATTTTACAAGATCGATTGGCTGCTGTAGAGGGCGGCATAGGAGCTGTTGTATTTGCATCCGGAACAGCAGCTATAGCAACCGGTTTATTAACACTTTTAAAAGCTGGCGATCATATTGTAGCGTCTAGCAGTTTGTATGGTGGTACCTATAACTTATTAAATGTTACCTTACCAAGGCTAGGTATTACAACAACATTTGTAGATGCCTCTAAGCCAGGTAACTTTAAAGCAGCTGTACAGGAAAATACGAGAGCGTTTTTTGTTGAATCTTTAGGAAATCCAAAACTTGATGTTTTAGATCTAGAGGCTATTGCAGAGCAATCCAAAGCAGCCGAAGTACCTTTTATTGTAGATAATACTGTGGCAACACCGGTGTTGCTAAATCCTATTAAGCATGGCGCCAACATTGTTATACATTCCTTAACTAAATACATTGGTGGTCAAGGCACATCTTTAGGAGGGGCTATTATTGATGCAGGTACATTTAATTGGGCAAACGGAAAGTTTCCCGAATTTACAGAGCCTTCAGCAGGTTATCATGGTTTAAAATATCATGAGGTTTTAGGCGCAGCATCTTATACGTTTAAATTAGTATTGGAAGGTTTAAGAGATTTTGGTGGGGCCTTAAGTCCAACAAACGCTTTTAATATCATACAAGGTTTAGAAACCTTATCCGTTAGAATAAAGCAACATAGTGAAAATGCTTTGCAAATAGCAAAATGGTTGGAAGCTCAAGATGAAGTGGCTTGGGTAAACTATCCAGGTTTAGTAAGTAGCAAATACAATAGTCTAGCAAAAAAGTATTTGCCTAAGGGCCAAAGTGGTATTGTTACCTTTGGTCATAAAGGCGGGTTTGATGCGGCTAAAAAAATTGCAGATAACACGAAATTATTTTCATTATTAGCAAATATTGGAGATACCAAGTCATTAATTATCCATCCAGGAAGCACAACACACCAGCAATTAAACGAAGCAGAGCAAGCATCGGCAGGTGTGTCTGGCGATTTAATTCGTTTATCGGTTGGTATAGAGGATATAGAGGATTTAAAAGCAGATTTATTAGAGGCGTTTAAAACGGTTTAAATTTAACTATTACTTATCCGGTGTTTTTAAACCTGATAAGTATATTTTTTTATCTTTATATGCAGACATTAAAAATAGCTCTAGATTGGACGCCAAATATTAATCATGTTGGAATTTTTGTGGCAAGAGCCTTAGGGTATTATCGTGCTAATATGCTAGATGTTGAAATTTTAAACCCCTTGGATGATAATTATGCATTAACACCTGGTAAAAAGTTAGAATTGGGACTAGCAGATTTTTCTATAGCGCCATTTGAAACTGTAATTAGTTTAAATAATAAAAAAGCTAGTGTAGATGCTGTGGCTGTATATGCTATTTTACAAGAGGATATTAGTAGTATAGCCTCGTTAAAAAGGGCTGGTTTTAAAAGCCCTAAAGATTTAGATGCTAAAACGTATGCATCTTACAAAGCAAGATATGAAGATGCGATTGTTAAAAAAATGATTATTAATGATGGTGGTACGGGTAATTTAGATATTAACTACCCCAATAAACTCGGTATATGGAATACGCTTTTACAAGGAGAAGCGGATGCCACATGGATTTTTGATAATTGGGAAGGTATTGAGGCTGAAACTAAAAACATTGCTTTAAATAAATTTACTATGCGAGATTATGGTGTCCCGTATTGCTATTCGCCGGTTATTTTGACTAAAAAATCCAATATTGAAAAAAATATTAAAAATTACAAGGCCTTTATTGAAGCTACAAAAAAAGGCTACGCATTTTCAGTAGAAAATCAAGACCAGTCTATAGATATCTTAAAGGAATATCTTACTGATTACGATAAAGAACAGATAGATTTATTGGAAGCTATGCGTTATACAGTACCGTATTTTGGTGAAAATAAAACTTTCGGGTTTATGAAGGCTAAAAGAGTAAACGATTTCTTAAAGTGGTTAGTAACCTGTAACTTAGAAAACGAAATTATTTTAAAACAGCAGTTATTTACTAACTATTTGTTATAGCTGTAGCTGGTTTAGTCGTGTAGCTAATTTAGCGCTAACGTTTAAAAAAAAGAAAACATTGAAAGACGTATTACAACACATAATTGTTAAGGATTATACGACTGAAAAAGGCGTACTTAACACAGAGATAAAGTTAAGTTACCAGGTTTTTGGGCATGCATTAGGCAGTGCGCCCATTGTTTTGGTAAATCATGCCTTAACAGGAAATAGTGATGTTGCTGGGACAGACGGTTGGTGGAAAGATTTAGTTGGTAACGGTAAAGTTATAGATACTAAATTATATACCATTTTAGCATTCAATATTCCTGGTAATGGTTTTGATGGTTTTATAATCGATAATTATAAAGATTTTGTTGCACGAGATGTTGCAAAGCTCTTTTTAATAGGATTGGATACTTTAAAAATTGATACGTTATTTGCAACTATTGGAGGTTCCTTAGGTGGTGGTATTGCTTGGGAAATGGCTGTTTTACAACCAAATTTTACAACGCATTTAGTAGTTGTAGCAACCGATTGGAAATCTACAGATTGGTTAATTGCAAATTGCCAAATTCAAGAGCAATTTTTATTAAATTCCAAACACCCAGTACACGATGCTAGAATGCATGCTATGACGTGTTATCGCACTCCAGAGTCCTTTAAAAAACGTTTCCATCGGTCTCAAAACCGTGAGCTAGAAATTTTTAATGTAGAAAGTTGGTTGTTACACCATGGTAATAAATTACAGGAGCGTTTTCAATTATCGGCTTATAAGTTAATGAATCAGTTATTGCGGTCTATTGATGTTACCAAAGGTAGAGCGAGTAATTTTAATGTGCTCGAAAATATCGAGGCTAAAATTCATATTGTAGGGGTGGATTCAGATCTGTTTTTTACGGCAGAAGAAAACCGAGAAACGCATAAACAATTAGCATTAACGCACCCTAATGTAACTTACAGCGAAATACATTCGGTACATGGGCACGATGCGTTTCTAATGGAATATGAGCAACTCGAAAAAATTATAGAGGGTATTTTTGTGCCATACTCCAAAAGAAAACCTATAAAAATATTAAAGTTTGGAGGTAAATCTTTAGCCAATGGTAAAGGTTTGGAGACTGTGCTGGGTATTATAAAAAGTAAGGTTGCCTCTGGAGAAAGAATTGGTGTTGTGGTTTCTGCAAGAGGTAGTGCTACCGATGATTTGGAAATTATTTTAAATAAAGCGGTAATAGGAGAAAGTTATAAGGACGATTTAGAGGCTTTTAAAAACTACCAAACAGAACCCCTAAAGAGTATAGATTTCTCTAAAGAATTCGAAATTCTAGATAAATTGTTTGCGGGTGTTAGTTTGTTACGCGATTGTAGTGATAAAACAAAAGATAGCGTTTTAGCGCAAGGAGAATTATTAGCTATAAAAATAATAGCAGGTTTATTAAACGACGCTGGTGTAAGTGCTAAAGCGACCGATGCTAGAAAGTTAATAAAAACTGATGATAATTTTGGTAATGCAAAACCAATAGCACAACTTTCAAAGGAGCTTACACAATCTTATTTTTTTGATAATAAAGATGTTGTTAATATCGTAACTGGTTTTATAGCCTCAAATTTGAATAATGAAACCACAACGTTAGGAAGAAATGGAAGTAATTATACGGCAGCTTTAATTGCAAATTTTTTAGATGCAGAAGAGCTTCAAAATTATACACATGTTAGTGGTATTTATACTGCCGATCCTGTTTTAGTCCCAGATGCAAAGCAAATTAGAGAGTTATCGTTTAGTGAGGCTAATGAGCTGGCTAATTTCGGTACGTCTATTTTGCATGCTAAAACAATTATACCTTTAGTGGAAAAGAATATTAATTTACGTATTTTAAATACTTTTAATGGGCAGGACGAAGGAACTTTAATTACGGCTAGGCCAAGTAAAAAGGAAGTAACATCCTTATCCATATTAAAGGATGTAGCATTACTAAATTTTGAAGGTCGCGGTTTATTAGGGGAAATAGGTATAGACGCTAGGATATTTGGTGCTTTAGGTAGAAATGGTATTAGTGTAAGTATTGTTTCTCAAGGCTCGTCTGAAAGGGGAATTGGTCTAATTATTAATGCTAACCAAGCCGCACAAGCTGTTACTGCTTTACAGCAAGAGTTTAAAAACGATTTTTACTCGCAAGATGTTAATAAAATTGATGTTAATAATGATGTTGCCGTAATCTCGATTATTGGTATTGAATTAAGTGCTTTTCATAAGCCTTTTAATGCGCTTATAAAAAACCAAATTACACCGTTACTTTTTAATAATACAGTAACTGGTAAAAATGTAAGTTTAGTGGTTAATAAATCAGAGTTACATAAAGCGGTAAACGTTGTACATGGTGAGATTTTTGGTGTTTCTAAAAAAATAAACTTAGCTATTTTTGGTCACGGTGGCGTTGGTAGGGCTTTAATAAACCAAATTTTAAAGTCTAAAAGCGATATTGAAAAACGAAAAGGTATTAGTTTAAATATTTTTGCCATTGCAAATTCCAAAAAATTGTGGTTGGATAAAAATGGAGCAGATACACAGTGGGAAACTGCTGTGAAGAAAAACGATAATATCCAAGAAGATACAGTAAATACTATTATAAGATATGCTAAAAATCATCATTTAGAGAATTTAGTAGCAGTAGATAATACTGCGAGTTCACTTTTTCATACCAATTACATACCAATGGTAAAAGCGGGTTTTGATTTAGTATCGTCTAATAAAATTGCAAATACAATTTCTCATAAATTTTATAAGGAATTGCGCGTGGCGTTACAAGAAAATAATAAAACTTATTTATACGAAACAACCGTAGGAGCGGGATTGCCTTTAATTGATACGATAAAGTTATTACATGAATCTGGAGAAAATATTACTAGAATACGTGGTGTGTTTTCTGGAACATTAAGTTATTTGTTTAATAATTTTTCCAAAACTGATAAACCGTTTAGTGCAATTATTAAAGAAACGGTTGATAAAGGATTTACGGAGCCAGACCCACGCGAGGATTTTTCTGGAAATGATGTGGCAAGAAAACTTTTAATTTTAGCAAGGGAGTTGGATTTAAAAAATGAATTTGAAGATGTAGAAGTACTTAATTTAATTCCTAAGGCATATAGAAACATTTCGGTAGATTCATTTTTATCTCAATTAGAAGTGTTGGATGCGCATTACGAGGCCATAAAAGTGAAGCAAAAGGCGGGGCATGTTTTACGTTATGTTGGCGATTTATCTGGTGATTTATCAAAAGATAAAGGGCGCTTAGAGGTGAAGTTAGTTTCTGTTTTAGAGGATAGTACTCTAGGCCATGTAAAAGGAAGCGATGCTATTTTTGAAATATTTACACAGAGTTATGGCGAGCAGCCCATAGTTATACAGGGCGCTGGCGCTGGTGCAGAGGTTACTGCGCGTGGTGTTTTTGGAGATATTTTAAGATTATCCAAGCATAACTAATAAATTATTAATTTTTAAAATAGTGGAAATACGTAAAAATACCAGGTTTGGTTTATTTTGATGTCTGTTTTAGTTCCATAATATAACCAGGACGTTAAAGAAAATAATAGCGAAAGAATGCATTATTTTAGTCGTTTTAAGAAAAGCTTTAGTAGGCATGAGCATTAGGGATTGCAACGTAAAGCCCACAGCCCGACTTTTGGAGGTGCGCGGACTTGCAGTGTAAAGCCCGACCCTTGGGGAATGCCCAAATAAAATAATTTAAAAACATAAAGGTGAATAATAAAAAATTTGAAACATCGGCAATACGTACACAATCTGAAACAACACAATTTTCGGAACATTCTGTACCCTTGTATTTAACATCGGGTTTTGTATTTGATGATGCCGAGGAAATGCGCGCTTCTTTTGCAGGAGAAAAGCAACGGGATTTGTACAGTAGGTATAGTAATCCAAATGTAAATGAGTTTGTTGATAAGGTTTGCGCCATGGAAGGTGCGGAAAGTGGCTATGCTTTTGCTAGTGGTATGGCTGCTGTGTTTTCAACATTTGCTACCTTATTGAATGCGGGAGATCATGTGGTGTCTTGTAGTTCTGTTTTTGGTGCTACGCATGGTTTATTTACGAAATATTTTCCAAAATGGGATATTGAATGTTCTTATTTTGGTATTAATGAAGTCGCTATTATTGAAAGTTTAATTAAGCCTAACACAAAGTTTATTTATGCGGAAACGCCTACAAACCCAGGTGTGGATGTTTTAGATTTAGAGCATATTAGTGCTATTTGTAAAAAGCATAATATACTTTTTGTTGTGGATAATTGTTTTGCTACACCGTATTTACAGAACCCTATAAAATTTGGTGCGGATTTGGTAATCCATTCTGCCACAAAGTTAATGGATGGGCAAGGCCGTGTGCTTGGAGGTATTACGGTTGGTAAAAAAGAACTAATTCACGAAATTTATTTGTTTTCTAGACTTACAGGGCCTTGCTTGAGTCCGTTTAATGCCTGGGTATTATCGAAATCTTTAGAGACTTTGGCGGTTAGGGTCGATAAACATTGTGAAAATGCTTTAAAGGTTGCCAAGTTTTTAGAGAATCACTCTAAGGTGAATTGGGTTAAATATCCTTTTTTGAAATCGCACCCCAAATATGAGGTTGCTAAAAAACAAATGCTTTTGGGGGGTAATATTGTTGCGTTTGAGGTTGAAGGCGGTATAGCGGGTGGAAGAAATTTTTTGAACACTATAAAAATGTGTTCACTCTCGGCTAATTTGGGCGATACAAGAACTATTGTAACTCATCCGGCTAGTACGACTCATGCTAAAGTGGAGGCTGCTATTAAGGTTGCTGCAGGTATTACCGAAGGTATGGTTAGGATATCTGTAGGGTTAGAGCATGTGGATGATATTATTGCAGATTTAAAACAGGCGCTTAAATAATATTATGTTGGCTGGTTGTTTTTTTTAAAAATTATTGTAGTTAAGATTTAAATATTTTTTGAATGCCGAACAAAAAAAGTTTTATTTATTTCATTACTTAGGTGTGTTTCTTCTGTTATATGTCGGGTTAAATTTTAATATCAATGGGCAGTAGAAGCCTTTAAATGCTATATATTTTTTTTTTTGCCTTCTATTTTTTATTAATTAGAAACATTCTTTCAATCTTACAAGTTGTCTTTTGGCGATTATTTTCACCTATAAGCTGTTAATTGTAGTGTTTTCTTTGTTGGTGTAGTATTTTTACCTTCGAAATGTAAATTAGTTCTTTTTTTAAGATGAGAAATCACGGAAAAAGGGCGTAAAAAAAAACGTATGGTAGCAAGATTTTATGTTAAGATTATCCTTTTTTTAATAGTTCTTGGAGGCTTTAGTAATTTGACTTATGGGCAAAAGTATAAGCAAATGATGAATGACAATCGTTTTAATTTTTATGATGTAGTAAAAGAGGCAGAAGCTTATTTTAAAACGATTGATGTAAATGTTAAAGGTTCGGGTTATAAACCGTTTATGCGATGGGCTGCGGCTAATGAATTAAAGTATTATCCATCTGGGGACAGAATGGCTTCTGATTTAGAGTCCCTTCGAAATGTTTATGTACAAAACGCTGAAGCAAAGCGTTCCTACAGTTCAAAGGATGCGAAGGGCGATTCTGGATGGCGAGAATTAGGACCTCTAGGTGTAGATAGAATTACAGAACATTATGCTGCAGGTATAGGTCGTGTGGAAGATTTTGCTGTTCACCCAAAGAAAAAGCAAAATATTTATATTTGTTCAAGAAGTGGAGGGCTGTGGAGAAGTATGAATGAAGGCGCGAGTTGGATTGCTTCGGGTACTGATGTTTTGCCAGCTACAGGGGTGAGTGCCTTGGCGGTTGATCCCTTATATTTTGCTAATGTGTTTATAGTGTTGCAAAGTGCAATTGATAATTATCCAATAGGTATATATAAATCAAAAAACCGTGGTAAAACATTTGTAGCTACTCGATTTATACCTTCAAATTTAGGTGCTATAGGTGCAGATTCAAATTTTAAAATAAATACAATAGCGCATCACCCTTCCATTCCAAAAATGCTTTTTGTTGGGACATCAAACGGTTTGTTTAAAACTACAGATAATTTTAAGACCTGGGAGCATGTAATAGGCTCTGGTAATATTGTTCAAGTTGAGTTTCATCCATTAAAGGCAAATGTAGTTTATAGTTATAATAGTTATAATGCTAATGCAGTTTATCGATCGTCTAATACAGGTAGCAAGTTTAATACAACGGTGGTAAGAGTGAATAAAAATGCACAAGCTAAACTTAGTGTAACAGCAGATGCTCCAGATGATGTTTATTTGGTGTCATCTACGGGTTTATTCAAATCAAACGATTCAGGTAAGAGCTTTTTATTTGTTGCAGATTCTTTTACAAATATTGCAGATGTTGGCGTCGATGCTTTTGCTGTAAATAGTAAAAACAGCAAAAATATGATAATAGGCGGTGTAGATGCCGCAAATTCTACAAATGGCGGTGTTAGTTTTACCAAAAGAACCGATTGGTTTCTAGGTGATCCAATTCATGGTTCAGGCACATTAGAGCAAAATTATTTTAAGAGTAAATACTACGTCCATGCAGATTTAAGGGTTGCTAAATCTATTAACGGTACTTTTTATATGGGTAGTGATGGTACATTGGTAAAGAGTGAAGATGGCGGAGTAACCTGGGAAAACCTAATGTTAAGGAAGGCTCCAGGTATTAGAGAAAATTACAAGTTAGGTGTAAGCCAATCGAATAATAAGGTTGTTATTTGTGGATCTCAAGATAATGGGGTTAGTGTTAAAAACGCTTCTGGTTGGATAGAGAGTTTTGGAGCAGATGGTATGGAGGGGGTTATTTTACCTCTTAACCCAAATCTTATGGTTGCTAGTATTCAGTTTGGCGATAGGTATCGAAGTACAGATGGCGGTATATCGTACAATAAAAAATCATCAACCACTGTTAATGGTTGGTGGGAAGCGCCTTTAGCCGTAGATGTTAATAATCAATTTAAATTATATGACTTTAAAAATGGCGTACATGTAAGTAATGATTTTGGTCTCACATATAATTACGTGGGGAGTCCCAACTTTTTAAAAGCATCTCCAAATGATTATTGGAGTCAAATTAGAAACGCAGAAATTGCTCAAAACAATTCTCAGATAATGGTTGTTTCTGGGACTAGTGAGATTGAGAAATCTATTAATGGCGGAGTTTCGTTTACTAATATAAGAAGTAATCTGCCTAATCATGGTATAGAAGATATCGCTATTAACCCAAAGAATGATAATGATATTATTGTTGTAAACGCGAGTCGTCAAGGAAAAAATCAGAGGGTATATCGCACAACAAATGGTGGAGCTTCTTGGGATAATATAACTTTTAATATTGGCGATGTACCCGTACATACTGTAGTTATTGGTAATACTAACAAATCGTATATTTATATTGGTACAGAATTGGGTGTGTATTACAAACCTTTAAAAGGTAAGGTTTGGAAGCAGTATAACAAAAATATGCCAAATGTAGCAATACAGGAGTTGGAGATAAATTATGGCGCCAACACTTTAAAGGCTGCGACTTGGGGGCGTGGTTTGTGGGAGTATGATTTAATAGGTAGGAAAGATTATCCGTCAATTGAAAATACTGTAATTACAGATTTGCCTACGCTTAATTTTCCTAAGCAAGGTTCAAAACAATTTGTTACGTCTACAATTAATTATAAAGGCACTTTAAAAGTTGTCGAGGTAAAATATTCTGTAAATAACCAATTATTTAATAAAACTATTAAAATGCGCAATATAGGCGGTAACAAGTGGAAGTCTGTAAAGGCTTTACCTAGTACGCTTCAAGTAAATGATAAAGTGTTTTTTAAAGTACGTGCTGTAGGGTCAAAAAAAGACCGTTCCAATACTTTTAAGTTTATGTATCAAGTGCGCAAATCAGCCCATTGTAATGCTTCTGCACTTGATGGTACCGGAGGAGATTATATTTCACAAGTTCGTTTAGGTGATTTTGTGAATTATTCAGGACAGTCCAATTATACTTTAAATGATAATATTAAGCCTATTAAATTAGATGAAGGTGTCCGGTATAATGTTGAAGTGAGTTTGAATACTACTTTTGCTGGAGATAAAGCGGGGGTTTGGATTGATTTTAACAAAAATAGTGTTTTTGATAAATCAGAATCAATTAGTATGTCTGCCTATAACAATAATAAAGCTACAGGTAATTTTGTTGTACCTTCAAATGCTGTTAAAGGTGAGCCATTAAGAATGCGAGTTCGTAATTCTTATGATAAGGCAATTGAACCATGTGGATCGGCCTATGGAGAGGTTGAGGATTATGTTGTAGTAGTTAGGATGAATTCTAAATCAAAAGATAGTCCTACACTGCAACTTGGTACAGAATTGGATGGGAGTAAGACTGGTTTAAAAATTTACCCCAACCCTGCAGGTAGTAAATTCTTTATATCGGGTCTTCCTGAAACAGAAGTTTTTATTCAGGTTGTTGATATGTTGGGGCGTACAGTGTTAAATACGAATATGATGGGTGGTAATAACAAATCTATTGATATTTCTAATTTAGATGTAGCATCATATATGATCCTAATTCAGTACGACGGTGTAAAAACGTCTAGGTTATTAATTAAATCAAAAAACTAGTTGTAATATTTTTTATATTCTATTTTAAAAAAAAAACAGGTATGTATTAGAAATAATATTTCCCTGTTTTTTTTGTTTTAAAACTTGATAAACAGTAGTTGTAAATTGATTAGTAAATGTTTTTGATTGTATTTTGAGTTGTTAATTTTTTATTGAAGTTTAATATTCGATTTATTTGGGTTGCGTTTTACATTAATATGGAGTAGACAATAAACTGCTCCTGTATGCTTTATCTTTGTGGCGTTTAAGAAATTATATATATTCGCGCCATGTTATCTAAAAAAACAAAATACGGATTAAAGGCGCTTACTTACATAGCAAGGCGCGCTACTAACGAGCCCGTTCGTGTTATTGAAATTGCTGAAAACCAACAAATACCTCAGAAATTTTTGGAAAGTATATTGCTTACGCTAAGAAAATCTGGTATTTTAGGATCAAAAAAAGGAAAACACGGTGGCTATTATTTAAGAAATCAACCCGCTCAAATTAAAATGACCGATGTTATGCGCGTCTTGGAGGGGCCTATTGCTATGGTACCTTGCGTTAGCCTTAATTATTACGAAAAGTGCGATGATTGCCCTGACGAAGACCTCTGTAGTGTTAATAAACTTATGTTAGAAGTACGAGATAGCACCCTTAAAGTGTTTAGAAATAATACATTGGCCGACTTTTCAGGTGTTAATGAATAGATAATTCTCAACGATTTTAAAATTTTAGTAGATTTAATTGTGTTTAAAGGCAAAAGTTTTTAATTATTCTAAAATATTTAATTTTATCTTCTAAGTTCGATTAAATGTGTTAAATTTGTATTTCCTACCAAATTGATAGGATTAATATAAAAAAACACAAATGATAGCTCAAATGTTTTTAAAAGGTAAAGAAAAGTCTACTTATAAGGATGACGCTGTTGGAGAGCAGCCAATACGTAGTATTGCAAAAGCGTTAAGTTGGAGGTTAATAGGAACTTTGGATACGTTGGTAGTTTCTTATTTCTTAACCGGAGAAATGTCTGTTGCAGCATCTATTGCTTCTATAGATTTTTTAACCAAAATGGTTCTTTATTTCTTCCACGAGCGTATTTGGAATTCAGTTAAATGGGGAAAATAAATAAGTAGATATGTTTACAGAAAAACAGATAGAGGTATTAAATAAAGATTTTCAAAAAGCATCACCTTCTGAGATTATTCAGAAGGCTTTTGAGCTTAGTGGTAAGGCGGTTGTTACTACCAATTTTAGACCTTACGAAGTGGCTATTTTACATGCGGTTAGTAAAATTGAAGCAACAATACCTGTGGTTTGGTGTGATACCGGTTATAATACCCCACAAACATATAAACATGCCGAGGAAGTTATTCAAAGTTTAGCTTTAAACGTGTCTTTATATGTGCCAAAGCAAACGGTGTCGCATAGAGATGTAGTAATGGGTATTCCTAGTGTAGATGCACCAGAACATGCGCTTTTTACAGAGCAAGTTAAGTTGGAGCCTTTCAAAAGAGCTATGGATGAGCATGATCCAGAAGTGTGGTTTACAAATTTACGAAAAGGACAAACCGCGTTCCGAGATAGTATAGGGATATTTAGTTTAAGTAAAGCAGGTGTTTTAAAAGTGAGTCCTTTTTATTTTTGGACCGATAAACAATTAGATGCTTATTTAAAAACACATGGCCTTAAAAATGAGTTTAAGTACTTTGACCCTACAAAAGCATTAGAAAATAGAGAGTGCGGTTTGCATGCCTAACGTAAAGTTTTAAAGCGCAGAAACAAGCCGATTCTAATAAAAAGATAAAGTAAATAGTTGTTGGTTTTTAATGTCAAAATTTCAAAAAAAACCAAAAGCAATAATAAAGATTATGAATAAAGACACATCAGATATCAATTCATTAGAAAACGAAGCGATATATATAATGAGAGAAGTAGCGGCACAATTTGAAAAACCAGTGTTGTTGTTTTCTGGCGGAAAAGATTCCATAACTTTAGTAAGATTAGCTGTAAAAGCATTTTACCCTGCTAAAGTGCCTTTCCCATTAATGCATATTGATACAGGACATAATTTTCCTGAAACTATAGAGTTTAGAGATCGTTTGTGTAAAGAATTAGGTTTGGAATTGATTGTAAGAAACGTACAAGATTCTATTGATGAAGGTAAGGTGACTGAAGAAACAGGACGTTACGCCAGTAGAAATATGTTGCAAACTACAACACTTCTAGACGCATTAGAAGAGTTTAAGTTTGATGCTGCAATAGGCGGAGCGCGTCGTGATGAGGAAAAAGCAAGAGCAAAGGAGCGTATTTTTTCTGTACGAGATGATTTTGGGCAGTGGGATGAAAAAAATCAAAGACCAGAATTATTTGATATGTTAAATGGAGAAATTGGTCATGGACAGAATGTGCGTGTATTCCCTATATCTAACTGGACAGAATTAGATGTGTGGTCGTACATTGAAAAAGAAAATATAGAAATACCATCTATTTATTTTGCACATAAACGTAAAGTTTTCTTAAGAGATGGTATGATTTGGTCTGCGGAGGATGATGTTGTTTATAGAGATGATAGCGAAGAGGTTTTGGAAAAAATGGTTCGTTTTAGAACGGTAGGCGATATGAGTTGTACAGCAGCAGTCTTATCAGATGCGGAAACTATTACTAAAGTTGTTGAGGAAATTAGAGACTCTTCAATATCAGAACGTGGTGCGAGAATAGACGATAAACGCTCTGAAGGTGCTATGGAAAAACGTAAACAACAAGGGTATTTTTAATCTTCTGAATCTAGAAGAAGAAACTAGCATTTTTCAAAAAAAAAGCCAAAGTATCTTTAAGTATGTTAATGCTCTATAGATAAGAAGAATATAATATAATTAAGTACAAATTTTAAAACATACCCGTACAAACGCGCGCTCCTTTGGAGACGGTTGGGGAGAGGAATGGAAGTATTAAAAATAGCAACAGCAGGAAGTGTAGATGATGGTAAAAGTACCTTGATAGGACGTATTCTTTATGATACAAAATCATTAACTTCAGATAAGTTAAAAGCCATTGAAGATAAAAGTGAGCAGTTAGGTTACGATTATTTAGACTTCTCATTAGCCACAGATGGCTTAATGGCAGAAAGGGAGCAGGGTATTACAATTGATGTCGCACACATATATTTTTCAACTAAAAAGAAAAGTTACATTATTGCAGATACTCCAGGACATGTGGAGTACACACGTAATATGGTTACAGGTGCATCAACATCGCAAGCCTCTATTGTGTTAATAGACGCTAGAAAAGGTGTTATAGAACAAACTAATCGTCATTTTTTTATCAATAATTTGTTAAGAATTAAAGATGTTGTTGTTGCCATTAATAAAATGGATTTAGTAGATTATTCTGAGGAAATTTACAATAAAATCAAAGCTGATTTTACAGAGTTGATGAACAAAAGAGATTACCAAGATCAAAAAATAACATTTATTCCAGTAAGTGCTTTAAAAGGCGATAATGTTGTTAATAAGTCTAACGAAATGCCTTGGTATAAAGGTGAGGCCTTGTTAGAGCATTTGGAGCAATTAGATAAGAAAGACATATACAATAGTGGTACGCCAAGATTTCCTGTGCAGTATGTAATCCGACCTAAAACTGAGGAGTTTCACGATTATAGAGGCTATGCAGGTAAAGTTTATGGTGGCGACTTAAGTGTAGGAGATGATATTGTAGTGTTACCCTCTCAAACAAAGTCGAAAATAAAGGATATCTATTTTTATAACGAAAAGTACAAGACGGCTTCAAGACGTTCTTCTGTAACAATTACTTTGGAAAACGATATCAATGTAAGTCGTGGTGATATGATTGTTAAACAAAACGATTTGCCCACTATAGATAAGCAATTTACAGCCAATGTATGCTGGATGGATTCCGAGAAGCTAACAACAGGTGGTAAGTATATTGTACAGCATGGTGTTAATAAGGTACTAGCTAAGGTTGATAAAATTAATCATAAAATTAATCCAGATTATTCAGGTATTGAGGAAGGGGTATCGAGTTTAAATATAAACGATATCGCATCGGTAACTTTTAAGCTAAATAAACCTGTTTTTTACGATCAATTTAAAGACCATAGAACAAACGGTTCATTCATTATCATAAATACACAAACCAATAATACTGTTGGTGCTGGTTTTATTCAATAAAATTTGCTGGCTTACAAAAGTAAGATTAGCTTGATTATAAAATAAAAATTGCTTACCAGATTTTTAATCTAGTAAGTGTTGAGAAAATAAAAAAAGTAATAATATAAAATTACCCAGTAAAGTGCTCCTTCCTTTTAGGGAGGTCGGGTGGAGTCTCATGAAAAGTTTTGAAACAGAAATAGAAAATCCGATAGTTCAAAAGGACATTATAGAATTAGCTAATAAAATTGAGCTTTTTCATAACGGTAAAATTGATGAAGAAAAATTTAGGAGTCTTCGTTTAGCACGTGGTGTTTACGGGCAACGCCAAGAAGGTGTTCAGATGATTCGTATTAAGGTGCCTTACGGAAAACTTAAAAGTAACCAATTACGCAGAATAGCAGCGGTTTCTGATGAGTACTCTCGTGGTCGCCTACATATTACAACGCGTCAGGATATTCAAATTCATTATGTAGATTTGAATAGAACCCCCGAACTTTGGGCGGAGTTAGAAAAAGATGAGGTTACTGTGCGCGAGGCTTGTGGTAATGTTGTTAGAAATGTTACTGCCTCGGAAACAGCAGGTATCGATGCCAACGAACCTTTTGATGTGTCACCTTATGCAGATGCACTTTACAAGTTCTTTTTACGTAACCCAATTTGTCAAGAAATGGGGCGTAAATTTAAAGTTTCTTTTTCATCAACAGATGAAGATACAGGCTTGTCTTACTTGCACGATATAGGTTATATCGCTAAAGTACAAAATAACGTACGTGGTTTTAAGGTTATGGTAGCTGGTGGTTTAGGGTCTCAGCCAAGACACGCAGAAGTATTGTATGATTTTATTGAAACAGATAAAATTATTCCGATTATGGAAGGTGTTTTAAGAGTCTTCGATCGTTACGGCGAGCGTAAAAGTCGTGCTAAAGCGCGCATGAAATTTTTATTAAAGGATATTGGTTTAGAAGCTTTTAAAGGTTTAATTGCTGAAGAGCAGAAAGCAATAGCCTTTAAAACTGTAAAGATTGATGCAGATGCTTACGTAACATCTAAACCAGTTTCAGTTGAGGCTCCACAAGTTGAAATTAAGGATCAAGAGGCTTTTAATTTATGGAAATCTACAAACCTTATTCCTCAAAAACAGAGTGGATACTTTGGTATTGGAATAAAAGTTTTATTAGGCGATTTTTATACAGATAAAGCGCGTTTATTAGCTAATTTAGTAGATAAATATGGGGCTGGTGAAATTCGTTTAACATTGCGTCAAAACATTGTAATCCCTTTTGTAAAGGAAGATTTATTGCCTGTTTTCTACACGGAATTAGAAAAATTAGGTTTTGTAGAAGCGGGTTACAATAAAGCCGTAGATATTACAGCATGTCCAGGTACAGATACGTGTAATTTAGGTATTGCAAGTAGTACGGGTATTGCCGATGAATTGGAGCGTATGCTTAAAGCAGAATATCCACAATATTTAAAAAACGAGGATCTTGTTATTAAAATTAGTGGTTGTATGAATGCTTGCGGGCAGCATAACATGGCTAATATTGGTTTTCAAGGAATGACTATTAGAACACCAGAAAAATTAGTTGCGCCGGCATTACAAGTATTACTTGGTGGTGGTAATTTAGGTAACGGAAATGGCGCCTTTGCAGATAAAGTAGTAAAAGTACCAAGCAGAAGAGGGCCAGAAGCTTTACGCTTAATTTTAAATGATTACGAGGCTAACGCAAATGGCGCACAGTTTGTAGATTATTATAAAGAAAAAGGACAAAAATATTTTTATGATTTCTTGAATCATTTACAGGATGCTTCAAACCTAACCCAAGCCGATTTTATAGATTGGGGAGAAGATGAAAAGTATGTGAAAGAAATTGGTATTGGAGAATGTGCAGGGGTTGTAATAGATTTAATTGCAACGTTATTTTTTGAAAGTGAAGAAAAAATTGAAAATGCCAAAACCGCTTTTGAGGATGAAGTGTACTCAAGTGCCATTTATTATGCTTACACATCTTTAGTTAATTCTGCGAAGGCTTTATTGTTAGCAGAAAACAAAAAGACGAATACACATGCAGGCATTATTACGCAATTTGATACGTTTTTTGTTACAGAAGGAAAGATTAATTTAGGCTCTTCATTTTCAGAATTAATTTATCAAATAAATAAGAATGCACCAACCAAAGAGTTTGCTCTAAATTATATTTCGAGTGCAGATAAATTTTTGGCCGCAGTAAGAGCTTATAGAGAATTGGAAAAAACAAAAAAATAGTTTTATAAAAAATAAAATGAATGTAAATAGCCCAACATTAACTGTTGTAGGAGCAGGGCCAGGTGATTTGGATTTAATTACGCTTAAAGCCATTAAAGCTATTAAATCTGCAGATGTTATTTTGTACGATGCGCTTATAAACGAAGCGTTATTAGAATATGCTTCGCCAAATATCGAGCTTGTTTTTGTAGGTAAGAGAAAAGGGTGCTATGCATTTCAGCAAGAAGAGATTAATGATATAATTGTTAAAAAAGCTAAGGAAAAAGGACATGTAGTGCGTTTAAAGGGAGGCGATCCATTTATTTTTGGTCGTGGCGCAGAAGAGATAGATTATGCCAGAGGTTTTGGTTTACAAACTTTTGTGGTTCCTGGAGTATCATCAGCACTTGCTGTTCCGGCGTATCAAGGTATTCCCTTAACCAAACGCGGTTCTTCAGAAAGTTTTTGGGTAGTTACAGCAACCACCAAAGACCATGCCTTGTCTGCAGATGTTACATTGGCTGCAAAGTCTACCGCAACCATAGTTATTTTAATGGGTATGCATAAGTTAAGCGATATTGTTAAAGTATTTTATGCCGAAAATAAACGTAATGTGCCAGTTGCTATTATACAAAATGGCACAAGAAGTAACGAAAATGTGGGTTTTGGTACCATTCGTAATATTCAGCAAGTTGTAAAAGATAAACAGTTGGCTGCACCGGCAATTATTGTTATTGGAGATGTTGTTAAGGAGCGTGTAGTGTTAGATTCTATTAAAAAAAAGTTAATCAGTGAGTAATGGAAATGAAGGATAAAAATATTTCGGAAATTTGTAATACAGAAGCGCCTTTAAAGCCTGTTGAGAGAAATAATTTGTATCCTATTTTTTTAAAATCGAGGAGTTTAAATGTTTTGATTATTGGAGGTGGTAATGTTGCCGAAGAAAAATTAACGTTCTTGTTAAAGTCGAGTCCAGATGCTCATGTTACAATGGTGTCGCCCATGTTTAGGGATGGTACTATTCAATTAGCAAAAACAGGTTGTGTAACTCTAGTTCAAGATGTTTATAAAAAAGCATACATACAAGGGAAACATATGGTTGTTGCAACAACAGACGTTCCTACGGTTAACGTTCAAGTCTGGAAAGATTGTAGAGCCGAAGGTAAATTGGTAAATGTAGCAGATAACCCGCCATATTGCGATTTTTATATGGGTGGTATTGTTACTAAAGGGAATGTAAAAGTTGCCATTAGTACTAATGGCAAATCTCCAACAACAGCAAAGCGTTTACGCCAGTTTTTTGAGGATGTACTTCCTGAAAATGTGGACGATTTAGTGAAAAATTTAAATGAATATAGAAAAACAATAAAGGGTGATTTCGAAGAAAAAGTGAAAGCACTAAACGAGTTTACAAAAGGATTAATTGAAAAAAAAGAATTGTAGTAATGATTAAAACGGATATAATTGTAATAGGCGCAGGGCCAACAGGTTTATTTACTGTTTTTGAAGCAGGTTTGTTAAAATTGAAATGTCATTTAATTGATGCTTTACCGCAACCCGGAGGGCAGTGCTCAGAGTTGTATCCTAAAAAGCCAATTTATGATATTCCTGGTTTTCCGGAAATTTTAGCAGACGATTTAACTAAAAATTTATTGGAGCAAGGTAAGCAATTCGAGCCTGGTTTTACATTAGGTGAACGTGCTGAAACTATTGAGAAACAAGAAGACGGAAGCTTTATAGTAACTACAAATAAGGGTACACAACACCAAGCGCCTGTAGTTGCTATTGCTAGCGGCTTAGGTAGTTTTGAGCCTAGAAAACCACAGCTTGATAATTTATCTAAATATGAGGATAAAGGTGTGGAATATATGATTAAAGAGCCAGAGATGTACCGCGGAAAGGATGTCGTGATTGCTGGAGGTGGCGATTCTGCACTAGATTGGAGTATATTTTTGGCAGACGTAGCTAAAAGTGTAACGCTTATTCATAGACGTAATGAATTTAGAGGGCATTTGGATTCTGTAGAGAAAGTACAGGAACTTAAAAATGCGGGTAAAATTAATTTAATTACACCTGCAGAGGTTACAAATATTCTTGGTGATAGCAAGGTTGAGGCCATAGAAATCCAAAAGAAAGATGAAGATCCTGTGGTTTTAAAAACCGATCATTTTATTCCTTTATTTGGCTTGTCTCCTAAGTTGGGGCCTATTGCAAATTGGGGCTTAGAAATTGAAAAGAACGCTATAAAGGTTGATAATGCATTGGATTATCAAACAAATATACCTGGTATATTTGCTATTGGCGATGGTAATACTTACCCTGGTAAATTAAAGTTAATTCTTTGTGGTTTCCATGAGGCGACTTTAATGGTGCAGGCTGCTTATAAAATTATGAATCCAGGAAAACGGTTGGTTTTAAAATATACTACTGTTTCTGGTATTGATGGTTTTGATGGTACGCGTAAGGAAGCTCCAAAAGCAGTGGTACAAGCGATAAAATAATTTAATAAATATTTGGTACACGCTATATTTTAAGAATATTTAAACTTTAAGTTAGTAAATACACTAAAAATTTAGATTTTATATTCAATTATTAGTAAGTATAGCATTAGGGATTGCAGTGGAAAGCCCACAGCCCGACGCAGGAGGTGCGAGGACTTGAAGCGGAAAGCCCGACCCACAGGGTAATGCCCAAAATAAAAAATTATAGAATAAACGTAATTTTAGTTTTTAATTAAAATAGGGTTTCATTACGTTTAAGAGGGGCTGTTTTTAAAAGTTATAATCTGGCAACAAATACGGTTACAGATTAAACAGGGGCAGCTTGGAGCGTTTTTTTTGAAGAAATAGAAAAAATAAGTATAATTACATTAAAATCCTGCAGGGCCGCTAAAGGCTATGCAGGATTTAATGTTTAATAAATAGGGTATTTACAACGATAAGTTTTATTTTTATAAATTCAAATTTGATACCACATAAAAGGCATGAAAAGTTATAACGTTTGTTTAAAAGATACTGCGAAAACATTTACGAAACGATTGTTTTATTCGCTGTTTGATTGTGAACAGGAGGAAGTGCATAACGATTATTTAGAACAGACATTTTTAAAAATAGTAGCAAAATTAGAAATTGCAAATGGTAAGGCTATCTGGGATGTGTTTAAAATGGAGCTTCCAGATATTAGAAGACAGTTGGATTTAGATGCTATTGCTTTTGAAAATAACGATCCTGCGTCGCACTCGTTGGCAGAAATATATATGGCATATCCAGGGTTTTATGCAATTTCTATATACAGGTTAAGCCATGCACTTTATAAGCATAAGGTTTATATTTTACCAAGAATGATGAGTGAGTATATTCATGGTATAACAGGTGTAGATATTCATCCTGGAGCTACTATTGGCGAGTCTTTTTATATTGATCATGGAACGGGTATTGTTATTGGAGAAACTGCTATTATTGGCGAAAATGTAAAAATTTATCAAGGTGTTACCTTAGGTGGTATTTCGGTATCCAAGGATATGGCATCTAAAAAAAGGCATCCTACCATTCAGGATAATGTCTGTATTTACGCTAATGCCACGGTTTTAGGTGGCGATATTGTAATTGGTGCAAATAGTACTATTGGAGCCAATGTTTGGATTACGGAATCTGTACCAGAAAATTCATTGGTAACTTACCAGACTGAAATTAAAATAAGATCTAAAAAAAATGGAGTTGAAAAATAGTATTATCGGCCAAATTGGAAATACACCTTTAGTAGAGGCTACGCATTTACTTTCAAAAAAAGGGGTGCGCTTGTTTTTAAAGTTAGAAGGTAACAATCCTGGAGGCAGTGTAAAAGATAGGCCTGCATTTAATATGATTAATGAAGCCTTGAAACGTGGCGATATTAAAAAAGGCGGTACTTTAGTTGAAGCTACCAGCGGAAATACAGGTATTGCATTGGCTTTTATTGCTAAGCTTCTTGGTTTAAATATGGTGTTGGTAATGCCCGAGAATTCTACCGAAGAGCGTGTAAAAACTATGCGCGCTTACGGTGCCGAGGTTATTTTAACACCAGCCGATGTTGGTATTGAAGGCTCTAGAGATGTGGCTTTTAAATTGCGAGATGAAAAGGGTTATGTTTTATTAAATCAGTTTGAAAATGATGATAATTGGAAAGCACATTACAAAACTACAGGTCCTGAGATTTGGCGAGATACTGAGGGTAAAGTCACGCATTTTGTGGCCACTATGGGAACCACAGGAACTATAATGGGTACATCTAGATTTTTGAAAGAAAAAAATAAAAACATTACTATTGTAGGAGCACAACCGGCTGATGGTGCCAGAATTCCTGGTATTAGAAAATGGTCGCCAGAATATGTGCCAAAGTTTTTTGACCGTTCTAGAGTAGATGTTGTTATTGATGTTACCGAGGAAGATGCTAAAAAAACAACTGTAAATTTAGCTAAGGAAGAAGGGGTTTTTGCAGGCATGAGTAGTGGAGGCTCCATGTATTGTGCTCTTAAAACAGCCGAATCTATTGAGGAGGGTGTTATTGTGGCTATTGTTTGCGATAGAGGAGATCGCTATTTATCTTCTACATTATTTGAGTAGAATGCATATCAGGGTTATTGGATTATAACGCTTTACAGAGGTTAGAAAATGATTTTCTATAAGATTTAAAACCTTATGGGTAAAAAAAAAAAGGATGTCAAATATAAGAGAAGTCTTAAAGCAGCGTATTTTGGTACTAGATGGAGCCATGGGTACGATGTTGCAGGATTATAAGTTTACCGAAGAAGATTTTAGAAGCGAACGTTTTAAAGATTACCCAACTTCATTACAGGGTAATAACGATTTGCTGTCTATAACACAGCCAGAGGCTATAAAAACGATACACGGTAAGTATTTTGAGGCAGGAGCAGATATTATAGAAACAAATACCTTTTCTGGAACTACAATAGCCATGGCAGATTACCAAATGGAAGATTTGGTTTACGAATTAAATTATCAGTCGGCAAAAATTGCTAAAGAAGTCGCAAATGCATTTACAGCAAAAGAACCTCATAAACCACGTTTTGTAGCAGGTTCCATAGGTCCAACAAACCGAACAGCAAGTATGTCGCCCGATGTTAACGACCCAGGGTATCGTGCTGTAACTTTTGATGAATTACGTATTGCCTACAAACAGCAAGTAGAGGCGCTTATGGATGGTGGTGCCGATATACTTTTAGTAGAAACAGTTTTTGATACTTTAAACGCAAAAGCAGCTTTATTTGCTATTGAAGAAGTTAAAGATGAACGAAATTTAGATATTCCTGTAATGTTAAGTGGCACAATTACCGATGCTTCAGGTAGAACATTGTCTGGGCAAACTGCGGAAGCCTTTTTAATATCTGTATCGCACATTCCATTGTTATCTGTAGGCTTTAATTGCGCTTTAGGCGCTAACTTATTGCAACCACATTTGGAGGCGATTGCTTCTAAAACTAGTTTTGCGGTGTCTGCCCATCCTAATGCTGGTTTGCCTAACGCATTTGGTGAGTATGATGAAAGCCCAGAAGAAATGGGAGCGCAAATAGAAGCGTATTTAAAGAAGAATTTAATAAACATTATTGGTGGTTGCTGTGGTACAAGTCCAGCGCATATTAGAGTAATTGCTAATATTGCTGCTAAATATAAGCCTAGAGTAGCTACTACTGTTTAATTGTGATTTTAGAAGTCGCCATATTACATATAAAGCCAGGACTATCGCTAGCATTTGAAGTGAATTTTAAAAAAGCAGCATGTATCATAGCCTCAATAGAAGGTTATGTTTCACACCAGATGAAAAAGTGCTTAGAAGTAGATAATAAGTATATATTATTAGTAAACTGGGAAACGCTTGAGAGCCATGAAATAGGTTTCCGTAAGTCGGAAAAATATAAAGAATGGAAAGCATTATTACATCATTTTTATGAGCCATTTCCAATTGTTGAACATTTTAAATAAAGGATTTTTAAGATGTTAAAAGTCTTAAATTTCTCTATTCATAATTAAATGAAAATAAAACAAACAAAGTACATGAAGCTCTCAGGACTAGAACCTTTAGTCTTGAACGAAAATAGCAATTTTATAAATGTTGGCGAACGTACAAATGTGGCAGGATCTCGAAAATTTCTTCGCTTAATTAAAGAAGAGAAGTTTGACGAGGCTTTGGATATAGCAAGGCACCAAGTAGATGGTGGTGCACAAATTATCGATATTAATTTTGACGATGGCTTAATTGATGGTAAAGCATCCATGATTCGGTTTCTTAATTTAATAGCTGCCGAGCCTGATATTTGTCGTGTGCCTATTATGATTGATAGTTCGAAATGGGACATTATTGAAGCAGGGCTTAAAGTAGTGCAAGGTAAATGTGTTGTAAACTCTATTTCGTTAAAAGAAGGGGAGGAAAAATTTATTTGGGAAGCTAAACAAATAAAACGTTACGGAGCAGCTGTAATAGTAATGGCTTTTGATGAGGTTGGACAGGCTGATAATTATGAGCGACGTTTAGAGATAGCGCAACGTTCTTATGATATTCTAGTAAATAAAGTAGGTTTCCCTTCGGAAGATATTATTTTCGATTTAAATATATTTCCTGTGGCTACAGGTATGGATGAACATCGTAAAAATGCGGTAGACTTTATTGAAGCCACACGTTGGGTACGCCAGAATTTAGAGAATGTTTCTGTAAGTGGTGGGGTAAGTAATGTTTCTTTTTCGTTTAGAGGAAATAATGGCGTTAGAGAGGCGATGCACTCCGTATTTTTATACCATGCCATACAAGCAGGCATGAATATGGGTATTGTAAATCCTGCATTGTTGGAAATTTATGATGATATACCTAAAGACTTGTTACAGCATGTTGAAGATGTTATTTTAGATAGACGAGAAGATGCAACAGAGCGTTTACTGGATTTTGCGGAAACCGTAAAAGGATCAAAAAAAGAAGCTGGGGCAGATTTATCATGGCGCGAAAACACATTGCAAGACAGAATTACGCATGCTTTGGTTAAAGGTATTGATGCTTTTATTATTGAAGATGTAGAGCAAGCAAGGCAGGAAGCAGAAAAACCTATTGAAGTTATTGAAGGTAATTTAATGGCAGGTATGAATGTGGTTGGCGATTTATTTGGTGCAGGAAAAATGTTTTTACCGCAAGTGGTGAAATCTGCCCGAGTTATGAAAAAAGCCGTAGGCTATTTAAACCCGTTTATTGAAGCCGAAAAAGGCGATAAGCAAGAGCCTGTTGGTAAAATCTTAATGGCTACTGTAAAAGGTGATGTGCACGATATTGGTAAAAATATTGTAAGCGTTGTTTTGGCCTGTAATAATTATGAAATAGTCGATTTAGGGGTTATGGTGGCGCCAGAAAAAATTATTGAAACAGCCATAAAAGAGCGGGTTGACGCCATAGGTTTGTCTGGTTTAATTACACCATCGTTAGATGAAATGGTATATTTAGCTAAGGAAATGCAACGGCAAAATTTTGATGTACCTTTACTTATTGGTGGTGCAACAACATCCAAAGCACATACGGCTGTAAAGATTGATACACAGTATAAAAATGCGGTAGTACATGTTAACGATGCATCTAGAGCAGTAACTGTAGTAGGTGATTTATTGAATAAGAAAACATCGCACGCTTATGTAGCAAAGATGAAGGCAGATTATGATGATTTTAGAATTAAGTTTTTAAAACGCGGTAAGGAGAAGTCTTATATTCCGTTAAGCGAGGCGCGAAAACGAAAGTATAAGATTGATTGGGAAACATCTGAAATTGTGAAACCTGCTGAATTGGGAATTCAAATTTTAAAGCAGTTAAGCTTAAAAGATCTTGAGCCCTTTATAGATTGGAGTCCATTTTTTAGGAGTTGGGATTTGCATGGTAAATTTCCAGATATTTTAACCGATGAGGTTGTGGGCGAGCAGGCTACTATTATGTATGCAGAGGCACAAGCCATGATAAAGGAAATTATTGCAAAACAACTTTTAAAACCAAAAGGGGTTTTTGGTTTGTTTGAAGCGAATAGTATAGCGGATGATGATATTTCTGTTCAGAAAAAAGGAAAGGAAGTGGCTGTTTTTAGAACGCTGCGCCAGCAATTAAAAAAGCGGGAAGGGATTCCTAACCATGCATTAGCAGATTTTATAGCACCAAAGGAAACTGGTAAAACCGATTATATGGGCGTTTTTTGTGTGGCTATTTTTGGTGCACAGGAGTTAGCAGATAGTTATAGAAATAAGGACGATGATTATAATGGTATTATGGCACAAGCCATTGCCGATCGTTTTGCAGAAGCTTTTGCTGAATATTTACACAAGCAAATTAGAACGAAACATTGGGGCTATGCTGCAAATGAGGATTTAACAAATACCGATTTAATTAAAGAGAGTTATAAAGGCATTCGCCCTGCGCCAGGTTATCCTGCGTGTCCAGATCATTTAGAAAAGGAAACTATTTGGGAATTACTAGAGGTTGAAAAGCTTATTGGTGTTAGTTTAACTGAAAGTTTAGCCATGTGGCCAGCAGCAGCCGTTTCGGGATATTACTTTGGTAACCCCGAGGCTAAGTATTTTGGTTTAGGAAAAATTACGGACGATCAGGTTACAGATTATTCCACCAGAAAGGGTATAACAAAGGAAAAGGCAAGGAAATGGTTACACCCAACTTTAGCGGAGTAGCAATACCAGATATCAGCCCAAATGGAAGATTATAACAATTCTGTTTTTTATAAAACTTTGTTGTTTATGCTTTGTTATTTTAAAGAAATTTATAAACGTGGAATGTTACACAATAAAATTGAATAAAAATTAAATTGCGCTAAATTACAATCCTTTTAGGATTGTTTAAAAAGGCTTTAAATATGAAATTTATAGAATTAACTCTAGGGAGCTATATTATATCGCATGGATATGATGATAAGAATAAAGAGATAATGCAACAGATGCATTCTGAAATATTTTCGAAAAAATTAATTCCTATTTCACGCATAAAGTCGGTGAGTGAAAAATATGTTTTAACAGATTATATTGATGGCAGATGGATTTATTGGGAGTATAAAGAGGGTTTTGATAATGTAAAAAAGCTGTTGGGCTAAATTTTTAATAAATTTAATTAAAGCGTATTTAGTCGTTTTTAAAAGCACGTGTTTTGCGTTAGGGATTGCAGAGAAAAGCCCACAGCCCGACTTTTTAGGAGGTGCGCGGACTTGTAACGTAAAGCCCGACCCTTTTCGGGTAACGCCCAAAGTAGATTATTAAAGTAAACAAAAAAATATTAACTAATTATAAGCCTCCTTGTTGGGGATTTAGGGAAATGAAGGTAACAGATCATATAAAAAAGGCTAACGGTAAAACATTGTTTTCGTTTGAAGTTATACCGCCAAAAAAAGGTAAGAATATTCAGGAATTATATAATAATATAGATCCGTTAATGGAGTTTAAACCACCGTTTATTGATGTTACAACATCGCGAGAAGAGTTAGTTTATATTGATAAGGGTAATGGGTTGTTGGATAAGCGAATAACGCGTATGCGCCCTGGTACGGTAGGTATTTGTGCGTCCATAATGCATAAGTACCAAGTGGATGCGATACCGCATTTGTTGTGTGGTGGTTTTACTAGAGAGGAAACGGAGTATGTACTTGTTGATTGCCATTATTTAGGTTTGGATAATGTTATGGCCTTGCGTGGCGACTCCATGAAAGAGGAGGCTTATTTTAAGGCCTGTAATGGTGGGCACTCGCATGCTAGTGAATTGGTCGAGCAAATAGCACGATTAAATAGTGGGAAATATTTACATGATAATATTGTAGCGGAGCGTAATGCTGATTTTTGTATTGGTGTGGCAGGTTATCCTGAAAAGCATATGGAAGCACCATCATTAATTACAGATTTAAAGCGTTTAAAGGCTAAGGTAGATGCTGGAGCAGATTATGTTGTTACACAAATGTTTTTTGATAATAATAAGTATTTTGAGTTTGTGGATAAAGCTAAGGAAATGGGAATTAATGTGCCTATAATTCCAGGTATTAAGCCTATCGCAGTTAAGCGCCATTTACATTTGCTGCCTCAGGTTTTTAAAATTGATTTGCCTCAAGATTTAATTGAGGCTGTTGAGGCTTGTAAGGATAATAAGGCAGTAAGAGCGGTTGGTATCGAGTTTGCCATACAACAATCTAAGGCGCTTAGAGCGGCTGGTGTACCTGTGTTGCATTATTACTCTATGGGTAAAAGCGATAATATTAAAGCTATAGCAGAAGCATTATTTTAACTCTAAGTTTAAATTTGCTTCATAGGGTGTTATTATGAAATTATTACAAGCCTATTTGTTGTGTTTTTTTTGTGTATTTAGTTTTGCACAACAAAATACTAACACGTCTTATTTTGATGTGAATTATTTTAAGGGAAATATTGCTGTTCATAATAACGAAATACTTCATTTAATTAAAGGGCACCCGGAGGGTGTTATTTTAAGTTGGAATAAAAAGACGTATGGTTTTAAGGATTGGGAGCAACGTTTTAATTATCCGGATTACGGTTTTTCGTTTGCTTATCAAGATATGAAAAACCCGATTTTGGGTAATAATTACGCATTGTTTGCACATTATAATTTTTATTTTTTAAAACGCCATTTAATGTTGCGTGTGGGGCAAGGTTTGGCATATAATACGAATCCCTACGATAAAGAAACCAATTTTAAAAATGTGGCATATGGGTCTAGTTTTTTGAGTAGTACGCATATGATGCTTAATTTTAAAAAAGAGCGTATTGTAGATAGATTTGGTTTACAGGCTGGACTATCGCTAATTCATTATTCCAACGCGAATGTGAGAGCTCCAAATAATAGTACCAATTCAATTACACTTAATGTGGGCTTAAACTATAGTTTGACGGATAGTGATTTAAAATACCTAAATACTATAGATAAAATAGCCGATCGAGAATTTTCTGAACCCATAAAATATAATGTGGCTTTTAGGTCTGGTATTAATGAAAGCGATGTTGTAGGCAGTGGGCAATACGCTATGTATATCGTTTCTGCATATGCAGATAAGCGTATTAATAAAATTAGTGCCCTACATTTAGGTACAGATATTTTCTTTTCTAATTTTTTGAAAGAGCTTATTTATTATCAGAGCGTTGCTTTTCCAGATAGAGGTTTAACAGGTAATGAAGACCATAAACGTGTCGGGGTATTTGCCGGTCATGAGCTTTTTATTAACAAACTATCCTTAATTACTCAATTAGGGTATTATGTGTATTACCCTTTCGATTTTGAAGGTAGAATGTACACGCGCATAGGTTTAAAACGTTATTTTACTACAAAAATATTTGCAGCTGTAACCCTTAAAACGCATAGTGCTAGGGCAGAAGGTCTTGAATTTGGAATTGGCATTAGATTATGAAAAATTTATTTTACATCTTATTTTTAAGTTGTTTTTTGGCTTGCGACAGTGAACATGCTAATGATTGTTTTCAAAAAGCAGGGCATATTGTTAAGCAAGAAATAGTTCTTGATGGTTTTGATAAAATTCTGGTAAACCGCAATGTTGAACTTATTATAACAGAAGGTGCTACGCAAAATGTAATTATAGAAACAGGTGCTAATTTATTAAACGATGTTATAGCTGAGGTTGTTGATGGTAGATTAATATTAACGGATGGTAATAGTTGTAATTATATTAGAGATTATGGTATTACTAAAGTGTATGTAACTGCTCCTAATATTAAAGAAATAAGAAGTTCCACTCAACACGATATCAGTTCAAACGGTGTTTTGTCCTACCCAAGTTTAACCGTTTTATCTGAGGATTTTAATAGGGTAGGAAGTTTTAATATAGGCGATTTTAGGCTTCAAATTAATAATACAAACCTAAGCGTTGTATTTAATAATATATCTGTGGCTTATATTTCTGGAGTAACAGAAAAACTAAGTGTAACATTTGCCGCTGGTACGTCGCGTTTTGAAGGCCGCAATTTATTAGCACAAAAAGTATTTGTAAATAATAGAGGCTCGAACGATATTATTTTAAACCCGCAGCAAGAAATTAAGGGTATAATTTCTGGAATAGGAGATGTTATTTGTTATACTAAACCTTTACTTGTAGATGTTGTAGAGGTGTATAGAGGGCGTGTAATTTTTAGGTAAATCTTAATTTATAGTTTTTTATATTTAGCATGTAATTTTTAAGACATAAAGTACCAACAGGGTGTTGCAAGGTTAATGTCCAATTTTGAAAAGCCAATGGCTTACTACGCTCTAAAACTTAAAGCAAGAAAGGCTTCTGTACTTTTTTTTTTTTTTTTCTAAAAATTGAATTAATGATTTTGTAATTATTGTGCTATTATGAGGTGTTTAAATTAAAAAAAACATAATAAATTATCAGATTTCCAAAAAATAAAAGAATTTTTATTGTAGTATAATTTTGATGTAAAATTGTAATATCTTTAGGATAGTTACTTTTATTAACCAATCAAAATTTAGCAAAATGAAAAGTATTTTTTTTAAAACAGCAGGCTTTTGTTTAGCCGTTGCAGCGCTTGGCTCTTGTAGTAAGGATGATAGTATTTCTGAAGAAAGTGTAGTAAATAATAAGGAAATCTCTGTTGAAGTAATTAATAAGTTAAAGGCTATTAATTTAAACACAGATTATATAAAATTAGTTTCTTTTAAAGATCTTACTGGAGAAACACAAACACACTATGAGGTTGAAGGTGATGTTACTATCTCGCATGAAGAATTAATGTTAATAGGGAGCCAGCAATTTAAGTCTAATAAAAAAGCGAAATTACAGCAATTCCGGACTTTTAATTTAGTGAGCTCACCTTCAACAATTCGAGTAGTCGGTTTTACCGGTGGTGCAAACGCATTAAGTGCAACAGCTCAAACAGGTTTGCAATATGCGGTAAATAACTATAATAATTTAAACTCTAATATAAATATGGAGTTAGTGTTTGGTACACAATTTACAGATAGAGATATTGTTGTATACCTTACCACAGACCCTAATGATGTTGCCGATGATAATGGTATTAGGGGGCGGGCAAACTTTCCTGCAAGTAATGGTTTGCCAGGACGTCGGGTACGTATTAATAGAGCTGCTAACAACTCAAACGACGATCAAATTTTAGAGGGTTTACTAACTCATGAAATTGGGCATGCGGTAGGCTTAAGACATACCGATTGGGATACCAGACAATCATGCGGGCAAAGGGGTGAACAAGCAGGCTCAGATGGTGCTGTTTTTATTCCAGGAACTGCAGGCGCTAGTAACGACCCAGACTCCATTATGAATTCTTGCTTTCCTGGTCGTGTACAAGGTGAGCTTAGTCGGTTTGATAAAATTGCTTTGGAGTTTTTATATTAATTTTCGTTCTCTCTGAAGTTACAGTTAATAAAAAAATCTCAGATTATATTTTAATCTGAGATTTTTTTATTAATATACCGATAAACTTTGTTTGTTAAACAATACATGTAAACGCTAAATAGTGTGTAGCATAATTTTAATAAAATAGTAACTGTAAATTATATAAAGGATATGTGTGAAAATATTTTAAAACGATTTTTATGGCGCTAAAATATGGTATACTATAAATCCATAAGTTTAAATTAATTTTCGAATAAATTTACAGATTCTTTAGCGATTTCTAATTCTTCATTTGTAGGTATTACTAGAACTTTTACTTTTGATGTTTCTGTGCTAATAACAGCTAAGTTATTTGGTCTTATTTTATTTTTTTCGGTATCTAGCACAACGCCTAAATAATCTAAATTCTCACAAACAAGTTCTCGTATTTCAGGCGCATTTTCTCCTATTCCTGCTGTAAAAACAATAGCATCTAGTCCGTTTAAAATAGCTGCGTAGCTACCTATGTATTTTTTTATACGGTAGGCCTTCATGAGCAAAGCTAACTGGCAGTCTTTATTACCTTTTTTAGCCTCTGCAAGAATATCCCTTAAATCGCTTAAACCTGTTAAGCCTAGCATGCCACTTTTTTTATTAAGTATGTCGTTAACGTCCTCAAGACTATAATTTAGTTTTTTTGCTAAATGGAAAATAACAGAGGGATCAATATTACCGCTTCGAGTGCCCATTATTAAACCATCTAAAGGCGTTAAGCCCATGGAGTGGTCTATGCTTTTACCATTTTTAATAGCTGTAATACTACAGCCATTCCCTAAATGAATAGAGATTATTTTAGAGTTCTGTTTACTTAAATAAGTAATAGCCTTTGTAGATACGTACTTGTGGCTTGTGCCATGAAATCCATATAAACGGATATTATGATTTTCTGAAAGTTCGTTTGGGATAGCATATTTATAAACATGCTCTGGTATGGATTGATGAAAAGCCGTATCAAAAACGGCCACTTGTTTGGCATTAGGGAAAACAGTTTCGGCAACCTCAATACCTTCGTAATTTGCGGGGTTATGCAATGGAGCTAGGCTAAAAAGTTCTTTTATTTTAGCTTTAGTAGATGCTGTAATTTCTGTAGTTTTATTAAATATGGAGCCGCCTTGTACCACACGATGGCCAACAATATTAATAGCATCTGCAGATTTTATAATGCCAGTATCTGGGTGTAACAACTGTTTGGATAGTAATTCCAACCCTATTTTATGGTTAGGTATAACGGTAACAAGCTCAACACTATCTTTATCCGTTTTAAATTTAAATTTAGCGTCTTTCATACCAATACGCTCAATTAAACCCGAACAAAGAATAGTTTCTTCAGGCATTAAAAATAATTGAAATTTTAAAGAGGAACTTCCGGAGTTTAAAACTAATACTTGCATATATTAAAGGTCTTGCGCTTGTATAGCGGTTATAATTACGGTACTATAAATATCATCGGCGGTACAGCCTCTACTTAAATCGTTAACAGGTTTATTAAGCCCTTGTAGCATAGGGCCAATAGCTAAAGCCCCAGTTTCACGTTGCACTGCTTTATAGGTGTTATTACCTGTATTCAGGTCTGGAAAAATTAAAACACTTGCTTGTCCTGCAACCTCAGAGTCTGGTAATTTACTTTTGCCAATGCGCATATCAACTGCGGCATCATATTGTATGGGGCCTTCAATTTTTAAATCTGGTGCGTTTGTTTTAGCAATTTCAGTTGCTTTTCTAACGCGCTCAACATCTTCTCCTTGTCCAGATGCGCCCGATGAGTAAGAAAGCATAGCTACTTTAGGCTCAATACCAAAATCTTGTGCTGTTCTAGCAGAAGAGATAGCGATTTCAGCTAATTGGTTGGCGTTAGGGTTTGGGTTTATTGCGCAATCTCCAAAAATAGAAACACGATCTTCCAAGCACATAAAAAATACAGACGATACAATGTTTACACCGGGCTTTGTTTTTATAAACTGTAACGCTGGTCGTAGCGTATGTGCAGTGGTGTGTATAGCTCCAGACACCATGCCATCGGCATGCCCTTTATAAATCATCATGGTGGCAAAATAGGAAACATCAGACATGGCGTCTTTAGCCATATCTAAATTTACGTTTTTATGTTTTCTAAGCTCATAAAAGGTGTTTACATAGTCTTCAAAATAAGGCGATTCTAATGGGTTAATAATATTAATAGTTGTAATATCTAAGGGGATGTCGTGTTGTATTAAACGCTCTTGTATTTTTTCTTTTTCCCCTATTAAGGTTAAATTAACAACACGCGCATCAATTAATCTTGCGGCCGCACGTAAAATACGCTCATCGTATCCCTCTGGTAGTACAATATGTTTTTTGTCTTTTAAAGCGCGCTGCAATAAATTATATTGAAACATTCTAGGTGTAAAAATATCAGATTTAAAAGTTACTAAATCTTCAGATAGTTTCTCTGTAGCTACGTGTGCTTCAAAAGTAGCAATAGATGTTTCAATTTTTTCAACATTCTCGGCATATATTTTAGATTTTATTTTACCAATAGTATTGGTAACAAAAAAAGTACCGCCTTTAACGCTAATAATAGGTACAACGCTAGAAAGGCCTTCAATTAATTTTAAAATAGAATCTTCGGGTATTAATCCACCAGTTAAAATAATACCAGATATTTTGGGGTAATTTTTAGAAATATTAGCCTGTAGTGCTCCTAAAATTATATCAGCTCTATCACCAGGAGTAATTACTAAGGCATTTTCTTTTAAATGGGTTAAATAGTTGCGTAATTGCATGGCGCCTACACTAAAATTTTCAGATTGATTGTTAATCATATCCTTTCCAAAAAGTACGGTACCATTTAAATTTTTAGTAATTTCTTTAATTGTAGGGCTTGCTAAACTCTTAATTTTAGGAATTACCGTAATATTTGTACCGCTATTAATACGGGTTTTTAAAAGGTCTTTAAGAGTTGTAACATGCTCCGGGTTAATTTTGTTGGTCATTATAGAAAGTACATCAACTTCCTCCTTAAAAGCATCGTGCGCTAATTGTACATTATCAGCTATTTCTGTTAAAGATTTTCCGTCGCCCTGTGTTACAATAATAGCAGGTAAGCCTAAGTTTTTGGCAATTAAAAGATTAATGTCTAGTTCTAAGCTCGAATTTTCATGCGAAAAATCTGTGCCTTCTACTAAAATAAAATCGAAGCGTTCCTCAAGGTATTTGTATTTCCTTATAATTTCATCAATAACATCGCCAGATTTTCCTTGATTGTATAAATCTAAAACTTGGTTTCTTGTATAAGCAAAGGTGTTTTTATAATTAATATCAATTTCAAAATACGACAATACCGTGTTAATATGGTTGTCTGTTTCGCCGTTTTTGGTATCCTCAATAATAGGTCTAAAATACCCAACTTTTGCAGTTTTACCCAAAAGCATACGCATTAAACCAAGTACTACAATAGATTTTCCGCTATTAGGCTCTATGGTAGCCACATAAATTCCTTTACTCATATTTTAAATATATTGAATTTCAAAGATAGTTATTGCGTAATTTTTTAAACAAAATACCTCTGCTTTTTTAATAACGCACAATTTTAATTAGGTATTATTAAATCAATTTTGGGCGTTACCACAAGGGTCGGGCTTTACGTTACAAGTCCGCGCACCTCCTAAGGTCGGGCTGTGGGCTTTACACTGCAATCCCTAACGCGTAATCCGTTGGGGAATTTGGTTTTACGCTAATTAAAAAGCTATTCGTTAGATGTTAATTCTTGAAATAAACTTTCTAAACTTGCGTTTTTCTGATTTAATTGAAGAATTTTTAATTGATTATCATGAGCGAAATCAAAAACGGAAGCACGCATATCTTCAGTGGTTTTAAATGTAATCTCGTAAGTAAAATTGTGAGTATTAACTACTTTTTGTGCCTTAGGGAGTTTTAATAAATAAGCATCTTCCACACGATAATCAAATGCCACGATAACAACCTGTTCTTTATCGTTATTTAAATCTTTTAATGTTTTATCAGCAACTATTTCACCTTTATTAATTATAATAACGCGTTCGCACATAGCTTCAACCTCCTGCATAATATGGGTAGATAAAAACACAGTTTTAGTTTTTCCAATAGATTTTATAAGGTTTCTTATGTCAATTAATTGGTTAGGGTCTAGGCCTGTAGTGGGTTCGTCTAAAATCAAGACCTCCGGGTCGTGCAACAAAGCATTAGCTAAGCCTACTCGCTGCCTAAAACCTTTAGAGAGTTGTCCTATTTTTTTATGTGCCTCTGTTGTAAGACCGGTTAGTGCAACCACCTCGTTTATACGATTTTTACTAACGCCGTAAATATTCGCGTTAAATGCTAAATATTCCTTGATGTACAAGTCTAAATACAAGGGGTTATGCTCAGGGAGGTAGCCAACACTTTGTTGTACTGCTTTAGGGTTGGTACTAACATTAAAACCGTTTACTTTGGCGGTTCCAGAATTGGCTGTTAAGTAGGTGGTTAAAATCTTCATCATAGTAGATTTTCCGGCACCATTAGGGCCTAAAAAACCAACTATTTCAGGTTTACTTACTTTAAATGTTACCTTGTTTAAAGCTTTTTGATTACCATATATTTTGGAGAGCCCTTCTACTTCAATAGACATATTCAATTAATTTCTTCAAAAATAAATGATTATCTAACGTAATGCGATGTTTACTAGAAATTCTTTAAAATTTTTAATAAAAATAAAAATAATAGATGTTTCTATTTCTATTTCTTGAAATAATAATTACTTTTACAATTCAATAATCACAATGACAAAGAGTTATTCATATTTTAGCAACTGGTTTTATTTCTTTTTTAGCAAGAAGAGCGAGACGCTATATGTATAATTTATAATTATAAATTAAATAAAGTAGGAGTCTCGATGAAAATCGAGACTTTTTTATTTTTACAAAAGGCATAAAATTTTTAAATACGTACTTAGAAATATTAAATTTTGATTAAAACAATAGCGATACAAGGAGCCAAAGGCTCAAACCACCATAAAGTTGCTCGCGACTATTATGGTAACAACATATTGTTAAAGGAATGTATGTCTTTTGATGGTTTGGTTGAAAGTTTATTAAATAAACAATCCAACCAAGCGGTAATGGCTTTAGAGAATACTATAGCGGGTTCTATAATTCCTAATTATGCTTTAATTGATAGTAATAATTTACATATTTGTGGTGAACGTTATTTAAATATTCACCATCACTTAATGGCGTTACCAAATCAGACAATAGAAGATATTAAGGAAGTTTGCTCTCATCCTATGGCATTATTGCAGTGTAAAGCATTCTTTAAAAAATATCCAGATATTAAATTAATTGAAGATGTAGATACGGCAGAGGTAGCCAAGCGCATTGCTAAAAATAAATTAAAAGGCGTTGCTGCTATAGCTCCAAAAATAGCTTCAGAAATTTTTGAGTTAGAAATTATCGAAGACGATATACAAACCATGAAAGATAACTCGACACGGTTTGTTATTCTCCAAACCGAACGGCCTAATAATAACCAAATAAACAAGGCATCATTAAAGTTTCAATTGGACCATAAACGGGGTAGTTTAGCAGCTGTTTTAAATGTTTTGAGTGATTGTAAAATGAATTTAACTAAAATACAATCGCTACCAGTAATTGAAACTCTTTGGAAATACGCTTTTTTTGTGGATGTTACTTTTGATAATGTCGAGGATTATAAAAAAGCAAAATCCATATTGGAAATTATGGCTACAGAGTTTAAAGTATTAGGCGAATATAAAAATGCAAAGTTATGATTGAGGCAGCTAATAGATTACAAACCGTTGAAGAGTACTATTTTTCGAAAAAATTAAGAGAAGTAAATGCGCTTATAGCAGATGGAAACCCTATTATTAATTTAGGTATTGGCAGCCCAGATATGCAACCACCTAAAGCGGTCTTATCTGCTATTTCGGCAAGTTTCGATAAGCCCCAAGCTCATAAATATCAAAGTTACCAAGGTATTCCAGAGTTAAGAGAAGCTATTTCAGGTTTTTACAAAACACATTTCGATGTAAATTTATGTGCTAGCACAGAAGTTTTGCCGTTAATGGGAAGCAAGGAAGGGATTATGCATATTTCTATGGCCTATTTAAACGCTGGCGATACCGTTTTAATTCCAAACCCTGGATACCCAACCTACCAATCTGTAACAAAATTAGTAGGCGCTAAAGGTGTACTTTATAATTTGGATGAAGCTAATAATTGGATGCCCGATTTTGAAGCTCTAGAGCAGTTAGATTTGAGTAAGGTAAAGTTAATGTGGGTTAATTACCCCCACATGCCAACAGGAGCAAAACCAATAAAAAGTGTGCTTGAAAAATTAGTTGCGTTTGGCAAAAAACATCAAATTTTAATTGTAAACGATAATCCTTATAGTTTTATATTAAACGATTCGCCTAAAAGTATTTTAAGTATAGATGGCGCAAAAGACGTTTGTTTAGAGTTAAACTCTTTAAGCAAAACCTTTAATATGGCAGGTTGGCGTGTAGGTATGGTTATGGGGGCTCAAGTGCATATTAATAACATTTTAAAAGTAAAAAGTAACATGGACTCAGGTATGTTCTATGGTATACAACAAGGAGCAATCGAAGCCTTAAAATGTTCAAAAATATGGTTTGCTTCTCTTAACGATGTGTACAAGGAGCGCAGAGATTTAGTTTGGCAATTAGCCGATGCATTGCAATGCACATATGATAAAGAGGCAACAGGACTTTTTGTGTGGGCAAAGTTACCTGTACTTTTAGAGTCTGAGGCGTTTATAGATCAGGTACTTAAACAACATCATATTTTTATAACACCAGGTACTATATTTGGAACTCAGGGAGAGGGGTATATAAGGTTTTCGCTATGCGCAACCACCAAAGCTTTACAGGAATGTATAGCTCGTATTAAATAAGTTTGTAGCTATGTCTTTGGGCACAGTAGTAGTTTGAAATAAATTTGAACAGTAATAAAAGTCCCGGTATAATACCTTTAAGTGTTTAACTGGTTTAGGAAAGTAATGAAAAATGTATATTGTATTGGAGTTGGTTTAATAGGCGGTAGTCTTGCTATTGATATTAAAAAGCATAATCCAGAAATGGTTATTCATGGTATAAGTAGGAAGGATGCAACCCTTAATAAAGCTTTGGAACTTAAATTAATTGATAAAAAAGCGACTCTAGACGATCTAGAAAATGCCGATTTGGTAATTATTTCTATTCCTGTTGATGCTACCGTGAAGTTATTACCAATCATTTTGGATAAGGTACCCGAAACAGGCTTAGTGGTAGATGCAGGGTCTACGAAAGAGGCAATTTGTAAAGTGGTTGAAGACCACCCAAAGCGTAGAAATTTTTTAGCCATGCATCCTATTGCAGGAACCGAGCATTCTGGGCCAACAGCAGCTATTTCGGGTTTGTTTTATAATAAAACGAACATTGTTTGTGAGGTGGAAAAAACAACCTTTAAATTACAAGAAAAGGCCTTAAAATTATTTACAGATATTGGTATGCGTATTCGTTACATGAACCCTAAAGATCATGATAAGCATATTGCTTATGTATCGCATTTGTCACACATTAGCTCATTTATGTTAGGTAAAACAGTTATTGATAAAGAAAGAAATGAACGTGATATTTTTGATATGGCGGGTAGTGGATTTGCATCTACCGTGCGATTGGCAAAAAGTTCACCAGCAATGTGGTCGCCTATTTTTGAGCAAAACAAGACTAATGTTGTGGAATCGTTGGAAGAGTATATAAATAATTTAACCCATTTTAAAGATTTAATGAAAAGTGATAACTTCACCGAAATCTTTAACGAGATGAAGAATACTAATCATATTAAAGATATTTTGAAAGGATTAATATAAAACTAAGTCTTAAACCTTATATAAAAATAAAAACATCAATTTTTATAAAATTATAAGATTTTAAAACAATAGTAATGTTTTGTTTAAAGGGTTAAGTAAGTGGTTTTTTTGTAAGAGTTTATAAAGCACATGCTAACTCTTGTGTTGTCCCTTATAGAAGTGTAGTGCAAGTAGTTAAAATAAAAAGAACAAATAGTAAACGTAATGGCTTAAGCGGCTAAATATCAAGTAAAAATGGAAAACACAAAAAAAATGAGAACCTGGTTAGATGATTTAAATTTAAATCATCCTTTAGTAATTGCAGGGCCATGTAGCGCAGAAACAGAGGAGCAAGTATTAAAAATTGCTCATGAATTGAAGGATACCGATGTTAGTTATTTTAGAGCAGGGATTTGGAAACCAAGAACGCGTCCTGGTATGTTTGAAGGTGTAGGTGCTTTAGGTTTAAAATGGTTGCAGAAGGTAAAGGCAGAGACAGGTATGAAGGTTTGTACTGAGGTTGCAAACGCAGCGCATGTAAAATTAGCTTTAGAGCATGATATTGATATGCTTTGGATTGGTGCACGATCTACAGTTTCGCCATTTATTATGCAGGAAATTGCAGATGCTTTAAAAGGTACAGATAAGCCGGTTTTAATTAAAAATCCAGTAAATCCAGATTTAGCATTATGGTTAGGTGGTATTGAAAGAATTTATACATCTGGAGTTAAAAATATTGGAGCTATACATAGAGGTTTTTCTACGTATGCAAAAACGAAATACCGTAATACTCCGGAATGGCAATTGGCTATTGAATTTCAAAATAAATATCCAGATATCCCATTAATTAACGATCCTTCTCATATTACAGGAAAGCGCGATATGATTATGGAAGTGTCTCAAGAGGCCTTAGATTTGAATTTTGATGGTTTAATGATAGAGACACATTACGATCCGGAAAATGCTTGGAGTGACGCTGCACAACAAGTTACACCTGCAACTCTAATTCAGATTATGAAAGATTTGAAAATTAGAAAAGAAGGTAATAATGAAGAAGATTATAACAAAACATTAAACACATTAAGAGCACAAATAGATGTTGTTGATAATCAAATTTTAGAGTTATTAGGTAAAAGAATGAAGTCTGCCGATAGTATTGGGGCGCTTAAGAAAACAAAAAATGTTGCCGTTTTACAAAATAAGAGATGGAATGAGATTTTAGGAAAAATGGTTATTGAAGGAGAAAAGCACGGTTTAAGTGAGGAGTTTGTTTTAAGAATGTTTAAAGCGATACACCAAGAGTCTATTAATCATCAAGAGAAAGTTATTAATGGATAGTACTATGTTTTAGACTATATCAAAAAATGTCTCGCTTTTGCGAGGCATTTTTTTTTGTTTTAATTCGACCAGCATAAAAAAAAAGTAACTGTTTGGTGTGTTTTTTTAAATTAAGGATTGCCTTCTTCTATTCATAAGTATAACAAATTTATTATTTATAGTTTGTAATAGGTTAACACATTTGCGCTGTACACAATCCTTTTATCGTAGTTTACGATTGTTATAACAGTTAAATGTATTTTAATATGTTTTGTTGCTTAGCTTTTCATTTTGCACTTTATCGAATATGTTTATAGCAAATAATTTTTAGGATTATTTTTGGTTGTTATAATGCAAATTATCTACGCTCAGTTATTTTTAACAAAGAACTGGTAGGCAGGTTACATTATTAGCTTAAAGAACCTTTTGTTTAAATTAAGATAAGACCCGCTAATGCTATTGGAGTTATTGTTTAGGGCTGTTTTGTGTTTGTTTTAAAGAATGGTGTCACACGGAATAAAAATAAATTATCAAACTTCTGGATATTTAGTTAATAAATTATGTAATTATTAGATATAATTTTTGTTTAAAGTTTAGAAGAAATTGATAGTGATTTTTTGGAAAATAAAAGCGTAACATTTTATCATGTTTTATCAATTTATTATTATTTTTCCAACCGATTTATTGCAATACCGCACCTAAAAAAAAGCCTTGGGTGCTAAGTATTAAATTTGAAAAAAAACCAACTAAATATTAGTATACCTGAAAAAATATGGACAAACAAATAAAAGACACATTAGAGCTAGCTGAGGTATTGCAAAACAGCCAGATAGACGCTAATAAGGCCCCTTTTGCAGATCGACTTAAAATAATAATAGAAGAGCCAGAAAGTAAGCATTTTTTAATACAAATGATGGATGTTGCTTTTCGATCTAAAAATTATAAAAAAGTAGCAGAACATGTTATCTTTTTATTAAAAACAAGAAAAAATTATCAGGTTTTGTTTTCGCCAATAGAGCGTCTGCTTTTAAAAGCTTTTACTGTGGTAGGAGACATTGTTCCCTCAATTAGTGTGTCGATAATGCTTAAAAAAATCCAAGCGACTTCTAGCGATGTTGTTTTTTTTATTAATAGCAATAAGTTCAAAAATCACGCTAATAATAGAAATAAACAAAATATTACCTTAAATGTTAATCTTATTGGTGAGGCATTAATAGGAGAACAAGATGCAAAGAAAAGAATTTCGGGCTATCTAGCGCTTTTACACAGAAACGAAGTTAATTATATTTCGATAAAAATTTCTACTATTTTTTCTCAAATATCATCTTTAGCCCATCACGATACTGTTGAAATTTTATCGGATAGATTGACTTTATTTTACAACGAGATTTTAGAAATTGAAAAGCAAACAGGCGTTGTAAAATTTGTTAATTTAGATATGGAAGAGTATAAAGACTTAGCCATTACCTTCGATGTCTTTACTAAAACCTTAGACCTTCCTCAATTTAAATCAATGCGTGCAGGTATAGTATTGCAAGCTTACATTCCAGAAATGATACATTACTACCGTAAGTTACTTGTTTGGGCAGAGCAGCGCGTAAATAATGGCGGTGCACCAGTAAAGGTAAGATTGGTAAAAGGTGCTAATATGGAAATGGAATTAACAGAAGCATCTATTGAAGATTGGCCTTTAGCTACCTTTGATGTAAAGGCTGATACTGATGCTAATTTTAAAAAAATATTATCGGAAATGCTAACTCCAGAATCTGCACGTTTTGTTAACGTGGGGGTGGCATCTCATAATATTTTTGATATTGCCTTTGCTTTGAATCTGGTAAAGGAACATAACTTAAAAGATTGTGTAGATTTTGAAATGCTAGAGGGTATGGCTAACCAAATGGTAGATAATTTATTAGCAGAAGGCGTTAATTTATTACTTTACACACCAACCGTAAAAGAAAATCAATATAGCGCAGCAATTGCGTATTTGGTTAGAAGGTTAGATGAAGGTACCCAGGTAGGAAATTTTTTAAAAGAAGGCCATGGCTTAAAAGTGGGTTCAGAAAAATGGACTGTACTGAAAGATGAGTTTTTAAACGCTGTTTCTTTAATGGAAAACCTAGACACATCTGTTAGAAGAACACAAGATCGAAGCACAGACGTTCCGGAAATTATGGAAGGTTTTTATAATGTACCAAATACCGATTGGAACCTACCCCAAAATATCGCATGGGCTGAAAAAATTAAAAAAGATTGGGAATCACCTGAGGCTTTTATAGGGAAAACAGTTCCTGTTGTAGGGGTTTTAGACGATCATGCGAGGCCTACTGTCAAAATAAAAAATTGGTTTGGTCAACCGTCTTGGGATTATGAAATGGCTGTTAAACAAGATTTAGAAAAAGCCATAAGCAGCACTACAGAATGGCAGCAATTTACAGCAGAAAAAAGAGCAAATTTATTAAAAAAAGCAGCTGTAGAAATTGAGAAAAATAGAGCAAATTTAATTGGCGTTGCTGTTGCGGAACTAGGAAAAACCGTAAAAGAGATTGATGTCGAGGTTTCTGAAGCTATTGATTTTGCTAATTTTTATGCTGAAAGTAGCTTGGAAATAGCAAACTCATTTTCTTCAGATAATACCGGTATAAACTTGGTGTTATCACCATGGAACTTTCCAATTGCTATACCTATTGGAGGTGTTCTAGCTTCTTTAGCAGCAGGTAAAAAGGTAATTTTAAAACCCTCTAGTAATGCTTCGGCTTGTTCTTATTTAACGTGTAAATGTTTGTGGGAAGCTGGTATTCCTAAGGATGCTCTATATTTTTTGCCTTGTGAAGAATCGTTGTTAGATGATTTTTTAAGTACAGGTAATGTTTTTGATGCAGTAATTTTAACTGGCGGTACAGAAACGGCACACTTCTTATTAGAAAGAAACCCGCAACTCAATCTTTATGCAGAAACGGGAGGTAAAAATAGTACAATTGTTACAGGTCTGGCAGATACAGAACAAGCTGCTTTAAATGTAGTGCAATCGGCTTTTGGTAATGCAGGGCAGAAATGTTCAGCAACGTCTTTATTAATCTTAACGGCAGATGTTTTTTCTCAAGAAGAATTTAAAGATTTGTTAAAAGACGCTACAAAAAGTAAAGTTTTTGGGAGCCCATGGCATTACGCTACAGAAATAGGGCCTTTAGCAGTGCCAATTTCTGAAAAACTAAAGCATGTAATTGAAAATACACCAGATAACAAATGGCTAGTAAAGCCCGAATTAAAAGGCGATTTTATGTTGTCGCCCGGTATTATTTGGGGGGTTACTACAGAGGATTATTCGTATAACAATGAGTTGTTTGGCCCTATTTTATCTGTTGTTAAAGCCAATAATTTAAAGGATGCTCTTAGAATAGCTAATAAAGTTGATTACGGGCTAACTGCAGGATTAGAATCTTTAGATGAAAATGAAATTAAATATTGGAGTGCGCATATAGAGGCAGGTAACAAGTATGTAAACCGATCTACTACCGGAGCTATTGTGCAAAGGCAACCTTTTGGAGGGGTTAAAGCATCTTGCTTTGGTGCAGGTATGAAAGCAGGTGGTGTTAACTATGTATTACAGTTTAGTAAAGTGAAATCTGAAATAGTAGATTGGAAGGCTGATTACAAAAAATGGTACGATACATTATTTAGCAAAAAAATAGATTACGTAAACCTACGTGGGCAATCTAATATTTGTAGTTATAATAAGTGTAAGGATATTCTGCTTTTGGTTGATGCAAGCACATCTCAAAATGATATTGACAAAATTGAGTATATTGCTAACCTACTAAGTATACCAATAGTAAAGGATACCTGCGAAAATGCTTTAAATTATAACCCGAATAGCTTTACTTGTGTGCGTGTTTTAGGGGCAGTACCCAATGCGTTTTTAATGCGTTGCCATCAAAAAGCAATATATGTATGTAAGGGCGCGCCAAGAACTAGTGGTCGTATAGAATTATTAAATTATTTTAACGAAGAGAGTTATTCATACAACTACCATCGCTACGGAAATTTAATGGGTAATGACTATAACCCTAACGAAAAACCAAAATTTTATTAAATAGATTTCAAAAAAAAAAGAGTTATACTGTTTTTATAGCATAAGCATTTATATAAAAGTTATAGAAAGGCGAAGCAAGCATTATGGCTCTTTTTTGTGGTTTAAAAGTTGTTACTTTGCAGTATTACATATAATAGATGACAGGACACGTATATAAATCTACAGGAAGTTGGTACACGGTAAAGACTAATTTAGGGCAAATTTATGAATGCCGTATAAAAGGGAAATTTCGTATTCAAGGCATAAAAAGCACCAATCCCATAGCTGTGGGAGATGTCGTCGATTTTGAGTTGGAAACTCAAGATGATGTAGAGACTGGGGTAATTCATTATATTCATGATAGAAAAAACTATATTGTTAGAAAATCTGTAAACCTATCCAAACAAACGCATATTATTGCGGCAAATTTAGATCAGGTATTTTTAATGATTACAATTAATAATCCGCCAACACTTACTAGTTTTATCGATCGTTTTTTAGTAACAGCAGAGGCGTATTCTATAAAAACAGTTTTATTATTTAATAAAATTGATACTTACGATGAAGACACCTTAAATGAAGTGCGGTTTTTAGCCCATATTTATAGGAAAATTGGATACGAGTGTATTGGTGTTTCTGCTAAAACAGGTAAAAACGTAGATAAAGTAAAAGCATTAATGCTTAACAAAACAAGTATGTTTTCAGGGCATTCTGGCGTAGGTAAATCTACACTAGTAAATACTATTGAGCCTACATTAAGCATTAAAACTAAGGAAATATCTACACAGCATAGCCAGGGGCAACATACCACTACATTTGCAGAAATGTTCGATTTAAGTTTTGATGCCAAAATTATTGATACCCCAGGTATAAAAGGTTTTGGTATTGTAGACATGGAAAAAGAGGAAGTTGGCGATTATTTTCCCGAATTATTTAAACTAAAACAAGACTGTAAATTTAATAACTGTTTACATATAAAAGAGCCAAAATGTGCCGTAAAAGATGCGCTAGAAAAGGAGGAGATTGCGTATTCACGTTACCGCAGCTACATTCAAATTTTAGAAGGTGAAGACGAGCATTATAGAACCGATATTTGGGATTAAAAGGCGTATTACTTCACAACTATTTTTACATAGTGCAACGTTATAGTTTCCGAAATTTTATTGAACTAGCAATTCTAAAATTAGAAGTTATACGTATAATATAAATTAATAAAAAATGTCTAGTACGGCGCAAGTACTTATGAAAACAGTTATCCAAAAAGTTTCAAAAGCAAGCGTTACTATTAAGGGTGAAAAAGTTGCCTCTATTAAAAGTGGACTTCTGGTTTTGCTAGGTATTGTAAACAATGATACACACGAAGATATTAAATGGCTGGCCAATAAAATTGTAAATCTTAGGATTTTTACTGATGAAAATAAGGTTATGAATACAGCTGTTAAAGCGGTTAATGGCGATGTATTGGTAGTAAGTCAATTTACATTACACGCTTTAACTAAAAAAGGAAACCGCCCAAGTTATATTAAAGCAGCAAAAGCGGATATAGCTATGCCGCTTTATAAAGCGTTTATTAATCAAATTGAAGCAGATTTAGGTAAAAAAGTGGAAACAGGTGTTTTTGGTGCAGATATGAAAGTGGAATTGGTAAACGATGGCCCTATAACCATTATTATAGATACTAAAAATAAAGAGTAGCATGTAAGCCCATCGATAAAGGAAAAGGAGTTTTTTTTTGAATTAAGAATGGGTTAAAAAAGGTTGTTTTCGTGCAAAGCATAATATCTCTAATGCTATGTTTTCTTAATTTCGTGTTATTACTTAAGGGTTTCTTGTTTATACTGTTACTTAATTATAGCTTGATTTATAACTGTTTATTTAAATACTGTATTTCTTCAAAAGTAAAAACCATACACTTAGTAGCAGATACAGAAAAGAATTAACCCATTATTTTGCCCACGTATTTATAAGGCTTTAAAAAATAAATTAGTAAACTTGTGGAAAAGAAAGCAAAACAAATCGCTTTAAATAAAGTATAATGGACATACAAAACGCGCAAAAGGAAGTAGATAATTGGATTAAAACGCACGGTGTGCGCTATTTTAACGAGCTAACAAATATGGCGCAGCTTACAGAAGAAGTAGGTGAGGTAGCCCGTATTATTGCTAGACGCTATGGCGAACAAAGTGAAAAGGAAAGTGATAAGGATAAAGATTTAGGGGAGGAATTGGCAGATGTTATGTTTGTAGTACTTTGTTTGGCAAACCAAACAGGCGTAGATTTACAAGCTGCTTTTAATGAAAGAATGTATAAGAAAGGAAAACGAGACCATGATAGGCATCATAATAACGAAAAATTAAAGTAAATTTGTTAGCTATAAAAGCAAGACCGTTTTACAATGCAAATCACACTTCATAAATCCAAACTAGTAAAAAGTAAATCTCAAGTTACCATAACAGGTTCAAAAAGTGAGTCGAATAGGTTGTTACTGTTACAAGCTTTGTATCCAGAATTTACATTAGCAAATGTATCAAACTCAGACGATAGTAATTTAATGACGCGTGCATTAGGTTCCACTTCCGAAGTTATAGATATTCATCATGCAGGAACAGCAATGCGCTTTTTAACAGCATATTTTTCTATACAAGAAGGTAGGGAAACGGTGCTAACAGGCTCTAAAAGGATGAAAGAGCGCCCCATTAAAATACTAGTGGAGGCTTTACAGGATTTAGGCGCGGAAATTACTTATGAAGAAAACCATGGTTTTCCGCCAATACGCATTACAGGTAAAAAACTAACCCATAATAAGGTAACCTTAAAAGCAAATGTAAGTAGTCAATATATTTCGGCCTTATTACTAATCGCATCAAAACTAGAAAATGGTTTGGAGCTAACCTTAGAGGGTGAAATTACATCTGTACCTTACATAAATATGACTTTAAGTTTATTGGACGAAATAGGTGTGGAGTCGGCCTTTAATGGTAATGTAATTACGGTAAAACCAAACATTGAAACATTAGCGGCTAAAACATTAACTGTAGAGTCCGACTGGTCATCGGCATCTTACTATTTTAGTATTTTAGCATTAAGTACGGTAGGTACTGAAATTACATTATCTTCCTATAAAGAAAATTCATTACAAGGCGATTCTATTTTAGTGTCTATTTATAAGCATTTTGGCGTATCTGCTGTTTTTAGTAAAAATACGGTAACCTTAAAAAAAGAATACGAAAATATAGAACCACTACAACTAGATTTAAAAAACGCACCAGATATAGCACAAACTATAGCTGTTACTTGTTTTGGTTTAGGTGTAGCTTGTGATTTGGTGGGTTTACATACTTTAAAAATTAAGGAAACGGATAGGTTAGTCGCTTTAAAAACTGAAATTGAAAAACTAGGCGGACAGGTAAAAATAACAGATAAATCGTTACACCTTTCGGCCTCAAAAAGCATAAAGTCTATGGTAGCTATAGCCACTTATAAAGACCATAGAATGGCCATGGCATTTGCACCTTTAGCTTTAAAAACAGATATAATAATAGAGGAAGCCGCTGTAGTATCCAAATCTTACCCAACTTTTTGGGACGATTTAAAATCTATTGGTTTTCAAGTTACAACATAGTTTAGTAATTTTATTTAGGCCAAAATAAGATTGATTTATATTTTTTATCTTGTAAACACATTACACGCGTTAGGGATAGCAGCGAAAAGCCCACAGCCCGACTTTTGGAGGTGCGAGGACTTGTAGCGTATAGCCCGACCCTTTTTAGGGTAACGCCCAAATGTTACTTTTTGTAGTTATATTAAATAATAAACTGTTATTTACTTGACAACCCCTATGTTCAAATTGTATCTTTGCGGCAGTTTATTTGTTGTTTTAATATAAAAGAATAAATAAACACATACATAAACATATAAACTTATTTATAAATGAAATTATCAAACTTTGGTTTTGAATTACCGGAAGAGCGTTTAGCAGAATACCCATCTGAAAATAGAGATGAATCGCGTTTAATGGTACTTAATAGAAAAGAACAAACTATTGAGCATAAAATGTTTAAGGATGTTATTGATTATTTTGATGAGGATGATGTTTTGGTATTAAACAATACGAAAGTATTTCCTGCTAGACTTTTTGGTAACAAAGAGAAAACAGGAGCAAGAATCGAGGTGTTTTTATTAAGAGAGTTAAACCAAGAACAGCGTTTATGGGATGTTTTGGTAGATCCGGCAAGAAAAATAAGAATAGGAAATAAACTTTATTTTGGTGATGATGAAACTTTAGTAGCCGAGGTAATCGATAATACAACATCTAGAGGGCGTACGTTACGTTTTCTATACGACGGATCGTACCAAGAATTTCGCGCAAAATTAAGCGAGCTTGGTGAAACTCCTTTACCTAAGTACATAAAAAGAGATGTGGAACCAGAGGATGAGGAGCGTTATCAAACTATATTTGCTAAAAACGAAGGTGCAGTTGCAGCGCCAACAGCAGGACTTCACTTTTCAAAACATTTATTAAAACGTTTTGAAATAAAAGGTGTTAATTTTGCAGAGGTTACATTACATGTGGGCTTAGGTACTTTTAACCCTGTTGAAGTAGAAGATTTATCCAAGCACAAAATGGATAGCGAAGAGCTTAAAATTGAGGGCGAAACTGTTAAAATTGTAAATAAAGCACTTAAAGAGAAACGCCGTATATGTGCCGTAGGTACAACAGCCGTGCGTGCTGTGGAGAGTGCAGTATCCACTTCTGGGCAATTAAATGAGTTTGATGGTTGGACTAATAAATTTATTTTTCCGCCTTACGATTTCTCAATCCCAAATGCGATGATAACTAACTTTCATACACCAAAATCTACACTTTTAATGATGGTTTCTGCTTTTGCAGGTCATGATTTTATGAAGCGTGCCTACGAGGAAGCCATAAAAGAAGGTTATAATTTTTATAGCTATGGCGATGCCATGTTAATTATATAAGTTAATACGAAAATACGATATACAATTTTTAAAGCCTCTTTGTTTAAGGGGCTTTTTTGTGCTTTATACATTTGGGCATTCCCCAAGGGTCGGGCTTTCGGCAGTCGCTTTTTTGTGTTGCATAAGCGCAACAACACAAAAAGAGCTCCAACAAATGCCTTAATCCCTAATGCAGTACAATTTGTAAATTAAAAGTTGCAAAACAAAAATCGTGGTCTGTAATGTGCCAATAGCAAATGCTTTCCTTATTTTTGTAACCAAATGGAAACTAAGAAAAAAGACATTCGCGCAATAACTAAGGCGCAACTTCGAGAATTTTTTACTAAAAACGGCGATAAAGCCTTTCGTGGTAACCAAGTGTACGAGTGGTTATGGCAGAAAGGGGCACATAGTTTCGAGGATATGACAAATGTATCCAAAGAAACGCGGCAAATGCTAGAAAATAATTTTGTGATTAACCACATTAAGGTGGACCAGATGCAGCGTAGTAACGATGGTACAATTAAAAATGCTGTGCGCTTGCACGACAATTTAATTGTAGAGTCTGTTTTAATACCCACAAAAACACGAACAACAGCATGTGTGTCTAGCCAAGTGGGTTGCAGTTTGGATTGCAAGTTTTGTGCAACATCGCGTTTAAAACGTATGCGTAACCTAAACCCTGATGAAATTTACGACCAAGTAGTAGCCATTGATAACGAAAGCAGATTGTACCACAACAGGCCGTTAAGTAATATTGTATTTATGGGTATGGGCGAACCGCTTATGAATTATAATAACGTTATTAAGGCTATTGATAAAATAACATCTCCGGAGGGCTTAGGCATGTCGCCAAAGCGGATCGTGGTATCCACATCGGGCGTGCCAAAAATGATTAGAAAAATGGCCGATGATGATGTGAAGTTTAAACTAGCCGTATCGCTACATTCTGCTATTGATGCCGTAAGAACCTCTATTATGCCCTTTAACGAAACCTTCCCGCTTACCGATTTAAGAGCGGCGTTAATATATTGGTATGCTAAAACAAAGAATAGAATAACTTACGAGTATGTTGTTTGGGACGGTATTAACGATACAAAAAAAGATGCAGATGCTCTTGTTGAATTTTGTAAATTTGCACCAAGTAAAGTTAATATTATTGAATACAACCCCATTGATGATGGTATGTTTCAACAAGCCCAATCTAAAGCTATTGATATGTATGTAGATATTTTAGAAAAAAACCATATTACAGTAACAGTTAGGCGTAGTAGGGGTAAGGATATTGATGCAGCTTGTGGGCAATTAGCTAATAAATCTTAAAACTTTAAACTCGTTATATTTAAATTTATAAAGTAAACTATTGAAGGTAACCGAACAAATTAAGCAACCTGTAGGTTATGAAATGGATCTTTTCGAGCAAAAGTTCCAACTTTCCATGTCTAGTAAAGTTGCTTTGTTAAATAGAATTACACATTACATTGTAAACCGAAAAGGTAAGCAAATGCGGCCTATGTTCGTTTTTTTGGTAGCCAAAATGGTATCTAATGGCGAAGTTTGCGAGCGTACTTACAGAGGAGCATCTGTTATAGAGTTAATACACACAGCAACATTATTACATGATGATGTTGTGGATGATAGCAATCGCAGACGCGGTTTTTTTTCCGTTAATGCGTTGTGGAAAAATAAAATAGCCATTTTAATTGGCGATTTTTTACTCTCAAAGGGCTTATTACTATCTATTGATAATAATGATTTCGATTTACTTAAAATTATCTCGATTGCGGTACGAGAAATGAGTGAGGGCGAGCTACTTCAAATTGAAAAGGCACGGAAATTAGATATTACCGAAAATATTTACTACGAAATAATACGCCAAAAAACAGCTACTTTAATTGCTGCCTGTTGCAGTTTGGGCGCGGCCTCGGTAAAGCCGGAATCTGTGCACGTTGAAACTATGCGTAAATTTGGTGAGCTAATAGGAATGGCTTTCCAGATAAAGGATGATTTGTTTGATTATGGTAGCGCGCAAATAGGTAAGCCTACGGGTATAGATATTAAGGAGCAAAAAATGACTTTACCATTAATTTATGTGCTAAATAAAGTCGCTAAAAAAGAGAAAAAGTGGCTTATAAACTCCATTAAAAACCATAATAAAAATACCAAACGCGTTAAAGAAGTAATCGCTTTTGTAAAGGATAACGGTGGTTTGGATTATGCTGTTGCAAAAATGAAGGTGTTTCAGGCCGAGGCGCTTGAGCTTTTACATACCTATCCACAGTCGGACTACAGGAATTCACTAGAGCTCATGGTGAATTATGTAATAGAGAGAAAAAAATAGTACTAACCAAAATATGCTTTAAATACTAAGGCTATTTACTTTTTATTTAGTGCAGCGTTAATTCAACTAGTAACGTAATATTATAAAGGTAAATTGAAATTTTATAGTTTTAGCTACAAAAAATAGATTTTAAAAATTGTAGTTAAGGCCGATGTTTTTTGGTGGCATTTAATGCTTTATACCCAATAGATCGTTCTCTATGATTTATTGATTTTGCCCTAATACTTGTTGCTCTTTTATTTCTAAATTACGTTTGTAGCTATTTTTGGGGTGTGCAGGGATGATATTTAGTTCGATTTCCTGTGATATTTTACTTTTAGCTGTTTTTATTTCAACGTTTACGCCCATTTCTGCCTTAACAGAGCCTTTATAAACACCTTTAACAGGTGAACAATCATTATAATTACGTCCTATAGCGACGCGTACATGGTGTGTATTGGCAATGGTATTATTAGTAGGGTCTATACCAAGCCAGCCATAAAAAGGAATATAAGCTTCAACCCAGGCATGCGTGGCACCTTCTCCACGTGTAATTTCTTCATTCGGGCAGATGTAACCACTTACGTAACGGGCAGGAATACCTAGTATTTTAATCATTTGTAAAAGTACTGTTGTAAAATCTTGGCAAACACCAGCTTTTAGTTTCCAGGCTTCCTCTAGGTTAGTGTCTACTTTGGTTATTCCAGATTTGTATTCAAAATTATTGTGTACGTATTCGCAAAGTTCTAAAACGGCTTTGTAGGGTGTTTTTATTTTTAACTTTTTATCTAGTATAATATCTTTAACATTCTGGCTACCACTAAAGTTTTTGTGCTTTGTGAAGTCGATAAAATCAATTTTATTTTTAATAGCCCTTAGTTCATCCCATTGTACGGTGCTTTTAATATTATCTTCTGGGAATATTTTATTGGTTGTATGTACTTCTATTTCAGAAATTATACTTAATTCTTTATGTGGTTCCGTAATCATAAAGGTGCCTACACGATTATTAAAATAATCGATATGCGTTTCAATAAAAGGGTTGTTAGTAATTGTTATTAAGTGTGATGCTACCTTTTGGTAATCATCATTTATAGGGTGTAATCGTGTTAGGGTTGCACTATCGATAACAGGGTTGTTATATGTATATTTTGTAATATGTTTAATAAAAAATGTAGCCATAAAATTTGTATATCAATTATTTTGAGAATAATAAACAGCGTTAATATTTATTGAAATATTTCTAATATCTTCTTTAATATCAGTAATAAAGTTATTTAAACCTTTACTATTTATATTTTCCATAGTGGTATATTTAATGGTGCTTTCTAGTTTTCCTAACAAGAAATCAATATTATCTTTTTCTAATTCATTGGAATCAATTAAAGCTTTAGTATATCTACTTAATTTATTTATACAGTAATAAATAGATCTTGGAAATAGTTTGTCTTGAAACACCAGCCTAATAATATGTTCTTCATTAAAGGTTGATTTATGCTTTTTTATGTATAATTGGTAGCCACCTATGGAAAGTAATAGGTTTTTTAAGTAAAAACTTTTTTCTAGCTCGTCTGAAGTGTTACCAACGTTTATGAGTTTTAAAGCCGTAAAGTCTGATATAAGGGTAACGCGTTCTAAGAATTTACCAATATTCATAAAATAATAAGAAGCACCGCGCTCTTGTGTAAATTGTTCCGTGCCAAAGTAAATTAGATGGTATTTTCTAATGTCTTCTAAGAATTGAATAGGGTCTTCTTCTAATTTTTTAGATAATTCTGTATCTGTTAGGTATAGATAGTAATTATTAATGCATAACCAGAGCTCTCTAGAGATATGCTCTTGTATACTTCTGGCATTTTCCCTAGCCTTGGTAACAATATTTATTATAGAATTGGAGTTGGTCGTGTTTAATACCATAAAATGAATACATTCTAGTGGGGCTTCGGTAAAAAAATCGCTATCGTAAGCTGTAAACGTTTTTATAATAGGTGTCCACGAAAAAAGTTCAGGAGAGTCTTGGTAGGCATAATAATTTACTTTCAGTAAGCCTAAAATACCATTACCCCGCTCCATATATCTATCTAACCAAATAAGGTTATTTGCTACTCTACTTAACATATATAAGTTATTTTCAAATTTATTCTATTACCCAAGTGTCTTTACTGCCGCCGCCCTGAGAACTATTTACTACTAAAGAACCTTTCTTTAAAGCTACACGTGTTAGCCCACCGGGGCAAATATCTATACCATCTCTGCCTGATAGAGCAAAGGGTCTTAAATCGATACAACGGGGCGATAATTTACCATCGATAAAACAAGGCGCTGTGGAGAGGTGTAAAATAGGTTGAGCAATAAAATTATCTGGATTTTTATACACGTTATTTAGGTAGCCTTTTATTTCTTCGTTAGATGCTTCGTGCCCCATAAGCATACCGTAACCGCCACTACCATCTGTTTTTTTTATAACCATTTCTTTTATATTTTTGATTACGTATTCGAGCTCATCAGGTTGGCCTAATTGGTAGGTTTCAATATTTTTTAAAATGGGTTCTTCATCTAAATAATAGTGTATCATATCTGGTACATAAATATAAACAGCTTTATCGTCTGCAATACCTGTGCCTGGGGCATTTACAATAACTACATTTTGTTTTCTGTATGCCGCCATAATACCTGCGACACCTAAAACACTTTTAGCGTTAAATTCTAATGGATCTAAAAAATCATCATCAACCCGTCTGTAAATTACATCTACTTGCTTTAAACCGTTGGTAGTTTTCATGTAAACAAAATGGTTTTTAACAACAAGATCTGTTCCTTCAACCAATTCAATGCCCATTAATCGTGCTAATGTAGTATGTTCGTAGTATGCTGAGTTATAAATGCCTGGGGTTAATAAAACAACATTAGGGTCTGTTTTATTTGAAAGTCCTTTGAGTTTTTTATATAATAAACTAGGGTAGTTGGATACAGATTTCACTTTGCTTTTAGGTAAAATTCCAGGGAACAAACGTTTGGATATTTTTCTGTTTTCCAGCATATAGCTTACACCAGACGGCGTTCTTAAATTATCTTCAAGCACATAAAATTCGCCATCATTATTTCTAATTAAATCTACACCAGAAATATGTACGTAAACATCGTGTGGCACTTTTACACCTTTCATTTCCCGTAAGTAACTCGGGTTAGAATAAATTAATTCTCCAGGAATAATGCCATCTTTAATTATAAATTGGTCATTATATATGTCTTTAATAAAAAGATTTAGTGCTTTTAGTCTTTGTTTTATACCTAGATCTATTTTAGCCCATTCGTTCGCGGTAATTATTCTTGGTACAATATCAAAAGGGAAAATTTTTTCAATACCCTCATTGTCGTTATAAACGGTAAAGGTTACACCTTGGCTCATAAAAAGCTGTTTGGATAAATCTTCTTTTTTTGTAAGTTTTTCAGGAGATGTGTTTTCTAGATATTTTATAAACTCTTCGTACTGCGTTCTAAATTCTGAATTGTCACGATACATTTCATCCCAGGTTTTAGGGAGTAAGTCATACGAGGAAAATAGATGCTTATTGCTCATGGTCTAACTTTTTTTAAATGTAACTATTTTTTGAATAAACCTAAAGATATTTCTTAAGTGGTTGTAGAAAAATCAACGATGTTTGTTTTTTGTCGTAAATAAATCTAAATGTACTTTTTTTAGGTTCTCTAATTAGTATCTTCCTAGTTGCACTTAGCTTAAAAGGTCATGTTTTAATTCTTTTAGAGTTGTAATAATGTTATATTTTTTAAATTTTTACATAAAATAGTAAAAGTGCGCATAACAAATAGATTTATATTTTTTGAGTAGGCATTACTACTTAAACGTTTTGTAGTACAGGCGTAGATTTACGTTATAGCTTTGGGGATTGTTTAAATTGTTTTTTTAATCCTTTACATAAGGGAGTACGTTAAACTACTGTAAAATATAGTATTTTTACACTCTATAAAAAAAGAAACTAGACTTGATATCACCATCATCCATAGATCAAATATTTGAAACTTCTCGGGTTGAGGAGGTTATAGGCGATTTTGTACAACTTAAAAAGGCAGGAAGTAATTTTAAAGGTTTAAGCCCTTTTAGCGACGAGCGATCGCCTAGTTTTATGGTGTCTCCGGTAAAGCAAATTTGGAAGGATTTTTCTACAGGAAAAGGTGGTACAGCAGTTTCTTTTTTAATGGAACATGAGCATTTTACATATCCTGAGGCATTGCGATATTTAGCTAAAAAGTATAATATTGAAATAGAGGAGACGGAGCAATCTAACGAACAAAAAGAAAAGGCCAACGAGCGCGAAAGTTTGTATTTAGTAAGCGAGTTTGCAAATACCTATTTTCAAAATGTGCTACATAAAACAGACCAAGGAAGATCTATAGGTTTAAGTTATTTTAAAGAACGTGGATTTACCAGTGAAACTATTAAAAAATTTGATTTAGGATATTCCTTAAACGAATGGCAAGCCTTTACAGACACTGCATTAAAACAAGGTTATAACATCGATTTTTTGGAAAAAACGGGATTAACTATCGTAAAAGAAGCTAAGCGTTTTGATAGATTTAAGGGGCGCGTTATGTTTCCTATAAAAAGTATGAGTGGTCGTGTTTTGGGTTATGGTGGTCGTATTTTAATTACCGATAAAAAATCTGCAAAATATGTAAATTCACCAGAGAGTGATATTTACCACAAAAGTAAAGTGCTATATGGTATTTACCATGCTAAGCAAACTATAGCAAAAGAGGATAATTGTTACTTGGTTGAAGGTTATACGGATGTTATTCAGTTCCATCAAACCGGTATACAGAACGTGGTATCGTCTTCAGGGACGGCTTTAACATCCGAGCAGATTAGACTTATTAACCGGCTTACAAAAAATATAACTGTGCTGTTTGATGGAGATGCTGCAGGAATGCGTGCATCGCTTCGCGGTATTGATTTAATTTTAGAGCAGGGCATGAACGTACGTGTATGTACTTTTCCTGAAGGCGAAGATCCAGATAGTTTTTCAAGGCAAAATACTTTAGAGGAATTAACGGCCTATTTAAATGATAACGCAAAAGATTTTATACAGTTTAAGGCGTCTGTTTTATTTGAAGATTCTAAAAACGATCCAATAAAAAAAGCAGATACCGTAAGAGATATAGTTAGTAGTATCTCTAAAATTCCAGACCGCATAAAAAAGGAGATTTATATTCAAGAATGTGCTAGAATTATGGATATTAGTGAGGAGGTTCTTTTCACTACCCTAGCACAAATGGATAAAAAAGAATCTCAGGAAGCTGAAAAGAAAAACAAATCTGAACAAAAAGCTTTTGATGTAATAAAGCACCAACAACCCGTTAAAAAAGTTGATGTTCAATATTTATTAGAGCGAAAAATTATTGAAATTCTTTTGCTTTACGGAAATAAAACAGAGGATTTTGAAGATTTGGTTTTAAAAGAAAATGATAAAGGCGATTTAGTTTTAGAGCCTATAATACAAGAGGCAAAGGTGTTTGAAAAAGTGTTTTTAGACTTACAGGATGATGAGATGGAGTTTACAAACGAAAATTTTAAAACCCTTTATTATACAGTTATCGATAGATTAAACCAGGATACTGTATTCGAACTTAAAACATTTATAAATTCTGTTGATCAAGTTATGGCCAACGAAATTACTACAATATTGATGGAGGATGAGCGCTATACTTTAGATGATTGGAATAGAATGAATATTTTTCCTAAACAGAAATTGCATAGTGTAGCTCAATTAGTAAGCGAAACTATACTGAATTTACGTTGTTTTTTAATAGATCAAAAGGTTAAGGATTTTCAACAACAAACCTTACAAAACAAAATAGACACGAATAGAAATATACTTGAAGAAGTAAAAGACTATTCGGGTCTAAAAATGTTACTATCTAGAAAGTTAAATAGAGTTCTATAAAAACTTATACGGCTTCTTGGGTAAGTTTAGCCTGATTTACTAAATCTACTAAATTATTAACTTTAAGCTTGCGCATTAAACGCGCTTTATACGTACTTACTGTTTTTTCATTTATATCTAACTCCTTAGAAATTTCTTTATTCTTTCTTCCAATAGTTAAAAGTTTTAAAACTTCAGATTCTCTGGTAGAAAGTTTTTTATAAAATGTACCTTCTTTGTTAGTTCTAGTGCCAAAAGCAAGTTGTTGGGTTAATACATTACTTAAATGTATGCCACCTTCATGTACCTTCATAATGGCTTCATTAATAGTAATAACATTTACAGACTTATTTAGATAACCAACAGCTCCAGCCTTAATAGCGTTTATAGCATAAACCTCCTCTGGTTGAGCACTAAGAATTACGGTTTTAATTTCCGGAAAATCTTGTTTTAAATGTCGTAGCACTGTTAAGCCATTTAATTTTGGAAAATCGGTTTCCATTAAAATAACATCAACCGGGTTTTTTCTTACAAAGTCTAAAATAGCTTCACCATCTTCAACACCGCCAACAATTTTAATTTCTGAGGTTAATGAAAACAATACTTCGAGCCCTTTTCTTGTAATTGGGTGGTTGTCTGCAATTAGTAATCTAATCATAATTCTTCTTGTTTTTTTTAAAATTATTTAATACTAAGTTCATGTGAGAGAATGAACTAAATGCAAAAATAAGGCTTTTTTAAATAATTTGCAATTTTTACATCAAATCAATAGGGATGTCACAAACAGGAATGGAATTCATTTTATGTTTATTTTTCTTATTAAATTGTTTATAGATTTTAAATACTTCTTTTTCTCGTCCTGTAAAATCTTGTATAACCTTATTGTTATCATCCATTTCCATGGCCCATTCTAATTCAGGGTACGAGGCACCAATTTGGTCTTCGTCACTTCTGGAGTCTCCAAATAAGCCATCGCTAGGAGAAGCTTGCATTATTGATGTAGGTACTTTTAAAAATTTACCAACTTTATAAACTTCAGACTTCATTAAATCTGCAATAGGACTTAAATCGACACCACCATCACCATATTTTGTATAAAAGCCAACACCAAAATCTTCTACCTTATTTCCTGTTCCAGCTACTAACAGGTTGTATATTCCGGCATAATAGTAAAGTGTTGTCATTCTTAATCTAGCTCGGGTATTTGCTAACGCCATATCAATAGTGTCTTGGTTTCCATCCAAAGAGACTTCTGTTTTAAAAGCTTCAAAAACAGGTGTTAAGTTTGCTCGAGTGTCTTCAACATTATTATATCGTGATTTTAGTTGAGCAATGTGTTCTTGTGCTCTACTAACATGGCTATCTGCTTGATGAATAGGCATTTCAACACACAATACCTTCAGGCCTGTTTCCGCACATAAAGTTGAGGTTACAGCAGAGTCAATACCCCCAGAGATACCAATAACAAAACCTTTAACGCCAGCATTACTAGCGTAATCTTTTAACCAATTTACAATATGTTCTGTAACTTTTTGTGTTTGCATAGTAAAATGTGTTTATGTTTAAAATTATTTGGCATTAAAAAACATTATTAAAGCACAAATAATCTATTAATATTACCTTTGTAAACAAAAATAACGCTTGCTGTTAATTTATGAAAATTTATAAAGCCTAACTTTGTATGAAAATTATTTTATTCTTAATTAGCTCAATATTGTGTTTTATATCGTGTAAAAACGAAAAACAACTTGAAGCAGAGATTAAAAAGATAAATACAGATATTGAAATTGAAAGATTTGATATTTTATTTTCTAACATTACGCCTAAAACGCTACCCAGTTTAAAACAGTCGTATCCTTTCATGTTTTCTGAAAAATTTTCAGATACATTTTGGTTGGAAAAAAAACGCGATACTTTGCAGGTTGAGTTATTTAGCGAGGTAGAAACAGCATTTTCAGACATAACAAAAACAGAGTCTGAAATTGAGGCTTTTTATAACCATTTAAAATATTATTATCCAGAGTTTAATGCGCCACGAATTATTACTGTAACAAGTGATGTCGATTATAGAAATAGAATAATTGTTACAGACACTATTGCTTTAATTGCATTGGATTCTTATTTGGGAAGCAATCATAAATTTTATGGAGGCATTGCTAATTTTTTAAAAGCTAATTTTAATAAATCGGATATTGTTGTAGATCTTGCTAGCGATTACGCAAAAAAATATATTTTCCAACCAAATCGCGATAAATTTATAGATGATATGATTTATTTTGGAAAGTTACTTTATTTTAAGGATGTTATGTTGCCTTTTAAAACAGAAGCAGAACGTATTGGATATACTGAAGAAGAATTAGATTGGGCAAGAACTAACGAAAGTTATATTTGGCGTTTTTTTGTTAGTCGAGAATTGTTATTTAGTACAGATTCAAAATTAGCAAGTCGTTTTATAAACCCTGCGCCATTTTCTAAATTCTATTTAGAAAAAATTGATGCCGATTCACCAGCACGTTTGGGGCAGTACATAGGATGGCAAATTGTAAAGGCATTTATGGCTCAAAATGACATAAATTTCAAAGATATGTTAGTAAAAAGTGCAGATGATATTTTTAATAATACAAAATTTAAACCACGTAAATAATGGCAGCTAAAATAAATTCTAAAATTGAGCTTAATGTTGAGTTAGATGAAAATCGTGTTCCTGAAAAAATACACTGGACAGCCAAAGATGGAGGCGTAACTAATGAAGAAGCTAAGGCGCTTATGTTGGCGGTGTGGGACGCTAATAAACAAGAATCACTACGCGTTGATTTGTGGACCAAAGAAATGCCGGTAGACGAGATGAAGGTGTTTTTTCATCAAACACTGTTAGCCATGAGCGATACATTTATGCGTGCTACTCAAGATGAAAAAATGAGTGCTACTATGAAAGATTTTTGTGATTATTTTGCGGAAAAATTAGATTTGAAAAAACGCTAATACCAATAATCATTTAAATTGAAAACTAGTTTTATGACTTAGCTTCAAACAGCACGCAAATATTTTATTAATTTTCAGTTATAAAAAACTAGAAAAAGCTGTTATTCAAATTTTTAAAATTGTTTTTCGAAATATTCGTAGGCAGTTTGTAATAGTCGAAAAGCAGTAAATAGTCAAGTAAATTTGAGTAAAAACAAATCGTGTTATTAATGTTTTTTTTAGGGAAAATTTACTTTAAGTATTCTTTAGTCGAAACGCGTTAATATCGATATGGATTTTTGACGTTACGTTTTTATTTAAAACTTTTTTTTATGTGACGAAAAAATTGAAATAAGGTTTTTGTGAGCAATTTGCTTGTATATATGTTTTATATTTAAATTAAAAATTTATCGCTAAACCAAAGCCATTTGTATTTGTAACTATTTTTAAATTTGGTTTAAAACTGTTAAATGCATTTGGTTTTAGGGATGCATTGTAAAGTGCTACAGATTGATGAATTTTTTTATTTGCACTTAGAGATATCGGAATTCCAATACCAATAAGTCCACCTCCTATACCTGCAAGAGTCCAATTTTGTTCTCCGCCTCCTAGAGCACTTCCAATAGACCAACCAAGTAAGCCGCCACCAGTAAAACTCAATAGAGCTGCTAGATTACGATTGGCTCTTCCTTTTTTTATTAATTTAAAAGCTGTGGTATTGGTTTCTATTATGGAGGCGATATCGCGAAGAGACTTTAGTTCGCTATTTTGCGTGTATTTGTAACCGCCAAATACTTTTTCAATATCAATTTTTTGTGCGTAGGATAATGATTGTATTGTAATGGTTAATGCTGCTGTTAATAATAGTATTTTCATTTTATTTGTACGCATTACAGGGTTAGTAGCATCTAATATAAATAATATATAGAATTTATATTAAAAGAATGATAAAGAAATCGTCTTCTATAATCAATTAGTTGTCTTGTTTTCGTATTCTTTAGATAAGTGATCTATATATAAAATACCATTTAAGTGGTCAATTTCATGTTGAAAAATAACAGAGGTTTACCCCTTAATAGTTTCTATTTTATGTAAACCTTTCATGGTATCATATTCAATAGTAACAGAATCCGAACGTGTCTTAAGTACTTCCTTTCTATTGGGTATAGACAAACAGCCTTCTTTTAATGTCTGTTTTTTATTGGAATATGAGCTAATTATTGGATTTAAATAGACTTCAAACGGTAAGTTGTTTTTATCGAAGCGTTGCACCCAAATTATGTTTTTTAAAATGCCAACCTGGGGTGCTGCAATGCCAATACCCATAGATGTGCTATCTCTAACAGTCGCATAAAGACGTTGTACAAAATGTTGCAAGTTTGGGTCTTTTGGATTTATATAGTTGCTCTTCTTTCTAAGTAATAACGAATCATTAGTATTGTTAATTTTGTAAACACGCATTGGTTTAAAATTATCGGCATATTTTATTAATGCCAATTCCCTGCTAGAAAAAGAGCTTTTTGCTATTGTTTTACTACTGTAGCAAGCCGTAGTTAATAAGCTCCATGTAAGAAGGACTATAATATGTTTCATTAATGGTTTAGTTAAAATTGATATTTAAAATAATGGCTACCATTCATTAATTCGGTTGGAATCTAATTTTATAAAAATGAAGAGTAAAATTGTAAAGGCCCAAAGACCAGAACCACCATAGCTAAACAAGGGTAAAGGAATACCAATAGTCGGTATTAACCCCATAACCATACCTATATTTATTAGGAAATGAATGAAAATTATGGCAGCTACACTATAACCATATACTCTGCTAAACTGAGATTTTTGTAATTCTGCCAAATGTAGAATACGTAATAATAATAAAACAAATAGGACAACAACAAGTGTGCTTCCTAAAAAACCCCATTCCTCACCAACTGTGCTAAAAATATAATCTGTGTGTTGTTCAGGCACAAATTTACCGGTTGTTCTGGTGCCTTGCATAAAACCTCTCCCTGAAAACCCACCGGAACTAATTGCTTTTTCAGACTCATTTAGGTTATAGGCAAAAGTACGTTTCATTTGCCTTAATTTTATAGGGTCGCTCTCTAAACGTAACCAAAGGCTTATACGATCTTGTTGGTGGGGCTGTAATATGCTTTGAAAAAAGTACTTTACACCAAAAGTAATGCTAAGCGCTGCAATAAGTGTTGCTAGAGATACTATAAAACGTGGTTTTTTTGTGCGTAAAAAATGTATGCCTAAAACAATAGAAGTGACTATTATAGATGTAATAACGGTTCCAAATTTTAAAGATATAATTGCTGTAAGTAGACTTGAAACCCCAATAGTTAAATAGGTTTTAGGGAGTCCTTCACGGTATAATACAAAAAAGAATGCACCGTAAACAATTGTACTACCCGTATCGTTTTGTAGTAGTACTAAAAAGGCAGGAATTATTATTATTATAAAGATTTTTATTTGATCTTTTAGTGTTTTTATGTTTGTGTTTAGGTCACTTATGTATTTAGCAACAGCAAGCGCTGTAGCTGTTTTTGCGAATTCACTAGGTTGTAAGGTCATGCCGCCAACAGCGTACCATGAGGTTGCACCATTTACATTTTTACCAAAAAAGAAAAGCCCTATAAGCGATAGCATTGATATTATATAGATAACGCTTGAGAATCGCTCGTAAAATTTAGCATCAACTGCTAGTAGTATTACAATTAAGCCTAGAGTTAGAAATATAAATATAAGTTGTTTTCCAAAAGGTTGCGATGTATCAAAATAACTTATTGATGTTCCTGTGTGCGATGCCGATAAAATATTCAGCCAACCAAAACCAACCAGTAGCAGAAATATAAAAATGGTAGCCCAATCAAATTTGAAATGTCTGTTGGTATTTCGAACCATTATTTTTTTATTTTATTAATCCGACTTAGTTCTTTTTTTAATGTGAGGTATTCTTGTTCTTCTATAGTTTGTAAGGTAGTATAGCCATTAATTCTAAACGGTTTTCCAGAATACGGTTTTGCATATTCATTTTCTAAACTATGTTTTAAAAGCCAATCTTCCATATCTGTTCTTGTGGTGTGACCTTTAATATGTTTTTCTATCATTAAGCTTGCAATTTTACCGGCAAATCTGCTACCCCAGTAACCATTCTCAACAAAAACAGAGATTGCTATTTTAGGATTCTCTTTAGGTGCAAAAGCTAAAAATATAGAATGGTCTGTTAGTTGTGTTCTAACACTATCAATTTTTACGAAGTTCTCTACAGTACCTGTTTTTCCGCAAATGTCAATATCTTTTATTTTTAAAGTTGAAGCCGTTCCTTTTTCGTATACCTGGAGCATACCCTCTATAACGGGATCAAAATTTGCGCGATCTATTGTTGTCTGTTTTGGGGTTGTAAATTTATCTGGTAAAGTATCTCCTTTGATTTTTTTTATTATATGTGGTGTATAAAAATAACCTCGATTAGCAATAGCTGCTGCCATATTTGCTAATTGAATTGGAGTTGTGGCTATTTCGCCTTGGCCTATAGCATTAGAAATGGTGTACGTAGAGTAAAATGTTTTTGGATATATACGTTTATAATATGCGCGATTCGGGATTCTTCCTTTTTGGCCAACAAATAAGTCATTATTTAAAAATTCTCCTAGTCCAAAACTTTTGGCGTGTTTACTCCAAATATCAATTCCTTCTGAGGTATTTCCTGTTTTGTCTAAAATTTTTCTGTACGTTGTTGCGAAATAGGCATTGCAAGAACGTTGTATTCCACCAATCATATTATTTTTAGTACCTATATTGCAATGGCATTTCATAAATCGATTGCCGTATTTGTAACCAGCAAAGCAAGTTACATTTTCCTTAGGCGTTATTACATTTTCCTGAAGAGCAATTAAAGCGTTCATTAATTTAAAAGGCGATCCTGGCTCATAAACACCTTGAATACTTCTATTAAAAAGTGGTTTTGCGATAGAGTCTTGTAGTAATTTATTAAAGTTTTTAGAGCGCTGTCTTCCAACTAATGCGCTAGGGTTATAAGTAGGTGCTGCAACCATGGCTAAAATTTCGCCAGTGCTAGGCTCAATAGCTATAATGCCACCACGCTTATTTTTCATAAGCAACTCCCCATATGCCTGCAGATTTGCATCTATAGTTATTGTGATGTCTTTGCCTTGCTTAGGAGGGATATCAAACTTTCCGCCTTTATGTGGGCCTATATCTCTGTTAAACCTGTCTTTTTGAATAAATTTAATGCCTTTAGATCCACGAAGTATACGTTCATAGGATGCTTCAACGCCTTGCTTTCCAATTAAATCACCCATTCTGTAGCTAGGGTCGTTTTTTATGTTTCTATTATTTACTTCGCCAATATCGCCTAAAACATTTGCGCCAATATTGGTGTTGTAATTACGTAAAGATCTTTTTTGTATGTAAAAACCTTTAAATTTTCGCATTTTTTCTTGAAGAACAGCATAGTCTTCTTTTGATAAATGTGAGAGAAAAACGGATTCTAATCTTGGTGAGTAACGCTTTGCTTTATCGTAGTTTTTTATAAACTCCTTTTTTGTGATTTTTAATAATTTGCAAAATTCTAAAGTATCTAAAGGTTCCACCTCCCGTGGTATAATCATAACATCGTATGATGATTGGTTGGATACTAAAAGCGTTCCGTTTCTATCATAAATAAAACCTCTTTTAGGTAAATCGAATACTTTTCTTAATGCATTGTCTTCATATAAATTACTAGAGTTTTCTTGGTAAATCTGAAGGTAAAATAAGCGCATTATAAAAATGATACCTACCGTAATTATTGAAATGAAGAGTAAAAATGATCTCATTTAGGTTTTCTACTGAAAATAATGGTTAAGATTAGGCCTAATAATATAGTAAATATACTTGAGAATAACGTTTTTTTAAGTATAATAAATATGTTAGAAAAGTTAAATATTTCTAAGGAAAATAAAATGATATGGTGCAGTATGGTTAGCAATGCAAAATACGTTAATCGCGATCCAAAATCAACACTATCGAATCGAATGCTTTGGTGTTCGTATATCATACCAAATGAGAATTTCAAAATAGTAGGCCTTAGGTATGCTATAAAAACACATGCTGCGGCGTGTATGCCTCCAGTATCCATAAATAAATCTATTGTTATTCCTAATAAAAATGCTAAAAACATTAAGGCTATACGATTGTTTTTAACTGGGTATAGTCCAATAAAAAGGATGTAGGTGTAAGGGTTTATATCACCTAAAAAATTAATGTGATTTAGTATTAAAACTTGTATAATTACCAAGAGTATAAACCGGACAGTGTGTATGGTTAAGATACTGTTCATTTAGTAACTATTTGTTAAATTAATTATTTCATCTTTATCAACGTTCTCAATAATATATACATGCTCTATACTTGTCATATCATTGAAAAGTCTCACATTTATCTCGTAGTAATTTTCTGCCTGATCTAATTTGAAGTTTTTAACAACGCCCACATTTACGTCTTTAGGAAATATGGATGATCTACCTGATGTTGTTATGGTATCTCCAACTTTTATTGGTGCAATTTTAGGGATATCTATAAGTTGTGTTATGTACGGGTTTTTGCCGTTCCAGGTTAAAGTGCCAAAATGGTTGCTTTGTTTTAATTGTGCACTAATTTTACTTGTTGTATTTAAAATAGAAATAACAGTTGCGTAATTGGCACTAGTTTTATCAATAATACCAACAATACCTTTTGAGGAAATAACGCCAAAATCTTGTTTTATACCATCATTTTCACCCTTATTTATTGTTAAAACATTAGTATTTAAAGAATAACTGTTTTTAATAATATTAGCAGTAAAAAAGCGGTAAGGCTTTCCAAAGGTTTTACTTTCTGTAACTACGGAGTCTGTTTTTATTCCATAGCTGCGTATACGAGATCTTAAGGTTTTGTTTTCTTCTGTAAGTAACTTGTTTTGCGTTTTTAAATTAAAGTATTGGTCAATTTCATTTATCGAGTTGTAAAAACCACCTGTTAATATATTAGCTGAATTTATAAATTTACTTTTATGGTAGCTATGAGACTGTATGGTAAATAAAATAGATAAACCAAATAATAACAAGAACAACAAAAAGCTTTTGTTTCTTATTATAAAATTAATAATTTGCTGCATGCTTTGGTTTAACCAGTTTCTAAATTACTTGATTAGTACGCTTTTATATTTAGGTAAGTTTTTAAGGGTAATACCTGTTCCTCTAACTACAGCACGTAAAGGGTCTTCGGCAATATATACAGGTAGGTCTGTTTTTTGTGATAGGCGTTTATCTAAACCACGCAACATAGAGCCTCCACCCGCTAAATAAATACCTGTATTATAAATATCGGCTGCTAACTCTGGGGGTGTTTGCGATAACGTTTCCATAACAGCATCTTCAATACGAAGAATAGATTTATCTAGTGCTTTGGCTATTTCTCTGTACGAGATGGATACTTGCTTAGGTTTTCCTGTTAACAAATCGCGTCCTTGAACACTCATATCTTCAGGAGGGAGTTCTAAATCTTCTGTGGCAGCACCAATTTGAATTTTTATTTTTTCAGCTGTGCGTTCTCCCACATAAAGATTGTGTTGGGTACGCATATAATAAACGATATCATTAGTAAATACATCACCTGCAATTTTAACAGACTTATCACAAACGATACCACCTAAAGCAATAACAGCAATCTCTGTAGTACCGCCACCTATATCCACCACCATATTACCTTTTGGTTGCATTATATCAACACCTATACCAATAGCAGCAGCCATAGGTTCGTGTATTAAATAAACCTCTTTGCCGTTAACACGTTCAGCACTTTCTTTTACAGCTCGCATTTCAACTTCGGTAATTCCTGAAGGAATACAAATTACCATACGAAGCGCAGGTGTAAGAAACTTCTTTTTTAATGCAGGTATGTTTTTAATGAACATACTAATCATTTGTTCAGAAGCATCGAAATCTGCTATTACGCCATCTTTAAGAGGGCGAATAGTTTTAATGTTTTCATGAGTTTTTCCTTGCATTAAACTTGCTTCTTGGCCAACTGCAATAATTTTACCCGAAATTCTGTCGCGAGCAACAATAGACGGAGCGTCTACAACCACTTTATCATTGTGAATAATAAGTGTGTTTGCAGTACCTAAATCTATTGCAATTTCTTCAGTTAAGAAATCAAAAAAACCCATGTGTTAATAATTTTTTTATTTGTGGAAATATGGCTTAAAACAAAAGTAAACTAAATACGCGGTATAATGGTAATAAAAGCTTATAAATATATGTCCTTTTTTTGTTTAAAATAGAGGGGACTTATTACTCTTTTTTATTGGGTTTATAGATGTTTAAAATAGACTTTTTAGTTTTAGTAAAACACATGTATTTTTTGTGTAAACAATAGATATATAGTTATTTATGTCGTTTTTTTTATTACGTTTGTAGGAATGTTAACCTAAAAATTTTAGTATGAAGAGAAAATTATTTTTTAAAAAAATTAAAAACTGGGGTGCTACGGCATTACTTTTTTTAGGCGGTATATCGCTTTTGCAAGCGCAGGACACTAGTATTCGATTAACGCAAGTAGATGCAGATGGAGACACTGTTAAAATATCAAATGAAGGAACCTCGCCTGCCGATATTACTAATTATTGGCTTTGCTTGGGGGCAGGTACTTATGTGAGGGTTGGAGCTACAACTGGTGGTAATGTTATTATTCCTGTAAGCTCTAGTGTTAATGTGGTATATGATTTAGATCCTGTTAGTGGGGGGTTAGGATTGTTTAGTTCTAATAATTTTGGTTCATCAGACCCTGCAGATTTGATAGATTTTGTACAGTACGGTGCAGAAAATCAACCTCGAGTTGATCAAGCGGTTGCTGCTGGGCGTTGGGATAGTGCTACTGCATTTGTTTCAGGTGCGTCACCTTATTCCACCATTGTTGGAGGATCTGCAGATGAGTGGTCTGGCGCTTGTGAAGCCCGTGCTGGACAAATTCAAATTGCAGGTACTACAGATACTGAAACGAGTATATGTGTAGGAGAGGGAACGGATGATCCAATAATGGTTGAGTTTGATGCAACTATTGAAAGATCTGGCGAAAGCTTTAGTTGGTTAATTACAGACCAGGCAACAAATGCTATTTTAGGAAAACCAGCGATGATGCCAGCCGGAGGTTTTGTATTAGAAGGAGCCGGTGCAGGCGTATGTGAAATTTGGTATTTACGTTATGCA
>CALGNX010000024.1 GCA_937958265.1 uncultured Algibacter sp. | reverse complement strand
TTAGAAAGCTCGCAGAGGTTACTAAAATAAGCGAAGATAGTTTATACTATGTTTTTAGTAAACAGGCTTTAAAAGAGCTTGAAACTGATACTTTTAGAATAGTAAAAAGAGAAATTTTAAAGAGTAGTAAAAAGGGGTAACGTTCTACTTGTATGAATAGTAGCCGAAAGTAAACAGGAAACTTTGAACTATAAACAACATTAACTAACACATAATAGCCTTTAAAAATACACCCTAACAGGCTATTATTTATACAAATTGTTAGGGTGCGTTATTTGATATGGAAAAAAATATTGTTGAATTACAAAACAAAATAAAAAAGAAGAAATTAGAGCTTTTTGAATTAGAACAAGAATATGACAAGTTTCCAAGATTGGTTTTAATGTACTTAAAAACTAAAGGTAAACATACTTTTGTATTTCATCCTTTAAAACAAGTGCATAATTTAGAAAGTAGCGGATGGACTTTGGTTGAAGATTTTACAAAAAAAGCGACAGGGTTAGGACTGCTTTAATGCACCCTAACGCATGGTTATATGATTAGTTTAACAACAAACACAAAATAAATAAATAGACAATGAATAAATTTAATTTAGATAAGTTAGTAAAAGTGCGAGTAAACGATTTTTACCCGTCTAATTGGTACTATTACTTTACGTTTAAACCTAAAAAATATTTTTGGCAAAGCGAACGAAAAGAAGGTGCATACTGTAAAGTTTTAGAAATGGAATATATAAAAGATGTACCTAAAAACCATACATTAAAAGATGGTGTTATTTATGAAAACCCTGAGGTAGTAATGCACTTTCAATGTGGTGTAGAAACACAAAAATATTTTGACAACATAGATAAAGCACAAGCCTTTGCTGAAGAACTTACAAAGGGTAAAAATTGGTTGTTAAATTAATTATATAACGTGTTATTGCGTCGTTTTAATGCGCTCTAACGTAAAAATAAATAAACAATAACCTTAAATAAAGACCTAAACAGCTATTATTTTTATATAGTGTTAGGCAATCGTTTTTATGAAATGGATAGAAATAAACGATAAAAATAAACCAACTTTTAAGAAGCAATATCTTTTAGGAAAATCAAGGAAAAATATGTTTAAACCTGAACGAGTTTATTTTGGTTGGCTCGATGAAATAGAAGTCACTGAAAATGGAAAAAGATATATTTATACAGTAGAGAAGCAAAAAGATTTCGGCGAACCGAATTATGGCAGGACGGACGAAATCACCCATTTTATTGAAATAGATGATTTGCCAAATGTTGCCTAACAATGTATATGGAACGTTGCGTACAGAAACTTAATAGATAAACACAAAGAATTGAATTATTAATAAACTAAAAAAAGACCATTAAAGCAATGTTTTATATACATTGTTGTAGTGTCGTTTATAAAAATGGAAGCAAAAAGAGAAACAGTTTTAGAAAACCAATTAGAAATGCACCGGGAATGGGTTAAGGAAATGCGTAAAAATAGAAAGTACTATATCTTAGGCGGTTTTATGATGGGTGTAGGTTTTTGGGGTTTAGTGACGATGTATTTTAATTAATGTACTACAACACCAAAACAAACATCCTTAGCGTAGCGTGGTGTTTGTTGACTGTTATGGTGCGTATGACACAGCCCGACGTAGGAGGTGCGAGTAATATGCACGGCGCCACAAGTAGACAAGGTATAAAAAACATCATGGTTAACATGTAAAAAAGGCTACCACCCAATTAAAAATCTTAATTAAACCAGCAATAACAATAAGAGTTATAACTCCCCAAAAACTAAATTTAAAACGCTCTTTATAATGTTTTTCATAGTAATCCATAACTCTAAAATAATCAATTAAATATTATTTTGTATGTTTGTCGTTCCTAAACCAATTTAGAAGAAATTCTAGATATACTTTTTTAACGATAGAGTTCGCACAAGGTGTGTGATTCAGAAATGTCCACGATTCCAATCTTCGAATTGGTTTAGGACACCTGACGGCGAACTCGCATGCAATCTAAATCCTATATAATATGAATGCACAAAACACACCGTTTACTACTGTGATGCAATTTCACGGCAGTAACATTGCCTTTGAAGAAATCAATGGCAAAACAATGATTAACGCCACACAGATGGCGAAACCTTTTGGAAAAAAACCAAAAGATTGGTTAAGAACACAACAAGCCAAAGAATTACTAGATACAGTTTCCAAGAGGCATATATGCCCCTTGAGCGATTTACAAGAAGTTACATACGGTGGAAGCAATAATGGTACGTGGTTTCAAGAAGATGTAGCCTTGTTTTTTGCACAATGGTTAAGCCCCGAATTTTATTTGGCTTGCAACGATAAACTAAAGGAGCTATTAAAACAACAAGCCATTGCTTTACCTAACAAATATGGCATACCAGCCACCGTTCACAATGGTGAGGTGCTGTATCCTTATACCGAGGCTTGCAAAACCCTTGGCGGTATAAAATATCCCAAAGCTAGCGTTCGTAAACGTAAAAACCCACAACATTTTAAGTGGCTATTTGGCAGAAACTTTATTACAGAAGCGTACTTACAAGCCTTAAAAGGGTATTACGATTACAAAAAAATGTCTAACCAATTAAAACTGGCGATATGATTTACGTAAACAAACAGGGCAACATTGTAATCAACAGCAATGAAAGCCACGAAGGGATAGAACGGATATTAGAGTATCAAAAAGCCCTACTGCATTTAATACAAAATCAACACCAAGATTTTTTTGACCAAGAGATGCACTGGGTAGCCTGTGAGCTGTTGAGTAACCTGCTCTTTGATAGAAATCAATGTACACAGAACAAGATAGATGCGTCACTGAAGGAAGTCGTGTAGTTGCCAAATAAATTAGTAATAACCTTAACAAAAGCCACCGTAATTGGTGGCTTTTTTGTGCCTAACAAATCCATGTTGCAAAAGTACTCTAAAGCGGTTAAATTTGTTTAACTCAGTATTATGCCAAGATCTTCAAAACTTATACAACTGCGTAACAACAATTTAAAAAAGCGTTACCATGCACTAACGGCAAAACACCCTAAGTGGCGCAATGATGCTGTTATAGAAGAGTTGGCAGGCGAGTTTTATTTAGCTACAAGAACGGTAACCGCAATATTAAATGATGAAGCCCCGTATAAAAAAATAGCCAACGACCAGTTGCTATTATTTGCCCCATAAGTGTTTTAAAACAATTTTGTATATTTGTATTAAGCAAGAACCTGTAACAGCTTCGGAGCATCAATTCGATAGAAATGGACAGGATCTTGCTTTTTTTATTTCAGCTTCTCTGTAATCGCATAAAGAATCAGCTCTCCTGTTGTAAGTTCCCTTATATTAAGATAGAATTTTAAACCGCCTGCATTGGCTATCATATAATGGTACTCTTTAACCATTATGTTATTTTTAGCATCGGCTCCCGATTTTATATAAGTAGCATCTTTCAGTACTTGTTCAATGTCGTAAAGTATGTTGTTGCGCAAGTATTTATTGGAGTGTGGATTTCCAAAAATTTCGTTTACTCCTTTCTTAGAAACCAACACACTGCCTATTTCAGAAGTAAACTTTGAACCAATAATGTTGTTACTCCTAAGTGTATCGATAATTTCTTTACGTTGTATTTTAAACAGGCTTCGATTCGCTAACAAAGCCACCTCTTTAAAATTTGAGGTTTTAAAATAGGGGTGCTCATTGTTAAACACTTTACCTTTAGTACCCACATTGGTGTTAAACTGTGGTGGTAACTCGGGCATATTTTCAGTATCAACACCTAAGTCGTTAACCTCTTTGTCAGTACGGCGTACGGTGCAACGGCAACCGTAGTCGTTAGGTGGGTAATGCGTTTGCCAAAAAGGGTGATCTATAGGCAGTATTATATTGTGCCAATTTTTGTGTATTTCACGTGTACGATCATCTACCACGGCTACATAGCGTAAATTAGGGTATAAATCTTTGGTGCGTTGTATATCATTCCATCTTCGGGCAGATCGCGCACTGGTTACCGCTTGGTCGTATTCGGTTTTAAGCCATTGTTTGTTGTATTTACTATCTAGTTTTAAGGCTTCGGTTTTAAAGCTTTTAAAAGGGCGAATGCGCCCATCATCTCCTGTAAGTAATTTTACAGTTTCGCTTATTTGGCTATGGTTTTTAAAGGCACTAAATACACCTACGTTATATTTTAAATTGCTTAATAATTCAAAGTCGGGTGTGTTATAGGCAATATTGCTTAAGTCTTTTCCAAACCCTTTTTGCAATGCTGTTTCAAACACGTTTAAAGTTTGTTTAAATAAATCGTTGCTATTCACAGTAGCACCTGTAAAAATGCTATTTAAAATAGTATCTACAACAACAGGATCAATATTCGGAGTTTCATCGGCACTTAACTGCACGTTGCTACCACAGCAATGTGAACGGTAAAATAAGTCAAGTGCCGTTAATTCTTTTTTTCGTCCTGGTCTTTTTGGGTAGGGTTTGGTTTATGTGGTTCTGGTAGCTCTTCAAGCTCTACCCCGTACACACGCTCAAGGTAATCTTTGGACAAACGATACCCACTATGGGTCATAATTTTCTCGTCTGTTTTCATTTTCTCTATAGGGTCGGTTACCCTTTCTACACCAATACTCTCATTTTCAGCAATAGCATAACCAAGGTTACGCAGTATAGGTGCTAGCACATCGTTTGCCCAGTATAAAAACCCTTTAAGGTCGGCTTCGGATATTTCGTCTTGTGTTTTTTGATGTACGCTGGCTTGGCTATGGCTACTGCCGTCTTGCACGGTCATAGTTTGCCCATTAATTAAAACAGAGAGTTGCGCATCTACGGTTTCAATTTTTTTCATAAACACATTAAAAGCATCTCTATTATTAGCTTCTTTAATGTCAATTTCGGCAAAATTAGGAAACACCCCGTAAGAGGCCGTACCCATACTTTCTAACCAACTAGCTACTTCATTTTTAACGGAATCGCTCATACTGCCAATTTTAGCAATACGAATAGGCATTCCAAAAATCTGCTCAAACTCGTCCCAGCTTGCCCAACTGTGCCTTTTAAGTATGGTAAGTGGCACTGCTTTTTCAAGTAGTCCACCGCCTTCATATAGTTTAACAAGCGCCAAATCATTTGGAAAAGCAGTAATATCTAAACCACTATCGTCACTTACATTTTTTACTACAGTACAGGCATCGGGGTTTACGTGCTCTCGATCTATATTTTTAACCGCAACAATCTCATTGCCCTCTTTAATAAATTGTATTAATGAGTATTCAAAATGCACACTTTCTAAAGCGTAACGTACTAAATCGGAAAACCATTTTTTGGTAATAAGCTGTGTTTTTTCGGGAATAGTTACCCCGTTTTGATCGGTAATAACAAAGCGTTTATTTTGAATACGTAAAATACGATTTTCAATTACGGCGGTTAAATGCGTGTCTAACATCGCATCTCTATACACGCGTTGTAATAAATAGTGACGTGGGTGCTGTAGGCTATTTTTAGCCATACGCGCTTGTTGCCAATGGTTTATTTCTTTACGATATACCGAGTGAGAACTTTTAACCAAATCAACGACTAGCTTTTCGGCTTTTTTACTAAGCGCTACATTGCTTGCTGTGTTTTTAATGTCTAAGGTTTGCTTTTCCATTACTTCATTATTTTGTCAATTCGTGTATTCATTTTTTTAAGTACGCGTTTGTCGGTGGCTACCGATGCCCCAATGTGTTTACGTTTTGGCATGCCGTCTAAACCTTCGTTGTGCCTTTTTGCATAAGCTTTATCGGTAGCAAAACGCACACCACCGCCAAAGCGAGAGGCGCGGTAACTAACCCTAAGTTTATTACCACCACTATTATGCCCTGTAAGTACAGCACGCCCTTTGGTTTTACGCCCATAACTGTTTAAGTCGCCTTTGCGCCCCACCCTGTTAGTGCGGTAGCGCGTAATGTTTTTGCCTTTACTATTTATAGTGGTGCGTTTTTTCCACTTTTTTAAGCTACTGTTTGTAAAACCCTCATTGTCAAAAGCCTCTTCTACGCTATTAAGCACCTCGACCTCTACAATGTCTAAAGCTCCATTGTTTAAAAAGCCTTTCATCTCGTTAGCTTTTCGGGCTAATTCTTCACTAAGTCCTTTCATTAAAAAATATTTTTATAACGTGGGTTCGATCCAAATTTTATAAAGCCATCGCCAGTTTCGGTTGCGGTATTTTTTTTAGGTAAATTTACCGCAACCACTCCTTTGGCTACATTGTGCAACCACTCTATAGCTTCTTCAAAATCGCTAATTGTATCATCGTCTAATAAATTTGCTTTACGCTTGTATAGCCTATAAATCACAATCATTTTTAAGTACATTAACACGGTAAGGTTTCGGTCGTTACCAGTAGCTTCAAAAACAGCATCGGCATCGTAGTACACATTTAAATGTCCTTTCATTTTGTCAATGTTTTCGGCAATTACAGTGTCAATAATACTATCGTCTCCATTGGTTACTTTTGCAACAATTTCGGGTACGCCAGCCGTTTTTAATTCTTCTTTAGTTAGGAACATAGCCAAATGTTTTATTAAGGTTATAAGTAAGCGTTGTAAAAGACAGTTTGTACGCGGGTCTTTGGTAGCGTTCGGTAAGGTCGGTTTCTTGAAAAAGTTCTAAAGCAGTAAAACAATCGCCCTCTAAGTACTCTAGGTTATCGGCTACGTTAGTAACTATGTTTAGTATAGACAAACTTGTTTCTTTGTCTTGCGCCGTAAAAAAAGTATCACCCCCTTTTTCAAAAAACAAAAAGAGTTCAATGGTGCTACGCCCTTCACGTATGCCATTAGTCATATTTTGGTGCTCAATCGCTCCAATAGATATAAAAGCACACGGAAAACCTGTAGGCGAATCCTCATTACTATTTAATTGCCCTTTGTAAAGATCAATCCAATTAAAATGCGCTAAGCTTGAAAGTTTTTCGCTTACTTTTTGGTAAATTTCTTTTCTAGTATTCATGTTAAAAACCGCTTCTTTTACGTTGAACTATGTGAGGTGTTCCCCAGCTTTCCTCGCCCATATCCATAGCATATACTTGTATTTTTCGCACTGCATTTTCTAGCGCATCGGGAAAATCGTCGGGGTCTTTAGTGCCTTTTTCAAAACTTAATAATTGTAATACGCCAGCTTCCATGTCTGCCGTTTCCTTTAAATCAGTATTAAAAACAAGCGTGCCGTTAAACAATACATTGGTTAGGGTGGCGTCAATACGCAGGTGCTTGTCTACGTTTTGCGATAAATCGGGCATCGGTATTTCGTAAAACTGGTGTATCGATGCGTACTGAATAAAAATAGGATTGTACACTGCTTTTTGTGCGGCAGTAGCATCGTAATAACAAACAGGTTTAAGCCCTTGTTTGGCGTACCGCTTCATAGTTTCGTAATGCCACGTCATGGCTTCGCTAATATCACAACGACGGCAAAACACATCTATAACATACATTTGGTTTTTGTACACGCCAATAACTACGCCTGCTTTGTAATCGCCCTCGGTGGTATATGATAAATCCCAATAACAAATTAAAGACTCCCAAACTACGGTATCGGGTATTTTTTTAAATCGAATCCATTCGGCTTTAAATCGTTTTCCCTTTTCAATAGGGTTGTTATAATCTTCTCTTTGACTGGTAAAATAATCGGTACGGTTATTTATAGCCTCAACCTCTTTTTTTGTAAAACGTTCTTTCCATGTTGGATTTCCCTCGGCATCCGACAAATTAACTTTGCTAATGCGCAGGTTGGGGTTGTTTTTCATTTCATTTTCAATCCCGTCAAGTAATCCATTTTTAACAATATAGTTGTTAGGGATTATTAATCTGCCACGGTGCTTACCAAAAGCTTTTACGACATCGCCTGTAATTTTTTCTACACGCTCTTTTACGCGTGTTTTGTTTTTGGCTATTTTACGGTCTTCAACATCATCTAGCGACACGGCATCTACACGGTTAGCTCCATTTCGTAACCCTCTAAAAGGTTGATCAATACCTAAGCCTTTAAAAAAAGAGCCGTCTTTGCATTCAAAATTACCATCAGCCCAATTACCATAAGAGTGCTGTAAACCAAAATCTTTAATATACCTTTCATTGGCAATTAAATGCCCTTGCAAATCGGCAAGTAATCGTTTGCCGTGGTCTTCATTTTGTCCAATAAGTAACCCAAAGCTTAGCTCTTGGTTCTCCTTTAGGTGGGTGAAGTTGCCCACGTTGGTGTGTATAGATTTTGCAGCGCCTCTAAACCATTTTCTAAATTGCACAATCCATGGATTTGCAAAAACCTCTTGATAACTGTTTAAATGAAAATCGGCACAAGGCGCATCGGCTAAAGGTATTGGTGTATTCATACCGTAGTAATAGTCAAAAAACGCGGTGTAGTTTTCGGGTTTAAGTAAATGCTTAATACGCGCCTCTTGTTGTGCTGTGGTTTCAGCAAACAAACTATTATAAGTAGCCTCTTTAATAAACTTGCACCGTCTATTAAAATCTTCTACTGCGGCTTTTAATTCAGATTTAGTCATGTAACGCTTCTATATAAAGATCATTTACTAACTCGCCAGCAACCCCCGACACGTATTTTACAATTTCTAAACGTTGGGTCTTGTCTTTTTTGGTGGTGGCCTCACCAGCCTTTTTAATTAAACGCTCAAAAAGCAGGTCGTAATTCTCAACAGCATAAGCCACGTTTTTTTTACGATCGTTTAGTTTTTCAAAAGCCGAAACAACTTTAGTAATTTGGTCGGCACTTAATTTTGGGGTTTCGCCATTTTTTAAAGCAGTAAACGTGTTAAGGACTTCTGCTTTCATTTCGCTAATGCTTACGCTATGCATTTTTTTGCTATCCTCCCATTGGTTGTCTTTAGCGTATTTTCTAATAGTGTCAATATGCAGCTCAAGCACATCAGCTATTTCACTTTCGGTAAGTCCGTTAATAAATAACCGCCTGCCTTCTAGCTGTTTTTTTTCGCTAATAGCTTTAGTAAGTCGTCCTTTTCGTTTTGCTGTCATAGGTATTAATTGTAATTCGCATCTACCGTTAGTGTGCCATTAGGTTTAATTTCTAGCTTATTAACTTGCATGCCGTCGTATTCAAAATTTCGACGAATACTGTTTACGATATCCTGTAAATTTTCGGAGAGCAATGCATTAGAGATACCCACGCCAATTTCGGGCGATTCTTTAAACTCCCCTTTGTGTGCTATTAAAATAAGCTCTTGATTTTGTGCGGTGGCTTCGCCTAAAACAAGATCACCGTTTTCAATGCGTAAATCGCCATCCTCATCTAAAAGTATATCAGTCATAACAGTTTAGTTTAGAGTAACAAAAATGCTTCCTTTTAACGGTTATATAAAAGGCGATATCAAGGCTTGTGGTTTAATAATCAATACTTGTAATTAAAAGAGCAAGCCTTGATATCGAGGTTGTGTAGCCCTCAGTTTTACTAAATATTTGCAATGTAAAACACAACAAATGACACACACTTTTGTAGTAAGCGACGAGGCTGTTAACCTTTATGGATTTAGGGTATTAACCAAGGGTATTAACCTTGAGCAATTTAAACGCAACCCTATTATGTTGTATATGCATAATCGTAGTGCTTACCAACCCACAGGCGATGAAGTAATTGGGCGTTGGGAAAACATACGTGTAGAAGGCACAAAGCTTTTAGCTGATGCCGTATTTGATGAAAGCTCAGAACTGGGTAAAAAAATAGCCGATAAAGTAAGGGGTGGTTTTATAAGAATGGCAAGTATTGGCATTCGCAAAAAAGAAATTAGCGAGGCTAAAGAGTATTTGCTAGCTGGGCAAACACGCCCAACGGTTACAAAGTCAGATTTAGACGAAATATCTATTGTAGATATGGGCGGTAATAACAATGCATTAAAACTGTACGGTAATAAAGGCGAAGAAATAGAGCTACAAGAATTGAATTTTAAATCAAAACCAGATATGTCAGAATTGAAATCAGTAAATATTGCTTTAGGCTTAAAGGCAGATGCGCCCGAGGTAGAAACATTGGGGGCCATTGCCACAATGAAATCAGATAAAAATACTGCTGAAACAAAGCTAAGTAATTTTGAAACCGCACAAAAAGAAGCGAACAAAACCGAAGCCGATGCGCTTATGGCTAAGGCAACAAAATTAGGCTTAATAGATAAAGCTATGGTGCCAGCTTATGAAGCCTTATTTGCAAAAGACCACAGCAACACCAAACAAGCCGTTGAAACATTATTGGCTACAAAAAAAGATGCTGGGGGTACTAACCAACAACTAGGTGCTTTTATGAAAGGAATAGGTGCCGACGGATCTAGTGCTACGTTAGGCGATGAAAAGCTAAGCTTTGATTACTTACAAAAACATGATGTTGCGAAACTTAAGCACATCAAGGAAAACGAACCTGAAACCTATAAAAAAATAGCAAAAGATTTTGCTGACGGTGTAAGATACACCAAATAACCTCAAAAATTAAGACATGGGATTACAAAAAGAAATTTGGGAAGCTGGAATAAAAGAGAACCCAATACATGATACTAGTTTTGTTATGGCATCTACCGATAAGTCGGAATTTGTGAACAACAACACCCTGCATTTGGCAGAGGCTGGTATTGATCCAAAAGTACACGAAGACTTCTTTGCAGGTAATGCAGAAGGAAAACTTCCAATTACTAACATTGACGATATACCACATGAGGTTATTTTAAAAACCTACTCTACAGAGCCTACACGCCACAGAGATTTAGAAGAGGTGGAACTGCAATATGACAAACGTACGTCTATTATAAACCGTCACCGTAAAAGTATTGCACAGCGCATAGGTAAAACTGCCGCTTACCAATGGACTACAGGTCAAAATGACGAGTTTAACAAATTAATGAATTTAGCAGGCAATGACTCTATAATAGATGCAATTACCGACTTAAGAGCTTTTTTCATGGATTTAGACGTCAACGAAGGTTTGAACCTTTGTTTAAATGCAGACCACTGGGCGCGCATTAAAAAGGAAGACAAAGTGCTTTATAAAGACTTAGTGGCAATGAAAAATAAGGAGTATTGTGATTTTAAAATTCACACCTACTCACAAGTGCCATTATTTACAGGCGAAGGCGTTAAAAAAGCCTTTGGTTCGGTTCGTGAAGCCACCGACAAACGCGCCTCTTTTGCTTGGGTAACCGACGAGGTTTTTCGCTCTTTTGGAGACGTAAAAATGTTTGAGGAAAAAGCGAAGGCAGAAATTCAAGCCGACTTACTATCATTTGCACAACGTGCTTTAGTGGGTAATATTCGTGCTAATTCGCCTAAATACTTAGGTACAATCATTTAAACCATAGTTATGGCAGAAGATAAAAAAACAACCGCTACTGAAGCAGAAGCGGTTGTTAAAACAGACCAAAAAACACCTACGCAAGAAGCGCAAAGCCAAAACGTAAGTGATGCAAAAAAAGCGAACCACATTGAAGTTAACACCCCTTTAGAGGTGAAAGATTTAGACAAAAAGTGGCAAAAACGTGTTAATGCCATTTTTGAATCAGATAAAAAACTAGAGAAGCTATACGTAACCTCGGATGAGCAGTTATTTGCAGACTTAACATTTGCAAAGCCACACGCAAAACGCTTAGAAGACACCAGTATTGGAGTGGTTTTAAAAAGCTAAAACAATCTAAATTTAAGTGTATGAGGTCTATTAAGCATATTGTAATTCATTGCTCTGCAACCAAAGAAGGCAAGTATTTTAATGCCAAAGATATTGACCAATGGCACAAAAAACGAGGTTGGAACGGCATTGGCTATCACTATGTCATTTTATTAGACGGCAGTATTCAAACAGGAAGACCTATAGCTAAACAAGGCGCTCATGTAAAAGGGTTTAATAGAAACAGTATAGGTGTTTGCTATATTGGGGGCCTCGATACTAACGGCAAACCAAAAGACACAAGAACGCCAGCGCAAAAACTTACCATGCTTTGTTTAATGCAAAGTTTAAAAGAGGAGTTTATTGATGCCGAAATATTAGGACATCGCGATTTTTCAAAAGATCAAAACAAAAACGGCATTATAGAGCCGTTTGAGTTTATAAAACACTGCCCTTGCTTTAATGCTAAAAATGAATATAAAAACTTGAAGTATGAATTTTAAAAACGTAACCGAAAACTTAATAATAACCATAGTTGTTGCATTGGTTTCGGGTACTATTGGGTATTGGGCTAGTGTAGCATCAAACACCATTACCATAGAGTTATTACGCCCTACCATAGAGGAGGCCATACGAAAAGAAACCACAACCATTAGTAATGAGTTTAAAACGGAGATTAAAAAACTGAAGGCTAAACAAGACGCTAACGTAATTATTGAAACAACACCCGAAGTTACAAGCCGTATTACACCGCCTAAAAAAAGGCGAAAAAAATGGTTTAAATCATCTAAAAGACAAGATTTATGAATACAGGATTACCAAAAGTAAAAATAGCCGTTATAGGTGGGCAACTGGGGCAAGTACAAAACTCGCAAGACGGTGTAACAGGTATGGTGTTAACTGGTGTTGCTGTTGCAGGAAAAGCCAGCACCAATACAAGTTACCAGCTATTTAACTTGAAAGATGCAGAAGCATTAGGCATTGAAAGCACAGGAAGTAACGCCTACCCATACAAACAAATTAAGCGTTTTTACGATAAAGCACCTAACGGTACACCTTTATGGATTATGCTAGTAGCCACTACAGTAAGTATGGCAGATATGGCGAACAAAAACGAAGCCTATGCAAAAAAATTAATAGACGACGCTAAAGGAGCTATTCGCTTATTGGGCTTGTCAAAAAAATCGGCTACAGGGGTTACCATAAAAGATGGTTTAGATGAAGATGTTTCATTAGCTCAAATTAACGCTCAAGAATTAGTAAAAAGCTACGTAGACAAGTATAAAGAATTTAGCGTAATAATCGACGGTAAAGAATTTAATGGCACTGTTGGTGATTTAAACAACTATCGCGAAAGCGACAAAGAGTTTGTTTCTGTATTAATAGCCAATAGTGATGGTAGTAAAAATGCAGATGTTGGTTTGCTTTTAGGAACCTTAGCAAACGATCCTGTGCAACGTAGCCCTGCGCGTGTAAAATCGGGTGCGTTACCTATCGCATTAGCGTACTTAACCAATGGAAAACTTATAGAAGAATACGAGGATGCTTGGGAGACTATACATAACCTCGGTTACATCTTTATGCGCTCTTTTGTGGGACGTACAGGGTATTTTTTTACCGATGCCCCTACAACTATTTTGGGTAGTAGTGATTTTAACGACATTACGCGTGTACGTACTATATATAAAGCAAGACGTATAGCTTACAATGTATTAGTACAAGAGTTGAGTGACGAAGTGCCTTTGCAAGATGATGGTACTATTGTGCCTGCATTTGTAAAAAGTTACCAGGGCGCAATTGATAACGCACTGGCTTTAGCCATGACCGCTAATGGAGAAATTTCAGATGCAAAATCTAATTTACCAGCTTCGCAAAATGTATTAGGCACAAATGCATTAAGTGCCAGTATAAGCGTATTGCCAGTAGGTTATGCAAAATATATAAATGTAGAATTAAGCTTTGCAGTGAGCTTAAACTAAAATAGTAACGTATGATTTTCGATTCAAGAAACCCCGAGTATGCTTGGGCAAATGTTCAAATTGTAATGCTTGGAAAGTTGCTCACAAGAGTGCGTGGCGTAAAGTTTATGATTAAAAAAGAAAAGGAGTATTTGTATGGTCGTGGCGAAAACCCACACGCGACGCAGTCGGGTAACAAAACACCCGAAGGTGAGCTAGTACTACTGCAAAGTGAAGTTGAAGCGATGCAATTAGGTTTAGATAACGATCAAGACCTTACCGATATCGCACCCTTTGATGTGGTAGTAAGTTTTGCTAGAAAAGGAAGCCCAAAAATTACAACCTACATTTTAAAAGGGGTTGAATTTACAGAAGATGGTAGAGAAATGAAACAAGGCGATAAGTTTATGGAAATCACCTTACCTATAATGTTTTTAAAACGTGAAAACGCTTAGTTATGAGTACAGAAAAATTAACGATAGACCATGCAGTGGCAGATGTTATTGAAGCGAACAAAGCTAAAATTGAAGCACTAAAGAAAGCCAACCCAAAAGGTGTTTGGCAAATTGCAAATGCCGACGGTTCTAAGGTGGCTTACCTAAGAACCCCAACAAGATCGGAGATTAGTTACGCAACTACATTTTTGCCTCAAGATCAATTAGGCTATGCCGATGCGATACTACAAAACTGCTGGCTAGATGGAGATAATGAGCTTAAGGATAATGACAAATACTTCTTAGCCTTAGTGCCACAAATAGATCAAATTATTGAAGTTGAGCAGGTAGAGCTAAAAAAGCTTTAGAGGCTTCGAGTGGTACACCCGAAGCCAACTACATTGGGTATGTAGATACACAAATGGAGTATTATTTGGGCATAGACCCAAGTAAACTAACAAACCAGCAATGGGCGCAAAAATTTAAACAGCTATTGCACATTAGAGAAACTGAAGCCAAAAACAAATGACACAAGCTTACTCATACGATGTTTACGTAAAAGACTTTGCAAGTAAAGTGGTTAGTAAAATAGCCCAAAATACAGGCAAGGCTTTTAGTCGTATGGTGCAATCTCAAAACAAGTTTAATGCGAGTAACCAAAAGTCTGGGCGTAGTATAGGGCAGTTAGAAAATAGATTGCAGTCGTTTAGAGCAAAACGTAACAGCTCATTTTCTACTAAAGAAATAGCCAAGTTTAACGGCTACATACGCACTACCGAAAAACAGTTGCGCAAGCTTGAAAACTTACCGCCTTTAAGCTTTAGACAGCGGTTGTCTAAAATAGGGGGGCATTTTTCGGGTATGATTGGTTTAGCTGGTGGCGTAGGTTTGGCATTAGGTGCTTGGCGCGGTGTTACAGGTGTTTTAAAATTAGGAGCAGACGCAGAGCAAACACGTATTAAGTTTGAAACCTTGTTGGGTAGTACCACTAAGGCAAATAAAATGATTGGCGATTTGGAGCAATTAGCTTCAAAAACGCCTTTAAAGAAGCTGGACCTACAACGTAATGCCGAATTACTTTTAAATTTTGGTATTGCAGGCGGTAAAATACTACCCACACTTAAAAAAATTGGTGATGTATCGGGGGGCAACAAACAACGTTTTGATAGCTTAAGTTTAGCTTATGCACAAGCAACCAGTACAGGTAGGCTTATGGGGCAAGACTTAAACCAAATGATTAACGCTGGTTTTAACCCATTGCAAATTATTTCGCAAAAAACAGGCGAAAGCATGGGTTCTCTTAAAAAGAAAATGGAAGGCGGAGCAATTTCTGCCACGATGCTTGAAGAGGCATTTACCATAGCCACCAGTAAAGGTGGGCGTTTTTATCAAATGCTAGAACAACAGAGCGAAACGGTAAACGGTAGATTTTCAACATTATTAGACATCACAGCTAAATTAGGTACGGGTATAGGAACAAAGCTAATCCCCGTAGCGCATAAGTTTATTACAGCAGGTACGGGTATTGTTAATTTTATAGCAGATTTGCCCTTTTATTTTGATGAAGCCAAACGCGTAATTGACGACAATACGGTTAGTCTTGGATTACTAGGTTTGGCGGTCGGGGCTTTTAGCTATAATATGATTATTGCAAAAGGTATTTCTTTAGGATATACTGCTGTTACAAAAGCTCAAACACTTTGGACAAGCATAGCTACAGCTGGGCAGTGGTTGTGGAATGCAGCACTTACTGCTAATCCAATAGGATTAGTTATTACGGGAGTTGCATTATTGGGTGCAGGAGTAGTTTGGGCGTACAAAAAAGTAGGTTGGTTTAGAGGTGCTGTTTTAGCAAGTTGGGAAGCTATTAAAGGTTTTGCAGGTGCTATTAAAACCGCTGCGCTTACAAGAATTGGCGAACTACTTAGCGGAATAACAGGTCTAGGAAAAGCATTATGGCAATTTGTAAAAGGCGACTGGGAGGATGCTTTAGAAACAGGTAAGCAAGCTACCAATAATTTATTGGCTGTAAAGAGCAGAGGTAGATTTATTACCGATATGAAGGCAACAGGTAAAAAGGCTAGCGAAGCTTACCGCGCAGGAGTTTTAGCTGTAGACAAAGAAAAAAAGAGCAAAATAGCTTTCTCTAAACAAATAATAAAAGATAAAAAAAGCATAGGCTTAGATAACGAAACGAAAACACCAGTTAGCGATTTAACGTCTTTAGGAGACAGCAAAGCGCTAACAAGCGGTATTAACGGAATATCTGGAGGCGGTAAAAAACAAACCAATATTACCATACAAATTCAAAGTTTAGTGGAGGAGTTAAAAATAGTAAGTCAAAATGTAACCGAAGGTGCCGATGAGCTTGAAGATAAGGTAAAAGAAATTTTCTTAAGAATAGTAAACTCAGCAAACCAACTACAAACTAACTAAAATGGCTAACGCGTTTGATTTACAAAAAATAACCGCCGAAGTATTTGGCTATGAAGCTTTACCGTTTCCGTTACTAGGGCTTAAAAATCCGTTGCCCGATGTGCTAAACATAGGGGCATCTATTATAGGAGCAAACCATTTAGGGGTGCCTTATTTTATGGATTTAGTTATTGATGACGTTATTTTTCCTAACGAGCCATTAATAACTTTTAGTAAACAAAAACGTATTGTAGAAACAGTAGTGCAAGGCGCAGAAGGCACGGTAAAAGAATTGATAGCATCATCAGATTATAGAATAAAAATAGAGGGTTTATGTATAGACCCCAATAAGAAGGAATACCCACGCCAGCAAGTGGAAGATATACAAGCTGTATTTAATAAAAATAAAGCTTTAGAGGTAAGTAACAGGCTGTGTGCGCTTTTTGGAATACAGCGTATCGTTCTTAAAAATATTGTTTGGGGTAAAATGCAAGGCCAACCATATAGCCAAAGTTTTGCTATAGATGCCGTTAGCGATAGGGATTTTTATGCCACTTTAAAATTTGATTTGTAATGTTTGTTTTAAAAAGTAACATACAAATTGGCAAGTATCAGTTTACGCAAGTAAATGAGGTGAAAATTAAGAAATCGGTAGACTCAATATCAGATACTGCCATTATAAAATTACCCATTAGTGCGGTGCTTCAAAATAACAATGAAGGTTTTGAAAGGCGAAATTTAGAAACGGTAATTAGGGCTGGCGATAAAGTAAGTATTACACTAGCCTATGAAGGTGTTTTGGAGGTGCAAGAATTTACAGGCTTTGTGGCTTTTGTGAAGCCCAACAATCCGTTATTGGTTATCGAGTGTGAAGATGCGGTTTACAACATTAGAAAAAAACGCATCAACAAAAACTTCGGCAAAACAACCTTAAGGGAAGTATTGAATTATATAGTTGAAGGTTTAGGAATTGCTTTATCTGGAGACTTGCCAAAAGTAGAGTTTGATAAGTTTTTGCTTAAAGATGTAAACGGTGCTAGAGCGCTAGAAAAATTGAAGGACGAATACGGCTTAAATATTTTTTTAGATAACAATGGTGATTTGTTTGCTGGGTTAAGGCAAACAGTGGGTACAGGTGATAAGGTGTATTACGATTTAAACCAAAATGTAATACAACATAAATTAACCTACCGTTATGCCGAGGATATTAGGTTGCGTGTAAAGGTTGTAGGCATACAAAAAGACAATACAAAAGTAGAGGTTATTTTAGGCGATTTAGATGGCGAGCAACGCACCTTGTTTAGGTACAACATAAAAGATAAGGCACGGCTAAAGGCAATAGGCGAAGCAGAACTAAGTGATCTTAAGTTTACAGGTTACGATGGCAATATAACTAGTTTTTTTGCGCCTTATGCCACTAGAGGTATGACAGCAGTATTAAGAGATCAATTATTTCCCGACCGCGTAGGCGCTTACTTTATAATAGCGGTAACTGTAATTTTTGGCGTAAACGGAGCAAGAAGAATTATTGAATTAGGCACTAAGGTAAATGGATAAAGACGAACAAATAAGAAAAGGCTTAAAACAATTTGCTAAAGTGCCTGAAGGGATATTTATAGCCGAAGTTACTGCGGTAAACAAAACTAATGACACCATACATATTGTGGATGTGGATGGTTTGGACTATCAAGAGGTTCGCTTAAAAAGCGTAATTGATAATAAAAAGGGAGTCGTTACATATCCCGCCTTAAAAAGCTCGGTATTAGTGGCCAGTATAGGGAATGACGATAATACGCTTTTTGTAGTCGGTTTTTCGGAAGTAGAAAGTATTAAAGGAGCCATTGGCACCAGTGAATTTGAAATTGATAAAGAAGGCTATCAGCTAACTAGTAAAGGGGAGAATTTAAAAACAGTACTAAACGATCATATTTCAGAAATAGGAAAACTATGTGACGAAATAAACAAAATAATTGTATTGCCTGGTTTTGGAACAACCCCAAACATACCAGCCATTACAGTAATAAAAACAAACATTACCCAAACAATTAAACAACGATTAAACGTCGTATTAAAATAGTTGCAATGAAATTTAACTACTACTTACAAGCCTTTGGCTTCAACTGCAAAAATGAATACCTACAAAGCACTTTTGGTTACATAGATTTTAAAGTGATATCAGTAAGTGTGTTTATAGGGTTTGTAAAAACATTTATTGGCGAATCTTTAGGGTTTAATACGCTTGTTTTTATGGCATTTGTAGTGTTAAACACGCTAGAATTTTGGTCGGGAATACAGGTAGCTAGAAAAAACAAGGTTGTTATTGAAAGCCGAAAAATGGGGCGCATGTTTTTAAAAGTAGGCACCTATATTTTAATTATTTGGATGTTAAATATGTTTATGCAACACCTAAAATTCCCTGTAATATTTGGGTACGAGCTAGATCCTTTTTTCGCTATGTACTGGGGTTTTTTAATTGCTATTATTTATCAGCTTTTAAAATCGTTAGCCGAAAACTATGAGGCATTAGGCTACAAAGAAATGAAAGGCTTTTTGGGGCTTTTGAAGCGTATTTCAACAAAATACAATTTAAATGATGAAGACGGTAAAAACACAAAATAAACAAAACCTCTTTGATATTTCAATACAAGAATTGGGAGGTGTTGAAAAGGTTTTTGATTTGGCGTTTAATAATGGGGTTTCTGTTACCACAGATTTGGAAGTTAATACAGAACTAGAGTTAAACAGTTCTACCATTATAAACAATGCCATTGTAAGCTTTTATAAACAACGCAATATCAAGCCAGCAACCGCAAGTACAGAAGCTCAAAACGAGCTACTTAACCAAAACTGTGGAATAGGTTGTATGATAATAGGATTAACATTTATTGTGGGACAAGATACGCCCGAAACAATAGAAGAAATAAGATTACTTAACCAAGCAAGCTAAAATGGCACGAACAATTACAGAAATTCACAATCAAATACTAGCCAACACATCTAGTAACCCTGTACTTGGAGCAGTAAACAATACTTCGCTTACAGGGAGGTTGCGCCTGTTTTCGTACATCATAGCGGTAGCCATTCAGTTACTCGAAAAGATATTTGACAAACACTTAGAAGAGGTTGTAAATATCATATTTCAGCAAAAATGGGGAACCGTACGCTGGTACAGAAACCGTGTTTTAGGCTTTCAATTTGGGTTTGATTTAGCTAAAGACACCGATAGGTTTATAAATGATAACGCCACACCAGAGGAGATTGAAGAAAGCAAAGTAATTAAACATTGTGCTGTTGTTGAGCCAATAAGTAATAGCTCGCTAATTATAAAAGTAGCTACCGAAGAAAATGGAGAGCTCGCACCAACAAGCGCGGAAATTCAAACCTCGTTAGCGTATTACATAGACGAATTTAGAGTAGCGGGTACGCGTGTAGATTTAATAAATCAGCTAGGTGACTTGCTTATTCCTTACGTAGACGTTTATAGAGATCCCTTAGTTATTGGTGCCGATGGAGTAAATATTTTAACAGGTGAAAACACCGTTGAAATAGCCATTAAAAACTATTTAAGAAATGTAGGCTTCAATGGAGAATTAGTAGTGTTGGATTTAGCAAAAGCAATACAAGCGGTGGATGGTGTGGTTACTGTTGAAATAGCAAATATTGAAGTTCGCTATATAGATAGGCAAGCAAATGAATATGGCGAGCGATTGCCAATTTCGGTAAAATTTATACCTGAGAGCGGTTACTTTTTAGTTAACGATTTTTCAAACATCAACTATGTGGTTTAATATCGACTTTCAAAAATTGGTGTTGTGGTTTTTGCCATTCAAACTACGAAAACCAAAAAATGTAGCCTTACTAAGTGCTATTGTGGCTGTGCTACAACAAATACATGGTAATTGGTTAAACAAGCGAGAGCGTAACTTGTATTTACTGGCACACAACGGGCAAACATGTTATTTCCGTAAGGCGCTTAACGATGCCTTTGATAATGAGTTGAGACGTATTGAAATAGTAAATGGTAATGTATTTGAAGCCGTGTACATTTTTACGATACCCGAGCAACAACCTCAATATTTGGGTAAAATAAATATCTATGGTGCAGAAGATAACGCTACCTCGGCGGTAGATTTTATAGTAAAAGTACCAGCGCAAATAGTGGATAACCGATTAATTGAATTAAGAGCAGAAATTGATTATTACCGACAAGCTGGTAAGCGATTTAAAATAGAAAGTACATGAATATAAATTTTAATTTACCTGGGGGGTTTCCTTTAGAAACAGACATCTTTAATGTAATGCAATTGGCATACAAAGAGCTTCAAGTTTTTGGAGCGTCAATTGGTGATTACATAATTGTAAATGGATGTGATGTAATTGGCAATACAACAAGAAATGGGTTTTTATATTTTAAAGGCGAATTGATTGAATTTAGAGGTGGGTTAACGCAAACCAAAGTAGTTGTTAACGAACGTAAAACGAGAAAGCAATTTCAAGATGGTACTGATCCAGAAGTTTTTGTTGAACGCTGGGTGTCCTTTGGAACTGGAACGAAATCTATTGAATGGAGCCGATTTCAGCGTCCAAAAACAAATCAACAATTAACACAAGATCAAAAAGAAAAAGCGAGTGCTATTGATTTAGAATTAGTTATTGTTAAGATTCGACAAATTCAAGAGTTTATTGACAATTTAGGTCTAGCCACAGTAACTAAGCCTGGTTTATTATCCTTTCAAGATAAAAAGAAATTAAACCAAGTGCCTGCTGTTACTAATATTGGTTGGTTTGGAAATTTTGATGTGGGAAATTCTGCAGGACCAGATGGCACAAGTTTTAATACTTCTGGTCAAATTGTTAGTGCTGTAAAAAAAAGTGCTCCCGATAAAAACTCATTAATTGAAGTTACGGTATTGAACGACATGACTTCTAATTATTATGTGAGGTTTTTTGCAGAATCTAACGGAGATATTATTAGGGATAATAACATAGGGCAAATGGTTTTTAAAAAAATAAGCTCAAAGAAATTTGAATTTTCAATAGAAGAAAGAGATGGAAGGGATAAGAGTTTAAAGATTTATGTAGAAACAATAACAATTCCATAATTATGGCAACATCATTAGCAACAATATTAAATTGGTTTAAAATCAATGCTATTCCTACAGAGGCACAGTTTAAAGCCACTTTTACATCTTTTCGGCACAAGCTAAACAAAGTGCCTGTGGGCGATATCGAAGGGATAGACGAGTTAATAGCTCAAAAAGCCGATAACGACAAACTGAATAGTCACATTGAAGACGATAGTAGGCACATCAGTGCTGAATTTATAGAGACCCTGCAAAGCAAAGTAACCGTTTTTGGCAACTGGTTTCAATTAATAAAACACCCAAGTAATGATGATGTTTTAAAAGCGAACGCCATTGAGGTAGGTGACATTATAATGAATGGTTTTAGAGATAACCAAACGTTTTGGAAATGTGCCGTTTGTCGATTTACAATTGATGTAGACTTAGACGAAAGCTGGACGGTGCTTGATAGTATTGATGAAATGGAAATTAATAGTAGTGATAGCTCTGAGTCACTACAAGATACAGAAGGAGAATTTTTTTAGTTAACCTTTAAATATTTAATTATGAGTTTAGTATTCAACAATGAAACTAGCCTAAACAAGCTAGTGGTACACAAAAATGGCGTACAAAGAAAAGGTACTTACCGAATTATTAAAACAGGAAACAATTTAAACCTTGATGCGGTAGAACAAGGCGACATTTTAGACGGCGTTTTTACCGATGAAAAAGGAAACGAAGTTTTAGGAAAAAGAAAATACTTAGGCGGTAGTCTTTACAACCCAGCAAGTTTAGGTGAAATTTTTGCACAACAAGAAATTTAAAATCAACATTAAACACAATTTACAATGAAACAATTTTTATTAGTATTAGCAATTGGCTTGTCAACAATTTCAGTACAAGCACAAACAAGAACTTTTAGTTCAGAAGTAAAGCTTAACAAATTAGCAGAACCTACAGGTAATGATGACATTTTAGTTATTAATAGTGAAAACAAAGTAAGTTCGATACCCGTATCGGATTTAAATTCAGAGCCAACACCACAGACGTTGTCAATTATTGACAATGAGCTGACAATTTCTGATGGTAATACGGTTGTTTTGCCTACACCTCAAGCATCAAGTAGTGGTGTTCAAACAGAAAGTGGCACCTTTACAGTACCTGAATTAGCAATTCCTAATCAAAGTTTTACTTGGAGTGGCACAGCAAATTACATCAGGGTAGGTAATGTTGTAACATTTACGATTGAGTATTTATTAGCTGGAACGATATCAGGAACTCAACCGCTATTGTTTACAAATGTTTTACCATATTCGGTAAGACAGGGTGAAGTTTATATAGGAAATGCTGATGTACTATCTATTAAAAATGAAGCTAGGTCTGAAATATTAACCCCTAGATGTTTAATAACAAGAAATGATATAAGAACTTTTTTAACTCCTGAAATAACAGGTTGGAATGAGGATTTTTATGATTTTGACTTTGGCGCACCTTATAGCAATGTTTATTTAGGAGAGAATGATGCTTACATACACATATCTGGAACCTACGTGACGGATGATCCTTTCAACTAAATAAGCCCCCAGATTTTTGTAGTCGCCAAACAAACAAAATACACACATAAGTATGCGCACTGAGGGCAAAGCCTTCCAGCGAATACTTATGTGTGTTTGTTTGGCAATACAAAACTACTAAAAATCTACAATGAAAAACAATTTAATTTACAAAAATTCTCCACTACCATTTCAAGGCCAAAAACGTGGCTTCTTAAAATTATTTAGCAGCTCGCTAAAAAACTTTCCAAGTGATGCAATATATGTAGACCTATTTGGAGGCTCTGGTCTTCTAAGCAGATCGGTAAAAGACATATACCCAAATGCAACAGTTATTTATAATGATTTCGATGGTTTTTCTAATCGTTTATCACACATAAAGAATACTAATGAATTATTGCTTATTATTAGGCAAATACTTGTTAACACTCCTAGAAATTTTAAAATACCATCCTTTGATAAAGACAAAGTTATTAAAGCGATTAAAGCCCATAATAAGCAATATGGTTATGTAGATATTATAACAATATCTGCTTCTATACTATTCTCGGGTAAGTATATCACCAGTATTAATGAGCTAGAAAAGCAAACACTATACAATCGTGTGCGTAAAAGTGACATACCATTAGCAATAGGTTTTTTAGAAGGCTTAAAAGTTGTTACTAAAGATTATAAGGAGCTTTTTAATTGCTTTAAAAACAACCCTAATGTGGTGTTTCTTGTAGACCCACCATACCTATCAACAGATACTAAAAGTTACTCTAGCGACTCCTACTGGAAATTAAAAGACTATTTAAACGTTTTAGACGTTTTAAATAACACCAATTTCTTCTACTTTACAAGTAATAAGTCAAGCATAATAGAACTATGTGAGTGGATGGGCGAAAAATATAACGTAAACCCCTTCGATGGTGCTACAAAAGAAAGTGTTATTAACAGCGTTAACTTTCAGTACAAGTATGAAGATATTATGCTGTTTAAAAAACATTTAAAAGCCTCTTAATTGAGGCTAAAAAATGTACATTTCATTTTAATTTTGTGTACATTTCATTTTGCCGATTATAATTGCATTGCTTTTTATTATTGATTTTGCTAGCGGACAAATTGTAGCTTGGCAAATGAATGGACCAAATACTGCTGGAAACGAAGCTACTTTGGATGCGCGAATTCTAGACCCTAATTTAAACACCTCTACGTTAGTAAGAGGAGGTGGGGTAAATGCCTCTCCTTTAGCTCGTGCATTTTCAGCAACAAGTTATAACGTGGGTGCTACGCAGGCAGACGCCATTGCTAATGATGAATACATGGAATTCCAAATTTCTACTGCAATGGGCTTTCAAGTCTCATTAGCAACATTAAATGCTAATTTTAGAAGGAGTAACACAGGCCCTACTATGTTTTTGTGGCGTTACAGCTTAGATGGCGTTAATTTTTTTGATATTGGTACGCCTACAAGTTATATGGGGGTAGCAAGTACAGGTGAGGCTCAAACGGAAATTGATTTATCTGTAATACCAGCTATGCAAAGCGTGGTGTCTGGTACTTCTGTAACGTTTAGGCTTTATGGATGGGGAGCAACAGATGTGCGTGGCACATTTGCTTTTGGAAGAAAAAATGGTATAGAGTTAGCGGTAGGTGGCCTTGTTGAAGTTGATGTGTGTTCTGGTGGTTCTGTTACCTGGGACGGTACAGTATGGCAACCTATGGCGCCTAATATTAATAGCCGTGTTATTATTGATGGTAATTATACTGCTAATAACCTTAATAGCTTTTCTGCTTGTACTTTGTTTATAAATGAAGTTTCTTCAACCACCTCTAGCCCTATAACTGTAGTTGTAGATAACGGTGGTTTTATTGAGGTAGAAAACGATGTTACGGTAGCAGGTACTTTAATAGTAGAAACGCAGGGTAATTTTGTACAGCGGGCGGATACTGGTACTTTTACGGTAAACACAACAGGAATTGCACGGGTTAATAAACTAACAGCACCAAAAAGTAATTGGTTTTTTTATACGTATTGGAGTTCGCCAGTGGTTAACGAAACAATTGAAAATGTGTTCTCAGGTGTTAATCCAAATAGGCGTTTCTTTTTTAAAGCAGAAAATTTTATAGACCAGCATACGCGAGGTACTACAAACAATGTTCCTGATGATATTGATGATAATGGTGATGATTGGAATGTAGCTTCTGGTAATATGCTACCTGGTGTAGGGTATGCTAGTACAGAAGTAAGGTCTTTTACATCGGGTACAGGTCAAGCAAGTTTTGAAGGGGCCTTTAATACTAGTGATGTTACAGTGCCTGTTTTTGAGAATGCTATAAATGTTGCAGCAGGGTCCACCACCTGGAATTTAATTGGTAATCCATACCCGTCTGCAATCGATTTTAATGCTTTCCATGCAGCAAATGCGGCGGTGTTCGATGGTGCGGCTTACCTTTGGTCTCAGGTTTCGCCTCCGGATGAGGCAAATTCGGGTAATCAGCAATTAAACTTTAATAATAACGATTATGCAATATATACCGTTGGATCTGGAAGTATAGTTGCTGGTGCTGGTGGTGCAATGCCAAATCAATTTATACCATCTGGACAAGGATTTTTTATTGCTGGTTTAGATAATAGTATGGTAACATTTACAAATGCCATGCGAAGCATAAGCAGTACTAGTAATGTGAATTTTTTTAAAGGCTCTACTACTAAAAAGCAAAAGGTTAAAAATGAAATAGTAAATAAATTATGGGTTAATCTTACGTCTAACACTGGTGTTTTTAATCAAATATTGGTGGCTTATGTACCAGGGGCTACTAAAGGAAATGACGGTTTGTCTTACGACGCGCCAAGAAAGGTTAACCAGAATAATGCTGCAGTTTTGTATTCCTTAATGGATTTTGGTGAAAGCAAATATGCTATTCAAGGAAAAGGTGTAGCGGATATTAATAGAAGTGAAATTATTAAGCTTGGTTTTGCCACAACCATTCAAACTAATACTATTTATAAGCTTTCTGTTGCCCAATTAGAAGGTGATTTTTTAGCTAACCATGGTATATATTTAAAAGACGATTTACTTGGTGTAATTCATAACTTATCAAATTCAGATTATACATTTACATCAAACGTTGGTGAGTTTAACGATAGGTTTAAAATAGTATTTAATACTAACGTTTTATCTACTACGGTTATTGGTGAAACAGCAAATTCTTTAAAAATTTTAGAATTAGATGATAATCGCTTGGCTTTTAAAGCTGCAAGCCCTATTAAATCTGTTGTAATATATGATTTATTAGGTAGGCCAATATATTATTTAAAAGGTGCGGAACATTTAGAGGCTTATAATATATCGGGTTTAAGCAATGCTGTTTATATAGCAAAAGTAACTTTGGCTAGTGGTATAACTGTTACTAAAAAGATACTTATAAAAAAATATTAAGCACTTTTAGAACGCTTTTAAACCATTTATTTATATATATAGTGGATTTGATTTAAGATATTTTACCTAGTTTTTGTTTGTAGGTTTGGGGATTATACCAATTAAAATCTAAAATCATATTTGGTATTAAAACATAGTACGGCTTGCAATAGGTAGTGCGTGCTAATATGTATTATTCATGATGCATTTATGGCGCCTTAATTTAATTTTGTTACAAAAAGTAAGGATGGTTAGGGCTGTATTTTTATTTTTTAAGTTTAGAACAAAATAAATTAGAATTTGTAAATGTGGTAAAATAATAGCTAAGCCGTATTAATGCTATCTGTTTTTAAAAGTTATATTTTAAAGCTAGAATAAGGTTTCTGCCAGCAGCTGCAATACCAGAAGAATAGGTTTTATAGCGTTGGTCTGTAAAATTCTCTAAACTTGCCGTAATTGAAGTTGCTTTATTTATTTGGTATTGCGACCTAAAATTTAAGGTGTACCAAGATGGGCTAAAGGGATCGCCATTGGCGTTTAAAGCGTAAATGAAATCTTTTTCAATTTCGGAAGGTGCTAGCTCTTTAAAAGATAAGCCGCCATTATAATTGGCAAAAAAGTCTAATTTTAAATTATTAGAAAACCAAGATATATGAGTGTTTCCAAAGTCTGGCGCGACATGTCGTATAGGGGCTTCTATACTGTTAACTTCCTCTTTACCTCTAATTAAAGAATATTGAGATGTAACATTTAGTTGCTGGGTAATGGGTATTTTTAAGCCTAGTTCTAAACCATATACACGTGCTTTTGCAGCGTTTTGAATAGCTTGTACATTACTTAGCTCACCATTGTATATAATTTCTGTATCACCGTTTAAATTAAAATCTCGTCGTATTAAGGCATTGTCTAAATAGGTGTAATAGGTGCTTATGTCTAATATACATTTACTATTAAAATCTAATTTTACACCCAACTCACCACTATAAGCATACTCTGGTTTTAAATTGTTGTTGGGTACAACAACCGATCCTGGTTCAGAATCAAATACCTTACCAATATCGTCAATGTTGGGTGCTCTAAATGCAGATGATGTGTTAACACGCCACTGCACGGTAGCGTTTGGTGACCAGCTAATTCCTGCTGTTCCTGTTAGGGCTTCAGATGCGTTCTTAGCCGCTTCAAAAGGTAAATTTAGAAATATATTATTATCTGTAAAGTCTGCTTGGGAAGCTACATAATTAAATCGTAAGCCAGATTGAAATACCAATTTTGTATTCGGTTTGTATTTAATACTAGAATATACTGCTGCAGATTGCCAACTTGAGCCGTTAGGATATCTAGAAAGCGCTTTGTCTGTAGTTTTGTCTTCTATGTTTTCTATTTTTCCACTAGATTCTACATTATTGAAGATGTATTCTGTACCGTAATAAACTTGGGTTTTAGCGGAAACTCTTTTTTCTAAATCTAGATTGAATGAAAACGCATTTACACCTTCTTTTCTAATATTTCTGTTGGGAGATAGGAAATCTCTATCTAGCCTACTTTCTTTAAAATTCTGATACCCCAAGGTTACTTTTAATTTATCATAGAGTTTTGATTTATTATTGCGCTGTGTAAGTTGTAAACTAGACATAAACCATTCTTGTGGTCCGTAATTCCATTCTGCAGAGCGTAATACATTATTCTTGTATCTAATTAATCGATCGTACCTAGGGATGTTTGAAGTTTTACTGTAATATAAGCCTAAATCGATATTTAAATCGTTATTTGGGGCGTAATGAGCCTTTTGCATAAGGTTTAGCTGGTTATAGCCTGTAAATTTTTGAACCAAAGGATTACTGTTCTGTACAATTACATCACCATTAGATGTAGTGCTTACAAATTCGGGTCTTAAATAATCTTCAGGCCCGTGTTTACCCATTTTTAAATCATCAAAATCAGTATAGCTGGCACTAGTTATAAATGCCCATTTATTATAGCCTAAATTAAAATCGAAATGTCCCGTTTTTTCATTACTAGCTGATGCATATCGCACTACGGTATTACCACTTAATAGTAAAGAATCTGTGTAGGATAGCTTTGGTTTTTTTGTGAAAAAACTCATTACACCACCAATAGCATCGCTACCATATATAACCGATCCTGCGCCTAAAGTAACCTCTGTATTTTGAATGGAAAAGGGATCGATTGCGATAACATTTTGAAGGTTACCACTTCTAAATATAGCATTATTCATTCTTATACCGTCCACAGTAATGAGGAGCCTGTTTGTTGAAAAACCTCTTATAATTGGGCTGCCTCCTCCTAGTTGGCTTTTTTGAATAAAGACTTTACCAGTTTGTTCCAATACATCAGCACTAGTTTGTGGGTTTGAAAATTGAATGGTTGTGGCATTTAAACCCAATATTTTTTGAGGAATGTCTTTTTTATTTTGCTGAAATTTTGATGCGGAAATTACAACCTCCTTTAAACCCTGTGTATTAGATTTTAGATAGACTTTATTTGATACACCAATACTTTGTTTCTTTAACGATTTTAAAACGTGTGATAAATGTTTAAAATAGAGTGTTTCATTGTTTGAAAATATACCTAAATCTGCTTCCCCTCTAAAGTTAGTAATAACACTTTTTGATTTGTCTGCATTGTAAACAGCCACACCAAATATAGACTCTTTAGTTTTAGCATTAAGTACCTTTATATTTTGAGATTGAGCCCCAATGGTAGTTATTATAAATAGAAAATATAGATAAAAGGCCTTCATACGGTTAGTTAAAAACTTGATTAAATATTTGTAAAGATTTAGGGGGTTTAAAACTACCCAAATGTAATTTAAAATAAAGCAGCATCATACTTAAAAAAGCCTGTCTTTGGTTTGCATTTATTTTTATATTTGGTAGAGCATCAAATGTTGTGCCTAAAAGTGTTTTTAATAGTGCTAATTTGTTGCCGGAAATAGCATATTTGTTACTTTCTTTTAGTTCAAATTTACCTTCTTGTAAATTAAATACAGTAAAAGCTTGATCTGTAGTATCTGGATAAAAGCCTAAATATTTAGTTAGTTTTAAAAGAAATAATAAATGGAAATTTGCATATTCTGTTTGTTCATCTAGCCATAGAAGGGTGCTCTCTAGGTAACTATAAAGGGTTTCGTTTTGTTCTTCCTCCTGTAATGTGTTGGATAGCACTTCAGACAAAAACATAATTATTGCACCTTTTAATACGTTAGTGTGTAAGCTAGAGTATATATGGTTTAATTTTGTTTCTTTAATGCTTTGGAGCGATCGACTACCTTTATATGTGAAAATAATTTGGATTTGTGATAGTAGTTGGAAATAAGCTATTTTTGCCCCGCCTTTTTTACTTTTTAAAACACCTCTTAACAAAAAGCTTACAACTCCTATTTCTTGGGTGTAGCATTTAATTATTATATCGTTATCTCTATATCTTAATTTAGATAAAACAATGGCATTTGTTTTAATAAGCATTATCTAACTATCATTAATTTGAGCACTTTGGTTTCAAACGTTTCTAAGTCTGAAAGCATAATAAGGTACACACCAGAAGCGACTGTATTGTTTGCTAAATTTTTCCCATTCCAAAACGCTGTGCCACCATCAATCTCTAAATTAAAGCCGCGAAATCTTTGGTTTACTTTAGATTCTGCTTCGGCTACTAAGTTTCCTTCAACATCTGTTATTTTAATATTTATATTGTCTGATATGCCTTTAATCTTTATTTTCTCATCGGTTATATTAAAGTTTGGTCTTACAGGGTTGGGATAAGCATAAACACTAGTTAAATCCTCTAGAGTTGATGAGCTTCCGGAGTTAAAAGATAATAAACCTCTACTTGTGGATATATATACAACACCATTTTCCACATCTAAAGTAACATCATTTACGGTGTTAGAAGGTAATGGTGAGTTATCTGTAGTGAAATGAAATATTGTATTTTGTCCGTCGGGCGTTAAATAAAATAATCCTGCTTCCGATGTTGCAATCCATTTGTTATTAGAGCCATCTACTTCAATATCTGTAACATGTTGTTCAAATAACAATTCTTTCGCAATACCATCCTCCTCGATAACAATATTATCAACAGTTGGGGTGTCTTCTGTAAAAAACGTGGAGGTGTTAAATAAAACACGTAATCCATCAAATGTGCCAATCCATAGTTGATCGCGGTTATCTAAAGCTAATGCTGTTACGTAATCTGTTGGCATGTTTTGGTTTTCTTCACTTATTCTACTAAATATTGGATTCCCACCATTTTCATTAAAAGCTACAACACCATTAGTATAGGTTCCTATGTAATTAATTCCAGAATCATCTGTTATAACTTCACTAAAACCTAACTCGTTACCTGCACTGTTTAAAACTCCAGATAAATCAAAAGACGACCAATTTCCATTTTCATATTTATTTAATGCTTTATCAACCCGGCCATTCATTAGCCATAAAACACCTTCGGAATCATAGTTGCTAACGCCTGCAAGCTTAAAATTAGCAGCAAATGGTATTATGGTACTGTTATCTTGATTAAATAAACCTATGGCTTCACCATTATCAAATTCAACTAAACCAGAAGTATACGAACTTACAAAAACTTGATTGGGTTTAAATGGGTTTATTGCAATGTGAGACAAGAAAACAGGGTTGTTTACTTTGCTGCTTATACTGTCGTACGGTATATTTTGCCACTCTTTATTTTTTAATCGGCTAATGCCTGTTTGTACACGGTCTCCACCAACAAAATTATAAAAGAGGTTGTAGCCGCCAGAAACGCCCCATAAATCGTTGTCGTAATATTTTATTGAAAACAAATCGTTTCGTAAGGGGCCTGCAGGCCTGATTTCTTCAAAGATATTAGGATTATTAACCGATGATTTTAAAACACCAAAATCTCTAGTGCCAACATATACGTTTTCACCATTTATAGTTGTGGAATTAAAAGTGGTATTGAAGTCTTCTGTAGTTGATGATAGTTGCGCGATTAAGTTAAAGTTCGTGTCGTATATAAAAACGTTGTTTGCTGTAGTAACTAAAAGGTTATTATTTACTGATTTTATTTCAAGTGGAACATCTATGTATTGGAATACTTGGTTTAAAACATCATTTACTATGTTGTACATAATGCGGTTTGTCGTCACAGCATATAATTTGTTTTCTATGGTTTCAATGCCAATAAAATTACCTGTTGTAATTGTTTGCCAATTGCTAAAATCGATTAAATTAGGGTTAGTAATGTTTGCTTTTTTTACGCCGTTACCGTTTAGGCTCGATGCGTATATAAAACCATTAAAAATGGTAGTTTGTGTAATAGGTATTTGTGAGCCACCGTTACCAATAAAATAGGTGTCATCAAATTCTAAACGTTCTAAATTATAAACTGAAATACCATAATCTGTTGCTATGTATATGTTGTTTTCAAAAGCATTAATATGATTAATTTTTTTTATGGTAGCAGGTATGGTTGGTCTATTTATAATATCTACAACGGTTAAAACTTCTGGGTCGTTATCAAAAACAATCTCAATAAGTCCGCTGTTATAACCAACAACTAATAGTTCGTAAATATCACTATAATAAAGGGTTGAAATACGCTCGCCAGATAATCCTTTTATTGTTGTAATCTCGTTAATTTCATTAGTTTGAGTATCTAGGCTGAATATGCTATTATCTGCTGCTGCATAGATTTTATCGTTACCTTGAACAACCTCTTGAACGTTGTAGTAAGAAAAATGACCTGTCCATACATCGGAGAAATCTTGCGTGAATGCAAAAAAAGGGAAGATATAAAAAAGTATAACTACTAATTTTTTCAAAATAATTTTATTTTAGTTCAAATATATTTATATCTAACGAGTTTTGTTGTAAAATAATATGTAAAAATAATAATTGAACTACTTTATGTACAATGAATTAGTTTATTTTCGAGATAATAAATTACTTTGCCTTGCTTTTCTATTTTCAGATAAATATTTTAATTCTAAAAAATGCCAAGACATTGCCGAGATAATAATGAGTAATAAACTTAAAATAACTGCGACTAACCAAGGGTTATAGTTTTTAAAGTAGCCAAGGTGCACGAAAACCTGAATTAGTGGAAAGTGATATATGTAAACTCCGTAAGTTAAGTCACCATATTTTCCAAAGTTATTTAAAAATTTAATTGAGTAAGCAAAATAAAAAACCATGAAGCCGTAAACTACAGGTTTAAGCAATTGAGTATGCCACACAAAATGTTCCAAAACAAATAGTATTAAACAAGGCAAAATAAAATAATGTTTCCATTTTTTAAAAAACTTGAAATTGGTAAAGAATATAATGCCAACTGTAAAAAAGGCCAAAGCACCTGGTAGCTGTTTTGCTATTCTATACATGTTTTCTGAAACGAAATAGTTAAAATAAGCAATGGAAAATAGGTAAACTATAAGGCTCAAAATATAAATGTTTCTTTTCTTCCACTTGGTTATTAAATAAAATAACGGAATTAGTAAATAAAAAGCTTCTTCAAGTTTTATTGTCCAGAGTGCACCATTTACAGGGCACATTAAGTTATTTTGAAATACCCCTGGTAAACAAGGTTCTATGTAATTTTGAAAGGATAAGTTAGCTAATAAATAGTGCCAAAATTGAGCGTTTAAAAAATATGCGTTTAGAGATTTTGTGGATATTAAACAAAAAGATAAAGCGCAAAAAAGAATAACAAAAAAGTAAGCGGGTACAATTCGTTTAATTCGTTTTAAAATATAATCTTTAACATTTTTACTGTTTTTGTAACTTTTTGCAATTAAAAAGCCACTTATTACAAAAAAGCCATCTATGGCTAAACGTGCGTTAAAGAAGCTTGCGTAATTTTTAAATAAAGTAACTTCACTTAATTCGATTAAATGCGAAATAGCAACGGTTGCTGCAAAAACGATTCGTAAAAAGTCGAAATTATTAGTATTTATTTTATCCAAAATTAATATCTAAGGTGTAAATTTATTTAAAACACATAATTTTTTGTCAATTATACTTTACTTAATTTAAATAATAAATGGGTTTAAAGCTGCTTTATGATTTGTAGAATTTGTATAACTGAAAATCAATCTCTTCTTCATCAAATGGTACTAAGCATTTTAAAGTAGGTTTTTTAAAAAAAAGGCACTAATTTTTGATAAAATTAAAAATGTTTAGTTTTAAAATATAAATGTATAATCGGGGTTTTACCTTCTACAAAGAGAAAATATAACAAGAAGAAACTTCTGAAGAAATCAATAAGCTTCTTCTTGTTGTATTAAAGTTTAGTTAAACAATACCTTGTGCAAGCATAGCGTCTGCTACCTTAACAAAGCCTGCAATATTAGCACCCTTAACATAGTCAATATACCCATCTTCATCCTTGCCGTATTCTAAACAAGAAGCATGAATATCATTCATTATTTCTTTAAGTTTACTATCAACTTCTTCTCTCGACCATTTAAAACGCAACGAATTCTGCGTCATTTCTAGACCGGATGTAGCTACACCTCCAGCATTAGAGGCTTTTCCTGGTGCAAATAATATTTTGGCTTTGTGGAATGCAGCAATAGCTTCTTTAGTGGAAGGCATATTTGCACCTTCACTTACACAAATACACCCGTTTTTTAATAATAACTTGGCATCATTTTCATCTAGTTCATTTTGCGTAGCGCAAGGTAATGCAACGTGGCATTTTACTTCCCAAGGTGTTTTTCCTTCAAAATATTCAGCATCTGGGTAAGTGTCTACATATTCACTTATACGGCCTCTTTTTATATTTTTAAGCTCCATAACAAAGGCTAATTTTTCTTCGTCTATGCCATTAGCGTCGTAAATATATCCAGAAGAGTCTGAGAGTGTGACTATTTTTCCGCCTAAGTGTAGTGCTTTTTCTGCGGCGTATTGTGCAACATTCCCAGATCCAGATATTACAACTGTTTTCCCTTTAAAGTTATCTCCTTTAGTTTCAAGCATTTTTTGGGCGAAGTAAACATTACCATACCCTGTAGCTTCTGGTCTAATTAAAGAACCTCCCCAGGACATTCCTTTACCTGTTAATACACCAGTAAACTCGTTAGTTAGTTTTTTGTACATACCAAATAGGAAACCAATTTCTCTAGTGCCCACTCCAATATCGCCGGCAGGAACATCTGTGTTATGCCCTATATATCTAAAAAGCTCGCTCATAAAAGCATGGCAAAAACGCATAATTTCGTTATCCGATTTTCCTTTCGGGTCAAAATCACTACCTCCTTTACCGCCACCCATAGGCAGAGTTGTTAATGCGTTTTTAAAAACTTGCTCAAAAGCTAAAAATTTTAAAATACTGGCATTTACTGTAGGATGAAACCGTAAACCGCCTTTGTAGGGGCCAATTGAGGAATTCATTTGAACTCTATAGCCTCTATTTACTTGTATTTCACCATCATCATCTACCCAAGAGACTCTAAAAGAAATTAAGCGTTCTGGCTCTACCATTCTAAGTAATATGTTTTTGCCATAGTATATGTCGTGTTTAACAATATATGGCAGAACGGTTTCCGCAACCTCTTCTACAGCTTGTAAAAATTCTGGTTCATGTCCATTACGTTGTTTTACAAGGTCTAAAAATGCTTCAATAGTTTGTTTCATGTATATATGTATTATTTGGAACCTTTTGTAGTTAACTAATTATTACTCTAACAAATATACGTTTTTGTTAAAAGCTTCTTGTTTTTTTATCGAATTTTGAATTAACTTAAGTTTATGGGTTTTAATTAACTTAATTATTTTTATTTTTTTGTCTTACAAGTTTTCATATATTTGATTATGTATATTACAAAAAAAAAAACACTTTATGCTTAAAATGAAACATTTAACTTTGTTTTTGTTAGTGTTTCTAGCGGTTCAATTCTCTAATGCACAATTAGGTTTCTCGCACGAATTAGGTTTAATAGCGGGTCCTGTTCAATTTAGGTCGGATTATGGCATACGTAATAATGTAGAAACTAATTTTGGTAATTCAGGTTACGGTATAGGGGTTGTTCACTATTTAAATTTTGCATATAGGGCAGATTGTAACTGTTATACAACAGATAATTTTTTTAACGATCATTTTAAAATAAGGACAGAGGTATCTTATAACCAAACTAATTTGGAACATTTGGGGGAGCTTGTAGTACCAACTAAAATTTCAGATAACTCTAATAGGTTGAGGGGGCATAAAGGCGTTGCTAAAAATTTAGATTTTGGCTCGCAGATTGAATACTTTCCTTTAAGTATTCGAGATTTTCAGGGTTTTGCTTATAGTTTTGCCCCTTTTATTAGTCTTGGGGTGCATTATACAGCTTTTACTCCAGAGGTTAGTACGACTTATATTAATCCAGACCCAAGAAAAACAGGTGATGTAACAGATCCAAGTAACTTTTACTCTTTTTGGGAGCCAGGCTCTGTTGATGCTTCATCAGGTGGTGTATTTACGGTAGTTTCTAGCGTTGGTGTTAGATATAAACTTACCAAATTATCTGATATAATGCTAGATTTCAGATGGCAATACTTTTTTAATGACAACATTGATGGGTTAAATCATCAGTTGGAATTTAATAAAAATGATGATTGGCTAGTTTGGTTGAATTTTGGCTATATTTTTTATTTAGATTAAACTGCTTGTTGTTGTTTAAATTAACTAATAATTATTGGCTGTTTTCTTATCTTAAAAGGCTCTTAATTACTATTAAACATCTAAGTTTAGCTAAACAACAGAAGGTTAAAAAAATATAAGCTATGTGTTCCTATAAATCTATTTTTATTATTGTTTGTGTTTTAGTGCTTTTTAATTGTAAGCAGGAAGCGGAAATTGTTTTTTCAGATGTAAATATAACAACGCCTAGTAATCGTGTTGTTGAGTTAAATATCCTTCAGCCAACTGGTAACTCTAAAATAGCGAATCGAATAGGTGCTGAAATTAAAAAGTTAACGGCTTCAATTTTAAACATTAAAGCCAACAAAAATGCTTCGTCCCTAACCTTAGAAGATACTATAGACGCTTTTAATGCAGAGTATCTTATTTTTCAGAAAAATTTTCCAGATATCAAACAAATTTGGGAGGCTCAAATTGATGCTGAGGTTATGTGGCAATCTAAGGAAATTGCTAGTATAGCCCTTACGTCGTATATAAATACGGGAGGTGCACATGGTGCTTTAAAAATTCACTTTTTAAACTTTGATTTAAAAACGGGTAAGCGAATTGACAACCTCAGGCTTGTTAAAAATACTGTTGAGTTTGCAGTAAAAGCAAAGCCTTATTTTGAAAAAGCCATTATAAATAAAGGTACTTCTTATGATGTTAATCAATTCGTATTACCCGAAAATATGGGGTATAGTGAAGATGGACTTGTTTTATTATATAATATAAACGAATTCGCAACGTATACTAATGATATTGTAGAATTTACTATCCCGTTTAAAGAAATTAAATCTTATTTAATTTTTAATAGCTTTTAGAAGCGCTAAAACATAGCCGTAATGTATGCCGTCATGTATACTTAAAAAATGAAGTGCATCATCAATATTATTTAAAGTATTGCCTGTAGTTGAAACCGTGTAAGGCGTATAGTTTACAAAAAGGCCATTGTTGTAATTTAACTCTGTTTTTTTAATTGTAGTAGTAAGGAGTTTTTTTATTTCATCTATCTCTTCTTGGCTTACAGGCCCTTTTGGTCTAGAGTCTTTTTTGTATTTATTAATTAATGTATCGGGTAATTCAGGTTTTAAACCCGACAGTTTATAAATTAGAGCTTGTTCGGTAATTACAACATGCCCAATATTCCAAATAATATTATTATTAAATCCGTTAGGAATTTTATTTAGATTTTCTTTTGTGTTGTTATTAATAATAGTACTTAAAATGTCTCTTATGTTTTTTAGAGCTCGAAATGTAAAATCCATAAATAATTAATTTTTTCATAAATATAGTATATATGGTATAATTGCTTTTATTTTACCAAATATTTTTTAAAGTTGCCTATTTATTGGAATAGAATTTAGTATAATTTTAATTATGAAAAAAGTATTTTACCTAAAATCATGTAGTACATGCGTTCGCATTTTAAAAGCACTTAAATTATCATCCGATTTTGTATTACAGGATATTAAAGTTGACCCCATAACGATTGAGCAATTGGAACATATGCAGAAATTAGCTGGTAGTTATAGTGCTTTATTTAGTAAACGCGCAAAATTGTACAAAGAATATGATTTAAAAAACCAAAACCTGACTGAGCAGGATTATAAGAGGTATATTTTAGATCATTATACCTTTTTAAGTAGGCCGGTTATTCTGGTAAATAACAATATATTTATTGGTAATTCTAAAAAAAATATTGAAGCTCTTGAAGCATTCATAAATTAGGGTAGTGAAGATTTTTCTCTGGTATATTATGGTAATATAGGCTTCGTATTTTATTAATTTAAACTTTAATGAGGTTTCTATTTTTCTAATGTTCCTGTTTTATAAATAAGGACTTCGCTATTGTCTTTATATACAGCATGAATAGCCAAGGCATTATATCTTCCTGCAAAACTCGCTACCTCGTTAAGGTTTTTCTTTATTAATTCATTTGCTCGTTGTTCAGAAAATACATTGTACCTGCGCTTAACAAATTTTTTATGGACCACAGATACAACACGGTAGTAATTAATAACTGGGCTTTTAGGTTCTACTATTTTATTAAGTAATTCTGTTGTGTTATTATCAACTAAGGGTTTTACATCTACACTCAACACTACAATATTACCATTCATATGAGTCATTACGGTGTATATGCCTTTGGAAATTTCTTTTAAATTAATAGCAATATTTTTAGCTTTGTTGGTAATTGTTTTACTCTACATTGTTTTTTTATTAAAGAAAACGACTTTATTTATAGGGTTTAATGTATTGCTTAAATGTAATGTGTAGTTAGTTAGTGTTTGCACTAAATTTGTAGAATTGTTGTTATTTGGAAACAACTTACTTTGCGCATTTATGGTAAAAGCGAAAAATAAAGTAATAATTAATAACTTATTCATAGTAAACTAAAGTATCAATTAAATAGCTTTTAGTTTTTTTTAATGCACGATACTAATATGGTGTATTATAGAAAAACAAATTATACCTATTTAAGTTTTCAAATGTTTTGTTTCTAATCCAAATTGCCTTTTAGTTATTTTTTAATGTAACGTAGACTAAATATAAACAAATTAAAAAAGTAATTAGGTGCTAAAAATCTAGTAACAAGTGTTTAAGTTTATTATTTAAATAAAGATGTTTATTAGATTACTCAAAATAATACAGTTAAAATTATAAGAAAAAACAAATGTATTGGTGGGTTTTTTTTATATAAAAAAGAAACCCACCAATGATTATAGGAAAGAGAGGTTAAAATCGTGGCTAGGAATAAGTAAGTAAATTACTAAGCTGTGTTGTATTTTTATATCAAATTAAGACATGGCTTCTTAATTATCAGAACAAAACAACTATAAGTATAATTTTACTTGCTTAGTTGTGTAAAGAAAAAATATTGATCTATTAGTAATTTGAACGCTTACAAATTCATTGCTTTTATACTTTCTATTTTATTACGTTCCAAAAACGTGTCGATAGTTTCAAAATGTTCAATAACACGTTGATCTTTAAATTCAAACACTTTTTTTGATAAGCCTTGAAGGAAATCACGATCGTGAGAAACTAGAATAAGTGTTCCATCAAAATCAAGTAAAGCTTCTTTTAAAACATCTTTTGATCTAAGGTCTAGGTGGTTTGTTGGTTCATCCAGAATTAATAAGTTAACGGGCTCTAAAAGTAACTTAACCATGGCTAGCCTTGTTTTTTCACCGCCAGAAAGTACACTTACTTTTTTATCAATATCCTCGCCTTTAAACATAAAACGACCAAGGATGTTTTTTATTTGAGTTCTAATATCCCCTTTCGCAACATCATCAACTGTTTGGAATACCGTTAAATTGTTATCAAGTAAAGCAGCTTGATTTTGTGCGAAATACCCAACTTTTACGTTATGTCCTAAGTGGCATTTACCTTGTACATCTATTTCGCCTAATATCGCTTTTAGCATGGTAGATTTTCCCTCGCCATTTCGGCCTACAAAGCACACTTTTTCTCCTCTAGCAATAGACATGTTGGCATTGTTAAAGACCACATGGTTATCATAAGATTTTGAAACCGCTTCAATAATTACCGGATAATCGCCCGAACGTATTGTTTTTGGAAATCTTAGTTTTAGTGTAGAGGTATCCACATCATCAATTTCAATAATATCCAATTTTTCAAGCATGCGCTCTCGTGAACTTACCTGGTTGGTTTTTGAGAATGTACCCTTAAAACGGTCTATAAACGCCTGGTTATCTGCAATAAAACGTTTTTGCTCTTCGTAGGCTTTTATTTGGTGGGTTCTACGCTCTTCCCGGAGTTGTAAATAGTGAGAATAGTGTGCTTTATAATCGTAAATTTTTCCCATTGTAACCTCAATAGTACGGTTGGTTATATTATCAATAAAAGCTTTGTCGTGGGAAATAACAACTACAGCATTTGCTTTATTTACTAAAAAATCTTCTAACCAAATAACAGATTCTATATCGATATGGTTTGTAGGCTCATCAAGTAATATTAAATCTGGTTTTTGAAGTAAAATTTTTGCTAGCTCGATACGCATGCGCCAACCGCCACTAAAGGCACTTGTTTGTCTGGTAAAATCTTCCTGTTTAAAACCTAAACCCTTTAAAGCTTTTTCAACTTCAGCATCATAATTTATATCTTCAAGAGCATAATAACGTTCCCCTAAATCCGACACCCGCTCTATAATTTTCATATACGCATCAGATTCATAATCTGTTCGGGTTTCCAATTGCTTATTTAAGTCGGCCATCTCGTCGCGCATTGTAAATACATGGCTAAAGGCCTTGGAGGCCTCTTCAAAAACAGAGGTATTATCTTCCGTTAATAAATGCTGAGGCAAGTAGGCAATTACTACTTCTTTAGGATATCTTACATGCCCTCGTGTTGCTTTTTGTACACCAGCAATAATTTTCATCATCGTAGACTTTCCTGCACCATTTTTTCCCATAAGGGCAATTTTATCATTTTCATTTATGGTAAAAGAAACATCACTAAATAAAGTGTGTCCACTAAACTCTACGGCTAAATTATCTATCGAAATCATAAAGGTATTTTAATATTGCAAAATTAATAAAAAGCCATGCTTTGTTGGGCTTAATATTATTTTAAATTATAATCTGTTTAGCTTTTAATTTTTTCATATTATTCTTAAAACAATTAGATGTATTTCATGTTTCTACTTATTTTTAAAGTGCGTTTATTATTTTTAAGTAGGCTTAAAATTCTATTGAGTTAAAACATAGGGGTTTAACTAACAGTGTTTTATGGTTCTTTGTAGCCGTAATTTAAGTTAAAGAAAAAATGTAGTGCCGGTTCGCTGTCTTAAAATTATGTAAACCATTTTTTTAATTGTTATTTTTACAACAGCTTTGTAATTAGTGGTTGTTTATGCGATATTGGTTTTTTTTTATAATGTTATTCTTAAATGCTACTAGTGTTGTAGCTCAAAAGTATGCTTTAAAAAGTATAGACTCTTTATATAAGGAAGATCAATTTTACGCCGGAGTTACGTATAACCTATTAAATAAAAAACCTAAAAGTTTAAATCAAACCGGTTTTTCTTTGGGGTTTCATGTGGGGTTTATAAAAGATATGCCTATTAACTTAAAACGCAATGTAGCTATAGGAGTTGGTTTGGGGTATGCTACAAGTGCATACAATCAAAACCTTTTTATAAACCAAAATACAGCTGGTGTTTTCGAATACAATACCTTATCAGGTGGGCAATCGTTTACCCGAAACACATTTTCAAATCATGTAATAGAAATTCCAATAGAGTTTAGGTGGCGCACATCAACACCACAGAACTATGCGTTTTGGCGCGTTTATACAGGCTTTAAATTGGGTTATTTGCTAGCTAATTCTTCAAAATACGAAGGCGATTTAGGCCGTGTTCAACTTACTAATAATCCAGATTTTACTGCACTACAATATGGGTTAACGTTAAGTGCTGGTTATAATACATGGAATCTTTATTTATACTACGCCTTAAACCCTGTATTCTCACAAAAAGTAACTTTAGCAAATAAGCCATTACATATAAATGTTATTAAAATAGGTTTAATATTTTATATATTATAGTTGCCTGGGTTAGTTAATATAGTATTGCGAATTAAAATCGCTGCATATTAGTACGATTGTTAACCAGCTTATTACATAATTTACAACCAGTAATGTACTAAAACAACTTGCGGAATAAGGCCAACAAGCACGCCAATAATAATTTCTATATAAGAATGTGCTTTTAGGTGTAATCTAGATGTAGCAACACCTCCCATTATTATGGCCATTAAAGCCAATGTACCATTAATATTAATACTAAAATGTATACTTAGTACAATAAAAAACATAAATACACCAGAAACACCTATCATGTGTAAGCTTGCTTTAAACTTCATAATAGCAAGTATTAAGCATGCTAAGTTGGATATGAGTATGCCAATAAAGAAAAAATAAAGCGCTATAGATTGGGTAGGAGTTATAACATGCTGCAGCACTAGTAGCGTTAAAACTCCATTAAGTACTAAAGGGTAAATACGCTCTTTGGTAGTTTTTAGGTTAATGGTGTTAACCGTACCAATTAATTTTAATATAACGTATAGTAAAAGCGGCACTAGCACGGTTAGAATAAAAAGCGATAAAAGTTTTGCCTGTATAATTTCTAAAGGAATAAAACGTGGGGATTTTGCAAAATAAAAAACAACACCCAACAAAGGCATTATTAAGGGATGAAAAATATAAGAGAAACTTTTTAAGACTTTATCCATCATATTTTTTTGCGTAATCGGGCTACAGGAATATCCAATTGCTCTCTATATTTTGCTACCGTACGCCTAGCAATGGGGTATCCTTTTTCTTTTAATAATTTTGCTAAACTTTCATCGGTTAACGGTTTTTTCTTATTTTCTTCCTGTACAACTGTTTCAAGAATTTTTTTAATTTCTCTAGTAGAGACATCTTCCCCTTGATCGTTTTTCATCGACTCAGAAAAGAATTCTTTAATTAATTTAGTGCCATAAGGTGTGTCCACATATTTGCTATTAGCAACCCGCGATACGGTAGATACATCCATATTAATTTCATCTGCAATATCTTTAAGAATCATAGGCTTTAAATTACGCTCATCGCCCGACAAAAAATACTCTTTCTGGTAATGCATAATCGCACTCATGGTAACAAATAAGGTTTGTTGCCGTTGCTTTATAGCCTCAATAAACCATTTAGCAGCATCTAGCTTTTGTTTTATAAAGGTAATAGCATCTTTTTGAGATTTGGATTTATCCTTGGCCTCTTTATAGCCCTTAAGCATATTATTATAAGGCCTAGATACGTGTAGTTCTGGTGCATTTCGTCCGTTAAGCGTTAACTCCAATTCACCATCCACAATTTTAATAGCAAAATCGGGCACCACATGTTCCACAATTCTATTATTTCCAGCAAACGAGCCTCCTGGCTTTGGGTTTAAATGTTCAATCTCAGAAATGGCATTTTTTAATTGTGCTTCGGTAATGGCAAACTTATGCAATAATTTTTTGTAATGTTTTTTGGTAAATTGATCAAAAGCATCATCAATTATTTGCGTAGCTAAGTCAGTATCTACGGTTTTTTCCTTTCTGTGTAATTGAATACTTAAACATTCCTGTAGGTTTCTAGCACCAACACCAGCCGGATCTAACTGGTGTACCACTTTTAAAACCTTAGCGACTTGCTCTTGGGTAGTATAAATGCTCTGTGTAAACGCTAAATCGTCTGTTATATCGCTTAATTCTCGTCTTATATATCCGCTTTCATCTACACTACCTACTAAAAATTCTGCAATGTCGTGCTCTTCATCAGAAAGTCTATAGGTATTTAATTGGGTAATTAAATATTGTGTGAATGAAGTGCCGGCAGCATAAGGCATTGTTTTCTCCTCATCATCACTACTATAATTATTAACCTGCGTTCTATAGTCTGGTATTTCATCATCACTTAAATACTCGTCGATATTTATCTCCTCCTTATCAGATTCCTTTTCATCAAAGTCGTTGGAGTTATCAAAATCAGCATCCAATTCGTCTTGGTTATCCTCCTTGCCACCTTCCAAGGCAGGGTTTTCCTCTAATTCTTGCTTTAAACGCTGCTCAAAAGCTTGAGTAGGCAGCTGTATCAATTTCATTAATTGAATTTGCTGTGGCGATAGTTTTTGCGACAGTTTAAACTGTAAATACTGTTTAAGCATAATTATGATGTGGTTTACGATAAAAGTAAAAAAAACAATTTATATATGAGTTATTAACAAGCGATGTTTTAAAATAATTTGGGCGTTACCACAAGGGTCGGGCTTTACGCTGCAAGTCCTCGCACCTCCAAAAGTCGGGCTGTGGGCTTTACACTACAATCCCTAACGCATTAAACTTGTTAAATTAATACATGCATTTTGGTATAGTTGTGTTTAGTTTTTGTTTTAAATTGTTTTTAAGCACATGCTCATTAGGCTTCTTTATACATGTGTACTGTTATACCAAAATAACAAAGTAGACTATTTTTAGTTAGCCTATTTGTATTCGTAGCTATTTGGTTTTTTTGGGGAAATTAATTAAAAAATTCCCATTACGGTCTTTTAAGAATAAACCATAATGGGAATAAAATACTACTAAAAACAATAGTAATCAGTAAAGTGTAATACACTCAAAATTAAAAACTTACTAGGTTTATAATCCTTAAAATTCTGCGTTTTGTGGTGTTCTTGGAAAAGGAATTACATCTCTAATATTGCTCATACCGGTAGTAAACATAACTAAACGCTCAAAACCTAAGCCAAAACCAGAATGAACAGCCGTACCAAATTTACGTAAATCAAGGTACCACCAAAGGTCTTCTTCGGGTATATTTATGGCAGCCATTCTTTCTTTTAAAACATCTAAACGTTCTTCACGCTGTGCGCCACCTACAATTTCTCCAATGCCAGGAAAAAGAATATCCATGGCACGTACTGTTTTGCCGTCGTCATTTAAACGCATGTAAAACGCTTTAATATCTGCCGGATAGTCAAACAAAATAACAGGACATTTAAAATGTTTTTCAACTAAAAAACGTTCGTGTTCACTTTGCAAATCTGTACCCCACTCATTAATTAAGTATTTAAACTTCTTTTTCTTATTAGGTTTACAGTTGCGCAAAATATCAATGGCCTCAGTATAGCTTACACGTTTAAAGTTGTTATCGGTAACAAAGTTTAACTTTTCAATTAAAGTCATGTCGCTTCTTTCGGCCTGCGGTTTTGTTTTATCTTCATCTTGCAGTCGTTTGTCTAAAAATTCTAGATCATCGCGGTTGTTATCAAGTACGTGTTTTATAACCGATTTCATAAAATCTTCAGCTAAATCCATATTCCCAGGCAAGTCCATAAAAGCAACTTCAGGTTCAATCATCCAAAATTCTGCTAAATGGCGCGATGTGTTGGAGTTTTCAGCTCTAAAAGTTGGTCCAAAAGTATAAACTTTACCCAGGGACATCGCATAGGTTTCTGCTTCCAACTGCCCCGAAACGGTTAAGTTCGTCTCTTTTCCAAAAAAATCTTTGGTATAATCTATTTTCCCCTCATCGTTTAATGGTGGGTTTTTAGCATCTAAATTAGTAACCTTAAACATTTCGCCAGCTCCCTCTGCATCTGTTCCTGTAATAATGGGAGCATGCATGTAATAAAATCCGTTTTCATTAAAATACTTGTGTATAGCAAACGATAGGGCAGAGCGCAAGCGCATAACAGCACTAAATGTGTTTGTTCTAGTACGTAAGTGTGCATTTTCACGCAAAAACTCAAAAGAATGTTTTTTGGGTTGTATAGGGTATGTCTCCGGGTCCGAATCGCCTAAAACACATAATTCGGCAACTTTAATCTCTACTTTTTGTCCCTTACCTTGGCTTTCAATCAATTCACCTTTTACTTGAATAGCTGCTCCGGTGGTTACGCGTTTTAATAGTGCTTCGTCAAAGTTTTCAAAATCTACAACGCATTGTATGTTATTTATGGTAGAACCATCATTTAAAGCAATAAAACGATTTGCTCTAAAGGTTCTTACCCAGCCTTTAACTTCTACTTCTGGGATAATAATGTCTTGCGATAATAATTCTGAAACAGTTTTTAATTGCATATTTGTAAAATTTATAGCAAATATAAATGTTTCCAATTATAAAAATTAAATTGTAAATTTTTTATAGCTACTAAAACCTGTATTTTAAGGTCGCTAAAATATACCTGGGTAATAGGTTTATACTCGAATTATATGTTGTGTAATCGTTTACCACTATGTTCGAAAATGTTTTTTGGTTGGAAAGGTTATTTGCAATTATTTGATATGAAAAGTCTGAGTCTTTTGGCTGGTAGGTTAATTTGGTGTTTAAAAAGTAGTACGCATTATTATCTGTAATATAGTAGTCGTTATTTAATGCGAACTTACAGGTTTTATTTATAGCGTATGTTAAGTTTAAGGCCATGTTTTCCCAACGGCTAATAGAGCTTACATTGTTAAATTTAGAATTGTTTTTGTTTAAATTTATTTTAAAATTAAAATTTAAAGGAAACTTGAAATATGTGGTTCCCGAAATTAAATAAGACGATAAATGATTTTTTAAATTTTGAGTCTCTTGGTTGTTTACTTGAAATGGGGTAGTAGCCCATGTTTGATTTGTTCTAAAGTTTGTAGATAAGTTTAACTTTTCATAATAAGATGTAAAATCTACATGGCACTTAAAATTACTAAATCCATTAAAAATATTATAACTAGAATAAATAACATCTGTGCCAATGTTATTGGTTGTTGAATAATTTTTATCTGCAGCAGCATGCTGTACTTGAATTGATAGTGCTTGCGATTCTAGCTTGTTGGCCAATTTATAATGTATGCTAATTTTTTTGTTTTTAACTAACTCTACACGATTTGTACCTCTTGTAAACGATCTGAAACTATTTAATTGGTAATTGTTTATAAAATAACTAGACTTTGGTAAATTAAACGTGTTTGCGTAGCGTACTCGTAGTAGTCCTATGTTTAATTTACTTAAGTCTAACCTTAATTCAGGAATAAAAAACCAATGCTCTTTTTGTTTATTATCAATATCTATTTTTACATGATTGAGAGAAGCTCCTAAACTTAAGTTTACTTTTTTTGAGGGCGCATAACTTAAACTCGATTTAATTTTTAGTGCGTTAGTCTTATAAATTAAATTATTTTGTAGGCTATCCAAAGTAGTTTCATCTGGAAAGGTATTCGTTTGCTTTTCATTAAGGAATTTGTATTCCAATTTAGTAGTCGTTTTAAAGTTGTTAAATTTTGATAGTAGTATTGAGGATAGCCCCAATATATTAGCGCTACTATTTGTTATGTAATTAACATTATAATCTGTAGGAAACGTAAATAGATTATTAAAAACAGGTGATTGTAAATTTATATGCTGCCTAATTTTATTTTTGCCTAAATAAATATAGTTGTTAAGCACGTTATTTCTACTTAAAGCATAGCTGTGGTTGAAGTGGTTGTAAAAAGAAAATTGATTTTGTTTAAGGTTTTGAAGGATATCACTACTATTAAAAGTGATGTTGTTTTTTAAATGTTCGGGTTGGTTGTTGTAAGCAAAAATATTTTTTAAATAAGATCTATTACCACCGGTATATTTTAGTTCTAATTCTCCTAAGCCTATTTTGTTAATGTGGTTGGTGTTGCTATGCTCTGTTATTTGTATGGGTGTTGCATTTACATTAAATAATGTTTTAGCGAAAAACTGTTGGTTTTGGTTATCTCTACTAAATGCTCCTGTACCGCGTAACTCTATGTTTGGGGTTAGTTTTTTTACAAAACCTAGCGAGTTCATAAAAGCTTTATTAAAGGTACTTTCGCCTTTAGTAAATAAGTTGCTTTCATTTTTTTCAATATTATAAATAGGTTCAACGTTTTCTTCTATGCGTTGTTCTTGGTAAAAAGCCGATAGGTTTAGAGATGCAGGAGCACCATCTAATAAACTAGATGCCTTTATGCCTAAGTTATTGTAATTGGAAAAATAAAAGAATTTAATTTTTTTACGAAGTAAGCCTAGGTTTAATTCTAGTTTTATGCGCTCTTGTGTACCTAATCCTAATGTGGTGTTGCCAAACCAGATATTTTTAAAGCCCTCTTTTAATTTTAAGTTAAGCGCAACCATATCCGAATCCATAACCTTAGCAAGTACAGGATTATCTTGAAACCTGTCTATAATGTCTACAGCATTTAAAGATTTAGCATCTAGGTTTTTGGTTAAAATTTGGTAGTTATTTCCAAAAACATCATCACCTTCAATTAAAAGTTTACTTATAAACTTACCGTGTGCTTTAATAGTGCCATCCTCTAGTACTTCTACGCCTGGTAATTTTTTTAAAACGTCCTCGACGGTTTGTTCACTATCGTCTGTAAAATATTTCGTTTTAAGAGTTGTTGTATTACTATTTGAAGAAATTTTTTGATCTGGTGTTAATACAACCTCATTGAGCTCAAAAGGTTTTTCAGATAAAATAATATTGAAATTTTCAGGCTTTTTACCTATTTCATTATTAAAATTTATGGCGTATTCTTTGTAGCCCAAACTTATGGCTATAAGTTCAAATTTAGTATTTGTTTCAAGGGTGTTTTCTATTAAAAAAAAACCACTTTCATTTGTGTAGGTATACGCCATTATAGCGCCTTCAATATTTTTTATAACAATACTTACATTTTCAATAGGTATTTGCTTATTGTTTTTTACAACACCTGTAATTACATCTTGTGCTATTAACTGGCTTTTAATACACAGGAAACCTAATAGTATAGCTGCCTTTATAAAATTAATCAAACGATTCTATATAAATTTCTTTAAAAACAGGTTTTTCGGGTTTGTCGCTACCATTTTTTTCGGCTCGAAGTACCATACCGTTATACGCCTTAGTTAAACTGTTTCTTAGGGTGGTTTCAAAATCTTTTATAGTTAGCCAACCTTTAACGTCTTCTGTAGTTCTTTTTACTTGTTGTATTGCAGTCTTATTTTTTGTAGGATATTCTAAACTTTTAAAATAAAGGTACATTTCTTTTTTTTCATCGTAGGCTTCTAAAATTAAACCTGGTAAGCCTTGTAATTTCCATGGGCCGTAAGGTAAAGGTACTTCTAGTGTATACCAGGCAGTATATAATCTGCCTCTAAAGTTTGCTGTTGCTTTATGCGTGTTAAATTGCCCTATTTTTTTTGTTTCTTTTTGCAACAGCCAATTAATGGTAGGTTTTTTTTCGGCTACATAAATATTGCCACCAAAACGTTGGCTCCACCACATGCTATCTTTTTCTCTGTTATAATACACCTGTTTACCATATCTAAAAGTTTTATTTCCATTAAATACGGCTTGTTGCCCATTTCCATTTGAGTAAGCGGTTTTATTGTTTATACCAATATTTTGTTCTAAAGAGTCTTTGGCAGTTACATAGTAGGTGTGTTGCTTGTTAAAAATTAGGTAGGCATTTAAATCGGGTCCAGCAGCACTGCGCATACCAGGACTTTCTATATGGCCATAATATATTAAGCCTTTTTGGGCTTGTAAATGGCAGGTAATAAATAGTATTATTAAATATCGCATTTTTTTTAATATAAGGTAATATGTAAATAAACCACATTGCCCCTATAATTTGAGGCAATGTGGTAAATAATTATAGTCCGCAGCGTTTTATTGCTTCTGCAATAGTTGATGCATTACCGCTGTATACGCCATCGCAATAAACAGGAAAATCAGCTTTTATCTTAATGTCTTCCTCCACTATTGTGTTTTTTACAGTTGTGTTTGAAGCAGAAATGCTTACTGAAAACGCTGTGATGGTTAATAATAAAAATAATCAGCACTGATTTTGTTGCAACATAGTGTTTTAAATTACTACTTATCGGCTATGGCTAGTATTAATTTAAGACTCGACAAAGTTAAAAAAAAACGTTTTTTGTATCTTTTTGTAGGTAAATTTACTTATAAACTTATAATGTATTAATAATCAGATACTAGTCTGCGCTTATTAACAAAACATTTTATAAAAGCTTAGTATCTTAACGTTTTTTATCCTCTTTAGGGATAATATTTATACTCGGTTTTTTTAGTACTTTTTTATTTGCAATATTACGCTCTAGAGATAGTAGTAACGAAGGTAAAAGTAGTAGGTTTGATAGCATGGCAAATAATAGAGTAGCAGAAACTAAGGCGCCTAATGCTACGGTACCACCAAAACTTGAAATTGTAAATACCGAGAATCCGAAAAATAAAACTATTGAGGTGTAAAACATACTTACGCCTGTTTCGCGTAGCGCGCCGTACACAGACATTTTAATTTTCCAATTATTAGCTTGTAATTCTTGTCTGTATTTTGCTAAAAAGTGAATAGTATCATCTACAGAGATACCAAAAGCAATACTAAACACCAAAATAGTTGATGGTTTTATGGGTACGCCCAAATAGCCCATTAAACCTGCTGTTACAAGTAAGGGTAGTAAATTTGGTATAAGCGAAACAATAATCATTTTGCCAGATCGAAACATATAAGCCATAAATAGGGCAATAAGAAATATAGCTAAAGCTAACGAAGTAACTAAATTTTTAACCAAATACTTGGTGCCTTTTTGAAATAATAAGGCCTTACCCGTCATAATAACATTATAACGCTCCTCAGGGAATACTTTATTTATTTTAGTTAAAAGATTTTCTTCAATACGTTCCATTTTATCTGTACCAACATCTTTTATAAAAGTGGTAATACGCGCGTACTGGCCGGTGCTGTCAACAAAGTTTTTTAATAAATCGACGTTTGAAGTTGAGTTTTTAGCATAGGATAATATAAAACTATTTTCCTGCGAGGTTGGCAATTGGTAATACTTTGTGTTGCCATTATAATAAGCCTGTTTGGAGTATTTAACAAGGCCAACAACAGATATAGGTTTTGATAATTCTGGAATTTCAATAATTAAATCCTCAAGATTGTCCATACGTTTAAGTGTAGATAGTTTCATAACGCCTTTTTTGCGCTTTGTATCTATCATAATTTCCAAAGGCATTATACCATTAAATTCGTGCTCAAAAAAACGGATATCCTTAACAAATTCGGATTTTTGAGGCATGTCTTCAATTAAACTTCCTGATATTCTTATTTGATAAATACCAATAATACTAAGGGTAAGTAATATTATGGATGTTACGTAAATAGTTATTCGTTTTTGTTTTACCATCCGTTCTGTCCAATCGACAAAACCACCAATCCATTTTTTGTTTAAATGTTCCAAATGGCGATCCTTTGGGTAGGGTAAAAAACTGTATATAATAGGAATAATTAATAAGCATAAAATAAAAATAGATAAAATGCTTAATGAGGCTACAACACCAAACTCTTTTAAAAGCTTACTTTCTGTTAAAATAAAAGTAGCAAAACCCGAAGCCGTTGTTACGTTAGTCATTAACGTGGCATTACCTACTTTTGTGATAACACGTTGTAATGATTTTACTTTGTTACCATGTAATTTTACTTCGTGTTGGTATTTGTTAATTAAGAAAATACAATTTGGTATGCCTATAACAATAATTAGTGGCGGTATTAAGGCTGTTAATACGGTAATTTCATATTGTAAAAGTCCAATAATACCTAAAGTCCATGCTACACCTGTACATACTACAATAATGGAAATAAATGTAGCTCTGAACGATCTGAAAAACAAAAAGAAAATTATAGAAGTGACTAAAAGTGCTGCTAAAACAAATATGCCAATCTCATCTACAACATTTTGGGAATTTAAAGTTCTTATATAGGGCATTCCAGATATTCTTACATCTAAACCCGTGTTTGTTTCAAAAGCTTTAATTTTTGGTAATAATACCTTGTCAACAAATTTTTTCCTGCCTGGTGTATTTACTATCGCTTTATTAATGTAAATGGCGGTACGTATTGTTTTAGAGGTTTTATTAAACAGAAAATTATCGTAAAACGGATATTTTTTAAAAAGTTCGTTTTGCAACGTTTCAATTTGAGCTAATGAGGTAATAGAATCTTTAATAAATGGCTCTAGTTTAAATTTTTCGTTAGCCGTATCTTTAATTAATTTTTGTAGGTCTTTTATGGAAATAACAGATTCTACTGCTGCATTGTTTTTAAGATCTTCAGATAATGTGTTCCAGGCATTTAAATGTTTAACAGTGAATAGATTATTATCCTTTATACCCAGGATTATAAGATTACCTTCTTCGCCAAAGGTTTTTAAAAACTGGTTATATTTAATATTAACTTCATGGTCGTCTGGTAGCATATTAGCACCTTCGTAAGCTAATCGCATGTGTTTCCATTGCAAGCCAAAAATTATAGTAATTAAAATAATACCAACAAGAATTGTAATTTTATTACGTAAAATTAGTCTTGCTGTATTGTCCCAAAAATTTTTTGTAGATAGTTTAAACATGGCCCTTTTATAAAAAGGGGCAAAGGTAGAAAAAACGATAGTAATAGCGCTTATCAAATAAAATAAACCCAAGCCTTAACTAAAAAGTTGTTCTAGCTTACTATTTTAGTGAAAAAGTATTTCTTGGCACGTTATACCAATATGCGGTCTTACCAGGGTTTATAATTTGTTTGTGTTTTTGCAATATTTTTATTTAAACAAAAAATAAGTCAAATAAGTAATACTACATTAGTATTATATTAATGTAGCATCAATTTAAATGGGCTTATAAGGTAATATTAAATGTGAATTTTAATGCTATATTATCACCAATTTCAGGTAAATTATAGGCACCGTAAGGGTATGTGAAGCTTAAACCGAAACCAAATAAGAGTTTGTTTAATTCGAAGCCAGATTCCGTAAAGCCTTTGTCTAATGTATTAAATTTAATATTTTGGTGTTTTTCTTTATCAGAGAAGAACTCATTAAAATACATGGTTTCGAAACTGTTTAGTCCTGCTACCGAGAAACGTTGCAGTATTGCATCTTTATTTATGTTATTAGGGTAGGCGTGGTATAAATTGGTAAGTGGTGCATTGCCACTAGCAATACCAGACACTAGAGTGACCTCGGAAAATATTTTGTTTTCATTACCTATTTTATAAAAAGCTCTAAAATCTAATTTTGAAAAACCAAGATTACTACTTAGAATACCATTAAAGCTTTTAGTATACTGTAGCGTAAGTTTTGGGTAACCTACTTTACTTTCTCTTGTGCCATTTTTTGATGAGGTGAATTTGCTAAGCGGACTCTTTTTTTTTTAATGCTATTTTTCTTAGGTTCAGGTGTTTTCGTAAAATTAGATTTCGCCTGTATTAGTGATATAGGTGGGGAAAATAAAAGTGGCGTAGAATTTCAACATAAGTGTAATCTAGTAACAAAACAGTTATAAAAAAAGCGACAAAATTGTCGCTTATAATGTGTTATGTGAAAACTGTAGGTTATACAGTCATTATTTCTGTTTGCTTTTTTTCGTAAATTTCATCTACAATTTTAACATGGCTATCTGTCATTTGTTGCACATCAATTTCAGCATTAGCTTTTAAATCTTCCGAAACATCGTCACTTTTTTTAATATCATTCATAGCATCTTTACGAGCTGTTCTAATACTAACTTTGGCATCTTCAGCTTCAGCTTTAGCCTGTTTCGATAAATCTTTTCTACGCTCTTCTGTTAAAGGTGGTACATTAATTATTATGGTTTCACCGTTGTTCATAGGGTTAAACCCTAAATTAGCATAGGCAATACCACGTTCAATTTCTTGAATCATATTTTTTTCCCAAGGTTGCACCGTAATAGTTCTGCCGTCTGGCGTATTAACGTTTGCGACTTGGCTAAGCGGTGTTTGCGAGCCATAATAATCTACCATAACACTTCCTAGCATAGCAGGACTTGCTTTGCCAGCTCTTATATTTAAAAACTGTTTTTTTAAGTGAGTTAAAGCGTTATCCATGGCTTCTTTAGTGCCGTCTAAAATAAATTGTATGTCTTCGTCCATTGTTTTGTACTTTTTATGTCAAATATAATTTTTAATAGGTTAAGTTATACGTTAACCACGGTACCTATGTTTTCTCCTGAAACTACTTTATGTAAATTTCCTTTTTTATTCATATCAAAAACAATAATTGGTAATTTATTTTCTTGACTTAATGTAAAAGCAGTGGTATCCATAACTTTTAGTCCTTTACTTAAAACATCATCAAAAGTAATTGTATTAAATTTTATAGCAGTCGTGTCTTTTTCTGGATCTACATTATAAATACCATCAACGCGTGTGCCTTTTAAAATAACATCGGCTTCAATCTCTATGGCACGTAATACGGCTGCAGAATCTGTTGTGAAATAAGGGTTTCCTGTACCGCCTCCAAAAATTACGACACGTCCTTTTTCTAGGTGTCGCATGGCTTTCCTTCTTATAAAAGGCTCTGCAACTTCGTTAATCTTAATAGCTGTTTGTAGTCTTGTTGGGATATCTGCATCCTCCAAAGCACCTTGTAATGCTAAGCCATTAATTACTGTAGCCAGCATGCCCATGTAATCGCCTTGAACGCGGTCCATACCTTTGCTAGCTCCTGCAACGCCTCTAAAAATGTTACCGCCACCTATAACTACGGCAACTTCAACACCCATATCGGTAATGGTTTTAATATCTTGTGCGTATTCAGCTAATCGATCGGGGTCTATACCGTATTGGTGGTTTCCCATTAATGCTTCGCCTGATAATTTTAGGAGTATTCTTTTGTATGTCATAAGTCGTTTAATGAAGTTGCACAAATTTACATAATTTTTTATTTTTAAAATAATTTGAGTTTTATGTTTTGTAATGTGTTTTAAAAATTAAAGGCTAAACTACTATATGGTTATTAGCATATTATATTGAAATTAGATTTAATGTTTTTTGTAAATAGTGTTATAAAATTAAAAACAAAAAAAAATGCTACTCAACATTGAGTAGCATTTTTTATTTACTTTTATTATGTGTTCTAAGATTAGAACCTGTAGTTTAATGATAAATTAAACATAGTACCAAATTGATTAAAGTGGTACCCATCATACGTCATTTGAGAATAACGTTGGTTAAAGGTAATTAAATCAGAATTGTTTTGAAGTGCTGTTTGACCAGTTGATGTAATGGTAGTGTCATCAATTATAGCTTGGCCAGCAGCATTTTCTGCTTTAAAATTCCATTCTGGTAATACATTTAATAGGTTGTTAACGTTTAATGAAATTGTTAATTTTTCTGTTGCATTAAAATTAACAGCTAAATCTGTAACCACTTTTGGTGTAAACTCTGTTCTTAAGTTGCTATCCAAACCTTGTTGTTTAAATATTGTTTTACCAAAATATGTGTTATTTAAAGAAAAGCCAAATTTATTAATATCATAGGTTGCACCTAAAATCCATTTTGTTTGTGGTCTAGAGGTGAAAAATAAAGCTTCTTGAGTAGCGTTAACAACAGATTGACCGGAATTAGCAACTAAAGGAATATCTTTAACCGCACCGTCTCTTTCGTTCTGAATGGTGTAGTTTCCAGATAAATTTAAACCCAATTTACCTTCTCCAATACGTAAGTTTTTTTGGCTAAGTACCACATCAATACCAGAGGTTTTTGTATCTATAGCGTTAGAGAAAAAGCTAATGTCTGATAAGTTGTTTTCTGCTAAAAGAATGTCTAATGGGTTAGTATCATCTCCACTTGGGCCAATTTCAGAACCTAGTACAATTCGGTCTTGTACTGCAATGTTATAATAATCTACAGTAAAACTTAGGTTGTTGGTTAGTTTACCACCAAGGCCAATAGTAAAGTTGTTTGAAGTTTCAGCATCTAAAGTAGGTATGCCCAAAAGTTTTGCCTGAGTAGATACATTATTTACTAAGCCTCCAACTTGAATACCTTGTCCAGGTACAAAACTGTACTGTGCTTTTTGTGTGTAAATTTGGTGTAATGTTGGTGCTCTGAAACCTGATGATAAAGAAGCTCTAGCTGTTAACTTATCTTCTAGTATCTTTAAACGCGAACTTAATTTGTAAACGAATGTATTTCCAAAATCCGAATAATTTTCAGTTCGTGCCGTACCACTTATTAAAAAAGCATCACTTACATCATAATCAATAGAAAAATAACCACCTATATTATAACGATTAAATTTCCCTGAATTTTCCGGACTATTACCAGCAAATGAGTCTGCACCACCACCATCGTACGATGATAAAACACCCTCTATAACCTCAAAAGTTTCGTTTCTAAACTCTGCTCCAAAACCAATACTTACTTTGTCTGAAAGTAGTCTAGAAATATCAATATTTCCTACATTGTGTGTAAAACGTGTTCCTCCTGGATCGAACGATTGTGGGCTGTTTTCTCTGTATAATTGAGACCCTTCAGTAATTTCGCCATCATCTATGCTACCATTATCATTAGCATCAATCCAGGTTGATGGAGAAAATACAAAGTTTCTATTGTGAGATTGGTTTACTCTGTATGTTTGTGTGTTTCCACCAGTTGTATAACTTAAATCTATATTCCAGTCGTTAATATTGGTTTTAATTCCAATAGTACCATTGTAATCATTTAATAAACCTTCAAAAGTTGGTACGTAACCATCATAACCACCATCGGTTGTTGGGTTGTTACCTGGGAAAAAATCAGCTAAATAAGGAAAATCATCTAAAGTTCTCCAGTAAGGCGTTCTGTAATTGGCAAAACTATTTACCTTTTTAAAAACATAAGCAGAGTTAAAATAAAGTTCTGAGTTTTCATTTAAATCGAAACCACCATTTATTAAGAATTTTGAAGAGGCAGTCTCTGGAGCACCATTAATATTACCAGCATCTGGTCTTCTACCTAAAAATTCTTGAACAAAACCTAAATCAGCACCAAATCCTAAATCTGGATCTGCTTCAGCTACGGCATTTACATCGCCAGGTCTGTTAGATAAATTAACTTTAGAGAAATCAATAGTATAGTTTAAAAAACCTTTATCTCCGCCAATAGTCGTACCATTATTTACACTTACGCCAAACATTTCACCATCACCTTCAGATGTAATACCCGTTCTTAAGGTTGCAGATCCGGCGTTGTATGAATCTTTAAGAATTACATTCATTACACCTGCAATAGCATCCGAGCCATATTGTGCAGAAGCGCCATCTCTTAAAATTTCAACGCGCTTAATAGCATCTGTTGGGATAGCAGAAATATCAGCCCCTGTTTCGCCACGACCTGGAGAGGTTTGTGTGTATAATAAAGCACTTAAATTTTTTCGTTTACCATTAATAAGGATTAACGTTCTACTTGGTCCCATATTTCTAATTTCATAAGGATCTAATAAAGATGTAGCATCATTTACAGGTGTTTGTACTGTATTAAAAGACGGGATTCTATATTGTAGCGCTTTATCAAAAGTAATTTGACCTGTAGAGGTTAATTCTTTAACACCTACCACATCAACAGGTAAAGGTGTATCTGCATTACTTCTTGGTGCTGTACGAGATCCAATAAGTACAATTTCATTTAAGGATACGCCAGATTCTAAAACAACATTTAATTTTTCGGTAGTAACGGCAATTCTTTTGGTGTCGTATCCTACATATGAAAATATAAGCATATCGCCCGTTTTCGCTTTAATCGAATATCTACCATCAAAATCTGTTGTTGTTCCTGTGGTTGTTCCTTTTACAATTACAGATACACCAGGCAGTGGTCCAGTTTCATCGGTAACAATTCCAGAAACATCTTGTGCTATTAATGTTGTGGATAGCCCAACGAACATTAAGAATAGCAATAATTTCGATTTTAAGAGTTTAAACATAATATAAATTATTTATTGGATTAGTGATGGCTAAGTTAAATATACCACGCTTTGAAAGGCCTTATAATATCACAAAAATAGGTAGTGTTAAAAATGTATTTATTAATATAATTAATGAATTTTAGGATATCTTAAATACAGGTAAAATATGCTGTTTTATACATTTTTAACAGTTACATGCTTTTAAAAAAAATAAATTTTAAAATTAGTCCGTTTTATGTATTTAGTTAAATTTGTGCTTCTAAAATAACAACATGTACAGAAGTCATAATTGCGGCGAATTAAATGCAGCAAACATAAATACAGAAGTAACCTTAGCAGGTTGGGTTCAAAAAACTAGAAATAAAGGTTTTATTGTGTGGGTAGATTTGCGCGACCGCTATGGGATAACGCAATTGGTGTTTGATGAAGAACGCACCTCTAAAGATTTAATTAAGCAAGCCGAAAGTTTAGGACGCGAATTTGTTGTACAAGTAAAAGGTACTGTTATTGAGCGCGCCTCAAAAAACTCGAAAATTCCAACAGGCGATATTGAGATTTTAGTTTCGCAACTAACCATTTTAAACGCGGCATTATTACCACCTTTTACTATTGAAGATAAAACGGACGGTGGAGAGGATTTACGCATGAAGTATCGTTACCTAGATATTCGGCGTAACCCAGTAAAAGATAGTTTGATTTTTAGGGCAAAAGTAACCCAGGAGGTTCGAAATTATTTGTCAAATCAAAATTTTATAGAGGTTGAAACGCCTTATTTAATAAAATCTACACCCGAGGGTGCTCGCGATTTTGTTGTGCCTTCTAGAATGAATGCAGGTCAATTTTATGCATTACCACAATCGCCACAAACTTTTAAGCAATTGCTTATGGTTGGTGGAATGGATAAATATTTTCAAATTGTAAAATGTTTTAGAGACGAAGATTTACGAGCGGATAGACAACCCGAATTCACACAAATTGATTGTGAAATGGCATTTATCGAGCAGGAGGATATATTAAATGCTTTTGAAGGGTTAACACGTCATTTACTAAAAGAAGTAAACGGTGTTACCATCGATAAATTTCCAAGAATGCTTTATGATGATGCGATGCGCCTTTATGGAAACGATAAGCCAGACATCCGTTTTGGTATGGAGTTTGGCGAATTAAATGCAGTTACGCAGCACAAAGACTTTAAGGTTTTTAATACTGCCGAATTGGTAGTTGGTATAGCCGTACCAGGCGGAAACAGTTATACCAGAAAAGAAATTGATAAGTTAATTGATTGGGTAAAGCGCCCTCAAGTTGGTGCTTTAGGCATGATATATAGCCGTTGTAATGAGGACGGAAGCTACAAATCTTCAGTAGATAAATTTTACAATCAAGACGATTTAGCCAAGTGGGCAGAAATTACAGGCGCAAAAAAAGGCGATTTAGTATGTGTGCTTTCTGGCGATAAAAATAAAGTACGCGCACAATTAAGTGCCCTACGTATGGAGTTAGCAACACGTTTAGGTTTAAGAGACCCTAAAGTATTTGCACCACTCTGGGTTATCGATTTTCCGTTGTTGGAGTTAGATGAAGAAACAGGCCATTACCATGCCATGCACCACCCATTTACATCGCCAAAACCAGGACAATTGGAATTATTGGAAACTAACCCTGGTGAAGTAAAGGCCAATGCCTACGATTTGGTTTTAAATGGAAACGAAATAGGAGGTGGCTCCATTAGAATTCACGATAAAAAAACACAGGCTATAATGTTAAAGCATTTAGGCTTTTCCGATGAGGAAGCAAAAGCGCAATTTGGCTTTTTAATGGATGCTTTCGAGTATGGTGCGCCGCCACACGGTGGTTTAGCTTTTGGTTTGGATAGATTAGTTGCTATTTTAGGCGGCCAAGAAACCATTCGAGATTTTATAGCATTCCCAAAAAACAACTCAGGTCGCGATGTTATGATAGATGCTCCTGCACCAATAGACAACGAGCAATTAACAGAATTAAGTTTAAAACTAAGTTTAAAATCGTAATTTAAAATCCTGCTTAATGCAGGATTTTTTAGTCATTGTAAATATGCCTAAAAGCACTAAATAAAAACTATTAATGAGGAATATTATTTATATGTTAACCATTGCTGCTTTTACAAGTATAGCTTTAGGTTTTATTTTAAATGTAAACTACGCCCAAAAACTTATTGGTTTTGGTGTTTTAGCTATATTTTTTGTTGTGTTTCCTTTATTTTCTTACCACCACTGGAAAGGAAAAAAGCTTGAAGACTATATGCTCACTAAAGAAAATTTAGATAAAATGCGCAACAATCAAAAACGTAAAAAAAAATAGACTATGGGCGTTACCCGAAAAGGGTCGGGCTTTACATTACAAGTCCGCACTCCCAAAAGGTCGCTGTGGGCTTTTCATTACAATCCCTAACGCAAAAAAACCTTGGTAACTAAAAGCTTCAATAAAATATTCTGTCCCTTTTATTCGATTACCTATTGTTAAGCAAACCCCAACACGTAGTCCTGTAATTTTTTAATAGTTTTATGTTTGCAATCATATTTTTTTCAGTAATTTTAAAAACATGAAGCGCAATTAGCTACTTTTGTATTCCACTAAAAAACACATAAATTATGGCAGGTTCATTAAATAAAGTTATGCTTATCGGTAATCTGGGCGATGATGTTAAAATGCATTATTTTGAAGGCGGTAATTGTGTTGGTAGGTTTCCATTGGCCACCAGTGAAACTTATACGAGTAAACAAACTAACGAGCGCGTTACAAATACAGAATGGCATAATATTGTAGTGCGAAATAAAGGTGCAGAGCTTTGCGAAAAGTACTTAACTAAAGGGGATAAAGTTTATATAGAAGGCCGTATAAAAACTAAAAAATGGTTGGATGATAAGGGCACGGAAAGGTATGCCACAGAAATTCAATGCAGTGAGTTTACCTTTCTTACAACTAAAAAAGAGAGCGAAAATAATGCAGCAAACCTATCGAATAAGCAGGAAACTACAGCAGATAAAAAACCTATAAATACAGCTAAAGGCGATAATACAAACGACCTGCCTTTTTAAAACCATGCACTACCAATACCAAACATTAATAAGTTTATGTTTAACAAAACCACCAGCAATTGGATCCTGACCCCACACCTTTTTTATTCCTAATAATGGCAATTGATGTTTCAGTTGTTTTCAGCTTCATATTATTGTTTGTGCTTTTATTTTGTTCTGCCCTTATCTCTGGAGCAGAAGTGGCCTTGTTTTCTTTAAGTAGGAGCGATGTAGAGGCAGGCTTATCTCAAAAAATAAAACGTGTCGAAATTATATCTCAACTGTTAGAGCGTCCTAAAAAATTATTAGCCACCATTTTAGTAGCAAATAATTTTATAAATATAGCTATTGTAATTTTGTTTGCTTTTTTAGGCGACTTTATGTTTAGTGCTATGGTAAACCCTAAACTAAAGTTTTTTGTTGAGGTTGTAGTCGTTACCTTTTTAATTCTGCTTTTTGGAGAAATATTGCCTAAAATTTATGCAAGTAGAAATAACCTAAAGTTTGCTACACTAATGGCTTATCCGCTTAAGGTGTTAGATGTTTTACTATCGCCAATTAGTTTACCCATGCGTAGCGTAACCCTTGGAATTCACAGTAAATTAGGAAAGCAAAAATCAAACTTAAGTATCGATCAATTATCGCAGGCATTGGAGCTAACCAGCAAGGAAGATACCACTAAGGAAGAGCATAAAATTTTACAAGGCATTGTATCTTTTGGTAATACAGATACAAAACAAGCTATGCGCCCTCGAATTGATATTTTTGCTTTAAAAATTGAGGACAAATATCTAGATATTATACCTCAAATTATTGAAAATGGCTACTCAAGAATTCCAGTATATCGGGATAATATGGATGCTATTGAGGGTATTTTATACGTTAAAGATTTACTGCCTTACATTGATAGAAAACAGTTTGATTGGACAACTTTATTACGCGAGCCATTTTTTGTTCCTGAAAATAAAAAGCTCGACGATTTAATGGCAGAATTTCAAGAAAAGAAGGTCCATTTAGCTGTAGTTGTTGATGAGTACGGAGGTACATCGGGGTTAATATCGTTAGAGGATATTATTGAAGAAATTGTTGGAGATATTAGTGATGAGTTTGACGATGATGATTTAACGTTTTCAAAATTAGATGACAATAATTATGTGTTTGAAGGTAAAACAGCCTTAAAAGACTTTTATAAAATTCTAAAATTAGAGGATGATACTGTTTTTGAGGAAAACAAAGGTGAAGCAGAAACCATTGCAGGTTTTGTTTTAGAAACATCAGGTAGTTTTCCAAAGTTAAACAGCAAAGTAAAATTTAAAAATTACGTTTTTACTATCGAGGCGTTAGATAAAAAACGTATTAAGCTCGTTAAATTTACTATATTAGAAAATTCGGAAATAGAAAATTATGCTAGTTAATACAAAATATATGTACTTACTTAAAAGTGTTTTACTGCTTTTCATATTTCAGTTCTTGTCTTGCGTAAATCAAGACTACAAGCCAAAACCTAATGCGAAATTACGCTTAGAGTATGCTAAAGCACAATACGTAAACGCTAATTTAGACCTCCCATTCGATTTTGATAAAAATGTGTTGGCAGAAAATGTACTTTTAAAAACATTAAGCTCTGTTACAGAAAGTTATGGTATTAATTTAGAGTACCCTGCTTTAAAAGGAACAATTTTTTTAACTTATAAAGCCATTAAAAACAACAAAAATAATTTACAAGATTTCTTAAGAGATGCTCAAAAACTAACGTTGGAGCATGTTAGAAAGGCAGACGAAATGCCTAAGTACCCATTTGAAGATAATCAAAGAAAAGTTTATGGGGTGTTATCTGAGGTAAAGGGAAATGTAGCATCGCCTGTACAGTTTTACATTACAGATAGTACAAATCATTTCTTAACAGGCTCTTTATACTTTAAAGCCAAACCTAATTACGATTCCATTTTACCTGCAGCCAATTACCTTCAAAAAGATATTGAACGTATTATGGAGTCTATCCAGTGGAGGTAAAATTAAAGATCTACCAGTTTTTTAATTTGGTAGATCTTTGTGGTAAGTGTTTCTTAAGGTTTTTAACGATTTTTATACCCTATTAAAGCGGGTGTCTTGTTCGTTATTCTGTATTAAACCTTTTTAAGATTTTAAGACTTGAAACGTATGGTTTCTTCTATTTAAAATTTTTTACCGTTTTCATGTCGCTAACTTTATATGTGTTGGATACATTGGTAACAGCTTCTTCTAGTATTGTAGGCGTAACCTTGGCATCATTATATTCAACTCTAGCTAGTTTTTTTTCAAAATTTACAATTGCAGATTTTACGCCATCCATTTTTAAAATACGCTTTTGGATAGTCGCTGCACAACCTATTTGGCAGGTCATACCATTAATAGTAAATTCTGCTTTAGCATAGTTGGCATTAGGATCTACTGTCTTTACAAGTTCCTCTTCAATTTTAATAGTTTTTACCTCTGGGTCTACATCGTGTTTACAGCACAAAGTTAAAGTGGCAACTACTGCAAGCGTTAAACTTATTTTTATCGATTTCATTCCTCTGTGTTTTAATATTATAATAGCAAATTTACTAAATATAGATTTTTTAAATTATACTAAAAGACTTTATAGTTGAAATTAGCTAATGTTTTTTGACGGGTTGTGTATGAATCAAAAAAAACATATAAAAAATTTATCCTTACCAATATGTTTTGGCTTAGCCAACAGCGCTGTTTTAATAGCGTGTTTTCTAATATTAGCTTTAGTTGAGAAGCAAAGCAACCCGGTATATAGTTTTTTTAATGCTATTATATCGAGTTTGGCAATTTATGAGACAGTAAGAGTAGCTAAACTCCAAAACCTAACAGATTTCTCTTATACCGAAGGATTTAAAACAGGTATTATAGCCGGTTTTGTTGGGACTATTTGTTTTGCGGCTTTCTTTTTAATTTATGCAACCGAAATTAACTTGGATTTTATATATCAATTATTGGAAACCATGAACGGCGGATTTAATTCAAATGTTGGTATGGTAGCTTTTGTAGTTGCCATAATGGGTTTTGCAACCTCGGTTGTTTCAGCTTTAACGGTTATGTAAATTTTTAAGACAACTAACAACATAAAATTAAGGGTGAGTAATACTGTTAAGAATTTTATGCTCACCATTAAGTAGTTCTAATGTATTAAGCCAATAGCTAGTATGTCTATATTTATGGTTTTCGATTAAAAACTTAAGCTCTATATACATTTGCGTTTTTAAAACTATTTAATGTAACCCGTTGTGCATTATGATTTAAAGAATAAAAAAGTTGAACATTCTGCTATATAGCAGTAAATTGTAGTTACCACACAACAATCTAACATGCACAACTTTTTATCAAATTTCGACAAAATATACGAGGTTTTAAAGCTT
>CALGNX010000023.1 GCA_937958265.1 uncultured Algibacter sp. | reverse complement strand
GTGTTCCGTCACCATCAGCAAAGTTTAAAACTTCTTGCTGAAAGGTTTCTAAACCACCAATTCCTGCACCCCATATAACACCTACTCGCAATTTATCAACTTCTTCAAGATTTAGTTTAGCATCTTCAATGGCTTCGTCTGCAGCTACCATAGCGTATTGAGCAAATTTATCCATTTTACGAGCTTCTTTTCTATCAAGAAAATCGGTTGCATTAAAGTTTTTTAATTCGCAAGCGAATTTAGTTTTAAACTTTTCAGTGTCATAATATGTTATAGGCGCAGCACCACTTTTACCACTAATTAAACCGTCCCAAAATTCATCTTTGGTGTTGCCAATTGGTGTTAAAGCCCCTAATCCTGTGACTACAACTCGCTTTAATTCCATAAAGTATGTACTTGTTTTTGCTTATTTAGCAGCTTCTATGTAAGAAACAGCCTGACCTACTGTTGCAATATTCTCAGCTTGATCGTCTGGTATTTGGATATCGAATTCTTTTTCAAATTCCATAATTAATTCTACAGTGTCTAAAGAGTCTGCTCCTAAATCGTTTGTAAAGCTCGCTTCTGTTACAACCTCGTTCTCATCTACTCCTAATTTATCAACGATAATAGCTTTTACTCTTGATGCAATGTCTGACATAATGTTTAATTTAAATGTTTTATTAGTTGGCAAAAATAAAAAACTTTATTTTATAAAACACCTTTAACGTAAAAATGTGTTTTAAATTACTAAAATTACTTTCAAGTAGTTTATTTTTCCTTCTAAATTATTAATAATTTTGTGAACTTACTTAAACTTTTTTTAGTTGCGGTATAAAATATTAATTTTCAACTGCTTTTATATTTTTTGTAATCATGTAGATATATTAAGATTTTATAAAAAAACTACAATTAGGTGAAAAATTCTTATTTTTCGCTGCTGTAAAAAAGTACAAATATGTTCTTTTTTGTTTAATAATTTTAACACCATAGTCTGTAAAATGAAACGTATTGTAATTTTTGCTTCCGGTAGTGGATCTAATGCGGAAAATTTAATCGAGTTTTTTCACAACAGCGATAATGCCTCTGTTATTCAAGTATTAACCAACAATCCTCATGCCAAAGTGCTAGAGCGCGCGAAAAGACTTAAAGTTAGTGCACTATCCTTTAATAAAATAGCGCTTTCGCAAACACACGATGTTTTGAATATATTAAAAGCATCAAGACCAGATTTAATAGTTTTAGCTGGTTTTTTGTGGAAATTCCCAGAAAACATACTAAAGGCTTTCCCAAATATGGTTATAAATGTACACCCAGCCTTGTTACCAAAATATGGAGGAAAAGGCATGTACGGCATGCATGTGCATGAAGCTATTGTGGCTAACAAAGAGACTGAAACAGGTATTACTATACATTACGTTAACGAACATTATGATGAAGGAGCTATTATTTTTCAAGCAAAATGCAACTTAATGCCATCAGATTCTGCTCAAGATGTAGCAAATAAAATACATAAATTGGAGATGGAACATTTCCCTAAGGTTGTTGCGAGTTTATTGGTTTAAATACATATTATATAAAAGGTTAGCAAACTCAAGCATTATTATTATTATTTAGAATCAAAATTTAAAATTAACGTTTTCGCTTTCGCGGAAGAATAAGTTATGTCAAAACAAAAAAAAAAATATTATACCGTTTGGCAAGGACATAAAATTGGTGTTTTTGAAACTTGGAAAGCTTGCAAAAAGCAAATTACCGATTACCCTGGCGCACAATACAAATCGTTTACAACGTTAGAAGCAGCTAAAGAGGCTCTTAATGGTAATTATTTTGATTATATCGGCAAAAAGTCAAAATTTAAAAGTGAATTATCACACGAAGCACTAAAAAAATTGGGTAAACCTAATTACAATTCCATTTCAGTGGATGCCGCATCTAGTGGAAATCCCGGTATTATGGAATACCGTGGTGTGGATACCAAAACAAAACAACAAATCTTTATTCAAGGTCCTTTTCAAGAAGGTACCAATAATATAGGAGAATTTTTAGCTTTGGTACATGGTTTAGCCATTCTTAAAAAAAACAATAGTGATAGAATTCTGTATACAGACTCGAGAACGGCCATGAGTTGGGTTAGAAAGAAAATATGTAACACTAAATTAAAGCGTAGTGTTAAAAATAAACCTGTTTTTGATTTAGTAGATCGTGCCTTAGATTGGCTAAAAAGCAATACATACAAAACCGTTATTGTAAAATGGGAAACTAAAGCATGGGGAGAAATTCCTGCAGATTTTGGTAGAAAATAAATTTACGATAAAAAAATAGATATTAAGTTTTAAAAAAAAAAGGGATGTTTTAAAACATCCCTAAAATTAAGTCCCTCAACTTTTACTGATAACAGCATGCTATTAAGACACGTTATTACTAGAAAAGTCACACTTAATTCTCTAAAAATTAGTTTAGATATAGCAAACTAACTGTAAATTTTAATTTAATCTTATGATACAGAGAGTTTTATAGAAAAATTTTTTATAAAATGATTATAATTTATTGGAATTAATAAATACGTTTTTTTTAGATAAGTTAATACTCTAGCTAAGTATATTATTTATAGCATATATATCAAACTTATAGTATGGCTATTACGCTTTTTTTCAAAATAATTGATTTTATAATACATTTATAATTTATGTTGTTTCGCTATAAACAGTATTTCACAACGAATAAATTTTATGTAGATTTGCAACATAATTCAAAGAAAAAACATGGCTAAATTAGTAATTGTAGGAACCGTAGCTTTTGATGCTATTGAAACCCCTTTTGGTAAAACCGATAAAATATTAGGTGGTGCAGCAACGTATATAAGTCTTGCAGCTTCCCATTTTGAAGTTGATGCAGCAGCAGTATCAGTTGTAGGTGGAGATTTTCCAAAATCATACCTAGATCTTTTAGAGGACAAAAACATTAATATAGAAGGTGTTGAGATTGTAAAAGAAGGCAAAACATTTTTTTGGAGTGGTAAATATCATAACGATATGAATTCGCGAGACACTTTAGCAACCGAGCTGAATACACTTGCAGATTTCAATCCAATTGTTCCTAATAATTATAAAAATGCAGAAATTGTTATGCTAGGAAACTTACACCCTAGCGTACAATCTAGTGTCCTAGACCAAATGACTACCCAACCTAAATTGGTTATTTTAGATACCATGAATTTTTGGATGGACTGTGCTTTAGATGACTTACTTAAAGTTATAAAACGTATAGATGTAATTACCATAAACGATGAAGAAGCGAGGCAATTAACAGGAGAATACTCTTTAGTTGTTGCTGCTCGTAAAATTCATGATATGGGCCCAAAGTATGTGGTAATTAAAAAAGGTGAGCATGGGGCACTATTGTTTCATAAGGAACACGTATTTTATGCACCAGCTTTACCATTAGAAGAAGTCTTTGACCCAACAGGAGCTGGCGATACGTTTGCAGGAGGTTTTGCAGGTTACTTAGCAAAAACAGGAGACATTTCTTTTGAGAACATGAAAAATGCCGTTGTTTATGGTTCTGCCCTAGCATCGTTCTCTGTAGAAAAGTTTGGAACCGAGCGGATGGAGAATTTATCCAGTAGCGAAATTCATAAACGGTTGCTACAGTTTAAGCAGCTAACACAATTTGATATTGATTTAATATAACCTAACGCGCTCTAAATTTTAGAGTGCGTTTTTTGATTAAATGATGTTGTATTACGTTGCACGCTCACGCTACACAACCAAAATAAATTATACATATATCGTTTAGTGCAAAGACAATACAAAACAAAAATTAACGCATAAAGCGAAAACATTTACAATTATGAGTGATGCATTAAAACATGAATGTGGAATTGCAATGATTAGACTTTTAAAACCGTTAGAGTTTTATAAGGAAAAATATGGTAGTGCGTTTTATGGTGTAAATAAAATGTATTTAATGATGGAAAAGCAGCATAACCGTGGGCAAGACGGCGCTGGTTTTGCAAGTATAAAATTAGATACTAAACCCGGAGAACGCTATATTAGCAGGGTGCGATCTGTAGCACAGCAACCCATTCAAGATATTTTTGCCCAAATAAACGAACGTATTAATAAAGAGTTTGAGGCACATCCTGAGTATAAAAACAATGTAGAAGCTCAAAAAACAAACATACCTTACATTGGAGAAGTACTTCTTGGGCATGTACGTTATGGTACTTTTGGTAAGAATAGTGTTGAGAATGTACACCCGTTTTTAAGGCAAAACAACTGGATGCATAGAAACTTAATTATGGCCGGTAACTTTAACATGACTAATGTTAAGGAGCTTTTTAATAGTCTTATAGAGTTAGGGCAACACCCTAAGGACTATACAGATACTATAACCATAATGGAGAAAATTGGTCATTTTTTGGATGATGCAGTTAGTAAAATTTACAGAGATCTAAAAAAAGAAGGTTTTAATAAAAAGAATGCATCCCCTCAAATAGCAAAGCGCTTAAAAGTTGCTAAAATATTACGTCGAGCGGCAAAAAGTTGGGATGGCGGATACGCTATGGCTGGCTTAATTGGACATGGCGATTCTTTTGTGCTAAGAGATCCTGCAGGTATTCGCCCTGCTTATTATTATCAAGATGATGAGATTGTTGTTGTAGCTTCAGAACGTCCAGTAATACAAACTGTTTTTAATGTAGATTTTAAAGATGTTAAGGAATTGGAGCCAGGACATGCCATAATCACTAAGAAATCTGGTCAAGTTCGTATTAAAAAAATACTAGAACCTTTGGAAAGAAAATCTTGTTCTTTCGAACGTATTTACTTTTCTAGAGGTAGTGATGCTGAGATTTACAAAGAGCGTAAAATGCTAGGTAAATTACTTATGCCAAAAGTTATTGAGGCTATAAATGGCGATACTAAAAACACTGTGTTTTCATATATACCAAATACTGCAGAAACATCGTTTTTCGGAATGATTGAAACTGTTGAAGATTATCTAAACGATAAAAAAACAAAAGATATTTTAACTGGTGGTGATAAAATGTCTGCTGAAAAAGTAACAGAAATTTTAGAAGAAAGGCCACGAATAGAAAAAATAGCAATTAAAGATGTTAAACTAAGAACATTTATTACCGAGGATAGTAGCCGTGATGATTTAGTAGCTCATGTTTATGATGTTACTTACGGTGTTATTAAACCCACAGATAATCTTGTTATTATAGACGATAGTATTGTGCGTGGTACAACACTAAAAATGAGCATTTTAAAAATGGTAGATCGCCTAAATCCTAAAAAGATTATTGTTGTTTCTTCTGCTCCACAAATTCGTTATCCAGATTGCTATGGTATTGATATGGCAAATCTTGAAAGCCTAGTAGCCTTTAAAGCGGCTTTAGCACTATTAGAAGATTTTGGAAATTATGATATTGTTGAAAAGGTATATCATAAATGTATTAAACAAGTTGATTTGGTAGACAAAGACATACAAAACTTTGTGAAAGAAATTTATGAGCCTTTTACCGATGAACAGATTTCTGGTAAAATATCTGAATTATTAACTGATGCATCTGTAAATGCCGAAGTCCAAATTATTTTTCAGCCAGTAAAGAATTTGCACAAGGCTTGTCCTGAACATTTAGGAGATTGGTATTTCACAGGAGATTATCCAACTGCTGGAGGAAACAGAGTTGTAAATAGGGCTTTTATTAACTTTTTTGAAGGTAATAACGAACGTGCCTATTAAGTATCGTTAAATAATGCGGTATAAATTTGGTAAACACTTAGTATTAAGCGTTTTATCCTAAAAAAAAAGTAGTATGACTAATAAATTGATTTATAAATGTACTTACGTTTATATTTACAGTATCATAATAAAGTAGGTTAAGTTTATGGTAGATTTAGGGCTAAAAAAGCTGAACTTAGGTTCAGCTTTTTTTATGAAAACAAACTTCCTAATTTATAAAATGAAGTCCTTTTTGTTCATTTATATTAATAAAGTCTTTTAAGCCTATATATTCGCCGTTTGACTAAAATATTTTACAGCATAATTTTACTTATATATATTTGTAATACCATAACATAAGTAGGTTAAGTTTATGGTAGATTTGGGGCAAAAAGGTGGACGTAAGTTCACCTTTTTCATTTTATATAGTTTTAATACCGTTATCATTTAATAGGATATACTAAATTGTTGTTTATTAAACTGTATTGCGTTAGTGATAGTAGCGGCATCCTTTTTAAAACATAAATAGTATAACTTTAATTAAACACAACAAGTTTACGTATTAGCAAAGCGCATAACCTACAACGTAATATTTTAAAAAGATAAAGCGTATAGCACGACCCTTGTGGTAACGCCCTTAGCTTTTATTAAATTTACAAAAAAAAAGCAAACCCATTTCTGAATTTGCTTTTACTAATTTAAATACAGGTTGTATTATTTTAACGCCTCGTAACGCTTCTCAATAACATTCCAGTTTACTACATTAAAAAATGCTTTAATATAGTCTGGGCGACGGTTTTGGTAGTTTAAATAATAGGCATGTTCCCATACATCTAACCCTAATATTGGTGCTCCTCCACAACCAACATCTGGCATTAATGGATTGTCTTGATTTGGTGTTGAGCAAATTTCAAGTTTCCCGCCTTTGTGTACACATAACCAAGCCCAACCAGAACCAAATCGTGTTCCGGCAGCTTTTGAAAATGCAGAAATAAATTCGTCTTTTGATCCAAAAGCTGCATCAATAGCGTCTTTTAAATCTCCAGATAAATATCCCTTTTCCTCTGGATTCATAGCTTCCCAAAATGAAGTATGATTGTAAAAACCACCTCCATTATTTCTAACAGCTGCATTTTTCATGTCTAAAGTTTCCAAAATAGCCTCAATAGATTTCCCTTCTAAATCTGTTCCTGCAATAGCAGCGTTAAGGTTATTTGTATATCCTTGGTGATGTTTAGAGTGGTGTATTTCCATGGTTCTTGCATCTATATGAGGCTCTAAAGCATCATAATTATATCCTAATTTCGGTAATTCGAAAGCCATAATTATTTAGTTTTATTTATTAGTATTCTATTTCTTCAAAATTACACAAAAAACAAATGATTTAAAAATAATAAATACCCAACAACTCATTAAGAGTTTTTATCTTGTAGGCAAAACATTTTTTATGCTACCAATGCATCCTTTTAGTATTTACAACGCATCTGCAGGAAGCGGAAAAACATATACGCTTGTAAAAGAATATTTGAAAATTTTATTAAAATCTAGCCATACAGCACCTTTTAAAAATATTTTAGCCTTAACTTTTACAAACAAGGCTGTTGCTGAAATGAAATCTAGAATTATACAAACTCTAGAAGTATTTTCTGATGAAGCTGTTTTGAAAGGTGAAGATGTGATGTTTAAAAGCATTTGCGAAGAGATACAGATAGCGCCTCTTGAAGTGCATAAAAAGTCGGTAAATTTATTAAATACTATAATGCATAATTATGCCGCTTTTGATATTTCTACTATTGATGGTTTTACGCACAAGTTAATACGAACATTTGCTTACGACTTAAAGTTACCCTTAAATTTTGAAGTTGAATTGGATCAAAATTCACTTTTAAATGAAGCCGTGGATAGTTTAATATCTAAAGCAGGCCATGATAAAGCACTAACAAAAGTTCTGGTTGATTTTGCTATTGAAAAAGCAGATGATGATAAAAGTTATAACTTGGCTTTTGATTTAAACAAAATAGCAAAACTTTTGGTAAACGAGAATGATTTGCCTTTTATAAATACTTTAAAAGACAAATCATTACATGATTTTAATGTGCTTAAAAAACAGTTAAGAAAGGAAGCTATAGATTTAGAAAAGGATATTGTTGAAAACGGAGTTGTTGTATTAGCTTTAATTGAGAGTTTAGGCTTAGAGTTTAAAGATTTTAGCTCAGCTTTTTTACCTAAGCATTTTGAAAAATTAGCAAATAAAAATTTTAACGTTAATTTGAATGCAAAATGGCAAGTGGATATTGAATCCAAAGTACTATATCCTAAACGAGTTTCTGCAAGCATTGCCTCTAGTATCGACAAAATACAACCACAATTAGCTAACAGTTTTAATGCTACAAAACGTGCTATTTTACATTTAAAATTTTTAAAGGCATTTTATAAAAACATGACGCCATTATCTGTTTTAAAACTTATTAATAATGAGTTACAAGCTTTAAAAACCGACCAAAATAAAATGCTAATTTCCGAATTTAATACTATTATAAGTACTGAAATTGGGGCACAACCTACGCCTTTTATTTATGAGCGTTTAGGCGAAAAGTTTAAGTATTATTTTATTGATGAGTTTCAAGACACTTCCGTTATGCAATGGCAAAATTTAATGCCATTGTTAGATAATTCTTTAGCTGGTGATAGTGGTAGCGCCATGTTGGTTGGCGATGCTAAACAAGCTATTTACCGCTGGCGTGGTGGTAAGGCAGAGCAATTTATAGAATTATTTAATAAAAAAAGCATTCCGTTTTACGTGAAGCAGGATGTTAGGAATCTTGAAGAGAACTATAGAAGCTTTAATCAAATAGTAACTTTTAATAATGGCTTTTTCACCTTTTTAGCAGATCGAATTTTTACAAACACCGATTATAAGTCCTTGTACGCAAACGCACATCAAAATGTAACAAAAAAGGATGATGGTTATGTTTCTCTTACTTTTCTGGAAAGCGATGGGCCTGAAAATAAAGATGAAATTTTTACCGAAACCATTTTAAAAACCATTAATACGAGTTTAGATAATGGTTTTAACCTGGCAGATATTTGTATTTTAGTACGAAAGAAAAAAGATGGTGTTGTTATTGCAGATTATTTAAGCCAAAATAAAATACCTATAATTTCATCGGATACTTTACTTATTAATAACGCTCCAGATGTTGTGTTTGTAAATGATTTATTGAAGCTCCTTGTACAGCCGCAAAACAGTGAAATTAAAATTAAGGTTTTAAATTATTTAGCCTTGCGTTTGGGGATAGAAGATAAACATGATTTTTTTGTAAATAGAATTTTACTTTCTAACGAGTTGTTATTTAAAAGTCTGGAAGAGTATAACATAATTATTAATAGCCCAACATTATTACAATTACCTCTTTATGACTTAGCAGAAACCATTATTAGAGCCTTTAGTTTAGTTAAAATTTCCAATGCTTATATTCAGTTTTATTTGGATATTGTTCTAGATTTTACGCAGAAAAAAGGATCTGATATCACAGAGTTTTTAAATTATTTTGAGAAGAAAAAAGAGAGTTTAAGCATAATTTCGCCTCAAGGGCAAGATGCTATTCAAATAATGACCATTCATAAATCAAAGGGGTTAGAATTTCCTGTTGTTATTTTTCCCTACGCCGATTTAGATATTTATAAAGAGTTAGATGCTAAAGAATGGTTTAGTTTAGATAAACAAAAATATAATGGTTTTTCGCACACACTGCTTAGCTTTAATAAAGATTTTGAAAATTTTGGAGATGAGGGTTTACGCATATTCAATAAGCATAAATCTGAGCAAGAACTAGATAATATCAATTTACTTTATGTCGTATTAACACGCCCTGTAGAGCAAATTTATATTATCTCCTCAAAGGATATTAGCGCAAAAGGTGTTGTAAGTGAAAATAAATACTCAGGCTTATTTATTAATTATCTACAACAACTAGGGTTATGGAACGACGGTCAGGATGTTTATACTTTTGGTAACCAAAAAGCTTTTAACGCTAGTTTAAATAAGGAAGTTAATACACAGGAAAAGACTACGGAACTTCAAACTGAATTTATTTCAACCGCTAAAGAAGATCATAATATAAAAGTGGTAACAAAATCTGGATTATTATGGGATACTAAACAACAAGAGGCCATTGAAAAAGGAAATTTAATACATAATATCATGGCACAAATTAATACTAAAGATGATATTGATTTTGCGATTAATACGCTTTTGGAATCTGCAACTATTAATAAAAAGCAAATATTACACTTAAAAGAAACTATTAATAGTATAGTTACCCACCCAGAACTTGAAGGCTATTATAATTTAGATTATACAGCGTATAACGAGCGCGATATAATTTCAAAAGAAGGGCTTATTTTACGGCCAGATAAAGTCGTTGTAGATAAAAATAATGAAGCGGTAATTATAGATTATAAAACAGGGTTTGAAGATAATAAACATTGGCAGCAACTTTACACATATGAAGATGTTTTAATGGATATGAGCATAAGGGTTACTAAAAAAGTTTTGGTTTATATTAATAAAAGCGTTGATGTAAAAGTTATTTAGTTTTTTTATTCTGGACTCATTTTTTGTTTATCATGTGAATAGTTAATACTTTTCTTATAATAATTTATTAAAATAAAGAACACTTTTATATAATTAACAGATAATAGTTCTAGGTTTCGACAGAAGAAGAATCGGAGAGTCTAATAGTAAAAAGGGCTGTTAAGAGTAATAATATGATGAAAGTAAAATCAATTAGTAGTTTTAATTTCTTACAACAACAACGACTAATTAATAAATTAACTAGTTTAATTTAAGTTGTTTAGGTTTTTTTAACTGGTGTATGGCTACTCTGCATTAAGAAAGTTCTTACTTAATCTCTTTTTTTTGTCTTTTTATCTTTGTTAATAACATTTATCAAGTTACTTTTGCTTTTCATTAACACTTAAAAATTAAACTTTTGAATATGAAAAATCTTAGCAGATTAATGCTCGCTATGTTGCTTGTACTTGGTTATAGCAACGCTAATGCGCAAGACGAAAACAACCCATGGCAAATTTCTATTGGTGTAAACGCAGTAGATTTCTACCCTACAGGACAGGGAGCGCTTTCAAGAGGTGGTTTCGCTAGTGAATCTTTTGGATCCGAATTTGGTAATGTAGAAGATCATTGGAACATTTTGCCATCACTTTCTACTATTTCTGTATCTAAATATTTAGCTGATGGTTTCTCTTTTGGGGTAATTGGATCGTTAAATAAAGTTGATAATTATGGCGATGCAAGACCTACAGGTGATGTTGTAAATAGCGTAAACGATTTCTCTTACTACGGTATAGATGGTATTGTTAAATATAATTTCTTAAAAGAAACAACTATCGATCCTTTTGTAGGACTTGGTGGTGGTTACACATGGTTAGATGGTATTGGTGCAGGAACAGTTAACGGTTCTTTAGGTGTAAATCTTTGGTTTTCTGAAAACATTGGTTTCACATTACAAACATCTTACAAACATGCTTTTGAGGATTATTTAGATACACACTTTCAACATTCTGCTGGTATCTCTATCAAATTTGGAGGAACAGATACAGATGGTGACGGCATATATGATAAAGATGACGCTTGCCCAGATGTTGCAGGTTTAGAGGAATTTAACGGTTGTCCTGATACAGATGGTGATGGTATTGAAGATAGTAAAGATGAGTGTCCTAACGAGGCTGGTTTAGCCGAGCTTAATGGGTGCCCAGATGCTGATGGTGATGGTATTGTAGATAATAAAGATAACTGTCCTACAGTTGCTGGTTTAAAAGCTTTAAATGGTTGTCCTGATACAGATGGCGATGGTGTAACTGATGCTGATGATAAATGTCCAGAAGTTAAAGGTCCTGCTGCTAATAAAGGTTGCCCTTACGCAGATAAAGATAACGATGGTGTATTAGATAAGGATGATAAGTGTCCAGATGTTAAAGGTACTGTTGCAAATAACGGTTGTCCTGAAGTAACTGAAGAAATACAAAAAACACTTAATGAGTACGCTAAAACTATATTGTTTGATACAGGAAAAGCGAGTATTAAAGCACAATCTGCTTCTGTATTAGCTGATATTATTGCAATATTAAAAGAATACTCTTCTGCTAAGTTTACTGTAGAAGGTCATACAGATAGCGTAGGTAGTGATAAATTAAACCAAAGACTTTCTGATTCTAGAGCTAATTCTGTAAAAGAATACTTAGTTAAAAATGGTATTGATGCTTTTAGATTATCTGCACTTGGTTACGGAGAGTCTAGACCTATCGATTCTAACAAAACTAAAGCTGGTAGAACTAATAATAGACGTGTTGAAATTAATTTAGTGAAGTAATACTAAGCAGCACTAAAGTTTTAACAAATAAGTTTACAAAAAACGCTTCGGATATCCGAAGCGTTTTTTATTTTTAGAGCATGACAACTTTTATTTACGATGTATTAAACGATTTACAAAAAAACGGAGAAGACCTTTCCAACGTTACTTTTGTTTTACCTAGTAAAAGAGCAGGACTCTTTTTAAAAAACCAATTGTGCATAGTGCTTAATGAGACTATGTTTGCGCCAGAAATTTTAAGTATTGAAGAATTTGTTGAAGAGTTATCTCAAATTAAACCCATTTCTAATATAGAATTACTTTTTGAGTTTTACAGCTGTTACACCCAACTCACAAAAAAGGAAAATCTAGATATTTTTGAGTCTTTTTCAAAATGGGCGCAAATACTACTACAAGACTTTAACGAAATAGACCGTTATTTAATACCTCAAGAAAAAATATTTAATTATTTAAGTGCCATCCAAGATTTAAATCATTGGTCCTTAATTGATAATAAAACCGATTTTGTAAAAAAATATTTAGCCTTTTGGAACAAGCTTTATACCTACTATCAATATTTAACTAAACATTTGTTAAATAAAAAAGTTGGATACCAAGGTTTGGTATATAGAGAGGCTGCAAACCACTTAAAGGCTTACATAGAGAATAACTCAAATAAACGATTCATATTTCTAGGTTTTAATGCATTAAATACCGCAGAGGAAACTATTATTCAAGAATTGTTAGAACATAATTTAGCTAAAATATATTGGGATATTGATGCTGTTTTTATGAATAATCCAAAACACGATGCTTCGTTGTTTACAAGGCAACACCTTAAAAATTGGAAGTATTTTAAAACAAATCCTTTTAACTGGATAGGCGAAAATTATGATAAACAAAAAAATATAACAACTACTGGTATACCTAAAAATGTAGGTCAAGCCAAGTACATAGGTTCGCTTTTAAAAACTTTACAAAAAAAAAATAGCACACTTAACAATACTGCAATTGTTTTAGGCGACGAAAACTTGTTGCTTCCAGTGCTTAATGCGCTACCCTCTACAATTCCATCTTTAAATGTTACCATGGGGTTTCCGTTAAAATCTATACCCCTAGCATCGTTATTTGATGCACTTTTTCAATTACATAAAATTAAATCGTCTGCTTTTTATCATCAAGATGTTATTGCTATTATTTCACACCAGTTTATAAGACCTTTATTGCAAATAGATAATATAGACTACGCAGCTTTAATTATCGAAACTATTGATAAAAATAATTTAGTATACCTAAGTAAAGAGCGCTTAATTAAAATAGCTATAAAAGCCGATTTTATTATTAACTTATTATTTTCTAACTGGCAAAATTCGCTAGTATTAGCCTTAGAAAATTGCTCAAAATTAATAATAACCATTAAATCATCATTAGATGAAAATAAAAATGCCAATTTATTATCTTTAGAATATCTATTTCGATTTCATAAGCTATTTAACGAGCTTATAAGACTAAATACAGAGCACGAGCACATAAACGACATAGCAACGCTATACAGTATATATAAAGAGCTTTTAAATAGCGAAACTTTAGATTTTCAAGGCGAACCATTACAAGGTTTGCAACTTATGGGAATGTTGGAATCTCGCGTGCTAGATTTTGAAACTGTTATTATAGCATCGGTAAACGAGGGTATATTACCTGCAGGAAAAAGTAATAATTCTTTCATTCCTTTTGATGTAAAATTAGAAAACAATTTACCGACCTATAAGGAAAAAGACGCAGTTTACACATACCATTTTTACAAACTTTTACAGCGCGCTAAAAACGTTTATATTATTTATAATACAGAAGCCGATGTTTTAATCGGTGGTGAAAAAAGTAGATTCCTTACACAATTAAATTTGGAAGGTATTCACAATATCAAAAATCAAATTATTGCACCTCAAGTCCCTACTATTCAAAGGGAATTAAATACAATAATAAAAACAAGTGGCGTTCAACAACAAATTATTAAAACAGCAAGTCAAGGTTTTTCGCCCTCATCACTTACAAATTATATAAGAAATCCTATTGATTTTTACTATCAGAAAATTTTAAAAATAAAATCCCACGATGATGTGGAAGAAACCGTTGCTGCCAACACTTTGGGTACTGTTGTTCATAATACCCTAGAAGATTTTTATAAACCGCTTTTAAATACATTCTTAAGCGTTGAAACTATTGAAAAATTAAAATCGAAAATAGAGCAAACTGTAACCTATCATTTTAAAAACGAATATAAAGAAGGCGATATAACCAAGGGAAAAAATCTTATCATTTTTGAAATAGCAAAACGTTATGTTTTAAACTTTTTAAATTTAGAAATTAAAGCCCTTAAGGCTGGCGACGAAATTAAAATCGTAGCCATAGAGGCAGATAATGATATAGCCATTAACATTCCAGAATTAAACCACCCTGTAAGGTTAAGAGGCAAAGTAGATCGTGTTGATGAGTGTAATGGCACCCTTAGAATAATTGATTATAAAACAGGTAGCGTATTAAAAAATCAAGTTGAAATCACTAATTGGGAATCCATTACCACAGATTATAAAAAGTATAGCAAAAGTTTTCAAGTATTGAGTTATGCATACATGATGCAACATTCCAAAAACATTAAATTACCTATTGAGGCCGGGATTATATCATTTAAAAATTTAGGATCTGGGTTTTTAAAATTTACTAAAAAGGAAGACTCGAGGAGTAAAATTAAAAGCACACTAATCACTCAAGATACATTGGATGCTTTCGAGAAAGAGTTAAAATATTTAATTATTGAAATTTGTAATAAAGACATCAATTTTACCGAAAAAGAGGTTCAAGCATGACGATTCAGAAGAACATAATACTACCAGGAAAGCATAATAAACCTATACTTGCAGATGTTTTTTATAAGGCAGATAACCTACACAAACCTGTTATAATATTTTGCCACGGCTATAAAGGTTTTAAAGATTGGGGAGCCTGGGATCTTATGGCACAGGCTTTCGCCGAAGCTGGGTTTTTCTTTATAAAATTTAACTTTTCACATAACGGAGGCACCGCAAAGCAACCTATAGATTTTCCAGATTTAGAAGCTTTTGGAAACAATAACTACACCATAGAGTTAGACGATTTACAAAGTGTAATCGATTGGATGGCCACTAACCAAAACTTTAGCAGTAATATAAATTTAAAAGCTATTAACCTCGTAGGTCATAGCAGAGCATGCGGTATTGTAACCATTAAGGCAGAAGAAGAGCCACGTATTAAAAAAGTAATAAGTCTTGCTGGCGTTTGCGATTTTGGGAAAAGAATAGGAAACACTGGCGAATTAGAGTTATGGAAACAAAATGGTGTAAAATATGTTTTAAACGGACGAACAAAACAGCAAATGCCTCATTATTATCAATTTTACGAAAATTTTATAGAACATAAAGAAAGACTAACAATAAAGCGCGCTGTTAAAAACCTTAAAATTCCATATTTAATACTTCATGGTACAGCAGATACCAGCGTTTTAATTGAAGAAGCCGTACAACTGCATGCTTGGAACGCAAATAGCACATTTGAAAGTATTGCAGATGCAAACCATGTTTTTGGAGCATCTCACCCGTGGCAAAGCGAAACTTTACCCAAACATTTAAATGAAGTTATTAATAATATAATTAAATTTTTAAATCAATAGAATAGCGCTTTATCCTTAAAATTTATGGAAAATTTTTCAGTTTTAAATAGAGATAAACAGATAAACCATATTATTACAACTAAATTCGATCTGGCTGTAATTGGTGGCGGTATAACAGGAGCAGGCATAGCCTTGGATGCCGCGTCTCGTGGTTTAAACGTTTGCCTTATTGAAAAAAACGATTTTGCCTCTGGCACAAGTAATAAATCAACCAAGCTTATACATGGTGGTTTAAGGTATCTCAAACAATTTGAAATTAATTTAGTTCGGGAGTCGGGTTCAGAACGTGCCATTCTACACCAATTAGCGCCACACTTAGTTACACCAGAAAAAATGTTATTACCCTTAATAAAAGGAGGTAATTACGGAAAATTTATGACGGCTATAGGCCTAAAAGTTTACGACTTTTTAGCAGGTGTAAGGGGTACAGACAAACGCCAAATGTTAAACAAAAAGGAAACACTAAAAAAAGAACCTTTATTAAATCCAAAAAAAGTAGTTGGTGGTGGGTTTTATGCGGAATACAAAACAGACGACGCCAGATTAACAATAGAAATTTTAAAAAAAGCAGCCTCTTTTGGTGCCACCATTATTAATTACTGCGAAATAACATCCTTTAATTATAATACAAGTTCTAAAATTGAAAGTTTAAATGGTTTAGATGCTAATTCACAAAAAACATTAAAAGTACAAGCACAGCATTATATTTCTGCAGTTGGCCCTTGGGTAGATACTTTACGTAAAAAAGATACTTCTATAAATAACAAATATTTACACCTTACCAAAGGTGTGCATCTTGTATTTTCTGCACATAAACTACCTATTAAACAATCCGTTTATTTTGATGCACCAGATGGCCGAATGATATTCGCCATACCCAGAGGTAACAAAACTTACGTAGGCACAACAGACACCAACTATTCTGGAAATTATGATCGTATTGTAGCAACAAAAAAAGATGCTAATTATTTACTAGACGCAATAAATAATAATTTCCCTAGCATACAATTACACATAATAGATATTGAATCGAATTGGGCAGGTTTACGGCCACTTATTCACGAAGCAAAAAAAGATCCTTCGGAATTATCTAGAAAAGACGAAATTTTTGTTTCCAAAAGTGGGCTAATTTCTATTGCGGGCGGTAAACTAACAGGCTACCGGAAAATGGCTCATCGTGCATTAGCTGCTGTCGAAAAAAATATGTCTGTCAAACTAAAGCAAAAACTAAAACCTTCTTACACCGAGGTTATTAAATTAGTAAGCCCAACATTACATTCTAATGAAGATGTAACAGCTTACCAAAAAAAAGTTGAAAAAAAACTATCTAATTTGGGCGTAAAAAATGCATGTAATCATGCTTTGTACCTGTGTTTAAATTACGGAAAACAAGCAGACATTATATTGGATAAAATGAAAACTTTTAATAGTGCTAATCATCAAGATGCATTAATTAAAGCAGAGCTTTGGTTCGGTGTACAGCATGAAATGGTGAATAGTCTTACCGATTTTTTTGTTAGGCGTACTGGCCGATTATATTTTGATATTGAAAGTGTTAACACCAATTTAGATGTTGTTTTAAAAGATTGTATAGCGTATTTTAATTGGGATTCAAACCGTGCGGAAAGTGAAGTTGAAAAACTAAAAAGGCTTATCACAGATGCTACAACGTATTATGATAAACCTTTTTAGTAAAGTGGAGCATATCGGATTCGAACCGATCGCCTCTACACTGCCAGCGTAGCGCTCTAGCCAAATGAGCTAATGCCCCGTTTTATTATTTAGATGAGATTAATACATATCTCCAATACTCTAAAAAGAATAATCTAAGCTTAAAACATAAAGTCTAAATTTACACTAAATGTAAAACAAAAGTAATTAATTAAATGATACGTAAAGCAACAAATAACGATATTGCTAATATTCTTGAAATTACAAAAGCTTGCGCGGTTAAAATGGTTGCAGAAAACATTTTTCAATGGAATACATTTTATCCCAATAAAACAGCTTTTAATAACGACATGATGCGCGAAGAGTTGTATGTTTTCGAAATTGAAAATAAAATTTTTGGGTGTATAACTATATCAACACTTATGGATACCGAGTACAAGCCTATTGCCTGGCTAACACCAAATACTAAAAATATATACATCCATAGGTTAGCAGTACACCCAAGCCAACAAGGTAAAGGCTATGCCCAAAAACTTATGGAGTTTGCTGAAGATTACGCTAAACAAAACAATTATTTGTCTGTTAGGTTGGACACCTTTTCACAAAACAAAAGAAATCAGAAATTTTACAAACTACGCGGTTATAAAAAGCTAGGCAATATTTATTTTCCAAAACAAAGCGAACATCCGTTTAATTGCTACGAATTGCTATTATAATTATGGATATAAGCTTAAAACATATAAATAAACTAGCTATACCTGCACTAATATCTGGTGTGGCCGAACCAATTTTATCGTTAACCGATGCTGCTATTGTTGGTAATATGCATAACAATGCCACGGTATCCTTAGCAGCAGTTGGTATAGTAACCACATTTATATCAATGCTTATTTGGGTTTTAGGGCAAACCAGAAGCGCCATATCATCCATATTATCGCAGTACGTTGGCGCCAACAAACTAAATGCTATTAAAAACCTACCCGCACAAGCTATTTTTTTAATTTCAGCACTTAGCATTGTTATAATTTGTAGCACCTACCCTTTTGCCAAGCAAATTTTTAAACTCTATAATGCATCTGGTTTAGTTTTAGAGTATAGTGTAGTATATTATAAAATTCGTGTATTGGGTTTTCCATTTACCCTATTCACTATAGGTGTTTTTGGTGCCTTTCGGGGTTTGCAAAACACATATTACCCCATGGTAATTGCAATAATTGGAGCGGTAGTAAATATTATTCTAGATGTTGTTTTAGTTTACGGCATATCTGGATATATTGCGCCCATGCATATTAAAGGTGCCGCTTATGCTAGTGTAGTTGCACAATTAATTATGGCCGCGTTTTCCGCCTATTTTCTTCTTAAAAAAACGATTATACCATTAATACCAAGTTTACCCTTAAATCCAGAAATAAAGCGATTTATGGTCATGATTCTTAATCTATTTATACGCACCATTGCTTTAAATATAACGTTATATTACGCTAGCTCTTTTGCTACAAGTTATGGTCCTGCATATATTGCAGCATACACTATTGCCATAAATTTATGGTTTTTAGGTGCTTTTATTGTAGATGGTTATTCCAGTGCAGGTAATATATTATCTGGTAAGTTATTTGGTGCTAAAAATTATAAATCGCTAGTTGCATTAAGCAACAAACTTATAAAATACGCGCTTATAGTTGGCATCATCCTGGGTATTCTGGGTGCATTATTCTATTATTCCATAGGGCGTATTTTCACCAAAGAACCCGAGGTACTAAAAACCTTTTATAACGTGTTTTACATAGTCTTGCTTATGCAACCATTATGCACACTAGCTTTTATTTTCGATGGTATTTTTAAAGGTTTAGGTAAAATGGGATACTTAAGAAACGTACTTCTATTTTCCACATTTATCGTTTTCATTCCTATTTTATTTTTGTTGGATAGCCAAAATTATAAACTTCAAGGTATTTTCATTGCTATTACATTTTGGATTATAGCACGGGGCATCCCCTTAATTATAAAATTTAGACAACTATTTTTACCTCTAACACAAAAAACCTAACTTTGAGCTTTAAAGATAGATTAAAAAATATATTATGGATATCATGTCATTCTTAAGCGGAAACGGATTATTTCTAATTCTAGGATTAGTATTAATAGTCATCTACTTTATAAATAGAAGAAAACTAAAATAATGGGAAACAACATTCGTATTACCAAACAATTCTCCTTCGAGACCGGCCACGCACTCTATGGTTACGACGGTAAATGTAAAAATGTGCATGGTCACAGCTATAAACTTTCGGTAACGGTAATTGGCACCCCTATTACAGACCATACAAATGTAAAATTTGGAATGGTTATCGATTTTAGTGATCTTAAAAAAATTGTAAAAGAAGAAATTGTAGACGTCTTCGATCATGCCACTGTTTTTAATAAAAACACACCACATGTAGAGTTAGCAAACGAGTTACAAATTCGCGGCCACAATGTGTTGTTAGTAGATTATCAACCCACTAGCGAAATGATGGTTCTAGACTTCCAAACAAAAATAAGTAAACGACTACCCAAACACATTAAGTTACATTCCTTAAAACTTCAAGAAACCGATAGTTCGTTTGCACAGTGGTTTGCCAGCGATAATATTTAGGGCGTTACCCAAGGGTCGGGCTTTCGGTAGTCGCTTTTTTGTGTTGCATAAGCGCAACAACACAAAAAGAGCTTCAACAATACCTCAATCCCTAACGCAACGGCCTTTTTGCTTAATTTTAAAAACATTAACAAAAATCTTGCCCCGTCAAGTTTTAAAGGAGCAAAATAGGTTTGTTTTTTAATTAAAAAGCATTGTTATAAACATAAAAAAAAGGAATAAGTACGCATAACAAACGTATCTTTTAGTAAATTCAAAAAAAGTTTAAATACATTTAAAATACCATATTTACGCATGCAAATTCCAAAGGGAAAAAAAATATATTTTGCTTCCGATAATCATTTAGGTGCACCAACAAAAGAAGCCTCTTTTCCTCGCGAAAAAAAATTTGTAGCCTGGCTGGATGAGATTAAACACGATGCTGCAGCCATTTTCCTTTTAGGCGATTTATTCGATTTTTGGTTCGAGTACAAAACCGTAGTACCAAGGGGTTTTACCAGAACACTAGGCAAACTTGCCGAGATAAGTGATTCTGGTATTCCTATTCACTACTTTGTAGGCAACCACGACCTTTGGATGAACGGCTACTTTCAAGAAGAACTTAACATTCCTGTATACCACAAACCCCAAGAATTTACCTTTAATAATAAAGTGTTTTTTGTAGGTCATGGCGATGGTTTAGGTCCTGGAGATAAAAGTTATAAACGTTTAAAAAGGGTGCTTACAAGTTCTATTTTTAAATTCGTTTTTAAATGGGGGCATCCAGACATAGGTATGCGTATTGCCCAATACTTTTCCATAAAAAATAAATTAATTTCTAGTGATGACGATGCTACTTTCTTAGGCGAAGAAAATGAGTGGCTTGCTCTATACTGTAAACGTAAACTAGAAACTAAACATCACGATTTTTTCGTGTTTGGCCACAGGCACTTACCCCTAGATATAACCCTTAACGAAAACTCAAAATACGTTAATTTAGGCGATTGGATACAGTACTTCACATATGCCGTTTATAATGGTGAAACCTTGGAGCTAAAGGAATATAAATAAAAATAAAGTAGTTTTTATTTAGAATTAACAAAAAATGGAAAGCATAAAGCAGAAGAAGTGTGTTGCCATTAATGCAAACCAATCTAAAACTGAAAGAACAAAATAGACAGTATTACATATAGAAAATGTGAAAAATACGGAATCACAAAAGTCAATGAAAACTAAAAAAGGAAAGAACAAATTTATTCCCATAATAGTTGGAATTATGGTATTCGGAATTTCCTTCTTTGGAGTGTAAATGTTATTCAATAATACTCAGTCTTTCGACAAAGCAATGATGAAAGCGGCAAGTGAAATAAATAGAAATTGTCCAATTATGGTTGGCAATGATACAAGATTAGACAACACCAGGTATAATTAATTGCTAGTTGTTGCCTACTTACCAAAGTCTTTCCAGAATTTCTATCTGTGATTTTTTTGCTAACTTAGGAAGCTAAACCACGCAACAAACCATATAGATCAACGATATATAGAACGCCTTAACATAAATAAAACGTTATCTTCCAAAACAATACATTAAGAGTTAAGAAGGGTTATTAAGCAAATATTTTCCAAAACTTGTATATGAGCTTTAGCTTGTTTCCACTAGCTCTCGTGCACTTAAAAACGAACAAATTGCTCATAACAAAAAACGGGTCACAGTGAATTACGTTTGATCACTAATTCGAAAACTCCATTGAATGCCCCATTAGCTAGTTTTTTTTGTTATATTAGTTGCTTAAGTGCTGGTATATAGTTGTATAAGGCCATATAGTTTTTCCTTACTTGGCTATACCGGAATCTATTAATTACCTTAATAAGCCAAATATTAAACGGATTTAATCTGGAAATTAAAACAATTTTTAAAACTATATTTATGAAAACTAGTAGCTTATGGTTATTTGTAATCCTACTTACTATTTCCTGTAAACCTTATAAATCTATGAATATAGATCCCAACCAAATTACATATAAACAATTTAAAGGGCAACAAGAAGTGTTTACATCACACGATGGTGCAATGCGTTATATAGACAAAGGTAAAGGTGATGTTATTGTACTACTTCACGGTGTGCCAACATCGGGTTGGTTATATAGAGACATGATTGATAAATTAGCAAATAACCACCGTATTATTGTTCCTGATATGTTAGGTTTTGGCACCAGCGCATCGCCAAAAGGTTACCAGGTGTATTCTGAAGTTGAGCATGCTAAACGTTTATTAGCGTTATTAAACCATTTAAAGATAAAATCTTGGACCCATGTTATGCATGATGCTGGTGGGCTGTGGACTTGGGAGTTATTTAAAATAGCACCAAACCGGATTAACCATTTAGTGATATTAAATAGTATTATTTACGATTCCGGTTTTGCGCCTCCCGTAAAGTTAAAAAAAGGTTTTTTTGCACGTGCAGCCATGTGGAGTTACAGTAATGGTATTACCACAAACTTAATGTTAAAGGGATTATTTAAAACAGGTTTAACTAAAAATACATTAAACAAAGTAGATGTTGAGGGGTATAAAGAGCCGCTTAAGGCAGGAAAAACTAAAGGTATGTATTATTTCTTTTCGCAAACTTGTAACAACCTAACTAACTATAAAAGTACCCTATCTAAAATTGATATTCCTGTTGCAGTAATTTGGGGTAAAACCGATACTTTTTTAAAATGGGAACCACAAAAAGAGGCCGTTATTAAGCATTTAAAAATCTTACCAAATAACATACATTTACTAGATGCTAAACATTTTATACAAGAGGAAAAACCACAGGAAATAAGCAAAATAATTTTAGATTTTTTAGACTAATTATTTCAAATTAACAATACGTTTAAATGTTAGTGTTATGCATTCTCATTAGCTTCCATATCGGTTGTTAAGTCTAGTTCCCGCAGTACTGTATTTTTAGTACCAATAACAAGAACCGTAATTAACGTCATGCAGCCTCCAAAAACCACAGCTGTTACAGGGCCTAATAGTTTTGCTGCAACACCACTTTCAACGGCGCCCAACTCGTTAGAAGATCCTACAAACATAGAGTTAACAGACGATACACGACCGCGCATATCATCGGGAGTTTTTAGTTGTAGTATAGTTTGGCGTATAATCATAGAAATACCATCGGCGGCACCACTTATAAATAGCATAAGCACACTTACCCAAAATATGGATGACAAGCCAAAACCGATCATACTTAATCCAAATATAAATATTGATATAAGAAGTTTTTTGCCCGTATTTTTACTTATTGGAATGTATGTAGTAACAAACATAGTAATAATACTCCCTAATGAGATAGAGGCATTTAATATACCCAAGCCTTGGCTTCCTACTGCCAAAACATCTTGCGCAAAAATTACTAAAATAGCAACAGTTCCTCCAAATAAAACCGCAACCATATCTAAAGTTAAAGCACCTAATATCGCTTTATTTTCAAATACAAACGTTATTCCTGCTTTTAAGCTTTCTTTTACCGATTCGCCAATTTTAGTGTTTAAAACAGGCTTCTTTTTTATTAAAAATGTTAGTAAAAATGATATTAAAACCAATATAAAAACGATACATAAGGTATTGGCTACGCCAATCCAACTTATAAAAAAACCACCAAAAAGCGATCCTAAAACTGCAGCTGTTTTCCAGGTGCTTGTGCTCCAAGTTGCCGCATTTGCATAACTTTTTTTGGGAACAATTAAAGCTATTAAAGAAAAAATAATAGGACCAAAAAAAGATCGCAAGAAACCTCCAAAAAAAACCAACGCATAAATAGCATATAAAATAAATTGAGTAGACAAACTAGTAACTACTGTTTTTGTAGTTAATATAAATAAAGCCAAACTAATTAGAGAAAATGCACCTATACAAAGCGCAAAAAGGTTTCTTTTTTCTTTTTGATCTACAATATGCCCTGCAAACGGTGCCATAAAGAACGCTGGAATAAACTCACAAGCTCCAATTAATGCTAGGCTCCAAGGATCTTTTGTAATGCTATAAACCTGCCACTCAATAACAATAAATTGCATGGACCAACCAAAAACCAAAAATAAGCGTAATAATAAAAAAAAATTAAATTCTTTAATGCGTAATGCTGCGTAAGGGTCGTTTTTTGCCATGTTATTTTACTACTTAAGGAGGTATGTTTTTAAAATAGGATTGCTAATCTAAAATATTTTAATCAGATACGTGTTTTACTTTTTAATCTAAAGGCCATACAACGTAAAATTTCGTTTACTTTTTTGTTCAATATAAGTAAACCTAATAAAATTTACTTCCTGTAATTTAAAAGATGAATTAAACTAAACTACAAATCAAATTTAGCCAGTTAATAGTGTTTTGTTATATTACAATAAGAATAAATGAAAAGAATGTTTCATTATAATTGTTTAAACATAGAAGTGTAATAATTAATGTATTGTATTATTGTAAAACTAAAATACGCGTATATTTTATAAAATGAATATTAAACAAAAACTTTACGAGGCTTGCCAAACCGCGATAAACAATCGTCTTGAAATAATTGAAAGTACCATAAAAGAAATTCAAGAATCCCTACTTTCAGAAACAAAAAGTAGTGCAGGAGATAAACACGAAACAGGGCGCGCTATGTTACAGTTAGAGCGTGAAAAGGCAGGAAATCAATTATCAGAAATTCAAAAAACTAAAGAAATACTTTATAAAGTAAATACAGAGGCAGTCTCTAAAAAAGTATGTCTAGGTAGTGTGGTTTACACATCAAAGACCAACTATTTTATAGCTATTAGCGCTGGTAAATTAAAGGTTGGTAACACCTATTTTTACGCCATTTCAGCCTCCACGCCTATTGGTAAGTTATTGATGTCAAAATCGGAAAATGAAACAATAACTTTCAATAAACAAGACTTTAAAATCAACAAAATTTTATAGAAAAACGTTAAATGTCTTCCTTTTCGCATATTAGTGTTTTAAATTGACGTAAAAAAACGATACACTATGAAATATCACTTAATAACCTTGTGTTTTCTGTGTTGTACATTATTAGGCTTTTCGCAAAAGGAATCGAACATAAATTTCACAATACGTAATTTAGGTGTTAATGTGAATGGGCATTTCGAAGTCTTCTCCATAACACCACAGTTCAAAAATAACGAACTTGTCAATCTATCAGCTTCAATAACAACGGCATCAATTAAAACAGGAATCGATATAAGAGACGAGCACCTTTTGGATGAAGATTATTTTTATGTAAAAGCACATCCCTTTATCAGCTTAAAAAGTACCGACATTACAAAACAAGAAGATAATACTTATAAAGTAAAAGTAAACCTTACCATTAAGGGAAAAACTAAAACAATTTCAATACCAATACAAATAAATAAAGTAGATAACAGCTATAAGATCACATCATTTTTTGAAATTAATCGACGCGATTTTAATGTTGGTGGAGGCGGTTTTATACTAAGTAAAACAGTAAATACAGCTATTGTGTATTACCATACATTATAAATGACGCAGCAATCTTTCGATATTATAATAATTGGTGGTGGTTTAGCAGGTTTAACAAGTGCAATACATCTAGCACAAGCAAAGTTGTCGGTTTTACTTATTGAGAAAAACAGCTATCCAAAACATAAAGTATGTGGAGAGTATATCTCTAACGAAGTATTGCCGTATTTAAATTATTTAGGTTTTTCTCCTTTCAATTACGGTGCAACAGCCATTAATAGTTTTGAGTTAACTACTCATAACAATAAAAAAATAAAAGCAAATTTGCCGCTTGGTGGTTTTGGTTTAAGCCGTTACGAGATGGATTATCAGCTCTTTAATTTAGCGCTTAAAAATGGCGTAACAACATTGCAAGATACTGTAGTTCATGTAGATTTTGTAAACGATGAATTTCAAATTCAAACAAAAACCAAACACGCTTTAAAAGCAAAAATAGTTATTGGTGCTTTTGGAAAACGATCTAATTTAGATGTTAAATTCCAACGTAAATTTATAAAAAAGCAATCGCCTTATTTGGCTGTAAAACTTCATGTTAAAGGAGTATTTCCTAAAGATAAAGTTGCACTGCATAACTTTCATGGCGGCTATTGTGGTGTTTCAAAAGTAGAAAACGACAGCATAAATTTATGTTATATTACAGATTTCAAAGCCTTTAAAGCGTATAAAGATATTGCCGCTTTTCAAAAGGCTGTGGTGTTTAAAAATACGGCACTTAAACAATTATACGCCAACTCGAAACCAGAGTTTGATGCACCATTAACGATTAGTCAAATTTCGTTTGAAACTAAACAGCCTATTGAAAACCACATCATTATGTGTGGTGATACCGCAGGCATGATTCATCCTTTGTGTGGTAACGGTATGAGTATGGCTATTAGGAGCGCGCAATTAGCGTCAAATCTCATAGTGGATTACCTTCAAGGTAAAATAGAATCCCGAAAGCAGTTAGAAACACAATACGCAAAACAATGGAAAAGTACTTTTGCTCGGCGTTTAAAAATGGGGCACACCATCGCTTTTCTATTCCGACAAAAGTTTTTAGCGCAAAAATTATTAATGCTTTTAAAATGGTTTCCTTTTTTAATGCCTAAAATTATTAAAATGACGCATGGCAAGCCCATGGAGGTATAGTTTATTAATTATATAAAACAATTTGAAGATAAATACAAAATACAGAAGTACCAAAACTGAAATCATGGACGATTTCACTATGGAAGGTGAGCTACTCCGCGATACTTTAGATAAATTGGGAAGCATCAATAAATGGCTTGGCGGAAACAGTATTACAATAAATGGTTTAAAACAATTACTAAAAAATAAGTCAAAAACAGTAGTTTATCACATTGTAGATTTAGGCTGCGGCCATGGCGATATCTTAAGGTTAGTAGCAGATTTTGGACGAAAAAATGGATATAAATTCCAATTAGTAGGTATTGATGCTAACCAAGATGCTGTGGATTATGCCAAGGAGATATCTGTAAACTATCCTGAAATTAGTTTTAAAAAAGAGGATGTTTTTTCATATAGTTTTAAAAACACGACCTACGATGTTGTGTTAGCCACATTATTTTTACATCATTTTAAAGCAGTCGAATTAAATAAATTATTAAAAATTGTGCACCAGCAAGCAAATATCGGTATTGTGGTTAACGATTTACATAGGAATATAATCGCTTACCGCTTATTCAGTTTTTTAGGCTTATTTATTTCAAACGAAATGATTAAAGAAGATGGATTAACTTCAATTTTAAGAGCTTTTAAAAGGAAGGATTTACATGAGATTACAGAAACACTTAAATTTAATGCTACGATAACCTGGAAATGGGCGTTTCGGTATCAATGGATTATTAAAAAATAAATTCTCAAATTAGCTTTAATATCAAAAATATGGCAGTAAAAATAACAGCAGTAGCAAAACAACTACCTCAATATAGTAGAGACACTAAGGATATTTTACCATTAGTGGAAATTTGGCTAAGTGGTCAAGAGGAACGTTACAGACGTAAAGTGCTTAAAATTTTTGAAAATGCGGCGGTAGATAAACGCTACTCTATTATGGCGCCCGAAGAAGTTTTTGTGAATACCTCTTTCGAGGAAAAAAACGATATTTATATTAGAGAGTCGATAAAATTAGCTGAAAAAAGCTTAAACAAAGTATTAAAAAAGGCCAACCTAAAACCCACAGATATCGATTATATAATTACAGTAAGTTGCACTGGTATTATGATTCCTTCTTTGGATGCCTATCTAATTAACAACCTAAAGATGAAACAGGATATTGTGCGTTTGCCTGTAACAGAAATGGGGTGTGCTGCTGGGGTTTCGGGTATTATTTATGCCAAAAATTTCCTTAAAGCAAATCCCAACAAACGTGCAGTAATTGTTGCGGTAGAAGCGCCAACAGCCACATTTCAGCTTGAAGATTTTTCGATGGTAAATGCTGTGAGTGCCGCTATTTTTGGCGATGGTTGTGCGAGTGTTATTTTATCGTCCTACGAAAATGAAAAAGGTCCTGAAATTAAAGACGAAGCTATGTACCACTTTTTCGATGCTGAAAAAATGATGGGTTTTAAGCTAAGAAATACTGGCTTACAAATGATTTTGGATCAAGCCGTGCCACAAACTATTGCAGATCATTTTCCTAATATTATTCACCCTTTTTTAGAGAAAAACCAATTGACGATTCAAGATATAGATCATCTTATTTTTCATCCTGGAGGCAAAAAAATTGTACAAACCGTAGAAGATTTATTTGGTAGCCTAGGTAAAAATATAGACGACACAAAGGATGTTTTAAAGTTATACGGTAATATGAGTAGTGCCACTGTACTTTACGTTTTGGAGCGTTTTATGGATAAAAATTTACCTAAAGGTGATAAAGGTATTATGTTAAGTTTTGGTCCAGGATTTTCTGCACAACGGGTATTGTTAGAGTGGTAAATAGTTAGTGATTCACCAAAATATTTTAAATTATAAAACACTAATTAAAACAATTAAAGTTTTCGCTTTCGCTGAAATAAAAAATATGAGTAAAGATTTTGAAAATAAAGGTTACTGGGCGCTAATTTTAGGCGGTAGTAGTGGTTTGGGTTTGGCTACAGCAAAAAAACTAGCACAGCATGGCATGAATATTTGTATTGTCCATAGAAATTCTAGAGCACAAGAGGATGCCGTAAATAAAGAATTTGATGAAATTAAGGTGGAATGTGTGCAGTTTAAGTCTTTTAATGCAGATGCTTTTAAAGAGGAAAAGCGTAATGCCATTATTTCAGAATTAAAAAATATACTTGGCTCTAAAGGAAAAATAAGAACTTTGGTACATAGTGTGGCAAAAGGCAATTTAAAACCGATGTTAGATGCTCAACTGCCAACACTTAAAAACTATGATTTTAACCTAACCTTAAATGCTATGGCTATTAGTTTGTTCGATTGGACAAAAGCCGTATTTGATGCCGGAATTTTTGCTAACGATGCAAGAATTATAAGCTTTACTAGTGAAGGCAATACAAAAGCTTGGAAAAATTATGCTGCTGTTTCTGCTGCTAAAGTTGCATTAGAAGCTATTTCTAGAAATATCGCTTTAGAGTTTGCACCTTATGGTATTAAAGCGAACTGTATCCAAGCGGGTGTTACAAATACAGCATCTTTACGCATGATTCCGGGAAGCGATACTATTATGGCGCATACCTTAAAACGCAACCCAAACAAACGCCTTACAGAGCCAGAGGATGTTGCTAATGTTGTGTATTTATTAAGTAAGGATGAAGCCATTTGGATTACAGGAACTATTATTAAAGTAGATGGCGGAGAAAGTTTAAATTAGGTTTAAAAACAAGAGTTTTCATAGGTTTTTAAAATTGAGAGGTCTTGATAAATATTAAAAATAAATGACATCAACCCAAATCATAAAACTATTACCCTATCAAGATCCTTTTTTATTTGTTGATGCTTTAACGTTAATTTCAAATGAAGGTGTTTCAGGGCACTATACGTTTAAGGAAAGCGAATCGTTTTATAAAGGTCATTTTAAAAATAATCCGGTAACACCAGGGGTTATTTTAACAGAGTGTATGGCGCAAATTGGTCTGGTTTGTTTGGGTGTTTTTCTTTTAAAAGATGAATTGGCTAAAAGTATAAAGCCTCAAATTGCATTAACAGCTCATCAAATAGATTTTTATTTACCAGTATTTCCAAATGAAAAGGTTACTGTTATTTCAGAAAAGGAAGTCTTTCGTTTTAATAAATTGAAGTGCAAAGTTAAAATGTTTAATGTAAAAGGAGAATTAGTATGTAGAGGGCAAATTGCAGGCATGATAAAAAACAGTTAATTGAAGTATACAAGGTTTTACAGGAGTTAAAAGTTATAAGGTTTTTAAAAATTAAAAGATGCGAGTAGTTATAACAGGTATAGGCGTTGTAGCACCAAATGGTGTTGGTGTTCCCGATTTTACAAAGGCTTTAAAAACAGGTAAATCAGGAATTACATTTCATCAAGAATTAAAGGATTTAAATTTTTCGTGTCAAATTGGAGGTATTCCAGAAGTTTCAGACGAATTAAAAGGTAAATATTTTAATAAATTACAGCTTCGTGGCTTTAATAGTTCGGGTATTTTGTACGGCTGTATCGCAGGTATTGATGCTTGGAAAGACGCTGGTTTTGATAATAATCCTGAAAGTGAATTGGATTATGATACAGGGCTTATTTTTGGTACAGGCACATCTAGTGTAGATAAGTTTAGGGAAGCCATTTATAAGGTGGACGAGAAGCAGGTAAGGCGTTTAGGGAGTACCGTAGTTTTGCAAACTATGGTGAGCGGTGTAAGTGCTTATTTAGGCGGTATGTTAGGTTTGGGAAACCAAGTTACTACAAACTCTGCTGCTTGTTCAACAGGTGTTGAGGCGCTCTTAATGGGTTTCGATCGTATTCAGGCGGGAAGAGCAAAACGCATGCTTGTGGGCAGTTGCAGTAATCATGGTCCTTATATTTGGGCGGGGTTTGATGCCATGCGTGTTATGACTTATAAACATAATGATATACCAGAAAAAGGTCCAAGACCCATGAGTGCTTCGGCTAGTGGTTTTGTGCCAGGGGCTGGCGCTGGTGCTATGGTTTTGGAATCTTTAGACAGTGCTTTAGCACGAAATGCTACTATTTATGCTGAGGTTTTAGGTGGCGAAATTAATTCTGGTGGGCAACGCCAGGGCGGCTCGTTAACAGCACCAAATTCCAATGCGGTGCAGCGTTGTATTACAAAAGCGATGGAAAACTCAGGTATTACAGCAAATCAAATTGATGTTATTAATGGCCATCTTACTGCAACGGTTAAGGATAGCACAGAAATAGAAAATTGGACAAAAGCACTTAATAGGCGGGGCGCAAATTTTCCATATATAAACGCAACAAAATCCCTTATTGGGCATTGCTTAGCAGCCTCAGGGTCTATTGAATGTGTGGCTAGTATTATACAATTGAAAGAACAGTTTGTAGCTCCAAACATTAATTGTGAAGATTTACACCCTGAAATTGAAGCATTAATAGGAACAAGTAAAATACCTGCTAACAAGGTGAATCGTGAATTTGATATTATAGCAAAGTCTAGTTTTGGCTTTGGCGATGTAAATTCTTGTGTTATATTTAAACGTTATAAGAACTAATTGAAATTAAAAAACTACCATGATAAAAAACCAATTAATAGCCAAGTTAAAAATCATTATTACACCTTACGTGCAAGATCAAGAAGCCTTTGAAAACCTATCTGAAGACACTGATTTTGTAAGAGATTTAAAAATAAACTCGGCTAATTTAGTAGATATTATCCTGGATATTGAAGATGAATTTGATATTCGTTTAGAAAATGAAGACATGGAAAATATACTAACCGTAAAGTCGGCTATGGATATTATAGATACAAAGCTTAGCGCCTAATGGTTGGGAACGATATTGTAGATTTAAACGAAGCTAGCGAGACATCGCATTGGAAACATCCACGCTTTTTAGAAAAGCTTTTTACAGATATCGAACAACATTATATTAAAACTTCACCAGATAGTTTTACAGCAATTTGGAAATTATGGAGCATGAAAGAAGCAGCATACAAACTTTATGTGCAATTAAACCCTGGTCGTTTTTATAATCCAAAACGTTTTGTTTGTAACCTAAGCGGAAAAATAAAAAGTGTTACTTATCTAGATTTTAAGTGTTTTGTAAAAACAAATGTAACATCAAAATTTGTACTTTCAGAAGCGCGCTTAACAGATTCAAATATAATTTCACAACCTTTAAGATTTAATAACAAATCGTATTCCTCTCAATCCAAAAATACTCAATCTTATCTATTGGATAGTATTGCTAAAGATTATAATTTGTCGAGGTCTGGTTTGCAGATAAAGAAAAACAAATGGGGTGTGCCTAAAGTATATTACAATTTAAACCCATTAAGTTTAACAATTTCTATAACACACCACGGAAATTATGGGGCTTATGCCTTAAATACATGTTTATAATGGTTGATAAAACGATAGCCTTAATATTAAAATATAGAAGTGCTATAATTATAACGCTTTTTATTGTAACAGGCTTTTGCGTTTTTCAAACGGTACAAAAACTTAGAGTAGATAATTCATTATCTATTTGGTTTTTGGAGGATAACCCTAATTACAAGGCGTATATCGATTTTCAAGAAGCATTTGGCTCCGATGAGATTTTTATACTTATGCTTCCTGTTAATAATGCTATTGGTGCTCTGGAAAAATCCAATTTATTAAAACTGCATAACGCTATAGATTCGCTTTCTTTTGTTAAAACATCCTTCAGTTTAGCAAAAGCGAAATACCCCATTTATGCCAACGATAAAATTAATTTTGACGACTTATATAATGTTGATAGAAGTGAAAAAGGGCTAAAAAGTCTTCTTTCAAAATTGCCTAATATAACTAGCCAGCTTTTAACTAAGGATTATAAAAATCAATTCTTTTACATTCAGCTTAACCCCACACCTTCCATTGAGGAACAGCGACAAACAATAGGCATTGAAATAAGGCAAATAATAGAAAAACAATATTCAAATTATTATCTAACAGGACCACCTGTTTTAAATGAAGCGTATAGTACTGGGGTTTTTAATGAAAGTTTATCCTTTGGTATTTTAACCATTTTGGTAATAACTATTATGTTACTTTTTTTATTACCAAATAGGCGCTACTTATTGGTTTCACTTTTATCTGTAGCCATTCCATTAGCTATATTGTTTGGGATTATTACTGCTTTGGGTTTTTCTTTAAATATGATTTCCATGCTTATACCCACCATTTTAATGGTGTATAGTGTTAGCGATGCGGTTCATATTATAAACATATATCATAAAGAAGGTTTAGTAAATAAAACGTATACTAAAACTACGTTAATAATTTTAGCGATAAAGAAAAGCATAATGCCTTGTTTTTACACCACCCTTACTACGTTTGTGGGGTATTTTGCTTTGTATTTGTCGCCACTCCCTGCATTTAAAAACATGGGTGTTTTTACCTGCGTTGGGTTGGTTTTAAGTTTTTTGTTGGTGTATGTTATTACAATTATTGGTTTTAGTTTTATGTCATTAAATTTTAAAAACACGAAACCATTAATAGTTTTAGAAAGCATGAGCCAAAAGGTTTTTATTCGTTGGGTAAATGGGTTTACAACACGTTATAAAACAAGTATAATTGCAGTGTTCACTTTAGTTTTACTGTCTGGCATATATGCAGTGTCCTTTATTAAAATAGATACAAATTCTTTAGATCTTTTGGCTGAAGGAAAAGCAAAACAAGATTTACGTATTATAGAGCAAGCGATTTCCGCAAGTTCAAGGTTGCAATTAAGTATTTCTACTTTAAAAGAAGCTACTATTTTAAATACAGAGGCACTTAAATATCTTGAGAATTTTCAGGAAAAACTTCAAAATAATCCATTAGTGGCGTCTCCAGTTTCGGTAGTAAATATTAAATCATTTTTACAAAAACGTACACCTGTTTTATTTCAAAACCAGGTTTCCAAAGAAAAAGTTGAGAGTACTTTAACGGCTATAGATATTAAAGATAATAGTTTTTTTAAGCTGTTTTCGGATGATTTTAAAACAGCAGGAATGACTATAGGTTTAAAAGAAGCGAATAGAGTGCGTTTAGAAAAAACACTGTTTGAGGTTAAACAAGCTTTTGAAGAGAAGTTTCCTACTGAAGATTATAAGCTTAAAATTAATGGTTTTGGGGTCGTTTACGCGCAGTTGAATAATTTTATTTTGGAAACACAATTCAAATCGTTTTTTATAGCTTTTTTTGTTGCTTTTTTATGTTTATGGTTTTTTATAAAAAGTTTAAGAACAACAGTTTTAGTATTAATTCCTAATATGCTGCCGCTGGCTGTTTTAGCTCTATTTATGGTTTTATTCGATATTCCATTAAACGTAACAACTGCCATGATTACACCAATAATGCTTGGTATTGCTATGGATGATACGATTCATTTAGTTTACAAATACAGGAAAAATATAAATGTAAAGGAAACCCCAGAGTCTCGAATTAATAATGCGATGGCTTACACTGGAGGCGCTTTACTATCAACAACAATTGCTTTGGTTGCTGGCTTTTTAATTATTAGTTCAAGCGCAGTACCATCGGTAAGAGAGTTTGGCTTGCTATGCGCTGTAACCGTTGCTGTAGCTTTGATAACGGATGTTTTTTATTTACCAGCGCTATTAAAAAAGTTTGACGACTAGTGCGTTATTTTACGATTTTGAGATTAACGGTATGGCCTTCATGCAATTCCAAATGATGCTGAAAGAATATGGTTTCACCCTTAAAATTACTTTCAACTAAATAATAATGGCCTTTAAAATAAGATTGTTTAACACTAACTTTTATATTAGAATCATCAACTACCTTTAGTTGGTGTGCATAAACAATAATGCCGTTTATAAAATTAAACTCTCCAAAAAAAGCAGCTATTAGAGGTGTTTTTGGGTTTTTATAAAGTGTCTTTGGGCTGTTGTTTACGGCTATCTCATTGTCGTTTAAAACGATCATGCGGTCTGCAAAGCCTAGTACATCTTCTTTATCGTGTGTAGCAACAATGCACGTTATATTTTTTTCTTTTAAATAGTTGAAAATACGTCTGCGTAAACTTTGTTTTTGGAAATTATCAATATGGCTAAAGGGCTCGTCTAGCAAAATAATTTCTGGTTGTTTAGCCAAAGCGCGTGCTAGTGCTACACGTTGTTTTTGCCCGCCGCTTAAAGTTTTTACTTTAATGTTGGCAAATGGTGTAAGCTCCACCACTTCAAGTAATTCTGCGGTACGCTGTTCTTTTTCTTCTGGGTAAAAACGAGATAAAAATTTACCTATGTTTTCTGCAACAGTTATAAACGGCATTAAATCGAATTCTTGCGCCACATATTTCATGAAATCGTAACCAACTACTAGGTTGTATTTTGGTCCTAATATGGGGTTGTTTTTCCAAAAAATATCACCTTCATTCAAATCGTATGTACCATACAATAGTTTTAGTAGCGTACTTTTTCCCGAGCCACTTTCTCCTATTATAGCTACATATTCTCCTGGTTTAGCATTAAAAGAAATGGCTTTTAAAACGGCTGATTTAGAATAGGAAAAGGATAAGTTTTTTACGTTTAGCATAGTATAAATATAACAAGACCTCACAGATATTTAAAATCTGTAAGGCCTAAATATGTATTATAAATTTAAATTATTTTGTTTGAATAGGCAGCGTTTTAAAGCCCATATTGTATAAGGTAAATCCATAAATATCTGCATATTGTTCAATAGTTTTGCTCACTGGAGTACCTGCACCATGTCCGGCATCGGTTTCTATTCTAATTAATGTTGGGTTGTCTCCGGTTTGCTTACTTTGTAATTCAGCTGCAAATTTAAAACTGTGTGCAGGTACCACGCGGTCGTCATGATCGCCAGTAGTGATTAAAGTTGCTGGGTATAGGACATCTGTTTTTACATTATGTAATGGCGAGTACCCTTTTAAGTATTCAAACATAGCTTGGCTATCTTCGGCAGTACCATAATCGTAAGCCCAGCCAGCACCTGCAGTAAATGTGTGATAACGTAGCATATCCAAAACACCAACGGCAGGTAAGGCTACTTTTGCCAAATCAGGACGTTGCGTCATGGTTGCACCAATTAGTAATCCGCCGTTTGAGCCACCTCTAATGGCTAAATAATTGGGTGTTGTGTAGTTATTATCAAATAAATATTCCGCTGCAGCGATAAAATCATCAAACACATTTTGTTTTTGCATTTTTGTACCTGCATCATGCCATGACTTACCATATTCGCCACCACCACGTATATTAGGCACTGCATAAATACCGCCTTGCTCCATCCAAACGACGTTAGCAATATTAAAACTAGGTGTTAAGCTAACGTTGAAGCCACCGTAGGCATAAAGCATTGTTGGATTTTTGCCGTTTAGTTTTAATCCCTTTTTGTGCGTTATAATCATGGGTATTTTGGTGCCATCTTTAGAAGTATAAAATACTTGATTACTTTCATAATCATCAGCGTTAAAATCAATTTTCGATTTACGGAATAATTCTGAGGTACCGTTTGCAATATTATATTTGTAAATATTACCTGGTGTTTTGTAGTTTGTAAAGGAATAGTATAAATCTAACTCTTCGTTTTTAGCTCCAAAGCCACCTGCACTTCCAACGCCTGGCAGTTTTACTTCTCTAATAAGTTTTCCATTATAATCATATTGCAACACTTTTGAAACAGCATGCACCATATACTCTGCAAAAAAAGAACCTCCGCCTTTGGATGCAGATAGGACGTTTTTGGTTTCAGGAATTAAATCTTCCCAATATTCTGGTGTAGGGTTTGCCACATCAACAGTAACCATTTTATTATTTGGAGCATTTAAATTTGTTACTAAATAGAGTTTACTACCCTTGTTTTCAATAATTGATGTATCACTATCTGTATGGTTTAGTATGGTAATAAAAGTGCTATTTGGTTTAGAAAGATCTTTAATTAATAGTTTGTTCCCTGAAGTTGAAACACGTGGTGAAATTATTAAGTATCGGTCGTCTTTAGTAACGCCTGCATAAATATAGCGATGCTTTTCATTTGCAGTAGCACCGTATATTACTTGATCATCCTTTTGGGAAGTTCCTAGTTTATGGTAATATACTTTATGCTGATCTGTTTTGGCAGATAGTTCGCTACCTTCTGGTTTATCGTAACTAGAGTAATAGAAACCTTCATTTTTGTACCAAGACATACCGCTAAATTTAACATCGGTAAGTGTGTCTTCAATAATCGTTTTTGTTTCGGCATTCATAATTATAATTTTTCGCCAATCGCTACCACCTTCCGATATGGCATAAGCCAATATTTTCCCGTTTTTCGAAAAACTAATATTGCCAAGGGAAACTGTACCGTCTTTTTTAAATGTATTTGGGTCTAAAAATACAGATGAGGTATTTGGGTTCTCTCCTGTCTTGTAGCGGTAAATAACGTATTGATTTTGTAGCCCATTATTTTTATAAAAATAGGTGTATTCTCCTTCTATAAAAGGAGCGCCTGTTTTTTCGTAATTCCATAATTTTGATAATCTCGCTTTTAATGCGTCGCGATATGGAATGTTTTCTAGGTAATTAAAAGTGATTTTATTTTGGGTGTTTACCCAGGCTTCTGTGTCTTTACTTCTATCATCTTCCAGCCATCTGTATGGATCTTTAACTGCTGTATTAAAATAAGTATCAATGGTATTAACGGTTTTAGTTTCAGGATAATTCACAGGACTAGATTTTTTTTGAATTGTAGTAGTTTTACAAGCTATACATAGAGCTAGAGAGAAGAATATAATTATTTTTTTCATGCGGCTTAATTTGTGACTCAACCAAAATTAAACAAAAAAACTCCTGTATAAATCTATACAGGAGTTTTATAACATAATCTTAAGATTATGAGTGATTTTGTAATGAATTTCAAATTGATATTATACCAAATTATTGGCTACTAAATATTCAGCAATTTGAACGGTATTTGTAGCAGCACCTTTACGAAGGTTATCTGCAACAATCCACATGTTTAATGTGTTTGGTTGTGTTTCGTCTCTTCGAATACGTCCCACAAAAACCTCATCCTTGTTATGCGCATAAATTGGCATTGGGTATGTATTTGTATCTGTATTATCTTGTACAACGACACCTGGAGTTTCATGAAGTAATTTGCGTACATCAGCCAGATCAAAATCATTTTCAAATTGCACATTTACAGATTCTGAATGTCCACCAGCAGTAGGGATTCTAACTGCAGTAGCAGAAATAGAAAATGTTTTATCATTCATGATTTTTTGTGGCTCACGAGCTAGTTTCATTTCTTCTTTAGTATAGCCGTTAGCTTCAAAAACATCACAATGTGGTAAGGCGTTTCTTCCTATAGGGTATGGATAAGCCATTTCCCCTTCAATACCTGCTATTTCATTTTCTAACTGGCGTACTGCCTTAACTCCAGTACCAGAAACAGATTGGTAGGTTGAAACAACAACACGTTTCATTTTATATTTTTTATGAAGCGGGTTTAAAGCCATAACCAATTGTATGGTTGAACAGTTGGGGTTTGCTATAATTTTATCTGTTTTAGTTAGTTCTGAGGCGTTAATTTCTGGAACCACTAATTTTTTAGTAGGATCCATACGCCACGCAGAAGAATTATCGACAACGGTAGTGCCTACTGCAGCAAATTTTGGTGCCCACTCTAATGATGTGTCTCCACCAGCAGAAAATAAGGCGATGTCTGGTTTCATGGTAACAGCAGTTTCTAAAACAACAACTTTATAATCTTTACCTTTAAAAGAAATTGATTTGCCTAAAGAACGTGCCGAAGCAACAGGAATTAAATCTGTTACCGGGAAATTACGTTCCTCCAGAACCTTTAACATTACTTCGCCAACCATTCCTGTGGCACCTACTACTGCTACTTTCATATTTATGTATTTATAATAGTTTCTTCGTACAAAATTAAGTATTTATTCTTTTTTTAAAACTAAAAAAAGCTTTCATTTATTTAAAACGAAAGCTTTTTAACAACAAATAACACAGAGTTATTTATTTAACAAATTGTTATTTTTTCAACAAATCTCTTATTTCAGAAAGTAAATCTTCTTGAGAAGGCCCTGCAGGAGCTGGAGCTTCAACTGGTTTTTTAGTTTTATTATAAGCTTTTACAAGTATAAACATTACAAGACCAACTATTAATAAGTTAATAATAGCGTTAACCCAAGAACCCCACATAATTGCGTTTTCTGGAGTGGTAACTACGCCAGCGGCATCAATAACAGCATCATCTAACACAATTTTGTTGCTTGAAAAATCTGATCCTCCAGTAAAATGACCAACTACCGGCATGATAATAAAATCAACAAAACCTTTAACAACCAAACCTATCGCTCCTGCCATGATAACAGCTACGGCAAACTCAATAACATTTCCTCCTGTAATAAACTCTTTAAATTCTTTTAACATTTTTTAAAATTTTAGTTAGTACTTGTTTACTACGTGCAATATATATAAAAAAGTAACAAATTGACTATAAAAAAAATCTTTTAACGAACAAATATGCGTTTTACCCGATTTGATATAGCTGTAATAATTTCATAGCTAATTGTATTTATAGAGCTAGACAAGGCTTCTGCCGTGTAATTTTTGTTAAAAATAATCACTTCATCTCCTTCATTACAATCTATGTTTGTGATATTAACCATAATCATATCCATACAAACATTTCCAATAATAGGCGCTTTTTTACTATTAATAGTTACGAAACCTCTGCCATTACCATATTGTCTGTTAATACCATCAGCATGTCCAATAGGTAATGTTGCAGTCTTTATTGTCTTATTACTTTTATAAGCTCGATTATATCCAACCGAATTTCCTTTCTCAATAGTATGAATTTGGGAAATAACTGTTTTTAAAGCTGCAATGGGTTTTAAATTTTGGTTTTCTTTTTCGGAGTTGCCAAAACCATATAGCCCAATGCCACAGCGTACCATATCAAAATGAGCTTCAGGGTAATTTAAAACACCCGAAGTATTACATAAATGAAGCATGGGTTTATAACCTAAGTGTTTAGTAAAGGTTTCCGAAATAATTTTAAAACTTTTAATTTGATTTAAAGTAAAGGGTTTTTCGGCCATATCTTCGCTTGCTGCCAAATGTGAAAATATAGATTTTACTTTTACAGCTTGGGCTCTTTTTATTTTTTCAATTATAGCTATAATATCATTTTCTGAAAATCCTAGACGGTTTAAACCGGTATTAAATTTAATGTGTATTGGGTATTCTTTTTGTTTTTCCGCGGAAGCAATAGAAATAAACTCTTTTAAAATTTTAAAGTTATAAAGACTAGGCTCTAATTTGTATTTAACAAGTAATTTAAAATTTACCGTTTGCGGATGTAAAACTAATATGGGTTTTGTAATGCCAGCATCTCTAAGAGCTATACCTTCGTTTATATAAGCTACAGCAAAATAATCTACATTTAAATGTTGTAAATATTCTGCTATTTTACTGGCATCATTTCCATACGCAAAAGCTTTAACTACAGCCAGAAATTTAGTGCTAGGTTGTAGCCTTGTTTTAAGGTATTTAAAATTATGCTTGAGTGCATTTAAATCAATTTCAAGCACAGTTTCTTGCGCTTTAATCATTAGGTTTTTTTGTTTTTAAATTTAATTGCTCACTATTATTACTTTTTGTTTTTATATTATTAGCTAACATAGCTTTATAATAGGAGGCTCTACTTAATGGCTCGTATTCGTTGTTTTCGCCTAGTAAAACAAGGTTTTCATTTTTGTTTTTGCGGTAACTGTACTGCGCTAAATTTCCTGTACGTGTGCATACAGCATGTACTTTGGTAACGTATTCTGCTGTGGCCATTAAGTTGGGCATAGGCCCAAAGGGGTTACCTTTAAAATCCATATCTAAACCAGCAATTATAACACGAACACCGTTATTTGCTAAATCGTTACAAACACGAACAATTTCGTTATCGAAAAATTGAGCTTCATCAATGCCTACAACATCACAGCCATTTGCTAATACAGTAATACTTGCAGCTGTAGGTACGGGAGTTGATTGTATTTCGTTCGCATCATGCGATACAACCATTTTTTTACTGTAGCGTATATCGGTAGTGGGTTTAAAAATTTTAACTTTTTGTTTGGCGAATTGCGCGCGTTTAAGCCTGCGAATAAGTTCTTCTGTTTTTCCAGAAAACATGGAACCACAGATAACCTCAATCCATCCAAATTGTTCTTTAGGATTTACTGTATTTTCAAGAAACATTTTGTAATTTTAACACTAATTTTTGGTAAATTATACTTTAATTTAAAAGTGCGTAAATTTATTAAAAAACAAAAGGCTAAAGTGTAATAATTTAAAATTTATAAATAATGAAGAAGAAGCTAGAATCTGAACTCGTTAGTATAGCACACAGAATTCTTAAATTAAAAGGTAAGGAAGATGTTGCCAAAATGCATAATGAAGTTGCTTTACTTTATGAAAAACTTACGGTTTTAAAGTTTGCATTTGAAAATTTTGAAGACAATTTACCAGTCATAGGCAGCGATCCCTCTCTTATTAGTAAGTTAGATGATGTGTTTAATAGTAAGGTTAATGAAGCTATCGAAGTTGAAAAAAATATTTACACAAATCTTGATGCCAATAAAAATGTGGAAGCACCTATATCGCGTAAGGTTAAGCGTGTAGTAGCTTTTGCACAAAAGAAAACAAAAGCTATTAAGGTTACAGCTGTTAAACCCAAAATTACGGAAACTGATAGTGTTGAAGCTAAGACCACTAAAATAAATCCGAATAACGAGCATGTAATTGAAGCGCATTTTGAAAAAGCACCCACAACACAAACAGCGAATCGTTCAAATTTAGAAGACATAACAGCTGGTTTTTCAGATATTCCCGTTTTCGAACCTGTTGAACAGTCTCAAAACAAATTGGTTAGTGCTAAAAAATCGCTAAACGATAGTATAAAAATAGGAGGTTTACATATTGGACTTAACGATAAAATAGCGTTTATTAAACATTTATTTGATGGAAAAAGTGAAGATTACGATCGTGTGTTATCGCAATTAAATACCTTTGGTGCTTACAGTACAACCAAAAATTTTATCGATACTATAGTAAAACCAGATTATAATAATTGGGAAAATAAGGATGAGTTTGAAGAACGTTTTATGAAGATAATAGAAGCTAAATTTAATTAAAATTAGTCAGCCTTTTTTATTAAGGGCTTCTATTTGTCTTATATTTTTACGTTTTATTCTAGCAATATTATATTTTAGTTTTTAAACTTATTTTTGCACAATAAACGCCCATTTAATAATTAGTAAAAATGAGTAAATTATATATAGTTCCAACTCCCATTGGAAATTTAAAAGACATAACCTTTAGGGCTATTGAGGTATTAAAAGAAGTTGATTTAATATTAGCTGAAGATACGCGTACCTCTGGGAAATTACTAAAGCATTACGAGATTTCAACACACATGCAGTCTCACCACATGCATAATGAACACAAAACGGTCGAAAATATTATTCAAAAGTTAAAAGCAGGAACATCAGTTGCATTAGTTAGCGATGCAGGAACACCTGCCATTTCAGACCCTGGGTTTCTATTAACAAGAGCGTGTATTGAAAACGATATTGAAGTGGATTGTTTACCTGGAGCTACAGCATTTGTGCCTGCTTTAGTTAACGCCGGACTGCCTAATGATAAGTTTGTTTTTGAAGGGTTTTTACCTGTTAAAAAAGGGCGCCAAACACGCTTACTATTACTGGCTGAAGAAACTAGAACCATTATTTTTTATGAAAGTCCGCACAAATTAGTAAAAACTTTAGGGCATTTTTGTGAGTATTTTGGTGATGATAGACCCGTTTCGGTATCTCGCGAATTAACTAAATTATTTGAGGAAACCAGACGTGGTACAGTAAAAGAAGTTTTAGAGCACTATACTAATAAACCACCAAAAGGCGAAATTGTTATTGTAGTTGGTGGCAAGAAATAAACTTAATTAATAGTAATTTTAAACTCTTTTTTTATTGTTTTAGTAAAAATATGGTTGTTTTAAAAGCTAAAGAGAAATACAATTATGAATTTGAAAGCATTTAAAGATAAATTAGATAATCAACCAGAATCTGTGGAATTTTCGGAGACCATGGCCGTTATAGATCAGAATTATAATTTTACACCAACAGCCTTTAAAAATGGCGCTTTAGAAAATAAAGTAGGTGAAAACTCGGGTTCATGTAAGGTATTTGCATTTGCAAAAATACAAGAGCTTACAAAAGAAGCTACTTTAGCATGTTTTGGGCAATTTTATTTCGATGATGTTTTAAAAGATCCAAATGGAACAGGCCACCAAAACATTAGAAATTTTGTTAAAACAGGTTTTGAAGGTTTGAATTTTAACGGAGCGCCTTTAGAAAAAAAATAAAATGCAATATGCAATGTGATGTAATCCTCCATTACAATTAAACTTGCTATTGGAAATGTAAAAACCTTTCCATTTAAGGAAAGGTTTTTAAGAATATTTAATGTGTTTAAAACGTTCTATGTAGATTATTTATATATGCTTTCCTTTTTCCCAACCGTGTTTTCCTAAATACTGTTTGCCACTCTCAACAGCACCGCCCTCAATAGAAGTACCCATACTGTCGTTCCATCTATTTAAATAGCCAAAAAGAGAAATAACCCCAAGCATTTCAACAATTTCACCTTCATCCCAAAACTGGTATAATCGTTTTTTTATAGCGTCATCTACATTATTTGGTACTTGGCTAGCTTGCAGTGAAAAATCTAAGGCAGCTCGCTCAGCCTCACTAAAAGCCGGGTGTGTTTTATATTCCCAAATATTATCCAATTGGTCTTGTTCTGCGCCATAACGCTCTGCTGCACGTATAGCATGGGCTTGGCAATATCGGCAGCCTGTAGCATTGCTAGAAACCCATGCAATCATCCGTTTTAAAGCTGAGGTTACACGGCCTTCATTTTCCATTACCGCTTTATTTAAATTAATAAAAGCTTTGCTTATGGCTGGCCTATGTTGCATAGTTAAAACCGAATTAGGGCAAAACCCCAGGGTTTCATTAAAAAAGGTTGCTAGGTTTTGTGTGTCCAAATCATGATTGGCAGATAACGGTGTTACTAAAGGCATATTTTATTTTTTAAATAGTATTTTTGAGGTTACAAGTTAACAAAAAAATAATTGAAAAAATGGCAGTACAAGTTACAACACATTGGTTAGGTGATATGAGGTTTGAAAGTACAAATCCATCTGGGCACAATTTATTTATAGATGCTGGAGAAGAAAATGGAGGGAAAAGTGAAGGGTATCGCCCCAAAGCATTAATGTTAGCTGGTTTAGCAGGCTGCTCGGGTTTAGATGTTGCTGCTTTAATAAAGAAAATGAAGTTAGAAGTAGATACTTTTAAAATTGATACAGAGGCTAATTTGACAGACGAGCATCCAAAAATTTACGACAAAGTAGCATTACATTTTCATTTTTATGGTGCCAATTTAAACGAGAAGAAACTTCAAAGAGCTGTCGATTTATCTATTGAAAAATACTGTGGGGTTATGGAAATGTTCCGTAAATTTTCCGCATTAACTATTCAAACACATTTTCATAGTAACTAGCTGTTTTTTCCGTTCAATAAATTAAAGTGAAACTATGCGGTGGACTGTAAAACCTGAACCCCAGAAAGAGAAAGTTGAAGCATTACAAAAAGCTCTTCAAGTAGAAACTCCAATAGCAACTATTTTAGTACAACGGGGTGTAGAAACCTTTAATGATGCTAAACGTTTTTTTAGGCCACAGCTAAAAGATTTACACGATCCTTTTCTTATGAAGGATATGAGTAAAGCCGTTGCACGTATTGAAGCCGCTATAGCTAACAACGAAAGTATTCTTGTTTTTGGTGATTATGATGTGGATGGTACCACATCTGTAGCCCTAATGTCTTCATACCTTAAAACAAAACACGATTTAGTACATACTTATATTCCAGATCGTTACGACGAGGGTTATGGTGTTTCTTATAAGGGAATAGATTTCGCTTCAGATAATAATTTTTCGCTCATTATAGCGCTAGATTGTGGCATAAAATCTATTGAAAAAGTGGCATATGCAAAAAAAATAAATATTGATTTTATAATTTGCGATCATCACAGACCAGGTGATGTAATTCCAGATGCAGTAGCTGTTTTGGATCCAAAACGAGACGATTGCGAATATCCTTTTAAAGAGCTTTGTGGTTGTGGTGTAGGGTTTAAACTAATTGAAGCGTTAGCATCAAAAGAAGGAAAAACAGCCCAAGATTTAACAGCGTATTTAGATTTGGTAGCAACTGCCATAGGAGCAGATATTGTTCCTATTGATGGGGAAAACAGAATACTAGCCTATTTTGGCCTAATAGTTATAAATACAAACCCACGACCAGGTATAAAGGCCATATTGGAACAGGTAAAAAAATCTGTACTAACCATTACCGATGTTGTTTTTATTGTTGCACCAAGAATAAATGCCGCAGGTCGTATGAAGCATGGTAATTACGCAGTAACCTTACTAACTGAAGAAGACCCACAACTTGCCGAAAAATACGCTGCCGAGATTAATGAATATAATTTGGATAGACGTGAAACAGATAAACGCATTACTGAAGAAGCGCTTAAGCAAATTGAAGACCAAAACGAACAGCATCGGCTTACTACTGTTGTTTACCACCAAACTTGGCATAAAGGCGTTATTGGTATTGTGGCTTCTAGATTAACGGAAACCTATTATAGGCCTACTTTAGTATTTACTAAAAGTGGCGATAAATTGGCAGCTTCGGCACGCTCAGTAAAAGGTTTTGATATTTATAACGCCTTGGAAAACTGTAAAGAATATATTGAACAATTTGGAGGTCATAAGTATGCTGCAGGTCTTACATTGGATAAGGAAAATTACGAAGCCTTTAAACAAGCCTTTGAAAATGAAGTCTCAAAAACGATAGACAGAAGCCTATTAACCCCGGAAATACAAGTCGATTTAAAAATTAATCTAGAGGATATAACTCCTAAATTTCATAGAATTTTAAAACAGTTCGCACCTTATGGGCCAAGTAACATGACACCTGTTTTCTTAACCGAAAACTTAATAGATACAGGCTACGGTAAATGCGTTGGGGCAGATCAAACTCATTTGCGATTAACAGTAACACAGCCAGAATCTTACACAAGTATTGTTGGTATAGGTTTTAGCATGGGTGATAAATTAGACCTTATTTTAGACGATAAATCTTTTAAGGCTCTTTATGCGATTGATGAAAATGAGTGGAATGGTACCGTGAGCTTACAACTAAAATTAAAAGATTTAAAAGCCCAAAATTAGAAATTGCTATACCAAGTAAATTAGATGTTTTATAGGGTGTTATAAAATGTTTGTAGTGTTATTCGAAAAGTGAGGGTTTTCGAATAACGCCACAAAAAATCCCGACTAATGCCGGGATTTTATTTATTCTTGTATTTGCTTATTCATTTTAAAATCTTCCATAAATTTAGTAGTATAATTACCTGCTATATAATCTGGATGATCCATAAGCTGTCTATGGAAGGGGATTGTTGTTTTTATCCCCTCTATTACAAACTCGTCCAATGCACGTTTCATTTTACTTATGGCTTCTTCTCTAGTTTGCGCGGTTGTAATTAATTTGGCAATCATAGAATCGTAATTTGGCGGAATCGCATAACCTGCATAAACGTGCGTATCTAAACGTATACCGTGACCTCCTGGAGCATGTAAATTTGTAATCATTCCTGGAGACGGCCTAAAGCTATTATATGGATCTTCTGCATTAATTCTGCATTCAATAGAGTGTAGTTTAGGGAGGTAATGCTTGCCTGTGATTGGAATTCCTGCAGCTACTAAAATTTGTTCGCGTATTAAATCAAAATCTATAACTTGTTCTGTAATTGGGTGCTCTACTTGTATACGGGTATTCATTTCCATAAAGTAGAAGTTTCTATGCTTATCTACTAAAAATTCTACGGTACCTGCCCCTTCGTATTTTATGTATTCTGCAGCTTTTACTGCAGCTTTTCCCATTTTATTACGCAGCTTGTCCGTCATAAACGGAGAAGGTGTTTCCTCTGTTAGCTTTTGGTGTCTGCGTTGTATAGAACAGTCTCTTTCTGATAAATGACAGGCCTTACCTCGTGAATCGCCAATAATCTGAATTTCGATGTGTCTAGGCTCTTCTATAAGCTTTTCCATGTACATATCATCGTTTCCAAAGGCTGCTTTAGATTCCTGTCTTGCAGAATCCCAGGCGTCTTTCAAATTTTCGGCTTTAAAAACACCTCGCATGCCTTTGCCTCCACCACCTGCAGAAGCTTTAAGCATAACAGGATAGCCTGTTTCTTTGGCTAATTTTTCGCACTCTGCAAAGTCTTTAATAATACCATCACTTCCTGGTACACAGGGTACGCCTGCAGCTTTCATGGTTTCTTTTGCATTGGCTTTATCGCCCATGCGATCAATCATGTCTGGTGATGCTCCTATAAATTTTATGCCATGCTCCTCACAAATCTTAGAAAACTTAGCGTTTTCTGATAAAAATCCGTAACCTGGGTGAATGGCATCTGCATTAGTAATTTCTGCTGCAGATATTATATTCGACATTTTTAAGTAAGATTCACTACTTGCCGGTGGGCCTATACAAACGGCTTCATCTGCAAATTTTACATGCAAACTTTCGGCATCTATGGTAGAGTAAACGGCTACTGTTTTAATGCCCATTTCTTTACAGGTTCTAATAACACGAAGTGCTATTTCTCCTCTATTGGCTATTAATATTTTTTTAAACATAACTTTTTAAATTAAATTTCCTCCGATATTTTGGAGCCAATCGGTAAAATCCTAAATGGAAGGTTTTACGATTTATCTATTGGAATTTTTAACGGGTTATGATGGGTCTACTAAAAATAATGGTTGGTCGAACTCTACAGGTGTTGCATCGTCCACTAAAACTTTAACTATTTTTCCAGAAACTTCAGATTCAATTTCGTTAAAAAGTTTCATAGCTTCTATAACACAAAGCACATCACCCTCACCTATGGTTTGACCTACCTCTACAAATAAGGGCTTGTCTGGCGATGGTTTTCTATAAAATGTACCTATAATTGGTGACTTTATTGTGATATATTTTGAATCTTCTGTAGGTGCCACAGGTGTTGCCGGAGCTATAGGTGCTGCTGGTGGTGCTACAGGAACCATAGCCTGCGGTTGTAATTGTTGAGCAGGAACTTGATGAACGATTGTGGTTTCGCCTTCTGTTCCTGTTTTAATGGTAATTTTTAAATCATCCATTTCTAGTTTTACCTCACTGGCACCAGATTTGGCAACGAACTTGATTAAGTTTTGAATATCTTTTATATCCATAGTATGATTAATTAGTGGTTAGTGTTTTGAATTATAAGCCCATTTTAAATAAGTGGCGCCCCAATTAAATCCGCCTCCAAAAGCGGCAAATATAACATTATCTCCTTTTTTTAGTTGTGATTCATAATCATTAATCAATAAAGGTAAAGTTGCAGAAGTTGTGTTACCGTATTTATGAATATTACACATAACCTTATCTTGGTGCAAATCTATGCGGTTTGCTGTGGCGTCTATAATGCGTTTGTTAGCTTGGTGGGCTGCTAGCCAATCCACACTATCTTTAGTAAGGTTATTTCTTTCTAGTATTTTTACTGCTGCATCTGCCATGCTAGATACTGCGTTTTTAAATACTGTTCTACCTTCTTGAAATGCATACTGCCCGCCCTGCTCTAAAATTTCGGGGGTTAGTTTAAAAGAAGATCCGCCGTAGGTAGCTTGCAAATATGCTCGACCTGTGCCATCGCTTCTTAAATATTCGTCTTGAAAACCTAGGTTTTCGTGGTTAGCTTCAAATAAAACAGCACCTGCACCATCACCAAAAATAATGCATGTAGCCCTGTCTTTATAATTTACAATGGAAGACATTTTATCGGCACCGATGAGTAGTACATTTTTATAACGCCCGGATTCGATATAGCTAGCAGCTACAGACATACCGTATAAAAAGCTAGAGCATGCAGCATCCATATCAAAGGTAAATGCATTTACAGCACCAATTTCCGAGGCTGTAAAAGATGCGGTTGACGCTGCTTTCATGTCTGGTGTTGCAGTGGCTACAATAACAACCTCTATATCCTTGGGGTTCATATTGTTTTTCTTAATAAGATTTTGGGCTGCTTTAATAGCAAGGTAAGATGTACCTTTACCATCGTCTTTTAAAATGCGACGCTCTTTAATACCTGTTCTTGAGGTAATCCATTCGTCATTTGTATCAACCATCGTCTCAAGGATCTGATTGGTTAAGATGTATTCCGGCACGTAAGCACCTACAGCTGTAATTGCTGCTGAGATTTTACTCATACATTTAAAGTTTATTTGGCCAAAACCATTAAAAATTTAATGAAAACTAATAATTAGTAATCTAACATACAAATTTCGCCATTTTTGTTGTTTTATACAAAAACTACATCATAAAAAAAACGCCCATAAATGAGCGTTTTTCTTATGCTTGCATAGCTTATTTAAGCCACATTTTCTACTTCTTCAGAGTTGTCAATTAATACTTGACCTCTGTAGTATAGTTTTCCTTCATGCCAATGTGCTCTATGGTATAAATGAGCTTCACCTGTTGTAGGGCATGTAGCAATTTGTGGCGCAGTTGCTTTGTAATGTGTTCTTCTCTTATCTCTTCTTGTTTTCGAGATTTTTCTTTTAGGATGTGCCATTTTATATTTTTATTTATCCGTTAATAATTTCTTTAATGTATTCCACCGAGGATCAATATCCTCTTCTTTTTCAATTTTATCTTTAAGCTTGGGACTTAAGGCTTCTAGCCTTTCAAGTATTTCTGAATCTAATGTTCCGTCTTCAATTCCAGGATGAACACGCTTAATAGGTACTGCAAGTATAATTAGTTCGTATATATACTGCTGAATGTTAATTTCATAAGTTCCATGAGGAACAATAAGTATGTCAATATGCTCATCATTATACTCATCACCAAAATTAACAACCAAATCAAACTCATTTTCAATGGTCTGGTTATAAGGTTCGTTGGTTAAATCACAATCAACATTAACCCAACCAGAAATTTTAAAATGTAATTCTAGTAATGTTGCCTTTTTTTCTAATTCAAGGTTTACATTAATGCTTACATCATTAAAATCTTCATACTCAAAATGTTCAAAGAACGCTTTTTCAATTTTATACTCAAAATGGTGCTTACCTATTTTTAATCCCACAAATGGAATTGTAAACTCTTTAAGCAGTTTCATTATCGAATCTATTTTGAACCTGCAAATATATAACTTTTTATTAATTCAGCACGAGTTATAAACATTTTTTTATTTATCTTTCCAAAGGCCTGCTGTTTTTGTATTCTAAACTAGAAATCAGGTATTTAACGATGTGCTTTTCGGGGCGATTTTCTTAGGGGGTTAGCTGTAAGTTGTTGATAACTCATTCTGTTTTTATAAATTTCTATACCGCTAAAAACGGCTTCTTTAAAAGAGTTTTCGTCTGCAATAGCCTTACCCGCAATTTCGTAAGCAGTACCATGGTCTGGGGATGTACGTACCTTATTTAAACCTGCAGTGTAATTAACGCCTTGCCCAAAGGATAAAGTTTTAAAAGGTATTAAACCCTGGTCGTGATAGGCTGCAATTATAGCATCAAAATTTTTATAATTGTTTGAGCCAAAAAAACTATCGGCCGCGTAAGGCCCATAAACTAGCTTTCCTGTTTCTTTTATTTGTTTAAGTGTTGGTCTTAAAATAGCATCATCTTCTGTGCCAATAACACCATTATCTCCGGTATGAGGATTTATTCCTAAAACGGCTATTTTAGGTCTTTCAATTTTAAAATCTGTTTTAAGCGATTTATAAACCGTGTTTATTTTTTTGTTTATTAGTGCTGTTGTAATATGGCTAGTAACGTCTTTAACAGGAACATGATCTGTAAGTAAACCAACTTTTATTGTATCTGTAATCATGAACATTAAACTTTCTCCCTCTAGTTCTTGGGCCAAATAATCGGTATGTCCAGGAAATTTAAAATCCTGCGATTGTATATTGTGCTTGTTAATTGGTGCGGTTACTAAAATATGAATAGCATCATCTTTTAAGGCTTTTGTAGCTACCTCTAAAGATTTTATGGAAAATTCACCTATTTTTGGGTCTTCTTTCCCAAACTCAATAGTTACTGCCTCTGTCCAGCAATTTAATACATTAACTCGGTTATGTATTATTTGAGAAACATCATTTATACTATTAAAGTTAATTTTAGACTTAAAATGTGTTTTTAAAAAAGCCATAACCTTTGCCGAGGCAAAAATTACGGGTGTACAAAAATCTAATACTCTTTCATCTTCAAATGTTTTTAAAATAACTTCTCCGCCAATACCATTTAAGTCCCCTATTGATATTCCTACAACTATATTTTTTTCTTCCTTCATTAAAAATGACAACTTTTGTTCGTAATTTTGAAATGATTTAACAAAGCAAATTTAACTAAATAAACAAACAATATTATGTTTACCGGAATTATTGAAGATATTGGAGTGGTTTCAAATCTAAAAACAGAATTAGATAATCTACACATATCCATTAAAACTAAGATGTCTTCTGAATTAAAAATTGATCAAAGTGTAGCGCACAATGGCGTTTGCTTAACAGTTGTGGCTATTGATAATGGTGAATATACGGTAACGGCAATAAAGGAAACTTTAGATAAAACTAACTTGAAAGCTTTAAAAATTAATGATAAGGTTAATTTAGAACGTGCCATGAAATTAGGAGACCGCTTAGATGGTCATATGGTACAAGGCCATGTAGATCAAACTGCGGAATGTATAAATATAAAGGAAGAAAATGGTAGCTGGGTATTTACCTTTAAGTATAATAGCGCTTTAAATAACCTAACTATTGAAAAGGGCTCCATAACTGTGAATGGAACCAGTTTAACTGTTATAAACTCTAAAAAAGATACTTTTAGCGTTGCTATTATTCCTTACACATATCATCATACCAATTTTAACAGTTTTAATGTTGGTACCCTTGTAAATTTAGAGTTCGATGTTTTAGGGAAATATGTGGCTAAGCTTATTAGTTTAAAAGCATAATACTATGCGTTGCGCTTTGTATATATTTTTTTTGCGCCATAAAATAATGCAAAAGCTACTCCATAAATTAAGCCGTTATCTATAGGCAAGCCAACAGGTGGTGGTGGACGATTACTAGGTGTAGGCGGTGGTGGAGGTGAATCATACCCACTTTGTGCAGAATAAACCATACTTATTAATGTGAATAAGATTGAGGTTATTATTATTTTATAGTTTATTTTCATATGATGTTAAATGTATAAAAAGTTAGCTAATATTACTAGTATAAATACTAGATAAAAAAAGCTAACGAAACAACAAAAAAACTTCGACTATATGTGTTTTTTCTTGTTTAACCTTAAAATACTGGTAATGAGTTATTTGTTTTGACATTTAAGATTAACGAACTTTTTTAAATAGATATTTTAAAATATTTGATGTTATATGTTTTATTTACAGTTTGTGTAGAATTTTTATTTAAAAAGATAAAATTCATTTAATAGACTGTCATTTTTAAATTACTTGGTTTATTTTTTATGTTATAAATCTGTATTAATTATAATAAAGTGTATCCATTGGTATATTTTTATAGTGTTTAGTCGCTTATAAGCAATGTGCAGACTAGATTTGGCGACTTTGTGTTTTGGAGAAAAAAGCAATAAATATAATTGGGGCTTAAAAATGAAGTACGATAGTTCTATTTACAGGGATAAACTATATGGAGTATTTAGGTATCTGCTTTATAATATGATTTTAATTTAATCATTATTGCTTAGAATGCTCAATTTGACAAATATTTTTAAGTTCATGGTTAGCAGTCTCAATAATTGAACGTTTTCTAAGCAAAATTTCATCACTCAAAGGCATTAAAGAATTTTTCATATTTGTGATTAAATGAAATCCATAAGTAAAAAGAAGTTGTATTAAATCTTTACCGATGTAACCTTTATTTGCATATAATTTTCCGTATATTTAGCTGAAAAGCGTTTCTTTTCAAAGGGCTTCTGTCATCAACATTTGCTTGTGTGATAGTAAAATTTAGAATTTCACCTTTATCGTTTATAACGCTATGAAGTTTAAATCCATGAAACCAACTCGTAGCCATTAGATTTTGCCCAACAAGCTCTGTAAATCTATTGTAGGAAACTGTGTTTGAAAAAACATCCTTCATATGCTTTTGGAGGTAAAACATATAAAAATGTTTGAAGGTTTTAAATTCACTTAATTGAAATAGAATTGATATGGTTATTACTTCACTTTTAGACATAATTAATGGCCGTTTTTCTGGATTGCCTAAAAGGGTTTTATTGATTATTTGATCATACGCTTTGCAGAATTCATTAACAATACAAAATATTTCAGTAATTTTAGAGTAGATTAATATAGATAGATTATTAATTTGAAATTCAGCATTTTAATTCGATAAAAATCTATCATTTTTACTAACGAAATTTATTCAAATATTAATCGAACTCAGGTTTTTAGGATAGTATTCTTCTTTATTAATGTCTCTGTAATTCTACATGCCTTTAATTAATATAAATAAGAAGGCTTAGCAATGATACCATTACTAAGCCTTAGGGTTTAAAAATTTTAGTATTACAATTACTTCTTGATAAGTATTTTTAGTTCTTGTACTTCGCCGCTTACTGTTAGTTTTAAAAAGTAAAGTCCGCTATGTAATTTCTCTAGTGGTAGCACTGTAGTTGAATGACCTTTTGGAACCGTTGTATTTTTAGAAAATACCTGCTGTCCAGAAATATTAAGCACTTCAAAATTTACTTCTGCATTAACCACACTTCTAATGCTCGCTTGTGCATCTTTTATAATTGGGTTAGGGTATATGTTAATACTAGATAGCACATTAGAAGGATTCTTATGCGTCCCTAGGGTAGTATCTTCTACCGTTACTATAATTTGCTTTGTAAGTCCACATCCATTTTCATCTATTACTGTTACATCTACTGTAGTTGTTATATCAGGACAAAAAGTAATACGTTTTGTAGTATCTCCTGTACTCCACAATACGGTGCTATTGCCTTGGCTTACAATATTGGAAACTGATAATGTGGTGCAGTTTGTATCATAGCCTTTATAGATTGTAACATCCTTAGTTTTTGAAAATGTAATTTCTGTTGGGCTATTGATAATTATATCTTCTAACAGAAGTGTTTTGCCGCTACTATCTGCAACGATTGCGGTGTATGTGCCCGCTGCTAGATTTTCGGCAATATTTTCGACTTGTCCATCACTCCATGTGTATGTGTAGGGAGCAACGCCACCAGCTACATTTATAATGGAAATTCCATCTGTTGTTTCAAAACAAGTCGTATCAAATGTTTCTACAGATACTATTTCTAAGGGGGCTATCGTTTTTAATAAAAATCTTGCAGATACAGGAAAGTGATCTGAAGTTGTAAAGGCGTAGTCCTCATCATAAAATTGATATCCTACAGACGCACTATTATCAATATAATTATCAAAAAGCTCGTTTGTAATGGCGATATGATCAATCATATTTTCTCTAGAAACATAAGATCTAAAACCTGCATCACTTAACATGCTGGTAACTACGTTATAGTTCTCTGGGTCTTGTACGTAGGTAATAAATGATGATTCTGTAGTAGTTATACCATCTGCAACTGTTTCATCTACATCATCATTATAATCCCCTAAAAGGATGACTTTTCTGTTGGAAAACTGTGTGTCTAGAGAATCTTTAAGTACTTCTACATCAAATCGACGCATATCGTATCTGCTTTGAGATTGTGTACTTCCATTTGCTCTAGCATGTAATGCAATAAGATCAATTTGCTCTGTAATTCCATTTATAGTGACATCTGCGGTCATTAAAAAAGGTAAACGACCACTTGCATAAAAACGTGATGGTGTGTTAGGGTAATTTACTAGAGCACTCTCGTCTCCCCCATTATATAAAGGGTGTATTGTTGCGAGTAAGGCTTGTGTTTTTACAGGGGTTACCGTAGCTGTTTTATAAATAAAACCAAGCTTTTGGAAAGGTGCTGTTCCTGTAGGGTTAGATACAGCGCTAGAAAGTACATAATTATATCCTTCTAATCCATCTACTAGGTTTGTGAAAAGTGCATCATCTGCAATTTCTTCTACAGCAATAACATCTGCATCTAGCCTTTTTAAAACGGCACGTACACTGTCTCTCTGTATTTCATCGGACATAGGTTTTCCTGCAGGTGGCGCGTTGTTCTCATCTCCAAACCATTCAATATTCCAAGTAACCACATCAAAGCTATCATCTCTAGAAATAGTAGACGTATTATCTGGGCTTTCAAAAAGAGTAGCACATGGTATATCGCTTGCTATTCTAGGTAGTAATTGGAAATTATCATTAAAACGCCCTACTACGCCTATAATATCACAACTGTTAGGTTGTGTTAATGTAATAATTGATGATGCATTACCATCTATACGTAATTGCCCAGTGCCGCTACTATCTGTAAGTTCTATGTTGGAATTGCCAAAAAGTAAATCACCTGCATTAGGAAAACTTGCATTTAAAACTTGTACTAATTGGCCTTCGTAGTCTGGTAATTGTGCTAGTGTAACGGTTACGGGCTCTACAGTATCTGTTGCAGTGCTATTCACTTCTACAATATTTACAGGGCTTATTTGCGCAAGGTTGTTAAAAGCACTTCTTGTGCCAGTTACAGTAATAGAATCGCCTATGGCTAATACATTTTCTCCGTGAACAAGGTTGTCAAAAATGGCAATTCCTCCAGTTGCATCTTGTAAAAAAGCAGGGCCATTAAATTGATCACTCACAGTTAAAATTCCGGTAGTTGTAACCGTATCGCCTATTGCTGCATCTCGTACTTGTGCGATTGTTAATATGTCGCCTGGAGTAATAACAGCGTCGTTTGCTTTACCTGGTGTAGGAGTTTGTGCTATATAGTTTGCTGTGTTTCTTACTCCGCCTGCTCCATTTGGTATGCGTTGTAAGGATTCTGAGTCTTTGCTTTGGTTTGTATTTTCGTTAAGTTGTTCCTGTTCTGGGTTTAATAGCGTAATGAGTTCTAGGTCTGTATCATCATCTGTGCCATATACTACAGCATCAACAAGGCCGTCCAAAGTAAGTGCTGCTCCGTTAGTAAAATCAAGCGCATTTCCTTGGTAAAGTGCTATAGCATCTGCCCCGTTTTGAAAAGAGTTAGCAGGTATTACGAGGTCTACATTTATTACATTTGCATTACCTAAAACAAAGTATCCTTCTTCATTTGTGAAAAAACCTTCCAAATCAAAGGTTCTGTATAGTGTATCCCGGTTTCCGTTATATGCAACGATTACGAGCCCTGATAAAGGCGTGTTTCCTTGCCCTCCATCGTAAAGTTCTATAAACTCTAAGTTATCAGACCCTTTGGTATCTGCATCCAATTCGTTAATAAGGACTGAAGAATTATCAATGGGTGTTGTGGCTACGGCTACGGTTTCATTTTTAGCATTAGGTGTATTTACAGCTTCGCCCTGTAATGCCATAGCATCTGGGAAACTTGGTAAGCCAGCGCCGTTAAAGTTGTTTCTAACCCAGTTTGCATTGCTGCCCGTAGCCATTCCGTTAGGGATTTTAGATGCGCCACCCACTGTAAGCGTTCCTCCATCAAAGTCAGGAGTAAGAACGCGTGTTGTGTAAAAAACGTCATTATTACCACCGTCACTTACTGCTACACTATCTATAAGTGCTTCCCAAGGCGTTATATCAATCACTCCATCTGTATCCGTATCAATACGATCTCCTATGTTTCCATTAAAATTTGAAACAAGCAAGATGGTTTGCGATCCGTTCTGAAAAACATTATTTTGAAAAGGCGTTGTGTAGAATCCATTTGCGTTGGTAGTTCCTAATTTAAAAACAGAAATAATAGTGCCTGCTGCGTCTGCATCGCCCTCAATAATGAGTAGTGTATGGGTGGAGAGATCTTTATTAGGTTTTGCAAGCACTTCAATAAACTCGTCTGTATCAGCCCCGGTATGCTTAAATACAAACTCATTAATTACAGCAGTACTATTTGATGTGCCAAAATTTTGATCTGTATTTATTTGACCAAAAGTGCTAGTTTCCGTAACCTGCCAATTAAAGTCTTCAGCTTCTGTTCCGTCACCGAATAATGATATGGATCCTTCTGCTACCGTACGAGATCCTTCTGCTACGCCTACATCTATACTAGAAAGACCAATTGCAGGGCCGCTTACAGCGGTAAGTTGTCCTTCGTAAGATATAAACTGAAGTACATCTTCAGTAGCGTTTACAAGTGCAATACCATCTGGTGCACCATTTTGGATTCCAGAAATTAAAAAATTTAAGGTTCCATAGTTATTTTGTTGGTTTGCTATTTCTCCTGCAAGGTTTACCGTTTTATAAGGTTTGCCGTTAGAGCCATTGTAAAGGGCTAATGTCCATCCTGTAAGATCTGTTCCTGCGGGACCAGCTATTTCAATGCTTTCATTCACATCGCCTCCAGCGTTGTCGTAATGAAATTCGTTAATAAAAACATTTTGAGCCTGTAAGCACACGCCATAAAGCACGGCGATTAAGCATAAAAGTGTACTGCGTAGTTCTCTTTTCATCAAATAAGTTTTGGGTTATGGTTTTTACAAAATTACAATCAAAAGTGGGATGTTATGTTTCTATATTGTTAAGCATTTTTAAAAAACAAATAGCAGTGTAGTCGTTGTTTTTGTTTTGCTATTATGAAACTAATATCTATTTGTACTAGATGTAAATGGGCTTTTTACGCTTTATTCTTATGTTGATGCAATAGCTCAATTTTCTATTTCTAATGGATTAAATAAATGTCTTTCCTCTAAATTTTAATTTTAACAAAGCATTTTATAAACGATGAGTTGGAGGAGTCCATACAAGTTTGCTACTAGGGTAGAGTTCTTTTTTTTTAATAGAAGTAATATAGGTGCTTATGTTTAGAGTGTTTAGTTTTACTGGTGCTGATTTAGGTGATTAAACTATATTTATTTTATTGGTTATAAATGTATGTGAGTTAAAATTAGTAGAAATTTAAATAATTAACACCGCTTTAGTTAACCCATAAAAAAAAACAAAATCTTCTTAATCAAAAGATTAAGAGGTTTAAGTGTAGTTCTACATGGACTCGAACCATGGACCACCTGATTATTAGGTAGGGGTTATACAGGCCATGAGCATTTTGTAAGTGTGGGCTTAATACACATGAATGGTAGAATGTACGATGCCAATTTAGGACGCTTTTTATCGCCAGATAATTATATACAAGACCCTTATAATTCGCAAAGTTTTAATAGATTTGGCTATGTTTGGAATAATCCACTAAAATATACAGATCCATCTGGAGAAGAACTTTTAGCAATAATAATTGGAGCTATTGTAGGCTCATATATTGGGGGTACAGTCGCTAATGGTGGCGAATTAAATTCTTTTGCCTGAAAATGGGATGGAGATACTTGGAAAGGAGTTATTATTGGCGCTCTTGTAGACTTCCCTACAAATTAGGACAGTTGTTAATCCGAATTAATAAAATTTATAAAACAACTATTGTATTTACTGTTTATAAAAGTTCGAGCTTTAATATATATTTAAAAAGAAGAATTATTTAGAATAAATAACAAAAAAATGAGAATTATAATTATAGTGTTTCTACTATTAATGTTTGGTTGTAAGGGTGAAGTACAAAGAGAGAGAAAAAAATCTGAGGAAGAATTACAAATAATACAAAAGGATAGTATAAAGGATAATTTGAAGTATGAAATATTTGTTAAATATTCCAATATTCCAATAGCTCATCTATCAAATGACAATGAAGAGTTTAACAATTATCCTTTCTTGATAGAATTAGATAGTTTGTTTGATATTTATTCTAAAAAGAAATTATCAAACTCCGAGGTAGATAATTTAAAAATCATGAAAGCGAAAAGATACTTATGGACTTCAAATTACGATAAAGCTATAAAAGAATTAGATAAACTTCCGAATAGTGCTTACAAAAACTTGTTATTAGGTATTTCATATGAGTTACAAGGAGATTTATTATCCGCAAAGAAATACTTTACCCCATTATATTTAAAAATTAATTCTTTTGATTACAATATATCAGACTGTCAAAAATATCTAATAATGAGTGTTTTACTAGATAAAAACAGTTTAGAAAAATGTAAACGTTTATCAAGAGTATATACTAACTTAGTAAAGGCTGGAAAAGAAGAAATTATACGAACACATTTTTTGAGTACTGTTGAATTATAAGCCCTTTCCATTGGTTAAAAATTATCTTTATTAGAAAAATATAATCTGAAAATCTTGAAAAAAATATTTAAGTTATACTGGAAAATTGCTTTATATATGGCACCAGTAATCGGTATTATTTTTTTTATTACAAAAACGAAAAACAGTATATCATCATGTGAAAAATCTTTTGAAATACAAAAGAATATATCCTATTCAGGCTTAGTTTCTGAAAAATATATAGACTCTATGAATCATTTGAACAAAACTATCAGACTAACTAAAAATAAAGGAAAAGATATTGTAATCTTTAATTATGATAGAAGCGGTGCTTTTAATTATATTAAACCTGGAGATAGCATTTTCAAAAAAAGTGGAAGCGATAATTTAATTACTGATAGAAAAGGTAACGTTGTTGTTTTTAAAATTGATTACGGATGTGAAAACAAGTAGAATTTATATTGAGATTTAGAATTTGATGTCCAAAGAGGAAACCTTACTAGCCGCCATAATAAGGCATTTACAGGAGCAGAAAATTTTACCTATGATAATTTAGACAGGTTAACTCAAGCTACGGGAGCTATAACACATACAAAGAGTTATGACCCTTTTGGCAGAATACAAAACAACTCTGCTGTAGGGGCATATTCCTATCAAAACAGCAGTAGATATAAACTTGTTAGGCATAATATAAACGAAACACGAACAAAGAATGAAAATCACATTTGAAACTGATAAAACGAAAGACAAAAAATTCAGAGTGCTTTGTTCGTCTTGCAAAAATGACACAAAACATATTGTTCTTGCTTCAATTAACGAAAAAGGAATTGACCCTTGGGACGAGTATTACTCTTACCAATGGCACACAGATTATGAAATAATTCAATGTTTAGGTTGTGAAACAGTTACGTTTAGGTCTCGTTCAACAAATTCAGAAGACGATGACCACGAAGGACGTTCTATTGAAACGATTCTTCTATATCCAAAAAGAAGTAAGAGTACATTAGCTTTAAAAAACTATATGAATGTGCCTTTTAATTTGCAAAGAATTTATAGAGAAACGATTGATAGCTATAATTATGGAAACTTGACACTCTGTGGAGCTGGAGTGAGAGCATTAGTTGAAGGACTTTGTCAAGAAAATGGAATAACGGGTGGAAATGTGGAATTTACAAAACAAGACGGAACTACTGAAACAAGAAGAAAAACCAATCTGCAAGGAAAAATAAACGGACTGCACGAAAGTGGAAAACTAACATCTCAAAATGCTGATATTCTGCACGAACATAGATTTTTGGGAAATGAGGCTGTCCACGAACTTTCAAGCCCATCTAAAGAGGATTTAGCTTTGGCTATAGAAATAGTGGAAAATGTTTTTGATACATTATATGAAATCCCAAACAAAGGTCTAAAGCTGAAAAGAAAAAGACTTGGTCAATAAATACTATGCCTAACACCGTGTATAATTAATTGCCTGGTAATAGCCTACTTACGAAAGTCCTCGCGGACTTTCTATTCGGTTTTTATTTGCTAACTTTAGGGCTTAAATCACGCAACTAATCATACACAATCACGAAGAAATAACACTAAATACTGAAGGTGATAGTTATTATGAAGAACATGCGTTGCAACAAATAACATACAATGCATTTAAAAAACCCGTTGATATTTTAGAGGACAATAAAGGGCACGTTAGTTTTGAATATGGCCCAATGATGAATAGAACCGTAGCTTATTATGGTGGTTTAAATGCGGATAAAGATGATCTTAGATATAAAAAAAACTATTCTTCTATTATGCCTGTTGAAATTGTTAATGATGATAACTCATCAAAATTTATAACTTATATAGGTGGCGATGCATATACCGCACCTATTGCACATATAAAGAAAGGGAGTATTGACGAGTACCATTATTTACACCGAGATTACTTAGGCAGTATTTTAGCAATTACAGATAGTAGCGCTAATATAGTGGAACAAACACATTTTGGAGCTTGGGGTAAGGTAGAGCAGTTTTCGTCATCAACTGGAGCAACAACATTTAATTATGAGTCTTCATTATTAGGTAGAGGTTATACAGGACATGAGCATTTTATAAGTGTAGGTTTAATACACATGAATGGTAGAATATACGATGCCAATTTAGGACGCTTTTTATCGCCAGATAATTATATACAAGACCCTTATAATTCGCAAAGTTTTAATAGATTTGGCTATGTTTGGAATAATCCACTAAAATATACAGATCCATCTGGAGAAGAGCTTTTAGCAATAATAATTGGAGCTATTGTAGGCGCATATATTGGAGGTACAGTCGCTAATGGAGGTGAGCTGAATCCTTTTGCTTGGAAGTGGGATGGAGATACTTGGAAAGGAGTTATTATTGGCGCTATTTTGGGAGCTATTGTTGGGGAAAGTTTATCTGCTTTAATTATAGGCGAAGGAGCAAAAGCATTTGGTATTTTTACAGTAAAAGTAGAGGTATTCGTACCAGGAGTTGCATCTATAGGGTTAGCTAATACTAATAGTTTGGGTAGTTTAGATTTAACATGGTCGACAGTAGCAGGTGGTAGTGGTACTAAAGAAGATTTTATTAAACTTCCAGAGCAAGATGAAGCACAAATACCATTGGTAAACGGACCAAGGGTTAATGTTTATGTGGAGGGCGATTATGGTGATTGGGTGATAACTGCTGATGAGTATATAGCTTCGTTTGTTTTACACAATATAAGGGCTCCTAAAAATTGGGGCTCAATAGAAATAGCACCTAATATTGAGGGTAATGAAAATATTAGTTATACGGGTTTGTCTCTTTCTATGGTTGGAGCTGGAGCTACTTTTGGTAATGATGCTTTGAAAGGTTCCTCTTTTAGACTATATAACCAACGTGGAACTAATTTTAGCCCAAAACTATATTCAAGTAGTTGGGGTGGTGGATCTGCTGGACAGATTAAAACTTATGGTACAGGTGGAATCAGAACAGGTCTGCAAGGCTTTGGTTATGGTTTAGGTCTATACAATGCGTATGATATAAACGCTCAACATAGTGCTGGCCAAATAGGAACATTTAGTATGGCTATTGAACAAGGATCAAACCTATATTCTACTTTAGGGGGCTTAATGGTGCTGTTTGGAGTATAGGTTGGGAAGCCGGACGACTAATTACTAATACCTCTAGTTATCAGAGATGGCTCAGAAATACATGGTTACCATTTAGAGATCAAACATTTGGACATTATTAATTGACAAGGCATGAAATTATTTGAAGTTTTTTATTACTATTATTACCTTTTTTACATCAAAGTGCTTGTTCAGCCAGAGCCGCATTTTACGACTGTATTAGCATTGAGTTTTGTAGAATCTTTATGGGTTAATAGTGTAATTGATATGATTGCGCTTAACTGGTTTTGCTATAAGATTGATAAATGGGTTATGATTGGAATTGCTTTTTTATTAATGGCATTAAATTACATTTATTATCATAAAAAACACAATGCCACGGAAATAATAAATGAGAAACCTAAAACAGCTCAAAGTCATTTACTATCTATTACATTTACTATAATGTTTACAGTCGTAGGTGTATCTTGGTTATTTTGGGGATCTTTCTACGCTCAAGCCATATTGGAAAACTGTAAATAAAAAGTTATTAAAATTAGAAGCAAAATACATAACAGTTATTTAGTACTTGAACTTTTGGATATCGATTGACATAAATTGAAATTTCTTTTTTTATTACAATATTACTTTTTTAGAAATAATTACGCAAAAATGAAAATAAAATTAATCATAATTTTACTAATATTAACAAGCTGTTCGCCTAGGTATAAAATAGCGCTTCAAAATAAAAATGTACAACCTCTAAATGAAAAACATAAAGTTTTAGTTTTAAATAACAATTCTGGTATTAATTTGGATAATGCATCCTTAATTGGAGAAGTTAAAGGGCCTTTTGAAAAGTTTTATACGGCTCCAAAAGCAGTTTTAAAAGGATGCGGTTATTCAGAAATAATAAGTGATTTAAAAGAAAAGTCTAGACAGCTAGGAGCTAACATTATAAATATTTATGATTAAAAAAAGCACCTACAATAATTTTGTAAGTGCTTGATTTTAAAAGTGGTCCCACATGGACTCGAACCATGGACCACCTGATTATGAGTC
>CALGNX010000022.1 GCA_937958265.1 uncultured Algibacter sp. | reverse complement strand
TTCCGAACAGAGCAGTTAAGCCCATTTGCGCCGATGGTACTACGTTAGTGGGAGAGTAGGACGCCGCCTTTTTTAATCCTCAACAGATATCTGTTGAGGATTTTTTTTTGCTCTAATCTTAAATAACTCCAGGTGAATACAGGTGATTTAGTGATCGAGACCAAAAATTGTGGGTATTAGAAGCTATGCATAAATAGTGGTTAGTCTAAAAAGGAAAAAATAAATATTTATTAGACAGATAAATGGCGCTCTAAACGCTTTTATTTTAGTCTTAGAAACATCTACAGAAGCGAAAGTTAATAAGATTCCTCCTGTTTATGGTCATTCATTTTAATATGTGTTAAATCGAAACGCCTTGTAAAGTTCGAAAAGTCGTATAATTTTGGTGTAAATGGCCTTGTTGATAAAATTCTTCTTTACTGGTTACTATCTTTTAGAAAAAGGATTCGTATAGTACATTTTTTTAATATACTTGTTATTTGGGACTGTTGTTGCATCCAAATTTGAATAAAATCTTAATTGTAGTGTTTTCGGTTCGTGTGCGGTAATTAAGGATAGGTATAATGCTACTAGAGAATATAATTTAATACGGTTTCAAATATTCCCTGTAAATTAATGTGTCTATTGGGAAAATATTAATTTGTGGCATTTTAACGAACGCTAACAATTAAATTGATTTGTTCTCTTTTTCGGGTAACATTTATTAGCTGTAGAGTTACGGTGAAATTATTAAATTAATGACAAGTAACTAATGCGGTTTTGTTGTATTAATTTTAAGCTATTAGTGGCATTATGCTGTTCATGTTTTATAGAGGTTCTTTTATTAAATAGTTAAAAAGAAAAAACGCATCTCAAAGTTTTGCGATGCGCTTTTATATAGCAGATGATATTAAACTAAATTATTATTTTATTCCTACTTGCTTTTTTTTCTTCCTCTTTTTTTATGTTTCATAGCCATACGTTGTTGAAGTTTTTCATATTTCGAATACTGGTCTTTATCTAATATAGCTTTCATTTTAGCTTTTGTAGCAATTTTATTGTCTAATCGTGTATTAGCTATTTGTAAACGTTGCTTTTGTGTTAATTTTTTGTTTTCATTATTCTCCTTGTTTGATTTTCGAGCTACCATCATGTCTTTTCTTTTTTTTGCATTTTCTAGCATTAGAGCTTTAACTTTTGTTTGCTGTCCAGTAGTTAGATCTAGTGCTAGGGTCATTTTTTTTGTTTGAAGGGTAGCCATATCCTCTGGAGATATATTTCTCTTATTGTGTTGTGTGGCATGGTTGTGTTTGTGCTCTTTTTTTTGCGCGCTTAATTGTAATGTAAATAGTGCTAGAGCAATCATAATAACGTTTTTCATAATATTTTGTTTTAGTATTCCGCAAGTGCGAAATTTGGTTTATACATGTATTTGTTATTTTGACTTTGTAATTGAAAAAAGGTTTAATACTCTTTTCATTTTTCTGAATATTGTTATAATTTTTTTCGAGTTCTGTAGGTTTTGCGTTAGGGATTGCAGTGGAAAGCCCACAGTTTTGTAGCGCGAGCGGAGAAGCGAGGACTTGAAACGGAAAGCGCGACCCTTGTGGTAACGCCCATATATTTATAAAAACTTAATGGGCGTTTATTGTTACTAGAGTTATTATTGATGGATGTTTAAGGGTTTATTAATAGTGACTTTGGGTTAGTTTGTTGGTTATTTGGAATTTAATGAATTGTTTTATTGGTTTAGCGATAACTTCTGTTGTGCTTGCTTTATAAGATTTAAGGTTACTGTAAATACATTTGTGTTAGTCATTTTACCTTTTAGCCAACTGTAAAAACTTATAACAAAAATATCGTCGTTGTAATTTTCTGTCCAGTTAAATGCTTGCTCTACTTTATTTTTATATGAGGCAGATGTTACGCTTTCAGGGTGTTTATAATAGATGCTTACAAAGTTTAAGTAGGTAATAACGCGTGTTTGGTTTATATTTTTCAAGTAGGCTTGGTAACTTCGTTTAAAGCTTATTAGCCTGGATTCTACAAGGTTTGTGTTTTTTAACTCTATATGTAATAAAATTTCGATTAAGTTTTTTTTTATAACCCATTCTTTGCCAACTTTTTCGGTGTACCAACTATCTGTATGAAATAATGAGCTTAATATGTTATTAGCCTTTTTAAACATGTTTTGCTGGAAATAAAATACTATTAGGCTTAGTTGTATATCGTGCCAGGTTTCTGTATCTCTATATTTTTTAGTTACTGTAGGTTTTAAAGTTTGTATAGCTTCTAGTGGTTTATTGTTATAATTGAGGTTTAAGGCTAGTAGTAAATGGTATTTTAAAGTAAAAGTAGGGTAATGTTTATTTTGTTGAAGCCGCATGTACGAATGCATAGTTTTTAAATAGGAAAGCGATTCGTTAAATTTTTTGTTTCGGAAAAGGGTATCAGATATCGTATAAAGTATTTGGATGTGGTAAAATATTTGTTTTTCTTGATTGTTATGATTTAAAATTGTTTTGTAAGTTGTTATTAGAAAGGGTTCAATTTTTAAATAATTTTTTGTAACAAAAACAGAATCACTAGCTAATTTAACTATTTGGTATAGTGATTTGAAGGATAATGTATGGTGTACAGTAATGCGTTGTTCTTTAAAAATAGTTTTTATAATGGTTTCAAAATCGGTTACTTCGCCTTTGTATGTTGCGCTGTTTATGGCCGCTCTTACTTTAGCATAAATTATATTAAGGGCATCTTCTTGTTGGAGTTTTAATTGGTTGTTTTTAAATTTTAATAGTAGGTTTTCTAGTACCAAATCGGGATTTGTGTGCGCATATTGAATTTGAGTATGGTATATTTCGTTTAGTAGCGCGAATAAAGCATGCTTATTGGCTAATATTTCGGCTTTTTGTAATAGGTTACAAGCAACTTTAACTTGTTTTTGCTGTAAAAATGATTTTGCAGCTAAAATGTATTCTATAATTTGCATATTTATAGAGCCTTCGTCTTGTAATCTTTGCTTTGCCGTAAAACGTATTACAGATTGGTACAAACGTTTTCTTAAGGCATGATAGGCCGCTTGCTTTTGTGTACCGTAGAGTTTTATACAAATGGCTTTAGAGTTTAAAGTATTATCTAGCAAATAATGAAATAGGTCTATGTTTTTTGTATCGGTGCGTTTATTCTTTTTTTGTAGATAATTTATAAATTTTTGTTGCTCTTCCTTAGTAAATGTTGAAATTATGTTGTTTAAATCTGTCATTTAAATCGTCATTAAATAATTATATAAGTTCTACAATATAGGTGTTATGTTAATAAGTATGCTTTTATATCGTCAGGTTTGTATAAATTTTGTGTTTTTTTTATCCTATAAGTTTTGCAGTTTTGTCCTGTAATTAATAAAATAGAATATTATGAATTATCAATCAACATTACCTGAAAACGAAAACAAAAAAGAAATAAACGTAACTAAAAAGCGTAAGGGTTACAACCAAAAGCCAACGCCTGCTTTTATAGGTGCATCTTGGTCTGTTTTACTGGTGGGTATTACTTCTTTTTGTATAGGTTTATGGAATGCCGATATGTTACTTAATGAGAAGGGCTACTATTTTACAGTTTTACTTTTTGGTTTGTTTTCGGTAATATCGGTACAAAAAGCTGTACGGGATAGAATGGAGGATATTCCTGTAACCGATATGTATTACGGAATTAGCTGGTTTACAACCATAGTTTCCATTGTGTTATTAATAATCGGACTTTGGAACGCCGATTTACTATTAAGCGAAAAAGGTTTTTACGCTATGGCATTTATATTAAGTTTATTTGCTGCTATTGCTGTACAGAAAAATACTAGAGACGTACAATATTTTAATAGGCCTGAAGAGGATGAGTAATATTTTTTTTAAAACACATAGGTTAACGTTACTTAATTTTGCTGTTGTTTTATATTTTTTAATGCTTTATGTGGTATACATTTATAAATTGCAAACCGTTATTTTGTGGGGTATTGTAGAGTTATTTACCATTCCTTTTTTTATAGCACAACTTGTACTTTTAGTAATTAATGTAAAATAATTATTTAGTAAAGTAATGTATGTTTCAGGCTATTTAAGTTTTGTTCTTTTATTACTATGCTTTTGCATTACTTTATATGGTTTTATTGTGTAATGTTTTTGTAATACTAAACGCAAAAATTTTATTTTGTATTAACTATTAAGTAAAGTTAAATACAAAAGGTATTGGTACTTTATTTTTATGTTTTGTAACGAAGTAAATACACTTTTTCTTAAAAAAATTAACAAACTGTTATATAATCTCTTAAATGAAAATTAAAAAGCTATTAAGTATTGTTAAATATAACCAAAAATGCATTTACAGCAATTGTTGTTACCCTATCTTTGTGTGGAGGTTAGTTAATTTGATTAGTAGAAAAACAGCCGGTAATTTTATAATTATCGGCTGTTTTTATTTATTAAATTATAAGATATTTACAAATAAACCTTCCTCTGTTTTTATTACTTTAACAAGGTTATTTTTTGTTAATTCTTTAATGGTTTTATCCCATTTTTTATTGGACAAACCAGACTTTATTTTTAGGTCTGTAAGTTCTAATTTTTCTGCCTTTTTTAAAATTTCAAAAACAGCCTTAGCCTCATCACTAATTGGCATTGCCTTTTTTTCTGGGCGCATTTGGGGGAAGAATAAAACTTCTTGTATGGATTGGTTATTGGTTAAAAACATAATTAAGCGATCCATACCAATTCCCATACCCGATGTTGGAGGCATGCCGTATTCCAAGGCGCGTAAAAAATCTTCATCAATAAACTCGGTAGCCTCATCATCGCCTTTTGCAGCTAATTTTAATTGGTGTTCAAAACGTTCACGTTGGTCTATCGGGTCGTTAAGCTCAGAATATGCGTTAGCTATTTCCTTGCCACAAACCATAAGCTCAAAACGCTCTGTTAATTCAGGGTTATCGCGGTGCTCTTTACACAATGGGCTCATTTCTTTTGGGTAATCTGTAATGTAAGTAGGTTGTATGTAGTTACCTTCACATTTTTCGCCAAAAATCTCATCAATTAACTTGCCTTTACCCATAGTAGCATCCACTTCAACGCCCATAGCTTTCGCGGCTTCTCTAATCTCAGATTCAGTTTTACCGGTAATATCAAACCCTGTAAAATGTTTAATAGAATCTGCCATGGTTACTCTAGCATAAGGTGCTTTAAAATCAATTTCGTGAGTTCCAAATGTAGCTTTTGTAGTGCCATTTACTGCTATAGCACAATGCTCTAAAAGGCGCTCGCAGAAATCCATCATCCAATTATAATCTTTATAAGCCACATAAATTTCCATAGCTGTAAACTCAGGATTATGCGTTCTGTCCATACCCTCGTTTCTAAAGTTTTTAGAAAACTCATAAACCCCATCAAAACCACCAACAATTAAGCGTTTTAAATACAATTCGTTAGCAATTCGCATATACAAAGGCACATCTAAAGCATTGTGGTGTGTTGCAAATGGACGAGCTGCGGCACCACCTGGTATAGGTTGTAAAACAGGGGTTTCTACCTCAAAATAGCCGGAGTTGTTAAAAAACTCACGCATAGCATTAAACAATTTAGTACGTTTAACAAACACATCTTTAACCTTTGGGTTAACCACTAAATCGGCATAACGCTGTCTGTAGCGCATTTCAGGATCTGTAAAAGCATCGTAAGTTTTACCGTCTTTTTGTTTCGGTATGGGTAATGGTTTTAACGACTTACTTAATAAACTAAAGTTTTTAACCATAATGGTTTTTTCGCCCACTTGCGTAGTAAACAAAGTCCCTTCAATACCAACAAAATCACCTAAATCTAATAATTTTTTAAAAACTGTATTATACAATTCCTTATCCTCGCCAGTACAAATTTCATCGCGGTTAAAATATAACTGAATGCGCCCCTCAGCATCTTGCAATTGCGCAAAAGACGCCTTTCCTTGTATGTTAATAGCCATTAAACGCCCTGCAACAACGACCTGTTTATCCGCTTCAAAATTATTTTTAATTTGTTTGGAGGTTTCACTAACAGGAAATAAATCTGCCGGATAAGGATTAATTCCTAACGCACGTAATTTAGTAAGCTTTTCTCTTCGTACAAGCTCTTGCTCAGATAATTGTGACATAATACATTTTTGTGTAAAAAATTAAGTCGCAAAGATAAACATTTGATTTTCCATTTGCAGGTATTGATTTACCATTTTTTTGGGCGTAACCACAAGGGTCGGGCTATCCACTAAATCTTTTTTAAAAGGTATTGCAAGCCTAAGAAAGTTTATAAATTAACTAACTAATAGAACAAATATTAGGGGTGTTTTTAAATTAAAAAAGGATACCGTTTCTATCCCTTACGCTAACCACAGTAATTAATTTAGCCTTAAAACAACTAAAGGAATTTAAAGTTAATTGGGTGTTACTAGTTTTTGTTTGTAAACCTTTAATTATTTTAAAAATTTTTATTGACCAATTATAATTGTTTTTCTCCCATTTTTAGTAGCGTTAATTATTTACTACAACCTATAAAATAATATGTGCTATATGCTAACTTAAACGTTTAAAAGTAGTTTTAATACTAGTACTTAAAAGCTAATTGTTTTATAGCTCGCTTTGTTTAGTAATTTACATAATTTTTAAAAACACACATTTTTATTATAGGCATTTTGGCTTAGCCCGGGAATAAGTCGTAATTTTATAGCCTTATGAACAAGCAAATAAAACTACAAGATTTAGGCCAAAAGGATTACCAGGACACCTGGGATTACCAAGAGCAATTATTTAAGGGAGTTGTAGATACTAAAATAAAAAACAGAAGAGCAAATGCGGGTTTAAAAACCCAAAACCATTTTCTATTTGTAGAGCACCCACATGTTTATACTTTAGGTAAAAGTGGCGATATGGCTAATTTGTTGGTAAACGAAGCCCAATTAAAAGCTAAAAATGCCACTTTTTATAAAGTAAATCGTGGTGGTGATATTACCTACCACGGCCCAGGTCAAATAGTGGGTTATCCTATTTTGGATTTAGATAATTTCTTTACCGATATTCATAAATACCTTCGTTTTCTTGAGGAAATGATTATTTTAACGCTTGCCGAGTATGGTATAAAGTCTGAACGTAGTCCAGGCGAAACCGGTGTCTGGCTAGATGTAGGTACACCATTTGCAAGAAAAATTTGTGCTATGGGAGTACGTGCTAGTCGTTGGGTAACCATGCATGGTTTTGCCTTAAATGTAAATGCAGATTTGGGATATTTCGATTTAATGATTCCCTGTGGTATACGAGGTAAAGCCGTAACCTCTTTAAATATAGAGCTAGGAAAACAAGAAATTGATGAGGCCGATGTTAAAAAGAAGTTACTTAAACATTTTAGTAATCTCTTTGAAGCTGAATTTATAACGCCTTAGTTGCTTTTACTAAAAGTAAACGCATATTTTAAAATTTATTTCAGCTATTTTGGAAGTGCTTTTTTAGTTTGAAAAAGCTGTGTTTTATTGCAATTGTACGGCAAAATATTTTCAGGTTAAAACACTTTAGCTTTATAAATACATTTGTTACTAACTTTAATAATTAACATAAATAAAAACAAATTAGGCATGTTATTAAGCATTCCTAATTTGTTTTTAAGCCCGCCCAAATAGGTTTAATAATTAGTATTTTGATGTTATAAAATCTCCAAACCTACTTTAACGTTTTTTAATTTTCTTCGTTAAAATATACTTTGTAAAAATGCATTTTTTTTTCATCATCATAGCCACGTTCTAAATATTCTGATGAAGCATCAGGCGCATCAATATCTAGTTTTATATGGATATTAGTATCCAACTTAATGTCTGTTTTAATTTTACGTTTTTCTTTAGTAACTACAGCTTCGGCAACATCAAACTGATTTCTTAATACTAGGCTTTTGGCACCTTCGTACTCTTTTTTATAATTTTCAAATTCTCTTATGTGTTTTTCATCTTCAAAAATTTCTTCTTTAAAACGTTCCACATTAACGACTTCATTTTCCTTAAAAAAATCAATGGTCTCTGCTAAAAAAGTATTGTGTTCTTTAGCGCCATAATTTGGTTTTAAAATTTCAGTTGAAAACTCCTTGCATAGTTCTATATACTGTTTGGTGTGGTTATTTGCATCATCGGCATATTTAATATTTAAAAAATGATTTATCCAGTATTGTGTATCGTAACTATTATTATCCACACTTAAAATTATGTTGCCCTCTGTATCACTTTGGTTTAAAATTAAACAACCTTTGTCTACCTTTTTAGAGTTTATGCCTTTTTGTACCAATACATCATAATTATTATCTTCCAAATAGGTTTGGAAAAAGTTCACTTTGCTTTCAATCTTAAAAATTCCAATAGCGTTGGTTGTCATATCTTTAAACTCAATACCATCAAACATAACCACCAATACATCGCCTGTTTTAATTTGTGCAGAACTCGATTGCTCAAACAAGTGGGTTACAATATGTTTTGAAACTTCTACAAAGGCTTCTTCATCGTTAAATATTTGTGTGCAATAGCTATTAATTTCGTTTAAGGCTATATTAGCGTGGTGGTTAAAGCGATAACTTTGTACAACACTACCAAATGGCCTTAGTAAAAAGGGAAGCATTAAATCGTAACTAGCCTCATCAAAATCGACAATTTTATCTGAAAAAGCATTTTTAGTATCGTTAAACTTGTTTCCAACTTTATGAATAATAAATTTTGAAATGGCTGCATTTTTTCTTGAAATCATAGTCTTTTTTATTGAGTTTACAATACTATTAAATTAACTTGGATTTACTTAAAAAAGTGTATTAAAACATTAAATTTTAATTTTTACAAATTTGCTGTTAGGGTTTTAAATTTTTATTTAATTGTTTATGTTACAATATATTTGTGCAGCCCACTTTTTTTTAATAAACTTTACTATTTTTTTACAAAGAGAAACCGACAAACACCAAACCAAAAATATAAGGTGTACCTTTGCAAACGTAATAATAAGAAGGGGATAGAATGCATTATGTTTTGTTATCTCAAATACCTGTAATGGGACTTCAAAAAATATAATATATGTCATTTCAATCTTTAGGCTTATCTGAAGCCTTACTAAAAGCAATTAGTAAAAAAGGGTATACTACGCCAAGTCCAATTCAACAAAAAGCAATTCCTCCTGTGTTAGAGGGTAAAGATGTGTTAGCATCTGCGCAAACAGGAACAGGAAAAACAGCAGGTTTTACATTGCCATTATTGCATATCTTGTCTGAAAACCCGAAAGAAAAATTTAAACCTATACGTGCTTTAATTTTAACACCAACGCGCGAATTAGCTGCGCAGGTTTATGCTAATGTTAGGGAGTATAGTGAGTTTTTAAATTTAAAAAGTGCTGTAATCTTTGGAGGTGTAAATCAAAAACCACAAGTTACAACAATTAAGCGAGGTGTAGATGTGTTAGTAGCTACGCCAGGTCGTTTACTAGATTTACAAAACCAAGGTTTATTATCGCTTAAACGTATCGAGATTTTTGTGTTAGACGAGGCCGATCGTATGTTGGATATGGGATTTTTGCGCGATATTCAAAAAGTTATTAATTCCATGCCTGCTAAAAGGCAAAATTTAATGTTTTCCGCAACATTCTCAAAAGAAATAAAAAAGTTAGCGACAGGAATTTTAAACAACCCTGTGCAAGTTGAGGCAACTCCTGAAAATACTACGGTAGAGGCTATTACCCAAAAAGTATATCGTGTAGCTAAAGGTTTAAAAACCGGATTAATTATAAAGCTGATTTCTGATGGTAATTGGAAACAAGTTTTAGTGTTTACAAGAACCAAACATGGCGCCAATAAGCTTTGCGAAAAAATGGGTAAATCTGGAATAACGGCAGCAGCTATACACGGTAATAAAAGCCAAGGTGCTAGAACCAAAGCATTAGCTGGTTTTAAAAGCGGTAAGGTACGTGTTTTAGTGGCTACAGATATTGCCGCTCGTGGATTAGATATTCCGTTATTGCCACACGTTGTTAATTTTGAATTGCCTAATATTTCTGAAGATTATGTACATAGAATTGGAAGAACAGGTCGAGCAGGCGCCAAAGGCGAAGCTTTATCTTTAGTAAGTGCAGACGAAACTAGTTTTTTAAGAGGTATTGAAAAGCTAATTGATATGAAATTACCCGTACAAGTTATGGAAGGTTTCGAGCCAGATCCAAATGCATCTACGGCGCCAATAAAGCAGGGGCAGGGGCGACAAAACCGTAATTCGCGTAATTCAAATTCGAAGTCTTCAGGGCGTTCTAACCGAAGTTCAAATACGAATAAAAATAGTAGCTCAACACGTCCAAGCCGTAATAGCGATAGGCGTAATTAATAACATACGATTTGCCTGTAAATTTTTTACGAAATATTTGCAGGTAATCTGTATGGCTTGTTACATAAAATACAAAACATTTAAAGGCGACTATTATAGCTGTTTGTAATAAAAAATACTAGCAAAAGGCGAAGGTGTTGGCGTGTCATTTTATGTTTTTTTTTTAAATAAAAATGATAATTCAGATCTTCTTTTGAAGGTTGCCTCTTGATGGGTTAAAATCAACAACCTAAATTGTTTTGAAAAAGCAGTTAAAATTAAAAAAATAGTTAAAAACTTATAACAATTAAAAGCGCTATGGAATCGCAACCAAATAACCCACTTCATGGTATAAAGTTAGAACAAATTATAATCGATTTGGAAGCGCATTATGGTTGGGAATACATGGGGACTATTGTAAAAATCAAATGCTTTACAGACAACCCAACAATAAAATCTAGTTTGAAGTTCTTGCGAAGAATGCCATGGGCCAGAACAAAGGTGGAGAAAATGTATCTTAATATGCTAAAGAATAAACGATAATATCAATTAGCATTTTTAAAGCATCTTTATCTTTGAAAAGTTAGTTTTTAAATATTTTAGAGTAACCTGCCTATTTAGCTTGGTATTTGTTTCTAACTATTTTTTTTCTAGTTTTTTAAAGAATTTGATTTTTTCTTGTGGTAAAAGTAAATTCTTTAGATGCATAGTTTCATTCTTATTAGTATTAGAGCGTTTAATCATTTTTTTAAATTGGATGTTTTTATTTTTTATGAGTTTACGAACAATGAAAAACGGAATAAAACCAGTGCTAATAATGCTCTTTTTTCAGTTTTGAATATAATTAAACCAATCATTATTTAAAATGTACTATAAACAATTTGAATTATATTGTGTTTAGATGAAACAGAAAATCAAAGCATAGCCTTCGTTACGGTTTTATTTCATATTGAAATATGGACGCAATAGAAACTAATTTATGGCTTATTTTAAGTGATAATTGGTGCTATAGGCTAATGTAATTTAAGACGCTTCTAAGTTAATAAGTTGTAATTTGGTTTATGAGTACATAGTACGTGTGTATTTTGTTTATTGTTACACCATTAGAATATTAAATATGTTTTAAACCCTCATATATAACAACGCTTACGGCGTTTGCAAGATTTAAGCTTCTAACGTGTTCGCTGTATAGCGGTATTTTGAAAAGTTGATTTTTATGTAATTCAATTAGGGGCTTAGGTAACCCTACAGACTCTTTTCCAAAAATTAAAAACATATCATCTGCAAACGGTATGTTCCAATGGTTTTTTGTACCATGGCTGGAAAGGAAAGCCATGTTTTTGTTTTTATTTACTTCGAAAAAATGATTAATACTATCGTAATAGGTTACGGATAAATGTTTCCAATAATCTAGTCCTGCACGTTTTAAACGGGCATCGGTAATTTCGAAACCTAAAGGTTTAACCAGGTGTAAATGGGAACCCGTTGCTAGGGCTAACCGGCCTATATTACCGGTGTTATTTGGTATTTCAGGTTCTATTAAAACAATGTTTAAGGCCATAATTTGTTAATAATTTTATTCTAATTAAATAACTAAACAATTCAAAGGGGAAACCATGTATAAGTAAGTTAAGCCAATGTTTACCATTTGCGCCACCTAAAACTCATTTTATTTTACCCCAAACGTTGGTTGAAGATAAAATAAACTAAACCTAGTGTAACGCAGCAACGTTTATGTATTTAAATAAATGAAAATGGATTTAATTTAAAATCGTATTTGTAAATGTATTAATGGTATCTACGCCATGTTTAGTAACGTGTTTAACAAAAGCACTACCAATAATTGCGCCTTTGGCATATTGCGTTGCTTGGGTAAATGTTTCATGATTACTAATACCAAAACCAATAATTTGCGGGTTTTTTAAGTTCATGTTTGCAATACGTTTAAAATAAGCGGTTTGTTGGTCTCCAAAACCAGACTGTGTTCCGGTGGTACTTGCGCTACTTACCATATATATAAATCCGTTTGAAATGGAATCGATAAATCGAATACGTTTCTCGCTAGTTTGCGGCGTAATTAAAAACACGTTTATAAGCCCGTATTTTTCAAAAATACTTTTGTATTCAGCGTTATAAATATCTACTGGAAGATCTGGGATTATTAAGCCATCCACACCAATATCTTGGCATTTTTTACAGAACGCTTCCATACCGTATTGAAACATAGGGTTAAAGTAGCCCATAATAATTAGAGGAATGTTTACGGTTTTCCGGATATCTTTTAGTTGGTTAAAAAGCACTTCTGATGTCATGCCGTTTTTAATAGCTTTTGTGGAGCTATCTTGTATGGTAGGTCCATCGGCTAAGGGGTCGCTAAACGGTAGGCCAATTTCAATCATGTCTACACCGTTTTTTTCTAAATTTTGAATGGTTGTAACGGTATCATTTATATTTGGGTAACCCGCAGTAAAATATATGGATAGTAATTTTTTGTTTTCTTGTAATTTCTTGTTTATTCTGTTCATCGTATTTTGTTTAAGACCTTACTAGTTTTTAATGCTTGTGAGGTCTGTTTGCGTTAGGGATTGAACGGTTTGTTTAAGCTCCCCGACTTTTTTGGAGGGAGCGCGTAGTGAAAGCCCGACCCTTGTGGTAACGCCCTAGTTTTAAATTTTAAAATAATCTATATAATTTTGCAAATCTTTATCGCCACGACCAGATAAATTTACTACCACCACATCGTCTGGTTTAAAGGTTTTATACTTAAACATGGCTAAGGCGTGCGAGGTTTCTATGGCTGGGATAATACCTTCTAATTTTGAAAGCTCTAAACCAGCATTCATAGCATCATCATCTGTAATGGAGACGAATTCTGCGCGTCCTGTTTTTGCTAAATGAGCATGCATGGGGCCAACACCAGGATAATCCAAACCTGCCGAAATTGAATAAGGCTCTGTTATCTGCCCATCTTTAGTTTGCATTAAAAGGGTTTTACAGCCATGGATAATACCTTCTTTACCTAATACGGATGTGGCTGCACTTTCGCCAGAATCGATGCCTAAACCTGCAGCTTCCACAGCAATAATACCAACATCTGGCTCATGTAAATAATGGTAGTATGTGCCAGCGGCATTACTACCACCGCCAATACAGGCTACTACGTAATCTGGATTTTCTCTACCTATTTGCTCTTTTAATTGCCATTTAATTTCTTCGGAAACAATAGCTTGAAACCGCGTTACCATATCTGGATAGGGGTGTGGGCCAATGGCAGATCCTATAATATAATGCGTATCTACAGGGTTATTTATCCAATCGCGAATGGCCTCGTTTGTGGCGTCTTTTAGGGTGCGGCTTCCAGATAGTGCTGCGACTACTTTTGCGCCTAGCATTTTCATTCTAGCTACGTTTGGCGCTTGTCGTGCAATATCAATTTCGCCCATGTACACGATGCACTCTAGTCCCATTAAAGCACAAACGGTGGCGGTTGCAACACCATGTTGGCCTGCGCCAGTTTCTGCAATAATTCTAGTTTTACCTAAACGCTGTGCCATTAAAATTTGGCCTATAGTATTGTTTATTTTGTGCGCACCTGTATGGTTTAAATCTTCGCGTTTTAAGTATATTTTTGTATTGTATTTTTCCGAAAGTCGCTTTGCAAAATAAAGCGGAGAAGGGCGGCCAACATAATCTTTAAGGAGTTGGTTAAATTCTTTTTGAAAATCGGGTTCTGCTATTACTTTTAAATAATTTTCGCGTAATTCTTCTACGTTTGGATAAAGCATTTCTGGTATATAGGCACCTCCAAATTCACCGTAGTAACCTTTTTCGTCTACATTGTAATTCATAGCTTTTTCTTTTTTGTTTTTTAGGTTTGGACTCTTGCGAGGCCTTGCAATTTTTTATTTACAGTATTTTGCTACTAGTTTTAATTAGTAAAAACCTTGTTTATAAATGTTTTTAAAACTGAAATATCTTTTAAACCTGGTTTAATTTCAAATTTACTATTTACATCCAAGGCATAACAATATTTGGAGGCCTTACTATTTGTAAATGCCTTGATAGCCTCAACTTCTGCTAACCCTAAGCCACCACTTAAAAAGTAGGGTTTTGTTGATGGGTAATTATTTAATACACTCCAATTAAAGGTGTATCCATTACCACCATGTAATTTTCCTTTGGTATCGAATAAAAAGAAATCGCAAGTATTTTCATAGGGCTTTAAAACACTAAAATCGAATGTGTCTTTTATAGAAAAGACTTTAAATATTTCTAATTTTTCGACATTTGTAGGTGTTTTTAAGTCTGCGTTATTACCTGGTAATAAATTCTTTTTTTTTGCCGTGGCTTCTTTAAAAGCGTATTGTAAATTTACGCAATATTCAGGAGATTCTTTACCATGTAATTGTACTGCTTGTAAATTATATTTACTTATTTTTTCTAGAACAAATTCTATTTCAGCATTTACAAACACACCTGTTTTTTTTATGGAAGTAGAAAGTTTTGGAATGTTATCTGCATCAAAATTCCGTTCAGATTTTTCGTAAAATATAAAACCTAGATAGTCTGGCTGCAATGCCGCAACATGCTCAATGTTATCTTGGTATTTCATGCCGCATACTTTTAATTTCATGCTTCTAAGGTTTTAATAAATGTGCTTGCACTTACGCCAGGGTTATCGGTTTTCATAAAGTTTTCACCAATTAAAAAGCCTTGGTAGCCATAGGGTTTTAATGTTTTAATGGCGTTGGTATTACTAATGCCACTTTCCGATACTTTTACAAAATCATTAGGGATTAACTGGCTTAACGTTTTGCTGGTTTCTAGGCTTACCTCAAAGGTTTTTAAATCTCTGTTGTTTACCCCTAACATATCCAAACTTGGCATTATAGATTTTTGTAATTCTGCTTCGTTATGGACTTCCAAAAGTACATCCAAATTTAGGCTTTTAGCAAAAGTTGAAAATTGCTTAATCTCGTCTCTTGTTAGTATAGCGGCTATTAATAAAATAACATCTGCGCCATAAGCTTTGGCTTCTAACATTTGATATTCGTCAATTATAAATTCTTTTCTTAATAATGGCATATTACAACTTGCTCTAGCTGTAAGTAAATCGTCTAGTGAGCCACCAAAGTATTTGCCATCTGTTAAAACGGACATCCCACAAACGCCTGCACTTTCGTAACCTTTGGCTACATCTTGTACGTTTAAACTATTATTAATTACAGATTTGGAGGGCGAACGTCTTTTATGCTCTGCAATAATACCAGAATTACTATGGCGTAATTTGTTAGCAAGGGAAATAGTTTGCTTCTCAAATAAAACAGATTGCTCTAGTTGAGAAACGGGAATTAAACTTTTTTTAAGTTCAACTTCTTTGCGTTTATCTAACGTTATTTTGTCTAGTATATTCATGTTTTAGTATTAATAAATTTAATAAGTGCTTATTAAATACGTTCAATTTTAGTTACTTAAAGCAATTAGTTTTTCTAAACTCATTTTTGCTTTCCCAGAAAATAATGATTCCTTAGCTAACTCAAAACCTTGTTGGTGCGAAATTTGTTTTGTTGTTGCTATTGCTAATCCTGCATTAGCGCAAACGACATTGTTTTGGGCTTCTGTGCCTTTTCCATTTACTATATCTATAAATATTTTTGCGGCGTCTGTAATGGTGTTTCCGCCAAATATAGAAGCTTGTGTAATGGTGTTAAGACCTAAATTTTGTGGGGAAAATAGCTTTTCGGTATGGTTGGAAATTATTTTTGCTTTACCGGTTAAGGAAATTTCATCGTAACCATCCAAAGCATAAACAATATTGTAATTATTTTCTGTGTTTTGATGTAAAAAACTGTACAGGCGCAAAACTTCCAAACTAAATACCCCATGTACGTGGTTTTTTGGAAAGGATGGGTTAACTAAAGGGCCTAACATATTAAAAAAGGTTTTAACGCCCAATGCTTTTCGGATAGGTGCTACGTTTTTCATAGCAGGATGAAATAATGGTGCGTGTAGGATGCAGATGCCTGCTTGGTCCAAACAGCGGTTTAAAAAACTTTCGTTATTAGAGAATTTTACACCTAAATGTTCCATAACGTTTGATGAACCCGAAGTTGAGGATACACCGTAGTTGCCATGTTTGGAAACGTGAACGCCTGCGCCAGCCGTTATAAAGGCGGAGAGTGTGGAGATGTTAAATGTATTTTTACCATCGCCACCTGTACCCACGATGTCTACAGTATTAAAGTCGTTTAGGTTTACAGAAAGGCAAAGTTCTAGTAAGGCGTCTCTAAAACCTTTTAGTTCTTCTATTGTTATACTGCGCATCATAAAAACGGATAAGAAACATGTTATTTGGCTTGGGTTATACATATTGTTGGATATGTTAATAATAACTTGTTTTGCCTCTTCTGTGCTTATGGTTTCGTGATTTATTAATCTGTTTAGTATATCTTTCATTACTCTTTCTCTCTCTGGCCTTCTCCTAAGGAGAGGGAATTTAATTAGTTGTTTTATTTTTTGATTCTCGTTTTTTTGAGTCTAGATTTAAAAACGCCACTTTGAGGTTGCGGCACTAATTATTTACCCAATTCTCCAATATTTTTTTTCCGTTTGGTGTTAATACAGATTCTGGGTGGTATTGTACACCGCGTACATCGTAAGTTTTATGCCTTAAGGACATGATTTGTCCGTTAGCATCAAAAGATGTGGCTTCTAGGCTGTCTGGTAGTTCTGGGTTTACAACCCATGAGTGGTACCTACCAACTTCTATGTTTTTGTTTAAACCTTTAAATATATACTCGTCGTCCACACAAATGGTAACCTGTGTTGCTACACCGTGGTAAACATCTTCTAGATTAATTAATGAGCCTCCAAAAACTTCACTTATAGCTTGTTGCCCTAAGCAAACACCTAAAATACTTTTTGTGGGTGCGTATTTTTGTATTATGGCTTTTAATAATCCTGCTTCATCAGGTATGCCTGGGCCTGGAGATAATACTATTTTATCGAACGGTTGTACGTCTTCTAGTGTTAACTTATCGTTTCTTACTACGGTTACGTCGCAATTTAAATCTTCTAGGTAGTGTACTAGATTGTATGTAAAACTGTCGTAATTATCTATGACTAATACTTTTTTCATAATAATAAGCCCCTTTTGGTTTCTTAAGGTGAAACCTTATTTTTGTTAATAATTGTGGTTAAGAAATCTACGTTTTCTAAACCTTATTTTTTAATTTTTTCTAACTTCTAACTTCTAACTTCTAACTTCTGCAAGTACACAATAAAGATTGTGCTAACTAGTGCCTTTTTAGGTTTGCTTGCGTTAGGGATTGAACGGTTTGTTTAAGCTCCCCGACTTTTTTGGAGGGAGCGCGTAGTGAAAGCCCGACCCTTGTGGTAACGCCCAAATGCTAAATATCTTCGGCTAGTTTTATGGCTTTGGTTAAGGCGCCTAGTTTATGATAGACTTCTTGTAGTTCGTTTTCGGTATTGGATTTTGATACTAAGCCTGCGCCGGCTTGCCAGTTTAGTTTGTAATCTTTACTTAAAAATGTGCGTATCATGATGGCGTGGTTAAAATTACCATTAAAATCCATAAAGCCTATGGCGCCACCATAGTAACCGCGGCTTGTTTTTTCGTAATCTTCTATAAGTTGCATGGCTCTGTGCTTTGGTGCGCCGCTTAATGTGCCGGCAGGAAAGGTGTCTGCAACCACTTGCATGGTAGCTGTTTTTTCATGTTTTTGGCCTGTTACTTTACTTACCAAATGGATAACGTGGGAGAAAAACTGAACTTCGCGGTAGGTAACTACTTTTACTTGGCTACCGTGGCGGCTTAAATCGTTTCGTGCTAAATCGACAAGCATAACGTGCTCGGCATTTTCTTTGTCGTCGTTTTTAAGTTGTTCTGCCAGAATTTCGTCCTTATGCTCGTCTCCGGTGCGTTTAAATGTGCCAGCTATGGGGTGTATTTCTGCCAGGCCATCGTCCACAATAAGTTGTGCTTCGGGCGAGCTTCCAAATATTTTAAAATCGCCGTAATCAAAATAAAATAGGTAAGGCGATGGGTTTATACTTCTTAGGGCGCGGTATATATTAAAATCGTCTCCTGCGAATTTTTGCGAAAAACGGCGCGATAATACGAGTTGAAATACATCGCCACGTTGGCAGTGTTTTCTTGCCACCTCTACGTTTGCTCTAAATTCATCGTCTGTTAAATTGGATGTTATTTCACCTTTTGTACTAAAGTTATAGGATGCAAATTTTTGCACGTTTATAAGCTTATCGATCGCATCGATATTATTTGGTGTGTCCTTATAACAGTGTGCAAAAATATAAGCTTCGTTTTTAAAGTGATTAATGGCTATTATATTTTGGTAAACGGCATAGTAGATATCTGGAATTATAACAGAATCGTCTTTCTTGCTAATTTGCACATCTTCAAAATATTTAACAGCATCGTAGGCGGTATAGCCAAAAATACCGTTATTAATAAATTTGAAATTTTCTTCGCAATTGGAGTCGAATCGCTTTGTGAATTTATGAATTTCGTTCGCAACATTTACATCTTTAGTGATGTTTAATGTGGTTGTGCTGCCATCTGGAAATGTCTCGGTAATTACTTCGTTTTCAACTTTAATAGTTGCAATTGGGTTAAAACAAATGTATGAGAAGTTTTTATGGCTTCTGTGATAATCGCCACTTTCTAGTAAAATGCTATTTGGGTATTTATCGCGAATTTTATAATACACGGTAACAGGCGTAATTGTGTCTGTTAGGATGCGTTTATGATGGGTGTATAGACTAAATTTTTTCATAAATTTACTTTTTGGTTTCCAATTTTATGGAAATAAAAAAAGGCTTGTCGTGAATGACAAGCCTTTTGGATATTTTTAATTTTAAATATACTAGGTTTTACTTCACGATTATTAATTTCGAAAGCACCACCACCATGTATTATTTAAAAATCTATTCATTTTAGAAAATTCTTTTTTCAAATATAAAGATGAAAATAATAGCACCCAAAAACTTTGAAACATTTTTGTTTAAAATTTTGTTAAATTACCAAATAAACAATTTTGCTTTAATTAATTTTAATTTTATGAAATCGATTATTTTAATTTTTGTTTTGTCTTTAATAACAAGCTGTAAAAAAGCAAATAATGTTATTAATGTTGCAAATACTACAAATATAAAGGAAATACCCCGCAGTGTTACTAATCTTGAAATTTATGATTTTTCTGGTTTTGAGAAATTTTTGAATAAAAAAGATGATACTGTTTATGTTATTAATTTTTGGGCTACCTGGTGCGCGCCATGCGTAAAGGAATTACCTTATTTCGAAATGCTAAATAAGGCCTACAAAAATGAAGGTGTTGAGGTAATTTTAGTAAGCTTAGATTTTCCGCATTTATATGAGAAGAAATTAAAGCCCTTTATTGCAAAGCATAATTTAGACTCTAAAATAATTGTTTTGAATGATGTGGATATGAATACTTGGATACCAAAGGTTGATGCAGGTTGGTCTGGCTCTATACCGGCAACCATTATATATAAGAATGAGAAAAAACAGTTTTACGAAAGGTCTTTTAGTTATGAAGAGCTAGAAAAAACGCTAACGCCATTTCTTTAAACCTGAGTTCGATTAATATTTGAGTAGATTATATTAGTAAAAAAGATAGATTTTCAGTAAATTAAAGTGCTGAATTTCAATTTATTAATCTAAAAATCTATCTATGTTAATCTACTCTAAAATTACTGAAATATTTTGTATTGTTGATGAGTTTTGTAAAGAATATGACCAAATAGTCAATAAAGCCCTTTTGGGCACCCCAGCAAAACGACCATCAATTATGTCTAAAAGTGAGGTGATAACCATATCAATTCTATTTCAATTAAGTGGATTTAGAACCTTCAAACATTTTTATATTTTTTACCTCCAGAAGCATATGAAAGATGAATTTCCAAACACAGTTTCCTACAATAGATTTACCGAGCTTGTTGGGCAAAATCTAATGGCCATGAGCTTGTTTTTAAAGACTTGTTGTTTAGGTGAGTGTACAGGTATTTCTTTTGTGGATTCTACACCAATTAGAGTGTGTAAACCCAAACGAATTAATTCAAACAAAGTGTTCAAAGGTATTGCCACTACTGGTAAATCTACTATGGGCTGGTTTCATGGATTTAAACTCCATATCGTTATAAACGATAAAGGTGAAATACTAAATTTTACTATCACACAAGCAAATGTTGATGATAGAAGCCCTTTGAAGAAGAAAAGTTTTTTAGATAAAATCTATGGAAAATTATATGCAGATAAAGGTTACATCGGTAAAGATTTAATGCAACTTCTTTTTGCTGATGGACTGCATTTAATCACACATATTAAAAACAATATGAAAAATTCTTTAATGTCTTTGAGTGATAAAATTTTGCTTAGAAAACGCTCAATTATTGAAACTGTAAACGATGAACTTAAGAATATTTGTCACATTGAGCATTCTAGACATAGAAGCTTTACTAACTTCTTATCAAATATCGTGGCAGGTCTTATTGCTTATAGCTTTTTGCCTAAAAAACCATCTATAAAATATCGAACCGTTAATAAAAACCAACTTACTTTGTATTAATCGAACTCAGGTCAAAAGGGTCAGGCTTTTCGTTACAAGTCCTCGCACCTCCTAAAGTCGGGCTGTGGGCTATCCACTACAATCCTTAACGCAAAAATATCCTAAGGCATGTTGTATAACACCTAAAGCATCCTAATTATGAAGAAAAGGTTAGCTATTTTAATAACATTGGTTTCGTTACATGTATTTTCACAAAATTTATCATGTGGTAAAACTGTTGTAGATGTTGAAAAGGCACTAACGGGCGAATGGAAGTTACAAGGCAATATTAAAACAATAAGTTATAAGTTTTCTTTTAGTAATAAAAAAGGTTTTGTAGAAGTGCTTCCAGAATTAAATTTACCACCAAAAGCACAACATACTAATCTTGGTACGGTAGTGTATAATTTAAAAAAAATAGCAAATATTAAAAAAGATGGAGATCATTTTTTTCTTGAAATAGTTTATGATTTTGGTAGCATTACTAAACAAATTTATCTATTAAATGACACGACATTTATTTACGGAAAAGGTCAGCAAGAACAAGTTTTCGTAAAAGATACCCGTTAAGTAGTTAAATAATTTTACCGACTGTAAACTTGTAAAGTTAATTTATAATTCTAAAATATTTTATTCTAGCAAATGCGCTATCAATTACTGTTTAGTTATTCTGGCTAAATAATCAAAATGTTCACCTTCTAAAATTAAATGGCATTTAAGTCCAATGGTTTCGCAAGCCAATTTCAGGGTTTCAAAATCTAAATATAACCATTTCATAGGTGCTTCTTTTTCATTTTTATAGGTTAAAAAATAATCAAGTTCACCGTAGTATCCCGCATTCATATCCATCCAATAACCGCCATCGTCATCTTCATACATATATTTAATGTCAGATGAATCCATTAAAATTTGCCCTTCCGGTTTTAATAAACCTTTTAAATGCTTTAAGTATTTTGAAAGTTGCGTTAATTCTTGAAAAATACCAGAGCCATTCATTAACAATATAATAGTGTCAAAAGTTGAGGTTTCATGTAAAAGTGAAAGCACTGCTGCATTATTAAGACCTCGTTTTTTAACAACCGTAATAGCACCCAAGGAAACATCAATAGCCTTCACTTCAAAACCTTGTTCTTGTAAGTACAAGCTGTGACTTCCAGCACCACATCCTACATCCAAAATAGTGCCTTTGCAAAGGCTTAAAGCTTTTTGCTCTAATAAAGGCATCTCTTTAAATTTACGAAATAAATAGGCGAGTGGTAAAGTATCTTCATCTGAAATGTTCGTAGAAGTTATAATGTCTTCCGAATAGTTTCCGTTTTGATAATCTAGTAAAGCGTTTCCAAACAGGTCTTTCATTTTTAAATTTATTTAAATTGGATAGTTTAATAATTCAGTTTTACAATTTACTGCGCTTATTTTTTTGTTAGTCTTAAAATATTAAGACTAATAGCTTTTTCTGTTTTAACTCAAAGGCGTAAACAAATAATATTCGAGCATATAATTTGTTGTTATTTTATTTTGGAATATAACCGAAATTCAAATAAATTATTAGTACTTATCTCTAAATACTTCGAAAAATATTGTAATGAAATAACTAGTAGAATAATAAACAAAAGGTAGCCGCGATATGTATTGGTAAATCGTATTAAATGCGTCAATAGAAATTGCTATTTGTTTACCTGCTAAAATATATTATTTTTACACCATGCAGGACATAATAAATAACCTTCAAAAGCACGCCAAAGATAAGCATAATGAGAACAAAAAATTCTTCACAAAGCTAAAAAAGAAAGCGCCAAAAAATTTAGACTATATAATGCAAGATTTGCATACCGAAGAATTTAAACGTACCGATTGTTTGGAATGTGCTAATTGCTGTAAAACTACAGGTCCATTATTTACGGATAAAGATGTTGATAGGATTGCAAAGCATTTTAGAATGAAAACCCAACACTTTATTAACCAATATTTACGTGTAGATGAAGATGATGATTACGTTTTAAAGAGCGTACCCTGTACTTTTCTAGGTGCCGATAATTATTGTTCAATTTATGAGGTAAGGCCAAAGGCTTGTAGAGAATTTCCACATACCGATAGGAAAAAGTTTCAGCAAATCTCTAATCTAACTTTAAAAAATGTAGCAATTTGTCCAGCTGCATTTAATATTGTAGAAGCTATGAAACAACAGGTAAAGGTTTAATTTTTATTTTATAAACTCAGCCTTAAAAAGGCAGGATTGTTTGTTGAAAGTAATTAATAAGAGGTGTGCTTATTAGTTTAAAACAGCATTTCTTTAAGGTTGTGTGGTATAACTTTTAGTGAATAAACCGTTTAGAAAACTATGGCTTTTTCATGTCGCTAATATGTTCTTCCCATGCCCGTGCAGATATTTGTATTTCCACTATAAGTAAGGACAAGGATGCTATTAGTAATATTAAGGCAATTCCAAAAATCCAAACAGCAACCGTATTTTGTTCTACATAAATTAAAAGCATAGTTAGTACACATAAAAGCAAACTTGTTATGCCTAAAATTTGCATATATCTGGTTAAGTACAAGCGGTGTTTAATGTTTTTAATTTGTTTAAAAAAACGCTCATCATTATTTTTTTGGTACTTATCATACAAATCCCTAATTGCAGTTGTGTAGGCTATAAATCTATTGGTATAGGCTAACATAATTAAGGAAATTGCAGAAAACAAAAGTGCAGGTGTATTTAAAGTTAGTTCCTCCATTGTGCTGTATAAATTAGATTGCTAAATTATAAATTTCGATTTTGAATTTGGTAGTTTTAATTTGTAATTTTATCTTTCAGAATGAAAGAAGACTTCCTACACTACATTTGGAAACATAAAAAAATAAATTTTAGGAACCTTCAAACCACAACAGAAGAAGTAATTGTTGTAAAATCTGTAGGGCAACATAATTTTAATTCTGGCCCAGATTTTTTTAACGCGCAATTACAAATAGCAGATCAGCTATGGGCGGGTAATGTGGAAATTCACATAAAATCATCAGACTGGTTTTTACATAATCATGAACAAGATAAGGCTTATGATAGTGTTATTTTACATGTGGTTTGGGAGCATGATATCGATGTTTTTAGAAAAGATAATACAGCTATACCAACATTAGAATTAAAAAATATTGTGGATATAAGACTGCTGGGTAATTACCAAGAGCTCTTGGCTAAGGACAATAAATGGATTAACTGCGAAAAAGATTTTGCCTCAATAAACGAATTTACACGAGATAATTGGCTAGAGCGTTTGTATTTTGAACGTTTGGAACGAAAATCTAAGGGTATAGAAACGCTTTTAGCACAATCAAAAAACGATTGGGAAGCTGTTTTGTTTAAAATGCTTACTAAAAATTTTGGATTAAAAGTAAATGGCGATTCTTTTTTTAGTTTAGCTCAATCCATAGATTTTTCTGTTATAAGAAAAACACAAACGAACCAGCAGGTTTTAGAAGCTTTACTATTTGGGCAAGCAGGTTTGCTCGAGCAAGATGTTGAAGATGCTTATTATTTAGGTTTGGTTAAGGAGTATAAGTTTTTAAAGCAAAAATTTAAAATAGACCATACTAATGTTTTGCCTGTTCAGTTTTTTAGGTTAAGACCGCCTAATTTTCCAACCATTCGCCTTTCGCAACTTGCAAGTCTTTACAATGCACACACAAATTTGTTTTCAAAAGTTATTGCACTAAATAATTTAGAAGCATTTTATAAGTATTTTGATGTAACAACTTCTAGTTTTTGGAAAACCCATTATAATTTTCAAAAGGAATCTAAGGTGTCTGTTAAAAGACTATCGAAATCATTTATAGACTTATTACTCATTAATACTATTCTACCGTTAAAATTTAGTTACTCTAAGTTTAAAGGGGAAGATATTGATACTGAAATAATCGAAATAGCGAATGCATTGGTATCCGAAAAAAACAGTATTATTCAAACATTCAATAGCTTAAAAAAGGTTTCAAAATCTGCATTACAATCGCAAGCATTAATTCAGCTTAAAACCGAATATTGCGATAAAAATAAATGTTTGCAATGTGCCATTGGAAATGCTCTTATTAATAAGTAAATACTTAATTGTAGTGCTTTTTATGGCAATAATTATATTAATTACTGTAAATACTGCTTAAAACTTTTAAACTCAAAAAGGAAGTGTTAAATTGCGGTATGAATATTATTTACAAACTCTTGTTGTTTTTCCAAAAGCATGGCTATTATGTTTGTCAGCGTATTGCAGATCGATTTGGTATAAGAGCAAAAGTAGTGAGAACTTCTTTTATGTATGTTACCTTTGTAACCGTCGGTTTTGGGTTTGCGCTTTATATGTTCTTGGCATTTTGGATGCATATTAAGGATTTAATCTATACTAAGCGATCATCGGTTTTTGATTTATGAACCCAATTATAAATTTTTTTAGAACTAAAATTTATACAGCAATATTTTTACTCGTTGTTATTATGGGTATCGGTGTTGTGGGGTATGTAACCATAGCCGGTTATAGTTGGATTGATGCATTGTACATGACGGTAATTACAATGACGACTGTTGGCTTTGGCGAGGTCGTCCCTTTGGATAGTAAATCTAAAATCTTTACCATATTCCTAATTTTAGCAAGTATTGTTATAGTAGGTTATGCATTGTCTGTAATTACCGAATATATTTTGAGTAAAAATAACGTTGAGGAATTGAAACATAAAAGAATGCGGAAGAAAATTGAAAGTTTTAAAAATCATGTTGTTATTTGCGGTTACGGAAGAAATGGTAAGCAAGCCGCTATAAAGTTAATGGCCTACAAGAAAAAGTTTGTAGTTATTGAAAAAGATAAGGAGTTGGAAGAACGTATGCAGTTAGATGGTGTGCCGTATGTTATAGGAAATGCAAACGAAGATGAAACATTAGTGTTGGCAGGCGTAGATAAAGCATCTTGTTTTATAGCAGCATTGCCTAGCGATGCCGATAATTTATTTGTAGTGCTTTCTACAAGGCAATTAAACAGGGATATAAACATTATTAGTCGTGCATCAAATGAATCGTCGTACGATAAATTAAAATTTGCAGGAGCTAATAATGTTATATTGCCAGATAAAATAGGAGGCGATCATATGGCCTCTTTAGTTGTGGTTCCTGGTTTAATGGAGTTTATTGATAATTTATCAATAGTTGGAAAGTTTGATATTAATATAGAAGAAGTTGCTGTAGAGAAATTTTATAACGCTAATAACCCAAGAACAATTAGGGATTTAGACCTTAGGAGAAAAACAGGCTGCTCTGTAATAGGATATAAAGATCAGAAAGGACAATATATAGTTAATCCGGAAGCAGATTTAGAGTTACTAAGTAATTCCAAAATTATTGTTTTAGGAAGACCAGAACAGATAAAGGCTCTAAATTCCGAATATAATATCGATTAATTAATTTTCTACTTTTTGTCACCTTATAAGCCCGACAAAAAGTCAATATTTTAAACTAAATAAATAAAACAATTAAAATAACCCTCATGAAGAAATATTTATTTTCTATTTTAACATTAACAATCCCATTCCTGTCTTTTGCACAAGACAGTACAGAAAAAGGCATAGATCAAATTATTGATGAAAAGTTTGGAAGCGCAACGGGCTGGTTTGTCGATGCTATTTTTTATCAGATTCCTTTTACAGATAGCATTAGTATTTATTGGGTTTTATTTCCTTTAATTTTTGGAGCACTTTACTTTACAATTTATTTTAATTTTATTAACTTCAGTGGCTTTTTTACCTCTATAAATATTGTAAGAGGAAAGTACGATGGTTTAGAAGAGCGCGAAAACCATAAGGTAGAAATTTCAAAATCTAAATTCACGGATGAAGATGATAATCCTGACACCATAAGGGTTGAAGGCCACGAAGGAGAAGTTACGCACTTCCAAGCGCTAACAGCAGCATTATCTGCAACTGTAGGTTTAGGTAATATTGCTGGGGTTGCAATAGCGGTATCCATCGGTGGAGCAGGTTCTACTTTCTGGATGATTATTGCCGGTTTTTTAGGTATGGCCTCTAAATTTGTAGAGTGTACTTTAGGTGTAAAGTATAGAGATATTGAGGAGGACGGTACAGTGTATGGCGGCCCTATGTACTACTTAACCAAAGGGCTTAAATCAAAAGGTCTTGGAGGTTTAGGCAAATTTTTAGCTGCATTATTTGCTATTTTTGTTATTGGAGGCTCCTTTGGTGGAGGTAATATGTTTCAAGTAAACCAAGCTTTTCAATTAGTTGAGAATATTACGGGAGGTGAGAATTCATTCCTGCATGGTTATGGTTGGGCTTTTGGTGTTGTTATGGCTATATTAGTAGGTATTGTTATTATAGGTGGAATTAAAAAAATAGCAAAAGTAACCGATAAAATAGTGCCTTTTATGGTGGCTATTTATGTGGCAGCATCTCTTTTTGTTATTTTTTCTAATTATAATATGATTGGCGATGCATTTACTCAAATATTTAATGGTGCTTTTAGTCCAGAGGGTATCGCAGGAGGTTTTGTAGGCGTCTTGGTGCAAGGTTTTAGGCGTGCTGCATTTTCAAACGAGGCAGGTATTGGTTCAGCTTCTATTGCACACTCAGCAGTAAAAACAAAATATGCAGCAAGCGAAGGGATGGTAGCCTTATTGGAACCATTTATTGATACTGTTGTAGTTTGTACCATGACGGCATTAGTGTTAATTATTACAGGTAATGTAACCGGAGATAACGCATCTTTAAATAATGCGCAAGCGATATTGTTAACATCAGGCGCTTTTGAATCTGTTATTTCTTGGTTTCCTTACGTATTAACGGTTGCAGTTGTTTTGTTTGCATTTAGTTCTATGATTTCTTGGTCTTATTATGGTTTTCAAGGGTGGTCTTATTTGTTTGGAAGAACTAAAAAAGCAGAATATATCTATAAAATATTATTTTGTTTATTTGTAATTGTAGGTGCGGCAGCAAGTTTAGGAGCTGTTATTGATTTTGCCGATGCAATGGTTTTTGCTATGATGGTGCCAAACATGGTTGGCCTTGTAATTCTTGCGCCTAAAGTGAAAGAAGAGTTAGTAAAATATATGGATGCAATAAAAACATTAAGCAAATAAAAATAGTATGCTAAAATTAAAATCCCATTTCGTGTTTTTTAAAGAACAGCGAAATGGGATTTTTTTATTGTTAATACTTATTATTGTTTTTCAATGTATTTACTTTTTTACAGATTTTACTTCGGAAGATATTCCGACAAATAACCCAGAAATATCAAAATTCATAAAAAAAGTAGACTCGCTTAAGCTATTAGAGTTAGAGGCTCGCAAACCAAAAAGATATCCATTCAACCCCAATTTTATAACAGACTATAAAGGGGCTACTTTAGGTATGACTACTAAAGAGATAGATAGGCTCCTGTTGTATAGAAATAAAGGCCAATGGGTAAACTCTTCTAGGCAATTTCAAGAGGTCACTAAAGTTTCAGATTCGCTGCTAGCAGTGATGTCGCCATTTTTTAAATTCCCAAAAAGGATAATTTACGATAAGCCTAAAACCTATGCAAAGTATGCTGGTACTAATAGGTTGTTATCCTATGCTCAAAAACAAGATTTAAATAGCGCAACTGCATTACAACTGCAAAAAGTAAAAGGTGTAGGTAAGGTGTTTTCAAACCGTATTATTAAATATAGAAATAAATTAAAAGGTGGTTTTATTGCAGATGTTCAGCTTTTGGATGTTTATGGTTTATCCCCTGAGACTATTCTTAAAATAAAAGAGCAGTTTACTGTAAAAACACCCGGCACTGTAAATAAAATTAATTTAAATACTGCAACTATCGATGATTTGGTTACGATACCAAATATAGATTACGATTTAGCGCATAATATTATAGAGTTTCGCCACCTCGTAGAGGGGTTTAAAACTATAAATGAATTAACAAAAGTTAAGGACTTTCCTGTTAATAAAATTGAGATAATTAAATTATATTTGTTTAGCCAAAAAGAAAAATAAATGAATAGCATCTACTTTACAGAGGAGCATAACCTCTTTAGAAAAAGTCTTCAAGAATTTTTACAAAAAGAAGTGGTACCTCATATAGAAAAATGGGAGCAAACAGGAAAAATCGAAAGATTTATTTGGAAGAAGTTTGGTGAGATGGGTTTTTTAGGTATTAATCAACCAGAGGCTTACGGAGGTATGGATTTAGATTTATTCTATACTGTTATTTTACTAGAGGAACTTCAAAAAATAAATTCGGGCGGATTCGCTGCTGCTATTTGGGCACACGTATATTTAGCCATGACGCACTTGAAGGCAGAAGGTAATGCGTTTATAAAGCAAAAGTATTTAGTACCTAGCATTGCCGGAGAAAAAATAGGATGTCTTTGTATAACAGAACCTTTTGGTGGAAGCGATGTCGCAGGTATGCGAACAAAAGCAGTTAAGAATGGCGATCACTACATTATTAATGGTTCGAAAACATTTATTACTAATGGTGTTTTTAGTGATTATTTAATAGTGTCTGCCAAAACAACGCCTGATTTAGGAAATAAAGGCATTAGTCTTTTTATTTTAGATAGAAGTATGGAAGGGGTTTCTGCAACAAAATTAGATAAATTAGGCTGGCGCGCTTCCGATACTGGCGAGTTGGCTTTTGATAACGTTAAGGTCCCGGTTGCAAACCTTATGGGTGAAGAAGATAAAGGGTTTTCGTATATTATGCAACATTTTGCATCAGAGCGTTTAATAATGGGTATTAACGCACATGCCCGTGCAGAATTTGCCTTGGATTATGCTTTACAGTACATGAGCGAACGCGAGGCATTCGGAAGAACTATTGATAAGTTTCAAGTTTTAAGACATAAAATTGCCGATTTGTACTCCGATATGGAGTTGTGCAAAACCTTTAATTATGCAGTTGCAAATTGTTTAGACAAGGGTGAATATGTTGTTAAAGAGGCAACTATATCTAAATTGAAATCTACAAAAATGGCCGATAAAGTTATTTATCAATGTCTTCAATTTTTAGGCGGATACGGTTATATGGAAGAGTATCCAATGGCACGCTTATTACGAGATAGTAGGTTAGGACCAATAGGTGGTGGTACTTCTGAAATTCTTAAAGAGATTTTAGCAAAAATGATAATCGACAAAAAGGAATATAAGCCTGCAACTTAATAAGCCTTACGCTTAAATTGTGAAAACCCTAAACTCTTGTTTAGGGTTTTTGTTTGTATAAAATATTTTATAAGCTAATCTTATTTTTGAGTTAGTTTGATTACTTTGTACAAGATAACTTACCGATAAATGTCACTTAAACTATATTTAGTTGTTTTGCGCTAACTTGATTTTAATACAATTTCGCTAACAAAACTAACGGATGTTATGCAAAAATGATATTAGTAATATAATTTTTCACATTATTTCAATTACCCAATATTATAAACCAAAATAGAACAAAAAAATAAAATATATGTATGCCTAAGTAAGTATGGGTAAAATCGTGCAATAAAATATTTTGAAATGAATACTATTAAAATTGAAAAAATAAAAATTGTATATTAGAATTTAAATCATGACTATGAATTTTCAAAGATTTACGGATTATTTATTGCTCGAGAAAAATTATTCTGTATTAACTGTAAAAGCTTATTATAATGATTTGAATACGTTTTTACGTTTTGTAGAAAATGAATATGAAAGTAATTCTATAAACCAAGTTAATTATGGGCAGATACGAAGTTGGATTGTTTCGCTTGTTGAAAGTAAATTAACTAACCGAAGTATTAATAGAAAGGTCTCAGCATTAAATACATACTACAAATTTTTGCTAAAAGTTGGCGATATTGAGTTAAACCCATTATCTAAGCACAGGGCATTAAAAACGCATAAAAAAATTCAAGTTCCATTCTCTGAGGAAGAGGTTGTCACCGTTTTAGATGATTTGAGTATTACAAACGATTTTGAAACCATACGTGATAAATTTATTATAGAGTTATTTTATTCTACAGGCATAAGAAGAATTGAATTGGTAGAGTTGAGATTATCAAGCCTAGATTTACATGCCAAAACCTTAAAGGTTTTGGGTAAGCGAAACAAGGAACGCGTAATTCCGTTATTAACAACTGTTGTAAAAACAGCAAATGTTTACTTAGCCAAGAGAGACCAATTAGATAATATTTTGATGGATGAACAGCTTTTTTTAACGAAAAAAGGGGCTAGAATTTATGAAACACTTGTTTATAGAATAATAAATGATTACTTTGGAAAAGCGTCATCTAAGGTGAAGAAGAGTCCGCATATATTAAGGCATTCCTTTGCAACGCATTTACTTAATCAAGGAGCCAATTTAAATGCTGTTAAGGAACTCTTAGGGCATTCTAGTCTTGCAGCTACACAAGTCTATACGCACAATAGTATTGCCGAATTGAAAAAAGTACATATTAAAGCGCATCCAAGGAGTAAAAAGTAGTGCTTTAAAAATAATTGTCTAAACTAAATAAACTATTATGAAGGTAAACACCCAGTCAGTAAATTTTAATGCAGATAAAAAGTTAATAGATTTTGTTCAGCAGCGCATGGATAAATTAGATATGTATTATGATAAGGTTATAAAAACAGAGGTTTTTTTAAAATTAGATAATACTAGCGGTAAAGAAAATAAAATATTTGAGGCAAAAGTGAGTGTTCCGGGGGATAGTTTGATAGTTAAAAAGCAATGTAAGACATTTGAGGAAGGTACGGATATTGCCGTAGCATCGCTAGAAAGGCAGTTAAAAAAGAAAAAAGAGAAATTAAGAGCACATTTCTGATAAAATTTATTAAAAAATGTTTTGAATAAAGTAAAAAAGATATACATTTGCAGTCCGTTAGAAATAGCGGGCTTTTTTTTAGGTGTTTTTGTAAAAACATAAAAGCCGATGTAGCTCAGCTGGCTAGAGCAGCTGATTTGTAATCAGCAGGTCGTGGGTTCGAGTCCCTCCATCGGCTCATTTGATTTCTGATTAGTCAGAAATATTAGAAAAATGTTTTTTTTTAACGCTTTTCTAATAACGTTCTTTAAAATAGAAAAAAATTATTGGGGAGATACTCAAGCGGCCAACGAGGGCAGACTGTAAATCTGCTGACTATGTCTTCATAGGTTCGAATCCTATTCTCCCCACATTTTTTTATGTTTTGTTAAATTTTGGAATACCTTTTTAAAAATATTAATGTTTTATTTGTTAAATTTCCTGGTTAAGGAGTTTGATTTTAATACTTTAGCGTTTTTAAATTAAATGCGAGAGTAGCTCAGTTGGTAGAGCGTCAGCCTTCCAAGCTGAATGTCGCCAGTTCGAACCTGGTCTCTCGCTCTAACTTCCTGGTGAATTAGGGGGTCTCCTTTCCGTTTGTTTAGTATATTGCTTTGCTTGATAGATTGGAGTGTAAAACTTTACGCCGGTGTAGCTCAGGGGTAGAGCGTTTCCTTGGTAAGGAAGAGGTCACGAGTTCAATTCTCGTCATTGGCTCAAAAGAGTAATGCGAAATAAGGAATACAAGAAGTATTATTATATAACTAAGAATAAAATTTTTTAAAAACATGGCAAAGGCAACTTTCGATCGTTCAAAACCACATTTAAATATTGGTACAATTGGACACGTAGATCACGGTAAAACAACTTTAACTGCTGCTATTACTAAAGTATTAGCTGATGCAGGTTTCTCAGAAGCAAGATCATTTGATCAAATTGATAACGCTCCGGAAGAAAAAGAAAGAGGTATAACAATTAATACTTCGCACGTAGAGTATCAGACTGCAAAACGTCACTATGCTCATGTTGATTGTCCAGGTCACGCCGATTATGTGAAGAACATGGTAACTGGTGCTGCACAGATGGATGGTGCTATTTTAGTGGTTGCTGCTACAGATGGTCCTATGCCACAAACTAGAGAGCACATCTTGTTAGGTCGTCAGGTTGGTATCCCTCGTATGGTTGTATTCATGAATAAAGTGGATATGGTTGATGATGAAGAGCTGCTTGAATTAGTAGATATGGAAATTAGAGATTTGTTATCTTTCTATGAGTATGATGGAGATAATGGACCTGTAATTGCTGGTTCTGCTTTAGGTGCGCTTAATGGAGAGCAAAAATGGGTTGATTCGGTTTTAGAGTTAATGGAAGCTGTTGATTCATGGATTGATGAGCCTTTAAGAGAGGTTGATAAAGATTTCTTAATGCCAATTGAGGATGTATTTTCAATTACTGGTCGTGGAACGGTTGCTACTGGTCGTATAGAGACTGGTGTTGCTAATACTGGAGATCCTGTTGAAATTATCGGTATGGGAGCTGAGAAGTTAACATCTACTGTAACAGGTATTGAAATGTTTCGCCAGATATTAGATAGAGGTGAAGCTGGAGATAACGCAGGTATTTTATTGAGAGGTATTGAGAAAAGTCAAATATCTAGAGGTATGGTAATCTGTAAGCCAGGTTCTGTAACTCCTCACGCTAAATTTAAAGCTGAGGTTTATATCCTTAAGAAAGAAGAAGGTGGTCGTCACACACCATTCCATAACAATTACAGACCACAGTTTTACGTACGTACAACTGATGTTACAGGAAATATTGCACTTCCTGAAGGTGTTGAGATGGTTATGCCTGGTGATAACTTAACTATTCATGTTGAGTTAATTCAGCCTATCGCAATGAGTATTGGTTTACGTTTTGCTATTCGTGAAGGAGGTAGAACAGTAGGAGCTGGTCAGGTAACTGAATTAGTAGACTAAATTTATTAGGTCAAAAGATATTGTATAAGCTAGGGTATTCCTTTATGTTTGGAATACCTTACCTTATATTTACGGGCGTAGCTCAGTTGGTAGAGCACTGGTCTCCAAAACCAGGTGTCGGGAGTTCGAGTCTCTCCGCCCGTGCAATTAGAAATTTGGTGGATTACCAATTTGTATTAAAGAAAAACAAAAGAACATTGCCATGGCTGGATTTACAAGTTATATTAAAGAATCATTTGGTGAATTAAAAAATAATGTGAGTTGGCCAACTAGAGCAGAGTCGCAAAGTTTAACAGTTTTGGTTGCCGTATTCTCTATAATATTTTCTTTGGCTATATGGGGTATTGACACGGTTTTTAGTAAAGTTATTGCGACTTACTTTCAATGGATTAATGGTTAAGAAAAAGTTTTATGTCTGAGGTTAGTGAGAAGAAGTGGTATGTTGTAAGGGCTGTAAGCGGTCAAGAAAATAAGATAAAAGCCTATATAGAAAGAGAGATAGAACGCCTCGGTATGCAGGATTATGTCGATCAGGTTTTGGTGCCTACAGAAAAAGTTATTCAAATTCGTAAAGGTAAAAAAATACAGAAGGAGAAAGTACATATGCCTGGGTATATTATGGTACAGGCTAATTTAACAGGTGAGGTTCCACATATCATCAGATCGGTAACCAACGTTATCGGCTTTTTGGGTGAAACTAAAGGAGGAGATCCTGTTCCTTTAAGACCTAGTGAGGTTAACAGAATGTTAGGTAAGGTAGATGAGTTGTCGGTAGAAGAAACTTCTCATGTTGCTATACCTTTTACTAAGGGTGAAACTGTCAAAGTGATAGATGGTCCTTTTAACGGTTTTGATGGTACTGTTGAAAATATTAACGAGGAAAAGCGTAAGCTTGAGGTAATGGTTAAGATATTTGGAAGAAAGACACCATTAGAATTGAGTTATATGCAGGTTGAAAAAGTTTAATTTGTTACAATATAGATAGGCTTTTGCTTCCAAAATGAAAGCTATTATCGAAATTAAATTAATTATTAAAAATGGCAAAAGAATTAAGTAAAGTAGTTAAGTTACAAGTTCGGGGAGGTGCAGCGAATCCGTCGCCACCGGTTGGACCCGCTTTAGGAGCCGCTGGTGTTAACATCATGGAGTTCTGTAAGCAATTCAATGCCAGAACTCAGGATAAGTCAGGTAAAGTATTACCTGTTGTTATTTCTGTTTACAAAGACAAGTCTTTTGACTTTGTAATTAAAACTCCACCAGCAGCAGTACAATTAATGGAAATTGCTAAGGTGAAGAAAGGATCTGGAGAGCCAAACCGAAAAAAAGTAGCTAAAGTTTCTTGGGATCAGATTAAGACTATCGCAGAAGATAAAATGGTAGATTTAAATGCATTTACTATTGGTTCTGCAATGAAAATGGTTGCTGGTACAGCAAGATCAATGGGAATAACTGTAACAGGGCAATTCCCTAATTAATCTATTAAAGACATTATAAAATGGCAAGATTAACAAAAAAGCAAAAAGAGGCTTTAGCAAAAATTGAAAAGGGTAAGGTTTATTCGATTGATGAGGCTTCTGCTTTAATAAAGGAAATTACGAACACTAAGTTCGATGCCTCTGTAGATTTGGCTGTACGTCTTGGGGTTGACCCACGTAAGGCTAATCAGATGGTTAGAGGGGTTGTTTCTTTACCACATGGTACAGGTAAGGATATGAAGGTATTAGCATTAGTTACTCCAGATAAGGAAGCTGAGGCTAAAGAAGCTGGCGCGGATTACGTTGGTTTGGATGAATACTTGGATAAGATAAAAGGTGGTTGGACAGACGTAGATGTTATTGTTACAATGCCTAGCGTTATGGGTAAATTAGGACCTTTGGGTCGTGTATTAGGTCCACGTGGTTTAATGCCTAATCCTAAAACCGGAACTGTAACTATGGATGTGGCTAAGGCTGTAAGCGAGGTTAAGGCTGGTAAAATCGACTTTAAGGTTGATAAAACTGGTATCGTGCATGCGGCTATTGGGAAGGCATCTTTCAGTGCAGACAAAATTGCAGGTAATGCAAATGAATTATTAACAACATTAATGAAACTAAAGCCGACAACAGCTAAGGGTGTATATGTGAAGAGTATATTTATGTCTTCTACAATGAGTCCTAGTTTAGCTATTGATCCTAAAATTGGTTAATTAAGTTAAAACTTTAAATTATGACTAGAGAAGAGAAATCACAAGTAATTAAGGACTTAACTGCCGATTTAGCTAGTAATTCGAATATTTATTTAGCTGATATTTCAGGACTAGATGCCGGAACTACTTCAAACTTGCGTCGTGCTGCCTTTAAGGCAAACGTGCAAATGGCTGTGGTTAAGAATACACTATTGGAAAAGGCAATGGAGGCTTCTGAAAGAGATTTTGGAAATCTTGCAACTGTACTTAAGGGGAATACTTCTGTTTTGTACAGTGAAACCGGTAATGCACCTGCTAAGTTGATTAAGACTTTTCGTAAGAAAGCTGAAAAACCTTTATTAAAGGGAGCTTTTATTGAGGAGGCTGTTTACATTGGCGACGAGCAGTTAGATATGTTAGTTGATATCAAATCTAAAGAAGAGTTATTAGGGGATATTGTAGGATTACTTCAATCGCCTGCTAAAAACGTTGTTTCAGCACTTAAATCAAGTGGAGGAATATTAGCTGGTATCATTAAAACGCTATCTGAGAAATCAGAATAGTATTATTAAGTACGCACTTTATTACAAATATATTATTAGTACAAAATTATTAAAACGATAGAAAAATGGCAGATTTAAAAGATTTCGCAGAACAATTGGTTAACCTTACTGTAAAAGAGGTAAACGAATTAGCAACAATATTAAAAGACGAGTATGGTATCGAGCCTGCTGCTGCTGCTGCGGTTGCTGTTGCTGGTCCTGCTGCTGGAGAAGCTGAGGAAGCTCAAACTGAATTTGATGTTATTTTAAAAGCAGCTGGTTCTTCAAAGTTAGCTGTTGTAAAATTAGTTAAGGAATTAACTGGTTTAGGTTTAAAAGAAGCTAAAGGTTTAGTTGATGATGCACCAAGTGCTATCAAAGAGGCTGTTTCTAAAGATGAAGCTGAGGCTTTAAAAGCACAGTTAGAAGATGCTGGAGCAGAGGTAGAACTTAAGTAAGCTTTACATTTTACAGTTTAAGGGTTTAGGTGTGTTCCGTTTTACGGAATATCACCTAAACCATTTTGCGTATATAATGATATAGCATAATAAATTGCAGACTGATAAATATATTTATTTATAATTTTATCATTATTACTGGTGTTTAGTTGCACTAAAACTATTTTTTAATCATAATTCCGTCCATTGATGTTATCAACACAAGCTGAAAGATTAAATTTCTCGTCTATTATAAATAAGACAGATTATCCAGATTTCTTGGATATCCAGATTAAATCTTTTCAAGATTTTTTCCAATTAGAGACAAAATCTGAAGAAAGAGGTGATGAGGGTCTTTACAACACCTTCATGGAAAACTTTCCAATTACAGATTCACGTAATCAATTTGTATTAGAATTTTTAGATTACTTCGTCGATCCACCACGATATGCCATTGAGGAGTGTATCGAAAGAGGATTAACGTACAGCGTGCCTTTAAAGGCAAGATTAAAGCTGTACTGTACAGATCCAGAACATGAGGATTTTGAAACTATTGTTCAAGACGTTTATTTAGGTACTATACCTTACATGACACCTTCTGGTACATTTTGTATTAATGGTGCTGAGCGTGTTGTTGTTTCGCAGTTACATCGATCACCAGGTGTGTTTTTCGGACAGTCTTTTCATGCTAACGGTACAAAGTTGTATTCAGCAAGAGTTATACCTTTTAAGGGATCTTGGATAGAATTTGCTACAGACATAAACCAGGTCATGTATGCATATATTGATAGAAAGAAAAAATTACCAGTAACAACGCTTTTTCGTGCTATTGGTTTTGAGCGCGATAAGGATATTCTAGAGATTTTTGATTTAGCCGAAGAAGCTAAAGTTTCTAAATCTGGTCTAAAGAAGTATTTGGGTAGGAAGTTAGCGGCTCGTGTTCTTAATACATGGCATGAGGATTTTGTTGATGAAGATACAGGAGAAGTTGTCTCTATCGAACGTAATGAGATCGTTCTTGACCGTGACACTGTTTTAGATAAGGATAATATAGAGGAAATTCTTGATGCGGAGGTTAAGACCATACTTCTTCATAAGGAATCTAATGATCAGGGTGATTATGCTATCATACATAATACGCTTCAAAAAGATCCAACTAACTCAGAAAAAGAGGCTGTTGAGCATATATACAGACAGTTACGTAATGCTGAGCCGCCAGATGAGGAAACGGCTCGTGGTATTATCGATAAATTATTCTTTTCTGATCAGCGTTACTCCCTTGGTGAAGTAGGCCGTTACAGGATGAATAAAAAATTGCAGTTAAATATCGGTATGGATAAGCTTGTGCTTACCAAAGAGGATATTATTACAATTATTAAGTATTTAATAGAGCTTATTAATTCTAAGGCTGAAATAGATGATATTGATCATTTATCTAACCGTCGTGTACGTACAGTAGGTGAGCAATTGTCATCACAATTTGGTGTAGGATTGGCACGTATGGCTAGAACTATTCGTGAGCGTATGAATGTGCGTGATAACGAGGTTTTTACCCCTATTGATTTAATTAACGCGAAGACTTTATCTTCTGTAATTAATTCTTTTTTTGGTACTAATCAGTTATCGCAGTTTATGGATCAAACAAATCCATTAGCAGAAATAACTCATAAGCGTCGTTTGTCTGCTCTTGGACCCGGTGGTTTATCTAGGGAAAGAGCTGGTTTTGAGGTACGTGATGTTCACTATACACACTACGGCCGTTTGTGCCCTATTGAAACACCAGAAGGACCGAATATTGGTTTAATTTCATCACTTTCAGTTTTCGCTAAGGTTAATACGATGGGATTCATTGAAACACCCTACAGAAAGGTTTCAGATGGAGTAGTTGATATTCAAAATAAACCTATTTATTTAAGTGCTGAAGAAGAGGAAGATAAGTTAATAGCACAGGCAACGGTTAATGTTGATGATGATGGTAAAATTCTTCACGATAAAGTAATCGCAAGGATGGAGGGTGACTTTCCAGTTATCGATCCAGGCGAGTTGCACTATACAGATGTAGCACCTAATCAAATATCTTCTATATCTGCTTCATTAATTCCTTTCTTAGAACATGATGATGCCAACAGGGCTTTAATGGGATCTAACATGATGCGTCAGGCTGTTCCATTGTTAAGAGTTGATGCGCCTATTGTAGGAACTGGTTTAGAGCGTCAAGTTGCTTCAGATTCTAGAGTACTTATTAATGCTGAGGGTACAGGTGAAGTTTTGTATGTAGATGCTAATGAAATAAAAATTAGATACGATCGTACGGAGGATGAGGCTAAAGTTAGTTTTGATTCTGATGTAAAAACATATAAACTAGTAAAGTTTAGAAAGACAAATCAAGGAACCTCTATAAATCTTAAGCCTATAGTGGTTAAAGGTGATGTGGTTTCTAAGGGGCAGGTTTTATGTGAAGGTTACGCTACCCAAAAAGGGGAGTTAGCTCTTGGAAGAAACATGAAAGTGGCATTTATGCCATGGAAAGGTTATAACTTTGAGGATGCCATAGTAATTTCAGAAAAAGTTGTTCGAGAGGATATATTTACTTCTATTCATATTGATGAGTATTCATTGGATGTTAGAGATACTAAATTAGGTAATGAGGAATTAACCAATGACATTCCAAACGTATCGGAAGAGGCTACCAAGGACTTGGATGAGTATGGAATGATACGCATTGGGGCCGAAGTGAAACCTGGTGATATATTAATTGGAAAAATTACACCTAAAGGTGAGTCGGATCCAACTCCGGAAGAGAAATTATTACGAGCTATCTTTGGTGACAAAGCTGGTGATGTTAAGGATGCATCTTTAAAGGCTTCACCTTCATTACATGGGGTTGTTATTGAAAAGAAGTTATTTGCTAGAGCTGTAAAAGATAAGCGAAAAAGAGCACAAGATAAAGATGATATTTTAGCTTTAGAAGCGCAATACGACAGAAAATTTGATGAATTACAGGAAATTTTAGTCGACAAACTTTTTACTATTGTTAATGGAAAAACTGCTCAAGGTATTTTTAACGATTTAGGTGAAGAGGTGCTACCAAAAGGTAAGAAGTTTACATTAAAGATGTTAAATGCTGTTGATGATTATGCGCACTTAGTTTCTGGTAAATGGACAACGGACGATCATACCAATAAGTTGGTAGCAGATTTAGTTCATAACTACAAGATTAAAGAAAATGATTTGCAGGGTTCTTTACGTCGTGAAAAGTTCACAATCTCAGTTGGAGATGAGTTACCTGCAGGTATTATTAAATTAGCGAAAGTATATATTGCTAAAAAACGTAAGCTTAAGGTTGGTGATAAAATGGCAGGACGCCATGGTAACAAAGGTATTGTTGCGCGTATTGTTCGCCAAGAAGATATGCCATTTTTAGCAGATGGAACACCTGTAGATATCGTATTAAATCCACTTGGTGTACCATCTCGTATGAATATTGGTCAGATTTATGAAACAGTTCTTGGTTGGGCTGGTCAAAAACTGAACAGAACATATGCAACTCCAATTTTTGATGGAGCTACTATTGATCAAATTAATGAATTTACTGACGAGGCTGGAATTCCAAGATATGGGCATACTTATCTGTATGATGGTGGAACAGGACAGCGTTTTGATCAGCCAGCAACTGTTGGTGTAATTTATATGCTTAAATTAGGGCATATGGTTGATGATAAAATGCATGCACGTTCTATCGGGCCATATTCGTTAATAACACAGCAGCCATTAGGAGGTAAAGCACAATTTGGTGGTCAGCGTTTTGGAGAAATGGAAGTATGGGCATTAGAGGCTTATGGAGCATCAAGTACTTTACGTGAAATCTTAACTGTAAAATCTGATGATGTTATTGGTAGAGCCAAAACTTATGAGGCTATTGTTAAAGGAGAACCAATGCCTGATCCAGGTTTACCTGAATCATTCAATGTATTAATGCATGAACTTAAAGGTTTGGCCTTAGACATCAGATTAGAGGAGTAAAAGCAATCCGTATTAGCTTTTTGTTTACGGTTTATTAATTGGAACGTAAAAAGCTAATGCTAAAGACTAAAAAACATGGCAAGAAAACAAGATAAAAATACAGTTAAGAGGTTTAATAAAATCTCAATTGGTTTAGCATCACCAGAGTCTATTTTAGCAGAATCTAGAGGTGAAGTATTAAAGCCAGAGACTATCAATTATCGTACACATAAACCTGAGCGTGATGGTTTATTTTGTGAGCGAATCTTTGGTCCTGTAAAGGATTATGAGTGTGCTTGTGGTAAATATAAAAGAATACGTTACAAAGGTATCGTTTGCGATCGTTGTGGGGTAGAAGTAACAGAAAAAAAGGTACGTCGAGACCGTGTTGGCCATATCAATTTAGTAGTGCCGGTAGCACACATTTGGTATTTCCGATCGTTACCAAATAAGATTGGATATCTATTAGGTTTACCGTCTAAGAAGTTAGACATGATAATTTATTATGAGCGTTATGTGGTTATCCAACCAGGTATTGCTAAGAATGAAGAAGGTGAGCCAATTCAAAAAATGGATTTTCTTACTGAAGAGGAATATTTAAATATTGCAGAACAACTTCCTCAAGAGAACCAGTATTTAGATGATTCGGACCCTAACAAGTTTTTAGCTAAAATGGGAGCTGAATGTTTGATAGAGCTATTGTCTAGAATTGATTTAGAATCTCTGTCATACGAATTACGCCACAAGGCAAATACAGAAACTTCTAAACAAAGGAAGACAGAGGCGCTTAAACGTTTACAAGTTGTAGAATCGTTAAAGGAGTCTAACTTAAATAGAGAAAATCGACCTGAATGGATGATTTTAAAGGTTGTGCCAATTATCCCGCCAGAATTAAGACCTTTAGTACCTTTAGATGGTGGACGTTTTGCAACATCAGATTTAAATGATTTATATAGACGTGTAATTATTCGTAACAACCGTCTTAAGCGATTGGTTGAAATAAAAGCACCTGAGGTTATTTTACGTAATGAAAAACGTATGTTACAGGAATCTGTGGATTCTTTACTAGATAACACGCGTAAATCCTCAGCAGTAAAAACAGATTCCAATAGGCCTTTAAAATCATTATCAGATTCGCTTAAAGGTAAACAAGGTCGTTTCCGTCAAAACTTACTAGGTAAGCGTGTTGATTACTCTGCACGTTCAGTAATTGTTGTAGGACCAGAATTAAGATTATTTGAATGCGGTATTCCAAAGAATATGGCAGCAGAACTTTATAAGCCTTTTGTTATTAGAAAACTAATAGAGCGAGGTATTGTAAAAACAGTAAAATCTGCAAAAAAGATTATAGATAAGAGAGAACCTGTTGTTTGGGATATATTGGAAAATGTTCTTAAAGGACACCCTGTATTACTTAACCGTGCGCCTACGTTACACAGATTGGGTATACAAGCGTTCCAACCAAAATTGATTGAAGGTAAAGCGATACAATTACACCCGTTAGCTTGTGCGGCATTTAATGCCGATTTTGATGGTGATCAAATGGCTGTGCACTTGCCTCTTGGACCAGAAGCTATTTTGGAGTGTCAACTTCTTATGTTGGCATCTCATAATATTTTGAATCCGGCAAATGGAGCACCGGTTACTGTACCTTCTCAGGATATGGTTCTTGGTTTGTATTATATGACCAAACTTAGGAAATCTACTCCAGAAGTACCTATTTTAGGAGAGGGCTTAACTTTTTATTCACCAGAGGAAGTAGAAATTGCTTTTAATGAGAAAAAGGTTGATTTGAATGCTGGTATTAAAGTAAGAACTATTGATATAAACGAAGATGGTAAGCTAGACAGAATGATTGTTGAGACTACCGTTGGTCGTGTATTATTTAATCAACATGTGCCTCAGGCTGCTGGTTATATCAATGAAGTATTAACTAAAAAATCACTTAGAGACATTATTGGTGATATTTTAAAAGCTACATCGGTTCCTGAAACTGCAGATTTTCTTGATGCCATTAGAACTTTAGGTTTTAAATTTGCATTCCAAGGTGGATTATCTTTCAGTTTAGGTGATATTATTATACCACCTGAAAAACAAGGTATGATTGATAAGGCTAATAGTTTGGTTGATGGTATTACTGGAAACTATAACATGGGGCTTATTACAAATAATGAGCGTTACAACCAAGTTATTGATATTTGGACGTCTACCAATGCCGAATTAACAGAATTGTCAATGAAGCGAATTCGTGAAGATCAGCAGGGTTTCAACTCTGTGTTCATGATGCTTGATTCTGGGGCCCGTGGTTCAAAAGAACAGATTCGTCAGTTAACAGGTATGCGTGGTTTAATGGCTAAGCCTAAAAAATCTACTGCTGGTGGAGGGTCTATTATTGAGAACCCTATTCTTTCTAACTTTAAAGAAGGATTATCAATTTTAGAGTATTTTATTTCTACACACGGTGCGCGTAAGGGACTTGCCGATACAGCACTTAAAACTGCCGATGCTGGTTATTTAACGCGTCGTTTGGTAGATGTTTCGCAGGATGTTATTATTAATACAGAAGACTGTGGTACTCTAAGAGGAGTAGAAGTAGAGGCACTTAAAAAGAACGATGAAGTTGTTGAACGTTTAGAAGAGCGTATTGTTGGTCGTGTATCATTAAATGATGTTATTAACCCTTTAACAGAGGAGTTATTAGTGTCGGCTGGTCAATTAATTAGCGATAATGTTGCACAAACTATTGAAGCATCTCCTATTGATAGTATTGAAGTACGTTCAGCATTAACATGTGAGGCATTACAGGGTATTTGTGCTAAATGTTATGGACGTAACTTAGCCACTGGTAAAATGGTACAGCGTGGCGAAGCCGTAGGAGTTGTTGCAGCTCAATCTATTGGTGAGCCAGGAACACAGTTAACACTTCGTACTTTCCACGTAGGTGGTATTGCTGGTAACATTTCTGAAGATAATAATTTAGCAGCTAAATTTAGTGGTACTGCAGAAATTGAAGATTTAAAAACTGTTAAAGGTAAGGATAACGAAGGAAATGATATTGATATTGTTATTTCAAGAACATCTGAGCTTAAATTGATAGATAAGAAAACAGGTATTACTTTAAGTACTAATAATATTCCTTATGGCTCTACTATTTTAATTAAAAATGGAGATAAACTAGCCAAGGGTGATGTAGTTTGTACTTGGGATCCTTATAACGGTGTAATTGTTTCAGAGTTTGCAGGTAAAGTAAAGTATGATAATGTAGAGCAGGGCGTTACTTATCAGGTGGAAATTGATGAACAAACAGGTTTCCAAGAAAAAGTTATTTCTGAATCTAGAAATAAAAAATTAATTCCAACACTGCATATTGTAGATGGTAAGGGTGAGACTATGCGTTCTTATAACTTGCCTGTTGGAGCCCACTTAATGATTGATGACGATGAAGAAATCGGCGTTGGTAAAATATTAGTAAAGATTCCACGTAAGTCATCTAAAACAGGCGATATTACAGGTGGTTTACCACGTGTAACAGAATTATTTGAAGCGCGTAATCCTTCTAACCCGGCTGTTGTTAGTGCTATTGATGGTGTTGTGTCTTTCGGAAAAATTAAGAGAGGTAATCGTGAGATTATTGTAGAGTCTAAAACTGGAGATATTAAAAAATACTTAGTTAAATTATCTAGTCAGATCTTAGTACAGGAAAATGATTTCATAAAAGCTGGTATGCCTTTATCTGATGGGTCTATTACTCCAAATGATATATTAAACATAAAGGGACCTTCAGCTGTACAGCAGTACTTAGTGAATGAGGTACAAGAAGTATATCGATTACAAGGCGTGAAAATTAATGATAAGCATTTTGAGGTTGTTGTAAGACAAATGATGCGTAAGGTTAGAATTGTTGATTCTGGGGATACTATTTTCTTAGAAGATCAATTAGCCCACAAAGCCGATTTTATCAAGGAAAATGATGATATTTTTGGAATGAAGGTAATTGAAGATGCTGGAGATTCTGCAAAATTAAAGGCAGGACAGATTGTTTCTCCGCGTGAATTACGAGATGAGAATTCTATTTTGCGCAGAGAAGATAAAGAATTAGTAACAGCAAGAGATGCTAAGCCGGCTACTGCTACACCTATACTTCAAGGTATAACAAGAGCTTCGCTTCAAACTAAATCATTTATATCTGCGGCATCTTTCCAAGAGACAACTAAAGTATTAAACGAGGCAGCAGTAGCTGGTAAAGTGGATACATTGGAAGGCTTGAAAGAAAATGTAATAGTTGGGCATAGAATCCCTGCTGGAACAGGAATGAGAAAGTATTCTGATATTATTGTCGGATCAAAGGAAGAGTTCGATGAAATGATGCAGGTTAAGCAAGAATTGAACTATAATTAATTGCAGGCAATATAGGGTTTACTAATCTAGCTTATTGTTAAGGTTAAGATTGGTTTACGCTCAGGTTTATTGAAATTTAGAAAAGTCCTGTTTAGTATAAACAGGACTTTTTTTATTAATAATAGTATAATAACAAATATCTACCTATGTAGATTAAAAAAAATATAATGGCAGAAGGAAAAGATAAACAAAACAAAGGGCAAATTAATATTGAGCTAGACGAAAAAATAGCAGAGGGAACATATTCTAACTTAGCTATTATTAACCATTCAGTTTCTGAATTCGTGGTAGATTTTGTTAATATTATGCCTGGGATACCAAAAAATAAGGTGAAATCAAGAATTATATTAACACCGCAACATGCTAAGCGCTTGTTAAAAGCTTTAGGAGATAATATATCTAGATTTGAAAGTGCTCATGGTGAAATTAAGGATTATGAACAACCACCCATGCCTTTAAATTTTGGACCTACAGGACAAGCATAATTTTTTGAACAAATAGGAATACATTATAACACAAACTATAACATATTTTTAGTAGTTCTTGTAATATTTCACAAAGTTATTTTTCTTATTTAAAGTGATTTAATTCACCTGTTGTTTCAATTCATAAGAATTTAAAATTGCTTTGAATATTTATAAAGTAATAGGTTAAATTCTTTATCCAATTGTATTTAGGAATTAAAAAGAAGTGGTTTATGTAATACAATTATAGTAGTTTGAATTCTTCTTTAATTTTTTTTAAATATGGAGAAAGCTTCGATGTGTCTCCTATAAAATTATTTAGGTTGGTACATTGTTAAAATTGTAAATCTACTCTTTTTAGTCAATTCTTAATTTTAACTTGAGAACTATTTTCCTTTTATTGAAAAGTGATAGTGTTTTCGAAATTTAATTATTTTGCTTTAAAATATAAATACTTTTAAATTTATTGTAAGCCAAGGTTAATTTATATTTTTGGAAATTTCGATTCGTTTTATTTTGTAAAGTATATTTATTATTAAAACCTAGTCTAAATTATTTTGATATTAATTTAGACTGGGTTTTATATTATTTATCTAGTAATGTTAAAATTTTTATAGTTTTATGAAATAGTATTACGGTATCACCTTTATCTATTATAATTTGAATTAGTATAGTTAAAACTGATTAAATATTGCTTATTTTAATGTTGTTTTAAGAGTGTTTCATTAATTTTAAAACAAAATGTATTAATAGTCTAATTGGATCTCTTTAAGATGTCTTATATTGATTTTTATCGTTCTGATGTAAAATGAAGCTCTACATTTGGGTATTTTTGCTGGGTCATTTGTAACGAGAATGAGGAATCTGCTAAAAACACCAATTGTCCTCTTTTGTCCTTTGCAAGAAACCGTTGTTTCACTCTTACAAATTCTTTATATTCTTCTGTTTTATTATTTTTAGGATCTACCCAACATGCTTTGTAAACATTTAGGTTTTCGTAGGTGCATTTCGCGCCATATTCGTGTTCTAGCCTGTATTGTATAACCTCATATTGAAGTGCGCCCACGGTACCTATAACTTTCCTTCCATTAAGTTCTAATGTAAATAACTGTGCAACACCTTCATCCATTAATTGATCAATACCTTTATTTAATTGTTTTGATTTTAATGGGTCTGCATTGTTAATGTATCTAAAATGTTCAGGTGAAAAGCTTGGTACACCACGATAATTTAAAACTTCTCCCTCGGTTAGTGTATCTCCAATTTTAAAAGTTCCAGTATCTTGAAGCCCCACTATGTCTCCAGGGTATGAGATATCTACAATTTCTTTCTTCTCTGCAAAGAATGCGTTTGGGCTAGAAAATTTTACCTTTTTATTATTTCTAACGTGCAAATAAGGTGCGTTTCGTTTAAATTCACCTGAAACAATTTTTACAAATGCTAAACGATTTCTATGGTTGGGATCCATATTAGCGTGTATTTTGAAGACAAAACCACTAAATTTTTGTTCATTAGGATTAACTAGGCGTTCTTCACTTTCTTTTGGTCTTGGTTTTGGTGCGATATTCACAAAGCAATCTAATAATTCGCGAACACCAAAATTATTTAAAGCAGAACCAAAAAATACCGGTTGCTGTTTACCATCTAGGTATTCTTCCTTATTAAAACTAGGGTAAATGCCGTTCACTAGCTCAATTTCTTCCCTTAAAGTCTCAGCTGGTTTTTGTCCAATTATTGTATTCAGTTCAGCGGATTGTAGATCAGATATTTCTAAAGTTTCTTCTATATTTTTTCTGCTATCGCCACTAAATAAATTAACATTCTTCTCCCATAAATTATAAATACCTTTGAAGTCGTAGCCCATTCCTATAGGAAAACTTAATGGGACTACATTTAAACCCAATTTTTGTTCTACTTCATCTAATAAATCAAAGGCATCTTTTCCTTCACGATCCATTTTATTTATAAAAACAATCATAGGAATATTTCGCATTCTACAAACTTCTACTAGTTTTTCAGTTTGTTCTTCCACACCTTTGGCTACATCAATCACCACAATTACGCTGTCAACTGCTGTTAATGTTCTAAAGGTATCTTCTGCAAAGTCCTTATGTCCGGGGGTATCTAGTATGTTAATCTTAATTCCATTGTATTCAAAAGCTAAAACGGATGTCGCAACCGAAATTCCACGTTGCCGCTCTATTTCCATAAAGTCACTGGTAGCACCTTTCTTAATTTTATTACTCTTTACTGCACCGGCCTCTTGTATAGCGCCGCCAAAGAGTAATAGTTTTTCTGTAAGGGTTGTTTTTCCTGCATCAGGATGTGATATAATTCCAAATGTTCGTCTGCGGTTAATTTCTTTTAAAAAGCTCATAGTATAATAAAAAATAAATTGTAAAGATAAGTTTATTATATGTTTTTAGGGATTTTAGATGCAAGCTATTTATTTATAAAAATTGATACAGAGTAATGTAAAAGTATTTAATTTAGGTGCCAACGGAAATACGGAAGCCAAAGATAATTTACCTTTTATAAGTGAAAAAGCTATATTGTTTTAGTCGGCGTTTCAAATTTGGTATAGTAGTTAATGTAAAAGTCAGCATTAAAAAAAAAGCATTTAAATGTAATTTAGATACTTTTTTTGTGTACGTAAGTCTCAAAAATTGTTTGGCAATTTAAAAAAAACGAGTGAATTTGTTTTATATTTTTTTTCGATGAAATACAAATTGAATAGTTGTTTTGTAAATTTGTAGGTTATTATGTCTTTTAATCGGGAAATTATTTTATGTTTGTAAGTATAGTTGACAGGTTTAAAACTGTTTTAAAAGTTTAAGCTACTAATTAAATATAAATATGTACATGGGAAAAATTACTATTCCTCTCGGTTTTAAAAAATTGTTCACTTTTAATGTTATTAATCAGCGTTTTTCTTTGGCGATAATATTTAGTCTCTTCATGGTAACATTTGGTTATACTCAATATGTCAGCTTAGCTAGCAATTGTGATGGGGTGTTAAATTATACTGAATTGGATGGAGATAGCCATATTTTATTAAATACAGATGAAAAAGGGCGCTCAAATGAGTCTGATCTCATAAATTACAGCTTAGTGGATTTTATTGAATTGGATAGTACTAATGATGTGTCTTCACTAGCAAACGATGCGTTTGCTAGTGCAAATACTTTTACAGGTCAATTTGGTTCCGGAAATCCGGTAGCATTAGTAAATGGCGATCTAAATAATCATGGTGTAATATCTAGCGCAGACGCTAATTTTGCAACACCTGTGCGTATTATTGAAATACAACCTGCGCAAGATACTACAGGTTTCGAAGGAATAGATACTCAAATTACAGTAGAGGTAAGGGCAGACGAGCCCACAAGTTTTAACAATGGAAATCCAGTGTATGGAGATCTGGGAAATGGTAATTTTAGACTACTATACCGTTGGTTTGTAAACGGTACAGCAATTAACGCTAATACTGGCGGTGGCATATATTCAGAGTATTTTACTAAACATTTAACTATTTCTAATACGCCTGCTAACTTAGATGGCAATGTGTATTCAGTACAAATCACGCATTTAGATGATGCAAACGCGTCTGCATCAAGTCAAGCTGTTCTTACAGTAGTAGATGGTTGTAATTCGGTACTGTCTGGTTTACCAGATTTTGACAACGACGGTTTAGCAGATTTTTGTGATCAAGATGATGATAATGATGGTTTGTTAGATACAGTTGAAGGTTTTGAGCCTGCTACGGAAGAAACAAATTTTGTACCTATAATTTTTCCTACCTCGCTTAATGGTATGGGTGCTGGCACGATTACTGCTAACTTGTTTACAGTGCCAGGCTGCGATCGTGAGTTTTCTGCAGATTTTAGTTTTGTTTCCCTTGGTGGAGATATTCCTAATGTGAAAAGATCGGGTTTTGGTAGCCCAACTACAACACAGCCTCCTCGATTTACTTCAAGACTTAGTATCGATTATGATGGTGGATTGGCAGGTAATTCGGCAATTACCTATACATTCTCAGAACGTGTAAATGTACGGTTAGGTTTGTTTGGTAATAATGGGCCTGGTGGTACTAACGGAGGTGATGAATCTGTTACTTTTTATACACCTTATGATGCTGTAGTTGAGGGCGGTGGGAGTACTTTTGTGGTTAATCAAGCTATAAATCAACCAGCGGTTTGGCACAATAATAATAGGACGGCTATTGGGGGTGCAGTATCGGCTAATGCAATAACTTTCTTTGAGTTCAATAATGTAACTTCTATTACTTTGGGAATACAGGGCGATGATTTGATACAAGAACAAATCATGGAGATATCTAATTACGTTTCAGGCGGGGTATGTCCCGATTTTGATAATGATGGTTCATTTAATTTCCGATCTTTAGATGCGGATAACGATGGCATTTATGATGTTGTTGAAGCGGGGGGACAGGATACAAATAACGATGGTATTGCCGAGGGTATGGTAAATACAGCAACAGGTATACCAAGTAGTGCAGGTAATGGTATAACACCAATCGATACTTTAAATGATGGGAGTTTCGATTTTCTCAATGGTGATAGTGATGGCGATGGTTGTAGCGACGCCAACGAGGCATATAACGATTCAAATGCTGATGGAGGTGATGGTTTTCAATTTGGTACAGGTCAGACTGCAGCTACCAATCCTAATGGTACTGTGATAGCAGCGGCGTATTCATTAAATCAAAACCCTCAGGTTTCAGCTGTAGTTACAGTGGGTCCAAATACTGATGGAGATGCCTTAGCAAATGCCTGCGATGACGATGATGATAACGATGGTAATCCAGATACAAATGAAACAATAAATCTATACGATCCTCTTGTAGCTAACACACAAGATGATATGGGTAATGGACCGTTGAATATGCCGATAATTGTTAATATTTTAGATAATGACGATTTTTTATCTAACAATGATTCTAATAACTTAGGGAATACAATTATAACAGTAGTAAGTAATGACGGTTCTGGTACTGTAACTTTTAATCCAGATACAGGTGAAGCAATCTACATGCCAGGTTTAGGAGATGTGGTAGGTACGGTTACCATTGTATATCAAGTTTGTAATGATATTAATGATGATACTACTTTTGATGCCAATAACATGCCTGCGGCTAATACTTCTGATGATGTTTGCGAACAGGCAACCATTTTATTTGAATTAGAAGATATCGATAGCGATGGTGATGGTGTATTAGATACTGCTGATATTTGTCCAGGTGGTGATGATAATATGGATACTGATAACGATGATATACCTGACTTTTGTGATTTAGATACCGATAATGATGGAATTTTAAACAGCGAAGAGGGCTATGTGCCTTCTCAGCTTATTTCAACCTTTCAACAGGCCATGATTAATCTGGATATTAATAATGTGTCTTCTGGTACAGCATCAGGCCGCTTGTTTGAAGTTGATAATTGCGATATCAATAATTTGGTTGTTGATTTTAATTTTGTGCCAATAAGTGGTGATATTCCTAATTTAAGAACCGATGGTACTAAATTTATTATAGATTATGAAGACGATGATGGCAATATTTTATCTGGTAATACCGAGGTAACCTATTCTTTTTCTCAAACAGTAAATGTTCGTTTAGGCTTGGACAGTAATAACGGTCGTAATGAAGAAGTGACTTTTATTACACCGTATAATCGAATAACACCTGGGACGGGTAGTACAATAGTTTCTGCAGGTCCTCCAGTTGTTTGGCATAACGGTAATAATACTGCCGTTACTTTTTTCGAGTTCGATAATGTAAATAGTATAACCTTAAGAATTCAGGGTGAAGGTCTTGCGCAAAGACAACAAATGCTTATTGCTAATTATTTTGGAGGTGGTATTTGTAGAGATGCCGATTTAGATGGGGTTGCCGATTATTTAGATTTAGATAGTGATAATGATGGGTGTAACGATGTTGTAGAGTCCGGTGGAACTGATGCTGACGGTGATGGCATTTTGGGAGATGGCCCAGGATTAGCAGTAGATGATGGAGGTCAGGTAGTATTCGGTGGTGATATTACAGGTGGTTACGATGGTTTAGCAGGTAGTGAGTTTGTTGCAACCCGTGTTACGGTGGATGCGGCAACACTTTTAAATAAGGCAGTTATAGCAGGAAATAGTGCAACCTTTTCTATCACTTCAGCAACTGCTGAAAGCACAGATGTGTTCACAGCGGGTGTTCCAGATTATAACACACCAGCAGATGCATCAGCAGGCTTAATTTTTAAATGGTATATCGGAGACCCTAACTCGGGGGGTACAGAAATTTTAGCCTCCGATACTAATTACTCGGGGGAAGATACCCAAATGCTTACTATAAATGAAGTCTCGGGGTTAGATGCATCCCAATATTGTTTATTGGTTTCTCATATTGATAATGCTTGTTCGAACGAAGTTAATTGTGCTATTTTATCTGTAAATGAATTACCAATCGCAACCGATGATACGGTAAGTACTGTGGTTGATGCACCCGTTACAATAGATGTTATAAACACCAATAATGGTAATGGTTTGGATACAGATCCAGATAGTGATACATTAACGGTAA
>CALGNX010000021.1 GCA_937958265.1 uncultured Algibacter sp. | reverse complement strand
TTACTACTTTTTTTACCATGCTCCATTATTTTTCAATGACTAATTATACCCATATTTATTAAACTGATTACCTGCACTTACAATCCATTCATTACCTCTATATAGAATCGACATAGACGCTCCTTTAAATCTATTAAACATTAAACTCAAATCAGCTTTACTTACTCCAATTCTACCAGGTGTATGTTTCATTCTGCAGTTTTTTGGTTATCATTGGAATTTGCTACTCGTACGCTATAGGTAATAGCCCTAGGTTTACTGCATTTAGATACAAAATTAAACCTATGCCAAACGAATACCCTTGGCTTTTGCTTACTATTCTAGAGGTAGTAAAGTTGTCTGTAGAGTAGGTAATACTACTAAAAGATCTATTCGTCTATACTTCAAAAGTAGCTACTTCGTTTATATTTACGCTTGCACTTGTAGCAACTAACTGTATCGCACATGGTAATTCTTGTGGATTTGCCATTGGGCTGTCAGACGAACTACAGGATGTAATCAAATACATTAAGAATAAATATTTAACTAAATAATAATTTTTAATCTAAAATTAATTTTCAGATAAAACGAAACCATCCTCGGCATAATAAGAATCCCTTATATGATCTCTAATAATTGCGTCTTTACACATAAACTTAAAAATTTTATTTTTAAACTCATTTGATGAGACTTTAAGTTTTAACAAAACAATATTACTATTCATCATTTCTATTTTACTGAATTAAATAGGCGCATTTAAAACACATAAACTATCCATAATTTCCAAATCCAACAACTTTTAGATTTGATACATCATGAGTCCTGGTAAAACAAAATATATAAAACAAAAAAAATCCTGATAAGATTATCAGGATTTTTTTGTTCTGTGGGCGACAAGGGATTCGAACCCCTGACCCCTTGGGTGTAAACCAAGTGCTCTGAACCAACTGAGCTAGTCGCCCGCGTATTTCGCTCTGCAAAGATAGCATTGTTTTTGGTTTCTCCAAACTTTTTTACAAAAAAAATTAAATTATTTCTGAAACAACAAATGTGCTACCACCTATAAAAATAAAATCTTCCTTTTTAGCAGCTTTACACGCCGCCATATACGCTTCATTTACAGAACTATACGTGTTTCCACGTAGATTAAACTTGCCTAATCGTTGTTTTAACACCTCTGCATCCAAACCTCTAGAAATTTCAGGTTTACAAAAATAATATACAGCATACTCAGGCAGTAAATCTACTATAGTACTTAAATCTTTATCACTTACAACACCAAAAACAATATGTAGCACACGAAAAGTCTCATTTTTAAGTTGCTCCATAACGTAAATTAAACCTTCACGGTTATGCCCTGTATCACAAACCACCTTTGGCGCTGTCCCTAAAACTTGCCATCGGCCCAAGAGTCCCGTATTACCAACAACATTTAAAAGTCCATTTTTAATATGTTCCGTTGTAATATTATACCCCTTTTGCCTTAATTCATTTATGGACTGTACTGCTGTTTTTATATTTTTTGCCTGATAACTTCCAATAAGATCCGATTTGTAGCTTTCGCTAGTTTCTTGATCTGCAAATATAATTTTAGCATTATTTTTTTTCGCCAATCCCTTAAACACATAGGCTGTTTCTTTTTGAGACTCACCAATTACTACCGGTATATTCTGCTTAATTATTCCTCCTTTTTCAAAAGCAATAGCCTCTAGGGTATTACCTAGAAACTGAGTATGGTCTAATCCTATGTTTGTAATCACGGAAACTTGAGGCGTTATAATATTTGTAGAATCTAGTCTTCCTCCCAAACCTACTTCAATAATAGCGATATCCACTTTTTGTTTGGCAAAATAATCAAAAGCCATACATACCGTCATTTCAAAAAAAGAAAGCGCATTAACATCTAGAAATGCTTTATTATCTTGAATAAAGTTTACTACAAATGACTCGCTAACCAAAGCCCCATTAATTTTAATACGCTCCCTAAAATCTTTTAAATGTGGTGATGTATACAAACCAACCTTATAGCCTGCTTCTTGCAAAATAGAAGCTAACATATGGCTAGTAGATCCTTTACCATTAGTTCCTGCTACATGTACGGAATTAATTTTTTTTTCAGGATATTTTAAGTGTTCAGCGAAATTTAAGGTATTTGATAAATCCTTTTTAAAAGCTGTTTTACCCTGCTTTTGATACATTGGGAGTTGAGAAAACATCCAATTTAGCGTATCTTGATATGTCATTTTATTACTGACTTAATTTGAAATTAACAATAACAAATCCTACCTGACGAGAAGGCGCCTTAGAATCTGCTGGCCATTTATGAGACATGGCTATTTTTTTTGCGGGATCCAATAAACATTGTGCCGTATTAGTTGTTCCTCTTTCTCCCGGATTAGCTGAGACCACCTTTCCGCTTTGATCTACTATAATTTTAACAATAACTACACCCGACTCGTTACAATCTTGTTTTAGTTTTTTAAAAGACGCTTTACCTCTTCCATTAAGCCCATAGCCTACACCTCCACTTCCTGTACCCTGTCCTCCAAAATAACTAGATGCGTATGGATCTCCGTTTAATTGCCCCTTATCTCCTGCCTTCTTATCATTACCTTCGCCTCCACTTTCACTGCCTTCCGATTTACTTACACCTCCAATAAGAGCGTCTAATTTCCGCTTCTTGTCGTCTTGTATGCGTTTCGCCTTTGCTATTTTTTCAGCCTCTGCTTTCGCCTTGGCATTGGCCTCAGCTTTAGCCTTTGCTTCGGCTTCTGCCTGAGCTTTCGCCTTGGCATCTGCAATTGCTTTTTCAGCTTCTTTTTGTTTTTCTTTCTGTTTTTCTATAGCTATCTTCTCTGCATTCTCTGCAGTTAAAACATTTTCCTTAACCTCAGAAGTTTGTGCAGCTACCGGCACTGCTTCCGAAACATCGGGCTGAGGTGGTTCATTAATTTCTAAAGGTTCAGATTTAATTGGTTTTAACGGCTGTACTTTACCACTACCAACACTTGAGTTACCAAAATTTACAGCTATACCGTATTCCTCTGGCGGGTCTATATCTGGTGCACCAACCACAAATAACAACAACAATATAATAACAGCAATTAACGCTGTTAATTTTGCAGAGTTCTTTTCATGTTTGGTATTTAGATATCTCATTACTTAAGGTTTAACAGCTAAAACAACTTTAAATTTATTTCTATTAGCAATATCCATTACTTTAACCACATGCTTTACAGAAACAGACTCTTCTGCTCTCAAAACAATAGTGGGTTCATCTTGAGATGATAATGCTGCAAGCAATTCGTTCTCTAAAACACTTACCCCCACGCGCTTTTGGTCGATATAGTACGTTAAATCTTTTTTAATACTTACTGCTACAGATTTTTTATTTTCTGTTTTTCCACTTGCTTTTGGCAATAAAATATCGATAGCATTTGTAGTAACTAAAGTAGAAGCAATCATAAAAAAGATAAGTAACAGGAATACAATATCCGTCATAGAAGACATATTAAATTCTGGAGTAACTTTATTTCTTCCTCTAAAATTCATATTAAGTAGGCTCGTTTAAATGATCTAAAAATTCTAATGAATTAGCCTCCATTTGGTATACCACTTTATCTGTTTTAACAACTAAATGATTATAAGCCATAAAACCTACAATACCAACAATTAAACCTGCTACGGTAGTCGTCATAGCCGTGTACAAACCACTTGCTAAAACATCCATTTGTATAGTACCACCTGCGTTCGCTAATTCATAAATAGCTAATATCATACCCACAACTGTACCCAAAAAACCAATCATTGGACCAGCACCTGAAATTGTAGCAAGCACGCTTACGTTTTTTTCTAAGCCATAAATTTCTAAACGGCCCGCATTTTCAAGCGCTGTATTAATGTCTGCCAACGGCTTTCCTATTCTGGAAATACCTTTACCAATTAACCTAGATACCGGTGTGTTTTGCTGTGCACAAAGCATTTGTGCAGAATCAATTTTCCCATTACTTACATGGTCTTTAATTTGATTCATAAAATTAGAATCCACTTGCGAAGCCGCTTTAATAGCAAAAATCCGTTCAAAATAAATATAAATAGCACCTACTAAAAGGAAGAAAAGCAATGCGATAATAATTTGTCCTGCAGTACCTCCACTACTAATTAGCTCTATTATAGACAATGAACTTTCTGCAGTTTCACCATCGGGCAGAGTCTCTGCAACATCTTGTGTTTTTTGTATTAATGTAGTTAGCATATGATATCTGGTTTATTCCATTTGTATAACGTCTCTTAATCTGTTTAAGTATAATAAACTATTAGAATAAGCTACGATTTAATAAAAGCGTTAACATGTAGCCATAAAACTACATATAAAAAGTTAATTTTCAATTGCACTAACATAAAAAAGTCTTTAAAATATATGTTTTATTGCAACATTACTTATATTCTAAAATAATGTTCTAGTAAACATAAAAGCAATTGCCCCTACAATAAAACCAACAAAAGCTAACCAAGCTATTTTTTTTAAGTACCAAAAGAAATCTATTTTTTCCATACCCATAGCAACAACACCAGCAGCAGAACCAATAATTAACATACTTCCTCCTGTTCCTGCAGAATAGGCAATAAAGTGCCATAATTCATTATCCATTGGCTCAGAAAACATTCCTAAACTAGCAGCTACTAATGGCACGTTATCAATTACTGCAGAACCTATACCTAGCAATAAAACTACTAAATCTGAAACACCTGTACGCCCTTGTTCATGTAATTCTGTACCTAACATAGGCATATTGTCTTGTAACGAACCTGCAAAATTGAACAAAATACCTAAAGACTCTAAAGCTGCAACTGCCATTAAAATACCTAAAAAGAATAATATACTTGGTAATTCTATTTTAGATAACGAAGAATGTACTGGACTATGGTGTGCATTCAAATCGCTTTCCTCATCATTTAACTCTGTCATACTAAATTTAGAGCTACTGTAAATCTCTGCAAAAACAGCTACAACACCTAAAGACAACATCATACCTACGTATGGTGGTAAATGTGTTACAACCTTAAATATTGGAACAAATATGATAGCACCCAAACCTAAATAAAGCATTTTACCACTAAACTTCGATTTCTTCTTCTCTTGAGTTTCCTCAAAATCTAAATTACCTTGAAAAGCGGGTAAAAATGAGGCTATTAAAGTAGGTACAGCCATACATAAAAACGACGGCAAAAGTAAATAACCTACCAAATGCCCTGTAGATACTTTTTTACCAATCCACAACATAGTTGTAGTAACATCGCCAATAGGAGACCAAGCACCACCAGCATTTGCTGCAATTATAATTAAACCTGCATACCAAATACGCACATCTCTATCTTTTACAATTTTTTGTAAAATTGAAATTAATACAATAGTAGCTGTTAGGTTATCAATTATAGCAGATAAAATAAAAGCTAGAATAGCAAAAATCCAAAGTATTTTACTCTTTTTCTTAGTTTTTATAAAATCTTTAATTGTAGAGAATCCATCAAAATAATCAATAATTTCAACAATGGTCATGGCCCCCAAAAGAAAAACCAAAATCTCAGAAGTTTTACCCAAATGATGCAGAAGGGTTTCTTCCATTAAATGCATTTTATCCTCATGAGCTAAAAGTCCAAAATTTTCCATAAGCGCATGCCCTGCAGAATCAAACCACTGCGGAAAACTATCAATACCTAAAGCGATTAAGGCCCAAGAGATAGCCATCATGACAAGTGCCGGAATCAATTTATCAATTTTCAAACTGTGTTCAAGCGTAATAGCCAAATAGCCCATTACAAATACTAAAATAATCGCTGCTTCCATTTATTCTTCTTTTTTTGTAAAATTATTTATTTTGGCACCTTTAAATTAAGGAGACACCACACCCTTTTTGTATTTAACAATTCAAATTTCACTCAAGAACGCTTAACAAACTCACAATTGTAAATTCGTAGCATGTTCTATCTTTTTCGTTTATTTTAAAAAACAATTTAACACTTTAGCTAACAAATATAGAAACTAAAAATGCTTTACGTAATTTTAAGGAAGAAATATTTCGCCAGAACTATGATCTTTAACAGCACCTGTAACACTTTTCATACAGTTAACTTCCCCCCTAAATTTTAAAATACCTAAGAAGCCAAAAATAAGTGCTTCTTTAAATTCCACCAAATTGTTATTGGGTATAATAAGGTCTACATTTTTATTTTGTTTTATTTTAGAAATAATGTAGCTGTTGTAAGCACCACCTCCAGTAACCAAAACTTTTGAATTATCTTTTAAAACACTAGATATTTGCGCTGCAATATGATCTGAAAAAGTTTTAAGGATATCTTTTATCTCCGCTTCCTTTAACTCTAAAAGCGGAAGCACAAAAGTATTAACCCATTCCAAGCCTAGAGACTTTGGTGGTTTCTCAGCATAATAATCCAAATTATCCAAACGCTCCTTTAACCTTGGCAATAACATACCCGATGCTGCAATATTACCACCATCATCATAATTTAAACCTAGTTGATTGGCATATGCATTTAAAACAATATTTACAGGACAAACATCATAAGCTATCCGTTCGCCATTTATAACCATAGAAATATTAGCAAATCCTCCTAAATTCAAACACGCATCAAACTCAGAGAACAACAATTCATCTCCCACAGGTACCAATGGTGCGCCTTGCCCACCTAACATAACATCTTGCACCCTAAAATCACAAATCACTACCTCTTCCAACATATCTGCCAGAAGCGGTAAATTACCTATTTGGTAGGTTAACTTTTTTTCAGGCTGGTGCAATGCTGTATGCCCATGTGAACAAACAGCATCAATATCTATAATATTATTTTTATCTATAAAACCCTGAATCACTTTCGCTAAATACAACGTATAACTAACATCTATAATTTTTAATTCCTCTATTGAATTATTAATCAAACACTTCAATATTTTAAACCAATAGGCCGAGTAGGCAATTGTTTCAGCATGTAAAATCTCGAAACGCCATGTATTATCGAACTCAAATTTAGCGTAAATCAAATCAATACCATCTAACGAAGTACCAGACATTACTCCAATAACCTTATATGTATTTTTAACCATAGTCCCGTAAAAATAGTAATACGTTTTGAAAAATTCACACTAAAAAGCTATATTTGGTAATAAATTTCACCCAAACAAACCTTCAATTACGAAATATGGATTTTAGCCTTTCAGAAGAACACATAATGATTAGAGATGCCGCTCGCGATTTTGCCCAAACAGAATTGCTACCAGGCGTTATAGAGCGGGATAACAAACAAGAATTCCCCCAGGCCCTTGTAAAAAAAATGGGTGCTTTGGGTTTTATGGGCATTATGGTAGACCCTAAATACGGTGGCAGCGGTATGGATACCATTTCATATGTACTTATTATGGAAGAGCTATCTAAAATTGACGCATCAGCATCCGTTATCGTTTCCGTAAACAACTCTTTAGTTTGTTACGGCCTAGAAGCCTACGGAACCGAAGAGCAAAAACAAAAATACCTCACAAAACTAGCAACTGGCGAGTTTGTAGGCGCCTTTTGCTTAAGCGAGCCCGAAGCTGGCAGCGATGCCACTTCACAAAAAACCACAGCTATTGATAAGGGCGACCACTACCTAATAAACGGCACAAAAAACTGGATTACAAATGGTGGGCGTGCAGACGTGTATTTAGTAATAGCCCAAACCGATAAAGACAAAGGATCACACGGTATTAACACATTTATTGTAGAAAAAGGCACACCAGGATTTGATATAGGCCCTAAAGAAGACAAACTAGGCATTCGTGGCAGCGACACACACACCCTACAATTTAACGATGTAAAAATACCAAAAGAAAACAGAATTGGCACCAACGGTTCTGGCTTCCGTTTCGCCATGAAAACCCTTTCGGGAGGCCGAATAGGTATTGCAGCACAAGCATTAGGCATAGCATCGGGAGCTTACGAGTTGGCTCTTAAATATTCCAAAGTACGCAAAGCCTTTGGCACAGAAATTTGCAACCACCAAGCAGTAGCTTTTAAACTCGCAGATATGTACACAGACATAGAAGCTGCTCGTATGCTAGTAATGAAATCGGCTTGGGATAAAGACCAAGGCCAAAATTACGATAAATCTAGCGCGATGGCCAAATTATATGCCAGCAAAATTGCTATGGAACATACCGTGGAAGCCGTACAAATACACGGTGGTAACGGTTTTGTGAAAGACTACCATGTAGAGCGTTTAATGCGAGACGCCAAAATAACTCAAATTTATGAAGGCACATCCGAAATTCAAAAAATTGTAATTTCACGTAGTTTAATAAAATCGTAACACACCTAACAAAACCAATAACAAATTATTAATAAGGTATAACCAAAAGATATTTTAAATAAAAAGAAAGCCATTACATCTTTTAAATTAAACATAAATACTGAGACACAGCGGTTTAAAAAAATAAAACAAAATAGATGTAATTTACCTACAAAATAGCGTACCTTTAAAATCGTTAAATAATAACTCAAAATATTATTTAACGATTTTTTTTGTTAAGTCTTGAAAAATCAAACGACATAATAATTTAGAATAATATCTTTAAGCAAAAAATAATTATGCAAAAAACATATTACGACCCAGCAGATTTAAGAAAATTTGGAAAAATCACAGAATGGAGCGAAGAATTAGGCAACAAATTCTTTGAGTATTATGGCAAAGTTTTTGAAGAAGGTGCATTAACCGCCCGCGAAAAATCTTTAATAGCCTTAGCCGTTGCACATACAGAGCAATGCCCATACTGCATAGACGCTTACACCAAAGACACCCTACAACGTGGCGTTACCAAAGACGAAATGATGGAAGCCATTCATGTAGGCGCCGCCATAAAAAGTGGAGCAACCCTAGTACATGGCGTACAAATGATGAATAAAGTAAACAAACTAGACGGTTAGCAGCAGGGCGTTACCACAAGGGTCAGGCTTTCCGTTCCAAGTCCTCACTTTTGCAGAAAAGTGCAAAAGCTGTGGGCTATCCTCTACAATCCCTAACGCAAAACACAACAAATTACGTAGACGTATAAAATTTATAAAAAACCGTAATTCATACATCAAAATATGGCAACAAAATCTCTACAAAAACGCAACAGCGATTTAGCAAATAGTAACAAGCAATTAGAGCTGCTATCCAACGGTATTTTCCGAAATGGAGAACTGCCAACATTTAAAGATAAAATTTCCGAGACTAACCAATTTCCGCTTAAAGCGAAAAAATTGGAGATACTACAAATAAACGTAGGCTACATGTGTAACCAAGTGTGCGAACACTGCCATGTAGATGCCGGACCAGACCGCAAAGAAATAATGACGCGAGACACCATGCGGCAATGTTTAGATATTATAAAAAACACCGGTGCACACACCTTGGATTTAACTGGTGGCGCACCAGAAATGAATCCAGATTTTCGTTGGTTTGTAGAAGAAGCTGCCAAAGCAGGTATTAAAGATTTTATAGTACGCTCCAACCTAACTATTATCCGAGCCAATAAAAAATATTACGATTTACCAGAATTTTTCAAAAAACACAATGTACATGTTGTAAGCTCCATGCCACACTGGACACGTGGAAAAACAGACAAACAACGAGGCAACGGTGTTTTTGATAAATCCATAAAAGCATTACAAGAATTAAATGCTATTGGCTACGGTATGCCAGGCAGCGGCTTAAGGTTGGACTTGGTGTACAACCCTTCAGGTGCCTTTTTACCTGGCGACCAAATGGCTATGGAAAAAGATTTTAAAAAAGGTTTAATGGACGATTTCGGAATTCAATTCCACAATTTATTCGCCATTACCAACCTACCCATAGCACGATTTTTAGATTACTTAATAGCATCTGAAAATTACGATGATTACATGTATGCACTTGTAGAGGCCTACAACCCTACTGCTGTTAAAAACGTAATGTGTACCAACACCCTTTCCATAAGTTGGGATGGCTACCTGTTTGATTGCGATTTTAACCAAATGCTTGGCTTACCAGTAAACAGCAAATCGAAACACGTTTCGGAATACAACGAAAGTCTTTTAGAGGGGCGCAATATTATTATCTCGCAACACTGTTACGGTTGCACAGCCGGCGCAGGTAGTAGTTGCCAAGGTGTAGTCGCTTAAATTTACAAGTAAACTAACCTCTTAAAGAGAGTAAAAAAAAACAAGACACCCTGTAATAGCTTTTAATTTAACAGGATTTAAAATAAACAAAACACAAGGTGCTTAAAGCGTAAAAAATATTTGAATAATAAAACCGCCATATTAATTTTTGCAAATTCTGCTGAAAAAGAAATTATTTCAAAATCTTTTTTATCCAGAAATTTATTTGAAACATTAAATGCTAAAACCATAGCAGTTGCAAAAAAAACAGGCTTACCTTATTTTCATTATACCGAAACGCAACAAATTGGAAATTCTTTTGGCGAACGTTTTACTCACGCCATAGAATCCATTTACAACAAAGGTTTTAATGCCATTATTACTATTGGAAACGATACCCCGCATTTAACATCAAAACATATTTTAAAAACAGTTGAAAAACTCCAAAAGCACAATCTTGTTTTAGGGCCTTCAACTGGTGGTGGCTTTTATTTAATGGGCCTTAAAAAAAAACAATTTAATAAAACCCTTTTTTTAAAATTACCTTGGCAAACACACACTTTAAATAGAAGTATTTCCAAATTAACAAGTACCAATAAAGTAGCTATTTGCTATTTAGAACTGTTAACAGACATTAATACTACTACAGATATAAAGTTAGTTATTACTAGTTTTAAGGCACTATCTAGAACTATTAAAACACTTTTACTGCAATCGCTTTTAATTACAAAAAAGGTAATCACTTATTATTATACAGTTTTTACAACATTCATACTAAACCAACCTTTCAATAAAGGCTCGCCAGCATAACTTCATTTATAGATTCCTTTAAATCTGTTTTTTTCTCAGATACTCTTACTAATTTTTATTTAACATTAAATGAAGCACACTATACTATGCATCATGCTAGCCCTTGTTGGTATTAGCCATGCACAAACTACTATTACAGGTACCGTAACAGATGCCACCAACACAACCACAATTCCCTTTGTAAACATATCAACAACTGCTAAAAAAGGAACAATCACAGACGAAAATGGTAATTTCTCTATTGAAGTACAGTCTGAAACAAGTCAATTAATCTTTTCATATTTAGGTTATAAAACTCAAAAAATTATTGTTGGGAATAAAACTGTAATTAACATCGCGCTACAAGAAGATACCTCAGCCCTAGATGAAATTGTAATAACTGCACTAGGTATAGAGCGCGACACTAAAGAGTTGGGGTACGCTATACAGGCTATAAAATCGGAAAGTTTAACCGAAGTTAAAACAGTTAATTTTTTAGATAATCTTCAAGGCAAATTGGCAGGTATTACCGTTACCCAAGGCGCTACAGGTGTTGGGTCTTCATCTAAAATAACCATTCGTGGCGAAGCTTCATTTTCAAATAACAATCCCCTTTTTGTTGTGGATGGTATCCCTATTAATAACGAAACTGTTTTTAATTTTACAAATCAAGCTGCCGCAGGGTTTCAGGAAGTAGATTTCGGAAATGGCGCTATGGAAGTTAATCCGGACGATGTCGAATCGGTTACTGTTTTAAAAGGACCTAGTGCAGCAGCGCTTTATGGTACTAGAGCATCAAATGGTGTAATTGTAATAAAAACAAAGGATGGCAATAAGAAAAAAGGTTTTAGTGTAAGTTTAAATACATCTATCACTGTGGATTCAGCTTTTAAATTACCAGAATTTCAAAATGAATACGGTCAAGGTCAGTCTGGCGTTTTTGAATTTGTTGATGGTTTAGGTGGCGGCACTAGTGATAATATCACCTATTCTTGGGGCCCACGTTTAGATGCTGGCAACTTTATTTCGCAATTTGATAGCCCAGTACAATTGCCCGATGGCACGTTTGTTCGAGGTGGTGATACAGCATTGTATAATGGCTTACCAATAACGCCAACACCTTTTAATTCCAATCCAGATAATTTAAAAGACTTTTATAAAACAGGATCTACAACGATAAATAATATAGCAATTTCCAATGGTTTTGATACCGGTAGTTACCGCTTATCTTTTACGGATTTAAAAAGTGAATCTATTATTCCCGGCGTTAATTTAAACAGACAAACTGTTGCTGCAAAACTAAACTTCGAGCCATCGGACAAAACAGAAATAAATACAGCTATTAATTACGTAAATTCTAGTAGCGACAACAGACCATCTAACGGTTATGGTAGCGAAAACGCAAACTACTCTTTAGTAGCATGGGGGCCACGTTCTTTAAACATTGACAATCTTAGAAATTATTGGCAACCTGGTTTGGAAGGTGTTCAGCAATATTCCTTTAATTACACATTTTTCGACAACCCATTTTTCATTTTAGAAGAAAACAGAAATTCCTTTGAGCGTGATAGAATTTTTGGTAACATTAATATCAAACAAAATATTACAGACCATTTGAGCGTTTCCTTACGTACAGGAATGGATTACAGTAGCGAAACGCGACAACTGCGTAGAAACTTTAGTAGTAATAGATTTCAAAATGGCGGCTATGCCGAGCATGATGTAAAATATAGAGAGGTTAACACAGATTTCTTAATAAATTACAACAATATATTTAGCGATTTCTCTGTAAATATTTCTGCAGGTGGCAATCGTTTAAACCAAACAGCATCCACAAAACAATCGCAAACAATAAATCTAGCACAACCTGGTATTTTTAGCTTAAATAATGCCGCCTCTCCTATTGAGGTCTTTCAATTTAAAAGCGAAAAACAAATTAATTCATTTTACGGAATTGCTAAATTAGGTTACAAAAACTTTTTATTTTTGGATATAACAGGAAGAAATGATTGGTCTAGCGCTTTAGCTACCCCTTTTTCTGTAGATGGCACATCGTTTTTCTACCCATCAGCATCGGCTAGTTTTATTTTATCGAACGTTACTGAGTTACCAAGTGTATTTTCATTTGCAAAATTACGTGCTAGTGTCGCACAAGTAGGAAACGATACAAGCCCTTTCCAAACCTCTGGTGCTTTTGTATCGCAAACCTCATTTAATAGCGAACCTACATTTAGTAATCAAAATTTTATCCCTAATGCAAATTTAAAACCAGAACAAACTACAAATTACGAATTTGGTGCTGACTTCCGTTTCTTTAAAGACCGTTTAAATTTTGACTTCACCTATTATAATGCCACCACAAAAGATCAAATTATTTCGTTACCCATCGCTGTATCATCAGGTTTTAATGAGCAAGTAGTTAATGGCGGCGAGGTCAATACACAAGGTGTTGAAATTGTTTTAGGGATAACCCCTATAAAAAATCAAAATTTTAAATGGAACACGACATTCAATTTTGCAACTAACCGTTCCACAATTGAAAATTTACCACAAAACGATGGCCGTTTAACATTAGCATTTAGTAGAATTTACGATAGTGCTAACCAAACTGTTTGGTTTCAAGTTGAAGAAGGCGGACGCATAGGCGATTTATATGGTACAGGCTATTTAAAAAACGATAATGGTGATTTCATTATTGACGATAATGGACGCTTTATAGCCGATAATAATTTACAGAAAATCGGTAATTACAACCCAGATTTCACATTAGGTTGGAATAATAATTTAAGCTACAAAAACTGGAATTTAAATGTCTTGTTTGATTGGAGACAAGGTGGAGAAGTTGTTTCTAGAACGCGCGCATTAGGTAATGTTGGTGGCCAATTAGCAGAAACTAGGTTTAGACCAGAAGCAGGCATTATAGCACAAGGCGTAAACCAAAATACAGGACAACCAAACACAGTAGCTGTTAATGCCGAAAGTTATTACAGACAGTTTTTCGACAGAAACCATGAAGAAAATAATGTTTACGATGCTTCATTTTTAAAACTCCGCCAATTTGCTATTGGGTATAGCTTTAAAATAAAAGACGGTTTCTTAGGACTTCAGGATGGTGCCAATTTAAATTTATCTTTTACCGGTAACAATCTATTTGCTATAACAGAAAACCCACATTTTGATCCCGAACAAATTGCCGTACAAGGAAATGGATTTGTAAGTGGTGTTGAAGATTTAAGTTATGCTACAACCAGAAGCTTTGGTTTTAAGGCTGGATTTAATTTTTAAAAAAATAGTTTATCCTATAAAAGGCACTAAACCTTTTCTGGTTGAAAATAAAAAACATCTATTAGGCTTTTAAAATCTAATAGGAAATAAAACGAAGAAAATGAAACACATAATATATATAATAACGTTTATAAGTTTAGTAGTAACTACAAGTTGCACAAAAGGCTTTGAAGATATTAACACCAACCCAAACGCACCGGTTTCTGTACAACCTAGTTTATTACTTAGGCAGGTAATTTACAATTACGGAGAAGAAATGAGTTATGAAGGTTTTGTAGCTGGAGATTTATTAGCACAACACCGTACCGCTTTAGATTTTAACTTATTTGATAGGCACGCCCTTAAATCACCACAATTGGGAGGAAATCCTTGGCCTATTTTTTACAAAAACCTTAGAGATAACGAGATCATTTTAAACCAAGCCAAAACCACGAATGCCTTTAAAGTTTACGAAGGACCTGCTTTAATTTTAAAAGCATACATGGCTGCCGGATTAACAGACATATTTGGCGACGTGCCTTATTTTGATGCTTTTGATGGGATAAACAAAACAGTAACCCCCGTTTACGACACACAAGAATCCATTTACAACAACGCAGGTGGTATTTTGGACAACCTAACAAGAGGCATTGAAGCTATTGAAAACTATACAGATGCCATTGTTCTAGAAGGCGATATTTTATTTAATGGTGATTTACAAGCATGGATTCGTTTTGCAAATGCTTTAAAAGTTAAAAGTTTAATTAGAATATCTAGCAAAGTAGATGTTTCTGAAGAATTACAAGCACTTTTTGATGCTGATAATTATATAAAAACAAATGCACAAAACGCTATTTTCAATTTTACAAACGCTGCACCAAACAGCTTTCGGCTAGCCCAATTACGCGCAGGAGATTTTAATAACTTTGTGCTTTCTGAAACTATGGAAGATATTTTAACTGGCTTAAACGATACCAGAATCCAAACACTTTTCAGACCTTTTGCCAATACAACAGCCAATGAGTTTAATGGATTATTAAACGGTGTAGACGCAACTACTACACCCGTAACACTAGCCAATTTTTCGTTAGCAGGCACAACCTTTAGAGAAAACACCTCAACTTTAGATGCTAATTTTATAACAGCATGGGAAGTTTACTTTGCTTTTGCAGAAGCTGCTGAAAAGAATTTTATAACAGCTAATGCACAAGAACTTTACGAAACAGGTGTCGCATTAGCTTTTGAATATTGGAATACAGAATTACCTGCCAATTATTTGGCTACTGAAGCAGCATTTAACAACCCTAATAAAACACCATTAGAGCAAATTATAACTCAAAAATGGATAGCAAACGTTATAAACGGCTACGAAGGATGGACAGAATACAGACGTACAGGCTTCCCTGAATTACGAAGTATTTCTGCGAGTTTAAACAACAATTTAATACCTGTAAGAATGCCTTACCCTGCAGAAGAAGCTACTTTAAACACAGAAAATTATAACAGTGCTGCTATAAAAACAGACAACAATAGTATTAACAGCGCTGTATGGTGGAGCATACCTTAATTATTTAGAACAGCAAAAACATTTTCTGGAGCACAGATTAATTAAAAAATTTAAAAACTGCAAGTACCACGAGATAAATGGACACAAAAACAATGCAATGGCTGTTAATTATAGGATCAAGTTTAATACTGTTCCTCTTATCGCCTTATGCAAAAACAACAAGTCAGTTTTTTAAAGCTACCAAAAGGAAAAAAGCACCCAATACCTTGGTATTAACAGGTAGCCTTATCATCTCATGGATTTTTGCAAAAAGCATAACTAATGCCGCCAATTTAGGCCTAGATTATGGTTTAGTTGGGGGTGTAGCTTATGCTGGTTACTATTTATCGTTTGCCGTAGCTGGTATTCTAATTTACAAATTACGTACTAAAGGTGGGTTTAAAAGTATTCACGAATTTTTAACATCAAAATTTGGCAATGGTGCTATGGCACTATTCTCTATTTTGATCGCAATACGTTTATTTAATGAAGTTTGGAGTAACACCATGGTTATTGGAAGTTATTTTGGTAGCGCCGGCAGTGCACCTTATTATTGGTCCATTATTTTATTCACAATGCTAACCTTAGCTTATGCCATAAAAGGCGGATTAAGTAGTTCTATTTTTACAGACGTTATCCAAATGAGTTTATTTTCAGTATTACTACTAGTTATTTTATACCATGTTTTTTCGGTGGAAAGCTTCACAGTACAGAAAATTACGAGCTCAGGAACTTGGAGTTTTGAATTGGGTTTAAATTTATTTTTTGCCGCACTTATTCAATCCTTTAGCTACCCATTTCACGATCCCGTTTTAACCGATCGGGCATTTATAAGCTCTCCAAAAATCACTTTAAAAAGTTTTTTATTAGCTAGCGTTCTAGGCGCTACTTGTATCATACTTTTTAGTTTAATAGGTGTTTTTGCTCAAACTCAAGGTATGCAAGGCCAAGCCGCTGTAGAAGTTGGTAAAGCTTTTGGCATGGTCATACTTCTGGTTATTAACTTCATAATGATAACATCGGCAGCATCAACCCTAGATTCTACATTTTCATCATTTTCAAAACTATTGGCTATAGATTTGAATATAGGTAAAAATTTAACATTTGGTAGAGCAGCTATGGTAGCCATAGCCATTTTAGGGACACTCCCTATTTTCTTGGATGTAGAAATTTTATCTGCTACCACCATATCTGGCACTATGGTGATTGGATTAACACCTATTTTTTTATTTTGGAATATGACTGTTCCTAAAATTAGTTTTTACCTAAGTATAATTTGTGGTCTGGTTTTTGGGTTTATACTCGTATTTGGTATTTTCCCAAAAACACTCATATTTACAACAGGCAAGAATGCAGATTTACTTTGGGTTAATATTTGGGGTATTTTAAGCTGCATATTTTTATATTTAGCTCCAAAATGGATAAGATATAATTAACACGTTACAATTCGTAATCCATTTAAAAACCAAAGATTTACAATGCATAAAAAAATAGAAAACTTAGGAAACATTAGTAATAAAGTACTATTATTTGGAGGCGTTTATAGCAACCTCCAAGCTTTGGAAGCTTTGAAACAAATTGCAGAATCTGAAGGCATAAAGGCAGAAAATTGCATTTGTACAGGCGACATTGTTGGTTATTGTGCGCAGCCGGAAGAAACTGTACAATTATTTAAAATCTGGAAAGCAAAAAGTATTGCAGGTAATGTAGAAATACAATTAAGAACAGGAGCTGCAGATTGTGGTTGCGATTTTAAGAAAGGTTCGCGTTGCGATGGGTTCTCACAACAATGGTACCCTTACGCTAAAAATTTACTTTCAAAAACATCCATAGAATTTATGGATAAACTACCAGACCATATAACTTTTAATTATGCAGGTAAAAAATTTATGGTTGTTCATGGATCATACGCTAACACATCAGAGTTTATTTTTAAATCTTCACCATGGGAAGTTAAAGCACCAAATTTCACAATAGCGAATACAAATTACGATGTTGTAATTGGAGGGCACTGTGGCCTACCTTTCCACCATAAAAAACATGATAAATTATGGATAAACCCAGGAGTTATAGGCATGCCAGCGAATGATGGAAACCCTACGGTATGGTACGCTATTCTTAATGAAGTAAACGGAAATTTAGAATATAAACACCATACCCTAAACTATAATTATAAACTAACAAACCAACTTATGCAGAACCAATTGTTACCCCAAGAATACGCTAGAACAATAATTACTGGTATTTGGGATAATACAGAAATACTACCAGCTGTTGAAAGTGGCTTACAAGGATTTGGCATAAATATGATATAAACTATATTTTCACTAAATTTGAAAATACCATAACATTATGAAAAACATTTTATTAGTTTTAATTTTAGTGTGCTTCACCACCCCAATTGCTGCACAAAAATCTGTAAGCAAATTACTAAAAAAATACAATAACAATAGTATACCCTATATTTCTCCACAGGAATTAGCGATGCCTAAAACAGATGTTATTTTACTGGATTCTAGAGAACTTAAAGAATACAAAACAAGCCATTTAAAAAATGCCATTCACGTAGGGTACGACCACTTTAAAGTTACTAATGTTGAAAAAATAATACCAAATAAAGATGCTAAAATAGTAGTATATTGCTCTGTAGGCATACGTTCGGAACATATTGGCGACAGCTTAAAAAAAGCAGGATATACACATGTAGAAAATTTATATGGAGGTATTTTTGAATGGAAAAGTAATAATCTTCCTGTTTATAATTTAGCAGAAAAAGAAACAGATAGCATACATACATTTTCAAAAGAATGGAGTGAATGGCTAAGAAAAGGGATTAAAGTATATGAATAAAAATCTTGTTATAGTATTTGTAAAAAACATAGCGTTAGGACAAGTAAAAACGCGCTTAGCTAAAACTATTGGCAATCAAGCTGCATTTGAGGTTTACACTAAATTAGTACGCGTTACAGAAGAGGCTACAGTAAAACTTAATGCAGATAAGCGCATCTATTTCTCCAAATCTATAGTAGAAAACCAATGGAAATCTGAAAAAAAATACGTTCAAAAAGGCCCTGATTTAGGCGAGCGTATGAAAAATGCATTTAAAAAAGGTTTTGAAGATGGTTATGAAAAAATTGTTTTAATTGGTTCAGATTTACCCGATATTACTGCTAACGATATTAATCAAGGTCTTAATGTTCTTAAACAAAATGATGTTGTTTTTGGCCCTGCTGAGGATGGCGGATATTATTTAATAGGCTTATCAAAAATGAATGAGGCCATATTTGATAATAAACCATGGAGTGCGCCCAATTTACTGAAAGAAACATTACAAGAATTAGATGTATCAACATACACCGTTAGCCTTCTAAAAACTTTAAATGATATAGATACCTTTGATGACCTAAAAGCTTCAGAGTTCTACAAATCAAATATTACACTTCAAAAAAGGATAAAAGAACTAAATATTAAATTAAAATAATTAAATTGTAGTGTCTAAAAAAAAGAACACGACTATTTACAAATAATAAAATTAATTATAATGACAAAAACACTACTTTCAATTCTTTTATGCATAACTTTTCAATTAAGCTACGCGCAATGTGTTGAAAACGGCACTAATTTCGGCAATCAAACAGTTCCTTCTTATCGAGTAACAGGTGATGTTACAGTAACTCTTAACTCAAACAACACAGTATCCCTAGATCTAGGGTCAAATTTTATGACTGCTGATGGACCCGACGTTAGAGCGTACTTAATAAACTCGCAAGGCATGAGTGATAGTCAACTTCAAAATGCCAGAATTTCAAATTTAACAAATATACCATTCGGACTTGTGGGATGTACAAATTGCAGCCCTAGTATTTCTGCTAACGGAGAGAAATCGTTTACTGTAGATATTCCTGCTGGTGAAGACATTAGAGACTACGACAAAATTTTCTTTTACTGTTTGCAATTCAATGCCTTCTGGGATTTTGGTAGCATAGAACCATTTACTAGCACAAACTGCAGTGTTTTAAATGTTAACACTAGCGAGATTGCAACAAATTTTAAAATATACCCTAACCCAGCCAAGCGAAATTTAACTTTTGAAAACAATAAAAAATTACCAGTTACAATTAGCATTTATAACGTTTTAGGTAGTGAGGTAATTCACATTGATGAATCTTCTGTATCCAAAATAAACATTAATATAGCGCAACTAAAAGCAGGTATGTATTTATTAAAAACAGTATCCGGACAAGCTTTTAAAACAACACGCTTTATAAAAGAATAATTTTAAATGATTAAAAAAATAACAGAAACCGTAGATTATTTAATTAACAAAGGATTTCAAGCACCAGAAATAGGTATTATTTTAGGTACAGGATTAGGCCAAATTGTAAATGACATTGAAGTTCTAAGTGAAGTTAACTACAATGAAATACCAAATTTCCCAATAGCAACTGTGGAATTTCATAAGGGTAAATTAATTTACGGTAATCTATCAGGCAAAAAAGTTATAGTTATGCAAGGGCGATTTCATTTATATGAAGGTTATACCCTGCAAGACGTAACATTTCCAGTACGTATAATGGAAAAATTAGGTATCAAAACACTTTTAGTCTCAAATGCAGCAGGTGCCATAAACCTGAATTTCAAAAAAAGTGAATTAATGCTAATTGAAGATCACATCAATCTTCAAGGAGGATCACCCTTAGCATTTAAAGGTGTTGAAGCATTAGGAACACGTTTTACAGACATGAGCGCACCGTACGATGCCGAAATAAACAGCAGATTTAAAGCTATAGCTAAAACTAATAATATTATTTTACACGAAGGTGTTTATGCAAGTGTTGTTGGACCTCAATTAGAAACGAGAGCAGAATACCGTATGCTAAAAATTATGGGAGCAGATGCTGTAGGTATGAGTACCGTACCCGAAATTATTGTTGCCAATCATTTAAATCTAAAGGTTGCTGCCATTTCTGTTTTAACAGACGAATGCGATCCTGAACATTTAAAACCTGTAGACATTACCGATATTATAGCAAGTGCTACCCAAGCAGAACCCCATATGATTACACTTTTTAAAACCTTAATTAAAACCTTATAACCTAGATATGAGCACCTACTTAGAAACCACCCATAATGTATATAAAGAAGCAGCTCTAACGCCAGATATTGGCTTATGCTGTACAACAAACCCTATTTGGGAATTACCTGGTTTAACAATTCCAAAAATTATGCAAGAAATGAACTACGGGTGCGGATCTACAGTTCATGCTAGAGACCTAGCAAATAATCCAAAAATGTTATATGTTGGTGTTGGAGGCGGTATGGAATTATTACAATTCTCTTATTTTAACAGGCAAAAAAGTGGTGTTATAGGTATTGATGTGGTAGATGAAATGCTTGAGGCTTCTAGAAAAAATTTCATTGAAGCAGAAACACAAAATGATTGGTTTAAAAGTGATTTTGTAGATCTTAAAAAAGGAGATGCCATGCATTTACCTGTAAACGATAATAGCATTGACGTTGCTGCTCAAAATTGTTTGTTTAACATTTTTAAAGCCGATGATTTAAAAAAAGCTATTGCAGAAATGTACCGTGTTCTAAAACCACATGGCCGTTTGGTAATGAGCGACCCAACTTGTGAGCAACCTATGAATGATGCGCTACGCAACGATGACAGGTTACGCGCATTATGCTTAAGTGGTAGCCTACCAATTGCCGAATATGTAAAAGCGCTTACAGATGCTGGATTTGGCACTATTGAAATTCGAGCTAGAAAACCATATAGAATTCTAGATCCTAAAAACTACCCAACAGATGAATTAATTTATATAGAATCTATTGAAGTTGCCGCCATTAAAGACCCTATGCCAAAAGATGGCCCTTGCATTTTCACAGGTAAAGCGGCTATTTATTATGGATCTGAAGATTATTTTGATGATAAAAAAGGACACGTTTTAATTAAAAATCAACCCTTAGCTATTTGCGATAAAACAGCAGGAGCTATCGCCAAACTTGGTCGTGATGATATTTTTATTAGCGAATCTACATACCATTATGATGGCGGTGGTTGTTGCTAACAAGCAAAATATACTTTAAACTAAAACTAATAACATTAAATTTATAATTACAAGTAAGAAAAAAATTAAAAAACAATATTACTTATGGAGAAATATATAGAACTTATAAAAAACTCCTATTCTGGTTACTGGAACTATCTAAAAAACGAAATTTTATTCCAGAACCATTGGGACAACTATTTTTACGGTTTAATTATTATTTCGCTTGTAGTTTGGGGCTTAGAAATCCTTTTTCCTTGGCGTAAAAATCAATCTATATTTAGAAAAGATTTCTGGTTAGATACCTTTTATATGTTTTTTAATTTTTTTCTACTTAATCTTATTATTTTGATAGCCCTATCAAACACGGCGTCTCAATTTTTTGATGATTTATTAAGCTTTATTGGTTTATCTACACAAAGTTTTCAGTTATTTGATGTGGATAATTTACCAAAATGGTTAGGGTTATTTGTATTCTTTATTGTATCAGACTTTATACAGTGGAATACCCATCGCTTATTACACCGCGTGTCTTGGCTATGGAACTTTCATAAAGTACACCACTCGGTTAAAGAGATGGGGTTTGCCGCGCATTTACGTTACCATTGGATGGAGCCCGTTGTTTACAAATCGTTATTATATATTCCTATTGCTATAATTGGTAATTACAACGCGAAGGATATTGCTATAGTTTATTTTTTAAGTATTACTATTGGACATTTAAACCACGCTAATTTGGGGTGGGATTATGGTATTTTTAAATACATTTTTAACAACCCTAAAATGCATATTTGGCATCATGCAAAAACACTTCCTAATCATGCAAGGTTTGGTGTAAACTATGGACTAACGTTAAGTATTTGGGACTATCTATTCAATACAGAATATATTCCACATGATGGAAAAGACATAGAAATTGGTTTTTCTGGAGATGAAAAATTTCCTAAAAATTTTATACAGCAAGAAATGTATCCTTTATTCTCAACAAAACCCAAATTTGATAAATAAAATTTAAAACACCTATGAAATACTATCCGATAATCATCCTATTTATTTTTGTCACATCTTGCTCTAGCACGAAAAAGACTATAGAGACATCAAAAAAAAATATTGCAACGAGCGCAAGGGTTGAAGATAAAGTAACATTAAAAAACACAATACCCAAAAAGGAAAATTCAGAATTAAAAAGAACTACAACGCCCTTAGTTACCACAAAAAACATAAAAGATATACCGCCTAAATCTCTTGTAAAAAATGTTAAATCAATAGATACTGCCAAAGTTACAAACAAGAAAAAAATAATAGCTTTTAATCATAACGAATGGAATACCCTATTAAAAAAACATGTTACAAACCAAGGAAACGTTAACTATAAAGGTTTTAAAACAGAGCGTAAAGCCTTACTAAATTACATTAAAAACTTAAGCAATAATATACCAAATAACGCTTGGACAAAAGAAGAAAAATTAGCGTATTGGATGAATGCCTACAATGCTATGACAATAGATTTAATACTGCGTAACTACCCAGTAAAAAGCATTAAAGATATTAAAGACCCTTGGGACCAACGCTATTGGAAACTAGGAAAAAAATGGATAAACTTAAACCAAATTGAACATGATATACTAAGAGAAATGAACGACCCAAGAATTCATTTCGGTATTGTTTGCGCATCATTTTCTTGCCCCAAACTCCAAAACGAAGCGTTTACCGCACTACAAGTTGACGACCAACTAACAAAAGCAACAAAAGAATTTTTAAACGACCCTAGTAGAAATGAAATATCCAAGAACTATTACAAAATATCAAAAATATTTCAGTGGTTTTCTAAAGACTTTAAAGTCGATGGAGGGGTCTTAGGTTTTTTAAATAAATATTCTGATATTACTATTTCTTCAGAAGCAAAAAAAAGCTATAAAAATTATAATTGGGCCTTGAATGATTAAACATCATTATTCCCTAGATTAGTTATTAAGCGTAACATATTTAAAACTCAAGCTATTATTTTTGCGTAAGCCATTTTTATGATTAGTGTTATTATCCCTACCCTAAATGAAGCCAATCACATTGGTAAGTTATTAAATCATCTTACAGTAAATGCCTCATGTAAAAATATTTCTGAAATTATTGTAGTAGATGGAGGTAGTACAGACCAAACCAAAGATATTTTACATGGCTTTACTCCTATTAATAAGGTAAATGAAGCGACAACATACAAGCGTACAGAGACCTTAAATGCTTCAACTAATTTAACAGAAAACAAAAAAATATCTTTTAAAATTCTAGATTCAGAAAAAGGACGTGCCAAACAGATGAATATTGGTGCTAAATCTGCTTCTGGAAGTATTTTGTATTTTTTACACGCAGACTCATTACCTCCAGCAAACTTTGATGTTTTTATACTAAATGAGGTTAAAAAAGGAAACCTAGCAGGATGTTTTAGAATGCAATTTGATAGTAACCATTGGTGGTTAAAATTAGCTAGCTGGCTTACTAAATTTAGCTGGCGCGCCTGTAGAGGTGGCGACCAAAGTCAGTTTATAAGCAAACATTTATTTAACACTATTGGTGGCTTTAATGAAGCGTATATTATATACGAGGATAATATTTTAATTAATGAATTATACGCAAGAAATGAATTTGTGGTTATTAATAAAAAATTAAAAACATCTGCTAGACTATATAAAAAACATGGTGTTTGGAAACTTCAATATATTTTCTGGTCCATTTACGTAAAAAAGTGGTTTGGAGCTAACGCCGATGATCTGTATGCCTATTACAAGCGAAAAATTAACTAGAAGCTATTTATTTCGCCCCTTTTCGTTTGGATATAAAACAGGTAAAGCATCACTTTGAAATACGCGCTTAGTATCTATATTAATACCAGACAACTTGCCTAAAAAAGCAGCACCAGTGTCGATATTCCAAACATTAGCAGCATGCATAGGAACATGGCAATTAAAGTTCGTACTTGGTGTGTGTCCAATATAAATTTCGTTGTAGTGTTTTAGTCTTTTTGGATATAAAACAGAATCGTTTTCAATACTTTTATCTAGAGCTAATACCATTTCCCATAACGTTCTATCAAAATACAATGTCGCCTTGTTAACTTCCTGGTTCACGCCATGTATGGAAGTAAAACCAGCATGTAAAAACAATCTATTTTCATTGTCTAAATAATATAAAGGCATACTTTCGAAAAACTCTAAATGATCCTTTTTTAAATCACTAGAAAAACCTTCGTAACTTTCCAATGTTTCTTTTCCACCATGCATGTACCAAGTTTGATTTACCTCACCGCATTTTAACCATGCTTCGCACCAAATATCATGATTACCTTTTATAAAGATACAATTTATTTTTTTCGAGAGTGCTATTAGAAACTGAATAACCTGTGCCGATTCGCTCCAACCATCAACATAGTCACCAACAAATATTAAAGTATCATTATCCTTAACTTCTATCTTATTTAAGACCTGAATTAATGCCTTTAAACCACCGTGAATATCTCCTATTGCAAAAACAGCCATGCTTTTTATTTTTTTTTGATAAAGCTAATAGATTCTCTTTGGAAGTACATGCTAAATTAAGATAATAAAAAAATATTTTACAAATCTATCTAGTACTTAATATCAAACGAGTAAGAGAATGTGTGTTGTCTCGCTTAAAAATATTGACCTATACCAAACACTAAACCATTTGTAGCATTTGAGGTAATACCGTAACCATAATCAATCCTAAAAGTTGCATTATATATATTTTTATGAATAAAACGTAAACCAATTCCTGGGTAAACTCTTATATTTCTAGATTCTCCAAAATCTCCAAAATCTCCTCCTGGATTTCGCCACGATCCAGCATCAATAAATGAATTTCCTTGCAGCACAAACCATTTTTTTTCATAAAGCGTATACCTGTATTCTGTATTTAGTACAATAACACCTGTACCACGATCAATAATATTACCTACCCCCCTTATATTTAAATTATTATCCACAGAAAAAGGCGCAAATGGTGTATCATCGTTTGATGCCAAGCCTATGCGTAACCTATTAGCCCAATTCCCTTTTTCGCCCACCCGTTCAAAGTAAGAAAAGTCATTCCAACCAATAAAAAAATCGGGTAAAACATCGTTTGTAGATGTAACATATTGACCATTAAACATACTTCGAAAACCAGAAATATATTGGTAATGGTAATCTAATTTGTTGTATTCGTAAATACCTTTTAAAAGCCACTTTTTAACATTTAATTCTGGGCGACCATTTATATTCTCACCCTTAAACCTATAATCCTCGGTAAAATAATTGATACCTAACTCAAAACGTTTCTTAAAATCTATTTCATAAAGTCCTAAAACTTCATAAGAAATATTATTGTATTTATAATTTGCTGTTTCATTATCAAAAAAAACCGGCTCTAAAGTCGTTAAATCTTGAAAATTAATAGCCAAACCCAATTTGTTAGAAAACAGATAAGGTGCTCTAAAATTGATAGCATAAGAGCCATAAATATCTTTTTGATAAAAACCACCAAAAGCAATACTTCTACCCAAAACATTAAACTCATTAACCCCTAACCTATAAGCAAATTCATTATCGTTGGTTGTAAATATATTAGCAGAAGGAATTAATGTTAGGTTTTCCTCTATGTTATAAATTACATGATACTGGTTATTGGAAGCAGGAATTACCTGATAATATGCATGAGATACAGAAGGTAAACGCTTTAAGCGCAAAATATCCTGTTGAATAATAGTAGAATCAAGAACTTGCCCAACCTCAACATTAGAAATATTTTTAATAAAAAATGTTTTAAGTTTTTTATTACCCTGTATTTGAATATCTAAAACAATTTTATCTTGAGCAAAAACGTAGCTAGCTAATATTAAGAGAAACGAAGTTAAAATAGTTTTCAAATTGTAAAATTTATTTATAGATAGCATAAAAATAAACTTTTTAAATTAAAAATATTGACCAATACCAAAAACAAGGCCGTTGGTTGCTTCCTTTCCAACACCAAAACCGTAGTCTAACCTAAAAACGGCATTAAATATTCTTTTATGTATAAACCGCACTCCTAATCCAGGGTAAAGCCTTAGCGTACTACCATCTACTAAATCTTCAAAATTTCCGCCTGGATTTCGCCATGATCCTACATCTATAAAGGCATTACTTTGTAAAACAAACCAACCTTTCTCGTACAAAGTTTGCCTATATTCAGAATTAACCACGATACTAGCAGTACCCTTATCAACAGTATTACCAACCCCTCGAAGGTTTAATTGATTATCCACAGCAAAAGGCGCAAAAAATGTGTTATTGTTTGAAGCGTAAGCAAGGCGTAACCGACTAGCCCAATTTCCTTTTTCTCCAACCCGTTTAAAATATTCAAAATCGTTTCGACCTATAAAAAAGTTTGTTAATAAATTTTTCTGTCCTGCCGATCCGGTAACAAATCGATACGTAAAAAGGCTTCTAAACCCATTTAAATATTGATAATCAACATCTATTTTATTATACTCGTACTCGCCTACTATTGCAATATTGTTAACTCCCAACTCAGAAAGAGCGCCCGCTGGCAGATCGCCGCTTAAAAAATTGTACCGCTCGTTAGATAGGTTTACCCCTAGTTCTAGCCTATTATTAAAATTAGGCTCGTACATAAAGCTAAATTGAAATGCTTTAGTATTAAATTTGTAATTTACATCTTGATCGCCTTCAAAAAACACAGGTTCTTGAGTTACTATATTTTGATAATTAATACCTATGCCAAATTTACGTGTAAACAAATTAGGAGCTTCCCAAAAAGCGCCAAAAGAATTAAATACGTTTTTAGAATAATACCCTCCAATTATTTGGTTTCTTCCTAAAAAATTAAAGTCGAAAACAGAAAGACGATAAGCAAAATCATTATTATTATCGGTTCCTATATTTAAACCTGGAATAATAGCAAAATTCTCCTCTACATTATATGTTACTATACACTTATTCTGCCCTTTATGTGTTACAAGATATTCGGCATTAGCAATTGATGCTAACAACTTTAGCCTTCTTATATCTGATTTAATTCTAACAGAATCTAGCACACTGCCTGCTTTAACAAACGACAACTTTTTTAAAAATGTTGTTTTGGTTCTTGTATTGCCGCTAATTACAACTTCTGATACTATGTTTTCTTGAGCATTTAAAAAACCGATAAATACTAAAAATAAGAGTCTTATTACTATTTTCATTCTACTATAAAAGTTTTATTTAGCGTTACTACATTAACCCAATTATCCGCACTTACATCCATTAAAGTAAAATTATAAGATCCACCTTCTACGAGTATAGGTGGTTGTTCTGTAGTAATATTTAATACTACGTTCGTTAACTTATAATACTGAAATTTATTAGCGTTGGTATAAGTTCCTGTTAATAAATTATTGTTCTGATCTGAAATAACCTGAAAATATATAGCGTTATCACCAGCAAAGTTATCCTCCCAAGAAAATAAAGGCATACCTAATGCGTTTTGATTAATATGTATTATATCCTCCCACAAGGTAGGCTTGGATAAGTGCTTAACTCGTATAGGGTTTGATATTTTAACTTCGTTATCCAACTCAACAGTTACGATTACCCATTTTTCTGTTGTAGATTTTTGAGAAAAACGCCTTAAATAACCATTAAATACTGCTTCGTTTTGTAAAACAACTTGCTTGTATGCATTAAAATCATTCTTATCAACATCCGCCGTAGATGTTTCGTAAAGTTTAAAATTTACAGCACCGCTTTCAGGATAGAAAAAGATTAAAATATTACCTGTGTTTTTTTCACTTGCAGCACAAGCAATAACAGCATCCAACTCAAAACTAGTATTAGATATATCTGTTGCAAGAGTAGTGTCTGTGCTTATATTTCCTCCCCTTTCACAAGAAAAAAAAACAAGAGTAAACACTAACAAAAATCCGAAATTCCTCATTTTAAACTATACTGTTTTTTTATTACTAATTCTACGGGTTTATTTTGTGGTGTAAACCTGGAATTTAATTTTCCACCCACATTTTTATGGTTGTGAAACCATTTCCAAATAAATCCTCCGGCAAACCAATTTTCACCCCAGAAGGTTTTAAACAAAGCTTGTGTAGCATTCATTTGAGCTTCCAAATTAACTTGCTCCATGCTTCTATCGCTTCGCCAAGGTGCTTTCCCTGTATAATCAACACTTCTATAACCAAATTCTGTAAACATTATAGATTTACTATATTTTCGAGATATTTCATGTATCGTTTGTTTGTGGTTTTCCCAACCTTGTAAACACGCTTGAATACTTGGTGTTTTACTATTACTAACCGGAAAATATGCATCTATGCCAATGTAATCCAATTTACTCCAAAATGGCGTATGTTTATATTCGTCCCAATTGGCAGCATACGTTAATTTGCCTTTGTACTTCTTTTTAATTTTTTCAATTAATGCATTCCAAAAAGAGGGTCTATTTACTATAAATGTTTCAAGTTCTGTACCAATACAAAATAGTTCTGCTCGCACATTAGTTGCCAAAGTTGCGTATTGCAAAATAAAGCTTGAATAAGAATCCTCTAACACTTTCCAATCTGCTTCACTTTTCATTACAATATCGCCTGTAAATGCACCTCCCCAAACCCAAATTTGAGGTTTAATCATTATTTTAATATTTTGCTTTCTAAGTTCGGTTACATATTGTTTAACGCCTTTCTTAGTTTCTCCAAACCATTGTCTATCTGTATTAAAAGTAATTTCAGGATAATCTAAGCTTTTTATAAAACCAAAAGGCATGATAGCGGCATAATTGGCGTTTAAATTTGCTACAGGATTAACATGAGTCTGATTTATTGTATCTCGAGAAGCTACAAAACTAATACCATTAATTTTCTTACTAGTTTGCGAATTGCAGGACTGCACGCTTAAAAGAAATAAAAAAATTAGGAACTTAAAAAACTTCATAAAAGGTGGTTTTAAATTCCTAACTTAATATTTTTTACTAAAATAAGGCTCTTAAACCAAGGCTAAAAGTTTGACCTAACCCTTGAAAATTATTACCCCTAACAAATTTACCGTATGATGCTTCTACATTTAAAACATCTGTTAATTGATATTTACCACCAAAACCTAATTGTGTGTAGTTTTGTTCAAAACCGTTACCTAAATCAATTAAAAATGCTTGTTGCGTATTTACAAATAAGGTTGACTTACTTGAAGGAAAATAACTTAAGAAAACGCTTAGAGGTAAAAACAAACTATTATTAGCAAAACGCTCACCTATATTCTCTGTTAAAGCGTCAGCTTCTGAGCCTTTCTCTCCAAAATTAAAACCAAAATCTGCTTCATAAAAAACTTGCCATTTATTAGCTCCAAACGTTTTATCATAGAAAAATTTAGTTTCCCAAAACGTACTTCTTTTATCTAAATAACGAGGAACTGCTTCATCTTTAAAAACAGGTAAATACAGTGAACTTGTAAAAGAAAAATTAGCAACACTAGCAAAAGGTTGAACTCTAATTGATGGAGCAAATGTTGTTAAACCACTTCGAGAATCTGTACCGTTATTTTCAAAATTAAATACACTAAGCGCGTTTGCTCCACCAAATGTGTTTGATCTTATCTGAAAAATTAAACCTACGTTAATTCTTGAATTACTACTTACACCTGTATAAATCTCCGTTGTATTTGTAAAAAAGCTTTGTCTATCAATATCTCTAGAGGCTCCTCCACCTGCAACAGTTTGTTTTGTTTCTGAGTATAAACTATTAAAAAACTTCACATCCCACTGGCCTTTATTTAAAAGTTTAGAAGGCGTAAATTCCTGAATATTACTTTTTTCTCCACCTTCTTCCTCCTGTGCAAACCCTGTAAATGCAAGGAAAGCTAATGCTACTGTTGTAATTACTCTTTTCATTTCTCTATTATTTCGTTAATTGTTCTAAGTTTTTACTTGTTATTGTTTGTTAACTTTCCAGTTGTAAGCAAAGTAGCTTATTTTAAATTTTCCTTCAAGCTTCGTATCTCTATATTTATTTATAAAATCTAATTCACTCGTTCCATTCATGGTAAAATCGCCTTTATACCATTCCATAATTTGAGATGCCTGGATACGCTTCTTTTTTTCATTCACTATTAAAAACTCACCGTTTATAGCTTTTTTTGTTTGTGTATCTAATTGTGTATCTAGAGTACTTGGTAAATAAGCTTTATTAATTAAAGGTGGGCAACCAAGTGCACCGCATACTAGCACAAAGTGAAAACGAGGATCTTTAAAATTACCCCTTAAAAGCTTATGCTCAATATCATTTAAAGTAATTTGTTTCCCTCCAAGACTATGCGTTGTTTTATCAAAAAAACCAGCGTTATCAAGAGGCGACTTTGTTGGGTAATTATCAATAATACCTTTTATAACAGATAAATTATAAGCATTAATCCAAAAGGCCTGATAATTTTTAGCGTCACTTTTTGAAACTGAAATACTTTCTGCCAACTTCAAAACATTATTTAATGCCTCTTGGTTTGAATTTATTTTGGAATAGGCCACCTTACCCTGTGAAACGTTAGCCTTAAAAAAGGCATCAGACTTACTAAAAAAAGCATTTAAATCTTGAGAGAAACCCTCTATTGAAATTAAAGCTATAAGCACTATCATTACTTGTTTTTTCATTATCTATTATTTTAATGTTATATTCTCCTACAATATATGTTTATTTTTTATATTTTGCATTACGTTCACTAATAAGTCGCTTTAACGTTTAGCTAATTACAATAAATTTTAAAAGTTTTTAGCAATTAAAATAAGCTGCGTTCCTTACATGCGCTATTTAATTTAAATTGATTATAAATTATAAATGATTATTTAAGTTATTAACCAAAGGGGCGACATACTAGTTATGTGAATTTTTAATAATTACTAATAACATCGACGATAACAAAAAAACCATAAACAGCCAAAAAATATGCAAGAACACATTGTTATAATAGGAAACGGAATTTCTGGGGTTACCGCAGCAAGACACATTAGAAAATTGTCTGACAAAAGAATTACCATAATATCTGCAGAAACAGAATATTTTTTTTCAAGAACAGCACTCATGTACATTTATATGGGACATATGAAGTTTGAGCATACCAAACCCTACGAAGATTACTTTTGGAAAAAAAATAATATAGATTTAAAAAAAGGATTTGTTAACAATATCAACACAACCACTAAAACATTACATTTTAAAGCTGGAGACACCCTTAAATACGACAAACTAATACTAGCAACCGGCAGTAAACCCAATAAATTTGGATGGCCTGGCCAAGATTTAAATGGGGTTATGGGCATGTACCACAAACAGGACTTAGAAAACCTTGAAAAACATGCTCCAAATAACAAAGTCTGTAAACGTGCCGTAATTGTTGGAGGTGGCCTAATTGGGATTGAACTCGCAGAAATGCTTAATTCTAGAAATATACCAGTTACTTTTTTAGTAAGAGAAAACAGTTTTTGGAATAGTGTTTTACCAAAAGGTGAAAGCGAAATGATTAATCGCCACATAAAAAGCCACCATATCGATATTCGTTTTGGACACAACTTAAAAGAAATAACTTCAGATGAAAACGGCAATGTAAAATCTATAATTATACAAGAAACAGGCGAGGAAATAGCTTGTAACGTTGTAGGACTTACTGCTGGCGTATCTCCAAACATCGATTTTATTAAAGCATCGGATATTGAAACAGGAAGAGGTGTAAAAGTAAATCGATTTTTAGAAACCAACATACCAAATGTGTATGCTATTGGCGACTGTGCAGAGCAACAAGAAGGCATTGACCAGCGCAGACCAATTGAGGCCGTGTGGTACACAGGCAGGATGATGGGCGAAACCTTAGCACAAACTATTTGTGGAAATAGAATTCAATACAAACCCGGGCACTGGTTTAATTCTGCCAAATTTTTAGATATTGAATACCAAACCTATGGCTGGGTATTTGCTAAACCTCGGGAAAACGAATCCCATTTTCATTGGAAACATGAAGATGACACCAAATGTATAACCGTTTGTTATGATACTGATAGCAATAAATTTCTAGGTATAAACACCTTTGGTATTCGTATGCGGCATGAAATATTCGATAAATGGTTAACCGAAAATCGAGATGTAGATTATGTAATAAACCATCTTCCGCAAGCCAATTTCGATCCCGAACTATACAGCCATTTTGAAACTGCTATTCTTTCCGCCTATAATAACCAATTAAAAACCGCATAACCATGAGTAATAAATTAAATGATAGCATGTCTCTAGCTAAACCAGATGCTACAGATATTTCAAACAAACAAAAAGTAGCATTAGCCGTAGGGATAATTGGATTATTTATTTTAACACTTGCTCTTTTTAATGTAAACTTCCCTAATAAAGCAGTGTTTCTAACCCTATCACTGGCACTCATATCTGCCGGTATAGTTGTATACTCTAGAGATGCATATTTAACAAAACCAAAAGGCATAAAAAACGATGGTGTTTGGTTTAAATCTATATCTTCTAGAGGTACGTGGGGCTGGATTGTTGGTATTATACTTACCACGTTTTACATTGTACTTTACTTTTTCCCGAAATATTTAGGTGCAGGATCAAATGGCGCAGAAAACACAGGATTAATTGGACTATTCGACCCCTTAAGTAGGTTACTAAGTGGACGCCCTGCAAGCCAATGGTTTGTTTACGGTACACTTTATACCGTTGCTATTTTGGCATTTGGCTACAAATTTATTTTAAAATACAGACATAACCGCTATGAGCAAGTACGTACAATTTCGGTCATGTTTTTTCAATTAGGGTTCGCTTTTTTAATTCCTGAATTCATGTATGTAATGAATAGTGACTTACCATATTACGATTTAAAATCCATGTGGCCACTTAACTACTATATTTTTGATGAATGGTCTGTTAACGGCTTTCTATCAAACGGGAACATAGGACTTGCTTTAATACTTTTTGGTATTATTACCATTTTTGTTATATCGCCAATACTAACTTACAAATATGGCAAACGTTGGTATTGCTCATGGGTTTGTGGTTGTGGCGGCTTAGCTGAAACTGCGGGTGACTCTTTTAGACAATTATCCTCTAAAAAAATGTCGGCTTGGAAATTAGAACGTTGGCTAATACATACGGTTTTAGTATTTTCAGTAGTTATGACAGTTGCGATGGTATATACATATTTAGGATACGACAAAAATGATTTTTGGCTTACAAGAGGTCTATTTGTAACACTAGTTATCGCGTTTTTAAGTCTAGTATTTACAGCCACAATGGTTTTTAAAGGTAAAGAATTAGGTAAAGACGCCAAGTATGGTGCAATTGGTTTCTTTGTATTAATTATAACCCTTTTAATTATGCATTTTACAGGCACTACAGAAAATATATTTTATATTAAAGCTAGCACATTAAGATCTGCTTATGGCTTATATATAGGCTCTTTATTTTCTGGGGTTATTGGAACAGGATTTTATCCTATTTTAGGAAATAGATCTTGGTGCCGTTTTGGTTGTCCTATGGCTGCAATTCTAGGGTTTCAACAACGCTTATTTTCAAAATTTAGAATCACAACCAATGGTGGGCAGTGTATTTCTTGCGGTAACTGCTCCAACAGTTGTGAAATGGGAATCGATGTTAGGCATTATGCTCAAAAAGGAGAAAATATTGTACGCTCAAGTTGTGTAGGATGCGGTGTATGTTCTGCTGTTTGCCCTAGAGGTGTATTGAAATTAGAAAATGATAGCATGCAAGGGCGTATAAACCCAACAGAAATATTATTAGGAAACGATGTAGATTTAATGGATCTAGTAAACAAGCAATAATTATTTGAACTAATAGTCGCTCAAATTGATAATCTTTGAGCGACTTTAATGCAAAGCACAAAAAATGAAACCTATTATCTTTATACTCGTTTTATTTATAAACCTTAACGCTTTCGCGGAAAACACGTATAAGAAAACCTATTTTGAAAACGGTAAATTACAATCTGAAGGTTGGATACGAAACAGCAAAAAAACAGCATACTGGAAATTCTATTACAACAACGGCAAGCTTAAAAAAGAAGGCCATTTTTTAGAAGACAAAGCCATTAAATACTGGAAATATTACACCATAAAAGGCACTTTAGAAAAGGAAGGCCATTTTGAAAATGGAAAGAAAACCAATTGGTGGCTATTTTATGACGCTAATGAAAAAGTAAACAATAAATGTCAATTAAAAGACAATAGAAAAAATGGATATTGCCTTATGTATAAAAATGAAAAACTAATATCTGCATCAAAATATAAGGCAGGTAAAAAATTAAAAGAATGGACTACCTTTGCTGCTTTTACAAAAGAAAACAAACTAAGCGATCTTAAATGACCAAAATAAAAGTTATAATCCCTGCTTATAACGAGGCAGACTCTATAGCCAAGGTAATTCACGATATTCCAAAAATTGTACATGAAGTTATAGTTGTAAGCAACCAATCCTCAGACAATACTGAAATAAATGCAACACAGGCAGGCGCAACCGTTTTAGTAGAACCTGATAAAGGCTACGGTTATGCATGCCTAAGAGGCTTACAATACGTGGCTAATCAATTAGAAAAACCAGACATTATCGTTTTTCTAGATGGTGATTACAGTGACTACCCAGAGGAATTAACCAAACTTGTAGCCCCAATACTTAACGATAATATCGATTTTGTTATTGGCGCCCGTGTTAAAAAACTTAGAGAAAAAGGTGCAATGACAGTTCCTCAAATTTTCGGCAATTGGCTTGCAACAACACTAATGGCGTTATTTTTTAACGCGAAGTTTACAGATTTAGGACCATTCCGAGCTATAAAATACAATAAATTATTAGCACTAAACATGGAGGATAAAACTTATGGATGGACTGTAGAAATGCAACTTAAAGCCTTAAAACAAAAATTAACATATACCGAAATACCATTAAATTATAGAAATAGAATAGGCGTCTCAAAAGTTTCTGGTACCTTAAAAGGTGCTATATTTGCAGGCGTAAAAATATTAGGTTGGATATTCAAATACAGTTTTAAATAATGATTTTAGAGACTATAATTATAGTTATTTACACAATAGCACTTTTGCTAATATTTATGTATGCCTTAGCACAGCTTAATTTACTATCCAATTATCTTTCTTCAAAAAAAACAAAAGATAATAGTCCGCTGTATAATTTATCCAAACCAGACGAAACACCATACATTACAATACAACTCCCTGTTTATAACGAGATGTATGTTATGGAACGTTTGTTAGATAACATAGCTAAAATCGACTACCCCAATAATAAGTTAGAGATTCAAGTTTTAGACGACTCTACAGATGAAACTCTAGAGAGCACATTACTACAAATACAAAAGCTACAAGCAACAGGACTAGATATACAACACATTACTAGAACAGATCGTACCGGCTTTAAAGCAGGAGCTCTTAAAGAAGGATTAAAAATAGCAAAAGGCGATATTATAGCCATTTTCGATTCCGATTTTTTACCAAAAACAGATTGGCTAAAACGCACTGTCCCCTATTTTAAGAATGCCAAAATTGGCGTTGTTCAAACACGTTGGGGCCATATAAATAGAAACTACTCCATACTTACACGAATACAAGCATTTGCACTAGACGCCCATTTTACACTAGAACAAGTAGGCCGAAACAGTAAAGGCCATTTTATAAATTTTAACGGTACCGCAGGCCTATGGCGTAAAGCGTGTATATTAGACGCTGGCAACTGGGAAGGCGACACACTTACTGAAGATCTTGATTTAAGCTACCGTGCCCAACTTAAAAATTGGGAATTTAAATATCTAGAACACGTTGAAACTCCTGCTGAACTTCCTATTGTTATAAGTGCTGCACGCTCGCAACAGTTTAGATGGAATAAAGGCGGTGCCGAAAACTTTCAAAAAATGTTAGGCCGTGTTGTAAAGAGTAAAAACATATCAGCGAAAACAAAACTTCATGGACTATTACACCTATTAAACAGTACCATGTTTTTAAATGTACTTATTGTAGGTATTTTAAGTATACCCATGCTTTATATAAAAAACGAATATGCCCATTTGCGCCCGTACTTTTATGTTATGAGCTCCTTTGTTATAAGTACTATTATATTTTTTATTTGTTATTGGTTTATGTACAAAAACACATACGGAGGTGGTTTTAAAAGCTTCATAAATTACATAGGTATGTTTTTTGTATTTTTCTCTATTGCAATGGGATTTTCTTTACACAATTCAATAGCAGTTTTAGAAGGTCATTTTGGTAAAAAATCAGAATTTATACGTACACCCAAATTCAATATAACAAAGTATAAAGACAATTGGAAAAACAACAAATACATGAAACACAACCTATCCATTAACGTAATTTTCGAGGGGCTACTTATGCTTTATTTTGGTTTTGGCTTGTACAGCGCATTTATTGTAGGTAACCAAGGGGGCGACTTTGGTCTCTTTCCATTCCATTTAATGTTATTTATAGGATTTGGTTATGTGTTTTTTAAATCCTTAGTATCAAAAGTATAAGACAGGCTTATTGGGCTTGCTATAATAAGCTATTTATATTTACAAAATGCCTACAAATTATACCATTATAAAACAGTACAGTAAACCAATACTTTTGGCCTTTGCTAGTTTTGTACTATACTGGTATTTTGCACACCATTTAATAAGAACAGAATACATTAAACTTATAGGGCTTTATTCTGTATTATTCATTTTGTTTTATTTTTTAATAAAAAACTTAAAACACAATACCAAAGTACTAACCTACATAGCATTTGGTGCGCGGGCTACTTTTATATTAGCTATACCCAATTTATCACAAGATTTTTATCGTTTTATCTGGGATGGCCGCATGATATTTGAAGGCATAAACCCCTATTTATTCACTGTTGAATCCTTTATAAGTCAAAACCAATTACCCGTACATAATGCTTTAGAGCTTCGTGCAGGTATGGGGAGTTTAAACGCTAGTCATTTTACAAACTACCCACCCATAAACCAACTTTGCTTTTTTATTGCAGCACTATTTTCAAACAAAAGTATAACAGGCGCTATAGTTGTGCTAAGGCTACTTATTATAGCCGCAGATTTTGGAACATTACATTTTGGAAAACAACTGTTAAAAAAATTAGAACTACCAGCACATAATATTTTCTGGTATATTTTAAACCCTTTTATAATTATAGAGCTTACAGGAAATTTACATTTTGAAGGTGTAATGATTTTCTTTTTAATTTGGAGTATATATTTGTTATATATTAACAAATGGCAGTTCGCAGGCGTAGTTTTAGCCATATCTGTTTCGGTTAAATTAATACCTCTAATTTTTTTGCCATTATTTTTTCAATGGTTTGTAACACCAAACAATAAGCCTAAAAACAAACTATGGCATAGACTTACAAAGCTTATTGGTTTTTACACCATAGTTATCCTAACTACCGTTTTACTTTTTGCTCCATTTTACACATCAGAGTTTATTAATAACTACTCAAAAACTGTAGGGCTTTGGTTTAAAAATTTCGAATTTAACGGCAGCTTATACTACATAGCCCGCGAAATAGGATACCTGCTTACAGGCTACAACGAAATTGCCATTATAGGATCTGTAACCCCTATACTGGTTGTTATAACTGTCTTAATTATTTCATTCTTCAGAAAAAACAAAACTCCAATTAGCCTTATCACAGCTATGTTACTTGTATTATCGTTCTATTATTTTACAGCCACTACAGTGCACCCCTGGTATGTAGCCACACTTTTAATTCTATCTGTATTTACAAAATATAAATTTCCATTGGTTTGGAGTTTCGTAATCATACTTAGTTATTTAGCATATATTAACTTAAATAAAGCAGACAAATCTGAAAACCTTTGGGTTATCACTCTAGAATACATTGTTGTTTATGCTTTTTTCATTAGGGACATATTTAAAAAAAATACAACCAAAGTAATTAAAGCTTAAATCTACTTATTATTACGTATTAAAAAAACTAAAATTTATAAACTCTTGGTTATTAAATAGTACTTAAACTAAGTGTAGCATAAATTAGTATTTAAAATAAGCAAAAAAATTAGTTTAAGCCTATTTTAAACACAAACATTAAGCATAACATTATACAACCGAAATACGTTAGCTTGTGTACCTAAAACAAATAAGGTATTTCTAAAAATAAATAAAGATTACTTTTAATGCTAATGCTATTCCAATTTAAGTTTTGCATAAAACGTAAACATACAGACTATTCAATAGGCTTTAAACTCTCTACTCTGTAAAAAACATCATCATCCAAAGCATCTTCTACAAATGTAATTTTAAACTCTTTACCTACTAAACTTTTATCGTTCTGTAAATCGTATTGCTTTAAAACACGTGGATGAACATCCTCAAAGGCAAGTTCTTCCCCGCTCTCAAACCAAAATTTATAATACCCCTTTTTGTACGATTTAAAAGTGGCTGTTCTCATAATATTATATTTTTTTAATCGTCTTTATCTTCTGTATTCTCATCAATTAAATCTGGCGGCTGCACGGCATCTGGGTCATCATCTTCAAAATCCTCATAATCATCCACATCATAATTCTCCATAGTCACCTCTAACTTAGTACTTACTTTCACCAAATATTTGGTATCCGCAGTAATAATTTCTACAGCCTCAATAGTTTCATTGTGCTGATTTTTAAAAGCTACAATGTCATCATCATCATAACCATCAGGATATTTTTTAACCAACAAAGCTAAAATTTCTGGTGTTAACTTTTTAAAGTCAACTATCACACGTTTTAAATTTTCATATCTATTTTTCATTTTTTTTTGATAAAAATTTAATTTTCAGTTTAAATATAATTCTTTTTTATTAATTAAAAATTAAGATAAGCAAATAATTTGGGCGTTACCCAAGGGTCGGGCTTTACGTTGCAAGTCCGCACTCCCAAAAGGTCGCTGTGGGCTTTACACTACAATCCCTAACGCAGTGTATCTGCCAAATTACTCACCTACCCTTAATCTATTTTATTTTGCAATTACTCGAATAACATCATATACATCCTTTCGCCTATCCTTTAAATTCTTAACGGCTCCATGCGAGTGCAACTGGCTTAATAAACTCAAATCTACATCTGCAACCAAAATCATTTCTGTATTAGTAGTTGCCTCCGCCTTAATCCCATTACTAGGAAACGAAAAATCGCATGGCGTAAACACCGCAGACTGGGCATATTGAATATCCATATTATTTACATTTGGCAAATTACCTACACTTCCAGATATCGCAACATAACATTCGTTTTCTACAGCACGAGCCTGCGCACATAGCCTTACTCGTGAGTATCCATTTTGGGTATCTGTTAAAAATGGAATAAATAAAATATCCATACCCTCATCCGCTAATAAGCGTGATAACTCTGGAAATTCAGAATCATAACAAATTAATATCCCTATTTTACCGCAATCCGTTTCAAAGGTTTGTAAATTATTACCACGTTGCATACCCCAAACTTTAGCTTCATCTGGTGTTACATGTATTTTTTCATAACGCTCAAAACTACCATCGCGCCTGCATAAATAACCCACATTATACAATTTATGGTCCACCAACTCTGGCATACTACCCGAAATAATATTAATATTATAAGAAATAGAAAGTTGCTTAAGCTTATTAACAATAGTTTCTGTAAACTTTGCCAACTCTCTAATAGCATCTGGCTCGTGTAAATGGTTAAACTCTGCCATTAATGGTGCATTAAAAAACTCTGGAAATACAGCAAAATCAGAGCGGTATGCCGCCACACTATCTATAAAATATTCAACCTGCTGCATTAAAGCATCTAAGTCTTTATAAGGTCGCATTTGCCACTGAATTAACCCCAACCTTACAACCGTTTTTACAGACGCCGCTTTTTTACTTGGTTTGGTATAATAAATATTATCCCATTCCATTAAAACTGCATATTCCTTAGATGCTGTATCGCCTTCTAGGTAATTTTTAAGCACACGAACGGGGTGAAAATCGTTAGAAATTTGAAAATTTAAAACAGGATCATGAATTTCTTTACGTTTAACTTTTTCAATATACTCCTTAGGCGTAAGCTCTTTATACTTGTGAAAATTAGGCATACGCCCACCAAAAACAATACTTTTAAGGTTTAAATTTTCGCAAACTTCTTTTCTATAATCATACAATCTTCTACCTAAACGTAAACCGCGGTATTCTGGTTTTATAAACACATCAATACCATAAATAACATCGCCATTCGGGTCATGATTTTTAAACGATTCACCAGAAATAATATCATTATAGGTATGGTTATCATCCAACCTATCATAATCTACAATAAGAGATAGCGCACAACCCGCCAAGTTACCATCAATTTTAATAACTACCTGGCCTTCTGGGAACATTGAAGTTAACTTTTGGATATGATCTTTCTTCCAATAGGAATCTAAAACACCTCCGTAAGACTCTAAAGTTGCTGCTTTTAATTCCTCAAAATCATTAACCGTTAAGTATTTTAACTCTATATTTTTAATCTTGTTTTCTTCCATGGTTTATTGACCTAACAAGTAAGCAAAAATTAATGGTGCTACAATGGTAGCATCACTTTCTATTATAAACTTAGGTGTATTGATATCCAATTTACCCCAGGTAATTTTTTCATTAGGTACAGCCCCTGAATACGACCCGTAACTTGTTGTACTATCACTAATTTGACAAAAATAACTCCAAAACGGTGTTTCAGGACGCTCCATATCTTGGTACAACATAGGCACGACACAAATTGGAAAATCACCAGCAATACCACCACCAATTTGAAAAAATCCAATACCTTTTTTAGAATTAGCCGTATACCAATCTGCAAGAAAGGTCATGTACTCAATTCCAGATTTTACAGTACTTGCCTTTAATTCACCTTTTAACACGTAGCTAGCAAAAATATTACCCATTGTGCTGTCTTCCCATCCTGGGCATACAATAGGAAGGTTTTTTTCTGCAGCAGCGTACATCCATGAGTCTTTTAAATCAATTTCGTAATACTCCTCCAAAACACCAGACAACAACATTTTATACATATACTCATGTGGTAAAAAACGTTTGCCACTGGCTTCCGCATCTTTCCATATTTTAACAATATGTACTTGCAACCGCCTAAATGCTTCTTCTTCTGGAATACAGGTATCTGTAACACGATTTAAGCCTTTTTCTAACAAATCCCACTCGTCTTGCGGTGTTAAATCACGATAGTTAGGCACACGTTTATAATGTGAATGTGCTACTAAATTCATAATATCCTCTTCAAGATTCGCTCCTGTACATGAAATAATTTGCACCTTATCTTGACGAATCATCTCTGCAAAACTTTTACCTAACTCTGCGGTACTCATAGCACCTGCAAGCGACACTAACATTTTAGCTCCAGACTCTAGTTGTGCCTCATAACCTTTTGCAGCATCTACAAGGGCTGCAGCATTAAAATGCAAATAGTGCTTTTCTATAAATTGTGATATTGGTCCTTTAGTTGTTGTCATCATTATTAAATTTTAAAATAGTCTTCTTTTCTTTTGTAATCCCATAAGTATTATCAAACTCACCTTCCGTTTTATTATGCATAAACTTATAACTTAACATTTTGTAATAAAGCTTTGCTGCTAAAAAGTCCGATGATTTCTCATTCTCATTTGGGCACAATTCAACTATATCCAATCCTACCACATTTTTTTCTTCAAAAACCTGCTTTAAAAACTCTAAAGTTTCGTACCATAACAATCCCCCAGGCTCTGGTGTACCTGTACTTGGTAAAATAGATGGATCGAAGGCATCTAAATCAAACGTTATAAAAACATTATCTGTCATTTGATTAATTGCCGAATCCATCCATGTATCATCTACATTCATATCGTGTGCAAAATAGGTTTTATCTAGATCCATAACCGTTTTTTCCATAACGTCCATAGAGCGTATACCCACTTGTATTAAGTTTGTAGTTTGGCTAGCTTCATATACCGCACATGCATGGTTACAAGTAGAGCCATCGTAACTTTTTCTTAAATCGGCATGTGCATCAATATGTAATACAGTTAGGTTAGAAAACATTTCGTTAAAAGCTCTAATAGTACCTATAGATATAGAATGCTCGCCACCAAACACAGTTACAAACTTATTTTTTTTAATATATTTTTTAGTAGTTTCATGCACAGCATTAACCATATGCTCTGGCGAACTGGCTTCTGTTACTGCATCGGCCAAATAAACACCTTGTTTATATACCTCTGTAGCTGTTTCAATATCATAAAGCTCCATATTTTCTGAAGCTTCTAGAAAAGCATCTGGGCCTTTATCCGATCCCTTCTGCCATGTGCTTGTACCATCATAAGGCACAGGAATTAAAACAATTTTTGCTTGTTCTAATTTTGCTAATTTTTCTGGAATACCAGCGTATGTTTTTCCCATTTTATTTGTTGTTGGCACCTTCTAATTCGTGGTTTTTATGTTCAGCATCGTTACGCTTCTTATAACCTAATATATTTAATAAGTCTTCACTTTTTTGTTGTTCTGCAAATAATGACGTGGTTAAATTCCCGTTGTTATCTCTATTAATTAACACGTGTTTTGGCGATGGTATTAAACAATGTTGCAAGCCCCCAAAACCACCTATAGTTTCTTGATAAGCACCCGTATTAAAAAAACCAATATACAAGGGTTTCTCCTTGCTATATTTAGGCATATAAATAGCATTCATGTTTTGCTCACTATTATAATAATCGTCACTATCGCAGGTTAAACCGCCCAATAAAACACGTTCGTAACTATCTTGCCAACGATTTATCGCTAACATAATAAAACGCTTATTTATAGCCCAAGTATCTGGCAAGGTTGTTATAAATGAAGAATTAATCATGTTCCATTTTTCACGATCGTTTTGTTGTTTTTGGTAGAGTACTTCGTAAATAGCGCCGCCACTTTCGCCAACTGTAAAACTTCCAAACTCTGTAAATATGTTTGGTACATCCACACCTTCCTCTGCACAGATTAGTTTAATTTGATTAATAATTTCATCAACCATGTACTCATAATCGAACTCGAAAGCCAAAGAATTTTTAATTGGAAAACCGCCACCAATATTTAAACTATTTAAAGTAGGACATATCTTTTTTAAGCTCGTATACACCTTTAAACATTTTAAGAGTTCGTTCCAATAGTATGATGTATCGCGAATTCCTGTATTAATAAAAAAATGCAGCATTTTAAGGTCCACCTTACTATTATTCGCTATTTGATTTTTATAGAAAGGCACGATGTTTTTGTACCCAATTCCTAAACGGGATGTATAAAATTCAAATTTAGGCTCTTCTTCAGAAGCAATTCTTATACCTACATTAAATTTGCCATGAATTTCGTTAGCAAGCAGTTCAATCTCTTCGTAATTATCTATTATTGGTATCGCATTTTTATGTCCGTTATTTATTAAACGTGCAATATTGGTAACATACTGTGAACGCTTGAAACCGTTACTTATAACAAATGTATTATCTGTAATCTTACCTTCAGCTTTTAGGTTTTCTACAATATCAATATCAAAAGCAGATGATGTTTCAATATGTATATCATTGCTTAAAGCCTCATCTAGCACATGCTTAAAATGGCTACTTTTTGTGCAATAGCAATAATTATAAGTACCCTTATAATTATGCTTTTTAATAGCATTAGAAAACCAATTTTTGGCTCTATTTATGTTATTAGAAATTTGTGGCAAATACGTAAACTTTAGGGGTGCGCCATATTCCTTTATTAATTCCATTAAATCAATATCATGAAAATGCAATTGCCCTTTATTCACCTTAAACTCACCTTCTGGAGTATCGTAGGTCTGGTTTATTAAATCTATATATTTAGTGTTCATTCTTTAATTTTTAAAATAACGCATGTAAAAAATATTAGACAAAAAGCGCAAAAGCGCACTTTATCTAATGTTGTTTTAATAGTAATAAAAAATTATTACGTTGCTAGTAAAAAAAAAAGTTATGAAATCAAATACGAAATTCTTTTTCGGTAGTAGGCATAAAGGCGTGCTTACGCTGTACGAAATGTATAGGAGAAAGCGAAGTGAGCTTTAAAATCCGGTTGCTTAATCTGTAAGCTGTCTTTGAAAATGACTTCAAATTTTTCAAAAACCCGAACATAGAAACAAGGTTCAAAAGTGTTAAGCTATTCATTTTGTTTTATCAAAAAGAACTTAGCAAATTTAATTTATTTCTTTAAAAAGCAAAGCTTTTTACAAATTTTAAAGAATTAATTTATTTTCTAGATTTTCTTATGGAAAGGCCCGTATTTGCTGCTTTTATTGCTTAAAGCGTTTTTAAGAAAACAACACTATTTGCAAAATATAAGGCGCGTAGCTTATACAACGCCTTATAAAACAACTACTTACACACAAAGGAATTCGTGTTTATAGTAAAAACAAGAAGGTATTAATAATTATTTTCTAACTTGGTAATAACGTTAATTTGTTCTGCATCACTATTACTACCACCAGTAGTAGCAACCTTTGCGCTTTGCCTCTGGTAAGTAATATTAAAGCTATAATTTATAAGTTTATTCGATTTCAAATCGAATTTACTTAATACACCATCGGCCACCTTTTGAAACACAAAAATCTGTAATTCGTCGTTTATGTAAGTCGTAAATCTATAACCGTTTGCGCTGTACCCTATGTATGAAGCATCCATCGTATTTACCTCCTGAGCACCTATTTTCATTTGGTTTTGAGAGCGCTGAGCGTTAAAGCTTGAAAGTGAAACAAACAACACAAGTACACTAAAAGCCATTATTAAAATTTTCTTTTTCATGATATAAATTTTAAGAATTAAATTTAATTTTAGATTGCTAAATTAAGCCGTAAATATTGGTAACGCTGCCTAACAAAAAACGGTTTTTAACCCCATTCCTAGCACTACTAATATAGTTACTTAATTTTAAAACATCTTTTATTAAAAACCCCTTAAATCTAGAGCTATATAGTAAGCTAATAATTAAAGCATTTTTAAAGTATTTAACTCCTGCTCTGTTAAATGTTTCCAACTGCCTCGTGGAATATCTTTTTTTGTTAAATGCCCTATTGCTACACAATCTAGGCTTACAATTTCGTATTTAAAATATTCGAAAATTGTTCTAATAATAGTATTTCCTGTGTTTTTTATTTTTAAACCTATTTCTCTTTTCGAAGCATTATCTATATAGCTTATCTCCTCTACTTCTATAAATTTATCTTCAAATTTAAAGCCACCCTGAATCTTTTTTAAATCTTCTAGCCTTAAATTTTTATCTAATTCAATATGGAATAAACGCGCAACACCATTTTTTGAATTTGTGAATTTAGCTGTTATAGCATCATCGTTAGTAAATAGAAGTAAGCCTTTTGAATTTCTTCCTAAACGCCCTATCGGTTTTATTCGAGAGTCGGTTGCATTGGCTACTAAATCCATAACTGTTCTCCCTTTACCCTCACTAGTTGTTGTAGCAAAACCTTTTGGTTTATTTAATAATACGTATGCCTTTTTCTCCGGATTTATTCTAGCACCATCGTAACGTACCTCGTCTCCTAGTTTTACTTTAAATCCCATTTCGGTTACTACTTTACCGTTTACAGAAACTAAGCCTATAGCAATATGCTCATCGGCCTCTCGACGTGAACACATACCTGAATTGGCTACATATTTATTTAGACGAATTTCGTCTGGATTCCCCTTCTTTTTTTGAACAATTTTGCTTTTCTTGGTAGGTGCATTCCCTTTTACATTGGCTCTAAAACGTTTGCTTTCGCTTTTTTGTTCTGCTGGCTTTCCTTTTCCTTTACTCCCGTTCTGTCTATTCATGACTTAATAATTTTATGCAAAGATATATTTAATAATTTATGATTGTACACTTTACATAAACGATTTACTGTTTTGCGTTAGTGATTGAACGATATGTTTGAAATCCTTTTTGTTTTTACCAAAAAAAACAAAAAGATTGAGTAGTGAAAGCACGACCCTTTTCGGGTAACGCCCCAATTAACTATAACCTTTTTAAAATTATACTTACATCGATTAATAATATACTAAAAACACCTGCTAGAATAATAAATTTTAAAATATTGTGTAAAATTAAGTATTGTGTTTTCGTTTTTGATCGCCATAACAACAACATGAAACCTAATAGCAATAATATGCTTAAGTAAAAATAGAAATACATATAGCCCATTTGATAACGATACAATAAGAGGGAAATAAGTACTAAGGTTAAAACCGCTAAAATAGTGAGCAAGGTTTTAGATGTTTTTTCGCCGTACGCCACGGGAATTGTTATATAACTTTGTGCTATATCGCCTTTAATATTCTCTAAATCCTTTGTTAATTCGCGCATGGCGATCATTAAAAATAAAAATATGGCGTGTACAAAAATAACAGTTTCGAAATTTTTGTAATAGATAAAAACGGCAAAAAAAGGTGTAATGGTAAGTACTGCAGATGTTAGGTTACCTATAAATGGTAGCTTTTTTAGTTTGTGCGAATAGAACCAAATACCAAAAATATAAATTGAAAAGAAAATTACAGCTTTAAAGGACACATAGCTTGCCATAATTATAGCTATAAAATTAAGTACTAAGTAAAAGGATAGTTTTGTGTTTTGGCTTACAAGCCTATCTAACCTAGATTTTATGGGGCGATTTATTAAATCTTTTTCTGAATCGTAAAAATTATTTATAATATAACCACCAGCTATTGTTACTGCAGAGGCGCATACAAGTGCCAGTAAATTTAAATCGAAAACAACTTGTTTTACAGGTATATTGTGTGCCAAAATATAAACCGACGTGAGGTATTGGGCAAGTACAACAACCAATATATTGTAGCCTCGTACTACAGAAAACATACTAAAAAATTTAAGTAGAATGTGCTTCTGTTTCCTGGATAACATGGGCTAAAATTTGATATACACCTGTAATCTTTTAAATTTTTAAAGTATAAATTACAATTGGTATTTAAAAGTTATAAACCACTTCTAGCTTATAATTGGACAGCGATTTTTTGGCTTTTTTAATATCTTCGGTAAAACCTAGTACGTAACCCCCGCCTCCCGAGCCACAGAGTTTTAAATAATAATCGTTAGTTTCTAACCCAGATTGCCACAAGTCGTGAAACTGTTGGGGTATCATGGGTTTAAAATTATTTAAAACAATTTTTGATAGCTTTTTTGTATTTCTAAATAAGGACTTAACATCCCCTTTTAAGAAATCATCAACACAGGCATCTGTATGCTTTATAAACTGATTCTTTAGCATATTACGAAAGCCTTCTTGCTTCATGTTTTCCATAAACAGACTTACCATAGGTGCTGTTTCTCCTACAATACCGCTATCCAACAAGAAAACTGCACCCTTACCCGCGCTTGGCTGTGCAGGTATTCCGGTAGCCTCTATATTATCTTTAGAATTTATAAGTATAGGAATGCTTAAATAACTGTTTAGAGGGTCTAACCCAGACGATTTACCATGAAAAAAAGATTCCATAGCTGCGAATATTGTTTTTAACTTTAATAATTTTTCTCTAGTTAAATTTTCAAGTACTGTTATTTTATCGTGAGCATATTTATCGTAGAGTGCAGCTACTAATGCACCACTACTGCCAACACCATAGCCTTGTGGAATGGACGAATCGAAATACATACCCGAGTTTACATCGGCTTGCAATCGTGCATTATCAAAAACCACTATGTTTTTATTTATGTTTATGATGTGGTTGGCAAACCGCTTTAAGCTTTCGTTGGATTTAATTGCATCCTCCGAAGGGTTTTCATCCTTCTTTAAAGCGCCATTATAAAAATTATATGGTATGGACAAACCTTTGGAGTCTTTTATAATACCATACTCACCAAAGAGTAGAATTTTTGAATAAAAAAGTGGTCCTTTCATGTAAATAGGTTTTATTTAAGGCAATGTGTTTAACAAAGATAGTGATTTTACAAACAAAACTATACTATACCATTTTAGCCCCCATACCTATGGTATCGCAAATATAATTTTCGTTTTGGCAGTATTTGGCTAATTCATTTTTAATGAATTTTAAAACTTTATTTGCTTCATTTTCTGGATACAACACGTGTACATTTGCGCCAGCATCCAAGGTAAAACATATTTTCGAACCCGATAATTTTCTATAAGACCATATTTTATTTATAATCTGCAATGTATTCGGTTTCATTAAAATAAAATATGGCATGCTTGTCATCATCATGGCATGGAGGGTTAAGGCTTCGCTTTCTACCAAGGCTATAAATTTATCTAAATCGCCACTTTTTAAAATAGCCATCATTTGCGATAGGTTTTCTGTTGCTTGTTTAAAACGTTCTGGCGCGAATGGGTGCCCGTGCATTAAATTGTGACCAACAGTACTACTTACCTGTTTTTCGCCTTTATCCACTAACAAAATAGTATCTTGATAATTTTTAAAATTGGCATGTATCGCATTAGGGTATTTAACGCCATATAAATTTGAACTGCCTTTAATAGCATCGTGCTTTCCCCAAACTACTAAATCGCCTTCTATGCTTCTTGCGGCACTTCCAGACCCTAATCGAGCAAGAAAGGATGCTTTCTGGATAAATTCCGACTCGGACATACTACCACTTAGCGCCTTTTCAATATGCATTAAACACAAGGCTAGAGCACTCATACCAGAAGCCGAAGATGCGATACCGGAGCTATGTGGAAATGTATTTGAGGTCTCTATATTAAAATGGTAATCCTTTAAAAAAGGTAGATAAACTAATATACGTTTAAAAAATGTTTCTATTTTGGGTTTAAAATCGTTCTTTTTTTCATTAGCCAAAAACACATCGAATGAAAAATGAGTGGTATCTTGCTTTTTAGAAAAACTTAGCTTTGTTATTGTTTTACAATTGTTAAGCGTAAAACTTATTGATGGGTTTTCTGGAATTTGATTTTCCTTTTTCCCCCAATACTTAATTAACGCAATATTGCTTGGTGAGGCATAGGTACAGCTTCCGCTTTCAAGTGTGTTTTTGTAAGGTTCTGGAATGAAATTTTCTTCTGTCATAGCGTTACATATTCTGCAGGCAAAGGTAATAACTTTAGTATTGTTTTATGGCTTCTTAAGGTGAAGGTAATTTAAATTTAATTTGGCTATAAATAGAATAATAGTGTTGTTTAGCGTCTTACCAATTATTTAGATATACTTTGCGCTGCGATATAAGCACTTGTCCATGCATTTTGAAAATTGAAACCACCTGTAACCGCATCTACATTTATAACTTCTCCTGCAAAATATAAGTTTTTAATACGTTTACTTTCTAAAGTTTTAAAATTCACTTCTTGAAGGCTCACCCCTCCTGCTGTTACAAACTCATCTTTAAAAGTACTTTTACCATTCACTTTAAAAACAGCTTGGGTTAACTGGCTAGCTATGGTTTCCAATTGATTTTTGTTTAAATCTGCCCATCGCGTTTCCTGGGTCATGCCAGAGGCTAAAACTAATTTATGCCATAGGCGTTTAGGCAAATCAAACTGTGTGGATTTGAAAACTGTTTTTTTAGCTAAATCTTGTTTTGTTTTTTTTAAAATACCCAAACAACGCTCAATAGGTTGACCTATAAAATTAATTTCTATTTTAAACTTATAAGCGCGTTTGGCAAACTCTACTGCTCCAAATGCAGAAAGCTTTAATATAGCCGGCGCACTCATACCCCAATGTGTAATAAGCAGTGGCCCCTCGCTAAATAAATTAGTTTCTAACACGTTTATTTGCGCGTTTTTAACAACAACACCAGGAATATCCTGTATACGCCCATCGTTAATATTAAAAGTAAACAAAGATGGCACAGGCTGTACAATAGTATGGCCTAGCTGCCCCAATAGGTTCCAAATTTTAGGATTACTTCCTGTAGCAATTAGAATTTTTTTAGCTAAAAAACTACCTTTTGAGGTTTCAATACTAAAGCTATGATCTTGCTGCTCTAGGGATTTTACGGAGTGATTATATAACACCTCAACTTGATTTTTTTTAGCCTCATTTAAAAAACAATCAATAATAGTTTGTGATGTGTTTGAAACCGGAAACATTCGGCCATCATCTTCAATTTTTAACGCAACGCCCCGATCTTCAAACCAAGCCATAGTATCCCCTGTCATAAATTGATGAAAAGGCCCTAGTAATTCTTTATTACCTCTCGGATAATTCGCTACTAACTCTTGCGGTACAAATTCGGCATGGGTTACATTACAACGGCCACCTCCAGAAATTTTCACTTTAGCCAAACCTGTAGCTCCACGCTCTAAAATGGCCACTTTCAAATCTGGATTTTGCTCAGCGATGTTTATTGCTGCAAAAAAACCTGCAGCGCCTCCCCCTATTACAACTACGTCTTTTAACGTCATATCCTATCTGGATAATCCGAAATAATACCATCAACACCGTAAGACTTCACACGCTCCAAAGGGTTTAGGTTATTTACCGTAAAAGCAAACACTTTAAAATCGTCTGCCTTAAGTTCTGCAACAATTTCCTCTGTTAACATCGTATAATCTGGATGTATAGAAACTGCTTTAATTTTTTTTGCAAAAGCTATTGTTTTACCTAAGTTATTATCGGTAAGAACACCTAGTGGAATTTTATTATTAGCTTCGTATACAACCTCCAACAAATCTTCTTGAAAACTAGAAACTAAAATATTTTTGTATTCCCATCCTTTTTTATCAACATAAAAGGTGATAATTCTAGCAGCTTCCTTGGCAGTATCTGGTCCTTTTAAGTCAATATTTAACAGGCACTTGTTATCAACCAAAGTTAAAACTTCTGCTAAAGAAGGAATTTGGTAAGCCCCTTTTGTTTTTAATTTTTTTAATGCATTAAAGTTATATTTTGCAACCTCACCTGTTCCGTCTGTGATTCTATCTACTGTGAAATCATGAAAAACAACTAATTGACCTGAAGCACACCTATGAACATCTACTTCTATACCGTCTACTTTTAAGCTTAAAGCTTTTTTTACAGATTCTAAAGTATTCTCTGTTAAGTGTCCCTTGGCGCCTCTATGGCCGATTTTTAAAATTTTACTTTCCATTGTTAATAGGTCTTATTAATCCTTCTTGAGCCACTGTGGCTATTAATTTTCCGTCTCGTGTAAAAATATGTCCTCTAGCAAGTCCCCTAGCTCCCGATGTGCTTGGCGAATCAATAGAATAGAGCAGCCAATCTGAAAAATCGAAATCTCTAAAAAACCACATAGAGTGGTCTAAACTGGCTGTTAATGTATTTCCCCAATGCGCAATACTTGCATGAGGATTTAATGTTGATGTTAAAATATTATAGTCTGATATATAAGTTAAAATTTGCTGTTTTGTTGCTAAATTTAAATCTTCTGTACTCCCTTTCACTCTAAACCACACATCGTAATTGGGTGCTACATCTTTTTTATCCGAAGGGTTTATAAATGTTGTTGGCTTAAACTCTATAGGCCTTTCTATAGCTAACAACGACTTTATTCCTTTTGGTAAAAAATCACTATACTCCTTGTACATATCCGTCCAGCTTAACAAATCTTCAGGCTGCTTTATAGACGTTTTCATAGCAATTTGATGATTATAACCTGCCTCTTCCTTATGAAACGATGCCGATAGTATAAAAATTGTACTATCATTTTGGTGCGCCGTTACTCGCCTAACCGAAAAACTACCACCATCCCTAACAACACTAACTTGATATGTTATAGGCAAATCCAAATCTCCTGCTTCCAAAAAATAAGCATGCATAGAGTGTAAAATCCTTGTATTGGTAATCGTTCTGCTTGCTGCATTTAGCGCTTGCGCTAAAACTTGCCCACCAAATACAATGGGACTACCTATTGTTTTACTAACACCATTAAACGCGTTGTCACTTATTTTATCAAGTACTAGAAGGTTTAATAAATCTTTAACTGTAGTCATAAAATACTTTTATTAATCACAAATAATGGTTACGGTTATAATTTTACAAAGACTTTATGAGTTATATTTTTGCTTTAAAACGAGAATTACTCTACTTTATTGGGCAAAGATAAAATACAATTTATGACTTTCACTTTAAAACCACTATTACTTTTTACTTTCTTACTATTATCTTGCAATAGTGGAAAACTTGATATAATAGCATACTTACCAAATAATTTAAAGGAAGCATCGGCAATAGAAACAGTTGTAGGATCTGACTTACTATGGACTATTGAAGACGCTGGAAATAAAAATAATATTTACGGTTTAAATAGAAAAGGTGAAATTATAAAAGATATTGATGTTGATAATGCTAAAAATATAGACTGGGAAGATTTAACATCCGACAATAACGGAAACTTATATATTGGCGATTTTGGAAATAATAATAAAAAACGTAAAAACTTTAGCATTTATAAAATTTCGAACTTAAGGACTAACGATGCAAAGGCAGAGCGCATTAATTTTATACTACCTAAAAAAGTAAAGCCCGAAGATTTTGAAGCTTTTTTCTTGCTTAACAACAACTTTTATGTGTTTAGTAAAGAAAAAAAATCTAGCATAATATTAAAAATACCAAATCGCATTGGTAAACATACCGCAAAGGTAATTTCAAAATTTAAATTGAAAGGGAAAGATTCAAAAATTACAGGCGCGGCTATAAATAAAACAGGTAAAATTGTAGTCTTATTAAATCATGATAAACTTTGGAAAATCACCAACTTTAAAGAAGATAACTTTTTAAATGGCCATGTTGAAGCTTTAGAATTTAATCATAACTCTCAAAAAGAAGGCGTTTGTTTCAAAAGTAATTCAGTGGTTTACATAACCGATGAGAAAAACGGCAATGATAATGGCATTATTTATGAATTCAAAATAGATTAAATAACCAATAAAAGTATAGATGTACTATCCTTAAATAAAAAAAATATTAAAGGCCTGTCTGCACTTTAAATATTATTTATGAGTATTAATTACATTTATAATATCACTTTTTTGTAAAACACCAGACTGCCTCCATTTTGGCACACCATCCTTAAACAAAATCATCGTTGGTACACTTCGTACTTGATACATGCTTGCCAATTCTTGGTTTTTATCAATATCAACTTTTACTATTTTTAAGGTGTCACCCAACGTTTTTTTAACGTCTTTTAATATAGGCATAAGCGCCTGACATGGCCCGCACCAAGTTCCAAAAAAATCGACTAATACAACTTCTTCAGAGTTTACAATATCTTTAAAACTACTTTTCATTACTTTATTATTTATTTTTATAATAGACGCTATTCTTAATTATTAATTACATTTTTTTAACTACTTGTAGCCTACCTCCTATTTTACTTCTTATTAGAAACCTTACGCTTAACAAGATACACTTAAATTTCAGCTTTCAATTGGTAAAAAAATAATTTAAATTAGAAATATAACACCAAAAACTTAAATCGTTGTAATATTAAAAGCCAAAACCAATTTTAAATGCAAACCTAATATTATCATCACTATGAAAGGCAGATAAATTTAATGTTAAAATATTTGCTGCATTTGCAAAAACACCACCACCAAAAGACGTGTTCCAACTGTTTGAATTAAAACCAGTATTTAAAACTAATGCATCTCTAACCCAAACACGACCATAATCAAAACCGGTATAAACACCCACATTTAATGGTAACAATCCTGTTTTAACACGTCGTAAATTTAAGCGCAAATCTGAACTTTGATACAATGAGTTTTTACCAGAAAAGCGCTCATTCCTAAAACCACGCAACCCATTATTAGCCCCTAAGTTTGCGCCTTGGTAAAATTCAAAATTATCTCCAAAAATAAAATGCCCCTTGGCATGAGTTGCAAAAACCAACTGCCCACTCGGCACCAATTTAAAATCGAAACCAAGTTCTGGAATAAAATAAGTAAATCCTTTTCGCTCTTCAATATTTGCGGTATAACCAAGCTGTAAACTAGTTTGCATACCTAACGTTGGAAAAGCCTTATTATCTTTATTTTGATAACTGTACATAACCTCGGCTCCAACAAAATCCTTTTGATTTTCTTCTCCATTTGCGACATAAAATGTATTAATAAAGCGATTGTTTGTTTCCTCCACCTCTATAGACTCGTAGCTTAACCCTACTTTAAAATGAGCTTCCTGCTCGCTCCTCCAATTTAGAGATGGTGCAAATGTTAGCTTACTTATTTTAACACGATTATAATCTAAACTAAAATTACTACTATTTTCTGCATTCAAATTTGGTGTACTATTACCAAAACCGAAAAAATTAACAGCGTAATTAGGACTTGTATATTTAGCGTTTAAACCCAAATTCCATGTACCTAATACGTTTGCAAATTCGCCATTATATTCAAAATCGAACCCACTAGTTGCAAAATAAAACGCGCCGGAAAAGGTATGTTGAGAACTAAATGGATTTCGCTCAAAACCATAATTAGTAATCGCATTTACAAAACCTATTTTAAACCCATCATCTGGGTTTGCTCCTAGTAATGGTGTTAATTGAGTTGTCGTATTTTTTGGTTTAGTATAGTTATAAACGTTCGTTTCATAATTATCCCTTAAGATTTTAGCACCTTCTGTGGTAGTAAAGCTGTTTGTCTTAGACTTGTAATCGTACAATTTCACTTTTTTACCATTCGCAATATTATACACATCATTATTTTGCCCACCAATTAATCTTAGCTTAATTAAATTATTACCTTCTCCAACCACTTCAAACACATCTTCATCATCCAGTCCGTACAACCATATTTCCTTAGTACCATCTTTGTTATATACCTTTTCATGTATTACAACACCCTTCTTACCATCTTTTATTCGAGACACCGTTATTTTTGTATTACCATTTGGTAGTCGTTCAATCTCGAATAAATCATCTTTATCCGTTCCCCGTATTAAAGGTGTTTTGTTAAGTAAGGCGTAATACTTATTTGCTGTTTTTTTCAGGTTTACAATACGTGCCTTAAATACGTGTTTTATTTCATTTAGTGTTTTTTTATCTTGAACCTCTTTTGGAAATGCTTTAAATGCGTTCTCAATAACCTCGTCCGTAAGGTTTTTTTGAAGGAATACAGCTTCGGCTTCCCATTGCTGTTTTGTTGTTTCATTTAGTAACATCATATCTAAAGAAAAGGGACTAGAATTAAACCCATTTACACTTCTAATTACCTCATTAAAACCTTCCATTAACCTTAAAGGCGGTATTATTCGAGTCGCTATATTCAACAAGGCACCATCACCCATATTAGAAAACACTTGATCTCTATCTCTAGGAATGGGTCTGTAAACAACCTTATTAGCCTCTTTAAACTCTGCCCAACGCCATTGATCTATATGCCTATCCCAATCTCCAATTGCCATATCAAACAAACGAGCTCTTAAATACATTTCTTCATCGACAACATACTTTTCATCCTTACGAAGCCTCTTAATCAAATCAGTAGTGCTTTTAATTTCATTAGCATACCCAAAGCTTTTAAGATCTCCGTGTCCATCAGATACGTGCTCCTCTATCATGTATAACTCATTTCCAAAGTTGGCATTAAAACTTGCTAAAGCAGGTTGCTTAGGCACAAAATACAAGACAGGGTTGGTATGATATAAATTAACAGCATCGGATAAATGACCAGTAACAAACGGCGCATAAGGATGGGAGCCTGTATAAAAATCTTGTAACAAACGCTCTGTAAATGTTCCATCAAACTGGCCTTGTATATATTGATCTTTAAAAGCCATTGCCTGTAAGTATACTGTAGCACTTTTTCTAATAGCACGCAAAACATAGCGTTTACCTTCTTTATTTTTAAAGTGAAGTGATTTAGATTGGTGGCCACCTCCTTTTCTAAACACTTTTAAACCTCCAAAAAGGGTATCTAAATTAACCGTTGGCACATTAACCTCTGTTCCATAATATGATCTATAACGCTTCCCCCAAACATATTTATGCAAACTGCTTTTTGTAATCTCTTCTTTAGTATAAACCGAAGCCTTTTTCCTGGCTGGAAACGTTTTATAACCTAAGGTGTCCTTCTTATCGTCTTCTGAAAAAACTTGAGTTTGAAAAATCATCTCATCTGCATCGGCTGAATAAAAACGCACTACAGAAGACCCATCTATAAAAACATCTAAACGTGCAAAACCTTTCTCGCTAGCGGAAAAAGCATCTTTAACATTAAGTGTCGCAGATGTTTTAGATCCAGACCCACTAACTATTTGTGGTATATCATCTTTAATTAAATACTGTAAACTATGCTCGTGCCCAGATACAAAAAGGGTTTTATCATTTTCTTGAGCTAGTGTAACAATGCGTTTTTTAAAAGCATTATATTTTTTATTCTGCAAATCGGCAGGAGAAACACCACTTGTTTTTCTTAAAACATTTTTAAGCGTTCCCAAAACAGGTATAGGTTTTAAATGCGAATTAAAACTATACTGCCCGCCATGAGGGCCATTCGTAAACATGGGGTGGTGCATAGCAATAATTGTAGTTTTCCCTCGTGCTTTTTTAATTAAGCCTTCCAACGTTTCAAAAAATGCAAATCGCGTTTTTATTTCACAGTCATCGTTAATCGTAGGGTGATTATTCCAATTGGTTAAGTACCACTCGGTATCAATAACAAGCATAACGATATTGTCTGCTATTTCTACTTTTTCAATAGGGCATCCATTCTCTGGTAGAAATGTGTTTTTACCAAGCGCATCTTCAATATACTTCTCTTGCCTTTTTAAACCTTTTAATCCGCTGCTGTACCAATCGTGATTTCCTGGAATAAAAATAGTTTTTCCTTTATAATTTTTTACCGCACCTATTTGAGCGTTTAATTGGGTCTCTGCCAATTTACGGCCTTTAGCTCCTTTTTTGGGCAAACCTTTTGGATAAATATTATCACCTAAAAAAACCACCGTACTATTTTTTGATGCTTTTAAAAGCTCACGCTCAAAAACTTGTACTGCCTGAGATGATTCAGAATTTCCGGCAATACCTGCATCTCCAATTAAATAAAAAGAATGTACTATTTCTTTATTAGGGTACACATTTTGAAAACCTGTATTATTATACTGCCTTTTATATGTTGCGCAGGCATTAATAAAAAATATAATAAACCCGTTGTGCATTTTAAACAATGCTAATTTTGATATTATTAATTTTTCTATCAAAGATAAATTTGTTGATATATTGAATCACGGTCATTGCTGTAATTTTAGATAATACTCTAGTTTTAAACCCATCAAAAGACTTT
>CALGNX010000020.1 GCA_937958265.1 uncultured Algibacter sp. | reverse complement strand
GACCAGAATTCATCTCAAAAATATTTATGAACTGGTGTAAGAAGAACTTTATAGAGATTAAATACACTCAACCAGGAAAACCTATGCAAAATGGATATGTAGAACGCTTTAATCGTTTCTTTAGAGAAGATATATTAGATGCTTACTATTTCAATGACATCTATCAACTTCAAAAAATAAGTGATAACTGGAGGAAAGACTATAATTTTAATCACCCACATAAATCATTAGACAATATATCGCCTAAAGAATACAAACCCAGATTTGATGAAGAATTTAAATTCTTCATCAAATCTGACTTAAATAATAATTATTTGTCGAATTTAGAGGTGTCCTAAAAAAGGGAAGTCTACATAATGATACGCTTGAAAATTCTAAATACATTCAATATACTGAAACAGCAGGATATATGACTAAAAAAACTTTATACATATTATTTTTTATATATTCGGCTGTTGCTTATGGTCAGAATTACAAATCGTTAAAAGAAAAAGATACTGTGTACTTTTACTTTGACTATTCTAAGCATTTAAAAAAGGAAACTTATAATTCTAATCATACAATTACAGGGGAAAGATATGCTTACCAATTTAATGAAAACAATCCTGATGAAAAATTTCATAGATATATTAGGTTATTAAGGCCAAAAAATCTTTTTGATAAACACAAAAAAAACGATGTAAAAATAATTACAAAATGCTTTTTAAGAAAAAAAAAAGATATTATTATTTATCCCAAAGACCTAGAAGGAGATAAAATGAAGAAAATTTTAGATAGCAGGAGTTTAAAAATTGTTGTTTATATAATTGATGTTGCAGAAAAGAAAAAAAGAAAGTTCATTGCAAGAGAAGTAGATTTGAATGATAATCCATTTATTGAAATATAAAATACTACCTACAACACGGTATATAAAAAATAGCAGTTAAGGGCTTAACCAAAAGTTTGGTTCTTTTCTGTTATCATTGTTTCAAATCCGAAACTTGACCCGTCCTGAATAAAGGCTACATAATTTTAAACATTATGTACAAAAATGACAAAGTAATTAGACGGTATTCAGAACCTTTTAAATTAAAAATTTTAGCCGAACTTACAACAGGTAAACACACAAAGAGTGAACTGTGTAAGCTCTACTCTATCGCTCCTACAACAGTGAATGTGTGGATTAAAAAGTACAATCGTAAAGACCTAATGAACACCAGAGTAAAAGTGGAAACAAAAGACGAAATATCTAGAATTAAAGCACTTCAAAAAGAAATTGAACAACTTAAAAACTACTCCTTAAAAAGGATCTCGATGCTATGGTAGAAGAATCTTATTTAGAAGTAGCAGCTGAAGATTTAGGCTATAAATCTATTGCGGAACTAAAAAAAAAGTTAAGTATAAAGCCTTAATTAAAGCCAAAGAGAAATCTAAGGGATTTGCTTCTTTAACAACTATAAATCATTGCTTTGGACTTAAACGTGATGCTTATTACAAGCATAAAGTCAGAGCTGATAAACGTTTAAAATTAGAACAGCAGATTATTGAAATTGTTAGTAAAAGGCGTAAATCCCTTCCTAGAGAAGGTGTGCATAAACTCACTAAAGCCTTAAATAATGAGTTTACAAAGGCCAATCTTAAAGTCGGTAGAGATACGCTATTTAACGTCCTTAGAAAACACAATATGCCAACACTTAGAAAGAAAACTAGTGCCAGAACAACCAATTCATATCATCGTTTTTATAAGTATAATAACATTATTAAAGACCTGAAAGTTACAATACCAAACCAAGTATGGGTTGGTGAAATTACTTACATTAGGAATATAAAAGGCTTTTGCTACTTGGCTTTAATAACAGATATACATTCTCGAAAAATAGTTGGATATGATCTTAGTGACAGCTCGGAATTAAAAGGATGTGTGAGAGCACTTAAAAAGGCTATTTATCAAGCCAAGGATATTAAACAATTTATCCATCATTCTGACAGAGGCATACAGTATTGTAGCAATGTATATACACAGATATTAAAAAGAAAAATGATAGGTATTAGTATGACAGAAGAAAATCATTGTCACGAAAACGTAATGGCAGAGCGCGTAAATGGAATCTTGAAAGATGAATTTTATTTAGACCAAACCTTTGATAACGTAGATCACGCTATGAGAGCTTCAAAAAATGCAATTAATTTATACAACGAAGTAAGACTACACTTATCTTTAGATTATAAAACACAAAATATGGTATATAAATTATCAGCTTAATTCAATTTTAACCTGTAGCCATATTTAAGGACTAGACAGCTTATCCTGGTCAATCCCGACCATGAATTTATGTTTGAACATTTACTACCTACAATGTCAAAAATATTAGCCGATATTAAAGATGATTTAATTCCTAATTCTCAACAAAAAAGAGCAAAATCTAGAATATTTATTGATGAAAGTAATCCTAGTGAAACTAAAATTCCATGGGATTGGAATCAGTTTTACAGATATTTAAGTATGGTTACAAAACTCAAATGCTTTTAAAAATAACATCAAAAATACCCCTAGCAAATTTGATAACTTCAAGATATATAATGATATTGGAATTTAGTAAAGAATGCAAAAACTAAAACAATAAAATGAAAAACTATTTAATATGTATTACATTATTGTTATTAACAATCAATTGTTATTCTCAAAATTTAAAAAAAATTAAACAAAGTGAAGTATTATTTATACTTCATAATGGTAAAAATGAAAATTATCAAACTAAAAGTATTACACAAAAACACAAAGATAAAAGAGCTAGTATCAGATACAGTTTCTTTTTTGAAGAGGAAAACTATTATTCATTGCAAAGTGAAGTAATGGAATTCATTTATTGGCATTACCTTGATTTTGATGAAGAAGACAAAAACAACCCAGCACCTTATTTTAAGGTAAATCAAAGCTTTTTAAGAACAAACAAAGACATTATTATAACTAGAGAATTTATGCAAAAACTAGGGTACGCTGAATCTGTAAGATTGATTAACAAAGCTCAAACCATTTTTTTTATTGATAAAAGCGAAATACTAAAAAAAGAAATTATTATTAAAGAGGTCTTATATTCATATGAGGTAATAGAATAAATACTACCCACAACATGGTATGTAAAAAATAGCAGTAAAATGTAAACCATAAAGCTTAGGCATATCTTTTATTTTTAAGTGAAAAGTTATAGCAATTATATTCTGCTACTTTTCATATACCCAACCGTTATAGGAAATATTGCCAACACTTTGAAACTTTTTAACTAACTTTAAAAAACGGAAAACATGAAAAAAACAAGAACTAAAAAATATTTCGCTTAGAGTTGATTTTCTAAACATAACTGTTACATGTCCCTAATGTTTAATAAATATAATATCAATATGAAAACACACATTTTATTTGGTCTGCTTTCGTGCTTCTTTATTTCTGTTTTATTAAGTCAAGAAAAACCTAAAGACACACTTTTTTTTAAATTTGATAAAAATTATATAAATACTTATAAACAAATACCTAATCATTATTATTTAGATGATAGTAGCGCAGGTTCAATTGGGTCATTTTACTTTAAAGAACTTGGAGTTATACATGATATTAAACCCAAAGAGATACTTTGTCTTAAAAAAGTTGTTCGTTCTTCTAAATTTTACGTGAGACAAAAAAATAGAAAATTAGATGATGATGGACTATTTGAATACTTTAATAACTATGTTATATTTTTAGTAAAAGAAAATAAAAAAGATGTTAAGTATATTAGAGTTAGAGCGCGTTGGGAAATTGAATAAATACTGCCTACAATACGGTATATAAAAAATAGCAGTTAAAGTGGCAAACTTAAAATTTGGTTCTTTTCTGCTATCTTTGTTTCAAAATTAAAGTAAAAGCATTTTATCCTGCCACTTTTTATATACCCAACCAACCGCAAGCAAAAAATAAGATATGAATGAAATAGAATATATTGAAAATGAGATTTCCGAATTAAGAAGTCAATTGAAAAACCATAAGCTTTATAAAAATTTGGCGAGCATTAATGACATAAAAATTTTTATGGAAAGTCACGTATTTGCAGTTTGGGATTTTATGTCACTCTTAAAGAAGCTTCAAATAAATTTCACTAATATTCAAACACCTTGGACACCACCCAAAAATCCTATACTTTCAAGATTTATAAATGAAATTGTTCACGGAGAAGAAAGTGATATTAATGAATTAGGAAAACCGAAAAGCCATTTCGAAATGTATTTGGATGCAATGCAACAAGTAAATGCAAATACCAATGAAATCAACAATTTTATTAAGCTAATTGAATTAGGCAATTCGGTTGAATATTCCTTAAATGAAGTTAATATTGACAAAAGAGTCGCTGATTTTGTAAAATTTTCATTTTCAATTATTGAAACAAATATGCCTCACCTTGTAGCGTCTGCGTTTACTTTTGGTAGAGAAGATGTTATTCCTGATATGTTTATTGACATACTTGAAAATTCCGATTCTAAAAACAAACTTTACAGTAAAATAAATTATTATCTGAAACGTCATATTGAACTTGATGGAGATGAACACGGGCCACTATCCCTGGAAATGATAAAGGAATTATGTAAAGATGACGAGCAAAAATGGAACGAAACATTAATTGTAGCCAAACAATCATTAGAAAAACGAATTGAGCTTTGGAATGCTATTACAGATTTAATTCAAAGTAAAAAGCAAACATTCAACAAAGAACTGAGGTAAAAAACAACTCTTTTCTTCCTTAATTTAAGACACTATTATTCTAGCTCATAAATTGATTAATTTGATTTTCATCTATTTATTTGGACATTATTGAAACGTAATCTTCATCATAAGGCCTACCCGATTTTGCAATTGCAAAACATTGTTTTAATAGCTTATAAAGCTGCTGTTCAATACCTAAAATTTCATTATCCGGATGGTTTTTATTACGTATCAATGAGCTATAAACAAACTTCGAGGGAATATCCAAAACTTCTTCTCCGTGCATCTTAATCTTTGTGGCTGTGCGGTGCTTTATATAAACACCCATTAATCTAAAGAGCTGTAAACATTCGCTTTAATCCTCTGTTAAAGCATCGTAAATAGATATTTCATTTATAAGTGCATAATCACAAATAGCTTTCGAATCACTCTTATCTGTTTTTATTTTAGCTAGTCGCATTTGTATAAAACGCTTAATAGATAATGGATTTATTACAGACACAACCACAGCTTTTTTTATATAAAAACTGAGCACGGCGATAATGATAATATCCTGTATCTTCCATAGCTACTAAGCAATCATCGGGTAACGATTTTAGAAACTTTTTAAACCCTGACTCATCATTTTTGTACTGAATACAGCCCGTTTCACTGCCGTGTACATCAAATACAGCTCCTTAATTCCTACTAGTTTATATCTAAATTTAAAAGAATTCAAACTTAAGCCGTGTATAATTTATTGCTGCTTTTAGCCTACTTATAAAAGTGTTCGCGAACTTTCTATCTGTGATTTATTTACTAACTTTAGTGCTTAAAATCACAACAATTATTATACTAGAACGTTAAGATAAATTACAAAAAACAACGCTACATATGAGAAAAAAAATAATTTTAGGCACCCTATTTACAGGGTTATTTTTTTTAGGAACCTATCTTTATAATTTAGGACAGAGACCAGATAGAGAATATCCGTCGTTTCCACTACACCCTGAAAATAAAGCCACAACGGTTCATGATAGTATTCCTTTAAGGGATGTTGTGGTTACTGGTAATAATTGGGATGGAGTCATCACCATTTTCGACCCAAAAACATACGAAATCATAAAAAAAATAAGTGCCATGCCAGACCGTGAAGAAAGGTTTGAAGAAATTTATTCAGGTTTTAAGAGAAGAATCTCTGCCGGTGCTATTCGTGAACTTATAGGTGAAGGGAATGATCAATTAGTTGACGACATGTTTACCTCAAACGATGGGAGGTATATTTATGCATCAAGACCAAGTTTTGCAGATGTTGTAGCGATAGATGTAAATTCGGGCGAAATTACTTGGCGTACACAAGTCGAAGGACTTAGAGCTGATCATTCTGCGCTATCCCCAGATGGAAAAATATTTTTGGTCTCAGCCTCTACATCAAAAAAGGTTCATGCGATTGATGTTTCAACAGGAGAAATTGTAGGCAATTTTGAATCTGGAGATCAACCTCATGAAAATACGTATTCTGAAGATGGTAAAAGAATATATCACGCCAGTATTGGTAAAGTATATTTAGCTTCACCAACCTTAGATTTTTTAAAAGGCGATCGTTGGTTTCAAATTATTAATGCTGACACCTATGAAATCATTCGCCGTGTAAACATGAAAGAGAAACTAGAAGAAGCTGGGTTTACTTGGATTGATAGTGCTATTCGCCCTATGGCAATAACCAAAGATGAGAAATTTGCTTATTTACAAATATCATTTTTTCATGGTTTTTTTGAATACGATATAGATAATGATAAAATCACTCGAAAATTAGATTTACCGATTCCGGAGGCGAATAAAGATTTATCACCTGGAGAGCATTTTTTAAATTCTGGACATCATGGTATTGCGCTTAGTGGAAATGATAAAACTATTTGTGTTGCCGGTACAATGGATGGTTATATAGCTATAGTAGACCGCGAGACATTTAAATACCATACAATTAAACTTGCTGGTAAAGCAAAAGAATCTAAGCCATATTGGGTTACCTCAAGTAAAGACGGCACAAAGGCTTATGTCTCTATAAGTAGTCTTGACAAAGTTACTGTAATAGATTATAGTAGCGGAAAAGTCGTTGCCGAAGTCCCTGTAGGCAACCACCCTCAAAGAATACGAAATGGACAACTACGGTTAAAATAAATATTAAAGCCAAACTCAATTAAGAATTGTATTCTAACCAAAGAATTAGACCGAACAAAAAGATTGGCAATAAATCGACCCAAAAGATTAACTAAACGAAAGTACTTATCCACTGCGCTACGTTTGTTATAATAACAGTTAGCATTCATTGAGTAGAACCGTTAAAAATGACAATTATGAGTAATTTTAAAGACATTAAATCGAAATTATTTTGCAGTTTTCATTTGAAATTAATGCGACTTATTTTCTTACTGGATTATTAGTTGTAGTAGAAATTGGATCACTAATAATCCCTTTTAAAGATTTAAAAACAGATCTAGTTTAAACTATTTTTTACCCGCTAAACAGCTTAAAAAAATATTCTAGAGTCTAAATAAGAACCATAAAAGATCAACCTATATTAGTATAACACAAAACAGAATGAGAACAATAATACTTATCTTATTTTTGAACTATTTCAATCTCTCTTTTGCGTGTGAATGCAAAACGTATCCAATCACTAGCGAAAAAATTCAATCGGAACTGAAATTAGAAGACAGTTTTGAAAGTTCAACTGTAATTTTTTACGGGAATTATATTGGAGACGGAAAGTTTGAACTAATGAAATTATATCGCGGAAAACAAATAGTATTGAATCGAAAACTGATTGAGGAAAAAGAAGAAAAATATCTTTGCGACTATTTTTTCAAAAAAAACAAAAGGTATTTAGTTTTTGGAAAAATAGATAAGACTGGAAAGTTGTGGACAAGTACCTGTGTATCGAATTTACAAATTGACAAAAAATCGGAACTGAAATTCGTTAAGAAATATCTGAAAAATAAAAACTAAAAAACTGTTTGAAGATGGGAATTCTAATCTTTACCCCCTCCCCCTTTCTTCTTTAGGAATGCCAAAAATAAGATGGTAATCAAATTATTAATCCTGACCAAAACAAAAACAAATCCATAAGTCAAACTTATTTAAACGCTATTTTTCACCCATTGTATTCACGATACATAGTAATACACTTTTCATTAAAGTTCTCAGAGATGGTACCTCTAACAACATAATAAATATTAACAAATAGTATATTAAAAATAACACTCTATTAACTGAAAAAGACTTTAAATTAATACCTAAAATCTTAATTACTTCTCTAGAAGAAATTAAGACTTTATATCCGGATGAGAAAATAAATATTAGATACCATAACGATATTAGACAGCCTAACAATAAAAGATTAGAAAGCTTTAAGTTCGAAGTCGTGTTTGAAGATAAGCCTGGTTCATCACATACCTTTGAAGAATATAAATTATTTAATGAACTAGCAAAATACAGTAATTTATCGGCTTTAATTCTAGAATATTCTGATATTATTAGTGAAGGAGCAGAAGGTGCACTAATTTGGATTATGGATGAATACAACCAAAACAGTCCCGCTGAGACATACGCTTTCTTAGCTCTAGCAAATAAAAATATCCGATGATTTCTTAAATGGAATTGAAGTTTCTATGACTCTAGAAAAACCATTCAAAGGAAAAAAGAATAATCTTAACAGTACGTACTGCATTCATGGCATTCGATATGTATATTATAGCGACCGACTAGATCAAGATTTAATAGAAAATTTACAAAATTTATTTTTAGAAAATAAGTATTATGAAACCTATAATTATCCTACTGGAAAAGAACAAGTTTTAAAGCACTTTGCCCCAATTGGTGGTAATGCTGAATTTTATTTGCAAACTCCTTTTAATTGGGATAACTTAATGAAAGAGTTTGAAGGACAAAAACTGATAACAAATAGCAACTTATAGCACGCAGCACAAAATTCTTGGGAGACTGGACTGCATAGTTATGCGCGCATTATACGCCACAATAAGCTAGGTGCAACAAAACAGGAAATAGCCCGAAATCCCTACTATCACATACCGATAAAGTTAATCATGAAGAAATTATATCGATTATAAGCAAACAAAACTTCAATAAAAAAACATAAAACACATGGTAAAACTGTATAAAAAATAAGCTATTAAAAAGCATTGAAAAACTGTCCTATTTTTAGGGAAGCCTACAACCACATATAAAGTTTATTTGAGAAACAAAATAAAAATTTAAAAAATTCGGCTCACATATTATTCTAAATAATTGTTTAATTTGTAAACTACTAACTACATACAGCAATGGCATATTTTTTTCTAACATAACCAAATTAATAAGTTAAATAAAATGATTAAAAACATATCTATATATTCCCCAATAATTGGTTTATTATTACTAGTAATTGCCTTGCTTTTTGACTCAACTAATATATTTTATGAATCTTATAGCTATAAACATGGTAATAGATATGGAGGAGATGGAATGCATCAAGGTTTTCGGTTTATTTTTGGGCTTTGCTTATACACGCCTCTAGTTATATTATACTTAATTTCAATAATTAGATTAATTAAAAACCCTAAAGTTTTTGATGGCAGTATATCCTGGACTATTATCCATCTGCTACCAATTTTATTATTTGTATATGTTGGCCTTACATCCCTAGAAAAAAAAATTCACTCTTATAAAAACAAAAACCAATACATTAAATTAGCTAAACACGAACGGTATTTTACAGACAGTTCGGACAGCACTAGATATTTAATATTTAAACAAAATTTTGTTTTTTACGTTATAGATAGGCAACGTTCTTTACCAAATAGGCCACCATATGTAGAAGCCGTAGGTAAAATAAATAACCAAACTTTTGAAAGTATTTATAACAAAGAAAAATTCTCATCTTCCAGAGGCTTAAATTTACAGAAAATGAAAAACAAAAAAGGAGACACTTTTTTTGCGTTGTACAAATATAATCAGATTCCTTACGACGAAGACACGTATATATATCCTGAAGACTATTATCCAAGCTTCTTTAAGTTAAAATAGAAGAAGAAATAGATAGGCGTTAAAGCTTACAACCCTAATACTAAACCGCTAGAAAGACCCACTTTTTTTAGAGCGATTTACAATTGACCCTGATAAGGCAGGCAATGCGGCAATTTTTCGATTAGCTGAATCGTCACGTTTAGTAATTATAAACGATGAGCTTAAAAATTATTTAGTTGATAAAACCTTGTATCTATAATTTTAAAATTGATTTAATCACAAGAGATACACAATAAAAAACCAAGAGTAAAACAGTAGTGTTGTTTTTTTTCAAAGCCCAAAAATTTTGAACATTTAATTATTAATCGTAATATTACAATGTAATGATAATAAATAAAAAAAATGGGATTAGCTAAAACTGAAATGTTTACCGACAAACAGAATAAAATTTCTCTTTTGGCAAAAGTATTCGGACATCCGGCAAGAGTAGCAATTTTACAACATTTATTTAAAATTAACGCTTGTGTTTGCGGCGATTTGGTAAACGAAATTGGATTAGCGCAACCAACAATCTCACAGCATTTAAAAGAACTAAAACATTTAGGTTTAATTAAAGGAAATGTTGAAGGCACAAGTGTATGTTACTGTATTCATGCAGAGAATTGGACTAAAATGAAAACAATAATGAACGAATTTTTAAATCAAGATATAACTGAAAAATCGGATTGTTGCTAAAAAAATTTAAACTCATTAATCGTATAATCGCAATAAACAAATATAGTTATGAAGTTATCACAGGTAAAATTAGCATTAAAAGAACTACAAACTATAAGTTTTCAACTACCAAACGGAGACTTAGTGCCTAATCACTTTCACGTTACAGAAGTAGGCAAAATAACAAAACATTTTATCGATTGTGGCGGTACCGAAAGAAAAGAAGACGTTGTAAACTTTCAACTTTGGAATGCAAACGACTACGACCACAGATTACACCCCGAAAAGCTATTGAATATTATTAAACTTTCCGAAAAGGTTTTAAAAATAGCTGATTTAGAAATAGAAGTAGAATATCAAGCGGATACGATTGGAAAATTCGGACTTGATTTTGACGGGCAAAATTTCTTATTAACTAACAAACAAACTGACTGCTTAGCAAAGGATAATTGCGGAATTCCAGTAGAAAAAACCAAAGTAAAATTATCCGCATTAAATGATGAGTCTTGTTGTTCACCAAATGGAAACTGCTGCTAAAAGTTATTTAAATTTTATAAAAACATGATAACAAAACAAACTAATCTATTTCTAGAAATAGAAAATTTAATAAAAAAATTAGACCCACAAACAATTTTAAACAAGCGAAAGGGTGTTTTACAACCACTAACTGATTATATTCAGTCCAAAGTATCCAAAAACAAAGACATTCGAATTAATTTTATTTGTACTCACAACTCCCGAAGAAGTCATTTATCTCAAGTTTGGGCACAAACAATGGCCCATTATTTCAATATAAAAAACGTTTTTTGTTATTCGGGTGGAACAGAAAGCACCGCACTTTTTCCAATGGTTGCAGAAACTTTACAAAATTCAGGATTTCAGATAGAAACGATTTCAAAAAAAGAGAACCCAATTTACAGCATTAAATATGCTAACAACGAACATCCAATAATAGGGTTTTCAAAAAAATTAGATGATGAATTTAATCCAAAATATGAATTTGTAGCGATTATGACTTGCTCGCAAGCCGATGGCGGCTGTCCTTTTATTACAGGTGCAGAAAAACGTATTCCAATAACTTTTGAAGATCCAAAAGTATTCGATAACACACCACAACAAGCAGAAAAGTACAATGAAAGAAGTATGCAAATAGCTACCGAAATGTATTACGTTTTTTCTCAAATAAACTCTTAAAAAATGCCTTCAAAAAAATTAAGTTTTCTGGATAGAAATTTAACACTTTGGATATTTGTAGCAATGGCAATAGGAGTTGGACTTGGTTATTTTATTCCAACATTTCCAAACATTATAAACGCATTTAGTAGCGGAACTACAAATATTCCTATTGCAATTGGTTTAATTTTAATGATGTACCCACCTTTGGCAAAGGTTAATTACAGATTATTACCAAAGGTTTTTAAAAACACAAAAATCCTTTCTATTTCACTTATTCTTAATTGGATAATTGGTCCTGTTTTAATGTTTGTTTTAGCAATTACATTTTTACGAGATTATCCCGAATATATGGTCGGTCTTATTTTAATTGGTTTAGCCCGTTGTATTGCAATGGTCTTGGTTTGGAACGACCTTGCTGAAGGAAGTAGCGAATATGGAGCAGGTTTGGTTGCATTAAACAGTGTTTTTCAAGTATTTGCATATAGTTTTTATGCTTGGCTTTTTATCACAATTCTACCACCTTATTTTGGATTTAAAGGAGCGATTGTAGATATTTCAATCGGAAAAATTGCAGAAAGTATAGCTATTTATTTAGGTATTCCTTTCGTGATGGGAATTTTAAGCAGATTAATTTTAGTAAAACTTAAAAGCGAAGATTGGTATACAAATAAATTCATTCCAACAATTTCGCCAATAACTTTAATAGCACTTTTATTTACCATCGTAGTTATGTTCTCACTAAAAGGAGAATTGATTGTAGAAATTCCAATGGACGTTTTAATAATTGCAATACCTTTACTTATTTATTTTACGTTAATGTTTATAATTGGTTTTTTCTTTACTAAAGCATCGGGTGCAGAATATGACAAAACAGCTTCAGTAGCATTTACAGCAGCAGGAAATAATTTTGAATTGGCTATTGCAGTTGCAATTGCAGTTTTCGGATTGAATTCAGGTCAAGCATTTGCAGGCGTAATTGGTCCTTTGGTTGAAGTGCCTGCATTGATTTTATTGGTTCGAGTTTCCTTTTGGTTGCGCAAAAAGTATTATGGAAACACTGATATTTAAAGCCCTACACCTACAGAATTAATACTTGAAAAAAATATTTTAACTGAATAACTAATTTAAAATAGATAGAAAAAACGAACTAAATTTATCTGAGCTTAAAGTTTAGGTTTAATCCCATTTTAAACCTTATTTATACCTTTTAACCAGTATAAGTAAGGTTGAAATGGGATCAAACCGGTTTACGAGTTAATCTATACTTCCTTTTTTATATCCAAACATAAAGTACAAACCAATTAACACAAACGGAATACTTAACCACTGCCCGGTATTTAAACTAAACCAGTTTATATATTCTTCTCCTTGTGGCTCTTTAGTAAATTCGATGAAGAACCGGATTGTCCAAAGTAGAACCAAAAATAGACCAAATAAAAACCCTGATTGATCTTTTTTTGTGGTTTTCACATACAAATACAATAAAATTATAAATACGAATATATAACAAAACGATTCGTAAAGCTGCGAAGGATGTCTGTACGGAACAGCTTCTAATAAGTTTTGAAATTGAGAATTTTCTGTAACTGCAAGATATGCTTTTCTTAAATCGTTAATACCTGTAAGCTTCATAATTTGGCTCTTATAGTACTCGTCTTGAATAAAACGAACACCAAAACCAGATTCTGTAACTTTACCTATAATTTCAGAATTAATAAAGTTTCCAATTCTAATAAAAATAGCTCCAGCTGCTACTGTTATTACAAGGCGATCTAGAATCCAAAGTACAGATTTATAGTTATATTTTCTTCTATATAAGTACATCCCTATAATAATTCCAATAGCTGCGCCATGGCTGGCTAACCCTTGAAAACCTGTAAATTCAAAACCATTTTTAAAACTAAAAGGGAGAAATATACTAAAAAAATCGTCTTGAATTAATTCCGATTGATAAAACAAAACATGCCCTAGCCTCGCTCCTAGCATTGTTGATAAAACAGTATACATAAATAACGGGTCTAAATAATCTAAGGATACTTTCTCCTTAGTAAAAATCCGTTTCATAATATACCATCCTAATATAAAAGCAACAACCCACATTAAGCTGTAAAAATGAATTTTGAAATTCCCAACAATATCAATACCTGTTATTGGGTTCCAATTAAATTTTAATAAATGCATAAGTTTAATCGATTAAATTATTTTAGGGTATTAAGTGAACTTTAATTCTAGAAATTAACATTTGGTTGAAATCGAATAAATTTTGATGAAATATATTCTTTACAAAAAATTATTTTAAAAGTTTTAAAACCTCTACTTCAAAAATAATATTAGATTTTCCGGGAATACTACGATTACCAGATTCGCCATAAGCCAAATGATATGGTACAAATAAAGTGGCTTTGTCTCCAACTCTTAACTGTTGTAAACCTTCTTTAAAACCAGGTATCATTTTTGCATCTGGTCCAATATCTGCGGTAATGGGTTGGTATTTATCTGCTAATTTGCGTTTATTGTTTACAGCACCACATTTTTTTGCAATTTCTAAATTACTAGTTTCAAGTAGTTTTCCATCTTCAAAATAGACCGCATAGTGTACCAATGCTTTTGAATTTTCCTTTAAATCTGCTCCTATTCCTTTTTCATTTACAAAATATTTTAAACCAGATTTTAAAACTACTGCATTTGCTTTTTGTGCTTTAAATTTAATTAAAGTTGATTTTAATATAGCCTCTTCTTGTGCTTTCTTTTCTTGCTCTGCCTGCTCTGCCTCTGCAAAATGATTTTCAAAAATTTCAGAAGCATCAAAATCTTTAGCTAACTTTCCTTTTCGAATAATGGTTAGCTTTTCAATAACGACATCATCCAATGGTTTATCATTATTGTTAACCTTTACATTGGAGATCGAATCTTGAATATTTAACCCTAAAATTAATTCTCCAAAAACATTGTAAGAATTATCCAAATAAGGCTTAGCCAATTCTGTTATAAAAAACTGACTGCCATTGGTGTTTGGCCCAGAATTCGCCATTGATAGGATACCCGCTTTATCATGTTTTAAATCTGGATGAAATTCGTCTCTAAATTTATAACCAGGACCGCCTTGCCCTGTACCTAAGGGATCTCCGCCTTGTATCATAAATTTATTTATAACACGATGAAATATGAGACCATCATAAAATCTATTATTTTTATAGTCTTTTTTCACCATAGTATTAGTACCCTCTACCAAAGAGACAAAATTAGCAACAGTAATAGGTGCTTTTTCTTGTTCTAGTTTAGCTACCATAACACCTTTGTTTGTAACAAATTCTGCATACAAACCATCTTCAAGATCTGGATACCGTGCTTTACATGAGATTGAATTTAATACTAAAAGAAAAATTAATATTTTTACTGCACTTTTAAATACCATACTAATTAGTTTTATTTGGGGTAATAGAATTAACTGTAACTTTACATATTAAAGGCACATTACGGCCTATTTTTTTTGTATCGCCATAGTAGCCATAAGCTTTTTGTGAAGGAAATAAAAACGTAATGGTTTCTCCTGTTTTCATTAGTTTTAAGCCTTCGCGCAAACCCGTAAACAATTCCTGTTTATCCATAGCATAATTTTGGGTTTTTAAAACTTCGGCTGAATATATAACTTGGCCATTTATAGATGTAACATTGTAATTAAAGTTAACAATATCGCCAAATTGGGGTGTTTGTAGTGTGTCAATATCAATTTTACTATTATAGTAATACCAAAACCCACTGTTTGAAGCTAAATAAGTGTGCTCTTCATTATTCATTATAGCTTCAAAATCAACTTTTTCTTTAGCATAAAGTTTTTTGTTACGCTCGATAGATGAATTTATAAAAGATCCTGTTTTAACCGTTACAGGGCGTCTGGCCTCAGGTGTTTTACAACCAAACATAAGAAAAACAGAAGCTATAATTATTAATTTATTCATTGTTTAGTACTTTTTGGTAGCTTGGCAATATACTAATAAATTTTTCAACGGTTTCCTTTAAGGATAAGTCACTTTTTCCTCCGGCAGCATTGGTATGACCGCCACCTTCAAAATAAGATCTAGACATTTCATTAACCGAAAAATTTCCTTTTGAGCGTAATGAAATTTTTATAATACCTTCATTTTTATCCTCAATAAATATAGCTGCTAAAACCACATTATCTAATGATAAACCATAATTAACAATACCTTCAGTATCTCCTTTTTTATAATCGTACTTATGAAGTTCTTCTTGAGATAGTGTTATATAAGCCGTTCTAGATTCTGGAACAACTCTTAAATTTGTTAAAGCGCAACCTAATAATTGTAGGCTGTTATAACTATTTCTATCAAACACATTATTATGAATGGTTGTATTATCTGCGCCGTTTTCTATTAACTTGGCTATAACATCGTGTGTTGTACTGGTGGTTGAGCGGAACCTAAAAGATCCTGTATCTGTCATTATTCCAACATATAAGGCTGTTGCAATATTAGAATCGAGTAAACTGGTATCTCCTAATTTATCCATAAAATGGTAAACCATTTCGCAGGTGCTACTCATACCAACATCGCTATACGTAAATTTGGCATAGTTATCTGGCGCCTGGTGGTGGTCAATCATTATTTTTATAGCATTACTGTTACTTAAAACAGCTTCCATATTTCCTGTTCTATGAAAGGCATTAAAATCTAAAGTAAAAATAATATCGGCATTATTAATTAAGTTTTCACACAATTTTGTTTGTGAATCATGCCTTAAAATCATATCACTTCCTGGAATCCATTTTAAGAATGTAGGGTAATCATTCGGTACTAAAACGTTAACATTATGGCCACCTTTAGACAAATAATGGTATAAACCCAAAGTAGATCCAATAGCGTCGCCATCTGGATTTTTATGAGGTACAATTACAATATTTTGCTTTACAGCTAACAATTGTTTTATGCTCGTAATATCTTGCTTATTCATAGTTAGCGAAGATACAATTTTTTTAAAATTGGTAGTGTTGCAATTTCATAGAAATAGATTACTTTTGCGTGCAAATAAATTAAAATAAATGGCAACAAATAGAACATTTACAATGCTTAAGCCAGATGCTGTTGAGAAACAACACATCGGGGCAATATTAGAAAAAATTTCAACTTCAGGTTTTAAAATTTTAGCTTTAAAATTAACCCAAATGACTACGGCAGATGCTCAGGCATTTTACGCAGTACATAAGGAGCGCCCTTTCTTTGGAGAATTAGTGGAGTATATGACACGTGGTCCTGTAGTTGCAGCTATTTTAGAAAAAGAAAATGCTGTTGAAGATTTTAGAGCCTTAATTGGTGCGACAAACCCTAATGATGCTGCTGAAGGCACTATTAGAAAAATGTATGCAGATTCTATAAGTGAAAATGCTGTACATGGAAGTGATAGTGATGATAATGCTGCTATTGAGGCTGCTTTTCATTTTTCAGGAAGAGAACAATTTTAATAATGTAATAGTATTAGATTTCTCATAAAATAGAAATTCCGCAATTAATTTGCGGAATTTTTATTTTTAATTACTTTTTTTTAATACAGTTATTGCATTACCCCATCCTTGTACCCAAAATAATTTTATTAATGGTTTAACTCTTTTTTTAGCATATAATTATTACTGTAATATTAATTTAATATTTGTATAAATAATAAACCATATTTGTTATCATACTAAACAGAATTACACGGTTTTAAAATAAATTAAACACTCAAATGCCTGTCTAAATATAATACTTCTAGGCTCATTACATCTACTTTTACACTTTTAGAATTCGAAATCTACTAAGTAGTATTTTTAAAGAATAATAAACACACCAAGCACTTATTAAAATCGTGTGTTATAAAATAAAGTTGTAGAGAAACAAAAAAACTCTTTTCCTTACGTACTTGCTAGCAATTACAAAATTATTTAAAACACACGCATAAAGGCTATAATCTGTAGGCTATTTAAACAAAAAAGCCTATCAAATAAATGATAGGCTTTAAATTGTAATTGTTAAATAGTATATAATTAGACTACTTTTACGTTTACGGCGTTTAATCCTTTTCTACCTTCTTGTAGATCGAATTCTACAACATCACCTTCACGAATTTCATCGATAAGTCCTGAAATGTGTACGAAATGCTCTTTGTTGTTGTCATCTTCAGTAATGAATCCAAAACCTTTAGAATCATTGAAAAATTTTACGGTACCTTTACTCATTGTATTTGTATTATAATATATTAAGTAACAAATATAATATAAAATTTAATAATCTTAAAACTTTTTACAAAAATTTTAATCTCATTAATCATTATTAATCACCTTAAAATCAGTTTTTTAATAATTTCTTTCCCTAAATCTTCATTAAGCATATTAACTATTTTCTGTTTACCATAGCTTAACTCTTCTCTTAAGACACTAGAACTTAACTGTACAAATAATACACCGCGCTCTAAACTTACAGCTGTTGTGTAGTTATTTACCCCATTTCCCATAAGTTTTACCCAAGCATCGGCAACGTTAACCTTATCTAAACCTTTTTCAAGTTTATTGGTTTCAACAAATACTTTTAAAGCGTCGCTAATACTTAAATTTTCATTGTTTCGTCTTGCCATTTTATAATGCTGCTATTATGTTTGTGCAAAAGTATTAAAACTATAGTCATAATTTAAAAATAAAGAAACCTACTTAAAAAAAATAATGAGTATTTCTTAAATTGATTACAATAATTTTAATGTCCTTAATCTCTTTTTTTTAAAAACCTATATATCTATTAAATATAAGAGTAAGTAATAATCCTTTTTGCTCCTTTTATTCGCAAAAATATAGACAAATCTAACTTTTCATTTTTTTTATTTACATGAAAAAAAATTAAATATATTTACCATATACCTCATTTTTTTTATTTCATTGTTAACCGAAAAGTCAGATGAGTTTCTACTTACATATTCGATAATTTTGAGCTTACATTCCCTTATAAACAAGCACGAACCTTATTCATTAGAATTTAATGAGGCAAACCTTAAAATATAAAAATTTACATTTATTTGGCCAATTGCACTTATTACTTAAACTAGGCTAAGATGGAATTATAAATTATTAATATAATTAAAAGCCTCTAAAAGCGTAGGAAAACACAATTTACTTCCGGCTTCTTTAAGTTCTTTTTCCGAGTATTGTGTGAGTATTCCAATAGGTACCATACCGGCTAACTTTGCTGCTGTTGTTCCTGTTAAACTATCTTCAAACACCCAAACATCTTTGTAATGCGTTACTGGAATATTTAAAGCATTGGCTAGAGACATATAAGCTTCTGGTGCTGGTTTTGGCTTTTCGTAGTCTTGCACACCAAATACCGCAGGAAAATTTAAATTTAAATGGTAAATACTATTTTTTAAAAATTGTTTTGTTGCATTACTAGCTATGCCATAAGGAATATTTTTACTTGATAAGAAACGTGTAAACTCATGTACACCAGGCAATAATTTTGGTGTGATAAAATGTGTATCCAAGTGCTTATCTTTTAATAAGTATAAAGCTTCAGTTTGCGTTTTTTTATCTATTGTACCACAGAAATATTCTGAGATAACCATAGGAGATTTACCAGCATGACTTTTAGGAAAAGCCGGAATCTCTTTATTAAACAACGTTTTAAATGCTGATGACCAAGCCGAATTATGACTTTCAAAACTATCTACCACTACTCCATCAAAATCGAACAAAAAACCTTTAGGTAACATATTATTGGTATTTATATTAGCAAAAAACCTACTATACCTTAAAAGTTTAGTAGGCCTTCAACTAAAATTGAATTTATTTTACTGTTTTTTAATAATAACTAAATAGACTGCTTTAGTTTTTATTAAACAATTGGGTTAAATACGGGTTTAGCAATTTATTAGTTGGGTCTAAGGTGTTTCTTAAAGATTTAAAATCTTCCCATTTATCGTAAACTTTTCCTAATTCTTGATCTTTAGCCATAAAGCGTTTGCCCCAGTGTGGTTTACCACCATGCTTTAAAAATATTTTTTCTATACTTTTAAAAGCCTCATAAGTATCTGCTGTTGCTGCGTTTCTAGACACGCAACCCATGGTAACGGTATCTGCTTTATAGGCGTAACTTAACCAAGAGTTATCTTTATAAACAAACCGAACATCCATTGGGATATGAATAAAAGATTTGTTACTCCATTTATTAATTTCTGTTTTTAACTCATTAAAAACGGTTGGAAACTTATCTAAAGCGATAGTCCATTCTGCTAACTCCAAGGTAGAGCCTCTAGATTTTGTAACTGTAGCTTGGTATAACGATCCTTTATGCTCTTTTGTTGAACTGAAAAACCCTTTATATAAAAGCTTGTTTGCTATGGCGGTAATCCAAGGAAAAACGTGTGTATATTTGTATAGTATTTTTGAAGCGCTTCTTCTATGCTTTAAATATTTGGGACCTAAATCTTCTTTTACTTCTGTGTTAGGGTCTATTTTATCGCCTGTAATTACGTAACCTTTATCTGTGTGCGGCAACCAAAGAATACGCAGAAAATCGTGCTTTTTTAAACGCTCTTTTATTTTTGGCAACCACTCAGAGTCGTCTTCTGGGCCTTCCTTTATATGTAATGTATAAATAGGTTCGCATGCAAATGTTATTGTAGACATAACACCTAATACACCAAGAGATACTCTTACAGCATCCATTAACGCATCGCTAGCCTTTACTTCTTTTATAGAGCCGTCTGCTAAAACTAATCGGCAACTCGTCATATACTCACATAACATTTTCCCGCTTGTACCGTGTGTACCTGTAGCTAAAGCACCGCCAATGGTAATGGTATTAATGTCTGGTAAGCATGGTATACACCAACCTTTTGCCTCAATAGCTTCTAGCATATCCCCTAAAATCATACCGGATTGCACTGTAATTGTGCGCTCGGCATCGTTATAGCCTAATATGTTATTAAACTCTGAAATATCAATAAGGGAATCCACACCTGCAGCAATATCTGCAGAGGATTGTTTAGTACCGAAAAAACGTATTTTGTCGGTCTTTGATATAACATCTTGTAATTCTTCTTCGGTTGTAATTTTGTACAGATTCTTGTAATTGTAAACTAAATTATCGTTCCAACTTCTCCAAACTCCGTTTTCTTCTTTTATCATTGGTATCATTAAAGTTATACAAAAGTAAAAATTTATATTTTTATTTGTTATATAATATTACTTATGTTCTTATTAAGAATCAATTTAATTTAAAATGTATATGCTTCCTTCTTACATTTTAAAATGTGTGCTTCTCTGGTGTTTAACAAACCTGTTTTACAATTCTTATTCTATTTTTTGTTCATCGTAATTGTTTTTTGACATGTATAAATAATAATAATTAAGGATATATTCTACCAAAAATTTACACTGTAACGCTAGCAGGTATTGCGTTAAGGATTGAAGCGGATAGCCCACAGATACGGCGCCTTAAGCGCTGTTTCGAGGACTTGTAGCGGAAAGCCTGACCCTTTTCGGGGAACGCCCTAATTTTAGAATACAAAAAAGCCTACTAACAGAGTGTTAATAGGCTTTAAAAATAAATTTTAAATTATTTTACGCTTCGTTATTCTCTTCTAATTTTTTAACAGAATCGAACATGATTGGCGTTGCAATAAATAATGATGAGTAGGTACCCACAACAACTCCAATAATTAAGGCAAACATAAAGCCTCTTATGGAATCTCCTCCAAATATGAATATAGCTAACAGTACTACTAATGTTGTTAACGATGTATTTAGGGTTCTACTTAATGTACTACTTAAAGATACGTTTACGACTTTATCGAAATCCCAACTTGTATACTCATTGAAAAACTCACGAATTCTATCAAACACAACTACGGTATCGTTTAATGAGTAACCAATTACGGTTAATACTGCCGCAATAAACGCTTGATTTATTTCCATATTAAATGGCATAAATTTATAGGTTAACGAGAATATACCTAATACAATAATAACATCGTGAAATACAGCAGCTACTGCTCCTAATGAGTATTGCCACTTTTTAAAACGCATTAAGATATAAAGGAATACTACAATTAAGGATCCTAAAATAGCCCAAAAAGAGGCTTGCTTAATATCATCGGCTATGGTTGGTGTTACTTTGTAAGATTCTAGTAAACCGACTTGCTTATTCTCGTCGTTTAAATCGATAAACTTCTCATAGGTTATACCTTGCAAGTGCGGTACTAAGGCTTGGTAAAGCGATTTTCTAATTTCCTCATCTACCTTTGATCCAGATTCGTTTACCTTATATTTAGTGGTAATTTTAAGTTGGTTTTCATCTCCAAATGTTTTGGCATCTGCACTTCCAAATACGTCTGGGCTAGATAATAGATTTGTAATTTCTGATGCGCTTACATCTTGTGCAAAACGCACTTGATATGTTCTACCACCTACGAAATCGACACCTTGGTTTAAACCATTTACAAACAAAGAACCTAAACTTAAAACAATTAATACACCTGAAAAAGTATAAGCCACTTTTCGTTTACTTAAAAACTCGATATTGATGTTTCTAAACAAGTTTTTAGTTATGCCTGTTGAGAATTCTAATTTTCCGCCACGGTTTGTATACCAATCGATTAACAGTCTAGTTATAAAAATAGCTGTAAATAAAGAGGTTGCAATACCAATTAATAAGGTAGTTGCGAAACCTTTAATAGGCCCTGTACCAAATACAAATAAAATTAATGCTGTTAAGCCTGTAGTGATGTTGGCATCTAAAATTGAAGATAGAGCGTTACTAAAACCATCTTTAATAGCCTCTACTTGTCCTTTTCCTTTTGCTAACTCTTCTCTAATACGCTCGAAAATAAGTACGTTCGCATCCACAGACATACCAATGGTTAATACAATACCTGCAATACCAGGTAATGTTAACACGGCACCTAAGCCTGATAGTACACCGAAAATTAATAACAGGTTTAATAACATGGCAACATCTGAAAAAGCACCTACTTTTCCGTAGTAAAAAATCATCCAAAGTAATACTAATACTAAAGCGATAAGGAAAGACATTGTTCCGCTTTCAATAGCTTCTTTACCTAAAGATGGGCCTACAACCTCACTTTGTATAATATCTGCCGATGCTGGTAACTTACCTGCACGTAATACGTTTGCTAAATCTATCGCTTCGTTTAACGAGAAGTTTCCAGAAATAGAAGAACTACCTCCTGCTATTGGACCTGTTGTTACACCTGGTGCAGAATACACTACATTATCTAAAACAATAGCAATTTGGCTACCTTGTGTATATGCTTTACCGGTCATTTCTTCCCAGATCTTAGCACCTTTAGCATTCATTTGCATAGATACTTCTGAGTTTCCTGTTGCTCCAAACTGGTTTCTAGCATCGGTTACAACGGCTCCACTTAATTGTGGCGTGTTTTCTCTATTTCCTATTAAGGCATATAAATCTACCAATTCGCTATTTTTTTCTGGTTTTCCAAAAACAAACTTAGCGTAACGTTGGTCTGCTGGCAGTAATGCGCGTACTTCTGGCTTGTTTAGGTAATCTAGAACAGTTTCTTTATCTTTAATTTCAAACTTAGCAATAACTGGTCCGCCTTGGTAACCAATACCTCTAATTAAATTACCTAGCGGATTATTTTGTGCTACAGCTGTAGAGTCTGTTTCTGCATCTCCTAATAAATCATCAATTTGATCGCTTTGTGCATCTTCTTCGTCTTGAGACTCAACCTCAGCATTTGTATCGGTTTTAACAATATCCTTTAAAACCGTATTAGCCTGATCTAAAAAGCTAAAAAACTGTTCGCCTTTATAAGCATCCCAAAACTCCAATTGTGCTGTACTTTGTAATAAGCTTGTTGCTCGCTCTACATCTTTAACCCCTGGAAGTTCTACTAAAATACGACCAGAATTACCTAAACGCTGAATGTTTGGCGAGGTTACACCAAACTCATCAATACGCTTACGTAATACTTCAAAAGCAGAAACGATAGACTCGTCTATTTTTGTTTTAATAATCGCTTTTACATCCGCATCAGACATGCCACCATCAATCTCACCATCCAATTCTCTCGTATAAAAGATATCTGGAGATGCTAATTTGGTATCGCCTTTAATTTTATCGAAAGCTGTAAAGAAATCGTCTACATAAGTTTCCTGACTGTTTTTTTGAAGTTCTGTTGCATCTTCTAAAGCTTTATTAAAAACAGGATCGGTTGTGTTATTTGCTAATCCTTTTAATATATCTTTTACAGATACTTGAAGAATAACGTTAATACCACCTTTTAAATCTAATCCAAGATTCATGGCCTTTTGCTTCACCTCATTATAAGTGAATTTTGCAATACCGATATTATAAACAGTATCTGTTCCTTTTTCTTGAAGAAACCTAGCTTCTTCCTGACTACGAAGCGCACGAAAATCTGTTTCTGTTTCTGAAATTTTACTAATAGCCGCCTCTTGCGCCTCTTTTTCAACTGAGTTTGCTGTAAATGTGAATGATAATTGGTAAAGACTTACCAAACCAAACAAAATAGCAAATAGTCTTACTAATCCTTTGTTTTGCATGTTGTATTTTTTAATGTCAAATTTTAAAACTTGAATATTTTCAAGCGCGCAAATATAGAATTTGCTAAATTGTTTGACAATTTTAATTTTTAAATGTGGTTTTTTTTAGAGTACTATAAATAGTTAAAGTATTAACTCGCTTTATTTATTAAAAAAGGTATCGTTAAAAACGTTTCTATTGTATTAAAATATACCTTTTTATACTTTAACACTGGGGCCAGCCCTTACCTCGGGGATAGTATGTAATGCATTACTTATATGTATAGCAATGTCCTTACCAACTTTATAAGCCACTGCTGTACTACAATCTTGATGTGTATATAATAAACTACTTAAAAATAGTTGGTTTGAATTGAAAAAACGATCACTTTTTACATCTAAAACCAATACAACAGTACCATCTAAATCGCCTCCTGAATTTATGTTTTGTTGTATTTCAAAAACATCCAAATTATAACTAATATAAGTGTTTTTAAAAGGAAGTTTTTCTGCTTTTCTCTTAACATTTACAGGCTCTAGTGCACCAGTAGTTTCTAGTATTTGCTTAATGCGTACAACATTAACACTACTATAATATGTGATTTTTAATTTACTATTACCTTGAGAGTGTACATTAATATTTTTAGCACCCAACCCCTCTAACTGCTGTTTAAGGCTCCCTACAGTATACGCTGTTTCTGGCGAGGTTAACTTAGCATTTTGAAATTGCAATACAATTTCTTGATTAGCTACCTGCAATTGCTGCTGCGAAACAACACCAAATAAGGTTAAGCTAAAAATTAAAACACTAATACACCATCTTACAAACATGCGCCAAATATAGAGAAAATATATGTATTTGATGTATTATATTTAAAACCGATTAAGCCATAAATTAAGCGACTAATACTAAAGCAAATACGACTTACCAATATATTTTTTTTGTAAAAAATCAAACGCATAATAGATATAATATGTTCCGGCAATCATATTAAATATTAGCTTTTTTTAAGCACAAAAAAAAGGCTACCTAAATAAATAGATAGCCCTTCCTTTTTTTTTATAGTAAGTTACAGCTCTAACAAACCGTTAGTTTTTGCAACCCCTTCTGCGCTTGCTTTCATGTGTGCTTTTTCGGCATCACTTAAAGGAATGTCCACAATACGCTCAATTCCGTTTTTCCCTAAAATTACAGGTACACCAATACAAATATCACTTAAACCATATTCACCTTCTAAAAATGTAGAACATGGAAACATTTTCTTTTGGTCACAAGCAATAGCCTGTACTAAACCACTTACTGCAGCACCTGGCGCATACCAAGCCGAAGTTCCTAACAAACCTGTAAGCGTTGCACCACCAACTTTAGTATCGGCAGCAACTTGCTCCAAACGCTCTTCGCTTAAAAACTCAGAAACTCTAATACTGTTTCTAGTCGCGTGGCTAGTTAAAGGCACCATACCTTTATCACTATGACCACCTATTACCATACCATCAATATCGCTAATTGGTGCTTCCATAGCTTCTGCTAATCTGTATTTAAAACGTGCCGAATCTAGAGCGCCACCCATACCAATAATCCTGTTTTTAGGAATATCTAATGTTTTATGTGCTAAGTACGTCATTGTATCCATTGGGTTACTAACCACAATAAGCACCATATTTGGAGAGTGCTCCAATAAGCTTGATGATACAGTTTTTACAATACCTGCGTTAATACCTATTAACTCTTCGCGCGTCATACCTGGTTTACGCGGAATACCAGAAGTAATAACACAAATATCACTATTTGCAGTTTTGCTATAATCGTTAGTTACCCCTGTGATTTTAGTATCAAAACCATTTAAGGATGCACATTGCATTAAATCCATAGCTTTACCTTCAGCAAAGCCTTCTTTAATATCTAACAATACAACTTCTGCTGCGAAGTTTTTTATAGCAATATACTCTGCACAACTTGCACCAACTGCTCCTGCTCCTACTACGGTTACTTTCATTCTACTTTTTTTTAAGATTTATAAATTATGTGATAAGCTACTTTTTTCAAAAAAATAAATTTAAAATTTTCGCCCAATATTTTCCTGCTAATTTACAAATTAAAAAAGGCTGAAACGAATTATAAGATTAAAAACACGTTGTAATTTATTGTTATTTACAAAAAAAACCTCTAAACCATATTAATACGGATAGAGGTTTTTAAAATATGCGTACACTAACTTAATTAAACATCAATATTAGCATACACTGCATTTCTCTCAATAAAATCTCTACGCGGTGGCACCTCATCGCCCATAAGCATGGAGAATACACGATCTGCCTCTACACCATTATCAATTTGTATTTGGCGTAAGGTTCTAAACTCAGGATTCATGGTTGTATCCCATAATTGGATAGCATTCATTTCCCCTAAACCTTTATAACGCTGTATTTTTGCACCATCGCCATAAAGCTCCATTAACTCTAAACGTTCTTTATCATTCCAAGCGTACTCTTTTTTAGCACCCTTCTTTACCAAAAACAAAGGTGGGGTTGCAATATATACGTGCCCATTCTCTATTAACTCCTTCATGTATCTAAAAAAGAAGGTTAAAATTAAAGTTTCAATGTGCGAACCATCGATATCGGCATCACACATAATTACAATTTTATGATACCTTAATTTCGAAAGATTTAAGGCTTTACTATCTTCCTCGGTTCCTATGGTAACCCCTAGAGCTGTAAATATGTTTTTAATTTCTTCATTGTCAAAAACTTTGTGCGACATAGCCTTTTCTACATTAAGAATTTTACCTCTTAAGGGTAAAATAGCTTGAAAATCTCTATCACGACCCATTTTTGCCGTTCCCCCTGCAGAATCACCCTCTACAAGATAAATTTCACATTTTTCAGGGTCCTGCTCTGCACAATCAGATAATTTTCCTGGCAAACCGCCAATACTCATTACTGTTTTTCGCTGCACCATTTCACGCGCTTTTTGCGCCGCATGTCTAGCCTGTGCAGCAAGAATCACCTTTTGCACAATTGTTTTTGCATCATCGGGATGCTCCTCCAGATAATCGGAAAGCATTTCCGAAACGGCTTGACTTACCGATGCAGAAACCTCTCTGTTACCTAATTTAGTTTTTGTTTGCCCCTCAAACTGTGGTTCCTGTACTTTTACAGAAACAATGGCCGTTAATCCCTCACGAAAATCATCGCCAGAAATATCAAATTTCAAATTTTTTAACAACCCAGATTCCTCCGCATATTTCTTTAAAGTATGCGTTAAACCACGCCTAAAACCAGATAAATGCGTTCCTCCCTCGTGCGTATTAATATTATTTACGTAAGAGTGCAAATTCTCTGCATAAGAGGTATTGTAAATCATAGCTACCTCAACTGGCACACCATTTTTCTCACCTTCAAACGCAATTACATCCTTCATTAAAGGCTCGCGCGTTGCATCTAAATACGTTATAAATTCTTTTAAACCTTCTGTAGAATGGAATGTTTCACCTTCAAACTCGCCATCCTCTTTTTTGTTTCTTTTATCAATTAAATGAACTGTAATACCCTTATTTAAATAGGCTAATTCACGTAATCTACTCGCTAAAGTATCATAACTATACTCCAATGTTTGTGTAAAAATTGTAGCATCAGGTCTAAACGTTACAATAGTACCACGCTTATCAGTATCACCTACTTTCTTAACAGGATACATAGCCTTACCACGCTCGTACTCCTGCTCCCAAATTTCGCCATTTCTGTAAACTGTAGCCTTTAAATTTGCAGATAATGCATTTACACAACTTACACCCACACCATGCAAACCACCAGAAACTTTATAAGAATCCTTATCAAACTTACCACCAGCACCAATTTTAGTCATAACAACCTCTAGCGCAGAAACCCCTTCTTTCTTATGTAAATCCACAGGAATACCACGGCCATCATCCTCGGTAGTAATCGAATTATCCTCGTTAATAATAACAGTAATGTTATTACAATGTCCAGCCAAAGCCTCATCAATAGAGTTATCTACCACCTCGTAAACCAAATGGTGCAAACCACGTACACCAACATCTCCAATATACATGGAAGGGCGCATACGCACATGCTCCATCCCCTCTAAGGCCTGAATACTATCTGCCGAATAATTATGCTTATTAAACTCTTCTTTAGGTTCACTCATAATATTTTACCGTATTTAATTTTATTACTATTATTAAAACCAACCCCATAATATTTGGGCGTTACCACAAGGGTCGGGCTTTACGCTTCAAGTCCTCGCACTTCCTGCGTCAGGCTGTGGGCTTTCCACTGCAAACCCTAACGCTAACTGGTTACTACATATTGGCTAACTACAACGGGCCAACAAAAAACTATTAACCGTTGTAAAACAACCTAATTACACAAAAAAGACACCTCAAGGCAGCTATTCGTAGACAGCCAAATATACAAAATATTAGCATTTTAAAAACGGATTTAAAGGAAGTGCAAACAAAATTATCAACATTTATTAATTTTAAAATAACCTCTTAAACCTCCTAAAAACCACCTTAAATTAAGTTTCGCCTTTTTTCATCAAGGCTCAATACAACAAAAAAACTCAAACTGCCTTAAAAATTAAATTTCAACACAGCACAACACAAAATTTTTACTTCAAAAACGCTAAAACCTTTTTACTATTTTTCCTTATTTCAAGAAAATGATCTAAAACTAGATAGCTTACAAAAAAAAATGTCAACCAATTTCTTTTGGAAAAGTAATTTAATATAATTTTAAAATTACAACTCACCTACAAAACCAAATTCATTCAAATAGTTTAAACATACTATAACATTGCTTTATTTTTTTTAATAATTTGACAATAAAGGTATGATCTTTCTAAAAACAGTGCTTAATCTTTTTATTCTGCATATATTTGAGCATAAGAATATTGCTATGAAAATAAATTTTAATAATAATAATTTCAATAATCCTAACATATAGGATCCGGAAGGTTGTTGTTTATAAAAATATAAAGCCTTCCAAAATTTGGAAGGCTTTTTTATTACCCTTCAAAAATTACAGAAATAATTCATACCTCCCTTAAATACGAGGTAAAAAAGAAAATACCTAACAAAAAATTAGGCATTAATAATTATAAAAATAGAGACATGAGTAAAATTATGACAGTTGACGTATTGTCAAGTATTAAAGACGCACAGCCTAGTGAGGCTGTAAACAAGTTATTTGAGGTTATTAAAAAGGCCAACACAAATAATAATTTGAATAATGCGAGTCATAATAATGCTTTATTTTTAGACGATTTAAGAGCAGATACAGTTATTAACAGCTCTGCTTTAGAAAAGCAAATTATTATTGAAAACTTTCCAAAATCAAAAAACGGCTATTTAGTAGTTTCTAAAGTTATAGAAGAATAAATATGAGTTCTCAAATACAAACCATACATAAACAATTGATAAATCAAGACATCACTTGTACAGCACTAATACAACAACGTTTAGATTTATTAAAACAAAACACGCACAATACGGTAAATGCCTTATTGGATAAAACAGCCTTGGAATTAGCAGCAAAAGTAGACTTAAAAATTGCTAAAGGAGAAACCATTGGTTTGCTAGAGGGTATCCCTTTTGGCATTAAAGATGTTTACATGCTGCAGGGCACATACACAACAGCAAGTTCAGATTTACTTAAAAAATACAAATCGGCTTACACAGCAACGGCAATTCAAAAATTATTAGATGCTGGCGCGATACCGTTAGTAAAGGAAAACGGAGATAGTTTTGGGCACGGCTCTTCGTCTGAAAATACTATTTTTGGCGCTGTAAAAAATGCACACAACCCCAATTTAGTTAGTGGTGGTTCTAGTGGTGGCTCTGCTGTTAATGTCGCAAAAGATTATACTGTTTTTTCAATTGGCGGCGATACCGGCGGCTCTGTACGCCAGCCTGCTGGTTACAATAATGTGTATGGCTTAAAACCAACCTACGGTCGTATTTCGCGTTTTGGATTAATGGCTTACGCCTCCTCTACAGATTGTGTTGGGCCAATTGCAAAATCTATTGAAGATATTCGCATTGTATTAAACGCCATAAGTGGTAAAGATATTAAGGATCAAACCACTTACGCTTCCCATGAAATACCTCAGGATAGTATTTCAAATTCAACACAAATTAAAACTATAGGTTATTTCAAAAATTTTATAGAAAATGATGCTATTGATGCTAAAGTAAAATCAGATTTTCTTGAAACCATAGAAAAAATAAAAGCAAAAGGCATTACCGTAAAGGCTTTAGATTTCTTTGAGTCTGAAACTTTAGTATCCACATACTACACCTTAGCAATGGCTGAAACAGCCTCGAATCTATCAAGGTTAGACGGCACCAATTATGGAAATCGGATTGAAGGCGACAACTTAAAAGAGACCTATTCCGTAACGCGATCCGAAAACTTTTCAGAAGAATCAAAACGTAGGATTGTTGGCGGAAATCAAGTATTATCACAAGGATTTTCAGATGCTATTTATTTAAAAGGCTTAGCACTTCGCGATGCTATATCTAAAAATTTCGAAAACGATTTTAAGGCGGTCGATATCATCATATCACCAGTTACACCAAATGTACCACCAAAAATTGGAGATAGCTTAAAAAACCCACATGCCATGTACTTATCAGATGCTTACACAGTTGGTTTTAGTTTGGGGCAACTGCCTACACTAACCATTCCGCAAGGCACAACAACTGGCTTACAAATTACAGCAGCAAAAAATAACGAGACACTTGTTTTGAAGTTTGCTAACTTCTTAAAAGACACACTATAATGGAATTGGAACAATTAAACGCACTACTTAAAACACACCAATTAGAGTTAGTAATTGGCATAGAAACACATGTTAGACTAAATACAAAATCGAAATTATTTTGTTCCTGCGCTAACAAAGAGATAGAGCAACCTAACCAAAACATATGTTCGGTTTGTACTGGGCAAATGGGTGTATTACCAGCCATTAATAAAGAAGCTATAACTAAGGCCATTTATTTTGGCAAAGCCGTAAAATCTACTTTTAAAAATAACGTTATTTCTTGGGATAGAAAACATTATGAATACCCAGACAACCCTAAGAATATTCAAATTACACAGTTTCATAACCCAATAATTCCAGATGGCGAAGTTTCTTGCTTCCGTAACGATGGCTCACAATTTACCGTACATTTAACACAAGTACATATTGAGGAAGATGCGGCTAAATTAATGCATGAGAAAAAAATATCGCTCGTCGATTTTAATAAAGCTGGTGTACCGTTAATTGAAATTGTTACAGAACCTTGTATTCGTAATATAGAGGACGCTTCAACCTACGCACAATACATACAACGTATTGTTCAAAATTTAGGCATTTCAGAAGCCAACCTTGAAAAAGGGGAATTTAAATCTGATGTTTCGGTATCGCTTCGTAAAAAAAACAGCACAGATTTAAATCCGCGTACCGAAATAAAAAACTTAAATTCATTTAAGTTTATGGTCGATGCTTTAAAAGAAGAAATAGAGAAACAACTTAATTACTTTACAGAAAATAAAGCTTTTAGGCCAGATCAAACTACCGTACTTTGGGATGCAGAATTAAAGCAGACCAAAACCATGCGTAAAAAGGAATTTGAAGCAGACTACCGCTTTATTTCCGAACCAGATTTACCTTTTGTATCTATAAAAGATGTTGTTAAATCTATTAATGTCGATTTAAGCACCTTACCCTTTGCAGTAGAATCTATACTAATTACGGGTGGCGTTTTACCGCAGGATGCCAAATTTTTTACAGCAGATGCATTACGCTCCAAAACCTTTATTGCTATAAATAATGTGATTAAAGCCCCCTCATTTGTTGCAAAAAGTTTAGTTAACAATATTGGTGCTGATGATTATGCTAATATTCACAACATAGAACATTTAATTGAAATTTTTCAATTGTTTAAAAATGAAAAAATCACTTCAGTTTTAGCTCAAAATGCAATAACAGCCTACTTAAAAGATAAAGACTTTAATTATAACAAATATTTTGAAGACAACTCAATTTCGGAGTCTCAAATTGAGAATGCTATTGGGAAAGTGATTTCAGATAATGAATCTATTTCCAACGATATCAAAGCTGGAAACCAAGGTAAAGCTGGTATTCTTGTTGGAAAAGTAATCGCTATTATTGGTAAAGGTGCTTCTGGAAAAGTAATACGTGAAGGAATTTTAAATGCGCTTTCTGGCAAAGTTGACGAAAAACTGAATACAGAGAACAGAAACGAACAACCAACAACCTATAACCACCAAGCAGCAACTAAACAAACAGAAGTACTTCCAGAAATACCAATTGTTATAAAAGATGAATACAGAACACATGTAATTTCTAATGTATCTGAAGCCAATATTTCGGAAACCGTAACATTCTCCGGTTGGGTTTCTAGTGTTCGCGATCATGGTGAATTAATGTTTATCGATTTACGAGATTCTAGTACACAGGTTTTTCAGGTGCGATTAAGTCGAGAATCATTTGCTAATCTAGACGACTTAGTAAAATTGAAGCCAGAATCGGTTATCACCGTTACAGGAAACATTGTTCAACGAAAAGAAGACGATTACAACACAGCTTTAAGAACCGGTAAAATTGAACTAGAAGCCAAAGATTTAGAAATTTTAAACCTTTCTAAAACCTTACCTTTTGAAATAAAGCGCGCTACAAAAACAAATGAAAATGTACGTTTTCAATACAAATACCTAGACCACAGAAATGACGATGTACGACGTGTTATTGTTAATCGCCATAAGGTAATTAAATTAATGCGCGATATTTTAGACGAGCAAGATTTCCTTGAAATTGAAACACCAATATTAAGTGCCGGAACCGATGAAGGTGCCCGCGAATTTATTGTACCAACACGTAAACAAGCAGGATCGTTTTACACACTACCGCAAGCCCCGCAGCAATTTAAACAAATGCTAATGGTTTCTGGTTACGAGAAATACTTTCAACTGGCACGTTGTTTTAGAGATGAAGATTCTCGTGGCGACCGCCAACCGGAGTTTACACAATTGGATATCGAAATGGCCTATGCCAGCATGCAACAAATTATAGATTTAAATACCGAAATGTTTAACGGTATTGTGAATAAAATATATGGTAAAAAATGGATTTTACGCCCCTTTGAAGTTATCACCTATAAAGAAGCCATGGATAGTTATGGTTGCGACCGTCCCGATTTACGTTTCGGATTAAAACTCCAAGATATTACTGAAATTGTAAAAGACACTACTTTTCAAGTATTTAGCAAACCTATTGAAGCAGGCGGTATTGTAAAATGCATTAAAGTCTCTGCTGAAGAACAAGGTAGTAAACGCCTATCTAAAGGCCAAATTGAAAAACTTACGGCTTTAGCTCAAAGTCATGGACTTGGAGGTTTGGCTTACATTATTGTTAATGAAAGCGATTTACAATCTCCAATTATTAAGTTTTTAGGTGAAGAGATAGCAGCAGGAATTATTAAGAAAACCAACGCACAAGTTGGCGATATTGTATTCTTTTCTGCAGCAGATTATGCTACTGCAAACAAAGCACTAGATGCGGTTCGTCAAGAATTAGCAAAGATGCTACGTTTAATTAACCCAAAGGAATTAAGACCTGCCTGGGTTATCGATTTTCCGATGTTTGAAAAAACAGATGAAGGCCGCTGGACATTTACCCATAACCCATTTTCTATGCCCGCAATTTACGATTTAAACAAACACATAAATGGTAAAGAAAATGAGATTGGAAGTATTATTGCCCAACAATATGATTTAATTTTAAATGGTTACGAAATTGGTGGTGGCTCCGTAAGGGCACACAAACCAGAAATTTTAGAAGCTACTTACAAAAATATGGGGTACAATAAAGAGGAAATGATGAAGAGTGTTGGTACCATGTATAAAGCATTTCATTATGGTACACCACCGCACGGCGGTATTGCTTGGGGTGTGGACCGACTTATGATGATTTTAGAGAAAAAAGCATCGATTAGAGAAGTTATGGCATTCCCAAAAACAGGAACTAGTGAAGACTTACTTTTTGGAGCACCTTCGCCATTATCTGATAAAAAAATTGAAGAAATGAATGTTAAAGTTATGCGAAAGTAATTTTTATTTACCTAAAACTCAACCGTACAAATACTATTAAATATTTGTACGGTAATGAGTTCTTTTAAACTTTTCCATTTACTTTTAAAATACACTTAATTGTATTTTTTATTCTCGTAGAGCAAATATTAAACAATGGCATTTATTATAAGTAACCGGGGTAACACTTAACTTTGAAATTACACACAGCAACTAAATTCACATAACATTCTAACGAGTCTACTCCGCAATAAGCATATTTTCTAAATTATTTCTTGTAAACTAGAAACTTATTCTAAGCGTTTTATTAAGGTTTCAAAACCCTTCTCCTTCGCATAAGCTAACGCTGTTTTATCTTGGTTATCTTTTAAAGTAATATCGGCATTATACTTTAATAGAAGTTCTACCATTTCAATTTTATTATATGTACTCGCAAAAATTAAAGGTGAAGTCCCTAAATTGTTTTTAGCGTTTATGTTCGCTCCTTTTTTAATTAATTTTAGTGCCAATTTAACATTCCCTTTAAAAGCCAAACCAATTAAAGCTGTATTTCCAGAGGCATCAATAGCATCAACAGGTGCATTATATTTTAATAAAATCTCTACAGCTTCGTCTTGATCAAAATAAGACGCAAAAATTAAGGGTGTAAAACCTCTAGAATCTTTAACATTTACTAAATCTGGATTTTGCTTTAGTTTAGCTTCAATAGTCTCTATATTTCCAGACTTTAAAATATTAAAAAACAAATCACTTTCATTCATACAATTTATAATTTTAAAATAAAATTGGGATTAGTAATTTAAGTTACTAACCCCAATATTAAAATGTTATTACTTTATTTTATTTTAAATCGAAACGATCTAAGTTCATCACTTTAGTCCATGCCTTCACAAAATCTTTAACAAAACGATCCTGCCCATCATTAGCACCATAAACCTCTGCAATTGCTCTTAATTCTGTGTTCGAACCAAAAATTAAATCGGCACGTGTACCTGTAAACTTAACAGCACCTGTATTTCGGTTACTACCTTCAAAAAATCTATCATCATCAGAAGATGATTTCCAAGTGTAAGTAAAATCTAAAATATTCTTAAAAAAGTCATTTGTTAAATTCCCAATATTATCGGTAAATACACCATGGCTTGAACCGTTATAATTTGTTCCTAAAACACGTAATCCACCAACTAAAACTGTCATTTCAGGAACAGAAAGTGTTAATAAATTAGCCTTATCAATTAACAAATCCTCATCAGCAATTTTTAAACCTGGTCTAATATAGTTTCTAAAACCATCTGCCAAAGGCTCTAAATACCCAAATTGCTCAATATCGGTTTGTTCCTGTGTAGCATCACCTCTACCAGAACTAAAAGGCACCTTTATACTGAGTCCCACATTTGCAATAGCTTTTTCTACACCTACATTTCCGGCCAAAACAATTAAATCTGCCATAGAAATTGTGCCGCTAAAATCGTTTTGAATACGACCTAAGATACTTAACACTTTATTTAACTCGGTTGGGTTATTAACAGTCCAACTTTTTTGAGGCTCTAAACAAATTCGTGCGCCATTTGCACCACCGCGTTTATCAGACCCTCTAAATGTTGATGCCGAAGCCCAAGCTGTACTTACTAATTGTGATATTGTTAACCCAGACTTCGAAATTAAATCCTTTAATGCATTAATATCCGTATCGCTTAACTTGTAATTAACTGTTGGTATTGGATCTTGCCACAGCAGTTCTTCTTTTGCAATTTCAGGGCCTAAATATCTGGAAACCGGCCCCATGTCTCTATGCGTTAATTTATACCATGCCCGAGCAAATGCATCTTCAAATGCTTTGTGATCTTTATGAAAGCGTTTTGAAATTTCTAAATAAGCAGGATCTGTTTTTAAAGCGATATCTGCAGTAGTCATCATTAAATCTTGTTTCGCATTTGCGTCGCCTGCTTTTGGCGCCATTCTCGCCTTAGACGCTGCAGTAGGCTTCCACTGGTGTGCACCTGCAGGGCTTTTAGTTAATTCCCAATCATAATTTAATAATACATCAAAATAATCGGCATCCCATTGTGTTGGGTTTGGCGTCCATGCACCTTCAATACCACTAGTTATAGTATCATCCAAAACACCCGTTCCAAAAGAATTTTTCCAACCTGTACTCATTTCTTCAATAGATGCACCATGTGGCTCCTTACCAACATATTTATTAGGATCTGCAGCGCCATGCGCTTTTCCAAAAGAATGCCCTCCAGCAACTAAAGCAACAGTTTCTTCATCGTTCATAGCCATTCTACCAAATGTTTCTCTTACATCGTGAGCCGACCCCATAGGATCTGGTTTACCATTTGGCCCTTCTGGGTTTACGTAAATCCACCCCATCATAACAGCTGCTAACGGATCTTCTAACTCACCATCCTCATACCGGTCTTCGTTTGCTCCCCATTCTGTCTCGCTACCCCAATATATATCTTGTTCTGGTTCCCAAGCATCTTCGCGCCCTCCGGCAAAACCAAAAGTAGGAAAGCCCATAGATTCCAATGCCACGTTACCTGCAAGAATCATTAAATCGGCCCACGAAATTTTATTACCATATTTTTGTTTAATTGGCCATAATAACAACCTCGCCTTATCCAAATTACCATTATCTGGCCAACTATTAATTGGCGCAAACCTTTGGTTACCTGTACCTGCACCGCCACGACCATCTCCAACCCTGTATGTACCTGCACTGTGCCAAGCCATCCTTATCATTAACCCTCCATAATGACCATAATCTGCAGGCCACCAATCTTGCGAATCTGTCATAAAATCTTCAAGATCCTTTTTAAGGGCATTATAATCTAAACTAGAAAAAGCTTTTACATAATCAAAATCGTCGCCCATTGGATTAGATTTTGTTGCTTCCTGACGTAAAATACTCAATTTAAGCTCATTAGGCCACCAATCGCGATTTTTTACGCCGCCGCCCGAGGTATGTTTAGTTGTACCGCTTAAAAAAGGACACTGACTTACATCCGCGCCTTTACTACTGTTTTTATTTGTCTCCATAATTATATCTTATTTTGTTAATTGGGGTAAATACTTCTTTATTTTTTTTAAAATTAGTCATTGTAAAGCTACAAAAAACAAAAACAATATTTTTTAAAATTATATTTAAATTGTAAAAAACTATCGTTAATTACATTTCAATAGATTTTAAATATAACACTTACGTTTACTAATTGCCAAACCACTTATTTTTTAGGTAAAAACTGTAAAGCCCATATTAATGAATCTTTATAATTTACAACTGTTTTGTGTGGCCCTCCATTTACTTTAAATTATTTTGTTTAAATATTTACTGTTTACGAAACGAATTGCAAACTTTAAATTCGTGAAAGACTAAATAGTTAAGAAAATATTCGAAAAACATAGTAATAAACCACTTGAATATGCATATTTTTAATCTCTAAAACAAAATATAAATAATGGCTGCTATTACACTAAAAGGAAACACAATTAACACATCAAATAGTTTACCAAAAATTGGCACTAAAGCTCCAGATTTTAAACTTACAGCTAGCGACTTAGCTACTCATAGTTTATCAACATATTCAGGAAACAAAATTGTTTTAAATATATTCCCAAGTATTGATACGGGTACTTGCGCTCAATCGGTTAGAACTTTCAACAAAGAAGCTAGCGCATTAAGTAACACGAAAGTACTTTGCATATCTCGTGATTTGCCATTTGCTCAAGCACGTTTTTGCGCTGCTGAAGGTTTAGAAAATGTAATTAATCTATCCGATTTTAAAGATGGTAGTTTTGGCATAAGTTACGGACTAAATATAATTGATGGCCCACTAGAAAGTTTACATTCCCGTTGCGTAATCATTTTAGATGAACACGGAACAGTGATTTATAACGAACAAGTTGCTGAAATTGTTGATGAACCTAATTATAAAAATGCTATAGAAGCACTAAAAAATGCCTAAAAAAGAGTCGTTTTTAGTTAATCGATTAAAAAGCATCAGGTTCGCTTTTAGAGGCGCTATATTTCTTTTAAAAAACGAAGCTAGCATTAAAATCCAGTTTACTTTGGCTTTAATAGTTATAGCAGCTGGATTTTATTACAACATTTCGGCTACGGAATGGATTGCTCAATTACTGGCAATTAGTATGGTTATGAGCCTAGAAGGTATGAATACCGCAATTGAAGAAATTGCTGATTTTATACACCCTGGACATCACAAAAAAATAGGTCTCATAAAAGATATTGCTGCGGGCGCTGTTTTTATAGCCTCCATTTTTGCGTCTGTAATTGGTATTATTATATATCTCCCAAAATTTCTTTAGACTAAATTTACCCGCATCACATTAAAAAGAAATTAAATACACCCATTAAAAAAACTACTAAACATTATGTGTTTTGTCTTTGCTATTTTTTAAAATAAGCTTTTAGTAACGTTTGTAATTTGTATTTTTGTTCAAATTAAAAAAAAATATTACACCTTATTACTTATAGGTTTTCATTTTGAAATTATATCGAATTAATGACTAAAGCTAAAGCTAAAAAAGAACCAAGAAAAAAGTTTAAAATGCCAAGTTTTAAATTGTCTAGCCAACAAAAATTGGTACTAGGTAGTTTTCTTGTAATTATGGGACTTCTTTTATCGATTGCTTTTCTATCCTTCATATTTACGGGAGAAACAGACCAAAGTACATTATCAGATTTTGCTTCTCGCGAGGTTAAAACCAAGAACTGGCTAAGTAAAACTGGTGCTTGGTTAAGTGATTTTTTTATACAGCGCGGCTTTGGCATACCCTCTTTTATATTTGCAGGGTTATTATTTTTATCTGGTATTTATGTGTTAATGAATATTAATAAAGAAAAATTAAGAACACATTGGTTCTGGGGCATCCTCATTATCATTTGGCTTTCTATTTTTTTTGGTTTTTTTGGCAATAGAAATGGTATTCTTGGCGGTACTATAGGTTTTGAACTTAATAGTTTTATGCAAGATTATATTGGTAAAGCTGGTATTGTTTTATTGCTCTTATTTGGATTAATAACATATTTAGCCATTCGATTTAAAATCACTTTTGAGAATATCACTAAGCTTTTCTCTTCAGTAAAAAAAGACATTAAAAACAACCTTTCAGACATAAAAAGTGAACTAGACGTTGTCCCTTTTGATAATAGCTTAACCGATGAAGCCGAAACTATTAAAACAGTCCACGACGTAGCTTTGGACACCAAAAAAACAGTTTTAAAAAAACCTTCTATTAGCCCAAAATTAGAAACAACGCCATTAGAAGTTAAAATTGCAGAACCCGAAATTGAAATAGAGGAAGAAATAGCTAAAATAGAAGAAGAAGAAGAAACCCCTATAGAAATAAATGTTGAAACTGTTACCGAAGAGAAATCTGAAACTGATAATTTAGCAAACAAACTCGTTGAAGATTTTGGACAATTTGATCCCACTTTAGAGTTAGCAAAATATCAATTTCCGCCATTAGACTTATTAAAAAAATACAGTACCGAGGGTATTACTATAAACCAAGAGGAATTAGAAGAGAATAAAAACAGAATTGTTGATACTTTAAACAATTACAAAATTGGTATATCAAGTATTAAAGCTACTATTGGCCCCACAGTAACACTTTACGAAATTGTACCTGAAGCGGGTGTTAGAATTTCGAAAATTAAAAATCTTGAAGATGATATTGCCTTATCACTTTCCGCTTTAGGTATTCGGATTATAGCTCCTATACCAGGAAAAGGAACTATTGGTATAGAGGTGCCTAATAAAAATGCAACCATAGTATCTATGCGTTCTGTTATTGCATCTAAGAAATTCCAATCTTCGGAAATGGCGCTACCTATCGCTATAGGTAAAACCATAAGCAATGAAACCTTTGTAGTTGATTTAGCAAAAATGCCGCACCTGCTTATGGCTGGTGCTACTGGCCAAGGTAAATCTGTTGGTTTAAATGCTGTACTAACATCTTTACTTTATAAAAAACACCCTGCCGAAGTTAAATTTGTATTGGTAGATCCTAAAAAGGTAGAATTAACATTATTCAATAAAATAGAGCGTCATTATTTAGCAAAACTACCAGACGAGGCAGAAGCTATAATTACAGACAACACCAAGGTTATTAACACCTTAAACTCCTTGTGTATTGAAATGGATAACCGCTACGAAATGCTAAAGAATGCACTATGTAGAAATATAGCCGAATACAATAAAAAATTTAAAGACCGTAAATTAAACCCTAATGATGGGCACCAATTCTTACCATATATAGTCTTAGTAGTTGATGAATTTGCCGATTTAATAATGACGGCTGGTAAAGAGGTAGAAACACCTGTTGCGCGTTTAGCTCAATTAGCACGTGCTATTGGTATTCACTTAATAATTGCAACCCAGAGGCCATCTGTTAATGTAATTACCGGTATAATAAAAGCCAATTTCCCAGCTCGTATAGCCTTTAGGGTATCCAGCAAAATAGACTCCCGTACTATTTTAGATACCGGTGGTGCAGACCAACTTATTGGTCGTGGTGATATGCTATACACCCAAGGTAACGATGTAATAAGAATTCAATGTGCCTTTGTAGACACTCCAGAAGTTGAAAAAATTGTCGATTTTATTGGCGGACAAAAAGCCTATCCAGATGCTTATTTATTACCAGAGTATGTTGGCGAAGAAAGTGGCACGGGTATTGATATAGATATATCCGATAGGGATAAACTATTCAAAGATGCCGCCATAGTTATAGTTACTGCACAGCAAGGATCTGCTTCATTACTACAACGCAAATTAAAATTAGGTTACAATAGAGCTGGTAGAATTATAGACCAGTTAGAAGCCGCAGGTATAGTTGGCCAATTTGAAGGTAGTAAGGCTAGGCAAGTTTTAGTTACCGATTTAGCAGCCTTGGATAAACATTTAGAAAACGAAATATAAAAATATTTAGATAGCGTAAAACCGAAATTAAAACCAAACTTTCAATGAAAAAATTCTTAACTATAATATTTACAATTGTCTCTATAAGCTCATTCTCTCAAAACAAAGCAAAAGCATTACTCGACCAAGTTTCCGCAAAAGTTAGAAGCTACGACAATATTTCGTTAGATTTTAAATATACACTTGAAAATCTTGCAGAACATATAAAACAAGAAACACGAGGCGATGTTGTTATGCAAGGTGATAAGTACAGATTAAATATACTTGGTATTACTAGGCTTTTCGATGGTGAAAAAATGTATACCATAAGTACAGAAGATGAAGAGGTCACTATCTCATCAAACATTGAGACTGATAGCGACGCCATTACTCCAAGCAAAATGCTATCATTTTATGAGGATGGACATACCTATAAAATGGATATTGAACAGAACATAAAAGGCAGAAAAATACAGTATGTAAAACTCATACCAATAGATTCAAATTCTGAAATTAAACAAATGCTTTTAGGTATAGATGCACAAACCAAACATATTTACAATTTAATACAAACAGGGATAAACGGAACAAAAACAACACTCACTGTTAATTCTTTTAAAACAAACGCACCTTTATCAAAAACCTTATTTACCTTTGATGCTAATAAATACAAAGCATATTACATCAATAATTTAGATTAGACTCCTCTTGAAAATACTAGACCGTTACATATTAACGACATACCTTAAAACTTTTTTCAGCGTGTTTATTATACTCATGCTGATTTTTGTTTTACAAACTATTTGGCTTTACATAAAAGAACTCGCTGGTAAAGACCTAGATATCGTGGTTATACTTAAGTTTTTAGCTTATTTTATGCCCAAACTTATGCCATTAGTACTACCACTTACCATATTACTATCTTCTATAATGGTATTTGGAAGCTTTGCAGAAAATTACGAGTTTGCTGCGATGAAATCAACAGGAATTTCATTACAACGTGCTATGTCGGGCTTAAGCTTATTTATTATTAGTTTAGGTATTCTTACGTTCTTTTTTTCGAATAATATTATTCCATGGGCCGAACTAAATTCATACAACCTAAGACGAAATATAGCCAAAGTAAAACCTAGTATGGCTATTGCTGAAGGACAATTTAATGAAATAGAAGGCACTAACTACAATATAAAAGTAGAGAAAAAAAGTGGAGAAACAGGACAATATTTGGAAGATGTTACAATACACATAAAAGGAGATGATAACCGTACAAACACTACTGTAATTAAATCTAAAACTGGTGAATTTGTTAGTAATGAAAAGTCTGACGTAATAAAACTTATTTTGTTGGATGGGAATATATATAAGGAAAACCCAGGAGAAAGCAGAAAACGAAAGGATTTAAACCAAAAACCATTTGCTAAAAGTTCTTTCGAAAAAAAAATAATTAATATCGATTTATCAAACATGAACGATGTTGATTTTGATGAGCAATCTCAGACCAACAAATACAACATGTTGGATGTAGCAGGCTTAGACAAATCCATTGATTCTTTGATTATTAAGTATAATAATGCAAATAAAATATTTGCAAAAAACTTAAGTTTAAGGTCAGGAATCAATCAAAACACCACAATACCGAACCAAACTATTAAAGACTCCACTTACACAGGCTCGATTTTAGCACTTTTTGATACCGAACAAAAATTAGCATTAGTTGAAACCGCATCAAAATCGATAATAAGTTCAAGAAAACTTATAACATCTAAGGAGAAAACTATGAAATACTCTAGGGCATACCTTAACAGGCATTTTATTTCATTACACGAAAAATTTGCTCTAGGTTTTGCTTGTGTTATTTTATTTTTTGTGGGGGCACCACTGGGTGCTTTAATAAAAAAAGGCGGTATTGGCTTACCTATGGTTATAGCTATATTACTATTTTTAACCTACCACTTTATTGGAATTTTCGCAATAAACAGTGCGAAAAGTGGCGATTTCAACGCCATTATAGCACCATGGTTTTCAACTTTAATTGTACTTCCGCTTGGCATATTTTTAACTAGTCGCGCTACAGCAGATCGTAATATATTTGAATTTGGAGACATGTTCGAACCTCTTAAAGCACTTTTAAAATTTAAAAATATAAAACAACGTGGGGCCTATAAATTTTTATTAGCCTATAATGACGACGAACTTATTAACGTTGTAAAAAACCACGATACTTTAGGCCATGATGAAAGCACTAAATTTGAAGCTATAAAACTTTTAATATCCAAAGGTATTACATTTGAAGATTTAAAATCTCGTGGCATCCAAATTAGTGATGATCTCGATACTACCGAAACTATAAAGACTAATTATAGTGACCATTCTAAATTTAGCATAACACTATATAGTATTGCTATTATTTTATTCATCTTATTTTTCGTTTTAAAAAATAACAAAGCACTACCACTTGCTTTAGCCTCTATGCAATTAAGTATTATTTCTTTTGTTCTGTTTCTAATCTATTTTATAAAATCGATTGTAAACATGTTTCAATTTTATAAAAAAATAAACAAACTAAAGGCTAAACCTCAAATATTTGTTTTAATATTAGGAATACCTTTTTACTTTATAGCGTACCCCCTATTAAATCAAAAAATAAAGCAGGACTTAAAATTAAGTTACTTAAACGCATTAAAATAATGCTATGTTATAGATTTATAAATAGCCTAAATTTCAATAAAACAAAGAAATGGTAATAAGCATTGCGCTTAATTGCCCATATCTCATAAAAAAATAATTAGTAATCAACTTACAACGTATTACAAAATATAAATTAGTATTCTTATCATGACGCAAACACCAAAATCAACGTTTAAACTTAATACTATACACGAGGCTATTGACGATATAAGAAACGGAAAAGTTATTATTGTTGTTGATGATGAAAATCGAGAAAATGAAGGCGACTTTTTAGCTGCTGCCGATAAGGCTACTCCTGAAATGATAAACTTTATGGCTACCCACGGCAGAGGTCTTATTTGCGCTCCATTAACAGAAAACAGGTGTACAGAACTTGAATTAAGTATGATGGTACGCAACAATACAGACCCCATGGAAACAGCATTTACCGTTTCTGTAGATTTAAGAGGGCATGGTGTAACCACGGGTATTTCAGCTAGTGATAGAGCCAAAACAGTACAAGCATTAACAAATAAAGAAACTAAGCCTTTTGAATTGGCACGACCAGGGCATATTTTCCCTTTAGTTGCTAAAGAAGGTGGTGTTTTACGACGCACAGGCCATACAGAAGCAGCTATTGATTTTGCAAGATTAGCAGGCTTAAATCCTGCTGGTGTTATTGTTGAAATTATGAACGATGATGGCTCTATGGCGCGCTTACCTCAGCTTATAAAAGTTGCTAAAAAATTAGATTTAAAAATTGTTTCAATTGAAGACTTAGTGGCATACAGAATGCAACACGATTCTTTAATTAATAAAAAAGAAGACTTTGAAATTGAAACCCGTTTTGGTAATTTCAGATTACGGGCTTATAAGCAAACCACAAATAACCAAATACATATCGCTTTAACTAAAGGCCAATGGTCTACTGATGAGGATGTGCTTACCCGCATTAACTCAACTTTAATAAACAATGATATTTTAGGTACACTTACCAATAATGCAGACAAACAGCTGGATAATATGTTTAAGATAATAAACGATGCTGGTAAAGGTGCTATATTATTTATTAACCAAGAGGTGCAATCTATGAATATTTTAAGTAGATTATCTTTTATAAAAGAACATCAAACTAAAAACACTGTTGCTAAGGCACCAAAAATTAATATGGATTCGCGAGACTTTGGTATTGGTGCGCAAATTTTACATGATTTAAATATACGTAAACTACGTTTAATTTCAAACACAGCGCACACTAAACGCGTCGGTTTAGTTGGTTATGGTTTAGAAATTACAGATTATGTTACCTATTAATAAATTTAAAACGCACTATATAACACTTGTGGTGTTATCTTTTTATGCTAAGTATGCAAATAACTATAGTTTGAGCAACAACTTAATACCCTAGAACTAATTTTGTTAGAACCACCACTAAGTGGTAGGGTATTGTTTTCTTTATTTTTGAATCAAATTAATGAATTACTATTCATTAATTTGATTCAAAAAATTTTAACCGTAAAGCCCTTAAAAACTAAAACTTTATTAGCTTATTTTAAAGCAAAAAAAAATACTACAATTTAAAATGTAGTATTTTTTCACTCTAAAACTTTATTTTATTAGCTTACTACCTTTGGTGCACAAACTTGCTTTATAATAGTTGCCATTTTTTGTGCGCGCTCTTTAACCTCATCTTCAGTCCAAGACAGTTTTATTAAACAAGAAATATTTCTGCCTATATAATGATCTGACATTGAAAAATCCTTGGTTTTTAAATACGCTAAACCTTCTTTTACTTCCTGTGAAATTGGAAAAAGGGATTTCATATCTTTTAAATGGTGCCATGCTCTAATATAATGCCAGTTATTATTATAATAATTCCAACATACATCAATACCGTTTTCTTTAAATGCATTAGAAACTTTTGTTGAAAGTTCTAAATCTGGCAGAAAAAAGTTTAAGAACGAGCAACTTTCCACACCGCCTTCTGGCACTGTCCTGAAGGTTACTTCCGGAATTCCGATTAAGGCCTCTCTTAGTATATTAAAGTGTTTTTTTTGAATGTTTAAAAACTCTGGCAAACGCCTTACTTGAGCTAAACCTACTGCAGCATTTAATTCTGAAATCCTAAAATTATAACCTATATATGGATGCGTTTCTGCACCCCTGTCGCTTCCTACATGGTCATGACCATGATCGCTAAACTGATCGGCGTTTTTATAAAAATTTTCGTTATTTGTTATTACTGCGCCGCCTTCACCACAGGTTATGGTTTTTACAAAATCGAAAGAAAAACAACCTAAATCGCCAACGCTACCTAATGGCTTACCCTTATAACTACCTCCTGTTGCTTGGCAAGCGTCTTCCATTAAAATAAGCTTATGCTTAGTTGCAATACTTTGTAAAGCATCCATATTACCCATACTACCACACATTTGCACGACCATAATAGCTTTTGTTTTTGGCGTTATGGCTTTTTCTACGGCTTCTGGGTTTAGGCATAACGTATCATCTACGTCTACTAAAATGGGGATAGCGCCTAGCATCATAATAGCTTCAAAACTGGCTACAAAAGTAAATGTTGGCATAATAACCTCATCGCCTGCACCTACTCCTGCAGAAGCTAAAGCCACAGATACTGCTGCTGTACCGCTAGAAACCAGCTGTACATGGTTTACACTAAAGGTTGTTTGCAGCTCTGATTCTAGTGCTTTAGCTTTCCAATGGCCTTTTCGCATACCATCGAAACCATAGCGCATAAGTACGCCATTATCTAGCACGTCGTTTACTTCTTTTCTTTCTAAATCTCCAAATAATTCAAATCCTGGCATATTCTAATTGTATTTAGGGGTGTGTTGCCACATTAGTTTTGCGTTAGGGATAGTAGTGTAAAGCCCACAGCCCGACTTTTGGAGGTGCGAGGACTTGTAACGTATAGCCCGACCCTTTTGGGTAACGCCCAAATAGTTTATAATGTTATTACAGCTTCGCCCAAGGGTTTTCTAACTTTTTTTAATGTTGAAAACATATCGTCTTCAGCACGATATCCTACGGGAAGTAGTAATACGGCTTGTAGGCCTTTATCGTTTAATTTAAGTAATTCGTTATACGTGGTTGGTACAAAACCTTCCATAGGGCAAGCATCTACAGATTCCATAGCGCAAACCGCCATTAAATTACCTAGCGCTATATAGGCTTGGTTTTTTGACCATTGTTGGCGCTCTGCGACTGTTTTGCTTTGCATACTTTTTATTAAATTATCTCTGAAAGGCTGTAATATTTTTTCTGATGTTTTGCGTATATTTTTTATATTATTGTAATAATTGGTTACATCGCTTTCCAAAATATCGTTTTGTATGCAAATTACAAATAAATGCGAAGCTTCTAGCACTTGTTTTTGGTTGTAAGATGCGCTTACTAGTTGTTCTCTTATTTTTTTATCTTGGATAATTACAAGCTTTATAGTTTGTAAACCGAAAGACGTGGCTGTAAGGTTAAATGCTTGTGTTAATATATTTAGCTTAGCTTGAGTTAGTTTTTTAGTAGCATCAAATTTTTTTGTTGCGTATCGCCATTCTAGCTGTTTTATTGTATCCATCCTAAGTGTTTTCTTATACAAAAATAAGGTTTGAAAATTTCTTTTTAAAGTATTGCTGCATAAATTATCCATATTTAGCCTTTTTGAAAATTTATTTTAAAAAAAAATATATTTTTATTTGATTAAAAGGAAAAACATTTTATATTTGCACCCGCAATGAAGCACACCGCTTTATATGGCACTCTAGGAGAATTGGCAGAGTGGTCGAATGCGGCAGTCTTGAAAACTGTTGAGGGTCACACCTCCGGGGGTTCGAATCCCTCATTCTCCGCAAAAACCCTGTAAACATTATGTTTATGGGGTTTTGTTTTTTTAATATACTTGAGTTGTATTTAATATTTTAATTTAAACCTCTTGGGTCTGGCAATAAAGATAATTTCTTACTCCATTGAATTTCAACAGAGCAAAAATTAAACGCTTCGGTAATTTTACCAAAACAAGCATAAACACCTAAACCGTTTACAGGAAACTTATCCACTACCGCTGAAAAGTGTACGGTATCGAAATAATGGCCTGCCTGATCTATAAATGTGCAAAACCGCATTCTTTTTCCGTTAGAGCCTTTATGGAATCTGGTATTTACTAGTGTGCCGTAAAGCCATACCGTTTTATTTACATATTTAGGCATATTCTTAGCGCTTATACTTTCGTGTAAAGTTTCATCTAATAAATCGAAATAATTAAACAAAGGAAAACCGAGTAATTCCATTTGGTCGTAAGCATCTTCAATCCATGTTGTTTTTAAACTTGGCAACTTAAATTGCTTATGTTTTGGTATAAATAATTTGGATTGTGTGGTTTTACTTTTATTTGCATTTAATTTAAAAATAGCTTGCCACATAAGTTCTGTTTTGGGTTGTTTTGTAAACTTAAAGGCGTTTATTCTAATAAGAATAGTTAATTGCTCGATGGAAATAATAACCCTATCTATAAAATCGTCTAGCGATTTAAATACGCCGTTAAACTGCCTTTCTGTTAAAAGGCGTTTTACGGTTAAAATTTCCAAGCTTTTTAAATAGCCAAAACCTAAGTAAATAGTTTTACCCCTTATAATATTATGGTGCTCACTTTTGTTTATACATGGTGCTTCGATAATACCACCACACATTTTTGCTTCGTGTATGTAATGTTCTGTACTATAAAAACCGCCACCATTATTTAATACTGCTACCATAAATTCCAAAGGGAAATAACACTTTAGGTACAAACTCTGGTAACTTTCCACCGCGTAAGATGCGGAGTGCCCTTTTGCAAACGCATAACCTGCAAAACTTTTAATTTGATTCCAAACCTCGAATATTAAAGTATCTGAGTAACCTTTTGCTCTGCAATTATTTATAAATTTTTCTTCAACGGCTGTAAACTCTGCCAGCGACCTAAATTTACCACTCATGCCCCTTCGTAATACATCGGCTTCTCCCAAATTTAATCCTGCAAATTTATTGGCTACCTTAAGCACATCTTCTTGGTATACCATAATACCGTAAGTCTCTGGCATAATTTCTAAAAGAATGGGGTTTGCTTCTTTTCGTTTTTCGGGGTAACGCAGCCTTATTATAAATTCCTTTTTCATTCCGGAACCAGAAACACCAGGTCTTATAATAGAGCTAGCTGCAACTAAACCAATATAATCTTGTGTTTGCAATTTCTGCATTAAACCACGCATGGCAGGCGACTCTACATAATACGCCCCAATTGCTTTACCTTGTTTTAAAAGGTTATTAATATTAGGATCGTTTTTAAAACGTTCAATTTGATTAATATCTATTGGCGGTAATTCTGGCCTGTTATATTTTACAATATCAATAGTATCTTTAATTTTTGCTAAACCGCGCTGCCCTAAAATATCAAATTTAAAAATGCCAACATCCTCGGCAATCATCATATCAAACTGTACGGTTGGGAAACCTTTTGGAGGTAAATCTGTGGCGGAATAGTAATGTATGGGTTTATCTAAAATTAAAACACCACAGGAATGTACACTTAAATGGTTTGGGAAGCCTTTTATAAGTTCTCCATATTTTAAAACAAGTTGCGATATCTCGTCTAGACTTGTCGTTTTATATTTTCCTGCGCTTAATTTATCTATATCTTCTTTAGGCAAGCCAAATACCTTTCCTAATTCCCGAACAACCGCACGGTATTTAAAAGTGCTATAGGTTGCTAATAACGACACGTGTTTGAAGCGTTTAAATATATAATTGGTAACATCCTCTCGCTCCTTCCAAGAGAAATCGATATCAAAATCTGGCGGCGAGACTCTAAAGGGGTTTATAAAACGCTCAAAATACAAATCTAACTCTATAGGGTCTACATTTGTAATACCTATAATATACGCTACAATACTATTGGCTCCACTACCCCGCCCTACGTGTACATAGCCCATTTTTTTTGAGTAGGAAATAATGTCGTAATTAATTAAAAAGTAAGACACAAAACGCATCTGTCTAATGGTTTTTAACTCGACCTCTAACCGTGTTTTTACTTTAACATTTGGTTTGCTATAACGCTTATGCAAATGGTCTTTACAAAGTTTTACTAAAAATTTATAATCTTCTTCTTCAGAGTTTAAATACAGGCTTTGGTTTTGAGATACACGAGCCTTTCCGAAAGTGAAATCGATTTGGCAATCGTCCAATATTCTTTTTGTGTTTGAAATAATGAAAGGATATTCGGAATACAGCTTTATTAACCGATCCTGAGAAATCATTTGATCGTTTTCACGACACTCTTCTGTTTTTTGAAGCTTACTTAGCAGCGTATTATTATCAATAGCTCGCAATAAACGGTGTGCATTAAAATCACGTTTGTTACGCACGGTAACTTGCTGCTGAATAACTAACTTATTGGTGTAGGACTTATAACTTGAAAATGGTAGCTTTTTAAGATCCTCAATAGAAACACCTATATACTCATGCGCCTTAAATTCTTTTTTCTCCAATTGCATAACACACTCCAAGGGGTAGATAATGTAAACGTGATTTAAAACAGGTGCTAGTTCTGGAAGCGATTTTTTATGGTGCCTGTACTGTGACAAAAACACATTTAATGCTTGAAAACCCGCATTATTTCTTGCTAAACCCACGTATAGTTGCTTGGCACCGTTTCTAAAATCGATACCTATGATGGGTTTAATTTTAAATTCTTGCGATTTTCGAATAAAATTTAGGCAAGCCGATGTATTATTAATATCGGTTAGCGCTAATGTGGTAACGCCTTTTTCTTTAGCAAGTTTTAGCAAATCTACTTCGGAAAATGTGCCGTAACGTAACGCATAATATGAATGACAATTAAGATACATTATTGTTTTCGGTGTGCTAAAATTATAGGCGGCTCACCATTAAAAGGGTTTTGATTACTTGCTATAGATTTAGCACCTATAGATGCTGCTTTTTGAACACTTAAAACCCCATAACGACTACGAATAGTATCCAAAGCATTATACAGGCTTAGCATTTCCTCTGTATCATCAAACAAATTAATTTGGTAATTACCACTAACCATATTTGTTATTTTCACACCAACTAAACGAATTAACAAACGCCTCTGGTATAGTTTATTAAACAACTCTAACACTCTTGGAATTATAACATGATCTGCGCTTGTATAAGGAATATTGACTTGTTTGGAATAGGTATTAAAATCGGAATACCTAATCTTAACACTAATACAGGATGCTAATTTTTCGCCCCTTCGTAATTGATACGCGAGATTTTCGGCCATAGCAAAAATGCTGGTTCGTAATTTAACCATATCAATAGTATCTTTATTAAAAGTACGCTCTATAGAAATTGATTTTCGCTCGTGAAAAGGTATTAAAGGCGGGGAATCAAGCCCATGTGCACGCTTCCAAATAGTAACTCCATTAGCTCCCAACACACTACGCATCATTTCCATTGGCATTTGTTGCACCACACTTACTTTATCTATGCCTAAATTTCTTAAAATCTGATAGGTTTTATTACCTACCGATGGTATTTTTTTTATAGATAATGGTGCTAAAAATGATTTCTCGAACCCATGATCTACACGTAATTGATTATTAGGTTTTGCTTCTCCTGTAGCTACTTTGGATACTATTTTATTACCCGATAAACCAAAAGAAATGGGCAATCCTGTTTCTTTTATAATGGTACTTCGCAACTCTGAAGCATACTTATAACTTCCAAAAAACTTATCCATACCACTTAAATCAGCATAAAACTCATCAATACTTGCTTTCTCAAAAACGGGTACTTTATCCTTAATAATTTCGGTTACTAAGTGTGAGTGTTTAGTATAAATAGATGAGTTACCACGTATTATCACAGCCTCGGGGCATAAGCGTTTTGCCATGCGCATGGGCATTCCAGAATATACTCCAAAACGACGCGTTTCGTAACTACAAGCTGCCACTACACCTCTATTGCCTGTACCACCAACTAATAATGGGCGTTTTTGTAATCGGCTATCGATAAGTCGCTCGCAAGACACAAAAAAAGTGTCTAAATCTAGATGTAGAATATTTTTTTTCACTTTACAAAATTAACTACATATTTAAGTAATTATTGCTTACATTTGTAGTATTATGAATTATATATCAAAAAACATAAAACATTTAAGAAGCCTAAAAAAGCTTTCTCAAGAAGGTCTTTCTGAAGAACTTAAAGTGAGCCGCTCGCGTATTGGATCGTACGAAGAAAGCCGCTCTGCACCAACTATAGAGTTTCTTATAAAACTGTCGGATTATTTTAAAATCCCTATTGACATATTACTTAGAAATGACTTAACTAAAGCGAAAGACTTTTCGTTTATAGAGTTGAATAACCAACGTGTTTTATTTCCAATAACTGTTGATAATGATAATGAGAACTTGATAGAAGTGGTTCCCGTAAAAGCTTCTGCTGGTTATTTATCTGGTTACGACGATCCCGAATATATTGAGCAACTTCAAAAAATAAAATTGCCCTTTTTACCTACTGGTAAACATCGTGCATTCCCTATAAAAGGTGACTCTATGTTACCCATGAAAGATGGCGCTTTTGTTATTGGCCGGTTTGTAGAAAATAGAAGTGAAATAACAACAGGAAAAACCTACGTACTTATTACTTTAAATGATGGTATGGTTTATAAGCGCGTTATGAATAATATTGATTTTAACGGTTCCCTTTTATTAATCTCTGATAATAAAGCTTATAACGATTATAGCGTACCTATTACTGAAGTACTAGAACTTTGGGAATTTACCTGTAGTATTAACACACAGGAATATAGTGAGGAAGAGCTTAAAATAAGCAGTATTTTAGGTATGTTTAACGCGTTAGGCATTGAGTTGGAAGCGCTTAAGAAATTGACTAATTAAGTAAGTTTGCAAAACAATAAGAGGCTTTTAATTTTTTAGATAACCTCTGCAATATGTAAATAAAAACTCCTAACGTTAAATACTAATAGCTTGTTGCTAATTTGTTTCTTCGTAACCTAGACAAAAAAGAATTCAAATTAGCAACACAACATTAAAACCCAAATCGCTATCATAAGTTTACTTAGCCACAAAAGCTTCCCAATCCTTAAAACGTGCTTCGCTCATTACGCGTTCCATCTTTACTTGCCCACCTTTTTTCTTTTGCGCACCACTCCAATTTGAAAATACTTCTGGCGCCACTGCGGTTACCTTAACACCCTTTAAAGCTTTAGTGCGTGCTACTTTATAATTTTTATTAGCATCTTGTAGTAGTACATCTAACGCTTCTGCTAACGTTTTATCTTTCACAGTCGTTGTGGTTCCTAGGTACCAATGGTGATGAAATTCATCATTAATTTTTACGGCAGCTAATGTAAATTCTGGAATTTCAATATTAAATTGTTCTTCCATTTTAACTAAGGCGGCATTCATTTTATTTACTGAAAGTTGAGAACCTACAACGTTTAAAAAGAATTTAGTACGGCCAGTAATTTTAATTTCTGCGCGCTCCACATCGGTAAACTCAATAGTATCGCCAATAAGGTATCGCCAAGCACCAGAAACTGTACTAATTAATAAAACATAGTCTTGGTTTAACTCTACCTCTGCTAGCGTTATAGATGGCGCATCTTGCTTTAAGGAACCATCCTCGTTAATATATTCTGGCAAAAAGGGCACGAACTCAAAATAAATACCGTTATCGGTAACCAAACGCATGGCATCTGTATCTGGTCGCTCTTGGAATGCTATAAAACCTTCCGAAGCCAAATAGGTATCAATAACCGTAATAGGATGTGCCAATAGTTTATTAAAGCTCTTTTCATAAGGTGCAAAAGCAACACCTCCAGAAGTATAAACCTTTAAGTTAGGCCAAATATCGTGTATATTATCTACCTTATTGTATGCGATTACTTTTTCGAGCATAAGCTCAATCCATGAAGGAATACCACTTAGTGCACCAATATCAAAATTTTTAGCATTTTTAGCAATTTCCAGCACGCGCGCATCCCAATCATCAATTTTTGCAATAGCCTTTCCAGGCTTATAAAAACCTTCAAACCAAAAAGGGATACGACTAGCTGTTATACCGCTAATTTCACCTTCCAAATTTCCGTTACGCTCGTTAAGATCTGTGGAGCTGCCAAGCATCATAATATCTTTATCGAAAAACGATGCTGGTAAATTAAAATTAGAGAGTGCTTCCACTTGCTTTATTCCTGCATTTTTAATGGCATCAATCATAGCGTTTGTTACAGGAATACGTTTACTTTTTTTCCCTGTTGTACCAGAGCTTAACGCAAAATAATCCGGGTTACCAGGCCATGTTACATTATCTTCTCCATTTATAACCCGATCCCACCATTCGGTTTTTAATGTATTATAGTCAAAATACGGAATCTGTTTTGCAAAAGCTTTTGCTCTATTTTCGCTAGCTAATAGGGCTTCAAAATTATACGTTTTACCAAACGCTGTATCTTTTGCCATGCTTAATAAATTTTCCAAAACGCTTTCTTGAGCTTCTATATTATTTACTTTTGGTGTTAATTGATCTTTTAAATGAATAGCACCTTTTATTATGGATCCCTTTATTGACATATTTACTTTTTTTAGTTATTGTTTACTCCCTCTAGAAACTGATCTACTTTTCGTAAAAAAACGAAGTATCTGCATTGGCAGCCCTTGTGTTATTTTATTTTTACAGAGCTTGTATAGCGCATTCATTTATCGAAACATAAAAAAACAGCGCGTTACTAATAGTTTTCAAATTTTAAACAATTTAAAGGTTCTTCAAATAAAAAATTAATCCAAACGAACTAAAAGTGAACTCAAAAAAATATAGTAATACTAAATAAACTGGCCTTGAAGTATTATTTATCTAGTACTCTTTTATAAAAAAAGGGTAACACACACAAAGTGCGGTAACCCCAAATTTTTATAAACTATTAATTTAAGTTACTAATCTACCGCATCTTCAACATCATCCGCAGCGTCCTTGATGCCATCACTAACATCGTCCGCTGCATCTTCAATACCGTCGCCAACATTTTCAACGGCATCCTCTACTTTTTCCCCTGTCGATTTTTCGTCTCTGCAACTTGTAAAAATTATAGAAGTTGCGAATAATAATAGATATACTGATTTTTTCATTTTTATTTGATTTTGGATTAATTTGTTTTTTTTGCGTGTACCTTTTACCTTTTTATTGTTAATATCAATTTAAGTATTTGGTACACTTTTAGATTTTGTAATTATTATAAATGTTATTGACAAATTTTTTTAACTAAAAGAGTTCTCTTAAAAAAATAATTGCTACAGAGTTCTAATTAACAAGCTTCAAACAGTATTTACTAAAAATAATGCGGTTTTATTAAGCTAAGTATTTTATAATTAAATCAACTTAAAACAAATCGATTTATTTAGTAGTTTTGAGAAGCAAACCTGATACACCTACTTTTTTGTAACACTTTTTAAAAGTGATAACACAAATAACACTATAAAAATATAGAAGCATATTTTAGCAATATCTGCAGCGCCTCCTGCTATTCCTCCAAACCCTAGTGCTCCTGCTATAAATGCTATAATTATAAATATAATCGTCCAACGTAACATATTTCGTGTTTATTTAGTGAATTAAATTGAGCAATAATAAACGTTTTATCATTGCTTGCTTTACAAAATTAACAATTTAGATTCTCGGTAATTAACGCTTATCAATCTGTTATTACCTCAATAAATTATGGAAATAAAAAGTGTTATTTTTTTCAACCCACAATTTTATTTATTGAGATGATATGCAATAATACTCCTGATAAAATATAGCTTTTAATGTACTATTAATACTAAAGCGAATATTTCATTTAAATGAATGAAGACCGTGGTTTTATAAAGCGTATTTCAATAAATTACCATTAGATTAAAAACTACATGGTTTTTGGTAAATTATTGTAAATTACAGGTTCTAGAACAGAATCGTAATCTACCCCTAATTTATGAAACTCTTTAGCTATAGGGTGGGCGATTAAATTTAATTGAGCTTCTGTATCGATTATTGTGTTCAATTCATTTTCTGTAGTTTCAGGATTCAACCATTTCTTATAATGCTCATAATCTAACACTACCGGCATAAACGTATGTGAGTTATTAATTTTTTGAATAAATGCATTGGCTTTTGAAACCACTAAAGAACAGGTTTTAAAACCATCGTCCAACTCATTATAAATACCCGCTATCGCAAAAGGTGCTTTCGATTTTAAATGGACATAATACGGAAACAATTGGCCGTTATGGAGGTAATACGTAAAAAAACCAGTAACTAAAACCACGCAACGCTTATTATTTAAGGCACTTCTATATTTTTCATCTTCGCAGATGGTTTCCTTATTTAAATTTAGTGTATTGTGAATATCCTGAAAATATTGCCAATCGTCTTGATAACTATCAGGCAAAAGCCCCCAAATAGCAAAGGAAATTTCTTGTTTTTCCTCCAGACATATTACAGGCACTGTAGACTCTGCCAAACCATCTATAACCGGCATTTTTCTATAGAGCTTAGGAAATGTAAAAAATGCATTAAAAGTATCCTCTAGAAGTTGCCTATTAGCTGTATTAGAAATTTTATAGCACATGATTCTTTTTTTTGTAAAACTCTTAAATAAATTCTGCTTTTTTTAACCAATACAAATTAAATAATAGCCCAAATGAAATGTGTCATCACAATTTAATACACCAAATATTTTCGAGTTTACCCTGTATTTTATAATCAAAAACACGTAAAATATATAAGCTTTTTGTTTATAAGCTTAGTTTAAAAATTGTCTAGTTAAAAATTTACTAATAAATCAACTTTCAACTCAAATACGTGTTTTTTTTTATAATTTTACTTCCATCTAATTTTACACTTTTCCCTTATGACTGAAATAAATATTACTGCTAATAATACCGAAGGCACTGTTAAACAAATTCGTGACATAATAGGAGGAACTATTGAGTCGCGTTGGGGCGAGTATACCTTAACAGTTAATAGCGCTTTAGCTAAAGGGTCCATTAGATTTATCACCTTTGATTGGGGTGTTAATTTATTAGAATACGATATTACATTTTTTGACGACATTACACTTATAATGGATACATCAAATTTTAATCCTATTCATTTTACTTATTGTTTAAACGGGCATTGCTCACATAAATTTGGATACCAAAAAGAATATAAAACCATCGCTCAATTTCAATCGGTAATTATTACGAGTAAGGATGGGGGCTATAATTACGGCTATTTCCCTAAAGATATTAAACTAGAAATTAATGTTATTCAAATTAGCAGGCAATTATATTTAAAAAAGCGGCTTAACAACGTTGCTCAGCTTAACAAAAAGCTTTATGAGGTATTTTTAGATAAAGACCAAGAGGACACCTTTGCTTATTTTGGGAGCTACAATTTAAAAATGGCTGATGTTATTGGAAAGCTTAGAAAAGTGAAGCAAAATGGAATGATTAGGATTCTTAAAATTGAAGGCATGGTTTACCAAATTCTTTCCATGCACATACAACAGCATGATATTGCCTTACAAGGAACTAAAATAGAAACTAATTTACTTAAAAGTGAACTTAAAAAAGCAAGAAAAATAGCGAAATCGATATTAAAAAATGTAGCACTAGATTATACTTTGGATTATTTATCTGAAAAATCTGGATTAACACAAGCTAAACTGCAAGAAGCTTTTAAAATTTTATACGCCCGTACGGTTACCGAATATGTAAGACACGTACGCTTGGAAGCCGCTAGAGATTACATAAACACTACAGAACTCAACATATCCCAAATTGTATATAGTGTAGGATTTAGTAGCCGTAGTTACTTCTCGAAAATTTTTAAAGAAAAATACAATATAAGTCCGAGCGAATATTTAAAAGCGAAAAGAATTAAAACAACTGTACCATTAGCTAATTAAAAATTAGCTTTATAATAATTTAAAATACTCACCCTGTAAAGGCGAGCATTTTTTTATTCAATTAACTAAATAGTTTTAAACCTTCTTATTGGTTTATTTTTAATTTAGAAGTCATCAATTTTAATTTATCCACTTCGCTTTTCAAAATTAAAAGTTCAGCGCGTTCCTTTTGTAAAACTTCAATTTGTTTTTGTTGCTCTTTAACAGCTTGTACAAGAGGCACAACAAATTGCGCATAAGCTAATGAGTAATGATGCTTTTGCAAATTCTCAGGCCTATTTATACCACTAAAATCATAACCCGATGCCTTAGCTGCTGCCTCCACTTCTTGGGCTATAAAGCCAGTTTCCACTTTGTTTGTGTTTTGTGCCGTTTCAGTCTCATTTTTAAACTTGCTTAACTTTTCTAAATTAAATTTATAGGTTACTGGCCTTAATGCTTTTATAAACTCTAGACCAGGAACATTTTCTTCCACATCAAATTTAAAACGACTATCTGAAGGCGTAGTTATAGCCACTTGCGCCTCAATTCTGTTTACATTTACATTACCTAATCGCATTCTATTTCTGCCAGATGATATTGCACCGAAACCAATTGCTGTTGAATTATCAAAAGCAGCCTGCGCACCCTCTCCTACGGCTGTAGCATTACGACCAAATGCTTTTGCCAGACTACCTATTGCTGTAGCATTAGCCCCATTAGTTTCCGTATTTAAACCTACTGCTACACTATTATTACCTCTACTCTCTGCTGAAAAGCCAACCGCTGTGGCATTTCCATCTGCAATAGCATCAAAACCTAAAGCCGTAGCGTTTTTATCTAAAGCCTTAGCATCATTACCTAAAGCGATAGCCTGCCCATTTAAGGCTTCAGTTAGTCTGCCAATAGCAATACCCGATTGCGCTGTTTGACCCGCTGCTCCTACAGAAGCCTCATCACCAATAGAGATTCCGTAATTACTAAACACTTTAGCCTCATTACCTATGGCAATAGCTTCGAGTGCATTACCCTCTGCAGACTCTCCGATAATTACACTATTTTCACCACCATTAGTGGCATTTCCAATTAAAATTTCGTTATCTAAATTATTTGGCACCAATTGATTATTACCCGTTATTCTAAAACGCTCTATCCTATTTACAGCAAAGCGTATAGGTAAAGCATTGGTGGTCCCTAAAAAATTAGAAGGAATTACATTATTACCGTTTAGCTGCCAACCAGCTGGTGGCGGTGTAGCCGTACCCGTACCAAACCGTATCCAGATCGTGTCCCAATAATAAAAACCTGGGGTAACTGCATTAATTCCTATACCTGCCGTAGCTGTATTGTAAACAACAAGACCGGTTGCAGGAACTGTTGCTACTGGTGTAATTGCGTTTCTGGCAGCCAAAGCTACACGAGGAAACAAAACCCCACTATTATTTGATGCTATATCGAGTACAGCTGTAGTATTAGGCGTCGTTGTGCCAATACCAACCTGAGCCCACATTGGACAGTACACAAGAAATAAAGATATATAAAAAAGTGATTTGAATGAATTCATAAAATTTTTGAATTTATATTTTAAGGTTATATTCATATCATTTTATTAAGACCTAAAAGTATTTCTTTTAAGTCCCAATAAAAATGAATATGCATTAGTTCCTTTTAAAATTAAAACACAAATAAAGCGTACATTTTTTTTAACGAAAAACGTTAATAAATCTGGTATAGTAGGGCACAGATAAATAGTACAAAATCTTATTCAACCACAAGCTTTAAAGTAGTATTTTCCATAATAAGAAAATAAAGGCCTTTATTTACTGTACTTAAATCTACATTTACACCGTTACCTTTAGATATCTCTTGGCCTAAAGTGTTAAATACAGTCCATTTTTCACCTTGACTAAGCTGAAAAACACCATTTTTACTTGGGTTTGGGAAAGCTATTAGAGGCTTAACTCGCTCAACTTGTGTTGTACTTAATGTTGTGTCTTGATAATCGTCCCATTCATCTATACGCTCGGTAGATACTCGAAATTCATCAAACCAAGCATACGTATCTTCAGTTGGTGTATAATCTTGAATATCTGAACCTCCAAGGAAAGCGCTTATTAAAATAGAGTTTATTGTAATATCCTCACGACTTGTTCCATTAGGTCTGTAATTATTAAAAACAGAGGCATTCATTATACTATAATTCTCGCCATCAACCCAACCCTCAAACAAACCATCGTTTCGTCCTGGGGTCTCAAACTTGTAATGCAACTCTATATTGTGCCATCCTGGTGTTGATAAATACGGTGTATAAGAAAAATCACATATAGATCCTCCTGCTTCTTCTAAATCACCCCAAAAACGCTCATCATTTGTAGGGGTAAATTTATTATCTGGCAATTCCATATAAAACTGAATACTACCACCTTTACGCCACATAATTCTACCTTTCCATCTATCTTTAGATGAATTAAAAGTAGACCCACCTAAACTAGGTAATTTACCACCGCAAAGATCAAAACGAAAATTATCGCTAAATTTAACCCAATAGGACAGATATAAATCTTCAGACTTATAGGTATTGTTATTAAAAACACCCTCCAAATCAATTCGTGTATCTACTCCTGACGATTCTGTCTTTATGCCCCCTGCAGGAAAACGTACTTTTATAGATGTACCATTTTCGTCTCGACTTTCATTATAATCAATGGAAGCACGATCACTATCTAAAACAACTCCTCTATCAAGAGCATCTTCCTCTTGTCTTGGAAAGTAAAAACCTTTACTATAAGCCACATTAAAATCATCTCTTAATTCCGCATTTGAATAACCATCACCCTTGCGTATATGGTCAAAACTAATATGGAATACATCGGACTGCAATAAAGGATCTTTTTGCATTACAATATTTTGATTATTGGCAGAAGTAGTAACAAACGCTTTTTTAGTATCGTAACGCAGTGCACCAACTCTAAGCTTTGTGCCAACATTACCGTTGATGGCAAACTTACCATCCCGATCAGTCTTTACGAAAACAGATGGATTGTTTGTTAAACATACTAATGCATTTTCCAAAGGATTGCCTTGACTGTTAGATACAGTACCGCGTATTTTTTGCGCGGAAACTGAAAAACAAAATGCAATCGCTAATAAGCTAAATAATTTTTTTTTCATGTTATAAAGTTTAGTTTAAAATATATTTTTATTTAGTGTATTCACGTTTTTACTAGTACATTAAAAAAACGACTCCACACTGTTATTTACTTAATAATCACAAACTTAACTTATACCGAAAGAAAAACACAAAATATTTGTTAAAAAGTGTTTTTTTAGGGTTTAAAAATAGAAAAAGCAATTTTTTCTTGTATTTAAGAAAATAATGTTCTCATTATTAAGTGTGTGCAAGTTTTAAAAGTTCATGTTACCCGTATAAAAACCGTTTACACTAAATAACAGTTATAAAAACTAAATTATTTTAACAAAACATGAAAATTTTAATAATTCTAAATTTACAAATGAACAACGGAGGAAATAATAAAGTATTGTTTAATCCTAAATAATCCCTATAAATTACTAAAAATAAGCAAGCTTTTTTCTTTAAACGTTTCCATGCTGTTATTAAGCATGTTTTACATTTATAACTATAAATTAATTTACAAAATCCCCTCTTCATCTTGAGCGTATTCTTTTTTATAAATGCGAATAATAATTAAAAATAAACTAACCATTAAAGGACCAAATATAAGACCTACGAACCCAAATAAAGGCAAGCCAACAATAACACCTATAAGAGTAATTAACGGGTGTACATCGTCTAACTTTTGAAGTACAAATAAGCGTATAACATTATCTGTAGATCCTACAACCACTATACCGTAAATTAAAATACCGTAGGCTTGAAAAACATTACCATTAGAAAGCATTAAAACAAATAAAGGAATAGTCCCCAATAAACTTCCTACAAATGGGATCATTGAGCCAAAGGTTACTAAAACTGCCCAAAAAAAAGGACTCTCTACCCCAAAAATAAAAAACCCAATAACAGAAACAATACCCTGTGCTATGGCAACCAAAGGAATTCCCAAAGCATTAGCCCGAACCATTTGCCGCGTCTCACCTCCTATAATTTTTAAACTAGACTCACTAATTGGAATATATTGAAATAACGAGTCTTTCAATTTTTTACGGTTGGTTAACATAAAGAATAATAAAAAATACATTATTGAAATACTTATAAATGTGGTAAAAGTTCCACCAGCTAAACCTTGTAAACTATTGGAAATCCAGCTAGAAATAGCTGTCGTATCTATTTGAGAAGTAATATCGTACCCAAACCGTTGCTCAATACCACTAAGGCGTTTTTCTAAAACATTAATTACTTTTTCAGACTTAGCAACCACCATACTTACTTTACTACCTAACATTAATATTATACCTACTACAGGTAATAAAATAACAATAAAAGATAGAAACATTAACACAACTGCAGCTAAATTAGGATGCCACCCATGTTTTACTAATTTTATCATTACAGTTCGAAATAAAACATACATAATAATAGCACCTAAAACACCAGATAAATAGGGTAACATTTCCATAAATATTAGTCCCCCAATAAGGCCTATTAATAGCAATATAAATATTTGCCGAATTATTTTAGCATCAATAACTTTCATATTAATTTAATTTATCAATCATTAATTTTCAACCTTAAACCCATAACTTTAATTTTTTAGGTTTAATATTCTCTGTTAAATTTCTATTATTTATTAACCAAATAAAAAAGAGAAAACTTAACATAGTTTTATGTGATGCTATATTTTGAAATATAGCCGCACATAAAACGTATTGGTACTGTTAGATACATATCTTAAAATTATTAGTCTATTTTGAAAATTAACAGATTAACGCTTTATAAAATAATAAAACAAATACTAAATACTTTACCATAATTTATACAGTATATTCTTTAAAACCTCTTTTGAAACAAAAATATTTTCTGTAAATATGCTTTTAAATATTTGATATAGATACCCTAAAAACATTAATTATTAACTTTTTTAGAAACTTTTTAACGAATCTTATTTGTGCCTAAAACTATTTATAACTTCCATATAATTAAAACTTAATTCCTAATTATTACTTTGAATGCCAAATAAACTTTATTAATAGCGTTAAGTTACACTTTATTTAAGCTAAACCAACACTACCATTTATTGTAATTTAGAGCCATAACTTAAAAAAGAAATATTATGAATTTGAATCAATTAGAAGGAAACTGGAAACAAATAAAAGGAAAATTAAAGCAAAAATATGGAGATTTAACAGATGATGACTTAAAATATACAGAAGGCCAATTTGATGATATGCTAGGAAAAGTACAAGAGAAAACTGGAAAAAAAATAGAGGAATTAAAAAAAGAAATCTCAGAGTTATAAAGGATTTTATATTCTTAAATTATTTCTTATTTCAAAATAAAAAAGGACATTTCTAGCTTTAGAAATAGCTCTTTTTTTTAAACCACACCCTATTAAAAAATAATTTTATTAGTTGTCTTTATATATAAAAACAAAAGCGATTTAGAGCTTACAGTACAATTAAAAAAATTTAACGTATAATAATAACAACACAAATTACAAATTTCACATTTAATTAGTTACCTCTATTTCTACCTTTAAAAGAAAAAGGCGCTAAGAAAACATTTTAACCTATCATTCATTTAAACAAAAGACAGCTCAACTTAACAATAGAACATTAAAACCTTAATTGACATCAAATAATTTCGTAACTACTATCAGAAGATACCTCTATAGTTATAAAAAACTAAATATACCTTTCTTTATCACTACTGTTTTTATTACTATTAGCCTTTGCAAGTATACCTAATCCATAGCGTTTTGCGTAAACATAAGTAAACTCGGCACCAAAAAATAAAATTAAACATGAGTATGACACCCAAAGTAACACTAAAACAATAGTACCGGCTGCACCATAAGTAGATCCTGGATTGGTTTCTCCAAAATATAAACCTAAAAGAAATTTACCAAAAACAAATAATATAGCAGTAATAAAAGCCCCCAACCACACCGTTTTCCATTTAATTTTTAAATCCGGCAAATACCGGAACATTAAGGCAAAAAGCACTGTTATAATACCAATAGAAACTAATACATCGAGAACAAAAGCAATGTAAACAATAATATCTGGAAAAATACTTCTGATATAAAGATTTAAAGTTGAAATTGCCGTAGTCACTAAAAAACTAATTAACAATAAAAAACCAATTGCAATAATAAATGCAAAGCTACGTGTTCTATCCAACAACATTTTTGTGATACTAGCATTATTGTTTGGTACAATTTTCCAGATTTGATTAAGCGATAATTGTAAATGATAAAAAACACCAGTAGCACCAAATATTAAAGTACCAAGACCAAGAATTGTAGCCAGTGTACTTTTTTCTTCATTTTGAGTTTCTAACATCATCGTTTTTATAGATTCTGCTGCATCGCTACCCAATGCTTGAGAAATCTCAGCTGTTAATTGCCCTTGAACAATTTCTACACCCCAAACCGAACCTACTAAATTAATTATAATAACCAAAAGTCCCGGTAACGAAAGCACAGCATAATAGGCAACAACAGCGCTTAACCTAAAAGGATCGTCTGCATTCCAAGCTTTGTAAGTATCTATAATTAAAGTTGGCAAATGTTTAATTTTAAAGCTATCCTTCTGTTTTTCTTTTACCATTTATTACTATGTATTGTTAATTCATAAGGCATTAAAAAAACCTCCTAACCCTTAAACACCCATAAAACACATTACATAAGAGAAATCTAAATTTTTTCAATATAACACAAACATAATTATAGACTTTTGTTTTGCACGTTTTAAACCCTAGACTCAACCTAACAAAGCATTGTGTTTTATTCTTGTAAATCTAAATATTTACAAAGCATTACATTAACTTAAACACGATTTACATTAACTTTAAATAAGAAAAGCAAAAAAATAATTTTATAACTTAAACATTTCTGTATTTGCAGCGCCCGATAAGAGAAACAACTACTTTTTCTGTATATAAAATATTGTATTAGGTACGGTTTATATTTTTATAAAAAAAAAGAAAAGCCAAAGAGGTAAAGTAATTTATGCTGCTTTTACTTTATCCGTACTTATTTACAAGAAAAAACAACTATAAAATTTTAAAAATAAAAAAGCCCTGCATAATATGCAAGGCTTTTTTGTCGGGGTGGCAGGATTCGAACCTGCGGCCTCCACGTCCCAAACGTGGCGCGATAACCGGGCTACGCTACACCCCGAATTGGCTATCTTGAAATACATTATTTCAATTATCCGTTAGCAATAACATGATACTGGACTTACCCACAATTTTAATAGCGCTTAGAAAGCTATTAAAATTGATCTTGCTATATTGCGGAGAGACGGGGATTCGAACCCCGGGTACCCTTTTGGGGTACGACGATTTAGCAAACCGTTCCTTTCGGCCACTCAGGCACCTCTCCAAAATAATAACTATTAAAATATGAACGTTTCGCATATCCTAAATGCGGTTGCAAATTTATGCTTTCATCTTAAACTACACAAGTATTTTTTGTTTTTTTTTAATATTTTATTCAGGATATTCAATTCTCAAATGGTAAATGTTTGCTAGCTTGTGCTTTAGCACTTTTTTAATAGCTTGAATTTCTTTAAAAGTAATATCTGCATTTAAAAATTGATCATCTTTAATTTGTTTATTTATAATTTTTTCAACAAAAGCCTCTATTTTTTTAGATGTAGGCTCTTTTAAACTTTTAGATGCCGCCTCAATACTATCACACATCATTAAAATAGCAGTTTCTTTACTAAAGGGCTTAGGCCCTGGATAACTAAAACCTAAAACATCCACATCATCCGCCGGATAATCCTTTTTCTCCTGCATATAAAAATAATAAACAACACTTGTACCATGGTGGGTGCGTATAAAATCAATAACCCTATCTGGTAAATTATTTTTTCTTGCAATTTCAATACCGTTAATAACATGGTCTATAATAATTGCAGCACTCTCTCTAGAAGATAATTCGTCGTGCGGATTAATACCTGTAGATTGGTTTTCTGTATAGAACGTTGGATTTTTCATCTTGCCAATATCATGATACAACGCTCCTACTCTAACTAACATAGCATTTGCTCCTATTTCGTTAGCAGATGCTTCTGCCAAATTTGCCACATTCAAAGAGTGGTGAAATGTACCGGGCGCTTTATTAGATAACTCTTTTAATAATTTCGAGTTCGTATCAGATAATTCCAAAAGTGATACATCACTTACTAGACCAAAAATTTTTTCAAAAACATAAATTAAAGGCTGTACAAATAACGTAGCTAAGCCACATAAAATAAACCAAATAAATGTTTCCCACTTTAATGCATCAACACTCCCCTCATGTATTACAAAAAAAGCAAAATAAGCAATAATGTATATAAGCGTAATCTGCCCTACCGAAATAAATAAGTTAGCCCGTTTATATAGCTCAGAGACAGTTAATATAGTAACAATACCCGCTATTATTTGTAAAAATACATACTCATAACTATTAGGTACAATAAAGCCTAATAAAAGTACTGTAAGCACGTGAGCAAACAAGCCTAAACGGGCATCAAAAAAAGCTTTAAAAATTAATGGTAAAATACATATAGGCACCACATATATGTACTTGGAATTGTAATTTACTACCAAGGTGCTAATAAAAATCATTAAAACAATATTAAAAAATATAAAAGTAACCTTCGCATTGTTCTCAAAAACAGCCATTCTATATTTTTGTAAAAACAGCAACAGCATAAGTAAAGCTAAAGCCACCAAAAGTGTATAAGCAAAAACAATCCAATTATAGTTAGCTTTATTCCAAACCTGCGATTCGTATTCCGCACGTAAGGATTTCAAAATTTGATATTTATTACCCTCAACAACCTCGCCCTTGGAAATTATTAAAGTTTCCTTTGCAACACTACCTCTAGTAAAGGAAACCCTACTTAACTCATCCTTTAGTGCATTATCTGTAAATGTTTTATCTAGTGTTAAATTAGGCTGTATTAAATCGAAAAAAAGTGCAACAAAATCGGTTTTAAAATTTAATAAACGTTGTTTTTTAAGTACTTTATCAATAAGTGTAGTAACGGCATTTTGCTCAAACAAATTCAAATATATACCATCTTTTTTCTTCTCCCTACCATCCAAAATAACAATTAATCGTTCATCAGAATAGTTATAATCTTCGGTTAATACACCATACCTATATAACTCATCAAGCATTATTTTCCCCACACTAAAGAGTTCTTTGGAAACTAATCGAGGTAATGTGTCAGAAAATGTGGCTTTAAATTGATCTTTATATACAGCCATAACATGCTCCTGTATGGCATTATCAATATTAAAATAAAGTATCGCTTTTTCAGTAATTTGTGCTTTTTCTCCAGTAACCTCTTCATCAGATTTTCTAATTGCAAAATCAAAAGGTGCCTGTAAACTTTCAGACTGCCATGGCTTACCATTTTCAAAACTGTACTTAAATTTTCCACTTTTAGGAAACAAGTGCACAATCAATATTGTAGTACAAATAAAAAGTAAAACCTTATATATTAAGGTGTGGTTTTTATAAAATTTATTTATAAAATCTTTCATATAACCACCAAATGTAACAAATTTTAAGCCACAGCAAAAGGCCAATGAAAATTATTTGGGCGTTACCCGAAAAGGGTCGCGCTTTACGTTACAATCTTTATTGTGCCCAAATAATTTGTATAGCTTACAAAACATACAATAAACTAAAAACCACTAATTTCCTATGGTTTACGATAAAGCACAAAAAGGATTTCCACTACAATCCCTAACGCTAATCAACAAAACATTAATAAAAAAAAATATTATAAATGCAATGCATTGATAATTGTGCCACTTCACGTTAATATTTCGTAAAACACTTTGAATTATACATTACTAATAACTACTTAAAATTTAAAAAATAGCATCTAGTATTAAAAAGATATAACTGTAAAAGTTTTCGTTTATTTCTAAAAAAAAGTATCAACCTCAGTTACATCACCTGCTTGCATTGTATTTATATGCATTATTCCTACCCGAACCCGAACTAACCGTAATGTTGGAAAACCTACTACCGAAGTCATTTTTCTAACCTGCCTAAATTTACCTTCTTTTAAAGTGATAGACAACCATGATGTTGGGCCATGCCTATCGTCCCTAATTTTTTTTCCTCGAGGAGGCAAAATAGGAGTCGAATTTAATTTAAACACCTCACAAGGTTTTGTGGAATAAACAGCTCCATCAACACTTATATCTACACCATTTTTTAATTGATTTATAGCTGTTTTTGTAATAATACCATCAACCTGGGCATAATACTCTTTTTCTATCTTTCGGCTATTTATTTCTGCACTCACCTTTCCATCTGTAGTTAATAATAACAAGCCCTCAGACGGTTCGTCCAGACGCCCAATAGCCATAATACCCACAGGGAAATCATACAAACTCCCAAGAAATTTTTTAGACTGTTGCTTGGAGTCATTACTAGAAAACTGACTTAAATAACCAAACGGTTTAAAGATTTTAAAATGTTTGTGTAAAGATGCTTTAAAAACCATAAAAAACTTAAAATATTTTTTGTATTTAATTAAAACAAATTAACCCCTTTAAAAACAATGCTTATGCTTCTAAACCGAGGCTTTTAAAATACTATGTACAAGTGCTATAGTTGGTATTTGTCCATTAATTTTTTGCCTAACAACATCAAAAGACACTGTAAAATCGCAGCCAAATTTGTAAGCTGTACAACCGTAAGCCGTTTTACCTTTAATAACGTTTCCTTTTTTACATTTAGGACATAACAATACCTTTGATGGTGTTTTTATTTTAACTTGTTTGGGCTCTAGTTTTAGTTTAATTTCATTATCCAATCGTATTAAACCTTCTACGGTTCCCGCGTCTGTTTTAAAGCCCTTTAAGTTAACTGTCGATCCTTTTTTTAATAGTCTGATAAATTGCTTTTCAGAAATCTTTTTTTTGTAAAAAGTAAAAGGCATAACAAAACCACAGCCAAACTTATATTGGCTACAACCATAGGCAGTTTTACCTTTTATAATACGCCCCTTCTTACATTTCGGACAAGTTTCTGCCGTAATACCTGCTTCATTTTTGGCTTTAACCTTATCTACTCGCTTTTCTAATGTAGTCGCATGAGAGATATTAACTCGTTTTTCGCTTCTTACCTCGTAAACCAAAGCGTCTACCATGCGCTTCATATTACTAATAAATGCACCAGCTGTAAATTCACCTTTTTCTATATCCTTTAATTGCTTTTCCCAAGAACCCGTAAGTTCCGCCGATTTTAATAAATCATTTTGAATGGTATCTATTAATTGAATTCCTGTTTCTGTAGGTAATACCTGCTTTTTATTACGTTTTATGTATTGTCGCCTAAAAAGTGTTTCTATTATATTCGCTCGGGTAGATGGCCGTCCAATACCGTTTTCCTTCATTAAATCTCGCAATTCGTCATTATCTACCTGTTTACCAGCAGTTTCCATAGCCCGTAACAAGGTTGCCTCTGTAAATTGATTTGGAGGCTTTGTTTCCTTCTCTAAAAACGAAGGCTCATGCGGCCCATTTTCGCCTTTTATAAAAGTTGGTAATATACCTGTTTCTTTTTGTTTCTTATCCGAATCTTCAAAAACAACACGCCACCCTTTTTCTAAAATTTCCTTACCTGTAGTTTTAAAAACCACATTAGCGGCATGACCCAAAACTGTAGTATTTGAAACCATACAATCATCATAAAAAACAGCAATAAAACGTTTAGTTATAATATCGTAAACCTGCTGCTGATTGTACTGTAAGCTAGTTTGCATACCTGTAGGAATTATAGCATGATGGTCTGTTACTTTTTTATCATTAAATACTTTGGTTGATTTTTTAATTTTTTTACCCAAAAGCGGTTGGGTTAGCGTTGCATAATTAGTTAATTTTTTTAAAATACCAGATACTTTTGGATAAACATCGTTGGGTAAAAAAGTAGTATCTACCCTTGGGTAAGTAACAACTTTACGCTCATACAAAACTTGTACTATTTTTAATGTTTCATCTGCAGAAAACCCAAATTTAGTATTGCAATACACTTGTAAGCCCGTTAAGTCAAACAATTTAGGTGCATATTCCCTACCCTTTTTTTTAGTTATCGATTTTATTTCAAAATCACTTTTTTTCACTTTAACTGCTAAAACTTCCCCATCTTCCTTTTTGAAAAAACGCCCCTCTTCATAACTAAAAAATGTTTCCCTATAAAGTGTTTGCAATTCCCAGTATGGCTGTGGTTTAAAATTCTCTATCTCTTTAAAACGATTTACAACCATTGCTAATGTTGGTGTTTGTACTCGCCCAACAGATAACACTTGCTTATAACCTCCATGTTTGACAGTATATAATCGTGTAGCGTTTATACCTAATAACCAATCGCCAATAGACCTAGAAAATCCTGCATAATATAAATTATCGTAATCTTTTGAGGGTTTTAAATTTTGAAACCCCTCTTTAATGGCTTCTGTAGTTAATGAAGAAATCCATAAACGCTGCACTTCACCTTTATAATGAGCTTCATTAATAACCCAACGTTGTATGAGCTCCCCTTCTTGGCCTGCATCACCACAATTTATAACAACTGAGGCATTATCAAATAAACTTTTCACTATATTGAACTGTTTTTTAATACCGGAGTTTGAAGATACTTTAATTTCAAACTTCTCAGGAAGCATTGGTAAATTATTTAAATCCCAACTTTTCCAATAAGACTTATAATCTACAGGTTCTTTCAAAGTACATAAATGACCAAATGTATATGTAACTGCGTAGCCATTTCCCTCGTAATAACCATCGCACTTATTATTAGCTCCCAATACAGCAGCTATTTCCCGGGCAACACTTGGCTTTTCAGCAATACAGACTTTCATGTAATCAATTTATAAATAGCAATGCAAAATATAAAATTTAATAGCTCTTTTACAATGGAGTTATTAAGAGTTATTAACTTATATAAATACACAGTAGTTCTTAAATTCTATAAATCAAACTAATACAATATAAAAGGAATATGCCATTAAAGTATTTTTCACATATTTTTATATTAAAAAGGCATCTATATTAATAATTAAGAAGTCTCTTGAAAATTTAAACTTATAGCATCAAATAGAATGGTAAACATTACCAGTATTCAATCACTAATTTCTATCAATACCAAACAGTTAACCACACGTAATAAAGCAAAATATTTTTTTCATTTTTTGGTCTCGATCACTAAATCACTTGTATTCACCTGGAGTTATTTAAGTTTAGAGCAAAAAAAAATCCTCAACAGATATCTGTTGAGGATTAAAAAAGGCGGCGTCCTACTCTCCCACTAACGTAGTACCATCGGCGCAAATGGGCTTAACTGCTCTGTTCGGAAT
>CALGNX010000019.1 GCA_937958265.1 uncultured Algibacter sp. | reverse complement strand
AAAGTCTTTTGATGGGTTTAAAACTAGAGTATTATCTAAAATTACAGCAATGACCGTGATTCAATATATCAACAAATTTATCTTTGATAGAAAAATTAATAATATCAAAATTAGCATTGTTTAAAATGCACAACGGGTTTAATGTAATTTATAAACGCTCAAAGCGGTATCCTTTTTCACTAAAATAGGACAGCACTTTAGGTAACATAAATTGCATATTTTTTGAAGCTTTAATACTATCGTGAAAAACAAGAATACTACCCGGTTTTGTTTTTAATAGTACGTTACGTAAGCAGTCTTTAGGTTGTACATTAATATCCCAATCGAAGGATAGTATATCCCACATAATTATTTTGTATCCATTTGCTATTAGCGCCCTGCCTTGTGCTGGTTTTATTTGGCCATATGGTGGCCTAAATAAATAGGTGGCTAAAATATTTGTGCTAGTGTTGTTTGTAAGCTTAGTTTGTTTTCTGCTAAACTTATTTTTACTGCATAAATTTTCAGAATTGGATTCAGTAATTTGTGACTTTATAATGCTATTTGTCTTTTTTACCTCCTTCAAATAGTTTTTAGTAGAATGCCGCCATCCTTTTATATGGTTCTGTGTATGGTTTCCAATGGCGTGTCCAGCGCTTACAATATCTTTAAAGATATCAGGGTGCTTTTCAATATTGTTTCCAATACAAAAAAATGTTGCTTTGGCATCATACTGTTTTAAAATATTTAATGTCCAGCGTGTTATATTTGGTGTTGGTCCATCATCAAAGGTTAAATAAATTACCTTTTCAATTTTGGAAATATTCCAAATGTAATTCGGGAATAGCTTTTTAACTATTCCCGGTGTTTTTATAGGTATGATATTCAAAACTCCTAAGCTTTGTTACTAATTTAGGCTATCGGGTCTGCTTTGTATGGATCCACTTGGCGTTAGGTCTGCATCTTTTCTGTTAGCTTCTTCCTTATCGTTATCGCCATAAAAATGATTAAAAGATCTTAGGTAATTATTAAAAATATCGCCCTCTGTTTTAGCAAAGTCAATGTCATATTTTACTAAAACATCTACTAAACTTTTATACCTCTGGATATCGGTGTAAATCTCTTCAAATAAGCGTTCTTGATTATCTATTTTTAAACTGTTATAGTAAGTTAAGTTTTCTTGGTATTTTTTAGATACTGCTTTAAATAGGTGTTGCGCTTTTTCTTTGTTCTTAACTTCATAATATGCACTTATAAAGGGTTCTAAAAGGGTGTAGTAGCCAAAGTACTCCACAGGCATATTAGCCATTGCTATATCGGCCACCTCTTCTGCTTTATCAAGTTTTTCTTCATTAATTAGCTGTTCTGTTAATCGTGCTAAGTTTCCTCTGTAGCTAATAGAATTTTTACGAGTCTCAACATCATGGTAAATGTCGGGACTTCCGCTATTACCCCAATCCCAATTTTTAACCTTGTTGTACATTAAGTCGCTATCTACACGTCCCATATCAAATGGGTTTGCTCGATCTATTGGTGTGCTAATCGGGACCAATTTATAGCACATACCATCGAGTTGTAAATAATCTTTCATCCAGATATAATCGTCGTCACCAAAACTACCGCCAGTGAAGTAAATAGGACGTTTCCACTCATTATTTGCAACTATATCTAGCATTAACAATCTATTTTTATAAAGTGCACCTCCAGATATATTAATTATTATTTCAGACACAATTTTATTAGTGTCTTCTGGCTTTACAATGCCGGTTTTTAATACATTCTCTTTGTTTACTGGAATTCGTAGATATGGTGTGGGTAGATAGGTTGAATTGGCATCTTGGCTTCTTACTTGTGATAAATCTACGCCACGTTGTTCTAGTATGTATTTGTATTTAGTCTTTGGATTGTTACTAGCAACAAAGTCTAAAAATTGTTTCACATAAAGGGTGTCTTGAATAACTTGTTGGCTTATAATGTAATCGTTTGTGCCATACCTGTATAAATCGTGTGTTAGTTGGGAAGGTATTGGGTCGCTTTCGTAAGCTTTACGTTTCATTTGGTCGATGTACCAGTCTGTTTGAAATAGACTGGTATTTATAACGCGTACATCGGTTCTGTAGCCTTCAATCTCTTGAGCGTACCAAAGTGCGAAAGTATCATTATCCCCTATGGTAAATAGTATAGCGTTTTCTGCACAAGAATCTAAATACATTTTTGCCATAGCTCGGGCGGTATATTTATTAGATCTGTCGTGGTCGTCCCAGTTATTTGCGGCTAAAATTCCAGGAACCAATATTAAGCAAATAATAGTTACTAGGGGTGCTGCCATGGTTTTGGGTACATACTTTTTAATACTATCATAAATAGCGTAAACTCCAAAACCAATCCAAAGTGCAAATACATAAAAGGAGCCTACTACAGAGTAGTCGCGCTCGCGCGGCTCAAACGGTCGTACATTGGTGTAAACTTGTATAGCAATACCGGTAAATAAGAAAAATACAAGCATTACCCAAAATAGTTTTTTGTCTATATTGAACAAAAAGAAAAGGCCTACTAGACCTAGAATTAAGGGGAGTAAATAATAAGTGTTTCTTGCCTTATTATTCTTAACATCGCTAGGTAAATTGTCTTGAGGTAAGCCTAGGTGCCAATTATCTAAAGGTTTTATGCCGGATAGCCAATTCCCGTGGTTGTCGTATCTGCCTTGTATGTCATCTTGCCTTCCGGAGAAGTTCCACATAAAATATCGCCAATACATATAGCCTAGTTGGTATTCAAATAAATAAGAAATATTACTAATTAACGATGGTTTTTCAATGTCTATATAATCTTTAAATTTCTTCAAAAAACTGTGGTAATCTTCATAGTCTATATTGCCCCGTGCTACATCGTTTTTAAAATTAGAAACGGCATCGCGCAGTTCATTTTTCATTTGGTAATTGGGTTTTAGCTTGAAATTTAAAAATCCAGAAAACATCAAATAGTTTGCGGCATGGTCTGAGCTCCACATACGCGGGAAAATAGAAGCGTGTTTAGCATTGTAATTTTGTCTTGCGTTTTTCCAATCATTAACAACAACGTATTTGCCTTGTTTTTCGTTTTTTTCATATTTTGGCTTATCATCTATATACGGGTTATTTTCATCTAAATATTCATATTGGTCTGTAAATTGGGGGCCAAAAAACAAATGTGTTTCAGGGTATTGTTCGAGATTGTAGTATGCTAGTAATTCCCTGGCGCTAGATGGATTATTTTCATTAATTACTACGTTTGCGTTTGCTCTAATAGGAAGCATAAGCCAGGTAGAAAACCCAATAATAACAAAAGTTAAACACAAGATACTTGTATTTAAGTGTACGTAATTTTTTTTACGTGTAAATTTGAGTGCGTACGTAATACTCCCTACTAAAGTTATACCTGCAATTATAGAGCCTGAATTAAATGGTAGACCAATGGTATTGACAAAAAATACTTCAAAAACGCTAAAAATTCTTAATATGTTAGGTGCTAGTAATTTAAACACGAAAAGGAGTATGCCAATGGAAATCGTGTTAGCGATAATAAAACTTTTAATCGTTACTGTTTTGTAGTTTTTAAAATAGTATATCAGTCCAATAGCAGGAATAGTTAATAATCCCATAAAGTGAACACCAAAGGATAGGCCAATTATAAACGCAATTAAAATCAACCAGCGATTACCACGAGGCTTGTCCATGTCTTGTTCCCAACGTAAAGCAAGCCAAAATAGTACAGACATAATAAGTGTTGCCATGGCATATACTTCAGTTTCGGCAGCATTAAACCAAAAGGAATCGGTAAATGCGAAAGCTAAACTACCTACTAAACCACTACCTAGAATAGCTAAAGATTGATTTGTTGTTATGTTACCTGTAGTTCTGTGAACTAGTTTTTGTAACAGAAGTGTAATGGTCCAAAACATAAATAAAATTGTAAATGCACTGGCTATTGCACTCATCATATTCATCATGAAACCAATTTGAGAAGGCTCTAAAGCAAACATGGAAAAGAAAGCGCCCATCATTTGAAATAAAGGAGCTCCTGGAGGGTGACCCACTTGTAGTTTGGCCGATGTAAGAATGTATTCTCCAGCATCCCAAAAACTTACAGTTGGTTCAACGGTTAATGTATACGTTATTAATGCTATTAAAAAAGAAAACCAACCTAAAATGGTATTCCATTTTTTATAGTTTAAATCTGCCATTGTTATATAAATTTTATTTTCTTCGGCGAATTTAGCAATAATTATCAAACGATAGCTAACTATTTAGACGGTCTTAATAAAGGTGTAGGCAAAGATTTTTAGTGTTTTTGAAAAATATTTTCATTTTTTTTTGAAAAAAACTTGCGAGAAGCATTTTTTGTTTTACATTTGCAGTCTCATTGATATTTTGGCCTATGGTGTAACTGGTAACACGTTTGTTTTTGGTACAAAAGAGTATAGGTTCGAGACCTATTGGGCCAACTTTTGAGAAAACCCTAACTTATAAAATAGTTAGGGTTTTTTGTTTTTTAACTTTAGGTTGTTTTTAATTTAAAACTTATTTCCAATTTATAATATTTGTTATTCATTTGGTCGCGTCGTTTTAATTTTAAAACAAACGTTATAGTGTTGTTGTTAAATATAATAGGATTTTACTAAAATAATTAATTATTATTTGTATATTTGCACTGTTGTAAGGCGAATTTAAAAATATGAGGGGACGTTGAGTCCCCTCTTTTTATACTAAAAATGTTTAAAACTCAAGTTAAAGAATTATTGGATAACGCACTTTTGGAGCGGGATGATTTGTTTTTAATTGATTTTTCAATAAACACAGAGAATCATATTAAGATAATAATCGATGGAGATCATGGCCTTTTAGTAGAAGATTGTATGTTAGTTAGTAGGACTATCGAAAGTAATATGGATAGAGAGATACATGATTTTTCTTTAGAAGTTATGTCTGCAGGAGCAGCTTCTCCCTTAACACACAAACGTCAATACAAAAAAAACATCAATAGGACGCTTAGCGTTAAAACAAATTTAGAGGAAATTGAAGGTGTGCTTACCGATGCTACTGATGATGCCATAACCTTAAAATGGAAAGTCAGGGAACCAAAACCTGTTGGTAAAGGTAAAGTTACAGTGCAGAAGGAAATAAATATTCCTTACGAAAATATTGTTGAAGCAAAAGTTATGATTAAATTTTAAGAAAAATTATGGAAAATATCGCGTTAATTGAATCTTTTTCAGAATTTAAAGACGATAAGCTAATTGACAGGGTAACGTTAATGGCTATTTTAGAAGATGTATTTAGAAGTGCTTTAAAAAAGAAATTTGGAGATGATGATAATTTTGATATTATTGTAAATCCAGATAAAGGTGATTTAGAGATATGGAGAAATAGAGTAGTTGTTGCCGATGGAGAAGTTGAGGAAGTTAACCAAGAAATATCATTAACAGCTGCGCGTAAAATTGAGCCAGATTTTGAGGTTGGTGAAGATGTGTCTGAAGAAGTCAAGCTTATAGATTTAGGAAGACGTGCTATATTGGCTTTACGTCAAAACCTAATATCTAAAATTCACGAGCACGATAACACAATTATTTTCAAGCACTTTAAGGACTTGGTAGGGGAAATATATACTGCTGAAGTTCATCATATACGTCATAGAGCAGTCATTCTTTTAGATGACGAAGGAAATGAAATTGTATTACCTAAGGATAGACAGATACCTTCAGATTTTTTTAGAAAAGGTGATAATGTAAGGGGTGTTATCGATACTGTTGAGCTTAAAGGCGCTAAGCCTACGATTATAATGTCTAGAAGTTCTCCTAAATTTTTGGAGAAATTATTTGAACAAGAAATACCTGAAGTTTTTGATGGTTTAATTACTATAAAACATGTTGTAAGAATCCCAGGAGAAAAGGCTAAAGTTGCCGTAGATTCGTATGATGATAGAATTGATCCTGTTGGAGCTTGTGTTGGTATGAAGGGGTCTAGAATTCATGGTATCGTAAGAGAATTAGGTAATGAGAATATCGATGTAATTAATTATACCAGTAATTTACCTTTATTTATTACACGCGCATTAAGTCCTGCCAGAGTAACTTCAATAAAGTTAAATGAGGAGACAAAACGAGCAGAGGTTATACTTAAACCTGAAGAGGTTAGTAAGGCTATTGGTAGAGGAGGTCATAATATTCGGTTAGCAGGTCAATTAACAGGTTTTGAGATTGATGTGTTTAGAGAAGGAGCTGAAGAAGATGTTGAATTACGCGAATTTAAAGACGAAATTGAGGGCTGGGTTATTGAAGAGTTTAGTAAGGCAGGTTTAGATACTGCTAAAAGTATATTAGAACAAGAGGTTAAAGATCTTGTTAAAAGAACAGATTTAGAGCAGGAAACTATCGAAGATGTTATAAGAATTCTTAGAGAAGAATTTGAAGAATAGTAAATAAAATTGCAGATTTGCATAATATTATGTCATAATTGGACATAATAGATATTTAGAGTATTTTAAAGGCGACTATGGCTGAAACAATTAGATTAAACAAAGTATTACGTGAGCTTAATATCTCTCTAGACCGCGCTGTGGAATTTTTAGATACCAAAGGCGTAGACATTGAGAAGCGTCCCACTACAAAAATTTCTGAACAGACTTATAATCTTCTGTCGGATGAATTTCAGACGGATGCTAACAAGAAAATAAAGTCTCAGAAGGTTAACGAGGCCAAGCTTAAGGAAAAGGAAGATTTACGTATTAAACGTGAAAAGGAGCTAGAAGCTAAACAGAGAGCTCAGGAGGCTGTCGAAAAAGCACGCGAGCAAAAAGCACGCGAACAGAAGGAGCGTGAAGAAAAAGCACGTGAAGAAAAGGCACGTGAAGAAAAGGCTCGTAACCAAGAGGTTATTAAAGCAACAGCTGCGCTTTCTGGTCCTAAGAAAGTTGGTAAAATAGACCTTGATTTTAAAAGGAAATCTAAAAATTTATCTGTTAAAGATAAGACAGCTAAAAATGAAGGAGCTAAATCTAAGGCTAATACAGCAGATGTAGAGGTTACAAAGGCTGATTCGGATAAGGATAAAGTTAAATTAGGTGGTAACGCTAGCTTAGAAAAAGCAATAACAGATAAAGTAGCAGATAATGCGGTTGTTGAGGAAAAGCAAGTTAAAAAGCCTGTTCCTGAACAAGTTATTGTTGATGGGGAATTGGTTACGCCAGATGAAAAGGTAGAAACCAAATATAAAAAATTAACGGGTCCCAAAATTGCAGGTGATAAAATAGACTTGTCTCAATTTAATAAGCCTAAAAAGAAGCGTGAAGATAAAAAGCCGGTTGCTAAAGCGGGTAATAAAACTAAGCGTCGTAGAATTAGTAAAGCTGGTGCAGCGCCAGGCGCAAGAGGGGGTGCTCGAACCGGAGGCAATGACTCTAGATTTAGAGGTAAACCTGGTCAATCAAGACGACCTATTGTTAAAGCTGAACCGACTGAGGAGGATGTTAAAAAGCAAGTGCGTGAAACACTAGAGAAACTTCAAGGTAAATCTAGTAGAGGTCGTGGTGCTAAAAATAGACGAGATAAAAGGGATAAGCATAGAGAGCAGACCGAAATTGATCAGCAGATTGAAGCAGCAGAAAGTAAAATAATTAAGGTTACGGAATTTGTTACAGCTAGTGAAATGGCTACTATGATGGATGTTGGAGTAACACAAATTATATCTGCCTGTATGTCTTTAGGTATGATGGTAACAATGAATCAACGTTTGGATGCAGAAACTTTAAGCATTGTTGCTGAAGAATTTGGTTATCAGGTGGAGTTTGTTACTGCGGATATTGAGGACTCGATAGAAGAGTTTATTGATAAACCAGAAGATTTGAAGCCTAGAGCGCCTATTGTAACGGTTATGGGTCATGTCGATCATGGTAAAACATCGCTTTTGGATTACATAAGACAAGAAAACGTAATCGCAGGTGAATCTGGAGGGATTACGCAGCATATTGGCGCTTATGGCGTAGAGCTAGAGGGAGGTCAGAAAATTGCGTTCTTAGATACACCAGGACACGAGGCCTTTACAGCAATGCGGGCACGTGGAGCACAAGTTACCGACATCGCTATAATTGTAGCTGCTGCAGATGATGATATAATGCCGCAAACTAAAGAGGCTATTTCTCATGCTCAGGCAGCAGGAGTACCAATAGTGTTTGCTATTAATAAGATTGATTTACCTGCTGCAAACCCTGAAAAAATTAAGGATGGCTTAGCGCAAATGAATCTCTTAGTTGAAGATTGGGGAGGAAAAGTTCAGTCTCATGATATCTCGGCTAAAATAGGTACAGGAGTAAATGAGTTATTAGAAAAAGTGTTGCTTGAAGCGGAGTTGTTAGAGCTGAAGGCTAACCCAGTTAGACCGGCAGTAGGAACAGTTGTTGAGGCTTTTCTGGATAAAGGAAGAGGTTATGTTTCTACCATATTGGTACAAGCAGGAACTCTTAAAATTGGAGATTATGTTTTAGCGGGCCAGCATAGTGGTAAAATTAAAGCTATGCATGATGAACGTGGAAACGACGTAGTTACAGCGGGGCCTTCAACGCCAGTTTCCATTTTAGGTCTAGATGGTGCGCCACAAGCAGGTGATAAATTTAATGTATTTGCTGATGAACGTGAAGCTAAGCAAATAGCCTCAAAACGAGCACAGTTACAACGCGAGCAATCTGTAAGAACGCAACGTCATATCACGCTTGATGAGATTGGTCGTCGTATAGCACTTGGAGATTTCCAGGAACTAAATATCATTCTTAAGGGTGATGTGGATGGTTCTGTTGAAGCATTAACGGATTCATTCCAGAAATTGTCTACTGAGGAAATTCAAGTCAATATATTGCATAAAGGTGTAGGAGCTATAACAGAAAGTGATGTATTGTTGGCTTCGGCTTCCGATGCCATTATTGTTGGATTTAACGTTCGACCTGTTGGTAATGCGAGAATGATTGCTGATAAAGAAGAAATCGACATTAGAACGTACTCAATTATTTATGATGCCATTAACGATCTTAAGGATGCAATGGAAGGTATGTTATCTCCAGAGCTTAAGGAAGAAGTTACAGGTACAGCAGAGATTAGAGAAATGTTTAAGGTTTCAAAAGTTGGTACAATTGCAGGTTGTATGGTTACTAACGGAAAAATCATGCGAAGTTCTAGTATTCGATTAATACGTGATGGTGTAGTAGTATATACAGGTGAATTAGTATCTTTAAAACGATTTAAGGATGATGCTAAGGAAGTTACCAAGGGGTATGACTGTGGTATGCAGATAAAGAATTTTAATGATATAAAAGAAGGTGATGTTATTGAGGCCTTCCATGAGGTTGAAGTCAAAAAGAAACTGAAATAGTTTTGATTTAATCTTAATTATTATAATACAAAAGGCAGCTATTTCAAATAGCTGCCTTTTTGTTTTCTATTAATATGATTAATGTAATGCGTTGTTATAATATGTAATTTTACTTAAAATACTATAGGTACCTAATTCTATTATTTTAGGCTTATTTTGTTATTTAGAAAGATGGAAAACGATATTCTATAATAAAATTATAGTTGTTAGTGGCGGAGTCTCCGAAACCTCATTCTAAACAGTGCATTATCAATAATTCTAAACCTTAGAAGTGTTTTACTTTTTAAAAAATATACATCAGCTTATCACTTTGGAATTTTTACGCCTGCATTAGGAGATCAATCCTTCTATATCTTTAATTCCAGTGTAAATATAGAGAGTCGTTATTAACGCTTTTATATAGTTATGATTTCCTGTGATTGATTTTAAAGTTTCTTTTTTCATTTTTTTTACGAAATCGTGCAGTTAGTCTTTAATATCATCCATTGTTTGAAATCTTCTATTTTTAAATATGTTTTTAATGTATTGCCATACTTGCTCGCATGGATTGAGTTTTGGATTATATGGTGAGAGTTTCAATAAGTAGATGTTATCAGGTACATCAATATTCTTTGTAGACTGAAATTTAGGATTGTCAATAACCACAATTTTATATTTCCTTGGTTTATTAAGTGAAAAGCCCTTTAAATAAGCCTCAAATACCTTTGAGTTTACACTGTTTATTTCGCAAATAGAACTATCACTATTGATAGGAGATTTATTAATCTAATTTTGGTATTTGCATATTGGTAAGCACCAAATTATTAGACGTGTAAATAAACACCAAAGATTAGCTTTAATTGGTGTTTTATTTAATATAGTTTAATTTTTTACTTTTATTTTGTCCTAGTAAATACGTTTTATCGCGTTTGTATTTATGCGAGCTAGATGCGTAAAATATAATAAGTAGTCTTGTTAAAAATATATGTTGTACTTGATATTTAAATAAAAATCGGTGATGAGTATGAGATGTAGGATTGGTCCTTAATATTTTTTATATCACTCAGTTATCCCATCTGTAAATTAGCATTAATTTTTCGCTTTAAAAATAAATGCATTGTCAAATTTAGTTTTAATAATCTTTAAAGCTCTGTCTGCTTCTAAACGAGTTTTGAAATTGCCAGCCCATACCTTGAAGTTAGGGGTTTCGTATTGTATTGATGACTTCCATTTATCAAATTGGCCATCAAATTTTTTCTTTTTCTCATTGGCGTTTTTTCGGTTACCTGAATAAACTTGAATTTTGTAATTATCAGTGACCAATGCTACTCTATTAATCTCTTTTTTTAAAGATAATAAAGTATTAATGCGTTTATCTTGGTTAATATCGATTGTACCGGTTTGAGAAAAACCAATATGGCAACAGAATATACAGCATAAAAGTGCTATATAAGTAATTTTACAGGTTAAGTAATTCATATTTAGTTGTTTGTATGCTTTAGTAATTCGTTAATAAGATATTAAAGTGGTTTGTAATTTTAAATAATAGTTGATTTAATTATGATATCTATAATCTTTACAAAGGTATATTATTGTGGTTAAATAACAGATTTTTATATTATTTAGAATCTCTCTAAATTACAAACTTACACTTGTCTAACATTTTCAAAATCGACTTTAAGTATTACTTTTGTAGAAGTTTTACAGATGTATTTTAGTTATATATCATGAAAAAATTATACCAAAGTTTAGAAGTTAATATAACAGATGATATGAGACAGGTGATTCACCGTTTATTAAGCAAAAATTTTCAAGTTTCTTTCTTGATTTTTTTATTAGCGTTCACGTCGGTTCTTTCAGCTCAAGATGGAGATCCAACGAAAGGAAAGGCATTGTTTAATGCCAATTGTGCGGCGTGTCATAAATTAGATAAAAAAATGACTGGGCCTGCTTTAAGAAAGGTAGAGGCTAGGTTGTATGAGGATGGGGGTTTGAGCAGAGAGTGGCTTTATGCGTGGATTAAAAATAGTTCAGGCATTATAAAGTCGGGCGATGCATACGCTAATAAAATTTACAATGAGTATGGTGGTGCTGCTATGACTGCTTTTCCTCAGTTGTCAAATGAGGATATTGATAATGTTCTCGCATACACTGCGGAAGATAAAGCAGTTGCTCCCGCGCCAGTAGCAGGAGTGGCTATTGAATCTTCTTCGGAGTCAAGTGGCGGGGCTACGAACGATATTATTTTGGGTGCGCTGGCAGTTTTGTTTATGCTTTTGGCTGCAGGTTTGTTTTTGGTTAATAAAACTTTGCGTCGTTTTGCGGATGTTCAGGGTATCGAAATTTTAGCTGAGGAGAGAGAAAAAAGGTTGCCATTATGGAAGGCTTTTATTCAAAATCAATTTTTAATGATTTTGGTAGCTGTTTTCTTTTTGTTGTCAAGTGCTTATTTTGTTTATGGATTCCTGTCTCAGGTTGGAGTGGATCAGGGTTACGAACCTGTTCAGCCTATTCATTATTCACACAGGATACATGCGGGTGATAATGGTATTGATTGTAAGTATTGCCACTCTTCTGCCAGAGTAAGTAAGCATTCAGGTATTCCTTCATTGAACATCTGTATGAATTGCCATAAGTCAATTTATGAGGTGTCGCCATCTACTGCAACTCCAGAGTATTCTAAAGAGTTTTATGATGGTGAGATTAAAAAGCTGTATAAGGCAGTTGGTTGGGATGATGCCGAGCAAAAGTATACTGGAGAGACTCAACCTGTCAAGTGGGTGCGAATACATAACTTACCCGATTTCGCATATTTTAATCACTCACAGCATGTTACTGTGGCGGGTGTTGAGTGTCAAACTTGTCACGGTCCTGTAGAGGAAATGGAAATTATGTATCAATATTCTCCTTTAACTATGGGGTGGTGTATTAATTGTCATAGAGAGACAAATGTAGATGTAAAGGACAATGCTTACTATACTAAAATACATGATGAATTGTCTAAGAAGTACGGTGTAGAGAATTTGACTGCTGCTCAAATGGGTGGTTTAGAATGTGGAAAATGTCATTATTAATTAAATAATAGTATTGTTTCAGGTTAGGAACCAAGTGGTTTTAGTTTGAAATTTAAAAATCTAATAACGAGTAAACTATATGTCATCAAACAAGAAATACTGGAAAAGTGTTGAGGAGCTAAACGAAAATAGCTCTATTGTTGAGACGCTTAAAGAAAATGAGTTCGTAGCTGAAATTCCTACTGATAAATTTTTGGGAGATAAGGAAGTGTTGGAGTCAAGTTCTACAACACGTCGTGATTTCTTAAAATATGTTGGGTTTAGCACTGCTGCGGCTTCTTTGGCGGCTTGCGAGGGCCCAGTGGTAAAGTCGATACCTTATGTTGTTCAGCCAACGGAAATTATTCCTGGTGTTGCAAATTATTATGCAACAACTATAGCAGATGGTTTTGATTTTGCAAGTATTTTAGTTAAAACTCGAGAGGGTCGTCCAATTAAAATTGAAAATAACAAAATGGCATCTACTAAGGGTAGTGCCAATGCTAGGGTTAATGCTTCCGTTTTAGGACTTTATGATAGTTTAAGGGTTCAAAGCCCTAAAAAGAATGCTAATTCATTGTCTTGGAATGATTTTGATTCTGAAACTACTGCTAGGTTAAATAGTATTGCTGGTTCTGGTAAATCCATAGTGTTATTTACACAAACATTTGCGAGTCCCTCTACTTCTAAGTTAATATCGGAATTTAAGGAAAAATACGGTAATGTAAGGCATGTAGTTTATGATTCTATTTCGGAATCTTGTGCACTTGATGCTTATGAATTGAAATATGGCGAACGTGGTTTAGCAAATTATGATTTTGCTAAAGCGATGACTGTGGTTTCTATTGGTGCGGATTTCCTTGGAGATTGGCAGGGTGGTGGATTTGACTCTGGCTATTCTAAAAATAGAATACCAGAGCATGGCAAAATGTCTAGGCATATTCAATTTGAGTCGAATATGACTATTACCGGGGCTAATGCTGATAAACGAGTGCCGCTCACGCCCACACAACAGAAGGTAGCGTTAGCAAAGCTTTATAGTTATGTGGTTGGTGGTTCTGTGGCAGGATCTTTGCCCGATGGTATAGATAGTGCACTTAAAGGTGCGGCGGCCCAACTTAAGAAGGCAGGAACTAAGGGACTTGTTGTTTCTGGTATTCAGGACGTTAATGCGCAAACTGTAGTTTTAGAGATAAATGAGTTTATTCAAAGTGGTGCTTTCAATAGCGTAGCTCCAATTAAAACAAGACAAGGTAGTGATGCTGCTGTTTCTAAACTTGTTTTAGATATGAATGCGGGTAATGTTGGTGCTATTATAATGAGTGGGGTTAATCCTGTTTATACGCTGCCTAATGCGTCAGATTTTATTAAGGGATTAAAGAAAGTTGATTTGTCAGTTGCGTTTTCCATGAAGGAAGATGAGACTTCAACGTTAGTGGAATATTTAGCCGCTGCTCCTCATTATCTTGAATCATGGGGTGATGTGGAAATAAAAAAGGGTCATTATGCGTTAACACAGCCTACTATACGTCCTTTGTTTAACACAAGGCAGTTTCAGGAAGCATTATTGAAATGGAATGGTAATGATTCAACTTACCATGATTATATAAAGGATACTTGGGGTGAGAACATACTGGGTCAAAGTTCTTTTAATAAGGCATTACATGACGGTGTTTATGTAGGCAATATTGGTTCTGATGTTGAAGTTGTTTCTGAAGCAGATAATGAATTGACTAAGCTACCTAATGGTGTTGCTGCTAATCTATTATCTAAAGTATCATCTTCACAGGGTCTAGAATTGACGCTATATACGAAGGTGGGGATGGGCGATGGTCAGCAAGCCAATAATCCATGGTTGCAGGAATTTCCGGATCCTTTAACGCGAACTTCGTGGGATAATTATTTAACTGTTTCAAAAGTTGATGCGGATAATTTAGGTTTGTCCAATATACATGTTGCCACAGGAGCCTTAAACGGTAGCTATGCCAACGTAACCGTAAATGGTGTATCTTTAAAGGTGCCTGTAATGATCCAGCCTGGACAGGCAAAAGGTTCTGTTGGATTGGCTTTGGGTTATGGTAAAACTTTGGGTTTAAAAGAGGAAATGAAAACAGGTGTAAATGCGTATGTATTTTATAACGATTTTAATGCGGTCCAAAACGTCTCTGTTGAATTAGCTACTGGAGAGCATGAGTTTGCCTCGGTGCAATTACATAATACTTTAATGGGACGCGGAGATATCATTAAAGAAACTACACTAGAAATATTTAATACATCAAACAGAAATGTTTGGAATAAGGTTCCTACTGTTTCTTTAAATCATGAGGAAACACCGGTTACCTCTCCTGAGGTTGATTTATGGGATGAGTTTGATCGTACTATTGGTCATCATTTTAATCTTTCTATTGATTTGAATGCCTGTACAGGATGTGGGGCATGTGTTATAGCTTGTCATGCTGAAAATAATGTTCCAGTTGTAGGTAAGGAAGAAGTTAGGCGTAGTCGTGATATGCACTGGTTGAGAATTGATAGATATTATTCTTCTGAAGATTCTCTTGCTGAAGATATTATCAAGAAGGAGGAAACTAAGGGACTCGATATGATTGGCGTTTTAGGAGAAATGGAATCTCCGGCTTCAAATCCTCAGGTTGTGTTTCAGCCTGTAATGTGTCAGCATTGTAATCATGCACCTTGTGAGACGGTGTGTCCTGTAGCTGCGACAACGCACAGTCGTCAGGGGCAAAATCATATGGCTTATAACAGATGTGTTGGTACAAGATATTGTGCAAATAACTGTCCATATAAAGTGCGTCGTTTCAACTGGTTTTTATATAATGGTAATGATGAGTTTGATTATCATCTAAACGACGATTTGGGTCGTATGGTTGTAAATCCTGATGTAACGGTAAGATCTCGTGGTGTAATGGAGAAGTGTTCCATGTGTATACAAAAGACACAAAAAACAATCTTGGATGCTAAACGCGATGGTCGTGTCATTATGGATGGAGAGTTCCAAACGGCATGTTCTGCTGCTTGTAGTAACGGCGCGATGTCTTTTGGAGATGTAAACGATAAAAATAGTAAAGTTGCAAAACTTTTAAAGGATGATCGCATGTATCATTTATTAGAAAGTGTGGGCACAAAACCTAATGTGCAATATCATACTAAGGTTAGAAATACAACAGAAGCGTAAAATTAATTAAAGAATCAATAAACTTATGGCGTCTCATTACGAAGCACCTATTAGAAGACCTTTAGTCTTAGGAGAAAAGTCATACCACGATGTTACTGTGGATGTGGCAAGACCTGTTGAAGGAAGAGCAAATAAGCAATGGTGGATAGTTTTTTCTATCGCATTGGTAGCATTTTTGTGGGGTATTGGGTGTATACTTTATACGGTATCAACGGGTATCGGAACTTGGGGTTTAAACAAAACTGTAGGTTGGGCTTGGGATATTACTAACTTTGTTTGGTGGGTTGGTATCGGACATGCAGGTACTCTTATATCTGCGGTTCTATTATTGTTCCGTCAGAAATGGAGAATGGCAATTAACCGTTCTGCAGAAGCAATGACAATCTTTTCGGTTGTTCAGGCTGGACTCTTTCCAATAATTCATATGGGTCGTCCATGGTTAGCTTATTGGGTATTACCTATTCCTAATCAGTTTGGTTCATTATGGGTTAATTTTAATTCACCATTATTATGGGATGTATTTGCGATTTCCACGTACTTATCGGTTTCATTAGTTTTCTGGTGGACTGGTTTACTTCCGGATTTTGCTATGCTAAGGGATAGAGCTGTAAAACCTTTCCAAAAGAAGATTTATGCGTTATTAAGTTTTGGATGGTCTGGTCGTGCTAAAGATTGGCAGCGTTTTGAGGAAGTTTCCTTAGTCCTTGCTGGTTTAGCAACACCTCTGGTTCTATCGGTACATACAATTGTATCTTTTGATTTTGCTACTTCGGTTATCCCTGGTTGGCATACAACGATTTTTCCACCTTATTTTGTTGCTGGTGCGGTATTTTCTGGTTTTGCTATGGTGAATACTTTGTTAATCATCATGAGGAAGGTATGTAACTTAGAGGATTATATTACTGTACAACATATTGAATTGATGAATATCGTTATTATGATTACTGGTTCAATTGTCGGTGTGGCTTATATAACAGAGTTATTTATCGCTTGGTACTCTGGTGTTGAATATGAGCAGTATGCATTTTTAAATAGAGCTACAGGACCTTACTGGTGGGCATATTTATTAATGATGAGTTGCAATGTTTTTTCTCCGCAATTTATGTGGTTTAAAAAGCTTAGAACGAGTATTATGTTTTCTTTCTTTATTTCACTTGTTGTGAATGTTGGAATGTGGTTCGAACGTTTTGTAATCATTGTTACGTCATTACACAGAGATTATTTGCCATCATCATGGACAATGTTTTCGCCTACTTTTGTGGATATAGGTATATTTATTGGTACCATCGGGTTTTTCTTTGTACTATTTTTATTGTACGCTAGAACATTTCCCGTTATAGCTCAAGCGGAAGTTAAAACGATTTTAAAGTCTTCTGGTGAGCGTTATAAAAAAATTAGAGAAAGAGGTGAAAGTCTATCAGGAACAGGCTCAGATGCAAGGACATCTAGTTCTAATCCGGTAGAGAGGAAAATAACATCTTCGCAACCGATTAGTGCAGAAAAGCTTAATGATTTGTTAGGAGGTATAGGTACTTTTGATGCTACTACTCAGGAGGCGGATGACTTGAAGATTATTAGTGGTATCGGTCCAAAGATGGAGGTTGCTCTTAACGGTTTAGGCATTCATACCTATTTGCAGGTTAGTAGGATGACAAAAAAGGAATATGATTTGTTAGATGATATTACTGGTTCTTTCCCAGGTAGGGCGGAGCGTGATGATTGGTCTGGACAAGCTAAAAAACTAATTAAATAAATTATAGTCAATGGAAGCTTCAAAAGTTATTCACGCTATTTATACCGATGATGATGTTTTAATGTCTGCCGTTAAAAAGGTAAGAGCAGAAAGATTTCACATTGAAGAAATATATACCCCTTTTCCGGTTCACGGCTTAGATAAAGCGATGGGTTTAGCACCAACGCGTCTTGCTATCACTGCTTTTATTTATGGTTTGATTGGATTGACCGTTGCGGTTACCATGATGAATTTTATAATGATTGAAGATTGGCCAATGGATATTGGTGGTAAGCCAAGTTTTAGTTATATAGAAAATATGCCTGCTTTTGTTCCTATAATGTTCGAACTTACTGTCTTTTTTGCGGCTCATTTAATGGTTTTAACGTTTTATTTAAGAAGTAGAATGTGGCCTTTTAAGAACGCCGAAAACCCTGATCCAAGAACGACAGATGATCATTTCCTTATGGAAATCCCTGTTAGTGGTGACGAAGAGGTATTGGAAAATTTGCTTTGGGATTCAGGAGCAGTAGAAATTAATTTAGTTGATAAAGCCCATTAATATAGATATGAAAAGCTTAATTAAAATTGTAGTAATAGCGATGGTTATTTTGATGGTTTCTTGTAAAAAAGACACCGCTCCAAATTTCCAATTTATGCCTAACATGTACGAATCGGTGGGTTATGAAGCTTATTCGGAATCTGATGCTTTTGCCAATGGTGTCGAAGCTCAGCTTCCTGCTAAAGGTTCTATTCCTAGAGGTTATGTCCCTTTTGATATTGAGAATTCTACGGCTGGTTATGAATTAGCAAAGGAGACATTAAAAAGCCCGTTGGATTCATTGCAGATTGATTATGAAAAAGGAGCTCCTTTGTACACCATATATTGCGCCATATGTCATGGTGTTAAGGGTAATGGTATGGGTAAGTTGGTTCAACGTGAAAAAATTCTAGGAATTCCTAGTTATGATGACGCGGCAAGAGCCATCAATCAAGGGAGTATTTATCACACGATATACTATGGTAAGAACTCGATGGGTAGTTACGCCAATCAACTTAATGAAGAGGAACGTTGGCAGGTAGTTGCTTTCGTTTTAAAGTTAAAGGCAGATTTAGAAAAGTAAGAAGTTTAGATAAGTTTATATATAGATATGTACACATTCTCGAATAAATTAAAAATGTTTTCTATTGCGCTCATCGTTATTGGTGCTATAGGCGTTGTTTATGGCTTTATGAATTCTCATAAATCTTTGGATGATGTTAAGACAATGCTAGCACATGAAGCGGCACATCATGGAGGTGGGCACGATGATGCAGATTTGCATAGTGGATCAGAAGTTCATGGTGAAAACACACATTCGGGTGTAGAACATGAGGTATCAGAACATCATTCCGATGCTCATGCCGAGCATGTACAACACCAATTATCTAACAGACCTTGGTCGGCATTGTATGTTGCTGCATTCTTTTTTATGATGATAGCACTTGGGGCTTTGGCCTTTTATGCTATTCAGATTGCGTCACAGGCAGGATGGTCTCCTGTATTATTTAGGGTCATGGAGGGTATTACTGCATATCTGTTGCCAGGTGCGCTTATCGTGCTTGGTATAGCAGTGGCTTCCGGAACTTTGGGTCATTATAATATCTTTATTTGGATGGATCCTGATGTTGTTGCACATGATGAAATAATAGCTAATAAGTCCGACTATTTAAATTTGACTTGGTTCACTATCAGGGGTCTTATTTTTATAGCAGGATGGGCTTTATACCGTCATTTTGCACGTAAGTTCTCAATTGCTCAAGATACAGCAGAGGATAATTCTAATTTCAAAAAATCTTTTCGCATTGCTGCAGCCTTTTTAGTGTTTTTTATATACTCGGAGTCTGTTATGTCTTGGGATTGGATAATGAGTGTTGATCCACATTGGTTTTCTACACTTTTTGGATGGTATGTTTTTGCTAGTATGTTTGTTAGTGGTATTACTGTAATTGCTTTGGTTACTGTTTATTTAAAGTCTCGTAATTATTTGGATTTTGTAAATGAAAACCATCTGCATGATGTGGCTAAATTTATGTTTGCTATAAGTATTTTTTGGACATATCTATGGTTTTCACAGTTTATGTTAATATGGTATTCAAATATACCTGAAGAAGTTACTTATTTTGTATCACGTTTTCAGGATTATAAACTACCATTTTTAGGTATGGTCGTAATGAATTTTATTTTTCCATTACTAATGTTGATGAATGCGGAGTATAAGCGTATGTCATGGTTTGTTGTAATGGTAGGTATTGTAATTCTTGCCGGTCATTACATTGATATATTTAATATGATTATGCCGGCCACGGTTGGAGATAGATGGTTTATAGGCATTCCTGAAATTGCTTCTGTAATGTTGTTTGCAGGTCTATTTATATTTGTAGTATTTACCGCTTTAACAAAAGCACCTTTGCTTGTAAAAGGTTATCCTTTTAGAAAAGAGAGTGAAGATTTTCATTATTAATTTCACATAAATAAAGACGAACCATACCGATGACTACGTTATTAACAATTATAGTTTTAGTATTTATTTTAGTTGCCATTTGGCAAATGATAAAGATTTTTGATTTGGCGCAGACCAGGACAAAAGGCTTAACGCCTGAAGTTGCTACCGATAAGGATAACTCATTAAACGGCTATTTAATGATTGCTTTCTTGGTATTCATTTACGCCATTACCATAGTTTGTTTTGTAAAATATGGTGACTTGCCGCTTACGTCTAATTCGGCTTCTGCTCATGGACCTACTATTGATAATCTTATGATTATCACTATGTTTGTGATCTTCTTTGTGCAAACAATTACACAGTTTTTACTGCACTATTTCGCTTTTAAATATAAGGGTGAAAAGGGTAGAAAGGCCCTGTTTTTTGCTGATAATAATAAATTAGAGGCTATTTGGACTATTATTCCTGTAATTGTTTTGGCTGGCTTAGTAATATATGGTTTAAATACTTGGATTTCTGTTATGGGCGTTGATGAAAGCGACGATCCATTGGTTGTTGAGTTGTACGCTCAGCAGTTTAACTGGAAAGCGAGGTATGCTGGAGCCGATAACACACTTGGAAAGGCTAATGTAAGATTAATAGATATTGATCGTGCTAACATTCTTGGGTTAGATGAATCTGATCCTAATGCACAGGATGATATTATTACAACGGAATTACATTTGCCTGTTGGAAGACCTGTTTTGTTTAAAATGCGTTCTCAGGATGTTTTGCATTCTGCTTACATGCCACATTTTAGAGCACAAATGAATTGTGTTCCAGGTATGATAACACAATTTGGTTTCACACCTACTGTTACAACGGCGGAGATGCGAGAAACTCCTCAAATGCAAGAAAAAATTACCAGAATTAATAAGATAAGGGTAGAGAAAAGTAAGGCATTAATTGCTAAAGGGGAGGATGCCTTAGAGCGTTATGAGTTTGATTATTTACTATTATGTAATAAAATTTGTGGTAGGTCTCACTACAACATGCAAATGAATATTATAGTTGAAACTCAAGAAGAGTACGATGCTTGGATTGCCGAACAAAAGGAATTTAAGAACTCTTTATTAAATTAATTTAAAAGCTAAATACGATATAAGATTATGTCAGCACACGCAGATAACCACGCTCACGACGACGATCACGGATTACATCATCATAAAGAAACTTTCATAACTAAATATATTTTTAGTCAGGATCATAAGATGATTGCTAAACAGTATTTGGTTACCGCTACTATTCTAGGGGTGGTTGCTGTTGTTTTGTCCATGATGATGCGCATGCAATTAGCATGGCCAGAGGAGCCTAATGTAATTTTTGAAGCGTTATTAGGTAAATGGGCACCGGATGGTGTAATGGATGCCGATATCTATCTTGCATTGGTTACCATTCATGGTACACTTATGGTATTTTTTGTTCTAACTGGTGGTTTAAGTGGTACGTTCAGTAACTTGTTAATTCCACTTCAAATTGGAGCTCGAGATATGGCTTCTGGATTCCTTAATATGGTTTCTTATTGGTTATTCTTTTTGTCTGGTGTTATTATGGTTGGTTCTTTATTTGTAGAGGCAGGACCTGCCGCAGCAGGATGGACTATTTACCCGCCTTTAAGCGCATTGCCTATGGCACAGGGTGGCTCTGGTATGGGTATGACATTATGGTTAGTTTCAATGGCTTTCTTTATTGCATCATCTTTGCTTGGTTCGTTGAATTATATTGTTACGGTAATTAATTTAAGAACTAAGGGAATGTCTATGACGAGATTACCTTTAACTATATGGGCATTTTTTGTTACAGCTATTATTGGTGTAGTTTCATTCCCAGTATTACTTTCTGCGGCTTTGTTACTTATCATGGATAGAAGTTTTGGAACATCTTTTTTCCTTTCGGATATTTTTATTCAAGGTGAAGTCTTGCATTACCAAGGAGGTTCGCCAGTATTATTTGAGCACTTATTTTGGTTTTTAGGACATCCTGAGGTTTATATTGTTTTATTACCTGCTTTGGGAATTACATCTGAGGTTTTAGCTACAAACTCGCGTAAACCAATTTTTGGATACAGAGCTATGATAGCTTCTATTCTAGCAATTGCCTTTTTATCTACTATCGTTTGGGGACATCATATGTTTATTTCTGGAATGAATCCATTCCTGGGATCTGTTTTTACTTTTACAACGCTATTAATTGCAATACCTTCTGCTGTTAAGTCTTTTAATTTTATTACTACCTTGTGGAAAGGTAATTTGCAGATGAATCCAGCAATGCTATTCTCAATAGGTTTAGTTTCTACATTTATTACTGGAGGTTTAACTGGAATTATTTTGGGTGATAGTGCTTTGGATATTAATGTACATGATACATACTTTGTTGTAGCGCATTTCCATTTAGTTATGGGTATCTCTGCTTTGTATGGTATGTTTGCTGGTATTTACCATTGGTACCCAAAGATGTTTGGTCGTATGTTAAATAAGAATTTGGGTTATATTCACTTTTGGATAACTGCGATTTGTGCTTATGGCGTATTTTTCCCTATGCATTTTATTGGTATGGCTGGTTTACCAAGACGTTACTATACAAATTCCAATTTCCCTTTGTTCGATGATTTAGCAAATGTGAATGTAGTTATTACCTTATTCGCCTTGTTTGGTGGTCTAGTTCAGCTTATTTACTTATATAATTTCTTTGTGAGTATGTTTTATGGTAAAAAAGCGGTTATGAATCCATGGAAATCTACAACCTTGGAATGGACAACACCTGTAGAGCATGTACACGGGAATTGGCCAGGTGCTATTCCGCATGTTTACCGTTGGTCTTATGATTATAGTAAGCCTGGGCATGATGAGGATTTTGTACCTCAAAACGTTCCTCTTATGGAAGGTGAAGAAGAATTACAACATTAAGTTAATAATTAAAATTATATAAAACCCATCTAACTAAGATGGGTTTTTTTGTTTTAACATTTCTGAATTTATAATTCAGTTAGTATGTTCAATTTGTTTTTTCAATTCATCTTTATTTATCTTTGCTGTGTAGTGTTCAGTCTAGTAATTCTTAGAGTTTTTAACTGTTAGAATCAAAGTATTAATTTTATTAACAGATAAATATTCACTTATTATTATGCTTTTCATTATGTTTAAAATAAATTTGTTTCAATGGTATAGGCTTTATTGTATTTATAATGTTGTTTAATAAACAGATTTTATATTACGGCCCTATTATTGTTTAGTAATCTGAATTATGTTCAATAAATCAAAACTAAAAATTCAAGTAAAAATTCTAGTTTACTTAATTAAATAAGGTATAAAGAATGGTTTATTTATTCTTTTGTTTATACAATAATTTTGTAAAGGATATTATCTAATAGTATTATACTATAGAATATAATAGTTTACGCCTTATGTTTTGTTTTTTGTACGATAAGTAGGTTGTTAAGTTTTGTAATTAGTGAAATAAATTAATAAAGTTTAATAGTTGTAAATAGTAATACACCGTTCGCGGTATTTTTATATGAATGAAAATTTGGATGCTACCGATGAAAACTTTTCTCCTGAGGAGTTAGATGTTGAAAAGAAATTAAGGCCTTTATCCTTTGACGATTTTACAGGACAAGATCAAGTTTTGGAAAACTTACAGATTTTTGTTCAGGCTGCTAATTTGCGAACAGAGGCGCTTGATCATGCCCTTTTTCACGGGCCTCCAGGTTTAGGTAAAACGACTTTAGCTCATATTTTAGCCAATGAGTTAGAGGTTGGTATAAAGGTTACCTCAGGGCCTGTTTTAGACAAACCAGGTGATCTTGCAGGGCTACTTACTAACCTTGATGAGCGCGACGTATTATTTATTGATGAAATTCATAGATTAAGTCCAATAGTGGAGGAGTATTTGTATTCTGCTATGGAAGATTATAAAATTGATATAATGATTGAATCTGGACCTAATGCTAGGTCTGTTCAAATTAATCTTAATCCATTTACTTTAATTGGTGCAACTACACGCTCCGGATTACTTACAGCACCCATGCGTGCTCGGTTTGGAATTCAAAGTAGGTTACAATATTATAAAACAGATTTATTAACAACTATTGTGCAGCGAAGTGCTACTATTTTGAGTGTTCCAATATCTATGGAAGCAGCTATAGAAATTGCAAGTAGAAGTCGGGGTACACCTCGAATTGCAAATGCGTTGTTGCGTCGTGTTAGGGATTTTGCACAAATTAAGGGCAACGGTAGTATAGATATTAAGATTGCAAAGTATGCCCTTGAAGCCTTAAATGTTGATGCACATGGTTTGGACGAAATGGATAACAAAATTTTAACTACTATAATTGACAAGTTTAAAGGTGGCCCTGTTGGAATTTCGACAATAGCAACTGCTGTTAGCGAGAGTCCTGAAACTATAGAAGAGGTTTATGAACCTTTTTTAATACAACAAGGTTTTATAATGCGAACCCCACGCGGTAGAGAAGTAACAGAACAAGCGTATAAGCATTTAGGGAGATCCAAAGGACCAACACAAGGTGGTTTGTTTTAATATATGAAATTGGTAACTTATGGAAAAATTAAAAGAAATACCTACTGTTTCCTTAACAAGGTTTATAAAGCACTCTTTAGAAATTTTAAAAAATCCATTACCTTTTCATCGCAATAACTTCAACAATCTTGGCGATATTTTTGAGTTAAAGGTTGGTTTTAATACAAGCGTTTTTTTTTGTAGAGATGCTGGTTTTATCGAGCACGCCTTGCAAAAGAATCATAAAAACTATGAAAAGTCTAAAATTCAAACTAAAGATTTAGCTAAGTATGTTGGTAAAGGTTTATTAACCTCAGAGGGTAGTCTATGGCGTAAACAGCGTAAGCTTATTCAACCTGCTTTTCATAAAAAACAACTGGAGTACTTATTGCATGCCTTAAAAAGTGCAATTATATTAGAGTATAGGCGTATTGAGTACAATAAGGTTATCGATGTTTTTCCTATATTAAACGATATGGCTTTCCAAACGGTTGTAAAATCGTTGTTTAGTAGTGCTGCAAATCAAGAGGATATTAATCGTTTACAGTTTATTACCGAGATTAATCAACAAATGATGGTTAAAGAATTACGCCAGCCCTATTTAGGTTGGTGGTTTAAAGCCAGTGGTATTTTAGGTAAGCATTTAGCATATAGTGAAGAGGCTTTTAGTATTTTAAAGCGTATTGTTGTAGAAAGACGAACTTCTAAGAGTAGGCAGAATGATTTGCTTGACATGCTATTGGAATCTAAGTATGATGATGGAACAGCCATGGAAGAGAAGCAGCTGTTAGATGAAATTTTAATTCTATTTACAGCGGGTCATGAAACAACGGCTAATGCCTTAACATTTACCTTCCAGTTACTAGCTTTACATCCAGAGTGGCAGGATAAAATTTATAATGAAATTTGCGAACTTAAAAAAGAAACTACAAATGTGATGTCACGTATTATGGCATCCAAGTTGTGCCAGCAAGTTATTGAGGAGTCTATGCGATTATATCCGCCTGCCTATTTTATAGATCGTGTAAATATAGCGGCGGATACTTTTGATGGCATGACTATTAAAGGGGGCTCAAATTTATTGTTTTCTGTTTATGAAATTCATCGTCATCCTAAATTATGGGATCAGCCTAATACTTTTTTACCAGAACGTTTTGCCAATGGTAGTCGTAAATTTTCGTCTCAATATTTCCCGTTCGGTGCAGGACCAAGAAAATGTATTGGTAATAATTTTGCAATGTCAGAAATGATTATTGCCGTTACCGAACTGGTCTCTAAATTTAAAATATATCCGGAGTTTGAAACGATAGAAATTACGCCATTAATAACTTTAAAGCCAAAAAATGCAATGTTAAGATTTGAAGCGAGGTGATTAGTAACAAAACAAAATACAGTCAATTTATTAAAAATGAAGCTAAACGTTTAGGTTTCTTGTCCTGTGGTATTAGTAAAGCACAGTTTTTAGAAGCAGAAGCACCACGGTTAGAAAAATGGCTTAAAAAAAATGCACATGGCCAGATGCATTATATGGAGAATCATTTTGATAAGCGTTTGGATCCCACAAAACTAGTAGAAGACTCAAAAAGTGTGGTGTCTTTACTTTTAAACTATTTTCCGGCAGAGCAACAAAATAAAGATAGCTTTAAATTATCCAAATATGCTTATGGTACAGATTATCACTTTGTTATAAAAGATAAACTTAAACTGTTATTACAAAGTATACAAGAAGAAATTGGCGACGTACATGGCCGCGCATTTGTCGATTCCGCACCAGTTTTAGACAAGGCGTGGGCAGCAAAATCGGGTTTAGGTTGGATTGGTAAGCATAGTAATCTTTTAACCCAACAAGTAGGGTCTTTTTATTTTATAGCAGAATTAATTATTGATTTAGATTTGGAGTACGACGGTATTACTACAGATCATTGCGGTACCTGTACAGCATGTATAGATGCTTGCCCAACACAAGCTATAACAGAACCCTATGTGGTAGATGGTAGTAAATGTATATCGTATTTTACAATTGAATTAAAGGAGAACATGCCATCTGAATTTAAAGGCAAACTAGACGATTGGATGTTTGGTTGCGATGTTTGCCAGGATGTATGCCCTTGGAATCGGTTTTCAAAACCACATACAGAGCCTTTATTTAACCCACACCCCGAACTGCTTGCTATGACTAAAAAAGATTGGGAAGAGGTTACCGAAGATACTTTTAAAAAAGTATTTAAAAAGTCTGCAGTAAAACGTACTAAGTTTGCTGGTTTAACCCGGAATATTGGATATTTAAAGCGCTAGTTATATTTTTTAGTGCATTCTAGCTTATAAGATTAAACCTTAACAGCCACTAATGTTTATTAAGTAATTAATATAAGGTTTTTTTTAGTATAAAAATTCTAAAATGTTTTGTACCGGCTAATAGATAGTAGATGCTTGGATAAAAAAAGTAGAAGCTTATAATGCAAGTAGCCTAAATGATTATTTTAAATGTATAGTTAACCCAATGTTTTCTAATGGATAAAAAAGTACCTTATTAATTTTTAAATCTTACATGCTTCACGCCATAACTGTACTTAATTTTAATATGGCTATTATGGAAAACGGAATACAAACTTTGTGAATAAAATTTATAGAATTCCTTAATTAAATAATTTTTTACACGCTTTAATAGCATAACTAACTTAATACATTACAGATTATTTATACTATTCTTTAATAATATGAAGCTGAAATGTGGTAAATAAATACAAATGCCTTAAAATTTGGCTTTTAATTACAACTGTTTTATCCCAAATTTGAGCGTTTAAGTTTAGTGAATTCTTCATTTTTTTTTAAAAAGTAATTTTTACATATTTAAAGATAAATACAGTGTAAAATTATTAAATTAATAAAACACAAACGTTTTACTAATTTTAGTGGGAAATTTTTTTTTAAAAAAACCTTTCATTACTCATTATAGATTAGGTTTTAATCTGCCTTAGCCTTGCTTAAAGTAGGATTTTTTTTGATATAACAATGTAATTGTGTAAATTTACTTACATAAAATGTATTAAAACTTCAGCCCCATGAAATCTAAAAAAACTATTAACCTCATTCTTTGCGCATTTTTTTGCGTAGGTACTATGTTATCTCAATCTAAAAGCTATGGTAAAATACCTTATACTAAGGCTGTTAATATTTCAGGAAAGCAGCGTATGTTGTCTCAAAAAATGGCAAAATCCTATCTTCTGTTAACAAAAGGCATTAGTGATGATGAAATTAAAAGAGAGCTAAACTCTAGCAAATTTATTTTTAGCAAACAACTAGAAATTTTAAGTGCTAACGCAGAAACATCTGCAATAAAACTTTACATTAAAAATGTAGAAAAGTTGTGGTACAAATTTAAAAAACTAATAGACACACCGCCTAGTAGAAAAAACTCAGCTCAGATAATGGAATTAAATTCTAGATTATTAAATACATGTGACGAGTTAGTTAAAAATATTGAAGCCAAAGCCAATTATGATAGCAGGTTTTTTGATAATGATAACAAAGAATTAGTTAAAATTATAAATATGTCTGGAAAGCAGCGTATGCTTTCGCAAAGGTTATGCTTGTATTACACAGCCTTATCATTATTCCCAGATAAGAAATCTGAATATGTAAAGGAGTTAAGTGATATTTTTAATGAATTTGACGATGTTATTGGTTATTTATTAATAAACGGGTATAACACTACAAGCTCTGAAGAAGAACTTGGAGCTGTAATGGAACTCTGGGAGAAATTCCAATCCGATAAGAATAACTTTTTAACCGGTAAACATGAGTTGGAAGATGTTTTTTATAGTACCAACGATTTAACAACTCGATTTAATAAAATTACAGGTATTTATGAAGTGGTTGCAAAAAATTATTAATTAAAACCAAGGTTTAAAAGTCTAGGAAATTTTATATAGAATATTTAGTTTTCAAGTGTGACTTACTATTATTATGTTAAACAAAATATAATCTCATCAAATTGTAAACTTACAATTTGATGAGATTATTTAAATTCCCCTTTTCAACTAGATTTGTTTTATTACTTCTTTTAATCATTTTTTTTGTTTGTAAACCGCCTTTAATAAAACTTTTTATTTAAGTACAGCCACTAATAAAAGCTTTGCTTGCTACAAAAAAATAAGCAAAGAACTATTTTGATTAGACAAGAAATGCAACGCCAAAAATTATGAATTACAAACCAACCTATGCAAATTAATTTTGTTCATTAATACATCAAATAATTTAAGTTGTAGTTATGGATATTTTGCATACCATATTATTTTTTAAAATATAACCCCATGAAATTTAAAACACTTATTAACCTAGTATTTTATACTTTAATTTATGTAACCAGCATGTTTTCTCAATCAGATAGTTATGGTGATTTGGATTACAGTAGAGCAATAAATATGGCTGGTAAACAGCGTATGCTGTCTCAAAAAATAGCAAAAACTCACCTATTAATAACTAAAGGCATGAATACTGATGACATGCTTGCAGAACTAAATTCGAGTATTTTCATTTTTGAAAAGCAATTTGGTATTTTAAGTGAAAATACAGAAAATGCAACATTAAAGGCACATTTAAAAAAAGTAGAAGAAATCTGGGTGGAATTTAAACAAATAGCAGTCTCACCTAATAGTCTTACTAATTCACAAAACATTTTAAAATTGAATACTAAATTACTAAATGTCTGCCATGATTTGGTTTTAAATATAGAGGCAGCATTTAAAGATGGAAAGCAATTGCAAAGTAAAAATAGTGAACAATTAGTTGAGGTTATTAATATATCTGGTAAGCAACGTATGTTGTCTCAAAGAATTTGTCTTTACTATACTGCTCTACATTTATTTCCAGATAATAAATCTGAATATCAAGAAATTTTGTCTAAGGTTTTTGATGAGTTTAACTTAGTAATGGATAATTTAATTATAAACGAACACGGCATTGGTATTAAAGAAATTAAAGAAGAGCTTAATGCAGCCAAAAATATTTGGAGTGCGCTTCAACTTAACAAAACAAATGTTATAAATAATAAGGATATATTGGAAAATGTTTTTAAAACCACGAATGATTTAACAACCAGGTTTAACAAAATTACAGGGATTTACGAAATTATAGCAAAAACTGATTGAGTTTACTTTGCTTAATATTTTTTAGACTGATTATGCCTTTTTAATTGAAAAATATATCATTAATATCTCATAAAAAATATGGCTTGCTATAAGATAAACCGGATAGTATGAAGTAATATTGTTCCAATTAATTTTTTTAAACCTAATAGCGTCGAAATATTATTAGTATTTTGTGAAAATTGAACTAAGTGATTTCTTTTATAAACATGTTAGCATTTATTAAAAACCCAAAACGATAATATTAATTTTTTAACCATCCTTGGTTTGTCTCTAATTACGTTAAACTCTTGCTCATCTGATGATGAAAAGACTAAAATTAAAGAAACTAGAATATTTGGAAGATATGAACTTGTTTCATATAATACGAGTCCAGCAACAGATATTAACGGTGATGGAACTGAGTCTGAAAATCAAGCTCTAGAATCTAATTGCCACAATAATTTTTTTATTACTTTGAACGAAGATGGAACTTCAAACGTGTCATATACATTTCTAGCACCTGAAAGGGACTCTAATGGTATGCAAACGAAAAATATAGGATGTGATGTTACTAATGATCGTTCTGGAACTTTTACAGTTGAAGATAATATATTGACACTACAATATGATTTTGACGGAATACCAGAACAAACTCTTTTTACAATAGACGGTAATACGATAACATCAGAAAGTGAAGAAACTGACTTATTAACGCGTAACAATGAAAATAATTTAGTTTTTGTAGATGGAACTTTTACAGTAGTTCTTGAAAAACAATAACAAATGCTAATAATGTATAAAAAACATAAGGCTTTTGTGCTAACTCAAAAGTCTTTGTTTTTTTGCTAAGTCGGCAAATATAAAATTTGGCGTTTACAAAAAATAATAAAAGCAAAATATTTATATTTGCCTTAATAATAAATCGAAAAGCAGTACTTATCCTCTGTCCTAAGTTCCTTATACTAAACGACAACTTATACTTTACGAGTGGTAAATTTATTTGGATATAAACTGAAAGCCTATTATGTTTTCAAAACTAGAACATTATTATTAGTTAATCCCAATCTCACACGTACAGGCAATATTAGTTGTATAACGCCGATTTAAACACAATAAAAAAATAATGATTAAGAGTTGTTTTAATTCGGATAAATTCAAAATTAATTTGAAGTCATGTTCAGTTATTTTATTTTTTTTAGTTGGGTCAATAAACATTATGGCACAAAATGTTGCTGTACATTTAACTAAGGGCGACAAAACAGTGCTTTTACAAGAGCAAATGTCTATTGCATTTAATAATGGTGAATTACCTAATGCTACAATTACTGTAAACGAGTTAAACACTTATCAAACTATGGATGGTTTTGGTTTCTGTTTAACACAAGGTAGTGCAGAAGCTATAAGTGCTTTAAGTAACAATAAACAGGATAATTTACTAAACGAAATATTTAACCCGACTAATGGGGAGAGCTTTAATACTATTGTTCGTATTAGTATTGGAGCTTCAGATTTAAGTAATTCTGTGTATTCGTACAATAATGTAGCAGGAGACACCGAAATGAAAAACTTTAGTCTTGAAGGTCCTGATGCAGAATTTTTAATTCCAATACTAAAAAAAATAATACTTATAAACCCAGATATTAAAATATTAGCAACGCCTTGGTCTGCACCTACTTGGATGAAAACCAATCGTAATACAGCAGCAAATCCATATATTGGAGGTAAATTGGAACCTCTCTTTTATAATGCATACGCTAAGTATTTTGTAAAGTACCTTGAAGCTATGCAAAACGAGGGTATTTCTATTTGGGGAATTACACCTCAAAATGAACCAGAAAACCCGTTTAATGAGCCTAGCATGGAAATGGAGGCTAACGAGCAGTTAGATTTTATAAATAATCATCTTGGGCCACAAATAGAAGCATCGAACTTTGCTCCTAAAATCATTGCTTTTGATCATAACTGTGATAATGTAAATTACCCTATAAATGTTTTAAACAATAGTACTTATGTTGATGGGGCGGCCTTTCACCTTTATGAAGGAAATATCACTGCAATGTCTACAGTAAGAAATCAAACCAATAAAAATGTTTATTTCACAGAACAGTTTACAGATGTAGACGGCGATTTTGATGAGGATTTTGGTTGGCACATAGAGCATGTAGTAATTGGGTCTATGCGCAATTGGGCTAAGACTGTAATATCTTGGAATCTAGCCAGTTTTACAGATTTAAGACCACATACGTCGGGAGGTTGTAAAGAGTGTCTTCCTGCAATCACCATAAACGAATCTACCGAAAATCTGTCTAGAAATGTTATGTATTACATAATATCTCAAATTTCTAAATTTGTTAAAACGGGTGCAGTAAGAATAGATTCTAACGCAGATGGTATTTTAAATGTTGCAGTACGTAATCCAAATGGAGAAAAAGTGCTTTTAATGTATAACATAAATAGAGTGGATAGACCAATCAGTATTAATTGGAATGGTAAGTCTCTAACCTATAATTTACCTGCACGTGCAGCAGCTACGTTAACTTGGGTAGAAGGCGTTATACAACAACCACCTGCTGAAACTACTAATATTATTGCTGTAGAAGCTAATGCAGAAATAATATTAAGCTGGAATAGTGCTACCGGCGCTACAACTTATCAGGTTTTAAGAAGCACTAGCCAAAATGGTCCTTTTACTACTATAATAGCAAATTTAACCGAGACAAATTATAACGATAACAGTGTAATTAATGGAACAAGATATTACTATATTATTCGTGCCGTTAATAGCGTAGGAATATCTGACTCGGAACAAATTTTAGTAATGCCAAACTTGGTAATTATAAATGCTTTTAACCGTATTGAAGCTGAAAATTTTAGTGAAAATAATGGGCTTGAAATAGAGGCTACACAAGATGTAGATGGTCAAGAAAATATTGGATTTATAGATACGGATGATTTCTTGCTTTACAAAAACGTAGATTTTGGAACTGGCGCAGAGAGTGTATCAGCAAGAATAGCCTCAAATGCAGACTTTGTTGGTACTATGGAAATAAGATTAGGTACTATTACTGGCAACTTAATTGGAACAGTAGAATACGGCAATACAGGAGGCTGGCAAGAATGGTTAACTAGAGAGGTGAATATAAGCCTAACATCTGGAGTACACGATATTTATATGGTTTTTAAAGGTGGTTTTGGTATAGGAAATCTTAATTGGTTCCAATTTAACGAAAACGTTTTTTTAAGTACAAAGGATATGGCGATAAATAAAGTTTTGTTACACCCTAACCCCACAAAAAATTTGATAACCATTACCTCGTCAATTAGTAATATTGAACGCATAAGTATTAGCGATATTCATGGAAGAATTATTAGCTCAAAAATGATAGGTGGGTTAAATATATATCAGTTAGACATATCTAAACTAATTAATGCTCTATATTTTATTACTATAGAAGCAAGAAGTGGTTCCGTTACCAAGCGGATTGTTAAAAATTAATAGGCAGTACAAATAAAATTCTAAATAGTTGTGATTTCCTGTAATAGATTTTATAGTTTTTTACTCATATTTTTTACGTTAACATGAAGTCAATCTTTAAGTTCTTTCATGGTTTTAAATCTAATTTTGATGTATTTCCATACCTGTTCACAAGGAATGGGTTCAGGAATATAGGGAGTATCCTTAATGCATAAATAGTCTCAGGTATATTAGTATTTTTAGTAGCGTGAATATCCGCGTTATCTATAACTACAATTTTATATTCTTTTGGTTTATTTCTACAGAAAGCCTCTAATTAAGCCTCAAAGATTTTTGAATTTACACCATTAATTTCCTAAACAAAGCAATCTCTATTGATTGGAGAATAACTTCCATAGCGATAGGTTGTTTTGAAAGTATGCTGATAAGTAACAATGGGTTTTACTCCTAAAAACCCAGGCTCACTAGAGTTTACCCGTTTTTATAATCTTTTATGAACCGCTTCTGTGGTGGTGCGGGAAGTTATTTTTTGGCTGTTACCTAGATGAAATACCAATTCCTTACTCGTGTTAAAACATTTAGAAACAATAAACTCTAGCTAAATTAGACGCCTTATAGAATTAAAATTATGCTACTTTTTACGTAATAACTGTAACTCTAAAATACGCTCTTTTATTTAAAATTCTATTGATTCTACCGTAAATAAATATCCAAAAAAATAAAGACTTTAACTATTTAAACAGGTGTTATTTATTTAATTCATTGCTGTTGTATAGTTTTAAAACTTGCTTAGTTTCATATAGGTCTAATAAAGTTGCAGAAATATTTTCGGGTTTTATAATTTTAGCTTTGCCATTGTAAATTACAGTAGTTTTTTTATTACCAGCCAATTGCAGTTTTACAACCCCCGAATCTTTAAGTATCAAATTAATACCATTGTATTCTTGGCTGTTGGTAAAAGGAAATAACCCCCCGTTACTTATGGTATCGTTTATTTTTAATATTGAAACTCTAATTAACGTTTGATTTTTATTATGGTCTTCCGTTATTAATGCGCTTTATAGCGTTTATAAGCTTTAATTAATAACACGGCCTCTTGATAATGTCGTGAGGCTTATAAAAATATATTAAACCCATTTTAATACGAAAATTACTAAAAGTACAGGAGGGTAATTGTGGAAATAGTTCTATTTATCTAATTTTTTGTTAAAGTTGAATAATGAGAAATGCAAGTTAACCGATTTTTTTAGCTTCTGTAAGCTATTAATTGCAAGTTGTTTATATAATTTAAGGTAAATTATGAATACTCTAATTTTTTATTTGTACATTTTAAAGCCTTTATATTTTTCCAAATGAAAAACTATTTATTTGTTGGTCTTTTGTTTTTTGTGATTTCTTTTTATGCTCAAAAAAAAACCCGATTGCCTTATACTTTAGATAGTATTAACAACGTTGCTTATCAGCATTTTGTAGAGTTCGAAATATTGGAGTCGTTCAAGACCTACAATAAATTAAAAAAGCTTAGCGACTCTACAAATCATTATTATGGCCAAGCGCTATCAAATTTTTATTTAGGAAATATTTATAAGTTTATGGATCAATATGGTGATGCCATTACTTCTTTCCAGACTTCAAAATCAGCAGCGATACTTGCCAACGATTATTATCTAATAGCTTCTGCTAACCATGTTTTAGGTATTGTTTTCAAACGGCAAGGTTACAGAGATAAGGCTATTAATTATATCGAACAGGCACTTGAAAGCGCTAATAGTACCCAACTATTAAAAGATAGTAATTATAGCCAAAGTGAGAAGAGAAAATTAAATTTTAAAATACTAGTTATGTTGGCCGAAAGCTACTTAACAAAAAAAGCGACCGTTAAAGTAAAAAAGGTACTAGAACGATTACATAATATTAACAATGCAGAGGTAGATGCCTATAATAGAGCTTATTTGTATTCGCTTTTAGGGCGTTATTTTTTGTTAAAAAATAAAATAGATACAGCTATTGTAGAATATAAGAAAGCAAAAACCACATTAGAGCAAATAACTTTAAAAGAGTCCAAATTTAGAGATTTATTATTGTCTAAAGTTTGTAAAAAATTGTACCGGATATATGAAGCAAAAGCAGATGATAAAAGTGCATTTAGATATTTAAAGAAATATAATTACTACAACGATTTGTATTTTAAAGAAGCTAATAAGAGGCGAGCAGATGTAGGGCGTTCTAAATTTTTTATAGAAAATTATAAAAATGCAATTCAAATAGCAAACAACGAAAAACTTTACCAATCACAAATAGCCCAAAAAACTAAGAATGTAAATTATGTAATGAGTTTTGCTATTTTTTTATTAGTAGTATTGTTAATTAATATTTATATAAATTTTAATTCTAAAAAAGCATTGGTTGGAATTTTAGAAAAGAGAAATATAGAATTAGAGTCAGCCAAAGATCACGCTTTAGAGTCTAGTGAATCTAAGTCCAGGTTTATATCAAGTGTTACACATGAGTTGCGTACGCCTCTATATGGTGTAGTTGGTATTACATCGTTATTGCTAGAGGGTAATAGTTTGAATTCGGTAGATAGTAAGCATTTAAAATCTTTAAAATATTCTGGAGATTATTTATTACGTTTAATTAATAAAATATTGGAATTCTCTAAAATAGAATCGGATAAAATAGTATTAAAAAAAATACCAGTAGACTTAAGGCAATTGCTAGAAAATATAACAGGTTCTTTTGATTATAAGTTAAGAGAGGGTAACAATAAAATAGAATTAAATATAGACAGTCGTTTGCCAAAATATATCTGTTGCGATAGTATAAGGCTTTCTCAAGTATTAATTAATTTAATAGGAAATAGTGCGAAATTTACTAATTCTGGATACATATACTTAAACGTTATTGTTATTTCATTAAATAAACATAATGTAAATGTACGATTTGAGATTAAAGACACAGGTACAGGAATACCTAAGGAAAAAATTGAAACTATATTTGAAGATTTTTCTCAATTGAACAACGCTAGGGGTAAGGAAAATGGCACCGGTTTAGGGCTTACCATAACTAAAAAACTTATTACACTTTTTAATAGTAAAATAGAAGTAGAAAGTGAACTTGGAGTGGGTAGTCAATTTAGTTTTAATGTTGAGTATAATATAAGTAATCAATCTGATAAATCTCATAGTGCTAAATACGTACCCAAAAAAGCTAAAGATGGCTACAACATACTAATAGTTGAGGATAATAAAATTAATCAAGTAATAACCAAGGGTTTATTAAAAAAAGCTAATTATTCTTGCTTTATTGCAGATAATGGTAAAAAGGCAATAGAAGCCGCTAAAAATTTTAAATACGATCTTATTTTAATGGATATCAATATGCCCATAATGGGCGGTGAGGAATCTGCTAAAATTATAAGAACCTTTAATAAAACCATTCCAATATTAGCTTTAACGGCAGCCGATGTAGAAGATTTTAAAGAAAATGAAAAGTATAAAGTTTTTAACGGTTTAATAACCAAACCTTTTGATAATTATGAGTTTTTTCAAACCATAGAATATAATCTTATCAGAAAGGAAATTGATTAGTTTTATAGTAAAAATCTACTTTAGCCTAAGCAAAACTATTAAAAATATCACTTTAATATGCAATCGGATATTTTTAATTGAGTAATTTTAGGCTTTATAAGCTTAATTAATAACAGGAACATAAATTAGCTTATTTGGTGTTATGGATTACAGTGATAGCAAATCTTGATTTTCTTGATTATACTAAATAAAATTATTTTTTTTAGGCTGCTTAGTCTGAAAATAAACCAGCGTAAAACGATTTTATAAAGTCAATTTTTTTACTGTAAACACACATTTTTAAAAAGTAGAGTTATTTCCGTAATAGGATTCTTATATTTGGTCTTCATAGAAATAAGCCTATTATGAGTGAAGAAAGTAAACGAAAAGAAGCCCTTATATACCACGCTAAACCAACTCCTGGTAAAATAGCAGTTGTGCCAACTAAGAAATATGCAACCCAAAGAGATTTGTCTCTGGCTTACTCTCCTGGTGTTGCTGCTCCTTGTCTCGAAATTGAAAAAAATAAAGAAAATGTATATAAATATACCGCAAAAGGTAATTTAGTAGCGGTAATTTCAAATGGAACGGCAGTTTTAGGCTTAGGAAATATTGGTGCAGAAGCTTCAAAACCTGTAATGGAAGGTAAGGGTTTGTTATTTAAAATTTTTGCTGATATTGATGTTTTTGATATTGAAGTAGATACGGAGAATATAGAGGAATTTATAAAGACTGTTAAAAATATAGCGCCTACTTTTGGAGGTATTAATTTAGAAGATATTAAAGCTCCTGAAGCCTTTGAGATTGAAAGACGTTTAAAAGAAGAGCTGGATATCCCTGTCATGCACGACGACCAGCATGGCACTGCTATTATTTCTGCAGCAGCCTTAATAAATGCTGTGGAATTAGCAGAAAAAAAATTAGAAGACGTTAAAATAGTAATTAGTGGCGCTGGTGCGGCAGCCATTTCATGTTCTCGTTTATATCAAGCATTTGGCGTAAAACGCGAAAATATGGTAATGTGCGATAGTAAAGGCGTTATTAGGAATGATAGAGCTACATTAACACCAGAAAAAGCTGAGTTTGCAACACATCGTAAAATAGATACTTTAGATGAGGCTATGAAAAATGCCGATGTGTTTATAGGGCTTTCCATGGCAGATATTGTAACACCAGACATGCTTTTAGCGATGGCTAAAAACCCAATTGTTTTTGCAATGGCTAATCCCAATCCAGAAATAAAATACGATGTTGCTTTGGCGACCCGTAAGGATATTATAATGGCAACAGGAAGGAGCGATCATCCTAACCAGGTTAATAACGTTTTGGGCTTTCCTTTTATCTTTAGAGGCGCATTGGATGTGCGTGCAACTAAAATTAACGAAGCCATGAAAATAGCAGCAGTTAAGGCGTTAGCTAAGTTAGCTAAAGAGCCTGTTCCAGAGCAAGTTAATGTGGCGTATGGTGAAACACGACTAACATTTGGTAAAAATTATATCATCCCTAAGCCTTTCGATCCACGTTTAATTGCCGAAATACCTCCCGCGGTTGCAAAAGCAGCTATAGAGAGTGGTGTTGCAAAACACCCCATTACAGACTGGGCAAAATATGAAGATGTTTTACGAGAGCGTTTAGGATCTGATAATAAGTTGGTAAGGCTTTTGTTAAATCGTGCCAAACTAAACCCTAAGCGTGTTGTTTATGCGGAAGGTGATCAGTTAGACGTTTTAAAAGCAGCACAAATAGCTCACGAAGAGGGTATAGCAATACCTATATTATTGGGCAGGCGAGAAACTATTATTAAGCTTATGGAAGAAATTGAGTTTGATGCCGATATTACAATAATAGACCCTAAAACAGAAGAAGAAAATACACGTAAAGATAAATACGCTAAAGTATATTGGGAGCAGCGAAAGCGTAGAGGTGTTACCTTTTACTCAGCACAACGCCTAATGCGAGAGCGTAATTATTTTGCAGCTATGATGGTAAATGAAGGAGATGCAGACGCTTTAATTTCTGGATACTCTCGCAGTTATCCGTCTGTTGTAAAGCCTATGTTGGAGCTTATTGGTTTAATGCCAGGGGTTAGCCGTGCGGCAACAACGAATTTAATGATGACTAAACGCGGGCCTTTATTTTTAAGTGATACTTCTATAAATATTGAGCCGGACGCCAAAACATTGGCTAAAATAGCACAAATGACTTCTGCGGTTATAAAAATGTTCGGCTTAGATCCTGTTCTAGCTATGGTATCTTATTCTAATTTCGGTTCATCCGTAAATATTAAAGCCTCTAAAATAAGAGAAGCTGTATCTATTTTACACCGGAACTACCCAAACATGGATGTGGACGGCGAGCTACAGACCGATTTTGCCTTAAATGATGACATGCTTCGTAATAAATTTCCTTTTTCTAAATTAGTCGGCAAAAAAGTAAACGCACTTATTTTTCCAAATCTAGATTCTGCAAATATTACCTATAAATTATTAAAAGAATTAAACGAGGCAGATTCTATAGGCCCAATAATGATGGGCATGCGTAAACCTGTACATATACTCCAATTAGGGGCTAGTGTAGATGAAATTGTAAACATGACGGCCATTGCTGTTATCGATGCACAACATAAAGACAAATGGAAAGCGCAAACAACCAACCAATAAAAGAGCATATTAAGCTAACTATTTAAAAGAAGGAAAATGTAAATAAATAACATGTTAATAATTTTATTACATTTGATTTATTAAAGAATAAATAATCATGATAACACATATTAAAGGAAAGCTCACAGAAAAAAATCCAACACACGTTGTTATCGATTGTAATGGAGTTGGTTATATGCTTAATATATCGTTGCATACTTATTCTAAAATTCCAGAAGGCGACAATTTAAAACTATTTACACATTTACAAGTTAAAGAGGATTCCCATACATTGTATGGGTTTTCTTCTGTGTCAGAACGTGAAATTTTTAGACTTTTAATTTCGGTAAGTGGTATTGGTGCCAACATAGCAAGAACCATGCTATCATCATTAACCCCAAAACAAATAAGAGAAGGCATAGCAAATAGCGATGCGGTTTTAATTCAATCCATTAAAGGTATTGGAGCAAAAACAGCACAACGTGTTATTTTAGATCTTAAAGATAAAATTCTTAAGATTTACGATATTGATGAAGTATCCTTCTCTAAAGGCAATACCAATAAAGATGAAGCGTTATCTGCTCTAGAAGTGCTTGGGTTTGTTAAAAAACAAGCCGAACGTGTTGTTGATAAAATTATGATAGGACAACCAGATGCAGACGTTGAAACTATTATAAAACAGGCCTTAAAAAATTTATAATATATTTTGAACGGAAAGACCCAAAGCGCAATTAAACTTATTAAATATACACTTCTAGCAGTTATTTTATGCTGTACTAAAGGTGTCTGGTCGCAACAATTACCTCAAGACTCTACAAAAGCAAAGTTTAGTTTAGGGAATATAAAAGTACCAAACCCTAACAGTGTAGAAGCTAAATATACCTACGACCCTTTAACAGATCGTTATATTTATACTCAAAAAATAGGAACTTTTAATATTGATTACCCTATAATTTTAACACCTAAGGAGTTTTATGCCTTAGTAGCTAAAGAGAATTTGCGAGGGTATTACAAGGAGAAAATTGATGCTTTTGATGGTAAAAAGGAAGGTGCCCAGGATGAGCAAAAAAATTTATTACCAGAGTTTTACGTAAACTCCGGTTTTTTCGAAAGTATTTTTGGTGGTAATGAAATTGAAATTATCCCGCAAGGATCTGTTGAGATGGATTTGGGTGTTTTATTTTCAAGACAAGATAATCCTTCTTTTTCTCCAAGAAATAGAAGTAACTTCACGTTTGATTTTGATCAACGTATTAGCTTAAGTTTAGTAGGGAAAGTTGGTACAAGGCTTCAGGTAAATGCTAACTATGATACGCAATCTACCTTCGATTTTCAACAACTTATTAAGTTAGAGTATACACCAACGGAAGATGATATAATTCAGAAAATTGAAGTCGGTAATGTAAATATGCCTCTAAATAGCTCTTTAATAACAGGTGCGCAAAGTTTATTTGGTGTTAAAGCTCAATTGCAATTTGGCAAAACGACTGTAACAGGTGTGTTTTCAGAGCAGCAGTCGCAAGCAAATACCGTAGTTGCCCAAGGTGGTGGTACATTAGAGGAATTCGATTTTTTTATCAGAGAATACGATGAAAATAGGCACTTTTATTTGGCACAATATTTTAAAGACCAATATGACAATGCATTAATAAATTATCCTTTTATTAATAATCGTGGGCTTCAAATAACACGTATTGAAGTTTGGGTAACCAACAGGAGTAATAGAACGGAGAATGTAAGAAATATTGTTGCATTACAAGATTTAGGAGAAAGTGATAAGGTGTTTTCTTCAGTACCAATAACTGCTGGTCCGGGTGCATTTCCTAATAATACCAACAATGGTTTTAATCCGTTAGCTATAGATTCTGGTGGCTCAACATTAACATCGCAAATACGAGATATATCAACGGCAGATCAAGGTTTTGGTGCCCTAAATAGTCAAGTTAACGAAGGTAGCGATTACGCCAAATTGGAAAATGCTAGAAAGTTAATTGATGGTCAGGAATACACCTTAAATTCAGAATTGGGGTATATTTCGTTAAATCAAAGATTAAACAATGATGAGGTTGTTGCGGTAGCTTACCAATATACTGTTGGCGGAAATGTTTTTCAAGTTGGTGAATTTGCTAACGATGGTTTGGATGCTACAGATGTTACAACAGGTACTGTTGTAAATACCGATACAGGGCAAGATGAAACTGTAGTAACCGGTGTAGTCAATACAGCTTTAGTCTTAAAAATGCTTAAAAGTAGTGTTACTAACGTAAACCAACCTGTTTGGGATTTAATGATGAAAAACGTTTATGATACTGGTGCTTTTAATTTAAGTCAGGAAGATTTTACATTAAATATTTTTTACAACGAGGCGTCGCCTTTAAATTTTATAACGCCGGTGGAAGGAACTACTTTTCCACTTTTTGATAATCATACACCATCAAACCCTAATGACGATAGAGAAATTGGTGAGACTACTTTACTTCGATTATTTAACCTCGATAAATTAAATTTTAACAACGACCCGCAAGGTAATGGCGATGGTTTTTTTGATTATGTTCCGGGAATAACCGTAATACCGCAAAATGGAAAAATAGTATTTACAAAAGCAGAACCTTTTGGGCGCTATTTATTTGATGTTTTAGATGATGATGGTAATCCAAACGATAATGATGAAGATTATAATTTCGATGAGAGCTTACCAAGTCCCTTTAACCCAAACCAAGAGAAATATGTTTACGATATTCTTTATAAAAGTACAAAAACCGCAGCGCTAGAGGAAATTGAAAAAAATAAATTCAGATTAAAAGGGCGTTATAAATCTTCTGGAGGAGGCGATGGTATCCCTATAGGGGCCTTTAACGTTCCACGTGGCTCAGTAAGAGTTACTGCTGGTGGTCGTTTATTAGTGGAGGGTGTCGATTATACAGTTAATTATCAATTAGGGCGTGTACAAATTTTAGACGAATCCTTAAAAGCATCAAATACACCAATTCAAGTATCGACGGAGAATAATGCGGTTTTTGGGCAACAAACTAGACGTTTTACAGGTTTAAACGTAGAGCATAAATTCGACGATAATTTTGTGCTAGGCGCTACATTGTTAAATTTAAATGAACGGCCTATTACCCAAAAAGCAAATTTTGGAACAGAATCCATAAACAATACTATTTTTGGAATAAATGGAAATTATTCTAGTAAAGTGCCTTTTTTAACACGATTAGTTAATAAACTACCCAATGTGGATACCGATGTGGAATCCAATATCTCGGTACGCGGAGAATTTGCGTATTTAGCACCCGGAGCTCCAAAAGGAACCAACTTAAATGGTGAAGCCACCTCGTATATTGATGATTTTGAGGGTTCGCAAAATGGGATCGATTTAAAGTCTCAGCAGTCTTGGTTTTTGTCAAGTAGGCCACTAGGTTTAGGAAACGATTATACGGGCATAGGAACAGGCAGTGGTGAGGATGAACCCGGCGTGCAAAACGGTTTTGATCGTGGTTTGCTAAACTGGTACACTATAGATCCTATTTTTTATAGTAGCCAACGTCCAGATGAGATAAACGATGAGGATGTTTCTGGGTTGTACACCAGTCGCGTTTTTATTAACGAATTATTTCCAGAAAGAGACGTTGTACAAGGGCAAAACTCGGTATTATTTACTTTGGATTTGGCGTATTACCCAGAAGAAAGAGGGCCATATAATTTTGATGAAGGGGCGGAAGATGATGTGTTAGATAATCCAAGAGACAGTTGGGCAGGTATAACTAGGCAAATAACTTCAACCGATTTTGAACAACAAAATGTAGAGTATATCGATTTTTGGTTGCAAGATCCTTTTCAAGAAAGCCCATCAAACCCAGGTGGTAAATTAGTATTTAACTTAGGAAATATCTCAGAAGATGTTATAAAAGATGGTAAAAAACTTTACGAAAATGGTTTACCGCTTAATGGTGATGTTTCTGTTTTGAGGCAAAATCCAACCACTTGGGGAACAGTGGTGCCGCAAAACCAATCCTTAATTTATACTTTTGATAGTACAGGGGATGAGCGTACTAACCAAGATGTTGGTTACGATGGTTATATCGATGCTATAGAAGCGTCACAATTACCAAACCCAAATAATGATCCCAGAATTACGCAGCTTAATTCAATTTACTCAAATTTTGAATCTTTAGACGATCCTGCAAAAGATAACTACTCCTACTTTTTAAATACAAATGGTAACGTTTTCGATCGTTATAAAAGATTTAATGGAGTAGAAGGTAATACGCCAGATGCATTTTCTAATACGCAACGTGCGTCTAATACACAGCCCGATGTTGAAGATATTAATCGTGATAATACCATGAACACGATTGATAGTTATTTTGAATATGAATTGGATTTAACAAGACAGAATTTACCTCAGTCTCAAGCAGATTTTGATAATCTGCCAGACGGAAATCCACTAAAACAGTTTTTAAGAGATTATAAAGATCAGCCGCGTACGCTACCCAACGGGGAGTCGCGTAACGTACGGTGGTATCAATTCAGAATTCCTGTAAATGTACCATTGGAACGGTTTGATGATGCCAATTTTCCAGAATATAAACGCTTTGGAGGTATTACAGATTTTAGATCTATTAGGTTTGCAAGAATAGTTTTAAAGGAATTTCAAGAAGCTACCGTTTTTCGTTTTGGAACCTTAGATTTGGTAAGAAGTGATTGGAGGCGTTTTACACAAGCCTTAGATTTTAACGATCCAACGCCCGAGGACGAGCAAACAGATTTTACAGTAGGTGTTATTGGTACGCTTGAGAACGAAGGGAGTTATGACAGACCACCTGGCATAGAGCCGGAACAATTGTTTAATAACAATACTGTGGTACGCCAAAACGAGCAATCTTTGGTGGTACAGACATGTAATTTAGAAGCTGAAGATGCTAGAGGAGTGTTCAAAAATATTAATCTAGATATGCGCCAGTATAAGCGTATACGCATGTTTATGCACGCCGAAGATGGGGTGTCTGGCATAGGAAGTTTGGAAGATGACGAAATTGTTGGTTTTGTTAGAATGGGTAATGACCTTACAGAGAATTATTACCAAATAGAAATTCCATTAGCAGTTTCAACATCTACATCACGAACAGGGTTATGGCCTACTCAAAACGAAATTAATTTACCTATTGAAATTTTAGGACAAATTAAAGCTCAAGGTATTTCAGATATGACTTTGGGAAATGAAAACCCAACATTTTATGATGTAGTGAATGGAGAGATTCAAATTGCTTCAGATGCTTTTAGCGGTTATGTGCCAGGGCAACACCGCGTAGGTATTAAGGGTAATCCTAATTTTGGTGACATTAGAACTCTAATGGTAGGTATAAAAAATGCATCCAATCAAGAGGAATGTGCCGAGGTTTGGTTTAACGAACTCCGTTTATCTGGTCTAGATAACGAGGGTGGCTGGGCAGCTGTGATGAGTATGGATAGTAACATTGCAGATTTTGCTAATATTAGTGCAACAGGTAGGCAAAGTACATCCGGCTTTGGATCATTGGAACAAGGGCCAAGCCAACGAGCTTTGGAAGATGTTGCGCAATACGATGTTGTAACCAATGTTAATGTGGGGCAATTGCTGCCAAAAAAATGGGGTTTACAAGTACCATTCAATTATGCACAAAGTGAAGAGCTTATAACACCAAAATACGATCAGTTTTATGAGGATTTAACGCTAGATTCTCGATTAGATTCCGCTACAGATAATGAAGAACGAGAAAATGTTAAAGAGCAATCTGAAGACTATACGAAACGCCAAAGTATCAATTTTATAGGCGTAAGAAAAAATAGAACAACAGACAAGAAACCACGTTTTTACGATGTGGAAAATCTAACTTTCAATTATTCTTATAATCAAGTAGAGCATAGAGATTTCGAAATTGAAGATGCTGTAAATAAAACACTGCGTGTTGGTGCAAATTATGCCCACAATTTTAATCCTGTAATAATAGCGCCTTTCAAGAAAAACGATTCCCTTTTTACCAATAGATATTGGAAAATATTAAAAGATTTCAATTTTAATTTATTACCAACAAACTTTACTGTAAATACAGATGTTAATAGACAATTTAACCGTCAGAAATTTAGAGAAATTGATTTGGCTGGCTCTAATATTGGCATCGAAGAATTATTTAGAAGAAATTACACGTTCGATTTTCAGTACGCAGTCAATTACAATTTAACAGAGGCATTACAGTTAAATTTTACGGCATCAAATAATAATATTGTACGAAACTATTTTGTTGATAATGATTTAATTGCAGGAGAGCAAGATGCAAACCTTGATGTATGGGATGGTTTAATAGATGTTGGCGATCCAAACAGGCAAACGCAAAATTTAGGAATTACGTATCAGTTACCAATTAATAAAATTCCAACATTTAGTTTTATTGATGCTACATACCAATACACAGGTACATTCCAATGGCAAAAAGGATCAGATTTGTTTGGCGATTTAGAAGTGAATGGTCAAACTGTGGATTTAGGTAATACTGTACAGAACTCTAATGTTCATAATATCAATACATCTTTGGATATGAATAGGCTATATAAACATATAGGCTTGGTTAAAAAACCAATTAGGCGTGTACGAAAAAAAACAGCCCAAGGAGCATCCAAAACATCCTCAAACGGAAAAAATAAGAAAGATGGTAAAAAGAATAAAAAAACTAGAGCTAAAAGCCAACGGGTAACTAAATTATTAAATGCGGGAATTGATGTTTTAACTAGTGTAAAAAGGATTCAATTTAACTATTCTGAAAATAATGGTATTTTTCTTCCAGGTTATTTACAAACACCAGGTTTTGTAGGGACTTTAAAACCAACGGTTGGTTTTACTTTTGGTAGTCAAAACGATGTAAGAGATTTAGCAGCCCGTCGCGGGTGGTTAACAACCTTCGATGAGTTTAATCAGCAATATACCTCAACACGCACAAAACAATTGGATATTTCTGCTAGTTTACAGCCAGTACGAGATTTGAAGATTGATATTGTAGGGAATAGGTCATATTTTGAGAATTTTACTGAAAATTATAGAATTCGAGACATAAGGGATGCTAACGGTTTACCTGGCCAAGATGGTGTAAACGATTACGAATCTTTAACACCAAATACCTTTGGTAATTTTAATATTTCAACCGTTTTAATTAAAACAGCATTTAGTAAAAGTAATGATGTAGCGGCACCAGTTTTCGAAGAATTTAGAGAAAACCGTTTAAAAATCGCAGAACGATTAGCAAAAAGGTTTTACGGAACCGATGATTATTCTAGAGATCTAGAGGGTTTTCCAGAAGGTTTCGGTAAAAATAGCCAAAATGTATTATTGCCATCGTTTTTGGCAGCCTATTCTGGTCAAGATGCAAACAATATTACAACAAAAGCTTTTAGAAATGTTCCTATACCAAATTGGGATTTAAAGTACACAGGTTTTATGAAAATCGGTTGGTTTAAAAAACGTTTTAAACGTTTTTCTGTAACGCATGGTTACCGTTCGGCCTATACCATCAACCAATTTAATACCAATTTAAATTTGAATTTAAATCCTGAAGCTGGTGAGGCTCCTGTACCTGGTGTACCATTCGAGATTCAGCCCGAGGCATCTAAAAACCAATCTGGAGACTTTAAAAACAGGCAATTATTTAGCAATATTAATTTAACAGAACTGTTTAGTCCCTTAGTTAGAATAGATTTAGAAATGAAGAGTTCTGTAAGAGTTTTAGCGGAAATTAAAAGGGATAGGCTACTCTCTTTAAGTTTCGATAATAATTTAGTAACTGAAGTTCAAGGAAACGAATTTATACTTGGTTTAGGATATCGTATTAAAGATTTACCAATAAAATCCAAATTAGCAGGACCAAGAAAACGAATTGTTAGCGATTTAAATATGAAAGCAGATGTATCTATGCGCGATAATAAAACTATTATACGTTATCTCGACCTAGAAAATAGTCAAATTACATCTGGCCAAACTGTATGGGGTTTAAAGTACTCTGCAGACTATGCCTTCAGTAAAAATTTAACAGGTATTTTCTATTTTGATTATACGTTCTCAGATTTTGCTATTTCAACAGCATTTCCGCAAACAACAATTAGGTCTGGTTTTACAGTAAGGTATAATTTTGGTAACTAATATTGGTTAATATAAAATGACTTATTAGTAGTTTTGTTTAAAAGGTTTATTTTAATGTTAAATTAGAATTTTCAAGTTTAATTAGGTTTCTACTTTAATACATTGTTAAACTGATTTAATAGGTCTGCTTAGTTTTTAAGCATTTTTAATAGATATGATGCCTATTAATTAAGCCTTTCATGTTTGAAATTTAAATTAAATAAATACATTTGTTATCTAAAAAATAATAGTATTATGAATATACCATCGGAATTAAAATATACAAAAGACCATGAGTGGGTTAAATTAGATGGAGACATCGCAACTATTGGTATTACAGATTTTGCACAGAGCGAATTAGGTGATATAGTTTATGTTGAGGTTGAAACTGTAGATGAAACATTGGACGCTGATGAGATTTTTGGGAGTGTAGAAGCAGTTAAAACGGTATCCGATTTATTTTTACCTTTATCTGGTGAAATTATCGAATTTAATGAGGCACTAGAAGATAATCCAGAGGTTGTAAATTCAGATCCTTACAACGCAGGTTGGATGATTAAGCTTAAATGTTCAGATATATCTCAATTCGAAACGTTAATGACTGCTGAGGATTATAAGGTGCTTATAGGTGCTTAAATATACTGCGTTAGCAATAGCTTTGTGTTACACATTTGTTCTTGCTACGCTGTGTCTCATAAAGCTTAATAGTCTACCTAATGTTACAGTCTCCAATGCGGATAAGATATTTCATTTTTTAGCATATGGACTTTTTACTTTTTTGTGGTTTTGTGCATGGCGTTTAACCTTCAATTTTAAAAGTCGTAGCGCTATTATTTGTGCTTTTATTTGGGCTGTATTTTTTGGTCTATGTGTTGAGGTTTTACAAGAGACCATAACAGATAGCAGATCGCTAGATGGTTATGATGTATTAGCAAATACATTTGGTGCTTTAATAGTTTCTTTTCTATTATGGTTTAAAAAATGTTTAGGCGTTAAAAACCTGTAAACTCTTGTTTTTTTGATAAATAATTAGTTATTTTAGCCCTGATAAAGATTTAAATTTATGGAACCAAAGAAAAATCCTAAAGCAAATGTAGGGCGTAACAGTTCACTATATTTCGCGATTGGACTTGCATTAATGTTATTTTTAACAAATTACGCTATCAATTTCAAAACTTACGACAAGGCAGATATTGATATAGGTATGGTTGAAATGGATGAAGAATTGGAAGAGGATGTGCCTTTAATGCAGCAAGTTTTTGCAACACCACCACCACCGCCACCACCGCCAGCAGCTCCCGAAGTTATTGAAATTGTTGAGGATGAGGTTGAAATTGAAGAGACTATTATAGAATCTACCGAGGTAGATCAGGAAACAGAAATAGTTGAAGTACAGGATATCGAGATTGCAGATGTTGTGGAGCAAGACGTTGATGTTCCTTTCTCTGTTATTGAAAATGTGCCAATTTTTCCGGGTTGTGAAAAAGGTAACAATAATCAGAAGAGAGATTGTATGTCTAAAAAAATATCAAAGTTTGTAAACAAAAAGTTTAATACAGATTTAGCTGGAGATTTAGGCTTAACAGGAAGGCAACGTATAAATGTAATTTTTAAAATAGATAAAACAGGTAGCGTTGTAGGTATACGTGCTAGGGCACCACATCCTGGGTTGGAAAAAGAAGCACAAAGAGTTATTGGCTTATTACCTCAAATGAAGCCTGGCAAGCAAAGAGGTAAACCCGTTAATGTGCCTTATTCATTACCTATTATATTTCAAGTACAAGACTAAATTATATTATTTATAATTATTAATATTTAAACCTTAAAGTTTTCGCTTTAGGGTTTTTTTTTGTTTGTAACTTAAAAATTAATTGTTTTCAATATAGCTTCTTATTATGCTTTAAGTAGGGTTAAATTATATCCGTTGTTTCTAATTTAGAATTAATGTTTTTTTATAACTATTGTTATTTAGAGTTTTTACATTTATTATAATATCTTTCTTTTCTAATTGTTAGAGTTTAACTCTTAAAAATAAAACATGAAGCATTGCATTATATTATTGTTGGTACTTGTACAATACAGTGCTTACACTCAAAATAACTTCGGAGTTGAAATGCCACCTGTTGCGCCCGGTTGCCAAGGCCTTACAGTGGGTAGTATGCAACCTTGTTTTGATGCCTATGTATTCAATACTATTTTTAATACATTTAAAGTGTCAGAGCAGGTTATTACTGATGGTTATAAAGGCGAGGTTGTTGTACTTTTTGAAGTGGATAGTACGGGGCAGTTTCGTGTTATTTACACCGATGCTTTGTATGCCGAATTAAAACAAGAAGTTAAGCGTGTATTCTCTCAGTTCCCTAAAATTAAGCCAGCAACTTATAATGGTAGAAGTACTTATAAACAATATACTACTGCTATAAAAATTCCCTTAGTAAATCAAACGGTTACAACACAATTTTTAGTTGAGCCAACAGCAAAAGAAGCAGCGATTACTGATTTAGAAATAGCTGTAAAAAATGAATTTAATAATGTAAACAAGGCTTTAAAATATTTTGAAAACAAAGCGTTTAAAAGCCAATTAAATATCCAGTTTACACATAGTGATTATGCGCGTTTTGAAAGCCAAATGAATTATGTTGGTAATAATAGCCATACGGCATCAAAACCTTTTGTTTATGAGGAAGTTTCAAAATATTACGATTTTAAGGCCGAACAAGAACGTTTAAAAAAAGCAGCGGATACTTGGGTTGGAAAAAAAATATGGAATGAACATTTAGTGCAGTTGCAAGGCGATAATTATTGGTTTACAGTTGATCCTATTTTGGATTTACAACTTGGGTTAGAATCTAATTTGGAAGCTGGGTCAACTTATAATAATACAAGAGGGCTATTAATTCAAGGTGGATTGGGTAAAAACCTTAATTTTTATAGTTCTATTTTTGAAAGCCAAGGACGTTTCCCCGATTATGTAAACCGCTATGCCGAAAGCCTTAAAGCCTTTGGTCCGGATCCGGCTATTGTTCCTGGTCGAGGTATTGGGAAGCGTTTTAAAGAAGATTCTTTTGATTATCCTGTAGCAGAAGCCTATTTGTCGTACACACCTGCTAAGTTTATGAATGTGCAATTTGGGCATGGTAAAAACTTTATTGGCGATGGTTACCGGTCTTTGTTATTAGGAGATGTTTCTAGTCCATATCCTTTTTTTAAATTGAACACTAATTTTTGGAAAATAAAATATACCAATACCTGGATGTGGTTAAAAGATGTGCGCCCCGAAGTGGAGCAGGACAAGGCGTTTTTAACTAAATTTATAGCTAACCATTACTTAAGTTTAAATGTCTCAAAACGCTTAAATATAGGTTTGTTTGAATCGGTATTATGGACAAATTCTAACGAGAGAGGCTTTGATGCTAATTATTTGAATCCTATTGTTTTTTATAGAGCTATTGAATTTCAAACAGGCCAGGGCGCAGGTAATGCATTATTAGGAGCTTCGGCTAAGTATAAGTGGAACGATAATATAAACCTGTATAGCCAGTTTATTTTGGATGAATTCTCACTGGGCGATGTTAAAGCTGGTGAAAAAAGTTGGAAAAATAAGTTTGGTTATCAATTAGGTATTAAATATTACAATGCTTTTAAAGTGAATAATTTAATATTGCAATTTGAATACAATCGTGTACGCCCTTACACGTATTCACATAATACCGTTGTTTTAAATTATGCGCATAACAACCAATCTATGGCGCATTTGTGGGGTGCTAACTTTACTGAGGCTATAATTATTGGACGTTACCGTTACAAACGGTGGTTTGGCGATGCGAAATTTATATTTGGAACCCGTGGGTTGGATTTTAATAATGCTAGCGATAGTTTTAATTATGGAGGCGATATTTATAGAAGTGAAAATGACAGACCTTTTGATACAGGTGTGGAAGTAGGGCAAGGTTTAAATGCTAAAATATTTAATGGAAATTTACAAGCTGGTTATTTAGTGAACTCTTCCACCAATTTAAAAGTATTTACAGATATTACTGTTAGAAATTTTAGCCCAGAGACTACAACTGTAACTGCATTTAAAAACAATACCGTTTGGTTTAATTTTGGATTGCGAACGGACTTGTTTAATTGGTATTTTGATAATTAGTAAAACGTAATTTTAAGAAGCTTTTTTTGTTGCTCATAAAATTGTTAGAATAACTAATCCAGATTTTATACGTGTTCTTTACCAAACCGCAAGAGTAGTACGGCATATGTATTTAAATACAGTTCTAATAAATTACTTTTTTAGCCCTTTATAAATTGTACGACGTATTTTTTCAGACGAAATAAAACAACAGCCATAATCTAGCTTATCGTAGGTTTTTGTTAATGCTTTATTGGTTGCCACTTCATCTTCTGTTTTTCCGTTTTTAATTTCGGTTTCAATGTTGCTTTTTAGGGTTTCTAGCATGTTTAAAAATGCAGCGTATTCGGTCCTGCTGGATTGTTTTCCATGTCCTGGAATAATCTTAGTACTATTATCCACTAAGAGCATGGCTCTTTTTATGGCTTGTATGTAGCCTGTAACGCTTCCGCCAGAGCTTAAATCGATATATGGGTAACGCCCATTAAAATAAGTGTCGCCTGTATGTAATACATTGCTTTGCGTAAAATAGAGTAAGGCATCGCCATTGGTATGGGCTTGGTCTACATGAAAGATTAGTACCTGCTCGCCGTTTATATAAAGGCTTAATTTATCGTTAAACGTAATTACAGGTAGTGCCGAGTCGCTTTGTTTAGGGTTGTTTTTTATGCGTTTATATACGTTTTCGTGTGCGATAATGGGGGTTTGTAATGCGGCTATATTTTTGTTTCCGCCTGTGTGGTCGCCATGGTGGTGTGTGTTTACTAAGTATTTAATGGGTTTGGTACTAAGCGCTTTTATGGCGTCTAGAATTTTAGGCGTTAATGGCGCAAATTGGCTATCAATCATAAATACGCCATCGTCTCCAATTGAGATACCAATGTTTCCGCCTTGGCCTTCTAGCATGTAAATATGATCTGTAAGTTTATGTGTTATAATGTTTACTTCTTTTTGTTGTGCGCTTGTTAATAGTGCGATGCTAAAAGTTAGTAGGGATAGTGTGTGTTTTAAATACCTCATAATGTGTTATGCGCGTTAGGGATTGAGCGGTTTGTTTGAGCTCCCCGACTTTTTCGGGAGGGAGCGAGTAGTGAAAGCCCGACCCTTTTTGGGTAACGCCCAAACTAAAAACATCCCAAACTTAAAGGCTCGGGATGTTCTGTTTTATATAGATTTAAAATGCATGTGTGGTGATAAAACACCTATTAATGCTGTTTTTAGTATCTGTAATGTTCTGGTTTGTATGGTCCTTGAACAGTTACGCCAATGTAGCTTGCTTGGTCGTCTCGAAGTTCTGTAAGCTCTACACCAATTTTTGCTAAGTGTAATTTTGCTACTTTTTCGTCTAAAGCTTTTGGTAGCATGTAAACATCATTTTTGTAGTTTTCGCTATTTTTCCAAAGTTCAATTTGTGCTAGGGTTTGGTTTGTAAACGAGTTGCTCATTACAAAACTTGGGTGCCCTGTTGCACAACCTAAGTTTACTAAACGGCCTTCGGCAAGTATAATAATATCTTTACCATTAATGGTGTATTTGTCTACTTGTGGTTTAATTGTGTTTTTTGTGTTGCCATGGTTATTGTTTAACCAAGCCATATCAATTTCATTATCAAAATGCCCAATATTACAAACTATTACTTTGTCTTTCATAGCCTCGAAATGTTGGCTTTGAATAATATCTTTATTACCTGTTGTGGTAATTACTATATCTGAGTTTGCTACTACAGTTTCTAGTTTTTTAACTTCAAAACCATCCATAGCGGCTTGTAAGGCACAAATAGGGTCAATTTCTGTTACGGTAACAATACTTCCTGCGCCTTTAAAAGATGCTGCTGTACCTTTACCAACATCGCCATAACCACATACGGTTACACGTTTTCCTGCAAGCATAACATCTGTTGCGCGGCGAATAGCATCTACAGCAGACTCTTTACAACCGTATTTGTTATCGAATTTAGATTTTGTTACCGAGTCGTTTACGTTAATAGCTGGCATTGGTAATGTGCCGTTTTTTACACGTTCGTATAAGCGGTGTACACCTGTTGTAGTTTCTTCAGATAAGCCTTTAATTCCTGCGGCTAATTCTGGATATTTATCTAAAACCATGTTTGTTAAATCGCCACCATCATCTAAAATAAGGTTTAATGGTTTTCTGTCTTCTCCAAAAAACAAAGTTTGCTCTATACACCAATCAAACTCTTCTTCGGTCATGTCTTTCCAAGCATAAACCGATGTGCCAGCAGCGGCAATAGCAGCAGCGGCTTGGTCTTGTGTTGAGAATATGTTACATGAGCTCCAGGTTACCTCTGCACCTAAGGCTTGTAAAGTTTCAATTAAAACGGCCGTTTGGATAGTCATGTGCAAACAACCTGCAATTCTAGATCCTTTTAATGGCTGTTCGTTTTTATACTCTTCACGTAAACTCATTAAACCAGGCATTTCTGCTTCGGCTAATTCTATTTCTTTCCGGCCCCATTCTGCAAGGGTTAAATCTTTAACTTTGTTAGCTACGTAAGGCAATGTTTTTGTGCTCATAGTAATTTTTATTTTTATTTAAAAAACTTAAACTGGATTGTAATTAGTGCTATATTTAGCTACATTCGCTATCCATATAACGCATCTTGGTTTAAGATGCACAAAGATAACTATTAAGTTTTAGAATATTAAATGCCTTTATACAAAACCATTACACCAAATTCACAAACTACTGTTAAAGTATGGAAGATTACCGAGTCTTACCAGCAGTTGTTTAGTGGCGTAACATTACAGGATTATGCGTTGGAGCGCGTTTTAGCGATGAAAAGTGAGTTGCATCAGCGTGGTTTTTTAAGTGTGCGTTATTTGTTAAAAGAATTTGGATATGCCGATGCAGATTTGTTTTATGATGCTAATGGAAAACCACATTTGCATGATGGTAGGCATATTTCAATAACGCATTCTTTTAATTTTTCGGCTGTTATTGTTAGTGATGTAGCAGTGGGTGTTGATATTGAAAAACAGCGTGATAAAATTACTGTTATTGCGCATAAATTTATTGATTACGAGGCAAATTATTTAGATGTAAAGGCATCTAATTACGTAAATAAGTTAACTGCAATTTGGTGTGTAAAGGAGTCGTTATACAAACTATTTGCAACGCCTGGAGTTAGTTTTAAAAACTATTTTTTGGTAATTCCTTTTGAAATTAGTGACGGTGAAACTGTAGCATGGATTGATTACCAAGAAAAAAAGTACCGTTATCAAATTTATTTTTTAGAGTTTGAAGGTTTTACTTGCGCTTACGCCATGGCATAATGAGTATTTATAGCGATATACTAAAAACCAGCCGTAAAGGAGAAAAGTCTCTGGCAGTTTTAATAGACCCCGACAAATTTGATATTAATAATACGAAACGTTTTATTGATAAGGTAAACAAATCCGTAGCTACGCATATTTTTGTTGGCGGCAGTACCGTTGATAATGGTGTGACTGGTGTTTTGGTTTTGGAAATTAAAAAGTATACCAAGCTCCCTATTGTTTTATTTCCGGGAGCGTTATCTCAAATTACAAATAATGCCGATGCGTTGTTGTTTTTGTCCTTGCTTTCTGGGCGAAATCCAGATTATTTAATAGGAGAACAAGTAAAAGCGGTTTCAAAATTGAAAAAATCAAGTTTGGAAACCATAGCCACAGGCTACATTTTAATAGAAAGCGGAAGAAAAACAGCGGTTGAGAAGGTTACAAAAACGACACCAATGTTACGAACAGATCTTCAACATATTGTGGATACAGCATTAGCTGGACAGTTTTTAGGGATGAAACTTATATATTTGGAGGCAGGAAGTGGTGCGAAAAACCCACTAACAGCTACAATTATTCGAGCAGTAAAAGAAGCGCTAAGCATACCTTTAATAATAGGTGGTGGGATACGAAGTGCAAAGGCGCTAAATCAGGCTTACAAATGGGGTGCAGATATGGTGGTTATAGGTACAGCTTTTGAGGATGATGAGTTGTTTTTTAATGCATTATAATGCTATAATTACTGTTGTTGTGCTTCTTTAATAAGGGAAATAAAAGTAATATAAGACCACAAATTTTAATAACGTATTAGGTTTAATTTATAAGGATTAATAAAAGATTATGAATACCATATTCGAGTTTTTATTTGGACAATATACAGGGTATAACACCATAGATGTTGTTTTGGAAATTATAGCTGTACTTTGTGGTTTCGCTTCGGTTTGGTTTTCCAAGCAGAATAATATTTTAGTGTTTCCAATTGGTATTGTAAGTACTATAATTTTTGTTTATCTATTGTTAAAATGGGGATTATTAGGGGATATGATGATAAATGCATATTATTTTATAATGAGTATTTATGGGTGGTATATTTGGACAAGAAGGAATGATACGCAACAAATAACACCAGTAACCATAACAACTATAAGTGAAAAAAAAATAGGGATTGCCATTTTTTTTGCGGCACTCTTATTTGTTTTTGTTGTGTACAATACGTTTAATAAATGGACAGGTTGGGTCGCTTACGTAGATACATTTACCACGGCTATATTTTTTGTAGGCATGTGGCTAATGGCTAAAAGAAAATTAGAAAATTGGATATTCTGGATTATTGGAGATGTTATTTCGGTGCCCTTATACTTTTATAAAGGGTTTACTTTTACAAGTTTTCAATACTTAGGATTTACATTTATTGCCATTTCTGGCTATTTAGCATGGAGGAAAAATTTAAACAACAGCCCAGTAACTGCTTAAAAGTAGTTTTATTTGGTCCGGAATCTTCAGGAAAAACAACCCTGTCTCGACAACTAGCAGCGTACTACAAATCGGTTTGGGTTCCGGAATTTGCGCGGGAATATTTAAAAAAAAAATGGAAAGACGAACGCAAAACTTGTGAAGCAAAAGACTTGTTACCTATTGCTGAGGGGCAAATGCGTTTAGAGAATAAGCTCGCAAAAAAAACAAATTCTGTTTTAATTTGCGATACCGATTTGTTAGAAACTAAAGTGTACTCTGAAGCTTATTATATTGGCAGTTGCGACCCCGTATTAGAAAAATATGCTATTAAAAATACTTACGACTTGTATTTTTTAACTTATATTGACGTGCCTTGGGAAGCTGATGATTTACGCGATAAACCAAACGAAAGAGAAGCTATGTTTAAGGCTTTTAAGGATACCTTAATAAAATACAATAAACCATACGTGCTATTAAAAGGCGATAAAAAAACACGGTTAAATACCGCTGTAAAGCATATTAATAATTTACTGAAAGTATGACATTTTCCGATAAAGATATTGAACACATAAAAAGCAAAGGCATAAGTATTGATGCTATTAATGCGCAAATAAAACGATTAAAAGGCGGTATGGCTTTTTCCAATTTAGTAAGTGCTGCTAAAATTGGTAGCGGTATTGAGCATTATGATGAGAATGAAACTAAACGATACATTAAATTTTACGAAGAAAAACAAAATGAGCGTTCTATAATTAAGTTCGTTCCTGCCTCAGGTGCTGCAACAAGAATGTTTAAATTTTTGTTTCACTTTTTAAAACATTTTAAAGCATCAAAAGAGGGGGTTGAAAATTATGCCAACCGTAAAAACGATGCCTTATTAACTAAGTTTTTAAAGGGCTTGGAGAATTTTCCTTTTTACAATCATGTAATGGTAAGTATTAAAGCGGCCTATTCTGAATTTGATACGCTTACTAATGATGAAAAAAAGCTATTATTTATTAAAACAATGCTTGATGAAAATGGTCTTAATTATAGTGGGCTTCCAAAGGGGTTATTACCTTTTCATAAATACGATAAGCAAGTGAAAACTGCTTTTGAAGAGCATTTGTTTGAGTCTACACTTTACGCAACTTCAAACAGTGTAGCTAATCTTCATTTTACTGTATCTAAAAATCGTCAATTATATTTTTCAAATTTATTTAATCGTATTAAACCGATACTGGAAGCGGAAACTAAAACTAAATTTAATGTTTCATTTTCTTTTCAAAATCAGGCTACCGAGACTGTGGCTTTAACATCTAATGGTAAAGTTTGTAGAACTAAGGATAATTCTATTTTGTTTAGGCCAGCAGGGCATGGGGCCTTATTGGATAATTTGAATAAATTAAATTACGATTTAATTTTTATAAAGAACATAGATAATATAGTTTGTGCCAATAAAAATAAAGGCGTGTCGCAATATAAAAAGTTGTTAGCAGGCGTTTTATTTGAAGTGCAAGAACAGATTTTTGAATATTTACATAAACTAGATACAGGGAATTTGATTGATGCTGATTTTAAAGGTATCGCATTATTTGTGAGTTACCGTTTAAATGTGCCAATAAACATTGATTTTGAACAGTATACGCATTTGGAAAAAGTACTTTATTTAAAAAGTATTTTAAATAAGCCTTTACGTGTTTGTGGTATGGTTAAAAACCAAGGTGAACCCGGTGGTGGGCCTTTTTGGGTTAAAGATAAAGCGGGTAATATATCTTTACAAATAGTAGAATTTGCGCAAATTAATTTTAGTAAAAGAAACCAGCAAAGTATTGTTTATAAGGCAACACATTTTAATCCTACAGATTTAGTTTGCGGTATAAAAAACTATAAAGGTGAAAAATTTGATTTAACACAATTTGTAGATCCAGAAGCTGCTTTTATAACTACTAAAACCCAAAATGGAGCAGATATTAAAGCCTTAGAGCTTCCTGGGTTATGGAATGGTAGTATGGCACATTGGAACTCAGTTTTTGTAGAAGTGCCTTTAGAGACTTTTAATCCAGTTAAAACGGTAAACGATTTATTAAAATCAGTACATCAAGTATCATAAATTAATTTAGTATTTATGTTTTATAAAACCACGGTAGTTAACGAGCTCCGGTTTAAGGCTATTAGAAGTTCTGGTAGTGGTGGGCAACATGTTAATAAAGTAGCCTCGAAAGTAGAGTTAATTTTTAATTTACAAGAGTCTACTGCTTTTTCGGAACAACAAAAAGAACGCCTTTTTAATAAACTGAGTACGCGATTAACAAAGGAAGGTGTACTTATCTTACAATGTGGCGAAAGTAGAAGCCAACATAAAAATAAAACATTAGTTATAAACCGCTTTTTAGAACTTATAAAAGTTGCTTTAAAACTACCTAAAAAGCGTGTGCCAACTAAAATACCAAAGTCGGTTATTAGAAAGCGATTAAAAAATAAACAGAAACTATCTGATAAAAAAGTAAATAGGAAAAAGCCAGATTTAGATTAAAAAACATGTCAATTTTAAATTATAATTGATATATCTGCTCTATCTTTGCGCCGTTCTCAAAAAAGGGGTGCTCGATTGGTTAATAATTAATGATTTTAAATTGCTGTTTTTTAACGAAAATTGCCTAAAAAATTAAAATTTAAACTCTAAAATTTTACGATGTATTGGGCTGAGATCATACCCATTGAACCTAGAACAGGTAATGCTGTTTAGGAACATGAATTTATACTACTATAATTAATATTGTAGATTAAGTATAAATGCCAAATTTAATATAATAGAAATACAGAATAATTACCTCTTTTTATTCGGTTAGAAATATAATCGTAATGAAAAATAGTTTTCTTATTTTAACACTACTTGTGTTATCCATGAGTGCCAATGCGCAACAGAATTTAAAAGAATTAGATTCAACAAGACTCGAAAAGTTAGACGAAGTTTTGGTAAAAGCAGTTCGCGTTAATGCAGATTCGCCTATTACGCATTCCAATGTGAGTAAAGCGTCTCTAGCAAAACGTAATTTAGGACAAGATATACCGCAATTGCTTAACTTTTTGCCTTCTGTAGTTACCACATCAGATGCTGGTGCAGGCGTTGGTTATACTGGTATTAGGGTACGTGGTATTAGTAGCCAATCTACAAATATTACTATTAACGGTATCCCTTATAACGATGCCGAATCTTTAGGTACATTTTGGGTAAACTTAGGAGACTTTACTTCTTCTGTAGAAAGTCTTCAGTTACAACGTGGTGTTGGTACTTCTACCAACGGTTCAGGGGCTTTTGGTGCTAGTATTAATATACTTACAGATGCCATTTCAAAAGAATCTTCTGGTGAAATAGCAAATTCCTTTGGTAGTTTTAATACACGTAAGCATACCGTAAAATTTAGTACAGGGCTTATGAATAACCATTTTGAAATAGCAGGGCGTTTATCCAACATAGCTTCCGATGGTTATATTGATAGGGCTTCAGCAGATTTAAAATCTTATTTTTTACAAGGTTCTTATGTCGATGATAATACGTTGATAAAGGCTATTACCTTTGGAGGGAGCGAAGTAACGTATCAAGCTTGGTTTGGAACACCTTTAGCTAGAATTAATGGCGACGAAGCTGGTATTGAAGCCTATATTACAGATAATTTTTTAAGTGATGCCGATGCTGAAAACCTTAGAAATTCCGATAGAAGATATAATTTTTATACTTACGATAATGAGGTTGATAATTATAATCAAGATCATTATCAATTGCATTGGAACCAGCGTTACAACAATAACTGGTCTACAAACCTAGGTCTAAATTACACATATGGACGTGGTTATTTTGAGCAGTTTAGAGAAGATGATGATTTTGATACATACGGTTTTGAAGAATTGACTGTAAATGGAGAAGTTGTAAACTCTACAGATTTAATTAGAAGACGCTGGTTGGATAACGATTTTTACGTACTTAATGCTAGTGCCAATTATAAGAATAATGATTTGGATATGATTTTTGGTGGATCGTATAGCGATTATAATGGAGATCATTTCGGCGAAGTAATTTGGGCAGAATTTGCAAGTCAAAGTGCTATTAGAGATCGGTATTACGAAGGTAATGGGCGTAAGAAAGAAGCTTCCGTTTTCTCGAAGGCTAATTATAGGCTTAATAATAAAGTTCAGCTTTATGGTGATTTGCAACTACGAAACGTAAATTATAAAACTTCGGGTGTAAACTCTAATCTTAGTTTATTTAACGTAACTGAAAACTTTACGTTTTTTAACCCAAAAGCAGGAGTTACTTTTAAGTTTGATAATAGTAACGATTTATACTTTTCTTATGCCCGAGCTAACAGAGAGCCAAGTCGTGATGATTTTGAAAATAACGAAAATATTAAACCTGAGCAACTTAACGATTTTGAATTGGGGTGGAGGCATAAAAAAGGAAATTTTAGCTTGAATATAAATAGTTATTTAATGTTGTATAATGAGCAATTGGTTTTATCTGGTGAAATTAACGATGTTGGAGCCCCGTTAAGAACAAATAGCGGGCAAAGTTATAGGTTAGGTACAGAGTTGGAAGCTGTAATACCTATTACATCGCAATTAACGTTGCAACCCAATGCTACATTTAGTGCTAACAGAAATAGAGAAACTATTATTTCTTTTGATGGCGAATTACAAAACTTAGGGGGTACAGATATTGCTTTTTCACCAAATATAGTAGCCGCAAACGCCATAGTATATCAACCTATTAAGTCTTTACAAATGTCGTTATTAAGTAAGTTTGTTGGGGAGCAGTTTATGAGTAATACCGAGGCAGATTTATCCAAATTAGATAGTTTTTTTACTAACGATTTTAATATCATTTATACTTTGGAAACCAAATCGATATTCGATTCTATTGTGTTTTCAGGTTTGGTAAATAATATATTTAATGTGGAGTATGTATCTAATGGGTTTTATTTTACTTTTGATGATGATTTCTCTAACCCTGGAAGCATTGCCACTGTGGAGGGCGCAGGATTCTATCCGCAGGCAACTACTAATTTTTTGTTAGGTATGACGTTAAAGTTCTAATTAGGCTTGTAATGATTAAACCTATCGGGTTTAAAATAATTTAATTACTGCACAAAAAATAAACTAAAAAAACCATAGTATTAACTATGGTTTTTTTAGTTTTAAATATAAGAGAAATCCAATCTAGTGTGTTTTTAATTGCACATTATACCAATTAAAATTTAAAGGAAGGCTAATAAATCGTTTCTATCGCACTTCTATTTCAAAAGAAAATAAAACCGTAGCTAAGGCTATGCTTTAATTTTCTTTCTTATATAGGCAGGATATAATTCAAGTTCTTTAGCCTAATTTTATTTAAATAGTATATTAAACCAAGCACTATTTGTTGTTTTAAGTGAAAAGCTTAATTAAAAATAGTAAGTAAATTACCAGACACGCTTACTCGGTACATGGTTAAGGGGCAAAGCAGGTTTTCATTTCCAATAGGCGCACCATCTAATAAACTAAATCTGTTACCATCTTCACAATTGCATGTGCCAATGGGGTAGTTAACACTTAATGTGGAGCAGGTTTGGAGTGCGTGGTTTGGGTCTGCAGCATCAAAAGCTAAATAGGTTCCGTTACCTGTGTTGGACACAATAATGCCTCTAGTATTTGGAACATCCAAAACAATAGCACTGCCTGTAGATAATCCATTTAGAGGTACTAAATTAAGATTTTCGGTATGATTAACACCTTGACTTAGTAAAAATCTACAGTTTTTATTATCTCTAGAATTATCTTCGCAAGCAAAACATAATAACAGGATTAGTATTTTAAAAAATAGTTTCATAATTTGCGAATATTAAGGTGCAATTTACGACAAAAAGTAAATCGACTTAAATATTTTGTATATTTGTTAGATAATCTCGTTACCGCGAGATTTTTTTTATGCTGAAAACTTTTAAAGAGGTTTCTTTTTAAAGTGTATCAGCATCTTTTATTAAGTTAAACAATGAAGTTATGAGTAAAGTATCATACTATACGCCCGAAGGATTAAAAAAGTTAAGAGAAGAATTAAGACATCTTAAAGATGTTGAGCGTGTAAAGGCATCTCGTGCTATTGGAGAGGCAAGGGATAAAGGCGATTTAAGTGAGAATGCTGAGTATGATGCGGCAAAAGAGGCGCAAGGCATGCTGGAAATGCGTATTTCTAAGTTAGAAGATGCTCTAGCTGGTGCGCGTGTTATTGATGAGTCGCAAATGGATATCTCTAAAATATTAGTTTTATCAAAAGTGAAAATTAAAAATCAAACCAACGGCATGGAAATGTATTACACTTTAGTGGCCGATGGTGAAGCAGATTTAGCTTCTGGTAAAATATCTGTCAACTCTCCAATAGGGCAGGGTTTATTAGGGAAATCGGTAGGCGATGTCGCAGAAATAAAAGTACCTAAGGGTGTTATGAAATTTGATATTGTTGAAATTTCAAGATAATTAGTTGTGTTCTAAATCCGCGAAAGCGTAAATTATATTTCTCTAAAAAAAATACAAATAGGTGCTAACTAAAGCGCCTTTTTTAAACTATATGTATATTATAATTTTATGACTTCTATATTCACAAAAATAATTAATGGCGAATTACCTTGTTATAAAATAGCGGAGAACGATGAGTTTTTTGCTTTCCTTGATATTAACCCAAATGCTAAAGGTCATACACTTTGTGTGCCTAAAAAACAAGTTGATAAACTCTTTGATTTGGATGAGGCGACTTATAGCCGTTTAATGCTTTTTTCTAGAAACATAGCAGTAGCCTTAAAAAAAGCTGTACCATGCAAGCGTATTGGTTTAAGTGTAATAGGTTTGGAGGTGCCGCATGCGCATGTTCATTTAATACCATTACAAGCCATGGAAGATGCTTTGTTTTGTAAAAAGGTGAAACTATCTAAAAATGAGTTTGAGTCTTTGGCAGAAACTATTAAGGCGCAGTTGAAATAAATTAAAAGACATGCCTTAATTCTTTTTAGCGTTATGTTACGCCATTTTACCTAAATAAAAGGCAGGTAAAATAGAGTTGGTATAACTTAACTTCTTAGATTTTTTTTACAAATACCCGGAGGTCGATATGTTGGTGTTAGTCAGTAATTTTTAATGTTATTTGTAGTGTGCTACCTACTTCTTTTTCAGACTGTAAAACCTTTATTTTTCCGTTATGAAATTTTGTGATAATACGTTTTGTTAATGATAAACCTAAGCCCCAACCACGTTTTTTTGTAGTAAAACCTGGCTCGAATATTTTAATAAAATGTTTTTTAGAAATTCCTTTTCCGGAATCTGTAACGTTGATTTTTACCTCATTATCAAGTTTTAATATTTCAATAGTTAGTTTTCCTCTACCCTTCATAGCATCAATAGCATTTTTAACTAAATTTTCTATGGTCCAGCTGTAAAGTTGTTTGTTTAAATTTACTAGTATTTCGCCTTTGGGTATAATTAATTCAAACACTATAAGTTTAGAAGATCTTATTTTTAAATAATCGTAAGCGTTTATGGTTTCTTTTATTACATCTGCTTTTTCCAAAGTAGGGATAGAGCCAATTTTACTAAAACGTTCTGTAATGGTTTGTAAACGGTCTATATCTTTTTCAATTTCAAAAATATAATCGGGGTTTACATGTTCTGTTTTTAGTATTTCGGCCCAGCCAATTAAAGAAGATAGCGGTGTTCCTATTTGATGTGCTGTTTCTTTCGCCATGCCAGACCATAATTTGTTTTGCGTTGCATTTTTATTACTACTGTAGAAAAAGAAAATGACAGCGCCAAAAAGTATAATTATTAATACTAAAGCAAGCGGGTAATATTTTAATTTGTTTAGTAATGGAGAATTGCCGTAATATATAGTAGAAAAAACTTCGCCTTGGTATTTTATATCTATAGGTTTGTTTTCTGCCTTAAATGTTTTAATAAGTTTTTTTATATATAAGGAATCTTTAATTTGAGACTCGTTAATATTGTTTGAGCTATTAAAATGGCCGTTTTTATCCAAAACAATCATTGGTGTGGTTGTGTTACTGTTTAATATTTTAAGGGTAAGGTTTAAGTTTGTATTAGAATCAGAATTTACAAATTCGGTTTGTGCGTAGGACCAATTTTCCATTTTATTGCGTTCTTCATCTTTAAAATGTTGAAAAAAAGCATATGTTTTCCATAAAATAAGGGAAACAATAGTAAAAGAGGCTATAATAATTACCCAGCGTAGGGCGTTGTTGTATTTAGTAAAGATCATTAATAATAAGTTATGGTTTTAATGCTTGCCTAACTATAGATAGCTAGCTGTAATTTAGGTTTTTAATACCAAATAGCCAATTGATTTATGTTTTGATTGGATAAAACATAAATACAGCTTAAATTAAAATATCAATTGAAATATAGGTTACAAGTAGTAAGTTATATGTATTGCTTAAAACTTATATTAGTGTTGTTTAAAAAATGGTGTTGCATGCTCAATTAATATTAATGATCAAGTTTTTAGTTATGTTATAGTTTAATTACCTTTGCGCGCTCAAACGGATATGTTTATTTTTAGTGTGTAAGGTGTTAATAATCAAAAATTTATATTTTTTTATTGGTTTTTAATATTTAGTTTTTAAGTTTAATAGCTTGATTTTTATACATGTTATATTGCGATAAAATAAAATATGTAAGCCGTAAATCTAGACGAATATTTAATAATTATATAAGATGGAAGTACAAGGTAAAGTAAAATTAATTGGAGAAACAGAATCGGTAGGCACTAACGGTTTTAGAAAAAGAGATATTGTTGTTACTACAGAGGAACAGTACCCACAACAAATTTCAATTCAATTTGTTCAAGATAAAACAGATTTATTAAACAATTATAAAGTTGGGCAAGATGTTAAGGTAAGCATTAATTTAAGAGGTCGTGAGTGGACTAGCCCACAGGGTGAGGTAAAGTACTTTAATAGTATCCAAGGTTGGAGAATAGAGGGTGTGCAGGCAGATGCTCCTGCAGGAATGCCTCCAGTACCACCAGCAGATGCTTTTGCGCCAGCTGGTAATTTAAAGGAAGAAGATCACGACGATTTACCTTTTTAAATAATACAATTTGTTATTTCCGCGAAAGCGTAAATCCCATAACACAAACCTCAATGTTTTTTAAATGTTGAGGTATTTTTATGTTTACTAATATGCATTATATAAATGAAAATATATGGTTTCCAGATGTTAATGAGGCTTCGCCAGAAGGTTTGTTGGCTGTTGGGGGCGATTTATCGGTAGAACGATTATTACTAGCTTATAAAAAAGGTATTTTCCCTTGGTTTGAAACCGATGAACCTATTTTGTGGTGGTCGCCAAATCCACGCTTTGTTTTGTTTCCAGAAAACTTAAAGGTTTCAAAAAGTATGAAACAAGTAATGCGTAATGGACATTTTACAGTTACTTACAATAAAGATTTTAGAGCCGTAATTACAGCATGCGCTTTAATAAAACGAAACGGGCAAGATAGTACTTGGGTTACAAATAGTATGATTGAAGCTTATGTTAAATTGCATGAATTAGGTTATGCTAAATCTGTTGAGGTTTGGAGCGCCGATAATTTAGTAGGTGGTTTTTATGGTGTTGATTTGCAGAACGGTGTGTTTTGTGGTGAAAGTATGTTTAGTGAAAAAAGTAATGCGAGTAAGGTTGGTTTTATATCTTTTGTTAAGTCTACCAATTACAAGCTGATAGATTGCCAAGTTTATACTAATCATTTGGAGAGTTTGGGTGCCGAAGAGATTTCTAGAGATGCCTTTGTAAAACATTTGTAAATAAAATAGGTAGACTATATTTTTTAATTTAATCTACTTGGTGTAAAATAGGTATCTTTAAGAAAAATGTATTGTTTCCATGAGCAAAAAACTATTTGTAATTATATTTATTTATTTTATTCAAATTCTTGCGAGCTCTTGTGATTCTTGTAATTGTGATAATGCGAAAACTTTTGTAAGAACTTATACGGAATTAGAGCTGAAAGCTTGGGATACATCTGGTTTTAAAAACGAAGAGCTGTCTAGTACGGTTAATAAAAGTAACTTTGGTTTATCAGTCGCTGTTTTGTCTGAGCTTAATCAAATAGCACAGTTACAATTACACACAAATTTAAATTTACATGGTTTTGGATTTGCAGCAGCTTATGCGTGTAGTTGTGTGCCTGATGAATATATAAATGCAGAACCTATAAAATCTATAGAAATTACAGTAACTAATATAGAAACTCTAGAAGTAATTAATGTTACAGATAATTTTAGCACCTATGGTTATGATAACGAAAAGATAAGTATTAGCGCATTTTTCGATACTATTGCAGATTGGCACGATGCGTTTCAAATTGATATGACTACATCTGATAACATACCAGATGTTTCAATATTTACCGTTAAAATTATTTTGGAATCGGGGATTGAGTTACAAAAAGAAACACAGGAAATAAATTTTGAATAGAGAATACCCTTAATATGTTTGCGTTTTACAAACATGTGTTTTGGTGTGATGTATTATATCATTTTATTTTAAAAGTAGCAGAAGTCATTAGGAATACATTATGTTTTGCTTTTATGTTAAAAGCTTCTAAACGGTGTTCTAATCCTGTTTGTAGTTTTAAGTTTTGTGTTATTTGCCACCCTATGTGTGCTGAAAATCTAAGGTCGGCTTCGGGTTTGTTAAGCTTACTTAAGCTTAGTAAATTTTCTGTATTCGCCATAAAGTAAGCTTCGCCAATATCTAGCTTTTCACCATTTAAAGGAAAATCTACAGCAAACCTATAACGTTGTCTAAAAATAGTTCTGGTTTCTAAAATGCGCTGTTCAGCTCTTAACCTATGTCCGTAGCGCACGCCTAAAAATTGTTTTGTGTAATTAAATTGCTGTGTAATACGCAATTCATTGCTGCCACTATTGTACCAATCTCTATTCCTATAATAAACACCTAAACTTAGCTTATGGCTATAATCTAGGTTAAAAGTTGAAAAATGATACAGGTCTACTTGTTGTTGTTGGTATTGTACGGTGGCATTGCGGTATAAAAAGTAGCGGCTTCTAAAGGCTAAATTAATACTGTATTTTTTCGATACGTTATGGTTTATTGCGTAGGCAGATTCACCAAGGGTATTTAGTTTTTCCTGTGTAATTGCCATTAAAGGTATAAACCATAATATAGTGGTAAGTAGTTTTTTAATACAATGCATGGTCGTAAGAGGAAGAGGTTACTAATCTAAATTTTTTAAATGTACCATTTCTATTAAAAGTAAATTCTCTTAACTCATGTTTCTTTTTAGTCTTTATTTCAGCAATAATTTCAAAGTGTGTGTGTTTATTAAATGGATTATTAATAATATGCTGTATAAAATATTTGTCACTTTTTTTAGTGGAGTTTATATACTGCCTTTGAATTTTTATAATTTTTGTTTTCTCAAAGTTTAAATTGAAATAAGATTTAATAGTATTACTAACTGCATCTGTAATGTGTTTTTCTTTAATAAGAATTTCAATGTCTTCCAATTTTCCAAGGGTGTCGAATTCCATGCTATAATGCAGTTTGTTGACTTTAAACTTAACTTCAAAACTTTGTTTTTTGTTATCTGTTTCCTTGTAAAACTTTAAATGTTTTAAGGTATTAGTTGTAATGTTAAAATAATTTTTAGCCGTTTCCGGAAATTCATCTATACTAATACGTGTTTCTTTTTCATTTTTATTTTGGGAAAAACAAATTGTAAAACACATTAAAAAAAAGAAAAAATTAAACTTCTTCATATCTAAAACAATTTATTTCATGATCGTTTACCATGCCTGTTGCCTGCATGTACGCATAAACTACAGTAGAACCCACAAATTTAAAACCACGCTTTTTTAAATCTTTACTTAGTGTGTCGCTTAATGTTGTATTTGCCGGAGCATTTTTATAATTTACAACGCTGTTTTTAATAGGTTTTTCGTTTACAAAACCCCAGATATATGCGCTGAAACTCCCGAATTCTTTTTGAATGTTCATGAAAGCTTTTGCGTTACTAACCGTAGCATTTACTTTCAGTTTATTTCTAATAATACCGGCATCTTGTAGTAAAACGTCAATTTTATTTTGTTTATAATTTACTATTTTTTTGTAATCGAAATTATCAAAAGCTGTCCTGAAATTTTCTCGTTTTCGTAATATAGTAATCCAACTTAAACCAGCTTGAAAGGTTTCTAAAATTAAAAATTCAAACAATGTAGCATCATCATAAACAGGAATGCCCCATTCGTTATCGTGGTAAGCTTCGTATAAAGGGTCGCCTTCGCACCAACGACATCTTTTTTTTGTCATTTTTTAGTTTCTTTTTTTAGTAAGGCTAACTTGTGGGTTGTAAGGTTTAAAGTAAAAGTAAGACAAATATTATCGCAATAAAAACCTTAAAAGTGTTATTTTTAAGGAAGTGAATTTTTTTTAAAACAACTATTATGGATTTAATTATAAAACAAAGTATTGAAGGTGGTATCTCTTATCAGGATTATAGAAGTTTAATAAAAAACTTAGTAAACGAAAATTCTAATACAGGATTGGAAAAAAATGCAGACTTAGCTAATTATACGGTGCTTAATGATAAGCGTATGAAGCGTTGGGATAAAACTATTAAAGTTACAGAAGCATCCCAGCAAAAGATAGCAGCGATTAGTAAGCATATGACTTGGCTTATTATTACTGAAAGTTGGTGTGGAGATGCGGCGCATGTTATGCCGGTACTAAATAAAATTGCTGAATTGAACTCTAATATTGAAATTAAAGTTGTACTTCGTGATGAAAACTTACAACTTATGGATCAATTTTTAACTAACGGCGGTCGTGCTATTGCTAAGGTTATTATGGTTGATAACGAAACAGGAGCGGTTTTAAATACTTATGGGCCAAGACCTACAATGGCAACCCAGCTTGTTAATGATTATAAAGCAAAACATGGTAAATTAACGCCAGAATTTAAAGAAGATTTACAACAATGGTATAACAAGGATAAAGGCCAAAATATAATTAGCGATATTGTTAAAATGCTTAGCTAGTAATAAAAGCAGTGTATTATTGGTTTTAAAAAAAAAAGTTATTTTCCTATAAAATAAAACGTAATAGAGCCAATTTGGCTGTCTTTTAAGGTGTCGGGGCTAAAACGAGATTGTTTAGCATAGTCTAGAGCATGATCAATTAAGCATTTATTTTGCGAGGTGGACGTTGTATTTGCATATGCATCTTTAACGTTCCCTTTTGCATTTACAGTAATATTTATTACTATTTTACCACCCTTTTCACATAAATAAATAGGAATAGGGATATGTACTTTTTCTCTATTTTTTAATGAAAAACTTATGGAACTTTTAGAGTTATTTCCTTCAGATTGTTGTTGTTTAAGTATATCGTTTACCTTGCTGTAATTTGCTATGGCCGCTGCGTTTAGTTTAGAGTTTTCGGGCACCTCATAGACTTTTTTTGTTTCTAATTTGTTTTCAGTGGTATTTAATTGTTTTGGTATGTAATCCTTAGGTGGTGCAATAGTTTTGTAGGCCTGAGCAAATTGTTTTGCTTTTATGTTTTCGTTAAAAGCTGCATTAGTTTCCGGTTTTGTGTTGTTTAACCGTTGCAGTGTTTCAAGTATTTTTTGCTGCTGCGCTGTGAGCTCCTTTTCTGGTTCTAACTCATAATAACTTTCAGTGGCAAATTTATCATGTTGCTTAAGGCTTAAATTGAAAACAGATAGTACAACAGCTCCACTAATTAAAAGGGTAATAATTAAAGCTTTATGTTTGTTATTTATATTCAATACGCTATGTTGTACACGGTGTTAGAATTAAAGATACAAAAAAGTATATTTAAAAATTCTTAAATGAGAAAAAAAATTGTAGAATTAAAGCTGTTTTGGGTTCTTTAAATCTGCTATAAAATTTTCGACAGAGGTAGCTTTTGAAACGTTAAAATCACCAATTTTTGTACGGCGTAAGGCTGAAAGATGTGCGCCAGATTGTAATGCTCGACCAAAATCGTTCGCTAAAGATCTAATGTAAGTACCCTTACTACATACTACTCTAAAATCGATATGTAAGCCATCAATTTTTGTGATTTCAAATACAGATATGTTAACAGTTCTTGCTGGAATATCAACATGCTCTCCGGCTCTAGCAAATTCATACAAACGCTTGCCGTCTTTTTTTAAAGCAGAAAATACGGGTGGAAATTGTTGAATATCACCTATAAATTGTGCTGTAGCATCGTGAATTAAATTGGTGGTGATGTGTTCCGTTTCAAAAGTTTCGTTAATTTCAGTTTCCAAATCGTAAGAAGGTGTTGTGCTTCCTAACACGAAAGTACCTGTGTATTCTTTAATCTGACCTTGAAATGTGTCAATTTGCTTGGTCATTTTACCTGTGCAAATAACTAATAATCCCGTAGCTAGGGGATCTAAAGTGCCAGCATGGCCAACTTTTATTTTTTTAATATTAAACGCCTGTCTAATTTCCCAACGCAGTTTGTTAACCACTTGAAAGGATGTCCAGTTTAGCGGTTTGTCAATTAATAAAACCTGTCCGGTAAGATAATCTTCAAGTGTTTTCATTCTAATTAAGTAATGAGAAGGTGATGGCAATAGTACCAACAATAAGGCAGTAAATAGCAAAATAACGAAGTTTACTTTTTTTAACTAAAGCAATCATCCACGTACATGCAAATAAACCCGCAATAAAAGCGGCAACAAAGCCAATGGATAAGGCCTTGAAATTTCCTGTATTATAATTTAAATCTCCGCTTATAATATCTTTAGCAATTTTACCAAAAATTAAGGGTACAACCATTAAAAACGAAAAGCGTGCTGCTTTCGTTTTATCATTACCTAGTAGTACCGATGTTGAAATGGTAGCGCCGGAACGTGAAATACCTGGAAGCATAGCAATAGCTTGAGAAACACCAATAATAAAGGCGTTTTTAAAAGATACTTTTTTGGTGGTGTCTTTAGCCTTATCTGCCATAAATAAAAGGAAGGCTGTTATAATAAGCATAAAGCCTACTAGTAAAATATTGCCTCCAAAAAGGGCTTCTAATTGTTTTTCGAAAAATAATCCCACAATAACTGCAGGTGTCATAGATAATGCAATTTTGGTAATGAATTGTAAATCTTCATTCCAAGTAAATTTAAGAGCACCTTTAATAAGCATTAAAATATCTTTTCTAAAAACAACAATAGTACTTAAAGCTGTTGCAAAATGGAGTACAACGGTAAATAGTAAGCTTTCTTCGGGTATAGAATTATCTCCAAGTATGGCTTTTCCTAACTCTAAATGTCCACTAGATGAGACCGGGAGAAATTCTGTAAGTCCCTGAATTATACCTAAAATAATGGCATCAATAATTTCCATAATGCAAAAGTATTAAAATTGCTTAGTTTAAAAATAAAACCAAGTTTGAATTTTTAATTATTGTTTGTTTGGGTTTAGTAAAATAGCATAAATCTGAATACCAAATCCTATAAGCACCATAGTAGGGGCTAAACGTATACGTCGCCAATGGAAAATTTCAGGATTAAAAACATTAGGGTCGTCGCTGCCACCACCAGACATTAAGATAAAACCAATTGCTATAATAGCTAAGCCTATAAACATAAATTTATAATTTTTGTTGCCAAATACAAACATTGTTTTTGCTTCTTCTTTTCGTTTTTGTTCTCCCATAGTTTAAATGTTTTAGCGTAGTAAGTGCAAAGTAAAATAATTATTTAATAATTAAGGGGTGTTTACTAAATTCTAATTTATATTTTCTTGAGGTTGAGTTTTAAAGCTCAAAGTTATTTTTCAATAATATAAATCGTCTGTTTTTAAATTTAAGAATCGTTGAGTTGCAAAATATGTGCTTATCCATGTAATAATAATGCCTAAAGCAAAAATAAATACAAATAACCCTGCAATTAAGATAGGATTACTTAATAATTTTAGCTCTGTAAAATTTTTGTTTAGGTAGAAAAGCACAATTGCCATTCCTACAAGTGCTAAAAAAGCACCTATCATGCCTAAACGAACACTTTTCCAAACAAATGGCCTGCGAATAAAACGTTTGGTAGCACCAACCATTTGCATTGTTTTTATGGTGAATCGTTTAGAGTAAACAGCTAATCGTATGGAGCTATTAATTAGTAATACGGCAATTAAAGTAAAAATTGCACTTATAATAAGCACCCAAAGGCTAATCTTTTTAACGTTATCGTTCATTAAATTTACAAGGTCGTTATCATAAGTAACCTCTTCTACAAAGTTTTTGCTAGTAGCCTCTTCAGAAATTTTTCTGAGATGTGTAGAGGTTACAAAATCGGCCTTTAAATAAATATCAATTGAGTTTTGAAGTGGGTTGTAGCCAACAAAATCCATAAAATCTTCCCCGTTTTCAGCTTTCATAAATTCTGCAGCTTCTTCTTTGGAAATGTATTGTGTCGATTTTACGTAATCTGCCATAGCTAAACTTTTCTCTAGTTGCTTTATTTCAACTTCTTTAGCGCTATCCTTTAAATAAACAGTTACAACAACTTGTTCTTTAAAGTGATCTGAAACTTTTTTAGCATTAAGGATAAGCATGCCTAGTAACCCTAATAAAAATAAGACTAAAGCAATACTTAATACTACAGAAAAGTACGAAGAAATAAGTTTGCGTTTTTGATGTTTTTCAAAAGAGGAACTCATGGGGTTGTAGCTATTATGGGTTAAAAATAGTAAAGTATATGCAATTAGTATTTAAATTAATTTAAACATATTAAAATTGTAGGGTTTTAACTGAGTTTATTTTGGGGTTTACTAATAATATAAACACCAATAATAACCATGATACAGCTTAAAATTTTCACTAAACTAATGTCTTGTGCATATTCATTTTCTAATAGAATGTAAGCATACAAGCCAACCATGATAAAACTTATTACAGGTTGCAAATAAATATAGCTACTTGTTACAGATGGTGTTACGTGTTTAAGGGCGTAGATATTAAATAAATAGGCGAAAAAAGTGGTAAATAAAACAACAAAGCCAATAACTAGATAGGTGTTGGTTGTAAATGCTTTAAAATTTGTTAATCGAATGTCGTTAAAAGTAAAAGGCGTAATAAAAAGTAAGCCAAATAAAAACATCCAACTCACTACAGTTAAGGCATTATATTTTTTCATTAATGTTTTGGCTATAACTAGGTAAAGCCCGTAGCAAGAGGCATTTAAAAATACTAAAAGGTTACCAATAAAAGAGCTTGTGCCAGATGCTTTGTTTCCATATAAAATAAGGAATAGCGCACCAACTCCTGCAATAGCAATACCAATTAATTTGTTTTTAGTAATAGTTTCTTTTAAAATTAAAAGGCTAAAAACAAGAACAATTACTGGGGTTGCTGTCATAATTATAGAGGCATCAACTGGCGAGGTTAAATTAATACCATGAAAAAAGAATAGCATATTGGCAGCTGCGCCAAGTAAACCACAAAGTGCTAACCTTAAAAAGTCTTTACTATCTACTTTTTCATTAATAAATATAAGCTTTATAGCCCAAAATAATACAGAACAGCATGCTAAGCGAATAAAAACAAAAGCATTAGGGCTTATTTTTTCGGGCATAATCCCTTTGGCTATAATATAGTTTACACCATAAATAATATTAGCGCTTAATAAGGCAAAATGAGCTTTGTAAGTATTTGAATTCAATAGTTTGGTTTTAAACCATCAAAAGTAATTGTATCTTATGTAATATACACTGTTTTGTTGCATAATAAACTATTATATAAAAGGTTTTTAAGTTGGTTTATAAAATGTAAATTTGCGTTTAAATTTGTTAAGGCGAGCAAAGCACGGGGTCTGTTTAATTTTATTCTGTAATCTATACAGGTCTTTACAGGCGTCTTACTCTCTAAACGACGTAAACAGCTGGTAAATGATATATAATTTTAACGAGATAGAAGCCAAATGGCAAAAGTATTGGGCAGAAAACAAAACCTTTAAAGCAGAAAATAAAAGCGATAAACCAAAATATTATGTTTTGGATATGTTTCCCTACCCAAGTGGTGCAGGTCTGCATGTTGGCCATCCATTAGGCTATATTGCTAGTGATATTTACGCAAGATATAAGCGTCATAAAGGTTTTAATGTGTTGCATCCTCAAGGCTATGATAGTTTTGGTTTACCTGCAGAGCAATACGCCATTCAAACTGGACAGCATCCAGCGATTACGACAGAAACTAATATAAAAACCTACCGTAGACAATTAGATCAAATTGGGTTTTCATTTGATTGGAGTAGAGAAGTGCGTACGAGTAGTCCTGAATACTACAAATGGACACAATGGATTTTTATTCAGCTTTTTGAATCTTGGTATAATAACGATTCCAATCAAGCAGAATCTATAGAGACGTTAATTTCAAAGTTTTCTTCGGAAGGTAATGCGCACATAAACGCAGAGTGTGATGATGATATTACTATGTTTTCTTCGGAAGAATGGAGCAACTATTCTTCGGAAGCACAACAAGATATCTTATTAAAATATAGATTAACGTATTTAGCAGAAACGGAAGTGAACTGGTGTCCAGCACTAGGAACTGTTTT
>CALGNX010000018.1 GCA_937958265.1 uncultured Algibacter sp. | reverse complement strand
CTAGACATAGAAGCTTTACTAACTTCTTATCAAATATCGTGGCAGGTCTTATTGCTTATAGCTTTTTGCCTAAAAAACCATCTATAAAATATCGAACCGTTAATAAAAACCAACTTACTTTGTATTAATCGAACTCAGGTTTAAAGATAAGGTTCCATATATTTTTTAGAATAGCTCCCAGTTACCGTCCTTGTAATACAAATAAAGTTTGGGGTTAAATATGGTATTCACTTTAATGCCTGTAGTATCCACTAATGGATGGCCAAAAGCAGTAAGAGCCGAAAGACTATTTTTGTTAAGCCACTTTAAATGCAATGCACTTAAATTTACGCCATTTAAATCTTCAGGTGTAACCTTTTTTTTCTTTCCAATAATCCAGCTCCATTCCCCTAAAGTTAAAATTTGATTGTGCATGGGTAGTGTATAAAATCCAGAATGTTTTAAAGTCTTTTCAATACAATAAAATGCTTTTGTGGCGTAGTAAGGACTCCCGGATTGGGTAATAAATGTGCCATTATCCGCTAAATGATTATAGCATAAACTATAAAACTCTTTGGTGTATAATTTATTCAAATCTACATTATTAGGATCTGGTAAATCCACTAAAATAGCATCGTAGAGTTGGTTGGAATTTTCCAGAAAAGTAAAGGCATCTGCAACAGCAGTCTCTAATTTATCGCTGTTTAAAGCATTATTATTTAGTGTTTTGAAAATTGGATTAGTTTTGCCTAATGCTATCATTTTTTCATCCAAATCTACCAAAGTAATTGTACCAATATCTTTGTACTTAAGTAGCTCTCTTACAATACAACCATCCCCACCTCCAAGTATTAAAATATGCTCTCGTTTTTTAGTAATACCTATCGTGGTATGTACCATTGGTTCGTGGTATAAAAACTCATCGAAGGTGGAGAGTTGCTGGTTACCGTTTATGTATAAAGAATGCCAATTTTTCCATTTAGTAATAACTATTTTTTGATACTTGGTTTGTTCGGAAAATACTATTTTATCTTTGTATTTAGCTTGTTCCCCAAACATAACTAAGGGTTTAGCAAAACATAAACCCATTAAAATTACTGAAAAAACAAGTATGTATAAAAGTATTACGAAGTGTCTTAAACGCTCTGAAATTTCCTGTTTTAATACATAAAAAAGCCAAAAGGAAACTATTAAATTAATAAAGCCTAAAACAAAAGGGGTGTAGGTTAACCCTAAATAGGGCAAGCCTACAAATGCAAAAAACAAGCCGCCTAATAAACTGCCATAATAATCTTTTTCTAGAATATTGGAAATATTTAAACGCAGTTCTTCAAATTCATTATTAATTCTTGTTGCAAATGGTATTTCCAAACCTATAAGAAGCCCGATTATTATTGAAAGTAGATAGATAATAACCCAAGATACACTTGTAAAACCGTAAATTAAATAAGAAACTATGGCAGAAAAGGAAACTAAAACAGACAACATTAATTCTGTAATTACAAAATAGAATATGATGTTTGTATTAAAAGATTTGCTTAATCTGCTCCCTAGACCCATTGAAAATAACATGATGGAAACAATAAGGGTAAACTGTAAAATAGCATTGCCTATAAAATAGGATGCTAATGTGGAGAGTATATATTCTGCAACTATACCACTAAACCCTGTAGCGAACAAAGCTGCTTTTAATACAAATGACTTTTTTTTGTTTGAAATTTTCAAGTGATTTTTTATTTATTTACCGAAACCTCCAGATTTAGAACGTGTGCTTGAAGCTCCCTTATAGCGGGAAGAACTAGCGCTTTTTCTTGCAGTAAACGATTTGTATGTAGCGCTTGTATTTCTACGTGTAAAAAAGTTGGAACGTTTTGTTTTTTCATACGCACTATTTGTGCCGTAGGTAGTCCCGCCGTTTTGTGTTTTCCCATAGTAAGTTTTGCCTGTATTACTATAGGCTCTATGTCCAGCATAATGACTTTGGTACGTGCGTCTGCTTAACATCCAGTACCAAAATAAACCCGACGAAGTATGGGGGCGCCAGTAGCTTCGTTGCGGTCCTGTACCTGTTTTTGTACTATCTGTTTCTACTTCCCATTGCCCATGTTTTTCATTTCCAACAGCCCAGTCAAAACCAACGGGCTTAGCTACTCTAGAAAGTTTATTATTGTGGTTAGAAACTATTTCCATGCCCAAATCATTTTCATGTTTCAGAAAAAAGTCTTTGTTAACGGTTTGCCAATCTAACGAATCGACAATTAAAGCATCTTTTATCACTTTAAGTACATGGTATTTGTGCTGAAATAAATCTTTTCCATTTTGTTCGTCAATATTCATATCGTTTAAAACGATAGAAAATTCTGTGCCATTAAGCGCTTCAATAAGTTCTTCGGTAGGCTCAATTGGTACACTTACTCCGGCTCTTTCAACATTGCCACAAGAAACTATTAATACTGTAATTGAGGTTGCTAATATCAGGTTTTGTAATACTTTCATAATTAAAAGTTGTTTATATGCTTTATGTTTTTTGCTTTTATTTCTTCACCATAAAAAGCCTCAAAATTGTGTTCGCCCCAATCTTCAATAGTCAAAATAGCTTCATTTTTGTTATAAAACATAAAGGATTCTAATTTTTCCCATGAACCACCATTTGTTAAATTTTTGTAAGCCCCTTTGTAATCTTCTTCTAATAAGAATACATTCCCCAAATAGTGTATTTCCTTAGTATCAATAGCAGCCTTCAAAACAGTATGGTCTATAAAAGCGGTCTTGCTAAAATATACTTCATAATTGCCTTTTATTACTTCAACCTCTAGAAAAGCGTTTTCATTTTTATCTTTTGAAGTTATTGTGTATTCAATACTTCTTCCATTGCTACCCCAATCGTACTCTGCAATTTCTGTTATAACCCAAATTATTTCTTTTATTTTTAGAGTGTAGCCTTCTTGTAACTTATCTAATTTAGAATTTTCTTTTTTACTAAACATAATCTGTTATGTATTTATCTGTTCGCCACATTTTGGGCAGGCATATGTGTCTCGTTTTTTCTTATTCTTCTCTTTCTGTTTTTGTACCTCTTCGATATAAGCTGAACTTATTATACCTGTAGGTAGTGCAACAATACCAATACCTAATAAAGCAATAACGCCGCTAAGTAGTTTGCCTAAACCGGTTATGGGGTAAATGTCGCCGTAGCCAACGGTTGTTAATGTAGCTACTGCCCACCAAAGTGCTTGCCCAATATTCTCAAAAGCATCGGGCTGTGCTTCGTTTTCCAGGTTATACATAAGCGTAGAGGCTAAAACGAGTAAAATAAAGACCATAAATACGGTAACTAATATATCGTTTCTGGTATTTTTAAGTACCGTACCTATTAATTGTAGCGATTTAGAATGTCTGTTAAGTTTTAATAATCTTAGCAAACGTAAAAGCCTTAAAACGCGCATAACTCTTAAATCAATAGTTATTATAAAAGGTAAATAGAAGGGTAGAATGGATAATAAATCGACAACTCCTAAAAAGGAGAATATATATTTTAACCGTGCTTTTGTAGGTGTTAGTTTAGGGTATTGTAAATCTGCAACCCAAATTCTTACCAAATATTCTATGGAAAAAACAATAATCGATACCATTTCTATAGCATAAAATAAGGTGCTATATTTTGTGTTTATAGATTTATACGACTCTAAAAAAATAGCAATAACATTAAGTAAAATTAATCCGGAAATTACATACTCTACAAGATAATCGCCTTTTTTATTTCCTTTTTCGCTATCTATTAGTAGAAATATATTATGTTTTATTTCCATATGTTAGCTTTTAAAATCTTGAATAACTTTTAGGCTACCGCGTTTAATTTCTTTAGAGTTAAAGTGCTCTGCTTGAAACTCTGTTTTTAGCCAAATAAGACCCGCCTTTAAATTATAGGTATTATTACATGTGAAAAAATCGATAGCAATATAATTATGCTCAGGCCAGGTGTGTATGGCAATATGACTTTCTTTAATAACAATAACACCGCTAACGCCTATTGGCGAAAAAGAGTGTATGGTTGTATTAACTACCGTAAGTTTTAATATTTTAGCAGCCTTTAAAAGGGTTTGTTCAATAAATTCGCAGGAGTTTATTTTATTAGATTTACAACCGTAAAAATCTACTGTGGTCTGATGGCCTAAAAATGCATTCATAAATTACACAATTTTTTTCCAGTTTTTAATTAGTAATAAACAGCATAAGGTAGCTACACCTGTTAAACTAAAGGCTAACATGGTTTTGCCATAAATAAAATAGCCTGTTGCAAATAAAACACTGTATGTGCCTATAACACCTAAAAAGAAAGCAAGAATTTTATAACCTATATTTTTAAACTTACTGTCGTTTCCATAAACTAAAGCTTCGAATTTTATTAGGGTTTCTGTATCGCTTTGGTCTGTTAAAAGTGTTACTGTAACCCAGCCTATAGTAGTTATTATAACACCATAAACCAATTGTATATAGCCAGGTATTTTAAACCAAGGCGTTTCTAGTTTTCCATTAATAAAAAATACGATAGCAATTATAAATGAAATACTCATAGCTGCAATTTCGCTATAGGGGTTTATACGATTCCAGAACCAGCGCATAATAAATAATAGGCCTGTACCTGCACCTATTTGAAGTAATAAATCGAATACATCTTTAGCCGATTTTATATAAAAAGAAAATAAGGCTGCACAAACCATAAGCGCAACTGTTGAGATTCTACCAACGCTTACTTTCTGTTTTTCTGAAGCCTTTTTATTTAAAAATCGGCTGTAAAAATCGTTTACTATATAGGAGCTTCCCCAGTTTAATTGTGTAGAAATTGTGCTCATAAATGCTGCAATTAACGAGGTTAAAACAATACCTATTAAACCGGCAGGCAAATACGTCATCATGGCAGCGTAAGCCACATCATGGCCTTGCATATCTTCGTTTAAATTTGGGAATGCTGTATTAATACTTTCCAGAGTAGGGAAGATAACCAACGAGGCTAAGCCTACCACAATCCATGGCCAAGGGCGCAGAGCGTAGTGCGCGAAGTTAAAAAATAAGGTGGCCCAAGTCGCATTTTTCTCGTCTTTAGCAGCTAACATACGTTGGGCAATATAGCCACCGCCTCCAGGTTCTGCTCCTGGGTACCAAGTACTCCACCATTGCACTGCAAAAGGAATAATAAATAAGGTTATTAAGGCTTCGGAATTTGAGAAATCTGGTAAAATATCTAATTTATCTGCCACATTTTGGTGTGCTAGTAAATTTTGCATACCACCAATTTCGGGCAGGTTTACAATATAAACTGTGGCCCAAATTGAGCCTACCATAGCAATTATAAACTGTAGAAAATCGGTTATTAAAACACCTTTTAACCCGCCTAGCGATGAATAAATAACAACAATTATGGACGAATATAAAAGGGCTTCTTGTTGGGAGATATCTAATAATATATTTGCGATTTTAGCACCGGCTAAGCATACGCCAGCCATTGTAATTATATTAAAAATAACACCTAAGTATATGGCACGAAAGCCTCTTAAAAAACTAGCAGACTTTCCGGAATAGCGTAGTTCGTAAAATTCCAAATCTGTAGAAATACCTGATTTACGCCAAAGCTTTGCATAAAAAAATACGGTAAGCATACCGGTTAGTAACATGGCCCACCAAACCCAATTGCCAGAAACACCATTTTTTCTAACCAACTCGGTAACTAAACCAGGCGTGTCTGCGGCAAAAGTTGTAGCTACCATCGATACGCCTAATAACCACCAAGGCATATTTCTGCCCGACAAAAAAAACTCTTCAGAATTTTTTCCTGATTTTTTTGAGACCCAAATACCTATAAAAAGGGTAACTGTAAAAAAAGCGATAATTATTGTAATATCTAAGCCCGATAGATTTACCATATATAATTGGTTTTTTAAAACTAAAAGCTAAATATACTTATTTAAACCTTAATTGATAATTAATACGGTATTAGCAATATGTTTTTTTAAAGCGCCTGGATATTTAGATATAAATCATTTAAATTGTTTTACAGTATGGTTATGGTTAATTCGTATAATTCGGTTTTATTTTTAATATGTATTTAAAGTGGAAGAAAACGTTAGCAATGCATGGGTTTTATATTTTTTGCTGCTATACTTTTTTAATAACATTAGTTACAATGCCCCATATAACAAAGTTATTAGCTTTTGTTATTTTTATAATAGGGTAGTTAGGGTTTTCTGGTTTTAACCACATGCCGTCCTTGTCAACTCTTAAGCGCTTTACTGTAAATTCACCATCTAAAAAGCAGACTGCTATTTTATTATTGGTAGGTGTAATGCTTCTATCAATTACCAATAAATCATTATCATCAAGGCCCGCTCCAATCATGGATTGTCCGCTAACTCGTGCGTAAAAAGTTGTTTCTTTATTCTTTACAAGTTCGTTATCTAAGGATAGGTGTTGTTGGTTAAAATCTTCGGTTGGTGCTGGGAATCCTGCTGAAATTCCGGTGTCGAAAAAAAGTGCTCCAAAACCATCGATTGTTTTTGGGTTAAATAGTGTTAAGGCTTTGTTTGTGTTTAATGCCATGGCGTTTAATCTGTTAATTAACTGTTTTCTGCGTTAGGGATTGTAGCGGCATCCTTTTTAAAAAATATATATACGTGTATTTAGTGTGTTAAATACCTTTAATAGGTATGGTAATATATGTTTGCTAGCTATAATTTTTTAAAAAGATATAGTGAAAAGCCCGACCCTTGTGGTAACGCCCAAATAAATTTTGTTTTCCGGTTAAAAGTTAATTTAAATTTTTGATACTTGTTACGTTTTTTTGGTTTAAAAAAGGTTTAATTTTTTAATACATCTTTTTTGGTTTTCTACTTTGCTTGAAAATTATTCATTCTAATTTTATTTTGTAATTGTAATGTTGTACTTTATTGTAAAATATAACAAATCCATCATGCTAAATCATACTATAATTGGATTAGGTGTTTTTCTTTTTTTGAGAAAATAATTAGAAATTAGTAATGTGTTTAGCAATGCAAACTCGAACAAAGTGTTTTAAAAACAGTATTTAATTGTGTTACATTTAAAATATATTACTCAGGTTTTGAATACTTTACGTTGCTTGCTTATCTTTGATTAATACTAAATGTATTAAATGGCTGAAACTTTTATAACGATTGCAACATTTCAATATTCAACTGAAGCTCAAATAATAAAAGGCCGGTTGGAGGCTGATGGTATTCAAGTTTTTTTAAGCGATTATTTAACTATTGATACGGATCCTTTGGTAAGTAATGCCATTGGTGGGGTTAAGCTTAAGGTGCTTGCTCACGATACATTAAAGGCTAAGCATATTTTAAGTACTATAGAAAAATTTTCTATGGATAATGATGGTAATTTGGTTTCTTGCCCAAATTGTGGTAAACAAGAGGTTGAGCTTTTTTCTACAATTAAAAATTTAAAATCTTTTATTGCATTTGTGTTCGGTTTTTTATCTGGTACACTTCCCTTTTATTCTAAAGATAAATATAGGTGTAATAATTGCGATAACGAGTTTGAAATCGATACAAAGTAAACTTTAAATATAAGTTAATTAATTTGGTTTTACATCTGTTCTAGGTTGTGAAATTATTTAATAAAAACCATTTATTAGTATCGTGATTTGTTTGAAAAAAGAGTTTTAAAAAATGCGTTTAGTTTTATTGAGATAGTAAATAAAAAACATTGCTAAAGCATTGTAAGTATTGTGTTTTCCATGCTTTAGTGAAATGGATACCATATTAAAATTATATTTTAAATGGTTAATTGCAAACCAAAATTTATTTTTGGTTAGTCTCGAAGAAATTGATAAATAAAAAAGTAGCAACTGCCACTTTTTTATTTATACTTATCGCTGTTTCTTTTTACTCCTAAATTTTGCTTTGTTTTTACGTTTATTAAACGGAACAGCATCATCGTAAGTGTTTTTTGCTTCGCCCTTTGGTTTGTTTTTGCGCCACTTTTCCGTTTTCTCAGGAAGTAACACTTTTAGTAAATCTTGGCGCCCTAATTTGTTTAGGGTTTTTTTAATCCAGGCTTTATTTTCGTCTTTATACCAAAAAAAGAAACGGTGTTGCTCTTCTTTTTCCTTTCGAGAAATAGGTGTTTTTACTTTTTTAAGTGTGTATGGGTGGTAGCCGCTATAATAAATAACTGTAGCCACCGTCATGGGAGTTGGTGTAAAACCTTGCACTTGTTCTAGTTGAAACCCCATATCTTTGGTTTCGGCTGCTAAGTTTGCCATGTCTTCAACTTCGCAGGCCGGGTGGTTGGAAATAAAGTAGGGTATAAGTTGTAATTTTAAACCTTTTGCAATATTAATTTTATCGAAACGCTCTTTAAATTTATGGAAATAACTAAACGATGGTTTACGCATTAGTTTTAAAACAGGGTCGCTTGTATGTTCTGGTGCTACTTTAAGGCGGCCAGAAACATGTTTCGTCATAACTTCCTCTGTATAGTCATCTAGTTCTTTGGGGTCGGCATTTTTATTAAATTCCGGTACTAACATATCGTGCCTAATACCCGAACCTATAAACGATTTTTTTACTTTTGGATGGCTATCTACAGCTTGGTACAAGTCTGTTAAGGGTTTGTGCGAGGTATCTAAATTACTGCAAATAACAGGCGAAATGCAAGAAGGTGCAACACATTTATCACAAATGGATTGTACCTTACCTTTCATTTTATACATGTTGGCACTTGGTCCTCCAATATCAGATAGGTAGCCTTTAAAATCTGGCATGTTGGCAACGGTATCAACTTCGCGTAGTACAGATTCTTGGCTTCGAGATGCAATAAACTTCCCTTGATGAGCAGAAATGGTGCAAAAACTACAACCACCAAAGCAACCACGATGTATGTTTATGGAAAACTTAATCATTTCGTATGCCGGAATTGGGCCTCGCTTGTTATACTTTGGGTGTGGCATACGTGTGTATGGCAACTCGAAGGAGGCATCAATTTCACTCTCCGTCATGGTTTCACACGGTGGGTTAATCATTAATGTTTTGTTACCAATTTTTTGAAAAATACGACGGGCAGCCAACTTATTCGATTCTTGTTCGATGACCTTAAAATTTGATGCGTATTTTTTCTTATCCTTTAAACACTGTTCGTGCGAAGCAATCTCAACATCTTCCCAATTACTGTTTTTTGGTATTTTAGCACCAGCATCCAATAAAACAGCAGTTTGTTTTATAGTAGTAATACTAGAAAACGGCACGCCTTTTTGCATTAAGCGTACGACTTCGCGCAGGGGTTGTTCGCCCATACCATACACTAGCATATCGGCCTTAGAGCTCTCTAAAATGGATGGCATTAAAGTGTCGCTCCAAAAATCGTAATGCGTTACACGACGCAGCGAGGCTTCAATACCGCCAATTAAAATAGGGGTATCTGGCCATTTTTCTTTTAAAATATTAGAGTAAACGGTAGTTGCGTAATCTGGCCTAAAGCCAATATCACCATTAGGCGTGTAGGCATCCTTGTCCCTACGTTTTTTATTAGCATTATAATTACTAAGCATTGGGTCCATACAGCCTCCTGTAACACCAAAAAATAACTTTGGTTTACCCATTTTTACAAAATCCTGTAGATTGTCCTTTACGTTAGGCTGCGGTACAATAGCTACGCGTAAACCGTAACTCTCTAAAATTCTACCAATAACGGCAGGCCCAAAAGAAGGATGATCAACGTAAGCATCGCCACTAAACAGGATAACATCTAAGGTATCCCATCCGCGTATTTTAACCTCTTTGTTTGTGGTAGGTAACCAATCTGAAAGTTGTAAATTATTCATAGCTCTGCAAAAATAGTCAAAAAATTAATGGGTTATAGCTGTTATTACTATATTGACTAGTGTTTATTGTGTTAAAAACGCTTGTAATTTCAATTGGAAAATTTAAAGTAAAATTGTTTTCGTTTTTTAAGAATGCTCGTAAACATAACACATATTTGGGCGTTACCCGAAAGGGTCGGGCTTTACACTATATCTTTATGTAAAGGTTTAATTGTTTTTTAATGGGCATTTTTGTGCTTAGAAACGTGTTTTTTTTGTGGTTTGGTTTTAGTTTTAACGTTTTACATAAAGGATGCCGTTTCAATCCCTAACGCAAAAGTAATCTATTATATGAAGTTGTTGTTTTAACTTCAGCTTGTAAAATAAATTGGAAATAAGTTAAAAGTAAAATCTAATGCGTTAAGCAAGACATTTGTTTAGATATATCTTTGATTGAGAGTAATTTAATAACTAAAATAATAAAAAAATTATGAGCGATAGCGGAAATACAGTATTAGGTATATTAGCAGGAACAGCAATTGGAGCGGCATTAGGCATATTGTTTGCACCAGATAAAGGCGCTAATACCAGACAGAAAATAAGTGATGAGGCACTTTTGGCAAAACAGAAAATTTCTGAAACAGCAGTGGATTTTAAAGATCAAGTAATATCCACCGCAACCTCACAAAAGCAAAGCTTAGATGAGCAGATGGATTCCATTGTTATGAGTGCGAGCCATAAGGCAGACGACGTAATTTCTACGATGGAAAGAAAACTAAAAGATTTAAAGGAGAAGAATAAAAGATTACAAAAAACATCATAATTTATGAGTTTAATAGATGCTTTAAGCGAAACAAATTCCAAAGCAACAGATCTTGGGGAGAAATATTTTAAAGCCTCTTATAGGTATTACAAGCTAAAATTATTTCAGCAACTATCAGTCGCGATAGGCTTAGTTTTTAAAACTATGGTTATCGGGGGGGTATTGTTTTTATGTGTTGGTTTTTTGGCTGTGGCGTCGGCTTTATTTTTAGGAGAATTACTAGAAAGTTATGCTATGGGTTTTACTGCCGTAGGGGTGTTTTTTGTAATATGCTTTTTAATCGCTTACATGGCAAAGTCGCATATTAATAATTTAGCTGTACGAAAATTATCAAAAAAAATTTTTAATTAAAATGGGTGCATACAAAAATATGGAAAGTATTGAGCGCGAGCTAGAAATTCTAGATTTAGAGCGTAAAATAGCCTATGAAGAGATTAAAGGTTTGAAAAATGAGTATAAAGAAGATTTGAAACCTCTTAGTTGGATGCAATCTGGTTTAAAAATAGTGGGTAAATTAGGTGGTATGATGTTGGTTAAAAAAATTATTAAGTAAAGGGGCTTTAGCTTTTGGTTAAATTTTATGGTGGCGTTGACGCTAAAAAATGTAAATGATAAATTTTATAGGTATAAATTGTAGCGTGAAGCCGATAGGTGGCAAATACAGAATAAAAAGTCTAAGACCTAATGAGCAGTTATAAAAGCGCTTACTAAGACTTAAAAATAATATTTTAAGCGTTTAGTATAAATTCTAGGATAGTGAAAATTGTTAAAAATTTGAAATAGCGCAAATACTTCTGCGGAATTTTACAACATACATTTTGGCGATTAAAACAAGTTTATATTTAATGAGTCTGTTAGTCTATTAATTAATCAAAGTATAAGCGCAATTACAATAGTGTTCCTGAAATGATACTTTATTTTAGGAGGTACCTAATTGGAGGCAACTAATGCCGTGTAAATTTAATATTTGAATGTAAATTTCTTATAATTTATATTTTAATGTAGTTTTTTGAGATTTGTTATATTTTTTTTAAAAAAAACTAAGCATGATGGAATATTACAGAATAGCACAGGGTAATTCAAGGTTTTTTTTTTTTTTTTTTAAATTTGTGAACTAACCTTCCAAAAAAACAGAGAATTATGACAAAAATTAACATTAAAATTAGATTAATCAGATTTGTGTTCTTGTTTGCTACTTTGCTTTCTTGTGACGTCCAAAATGATGACATCGCTTTAGCGCAAAATGAAGTAACTGAAACAGAGTTGTTACCCAGAAGGGGGGAACAGACTAATTGTACACCAAGAAAGAGTAATTTCCAAACAAGAAATGTAGACCTAAGAAAACCTGTAAACTCGGGTAAAATGGACGATAGAACTTGTTATCAAGACTACTACGAGATAACCAAGTTTGGTAAAAAATACGGTAATTATAGAATTGCCCACAATTCTAACCATTGGGATACTAACGGCTTACAACCTAGAATGGAGCGCTCGTACCCGAGGACAAATAGTAAATTCGGAAGTAGTTTTGTTTTTAAAGGAAATTTTATAATTGAGAGTGTTGGTGTAAATACTAGCAATCCAAATCGCTCTGGTACTTATTTTGCTCAAACAAAAGGAAAATATAGAGCAAGCGGATCTAGTCCGGGAAGTGGGGATAAGGACCCTGCCATTTGTTTATATCTAGCCAAAAGAAATGCTAAAGGAGATTTTGATATCTACGCAGAGAGAATAGTTGGAAAAAGAACTAGAAATATAGGGAGAGAAATTGTAAAGTTAACAACTGTTAAAAAGGGTGCGGAGAACACTTTTAAAGTAAGAATGGGTTTTAGGTTTAGAAATGGTGAGAAACAACACTATTGCAATACCACTATAAACGGGAAAACTTATTATTGGAATGTCCCAGAAGGGAGTAGGGGTACTCAGTCTGGTTTTAGGTATGGTGCTTACAGATGTACAGGTGGTACAGCACATATTAGATGGGCTAATACAACTTATAAGAGAGCAAATAGATAAGCTTTTTTAACCTAGGCACGTTAACTAGAAGTATACAATATTGTTATGCTTCTAGTTTTTTTTATTTTATGAGAAAAAACATAATTGTTAAGACTGTTTATCGGAAAAATTACAGCTTAAAAGGTAGTTTGCTTTAGTGTTTTGGCATGATTAATTAAATTTTTATTTATTTTCCTGCTATGAAAAATACTGTGGAAATTACGTATTGCACGCAATGTAGATGGCTTTTAAGGTCTTCTTGGATGGCCCAGGAATTGCTAACTACTTTTAATCAAGAATTAACAGCACTGACTTTAATACCAGGCACAGGAGGTGTTTTTGAAGTTAAAGCGAATGGAAGTTTAATTTGGTCCAGAAAAGAAAAGAATGGTTTTCCTGATATAAAAGAATTAAAGCAACTAGTAAGAGATACGATAGCGCCTCAAAAAGAATTAGGACATACAGATCGTAAAAAAACATCCTAACTAGGGCTTTAATAATAAAATAAAATCTATGTATAGATAGTACTTGTATTAAACAAAATTTAAATATTTTAATAGAAACAGGTTTAAATTTAAAGGGTTAAAAGTACAGCAATCTCATGAATTTGTACTCATGTATTATAGGTGCCTTCAGAATACTTATAAAGAAACCTTACAGATGCCAGGATTTATTCGGTAGTTATAGTAAATAGAAATTTCGAGAATAGTATATAAAGACTAGAGGAGTTTTTTATTATTCGTCACTTAATTTTTTACAAAGTATTAGTAAATGTAAGCCTATTTGTGCTTTTTTTTAAAGTGAAACTCTATATGTATTTTTTGGGTGTAATTTAAACAGGATTAACTTATCAATTTTACGGAGCGTTAGGTAGAAGTTTTAAGTTTACCGAGGGGTGCGTAGGTCCCAAAATATTGTTTAGTAACAAGCCAGAATTCTTTACTACTCATTACCGTTTATTGGCTAGCGTTTAAAAAAATAAGTTCGCAAAAGCTATAAAAGTTACTTCTAAAGATTAGGATAGAGAGTATTTAAAACGATTGCTCAAAACCTGTTGGATTTACAGTTAATAGATTTCGAAAGTTTAGGTTGAATCATTCAACGTAAAAATTAAGGCCTTTAGAGGGTTGGAAATGTGTATTTCTTCCTGTTTAAACTTACTAGTATTTTGCATAAATCTAAAATCCCACAACTTTTGGGTTTGATCCATGATTCTTAAAATGAAGGATGTGTAAATATTAATCCACAAAAAAACCCGATACTCTCGTATCGGGTTTGTTTTTTGCTCCTTCTCTTGGGCTCGAACCAAGGACCCTCTGATTAACAGTCTGTTAAATATACTTTTCAGATTCTTTCTTTTAGCTTCTCTTGTTTGATTATCAATAAGATATAAATATTTCAATTTACTCTTGGTTTCCTTTGTTATCCTTTATTGACTAAAATGTTTAACCTATGTTTAACCTGAGATTTTACAAACCTTAAAAAACAAACTATCTCCTACTTCAATGGAAAGCTTAATATTGTAAGTTTCATGATACTCTAATATCACATTAACAGGCATTATTTCTAAACTCTGTTTTCCTATTTCAGGTAAATAATTATTTATCTTACTAATTAAGTTTGTCCAATCCTTTGCATCTAAAGTATAGATAAACCCTGATAACAAATCTCCATTATACTGTAGAATTACTTTACTAACTAAATCTAAACCTAAAACCGTTATTAAATCATCTTTTATGTATTCATAGTTCTCGTACTCCAAACCATTACTAAAAGTTGATTCTATACTCTTTAAATTAAACTCATTTAGTTCATATTGTTCTCCAATTTTAAAACGCAACTCTTTTAATAAGGATTTACACATACCTTCATTAAAATGAATATTGATATTGATAACTCTGTTGACTAATGGTTTCTTGTTTTACAGTAGTATCATTTACAGAATTATAAAAGCGCATTTCAGCTTGTGAAGAATCTTCTATATAAAAATCCAATTCAAAACTTGCTGTATTCTCTGGTATCTCAACACTAACTACGTTTTTATCATAATCAAAATTTGAATTAATGGTGGACTTGGTACCATCCCCAAAAGTTAGCTTTGTTGTTAAACTTACAGAAACCCAAGCATCTAATGTACCTGTTTTAAATTCTACTATATGAAGCTGAGTACTAGCAGGCAATTGCTCTACAAAACCTTCATAACTTTCTGCACCATCTCTATAATAAACACCTTCATAGGCATTCTCATTGGACACACCTGTTTCTTCAAATTCAACAACATTATCATTAATAAACACTACTTTTTGAACAAAGGTTAAACTTACGTCTTCTGGAAAAATCATTGTCATCACATCTTCATTAAAACTAAAAGGACCTGTTTCACTATCATAATTGTTCCCTGAACCTCCATCCCAATAAGAGTATATTACTTTACCATCAGAAGTAAATGTAAATGAATTGTTTACTGTAGGGGTATTATTAGGGTTTTCAAAGAGCCATTTACCTAGTAATTTTGTTTCTATTTCACTTGAATTGTTGTCATCACTATCATTTGAACAGGCTGTAAATGATAAAACAGCTATTAATACTAATAATACTTTCTTCATAATACTGGTTTTTAATTTTTAATTGATTTGGGTTAAAATGGTAAGTCATTATCTGGGTCATCCAAAAAACTTGATGGTTCTTGTTCTAGTAAACTATTTGAAGTAGATTCTTGGCTATTTATAAGCTCTATTCTCCAACCTTGAATAGCATTGAAGTATTTTGATACTCCTTCAGGATTTACCCATTCTCTACCTCTTAAATTGAGGGCTATTTTCACTTCTTGCCCTACAACATAACCATTGAGTAAATCACATTTATCTTGGATGAATTCTACTAAAATATGTTGTGGATACTGTTCTTCTGTAGTGATTACAACTTCACGCTTTCTAAAACCGTTATCCCCTAGGGTTTGAGTCCCATTTAAAATTTTTATCTTTCCTACTAAGTCCATTTGTTGATGCTTTAATTTTATTTATAATATCATTAAGGTCTATATCTTCCTTACTTCTAGATTTAGATTTTTCAAAACCCTTATCTAAACCTTCATACAGTTCTAAGAATAATAATTCCTTAATAAATGATTTTTGTGCTCTTAGGTTTCTGTCTGGGAATTCTACTTCTAGTGTATCTTTAATTCTACTTAGTGCTTTATAAGATTTTTCATATTTAATTAACCACCAAGCAACTTTATCTCTACTATAAAAACCTTCAGAAGATGCTAGAGCATCTAGCTCTTTAATTAAGTCACTAAACTTCATAATAAACTATTTCACGAATAGACATTATTGGATTACAAAAAGTATCTTCTTTATATTCATTCAAGCAATTACCATACTTATCATATTCATAATTAAGTTTCCCATATAAGCTTTCGTCATATCTATAGAGCATGCTAAAAGTTTTGTTATTGTTTATATCATATTCAAAAGTTATTCTTCCTAACCCAATACCTTCAATATTAAAATTCACCCATTCAGATAGCTTGTTCTTTATGTTATAGCTAAAATCCTTTTTCCACAACAACTTACCATTCTCTTTATATTTCTTTTCCTGAATCAAGTTTCCTATTTCATCATAAAACAACTTAGTTTCTTTATCCTTATAGTATGGGTTGTTGTTCTCTATTACTGTATCTAAAAGATTACCTTTCACATCAAATTCTTTTTTTATTGCATAATCAAAAGGTTCTCCTATAACAACTTCGTCTTCCCTTATAGAAATCATCCAGTAAACATCTTTAATGCTTTTGACAGAACCATTCAAGCCTAATTTCTCTACATCAGATAGCTCCTTAGAAGTAGTATAATCAATTTTCTTTTTAGGTTTATCTATTACAAGACTACTCTTATTAGTCTTCTTAAACTTTCTTAAAAAAATAAGTAGTAACAGTAATGCAGTAAAAATTAATATGTATTTCATCTATTTAGTATTGATGAAACAAACATACTTATTTTATCATTTATGATAACCAAGACAATACACTTAATTATCATTTTTGGTAACTAGTTATTTAGTGATTTAAAATGAAAGATAAAAAGCAGTTACAGTTAGCAATTGGAAAGCGAGTTAAAAGCTTAAGAGAGGAAAAAGGTATTCCTCAACAAGACCTTGCTGCTAAATGTAATCTTGAAAAGTCTAACTTAAGTCGCCTAGAAGCTGGTGGAACAAATCCTACAATTTATACACTAAAAAGGATTGCAGATAATCTTGAAGTTAGCTTATGTGATATAGTAACTTTTTAAAATTTCGCTATTTATACCTATCTATGGGTTTTATAATCTTCTAAAAACACCTCAAAAAGGCTGTAATCTCTCTCATGCACAAACTCATTTAAGATAAAAGTTCCACTTTTTCCAATTCTAGATATAATGAATTAAAAAAAGAGAACTATTTCAACAATCCGTTATCTGAGAAACTATAAAAATCATCTTTAGTAACAATAAGATGGTCTAATAGGACTATATCTAAGTACTGACCTGCTAACTTTAGTTTATCTGTTAGGTTTTTATCAGCTTCACTTGGATTCACGTTGCCTGAGGGATGATTATGGGCTAAAATGATACTTGAAGCATTACATTTCAAGGCAACACTAAACACTAATTTAGCATCTACCACAGTTCCAGAAACACCCCCTTTAGAGAGTGGGTAAATACCTAAAATCTGGTTAGCTCTATTAAGTATTAATACTTTGACTTCCTCTTGTAGTTCTATAGTAGATTTGCTCCAACAAGACATTAAAACATCATATGATTGCTTACTACTACTTATTTTCAACTTGTCATTCTTATTGCTAGAGTATGACACACTTATCTCTGATATTTGCATGGTAATAACTTTTAAAAAACCAGTCTTTTTCCATTTCCTTATATAGTAATACGGAAAATTTACTGTTTTTATGATTAATAATTGTTGGTGCAATAAGGATATTCAAACCTTCAAGAAAATTAATATATCCTCATTTAAGTACATCCACTATAATTAAGCAATGCAAGGCTACACACAGTACACTCTTATATTCTTGTAGGTAAGAGCAAACTAGTATAAAATAAAAGTAATCAGGGTTACTAATATTAAACAAAAGCCCAATCTACATAATATAGACTGGACTGATATTTTTACTCTGCATGTTCAAGAATCCCATTCTTAGAGAAAACCTCTGAATTAGCAATTACATTTTGCTCATACCTAACAGGTGCTTTTGCAGGTTTTAATTCATCTTCAGATTTATAAACCCATCTATGGTTTAAAGTAATCTCCTCTCCTGTTTCTGTAATAACATAGTTAAAAGGCTCACAAACCTCCTTAACAATTCCACCAGACATTTGTGTACCTATAAGTGAGCTACACACCTCTTTAGTAAATGTTGAAGGTATAAATGCTCTTTTTGCTGTAGCATAGAAATTACCTGTCTCTTTAGACTTAACCATTTCAATGCCTCCTTGAAGTTCCAGAACATAGAATTCTGTTCCATCTTCTCTTTGTCTTTCTTTAAAATTAATGATTGTAACCATAGTTTTTTGAATTTTTGAGTTGAACTTAACCACACACAAGAAATAAATCATCTACAGAATATAAATTACAACTATCACCTTGAATTTATTATCCTGCCTGAAAAATTTATTTATTGTATTAAGTGGGTTGGGGATGTTGATTCCCATAACTGGGTAGGGGTCATTGCACAAGGTACTCTAAGCTCTCACAGAACATCTTGAAAAAAATATTTTATAAAAATTTTTTATGTAAGAAAATAGATGTAGTTTTAGACAACTTTTGACAAGTTGAAATTTGACTACTAATGACACTATCAGAATTATTAAAATCTAAAAGAGAATCTAAAGGTTTACTCCTAAGAGAGGTAGCTTATAAAGTAGATGTAGATACTGCTTTAATAAGTAAAATTGAAAAAGGAGACAGAAAACCTACAAGAGAACAAATAGAAAAACTGGCTTTGGCTTTAGATATAGAGTACAATAAGCTTTTAACACTATGGCTTAGCGAAAAAGTATATGAAGATGTACAAGGAGAAGATGTAGCCATAGATGCCATTAAATTAGCATTAAAAAGAATTAAAACAGAAGTAAAGAACTAACTATATGCCAACATTAAACTGGATAGGAAAAGAAAAGGTAATAAACCATCACCAAGATGTGCCTTATAAAATACTAGAGCCTCAATATACTTTTAGTAATGGAAAAGAAAGTAAAGGTGCTACTTCTGAAAATAAAATTATACATGGAGATAACCTTGAAGCTCTTAAAAGTTTATTACCAGAATATGAAGGTAAAATAAAATGCATCTATATAGACCCTCCATATAATACAGGAAATGAAGGTTGGGTATATAATGATAATGTAAGCCATCCTAAATTAAAAAAATGGTTAGGACAGGTTGTAGGTAAAGAAAGTGAAGATTTATCTAGGCATGACAAATGGTTATGCATGATGTACCCAAGATTAAAGTTATTACATAAGTTATTAGCTGATGACGGAGCTATTTTCATCTCTATAGATGATAATGAACAGGCAAATTTAAAGTTGATTTGTGATGAGATTTTTGGAGGCAGGAATTTTGTAACCTCAATTGCATGGCAAAGAGCCTATGCCCCTGTTAGCTTAAATAAATATTTTTCAACAAATCATGATTTCGTTCTTTGTTACTCTAAAAAGAAAGACATCTATCGAGTTAAAAAATTAAAAAGGACAGAAAAACAAAATAAAGACTATAAAAATCCTGACAAAGATCCTAGAGGTAATTGGAAAGCAGGTAACCCTTCAGTAGGTCCAGCAGTTGAGAAAAACGTTTATAAAGTAAAATGCCCATCTGGAAGAATTGTTTTACCACCAAAAGGTAGAAGCTGGCTTTACTCAGAAGAAAAATTAAATGAATTGATAGATGATAATAGAATATGGTTTGGAAAAGATGGTAATTCAATTTGGGCTCCTAAACTCTTTTTGAGTGAAGTTAGTGATGGTATAACTCCCTTGACAACTTGGTTATATTCAGAAGTTGGACATACACAAGATGCAAAAAAAGACTTAAAACAAATCTTTAATGATGATTTATTTGCAACCCCAAAACCTGTTAAACTTATAGAAAGAATAATAAGCTTAACTGCTGATAAAAACTCCATAATCCTTGACTCTTTTGCAGGTTCAGGCACAACTGCTCATGCAGTTCTAAACCTTAATAAAGAAGATGGTGGTAATAGGAAATTTATTTTAATAGAAATGGAAGACTATGCTAATACTATTACTGGGGAAAGGGTAAAACGAGTTATTAATGGCTATGGAGAAGGCTCAAAAGCTATTGAAGGTACAGGAGGGGATTTTACATATTATGAGTTAGGAGAAGCACTCTTTAAAGACGACAAAATGCTTAATGAAGATGTACCCTTAACCAAAATACAAGAATATGTATGGTACACAGAAACCAAAGAAGCTTTTAATGCACAAGAAGAAAACTATTTATTAGGCACTAAACATGATACTGCTTACTATTTCTATTACGAAAAAGATAGATTAACCACATTAGATGAAAGCTATTTAAGAACTTTAAAAACTAAAGCACAACAATACATTATTTATGCAGATTTATGTTTGTTAGACCAAAAGCTAATGGATAAGTATCATATAGTTTTCAAAAAAATACCTAGAGACATAACAAGATTTTAAAATATGGCATCAAAAACATTTAACCTTTACTGTGATGAAAGTTGTCATTTAGAAAATGACCATCAAAAATTTATGCTACTTAGCTATGTAAGTTGTGCTTACCACCAAGTTAAGTTACATACACAACAAATAGATTCCATAAAAAAGAAGCATAACTTTTATGGTGAAATAAAGTGGAGTAATGTATCTAATTCTCAATATGAGTTTTACAAAGAACTTATAGATTACTTCTTTGCTACAGATTTAAGGTTTAGAGCTATTGTAATAGATAAGTCTAAAATTAACAATGGCACATTTCAGCAAGATTTTGACACATTTTATTATAAGATGTATTACTACTTATTAAATCATAATATCAAATCTAATTTTGCATACAACGTATACCTAGATATAAAAGATGATTTAAGTGCTTATAAAGTAGAGAAGTTAAAAGAGATACTTAATACCAAGTATGGTGTATTTAGAAACATACAAAACATAAGGTCTCATGAGAGCATGCTTTTACAAATAACAGATGTTTTAATGGGAGCATTATCTTATAACTTAAATCACCCTCCAAAGGTAGCTGCAAAGGTAAAACTAATAGAGAAAATAAAGTATCATACAGGTCAGAGCTTACAGCAAACATCATATGATAAGGAGTTTAACTTATTTTTTATTGAATTAAGATAGTATGCCTTTAAACCAATTAAAAAGATACAATTCCTTATTAGATATTGCAGGTTTAAACATTCCTGAGAGAAAAAAATCTCTAAGAGCTATTTTTGATAGAGATATTACAAACAATAATAACTTCTCTTTTAAGGGCAAGCTAATAAGACCAATTTTTAAAGAAGGAGAAATTCCTATGGATATTCTTTTTCATCATTTAACTACAGTAATTACAGATAAGGCTACCAGAAAAAGAGATTTTGATATGGATAGGTCTAAAAGATTACATTGGTTAAAATACCATATAGAAGAAAAGAAACAAAACAACATATTAATATTTAGCTCTAGAGATAAAAACGGTAAGAGAACCTACATTTTTGATGAAGATGAAATGTATGTAATAATTTTAGAGCCAAAAGTTAATGCTAATAATGAGTCTTATTACTACCTATTAACAGCATATTATTTAAGAGGTGGAGATAAGAAAAAGATAAAAAACAAGTATAAGAGAAGATTACAGGAGCTTCTATAAATGCAAAAAACGCATAGTATCTAGACTTGCGTTTCTCGATTTCCTTCCTCCATATGGTAGGATGAACACGTTGCAAATATATAGCTAAATTTATATTATAAACAAGTTTTTAACAATTTTGTTAATATTCTGAGTTTAGAAAAAACATAAAAAATGGAATTAAAACCATATCAACAAGCAGTAATTAAAGACTTAGAAAGGTTTTTGGAGTACACCCAAAAGCAACCTAGTCCTGCAAAAGCATACAACCAATATTGGGAAGATAAATTAGGTATGCCCTATACACCACAATTAGATGGTTCTTTTGAAGGTATGCAACCTTACAAGGATAATATTCCTAATGCTGTTCATATTGCTATAAAAGTGCCTACTGCTGGAGGTAAAACATTTATAGCTGTAAATGCATTACATAGCATTAATAAGAATTTTAACAAAGGGAATGCTAAAGCTGTAGTTTGGTTAGTTCCTTGGTCTAACTTACTGCAACAAACTGTAAATAATCTCTCAAACCCTAATCATCCTTACAGAGAAAAGCTAAATACTCTATTTGGTAATAGAGTTGAAGTTTATGAAAAAGACCAATTATTACAAGGTGCAAATTTCAACCCTACTTCTGTAACAGAACAACTAAATATTTTTGTGTTTAACTTTAGTAGTTTACGTATAAATAGCAGAAAAAAGGATGATAGAAAAGTATATCAAGAAAATGGTGCTTTAGAGTCTTTTAGAAATACCATTGTAGATAAAGATTTAGTTATTCCAGATACTGACGAAACTGCTTTAATAAATGTAATTAGAAGTTTAAACCCTATTGTTGTTGTAGATGAAAGTCATAATGCAGAAAGTGATTTAAGTGTTGAAATGCTTAATAACCTAAACCCTTCTTTAGTTCTTGACTTAACAGCTACACCAAAAGAAAACAGTAATATAATTTCTTATGTAAATGCTTTAGCTCTTAAAAAAGAACACATGGTTAAGCTACCTGTTGTAGTATACAACCATCATAAAAAAGAAGAAGTGATTACCTCTGCTTTACACTTACAAAGAAAGCTAGAGCTTATAGCCAAAGAAGAAGAGAAAATAACAGGTAAATACATAAGACCTATTATTTTGTTTCAGGCACAATCTAACATAAAAGGGAAAAACAATACTACTTTTCAAAAAATAAAAGAACAGTTAGTTAAGCTTCAAATACCTGAAGAACAAATAAAAATTAAAACTAGTGGTATAGATGAGCTTAAAGGGATAAACCTAATGGCTAAAGACTGCAAAGTAAGGTATATTATTACAGTAAATGCCTTAAAAGAAGGTTGGGATTGCCCTAATGCCTATATTCTAGCATCCTTGGCAGATAAATCTTCTGCTGTAGAAGTAGAACAAATTTTAGGTCGAGTTTTAAGACAGCCTTATGTAGTTAAGCATCAAAATGCATTATTAAATATGTCTTTTGTTCTTACTGCTTCTTCAAAGTTTAATGACACATTAGAAAATATTGTAAAAGGCTTACAAGAATCAGGGTTTAGTAAAGATGATTATTATGCAGAAGAGCAACCAGAAGAACAGCTAACTCCAAATGAGGTTTTAACACAAAATTTATTTGAACAAGAAGAGTCAAAACCTGATAACACGCCAAAATCAGATGAAGATTTTAATGTTGCAGATATACAGTATAATCCTAACGAGGAAGTTACACTAGAGAATATAGAGCAAAGCAACCCTCTTCTAAGTAGTATTACAAAAAAAGCAGAGCAACAAGGAGCAGCATTTGAGCAGAAAGTAAATGAGTTAGAAATAGATGAAACCACCTCCATATTTACAGAAGTTATGAAAACAGTACCCAAACATTACTCTATTATAGAAGGGTATCAAGAAAAAGCAAAAAGCATAAAACTTCCTCAATTCTTTATAGAGAAAAAAGACGATTTACAAAGTGGTTTATTTCCAGAACTTAATGAAGAGTGGCAATTACTACACAAAAACAGTTTGTTAGATGGGTTTAAATTATCTAAGTACAATACAGAGGTAACCTTTGATGAAATTTCTAAAGATATTATTGCTGTAGATTTTGATGAAACTAAGGGAACTGCTACAGTAAAAAATATAAATAAAAGAGCAAAAGATATTCTAATAGATAACATATTATCTACACCTAAAGAATCTCAAATAAATCAAATAAGTAACATCGTTGTTTCCAAATTAGGAGACATGACACCAATAAAGGAGCAAGAACTAAAAAAGTATGTAAATAGAGTTTTTGACAACCTTACCAATGACCAGATTAGAGATATCGTTGAAAATGATTTTATCTACGTAAAACGAATTAAAGATAAAATCAACCAACTATCAAGCACCTATGCAAAAGAACGGTTTAAGGTACTTATTGATAGTAACAAAATTATAGTGAAAGACAGTTTTGCCTTTCCAGATAAGATTACACCTCTAAGTCTAAGTACTAATATTAACAAATCGCTTTATGAAAGGGAAGGGAAAATGAATAACTATGAGCAATCTATGATTTTAGAAGTTGCTTCATTAGATAATATAGTGTTTTGGCATAGAAACTTTGAGAGAGGTAAAGGTTACGCTTTAAATGGTTACAGCTCTAATCACTATCCAGATTTTATCCTTTATACAAAAAAAGGAAATGTTATTTTACTTGAAACTAAAGGAGATGATAGGGTAAATGAAGATAGTAGAAGTAAAAATATTTTAGGTAAAACTTGGGAAAAATTAGCAGGAGAAAAGTATAAGTATTTTATGGTTTTCCAAAGTCAAAAAGTTGAAAACACATATACAGCTCATAGTGTTATTGAGGTTTTAAAAGGATTATAAAATGAGTACAGATTTAAAAACACAAATACCAGATTTTCAAACAATAATGCTTCCAATGCTTGAATTATTAGCAGATGGTCAGCCTAAATCACTTAATGATGTAATGGCTTTACTTTCTAGTCATTTTAATTTAACTCAAGACCATTTAAAAATTAAAGTTCCTAGTGGTCAAATGGGACTATTTAGAAATCGTGTAGGTTGGACAAGAAGCTATTTAAAAAACGCAGGGTTACTTCATTACCCTAGTAGAGGTGTATACCAAATCACAGATTTTGGTAAGGACTACTTAAAAACTAGTCCTACAGATTTAAGAATAAAGCATCTAAAAAAGATGCCTAAATATAAAGAATGGACTAACACATTTAACCAAGACCAAAATGATACCTTAGACACTACTTTAACTAAAGACACAACTAGTAAAACCCCTGAAGAAATTCTAGCTAGTACAGTTACTCAATTAAATAAACAGTTAGCTACTGAAGTATTAGATAAGCTGAAAGAAAATACATTTGGATACTTTGAGGGATTCGTAATTTCATTATTGCAAAAAATGGGATATGGTGAATTTAGAGAAGATTCAGGTAAAGTTACAGGAGGAACAGGAGATAATGGTATAGATGGTATTATCTATCAAGACAGATTAGGTTTAGAGAGTGTATATATACAGGCAAAACGCTTCACTACTGGAACTGTAGGTTCTCCTGATATAAGAAACTTTATTGGCTCATTAGCTCTTCAAGGAGTAAATAAAGGAGTGTTTTTAACTACTTCTAGGTTTTCAGAAAGTGCTACAAGAACAGCTCAAGACAGTAAACAACAAAAAATTATTTTAATAGATGGTCAAGAGTTATCAAAACTTGCTATAGAATATAATTTGGGTGTACAAGAAGATAACACCATAATTATAAAGAAGATTGACTTAGATTATTTTGAAGAATAAATGTTTGATAATAAAACAGTAGAGTTACTAGAATACTATGTTTACGCATTAATAAACCCTGTAGACAATACTCCCTTTTACATTGGCAAAGGAGTTGGGAACAGAGTTTTTAATCATAAACATTGCGCTATTCAATACGAAGACTCTAGTCTAAAATTAGATACAATTAGAGATATTATTAGTAAAAATCTAGAAGTTGGTCATATCATAATAAGACACGGTTTAAAAGAGTCTGAAGCATTTGAAGTAGAAGCATCTTTAATGGATTTTGGAAATTATATTGGTCTAAACTTATCTAATATTGTTGAAGGTCATCATGTAGGATTTAAAGGTCTTATGACAACTGATGAAATAATAAGGTTGCATAATGCACAACCTCTAGATAAACTTGAACATTCTGCAATTATTATTAATATTAACAAAAAGTATAACAGAGGTAACTCTAGTGATGCTATTTACCAAGCAACTAAACAGGCTTGGATAGTAGGAGAACATAGAAGAAATACTGTAGAATATGCACTTGCTGAATACTCAGGAATAGTAATAGAGGTCTTTCATATAGAAGAATGGTACCCAGTTCATATTCCAAATGCAAAGAGACAAAACAGATGGGGTTTTAATGGTGCTGTGGCAAGTGATGATGTTAGAGAATTGTACATCAATAAGTCTATTGCTCATACCAAGAAAAAAGGAGCTGCTAACCCTATTAAATATAGTTTATAGATGATCCTACTCTTTTCTTTACTAAGTAAAGAACAAATTATATAACTTTTCTATATCTATTGCCTTAAATGAACTATTTAAGATTGGGTTAGTTCGAAATAAATAATGTCTCCCCCACTTTTGTTTTTTTTTACTAAATACAATAAAATGGTAAGTATACATTTTTCCATTAGTACCAGTTAAGGTAGATGAACATTTAACTTTATCAACTAAACTTTCTTTATCTAATTTAGTAAATGTCTTACTCCTGAATTTTAATTCCACAAAAACAAAGCTAGTTAATTTCGAATCAGAATCGTCTTGCACACCGAATATAACATCTACAGACTTATTTTTATTACCTAATCCTCTACCTGTAATAACAGAACAACAAGCCTCTAATTCATCTCCATCAACAACTTCAATATTTTCACCATTGAAAGGTGATGGTAAGACATCACACCCTTCTGTTTTTAATATATCTTCAAAATCTTTGATAGAAGCATTACAATTAGATAAAACATTTAAACTTTTTGTTAAAGGCTCTGAATACTTATAACTCATCGCTCTCCTCTCCATAAAAATGCATTCTATCTAACGCAATATTAAAAGAGTCAAATACAGGGTCTATTTCAGTACCCAAATTATGGTAATTATAACTATACTCATCAGAGCTACTTTTATCTGCAATGTAAAAGTTTAAATTATCCAATATTCTCTCTTTTTCAGAAATAATCCTAATTGCACTTACCATATCAGGGTTGTGACTAGCAATAAAGAATTTAACCCCGACATATTTATTTAATAAAACTATTAATCTAGCATACTCAATAATCCATTGAGGATGCAAATGAGTTTCTGGTTCATCAAGTATTAGCAGTGTCTTATCATTAATTGAACCATTCTTTAATAAAATTTGAAGTATACTAAATGACTTCACTCCTGTTGCACAATCTAACAAATTAAAAGTTTCTCCATCAGAACGTTTAAATACAAAATCACTTAAACCAAGAATTGATTCATCATGAGAAGCATCTCCTTGAATTATATCCTCAGCTATCAATTTGGAAAACTCTGTAAAAGAATTCCCTCCCTTTTTCCTTAATTTGCTATTCAAATCATCCCAATGATTATCTTCAAAAGTATCAATTCCAATCATCATTGGAGTATCTATATAAATAACTTGTTGAATAGAATATGGAATTGACAAGCTGTTTTTTGACAATGATACTATTTCCTCTCCAAATTCGTAAACTTTAAAAACAGTTGGAAGTTTTTCATCATGAAAGACCTCTTTTAACCCTTCTTTAAACAAATTTGTTGTTCGAGATTTCATTAAGCCAAATGCCTTTTTAAATAAAGAATTAATATGTTTATTTATTAATTCAAATGGCTTCCCCCCCCTCTCTTCATCATAACTATCTCCTACAATATCTCTCGCTATATAGTCTAATCGCTTGCTATAGCTATTATCACTAGGAGAAAGAGTGAGAGCTAATCGAATTCTCTCAATTAAATTCAACCAATCTGTCAATGAATTAGAATTAACATCTCCGTAATTCACTTCGCTTTTAAGCGTCATAAAATCTTGATATAATTCTAAACGGTCATTTCTCTTAAGACTCCTATTTGTCAAACCTCTTAAAGCTATATCTACAAACCTTTCAACACTTGACAACTCAGAACTTAAAGCCTCAGCAACAAGTACATCATAATTAGACATAGTTTTATATGAATAATAAAGTAATTTAGACAATGTACTCTTTCCACATCCATTCTCCCCTGAAACAACAGTAATTCCATCAATGATTATATCTGCGGAATTTATTGCTCTAAACTCTTCGGTAAACAATCTTATCTGATTTGGTCTTTGATTCGTCATAATTATGGTCTTCCAGAAAATCTTATTTCTACAAATATATTTAATTACTTTACTTAAGTTACTATGTTTATCCCTTTAATTCACTTATCTAATTCAAACTAAATTATCTATTTCATTATAAGTAATATATTATCTTTAATTACCTAATATATAACCCAACCTCTAAACAAATAGAGATTGGGCATCACTCAACTCAAAAACCAACGATGTTTAGAATCACCATTGATAGCATTTGCCAGACCTTGAGTAAAATCAAAGGCATTTACATTTCTTGATAGAAAAGAGTCTATATAAGAGCTCTTATTAGCTCCTGTGAAGAGATTATATACATTCCAAAGGTTAATATCTCCATTTTCGTTTCTACAAAAGCTATTATCTAAATAATAGTCCTTAGCTACTGTAGAAATCTGTCCATCATTAAGCATTAATTCTGGAATTAGAGTCTTTTCCTCTTTAGGTAAAAAGTTATATAACCTTGCTCTACCAATAAGCTGAGCAAATTGCTGTTCAGATAAATTATGTTGAGATAGCTGCTTCATTTCATGTAAATGAGATTGTGCATTGTAATTCTCAATTAAGTCCATAATTTTAGACTGTAATTCAGAATAGTTCCCTACTCGCATTTCATCTTGATACCCATCTGTAGAAATACATAGGTTGCAGCACACCATATTTTGAAACCCGATGAAAAACTTAAACTTCTCATACGTTTTTCTGTTATACAGATTTTCTTGGTTGTAAGCTCTAACTCCTCCAATAGTTAATGAAACATCATGACCATTAATGTTTTCTGTTATAGATGGAATTCTAATGATGAAAGCCATCCTTTCAAAATACTGAGTTTTTTCATGTTCTAAAAGCTCTTTTACAGGCTTGTAAATGGCATCAGCAGTTCTACCTTTGATTTGATGAGAAACTCTAACTTCTGGCACTTCAATAGTATGATGCGAAAACACTTTACCTACACAATTTTGAGCTATCTCTATGAACTCTTGATGAGCTAATGTCTTCTCATTATCCTTTGAGAATACAGGAATAATGCAATCATGTTTTAAAGTAGAAAGGCTAACCTCTTTTGTGTTAGCCTCAATAAATGGGTTATGTGGATATACTTTATTTTCTGAAGGTATTTGCAAAGGATGCACAACTTCTGGCTTACCTTCAGGAATATTAATTATTCCTTTACGTTGCTTGTTAAGCTCTGTTACTGATACTATTTCCATTTTGACTAATTTTTTGTGGGTTAACTAATTTTTCTAATAAATCTTTTTTAGCTTGATACAAAGCTTTTAATGGCAACTGAAAACTAGGATATTCTTTATATAGTTCCATTAACTGACTAACAGATAAGCACTCTTCTATTCGCTGTTTTACATCTTCTTCTTTTACAGGTGAAGTACACCATTCTAAAATGCGTTTTCCTGTAGAAGTATTTATCATAAATTCTGGCTTACCTGAAAATAGATTAGTTCTGTCTTTACTAGCTATTGCAAAGTGTTTAATATCTATATCAAATACTATAGTAAATTCATAAGACACATCATCTCTTTGTACAGCTTTAAGTCCAACTTTTTCAGGAACATATTTTCCATCTTTTTGTTGTAGGACATAGTCCTGCTTTGTTCTCATTGTAGCTATAACATGAGCATCACATTGTAAAATCTTATTGATAAATGCTTTTTGTCTTGGAGTTACTTTGTTCCAATTTGTAAAAGAGTTACCAGGGAGTTTAGAATGATAATCTATAAGTTCATCCCATACTTGAGAGATTGAATCTAAAATTATCACTTCCATTCCTGCTTCTTCACAAACAGAAATAGCTTGGATGAATTTCTCTGGTGTATAAGGTGGTTGTAATGGTAATACATTGTAGTTACCTAAATGAGCATAAAGGTCTGCTGAACCATTCTCTGTATCTATTACAGCTACTTTATCTAGTTGGTCATTAGTTAGTCCTTTAGCAAGTAAAAGAGAGCTTAAACTCTTGCCTGAGCCTGATGAACCTTGCAGAGCCATTTTAATTTTTGCTTGTTGTCTTTCTGATTTTCTTAATTGCATAATCTTATGTTTTTGAAGGTTAATATTAAATTGAATGAATAAAGCTGAACCTTAATAGGTTCAATATATAATGAAAAAGACCCTCATTTCTGCGAGCCTTTAAATATTGTTTTAAGATGCATATTTCAGCTTAGGCTCTTCAAGTAGTTTACTCATTGCATCATCTATAACATCATCATCAAATTCTTTTAGGTACGCTTTAGTTACACTAACATCATGATGTCCCATAGATTCTCCAATTAAGTCTGTTGAAATCCCTGCAAACTTTAAATTTGTTGCAAAACTGTGTCTTATCACATAAGAAGTTACGTTTTGCTGTACCCCTTGAATTTTGGCTATCTCTTTAAGTTGCTTATTAAACCTACTTAAGGTCTTGTGTTTTCTGTTCTCTATCTGCATTGGTGTTAGGTTCTCTTTCAACAAGATTGGGAATACATAATCTGTTGGTCTTACTTGAGTTTTATAGTAAGCTATAATTTGCTTAACTGGCTCTAACATTTTTACAGAGAATCTTCCTTTGGTTTTAGAACGGATATATAAAACTCTATCTCCTTGAATGTTCTCCCATTTTAGTTTCATCATATCAACAAAGTTCATCCCACCCATGTAATAGCTAAATAGCATATAGTTTTTGGTATCAATAAGGTGTGGGTTTTCCTCTATATTAAGTGCTTCCATAAGTTTCATTTCATCTCGTGTTAAAGCTTTTTTAAGTCCTTTCCCTTTTAGCTTTGATACTTTATATATCTTAAAAGGATAATACTTTTCATCTACTACACCTTTCTTAATAGCATCATTAAATAACGCTCTTATTTCACGCATCTTTACTCCAATACCTCCATCAGAATTATTTTTACTTCTTAAATATGTCTCATATTTATCAAGCAAAGTAGGTGTGATTTCTCTAAACACTAAATTTTTGTTTTTGTGGAACTTGAAAAATGAATTATAAACATCCTTGTATGCTCTTGCATTTCCTGTTCTGCCAGCTCTGTTTAAATCTGACACTTTTTCTTTCCAGAATTCAGACACAGTAACTTTTGATGATTTTCCCCCTCTAAACTTGTCTTCAAACTGATTAAGAGTAAAGTCAATACCTTCAAGAAAAAAGTCATCTATAATCTTTAGTGCTTCTTCTTTCTTTTTAAGTAGAGCTCTATTACGTTGCATATAATTGCTCTGACTCTTTTTAAACCGAGTATTTGCTTTATCCCAATCCTTCTTCAAACAACTAATTCCAAGTGTAATGACCTTAATTTGTCTGTCCTTGATGATTTTAAGTACTACTGGATACTGACCTTCCTTATTTGCTTTGTTTCTTAGTAATATCTTGATACTTGCCATAATATTTATGTTTTATAAAGTGACAAATTCTCGATATATATATTATATATCTAATTGAGAAAATGTCACTTATTTAGTTAGAAATAAATCTAGTAAAAGCATTATTTAACTCTTTTTTTAGCTCTATCTTTTGAGAGTCTAAATGGTATTTATAAATTAGTGCTTCAAATTTTTTTTTATGTCTTGATTGTGTCTGTCTACTTTTTGTTTTAGCTAGCTTTTTCCAATATCCATAGTTTAAAAATTCCTGTAATGCCCTATAATCATCTCCTTCAAAAGACTCAAAGGAGTCTATTATAATCATCTCATCAAATCTTTTCATAAATAGTTTAAACAAGTCAATAAGCTTCTTTTTTTGGATTAAATCATTAAGGCTTTTAATTTCATACTTACTGAACTCTGCACTCTTATTTAGCTTTAATACTATTTTTAAGAAATTTTCATTTTCAGGATTTTTATATGAATAGAATCCTATTTTATAGTTGTGAGAAACAAATTCCTTTATATGCTCTTTAGTGTTCTTCATTAAATCATGATTACAATATTTATATTTATGCATTAGGACATTCATTTTTATTATCTCCTTACCTGCAATGGTAGTTGGAATGACAAATCCTACATGTATCCCAGAGAGCTTTGTTTCATCATGGTCTGATACAGCGTTAATAGAATTTACAGCAGTTTTTAAATCTGAAAATGAGAAATTTTTACTTGAACGTAATTTCACTTTCGAAAAATTATATAGTATAGCTTTAATTACACAATTTATATACGCCCTATATCTATCTATTGAAACAAAAAAGCCATCACAAGAACTAGTTATTGGATAAATTGTTTCTCCTGTCTTAGGGTCTATAGTCCTTCTCACATCGTCAAACAAATCTCCATTTAGTACCGTGTCTTCTAATTGGGTTTTATCATTATGATATGACCTTACAAAATCTATCATGATGATAGGTTTTTGTTAGTTCTACTTATGTAACTATCCAACTCATCATCTAAATCATTGGTTGAGGCAATCCTACTACTTAGAATCCATTGCTCTAATTCTTGACGTTTCAGATATATCTTCTTGCCTCCAGGCTTGTAATGAGGTATCTCCTTATTACTTGTGATTTTATGTATACGAGATACTGATAATCCCAAAAACTCTGCTGTCTCCTCTACAGTTAAAATTTCTTTCTGCTGAATAGATTGTTTTATCAGCAATTCCTTTATTTCTTTTAATTCATTTTGGATAAATTCCATAACTTAAAATTGTTATGGATAGGCGCCTATCCTTGTTAATACTTCAACAAAGAAAGGCATCAAAAAACCCTATGTTTACAATTGGTAAGCATAGGGTAAGAAAGATGGTAAGGTGCAAAGTAAGGTTACTTTATATGTTGTTTTTTAAGCTTGTTAATGTGCAAATCGATATTCGCTTTAATTTCTAAATGTTTTTCTTTTGAAGTAGACCTAGCTTTGTCAATTCCTGTAGCGGTAAAGAACTTATTGTCTTTATTTAAAAATGCCTCACTGTTTTGTATTGCCATACTTGTGAAGTTTTTGAAGAACGGTTTAATTGACATAAAATAATAAGCCACTATTCCTCCTGTTTCTATAAACTTAATCTTAGTAGACAACTCTTGAGGTTTAGAACTTGTAAAAGCTTCAACAAAGTCTTCTTCATAAATATCAATATCATCAATCAAACCTAAAACACAAGTAACTTCAAATAATTTTGAAAAAAATGAGGGCTTCAAAGACTCTAAGCATCTAAAATATGATGCACCTATATCTTTATGTAAGTTGCCAAATACAGAATGTGAACTAATAATGTTAGCGTACTTGTCCTTTAGGTTTCTTAATAAATCTGTTAGAGAATCATCTACCAGTTCAATAGAATCAGAAACCGTATTAACAACTCTTCTAAATAGAATCTTTAAATCATTAAAGATGTTATTTAGGTATTCTTTCTTGTCTACTAAATTAGTTAAGCTAGAAACTTGTGTTTCAATAGTTCTGTAAATAGAGATATTTTCAAAATTAAGTAAGCGGTCTAAAAAATCTTCTCTCCCAATAATGTCCGTTACAAAAACTGGCATTGAACCATTATCCTCAACCATTTCTTCTTTTATATAATATTTATGGTCTTGAAGGTAAGAGTATCCATTTTCTTGTAATGTAGAGTTCCCCATGAAGGAATCTTTTACAGATTGAATACTATTAACAAATAGCATATCAAAATAAAAGGAGAGTACTGAACTTGAAGATTGCATATAAAGGCTTTTGGTAGTCAATACAAATATAGATAAACCAAAAATGTTTAACCTATGTTTAACCTGAGTCCATAAAAAAAGCCACTCAATTTCTTGAATGGCTTTCTATTACTAAGCTCCTTCTCTTGGGCTCGAACCAAGGACCCTCTGATTAACAGTCAGATGCTCTAACCAACTGAGCTAAGAAGGAGTGTGCTATATTGCTTAGCGAGTGCAAATATATAATCTTTTATTACTTCTCACAAAGTTTTTTTAAAAAATTTTAAAAAATTATTTAAAAATTGCCTTATAGATATCATTTCCGTTCGCGAATAGTACTAATCCAATTAAAATAAAGAAGCCAACCATTTGCGCATACTCCATAAATTTATCTCCAGGTTTTCTGCCAGATATCATTTCATAAAGTAAAAACATTACATGGCCACCGTCTAACGCTGGAATTGGTAATAGGTTAAGAACGCCTAGCATAATGGATAAAAAGGCTGTAATGCTCCAAAAAACTTGCCAGCTCCAAAAGCTAGGAAATATATCGTATATAGCTTTAAAGCCGCCTACACCTTTATAGGCTCCTGTACTAGGGGTGAATATAGCGCCCAATTGGTCCCAGTATGAGACTAGTCTGTTTTTTGCTTTACCTAAGCCTACAGGGAACGATTCCACAAGGCTATAATCTTTAACATTATACTTGTAATATCCTAAAGTTTCTAGCGTTTTTGGAGTTGAAGCTCCTGCTACAACAATGCCTAATAAAGCTTCTTTGTTTATAGATAGTGGTACTTTAATTTCTTGGTTGTCTCTTTTAACAGTTGCCGTTACTTGTTGTCCTTTAAATTTTTCTAAAGCTGTTTTTACTTGATCTGTATATTTGGTAGCATAATCGTTAATACCTACAATAATATCGCCAGCTTTTAATCCGCTAGATTTATTGGCAGATGTATCTGGAACTTGAATTACAACAAAAGGTTGTCTTAAATTTATAAATTTAGTTTCTTTTGATTCTAATAATTGTGCTAAGAAGTCTTCTGGCATTGTTATTTTTGATTGGTTGCCATTACGTTCTATTAGTATTTCTTTTCCAAACAATACTTTTTCAGGGATTTCAGAGAAGGTTTCAATTTTATTGCCATCCACAGCTAATATTTTGTCGCCTGTTAGTAGTCCTGCCTTGTTAGCCACAGTGCTTTCAATTACTAAGCCATCGGTAATATTATTATTTGGTAAAAATGTATCGCCGTAAAAATAGCTCATGCCTATATAAATTAATATAGCTAATAGAAAGTTTACAGTAACACCACCTAACATAATTATTAAGCGTTGCCATGCGGGTTTAGAGCGAAATTCCCATGGTTTAGGTTCTTCTTTCATGGCTTCGGTGTCCATACTTTCGTCAATCATGCCTGATATCTTTACGTAACCACCTAAAGGGAGCCAACCGATACCGTAAACGGTGTCGCCTATTTTCTTTTTGAATAAAGAAAATTTAACATCAAAAAATAAATAAAATTTTTCGACACGAGTTTTAAAAAGTTTAGCAGGAATAAAATGACCTAATTCGTGTAATACAATAAGCAAAGAAAGGCTTAATAAAAACTGTGATATTTTAATAACAAATTCCATATATTAGGGTAAGGTTTTTTTTAATCGAACAAAAGTAAGCTTTTAAACCAAGTTTAAAAAGTCTGTTACGTAAAGGCGTGGGTTTTAACAGTAATTTAAGTCTAGTATAAATATTTTAAAGATTAAAAACTTTGTATTTTTGTGTGGCTGTTAGTCTTTTTTTAAGAGCTATTAAGTATTTAAACTATATTTTTAAAAATTACATTATATGGTATCATCTTTTAAGGAATACAAAGTATTTGCCATTGTATTTGGTGTTATTTCACTAATTATTATGTTTTTAATTTATAATAAACTTAATGTTTATAAGCCGCTTCCTGTATACCAACCAACCATGGTGAGTGCTGTACTGGTGGATAGTACGATACAACACAAAAAGAAATATCATAAAATTGCCGATTTCAGTTTAACAAATCAAAACGGTGAAACTATAACCCAAAACGATTATGTGAATAAAATCTATGTAGCCGATTTCTTTTTTACAACCTGTAGGACAATTTGCCCAATCATGACTACTAATATGGCGGCTATTCAAAAAGAAATTTTGAATGATGATGAGGTTATGTTGCTATCCCATTCGGTTACCCCAGAAATTGATAATGTGGCCCAATTAAAGCGGTATGCGAAGGAGAAAGGTGTAAATAGCAAAAAATGGAATTTGGTTACTGGTAATAAGCGTGATATTTATAAACTAGCCAGAAAAAGTTATTTAGCGGTTAAGGATAATGGAAATGGTGGCCCTTTTGATATGATACATACCGAGAATTTTATGTTAATTGATAAAAAGCGACAAATTCGTGGTTTTTATGATGGTACAAACCTGGATGATATTGATAGATTACTTGACGATATTAAAATTTTGAAGCAGGAGAATTAATGTGTTTATTAAAACATTATTGTTGTAGCTTATAATTTTATAAGTATTTGGTTGCGTTAGGGATTGAACGGTATGTTTGAAATCCTTTTGCTTTTCGCAAAAGATTGAGTAGTGAAAGCCCGACCCTTGTGGTAACGCCTTAATAATTATTTTTGGATTAAAAACTTTTAACTTTTTGGTTTTAATCTTTTATATTACTTTTACTTCTTTAAAATCAATCTAAATAAGCTTGCAGGACACTATAGCACATTTAAAGCGCGGAGAACGCGGTATTATTACCGATGTTTCGTCTGTTAATATACCGTTAAAATTACTTGAAATGGGCTGTTTGCCTGGTAATTCTGTAGAGTTGTTGCAGGTTGCGCCATTTAAAGACCCTATGTACTTAAATATAAATGGATCGCATTTAGCTATAAGAAAAGAAACGGCGGCGCTTATTTTAATTGAAAAAATTACGGATGAGTAAACAAATAAATGTAGCATTAATTGGAAATCCAAATACAGGAAAAACATCTGTTTTTAATGCGCTTACTGGCTTAAACCAAAAGGTTGGAAATTATCCAGGTATTACAGTAGAAAAAAAGGAGGGTGTTTGCAGGTTGCCACGTGGGGTAAAGGCGCATGTTATCGATTTGCCAGGTACGTATAGTTTGAATGCCTCGTCGCTTGATGAAAGTGTTGTGATTGAGCTTTTACTCAATAAAAAAGATAAAGATTTTCCTGATATTGCTGTTGTTGTAACAGATGTGGAAAACTTAAAACGTAACCTTTTAATTTTTACTCAAATTAAAGATCTTCAAATTCCTACTTTATTGGTTATTAATATGGCTGATAGGATGAGTTACAAGGGTATTTCTTTAGATATTGATTATTTAGAGGAAAAATTAAATACAAAAATAGCGTTAATTAGTACACGTAAAAATCAAGGTATTGATAAGTTAAAGCATCTTATAGCTAATTATAAGGAGGTGTCTGTAATGCCTTGTATAGATACAAATGGAATTGATCCGGTTTATTTTGGGAATTTAAAAAAAGCATTTCCAAATCAATTGCTTTATAAGCTTTGGTTAGTTATTACGCAAGATGTGAATTTTGGTAAAACCGACAGAAATCAAGTAGATGCTGTTGCGAATTTTAAAACCAAAAGTAAGGGCGATTTAAAACGTTTACAGCAAAAAGAGACAATTAAGCGCTACCAGTTTATTAATAATGCATTGGATAAGGGGCAAACTATAGATTTGTCTCAAGCGAAAGATTTACGTATAAAATTAGATAGAATACTAACTCATAAAATATGGGGCTATGTTATTTTTACGCTTATACTTTTACTTATTTTTCAGGCGATTTACGATTGGTCGGGTGTGCCAATGGATTTTATAGATAGCGCCTTTGCTGCTTTAAGCGAATGGGTTAAGAACGCGTTGCCAAAAGGTGCCTTTACAAGTTTACTTGCCGAGGGTATAATACCGGGCCTAGGTGGTATTGTTATTTTTATTCCGCAGATTGCTTTTTTATTTTTGTTTATAGCAGTGCTTGAAGAAAGTGGTTATATGAGTCGTGTGGTGTTTTTAATGGATCGCATTATGCGGCGTTTTGGCCTTAGCGGGAAAAGTATTGTGCCTCTAATTTCGGGAACAGCTTGTGCTATACCAGCCATTATGGCAACACGAAATATAGAGAGTTGGAAAGAGCGTTTAATTACCATTTTGGTAACACCCTTTACAACGTGTTCTGCACGGTTGCCAGTGTACCTTATTATAATAGCGTTGGTTATTCCTGAAGGGCGTATATTGGGGTTAAGCTACCAAGCGCTTACCTTAATGTTGTTGTATTTTATAGGTTTTGGAACTGCTATTGTTTCTGCATATATTTTAAATAAAATTTTGAAAATAAAAAATAAAACGTTTTTTGTTGTTGAAATGCCAAACTATAAATTGCCGCTTTTTAAAAACGTGGTATTAACGGTTATTGAAAAAACAAAAGCATTTATTTTTGGTGCGGGAAAAATTATTCTTGCTATTTCCATTGTGTTATGGTTTTTAGCTTCTTATGGTCCTGGGGAGCAGTTTAATAACGCTGAAGTTATAGTGAAAGACCAATTTGCATCGGCTAACTTATCTTCTGAGGATTTGAATGAAAAAATAGCATCGCATAAGTTAGAGCATTCCTTTATTGGTATTGCGGGGCACGCCATAGAACCAGCTATACGACCGCTTGGTTACGATTGGAAAATTGGTATAGCTATTGTTAGCTCCTTTGCTGCTCGCGAAGTTTTTGTGGGTACTCTAGCTACGATTTATAGTGTTGGGAGTGATGAGGAAGAAACCATAAAAAATAGAATGGCAGGCGAAGTTAATCCTGTTTTAGGTGGGCCTCTATTTACATTTGCTTCGGGTATTTCGTTATTGTTGTTTTATGCATTTGCCATGCAGTGCATGAGTACATTAGCTATTGTTAAAAAAGAGACTAATACTTGGAAGTGGCCCATGTTACAACTTATTATCATGACTGCTTTTGCTTATGTTGTTGCTTTAATAGCATTTCAGTTTTTAAAATAATTAGAACCATAGAAAAAGATAGCTCATTAAAATTAATTTAAATTATGAACGAAATAATTCAAAATCTATTAGCTTTAGCCGCTATTGTCTTGTCTCTTGTTTTTTTGTTTAAAAAATTCTTTTGGAAAAAAACAGAACCTAAAAAAGCATGTGGTGGTGGCGATGGTTGCGGCTGTCACTAAGAAAACATTTAAATATTAGTTTTAAAATTTTAAAAATGAAAATACATTTACTCTCTTTATTATTTATATTTTCATTTTTGAGTAAGTCTTTTTCATAAAGAAAAAATGAGCCTATTCAATTATTAGATGCTAACTTAACGCATTTCGAAACGTTTATAGGCGTCCCGCATGCTACAATTGTTGGTTTGCCAGAAGGGACTTATCAATCAAACAATGTTAGAAAAGGTACGCCACTTGCAAAAGCTATTGGAACTTATGTCTTGCCAGTTGAAGATGTTAAAATACTTATAACTGACACCGATTTTGACGGAGAAAAAGTGTCTCGCTTACAAACAGCTGGTTTTATGATTGTCGGCATTGTTCCAGGAGGCAAACTGCTAAAACCTTTAAGTAAAGGAACTGGTAAACTTTGGAAAGTAGTTATCAAAAATGGAGATAAAGTTTTTACCAGAACTGTAAGAGAACTTACCGAAGAAACTATAAAGCATTTCGATAATTATACAGAAGGAGCTAGAGGTCTCCTGCAAGAAGCCTTAAGAAAAGGAGAAATTCTTGATAACGAAATAATTATTGAAGTTGGACAGGAAATTGCAGATTTATCTGCTAAAAAAGGCAGAAAACTAACTTGGCCAGAAGTGAAAGCACTTTTTAAACGTGGGAATGATTTTAATATAAAAGGAAGGTTAAAATATGGAGATGATAATGTTGAAATCGTGCTTGCTGATGGTAAGCGTTTAGATACTTATATTGATGGAGAAAGAATTCTTTCTAGAAAAGCCACTGATATTGACAATATTTAAGAAAGTACTTGGCGAAACTATTGTAATGAACTAGTTAAAAAATATAAAGCTGGCAAATGGACTAATTCAAGAAAATTAGGAGACTCTAGTGACCAAGTTCAATTGAGCGGGAAATACTATCTGGAAATACCTGCTTCTAGCCAGAATGCAAGTAATTTGGAACGATTTAAGCAAATTGCCTCTGAATACGGAACTGAAAATCAACCAGAGGGTATTATTATAACTTTTTTAATAGAGTAATAGATGACAAGAAAAGAATTTTTTGAGTTTTTTGAAAGAAACCATTTAGTAGAGAACTATTCACTAATCTGTGAAAAGTTCAATAATTTTGATAATATGAAACATCCCAAAAAAGAAGATGTTTTGGAATTATTAAAGAAACGGGATTTTCAATTTAAATATTCCCATCCTGATAGATTGTTTTATGAGGAAATTAAAACCAAGGAAGTTAAATTTCAATTAAATTTATATACAAAAGATGGTATAATTTCTACTTCGTACATCTTATGGAATCAAGGTGTTAAAAAACCTATTTATCGAAATGGGATTAGGTTCATCTGTGAAGAACTAAAATCTGAATCAATTGAAAGTTTAGGCTATCCGTATCCATTTAGCACATCTAATCAAGATTTAGCAGAAATTTTAGATTTTTATTTAGAACTCTATAAAAAGTTTAAAAATGAGTTTATAATAAAGAATTAAATACTGCCTACAACCAAGAACTGAGGTAAAAAACAACTCTTTTCTTCCTTAATTTAAGACACTATTATTCTAGGCTCATAGATTCATTAATTTGATTCTTTGAGCTTTTTAGTTTGATTTTCATCTATTTATTTGGGCATTACTGAAAAGACTGTATGTCTAAACCTGTTACTTTTCATATATCATTTCGTTATCTACAATTTAAGAAAAAAAGATACCGGTATTTTATACTATAGTCACGGCGCCTATGGCCGATTTTGGGATACATGGTAAAAGAATGGACACATATATACATAGACAAAAAAATATTATCACGAAAAGCTACAGACATTGACAATATTAAAGAGAGCACATGGCGCAATTATTGCCAAGAACTGGTTACAAAATATAAAGCAGGTAAATTAACTAATTCTAGAAAATTAAATAGTCAAGTAAATTTGTCTGGAAAATATTATCTTGAAATTCCTGCTTCCAATCAAAACACTAATAATTTGGAGCGGTTTAAACAAATAGCTTCTGAATATGGTAAAGAAAATCAGTTAGAAGGTATCATTATAACTTATTTAACAGAATAAATATGAAAAAAAAAGAAATATTCGATTTTTTTAAAGAACAAAAATTACCAGAGAAATATTATTCGCTCTGCCTTAGGTATTCAGATTTTGACAATTCGACAAAGCCTAAAAAAGATGAATTATTGAAATTAGCAAAAGAACACAAGCTGAATTTAAAATATTCGGGGCGTGAAAACTTAATGTATGAAGATTCTAGTTATAGTGAAGGAGATTTTCGTTTTTTTATCTCATTTTCACATGGAATAATAGGATCTACTTTTATGCCAAGAAACAGCAATCATTCTGACAACGACTTAGAGAACTTACAAGGTTATGAAGTAAGGCGAATAGTAGAGCAATTAGAGCCGGACCTTATGAAAAGCTTGAATTTTAACTACCCTATAAATACTTGCGATAACGATTTAAAAGAAATTTTAGATTTTTATTTAGAACTCTATAAAAAGTTTAAAAATGAGTTTATAATATAGAATTAAATACTGCCTACAACCATGTATATAAAAAATAGCAGTAAAGAGCTAAACCAAAAGTTAATTCTTTTCTGCTATCTTTATTTATAAGCCGAAAATGAGCACATACTAATCTGCTACTTTCCATATATCTTAGCGTTATCTACAATTTAAGCAAAAGGGATACAGGTATTTTGTATCATAGTTACGGTGCGTATGGCAGATTTTGGAATACATGGAAAACATGTTTAGAGTTTCAGGTGCAAGAAACAGATTTAGGAGACTTTATAGCTTTATTAGGGAATAGTGTTAAGCCTAAGGTTGGTGTACCATTAGTTGAAATTAGAGGGGACAGTAAGGCGCCTAAAAAGCAATACAATCCTAATTTTGAAACTTATTTTGATGGTAAAGGTTATATTGGTGCTTATACCGAGCCGCAAGCACCACACGGCAATTGGAATCATTTAGAGTTGTATGTTATTGGAAACAATGCTGTGCATGTTGTAAATGGAGAAGTGGTCATGGTGGTTGAAAATGCAATTAATCCAGAAACGAATAAACCACTTGTGGAAGGCCAAATACAAATACAATCTGAGGCTGCAGAATGTTATTATAAAAATATGGTGATTACTCCAATAAAACAATTTCCTAAATTTATTAGAAAGCAGGTACGTTTTAAGTAGGTGGTTTAGTAATTGGCCAATCGTGTTTAGTTCTGTGACTTTAAGAAATTTTAACGAATAAGTTACTAGTAATAATGTTGGAAATAATAAGATCGCGGTTTTCTATTCTTATAGTTACGGAATTATCAAAAGGTTCTTTATGGGAAACCTCAAAGGCCGAGCCTAAAGCAATCTTATTTTTATCTAAATATTTAAGAAAATTTGAAGATGAATCTTGAACGCCAACACAAATACAATGATCTCCTGTTTTAGCCTCCGATAATAATATTTTGTCCACAGTGTTTATTTTTCCCGTTTTATCGGGAATGGGGTCGCCATGAGGGTCGTGTGTAGGGAATTCTAAAAAAGCATCTAATTGACTAATTAATTTTTTAGATTTTATATGCTCTAATTGTTCGGCAACTTCGTGAACTTCGTCCCACGAAAAATTTAGTTTATTTACGAGAAAAACCTCCCAAAGCCTGTGCTTTCTTATAATATCAATAGCAATGCCTTTGCCTTTATTTGTTAAAGTAACACCTTGGTATTTTTTATGATGTGCATAACCTTTTTCTGATAATTTTTTAACCATATCTGTAACCGAAGATGCTTTGGTTTGCATCTCCTCGGCAAGAGCGTTTGTAGTTACGCCTTTTTTAGATAGCGGTTCTAAATGATAAATAGCTTTAAGATAATTTTCTTCAGATAAAGTCACGAAAAAATAATTTTGGCAAAGATAAATTTTTTAAATCAATAACAAATTTTTAGATTTGTCTAAATTTTATGTTTTACACATCTAAAATAATTATGTTTATTAAATATTTCACCTTTACGGCTTTACTTTTAGTGTCTATGGTTTCTGCCCAGACTAATAAAACTAAAATCTCGGGTCAAATTATATCCGGAAATACTCCCATACCTTACGCCAGTATTAATATTAAAAATGGTATTGAAGGTACAAATGCAGATGAAGAAGGGTATTATGAATTAAATATAGCTCCTGGCGAAATCGGTTTGGTCGTGCAATCTCAAGGTTTTAGGACGCAACAAAAAAAAGTAATAGTAGTAACAGGTTCCAATCAAATTGTAAATTTTAATCTGGCCGAAGATCCTTTGGGGTTAGATCAAGTTGTAGTAAGCGCCACCAGAAATCAAATAAGCAAAAAACAAGCACCTGTTATTGTTAAGGTTTTAAGCCCTAAACTTTTTAATGCTACACAATCATTATCCTTGGCTGATGGTTTAAATTATCAACCAGGAGTACGTGTTGAAACGAACTGCCAAAATTGTGGCTTTACCCAAGTTAGAATGAATGGTTTGGAAGGGCAGTACACACAAATATTAGTTAATAGTCGCCCAGTTTTTAGTGCATTAAATGGAGTTTATGGCTTAGAGCAAATACCGGTAAGTATTATAGATCGTATAGAGGTAGTTCGTAGTGGTGGTTCAGCATTATTTGGTTCTAACGCCATTGCAGGTACTATAAATGTTATAACCAAAGCGCCTGTTAACGATAGTTGGGAAGTTAACACTTCGTTAGCTTTAATTAATGGTACCACCGCAGACCGCAATCTAAACGTTAATGCCAATGTGGTTAGCGAGGACTTAACAAATGGTATAACCGTTTACGGGATTTTTCGCGATCGTAATGCTTTTGATGCTAATGATGATGGTTTTACCGAAATTACCGAATTAAAAAATAATGCGTTAGGTGCCAAGACATTTTTAAAGCCTAATGATAATAGTAGGATAGGCCTAGATTTTACAGCCATACAAGAGTACAGACGAGGTGGTAACAATTTAGATTTAGCACCCCAGTTTACAGATATTACAGAAGAATTAGATCACAATACCATTTTTTCGGGTATCGATTACGAATTGTATAACAACTCACGTACAAATACATTAAGTGCATACGCCTCTATACAACATACAGAACGCGATAGCTATTATGGTGGTTTAGGTGGTGGCAGAACGCCAGAGGATTTTGAGGCTGCTAGCAATGCTTTTGGTTATACAAAAGATATTGCTTTTGTGGCAGGTTCCAAATACAATTTCCAATTTCAAAATAATGATGTTTTTACGGGCGGGTTTGAATATCAATTAAACGATACTAACGACGCTATTATTGGATATAACAGATTAATAGACCAAAAGGTGAATAACTTTGGCTTTTATGGACAATACGAATGGAAGCCAACAGATAAATTTACAGCACTTTTGGGTGCGCGCCTAGACCATGTTCTTGTAAATGGTTTTTATACTATACAAGATATTGCCCGAACCTCTAATGTTTCCCAGACGGTACTTAGCCCTCGGTTAACTTTGTTGTACAATATCAACAAGGCACTTCAGTTTAGAGGAGGTTACTCCAGAGGTTTTAGGGCAGCACAGGCATTTAATGAAGATCTACATATTTCTTCTGTTGGTGGCGAGCAGCGTTTTGTAATCCTTTCAGAAAACTTAGAAAGCGAATTTTCCAATGCATATACAGCATCCTTAGATTACACTAAAAATTTCAACAAAACTCAAACCAATTTGTTATTCGAAACGTTTTATACAACCTTAGAGAATCCATTTACCATAGTTAGTACCGGTAATACTTTAGCCAATGGTTCTATTCTAGAAGAGTCAAGAAACGGTTCTGGGGCCTATGTTGCCGGAACCAATATAGAGTTAAGTGTTTCTCCAAATTCAGATTTGGCTTTTCAGATTGGTGGTACATTTCAAAAGTCAATATATCGGGAAGACCAAGTTCTTTTTGAAACAGATGGCAGTGTACAGGGAGAACAAGATATAATTGTAGATGAATTTGTTAGAGCACCAAACTTGTACGGTTTTTTAACTAGTAATTGGCAAATAAACGATGCTTTTAAGTTGGATATTACTGGTAATTACACAGGTCCCATGGTTGTGCCACGTGTTATAAGTGAATCTGGTTTTTTGGATTTGGTCGATTCTAAATCCTTTTTAGATATGACCACTAAAATCACATACCATTTCGATTTAAAAGACACCTTTCATATGGAGTTTAGCGCAGGCATACAGAATTTATTTAATAGCTATCAAAATGATTTCGATTCTGGAGCAACCCGAGATTCAGATTATGTTTATGGCCCTAACAGACCACGAACTTTTTTTATGGGTATTAAGTTTGGAGACTTTTAAAATCTAATATGAAACATTTATTATTAACCATACTATTTTTTTTTATAATGTATAGTGGTCTTGCGCAGTCTAAGGAAACTATTGAGTGGAAAACATGGTCGGAATTAGAGGCGGCTTTCTCTAAAGCACCTAAACCTGTTTTTATTTACTTTCACGCAAAGTGGTGTGCTTATTGTAAAAAAATAGATCGGGATGTGTTTTCTAAAAATAAAGTTATTAAAACATTAAATAGCAATTATTATGCTGTACAGATGGATGTTGAAACCTTAGATACTATTGTTTTCGATGGTGTAACGTTTATAAATAAACAGGCTAAAACAAAACGTAACGGAGTACACGAGTTGCCACTTTTACTAGCATCAAGAAAAAATAAGGAATTTACATTACCAGCAACACTAATTTTTAATCGTGATTTTTTAATAAAAGAACGATTATTTAGTTACTATACATCAAAAAAAATATTAAACAAATTATAATTATACCAAATATGATTTAAAATTAGGCTAAAGAACTTGAATTATATTGGGCCTATATGAGAAAGAAAATTATAGCATAGCCTTAGCTACGGTTTTATTTTATTTTGAAATAAAGGTGCGATAGAAACGCGTTATTAGCCTTTTTTTAAATTTTAATTGGTATTATTTAGCACTGTTCAAAACAGTTGTAATTCAACTATTTTATAAAAACATAATTCAAATTTTTAAAGGCATGAAAAGAATTATTTTTGCATCATTAATACTTTTAGTTTTTTTCAGTTGTAAAAACGAAAAACAAAGCAACACAAAATTAAACGTAGTAACCACCACATCCATGATAACCGACTTGGTTAAAAACATAGGTGGTACACATATTAATTTGCAAGGTTTAATGGGTAGTGGAGTCGATCCGCATTTATACAAAGCCAGTGCTGGCGATGTTACAAAACTAGCAAAAGCCGATATTATTTTTTATAATGGACTCCATTTAGAGGGCAAGTTAGTTGAGGTTTTCGAGAAAATGAAAACTACAAAAACCATTGCAATAGGCGATGCTTTAGATAAAAAAACGCTAATAGGATCGGAATATTTCGCTTCAAATTACGACCCGCATATTTGGTTTAATCTCGATTATTGGGTGCAAGCCACGCAGTTTGTTGTTCAAAAATTATCTATTGCCATTCCAGAACAAAAAGCAGCATTTGCAGCCAATGGCGCAGCATATATAACCCAACTAGAAAATTTAAAAGTAAAGCTAAAAGCCACTATAGAAACCTTGCCAAAAGCACAACGTATTTTAGTAACAGCACACGATGCTTTTAACTATTTTGGTAAAGCATTTAATTTTGAAGTTTATGGTCTTCAAGGTCTATCAACAGCAACCGAGGCAGGCGTACAAGATGTTCAAAAGTTATCAGCATTTATAATAGAGAAAAATGTAAAAGCCATATTTATAGAAAGTTCCGTGCCAAAACGTACTATCGAGGCCTTGCAGGCGGCAGTAAACTCTAAGGGCCATAAAGTAATAATTGGTGGTTCTTTATTTTCAGATGCATTGGGCGATTTAGGAACTAGCGAAGGTACATATATTGGTATGTTTCAGTACAACGTAAACACCATTGTAAATGCTTTAAAATAAATGTTTAATTTATGTTGTAGCCAGCATTAAAAAAAGGCATGAGCATTTTAAAAGATTATAAATGTGTGTTAGTAAATTAATAATTTGAAGCTATTTCCTGCTATCCGCTATATCTTTTTTTGTTTCAAGTTCATGTGTTTTAATTAAATTAGTGGCTTCTTGAAATGTATAGTTGCGAATTAAGGTTATATAACACAAAAAAAGGATGCCGCTACTATCAGGGCTAAAAAGATAATATTATGAGTGATAAAATTGCCGTAAAAGTAGACGATCTCACGGTTGCTTATAACTACAAGCCCGTACTCTGGGATATCGATTTAGAAATTCCCGAAGGCGTACTTATGGCTATAGTAGGCCCTAATGGCGCCGGAAAATCCACCCTTATTAAATCCATTTTAGGCATACTAAAACCTATAGCAGGAAGTGTAGAAATATTTGGAAAACCTTATGCAAAACAACGGCAAATAGTAGCATACGTACCCCAAAAAGGAAGTGTCGATTGGGATTTTCCTACCACAGCCTTAGATGTTGTAATCATGGGAACTTATGGCAGTTTAGGCTGGATAAAACGGCCAAGACAAAAAGAAAAGAAAGCAGCCCTAGAAGCGCTGGAAAAAGTAGGTATGCTACCCTTTAAAAACAGACAAATAAGTCAGCTTTCGGGCGGGCAACAACAACGCATATTTTTAGCACGAGCTTTAGTACAAAATGCTTCTATCTATTTTATGGATGAGCCTTTTCAGGGGGTAGATGCTACTACAGAAATTGCTATTATTAATATTTTAAAAGAATTACGTAAAGCAGGTAAAACCGTTATTGTTGTACATCACGATTTGCAAACGGTTCCAGAGTATTTTGATTGGGTAACCTTTTTGAATGTAAAAAAAATAGCCACAGGTCCCGTTAAAGATATTTTTAACGACGATAATTTAACCAAAACTTACGGTATTAATTATAAAGTAAGTATTCAGGAATAAAATGGATATTACCGAATATATAAAACTAGTTTTTACAGACTACACCCTAAGAACTATAACTCTAGGTACCGCCATACTAGGTGCTGTTACAGGTATGCTTGGTAGTTTTGCGGTGCTAAGAAAGCAAAGCCTCTTGGGCGATGCTATTTCGCACGCTGCCCTACCGGGTATTGCTATAGCTTTTTTAATAACAGGAGCTAAAGATGGTAATATACTATTATTGGGTGCTTTAGTTAGCGGCCTTATTGGTACCTTTTGGATTCGAGGTATTATTAGTAAAACACATTTAAAATCCGACACAGCATTAGGCTTAATTTTATCGTTGTTTTTTGGTTTTGGAATGTTACTGATCACCTTTATTCAAAAACAGCCCAATGCCAATCAAGCTGGGTTGGATAAATATTTGTTTGGGCAGGCAGCAACTTTAGTAGAACGCGATGTTTGGATGATGGCTCTGGTTACAGGAATATGTTTATTTGTTTTATTGTTATTCTGGAAGGAATTTAAAATATTACTTTTTGATGCCGATTATACTAAAACACTAGGTTTTAATACCAAATTTATCGACATATTAATTACCACGTTTATTGTATTGGCTATAGTTTTGGGGTTGCAAACCGTTGGTGTGGTTTTAATGAGTGCGATGCTTTTAGCGCCAGCAGCAGCAGCAAGGCAATGGACAAATAGCTTGTCTGTCATGGTTTTTTTAGCCGCAATTTTTGGTGCTTTTTCTGGTGTTGTGGGTACTGCTATTAGTGCCAGTGAAAATAATCTTTCAACAGGGCCTGTTATTGTACTTGTTGCTGGTGTATTTGTTATATTTTCTTTTATTTTTTCCCCAAGTCGTGGTTTGTTATTTAAACAAATTCGTTTTATAAGAAATCGTCGAGATTTACAGCTTCAAAAAACATTGTCATTTATGTTTCATATTGCCGAAACTCACGAAAATATTGGACATCCGCACGCAATAAAAATTTTAAATAATTTTCAAGGTTTCACCAAAGGGTCACTTCAAAAATTAGTTCAAAAAAATTATGTAAAAATACATGGTGCCATGTGGAGTTTAACCGAGGAAGGTTTTAAAACAGCAGCAAATCTATATAACCAGCAAACCCAAAAAAATGAGTAGTGCACAAATAGAAATACAACTTATTGCGAGTTTAGTAGCCATAGCTTGTGCAATTCCGGGAACATTTTTGGTGCTTAGGAAAATGGCTATGATTAGCGATGCGATAAGCCATTCTATACTACCAGGTATTGTTATTGGTTTTTTTATTACCCAAGATTTAAATTCACCTTTACTAATTTTTTTAGCAGCCTTAACAGGTATTATAACGGTAGTTTTAGTGGAGTATATTCAAAAAACAGGCTTGGTAAAAGAGGATACCGCTATTGGCTTAGTGTTTCCAATTTTATTTAGTATTGGGGTAATTATGATTGCTAAAAATGCAAATGACGTACATTTGGATGTCGATGCTGTTTTATTGGGCGAGTTAGCCTTTGCGCCTTTTGATAGAATGCTAGTTTATGGGGTGGATGTTGGACCAAAATCATTATGGATTATTGGAACAATATTATTAATAACGGTAGCTTTGTTAATCGCTTTTTTTAAAGAATTAAAAGTAAGTACTTTTGATGCTGGATTAGCGGCTTCATTGGGTTTTTCACCAGCAATTATTCATTATGGCCTTATGGCGGTTTCATCGGTAACCACTGTGGGAGCTTTTGATGCTGTTGGTGCAATTTTAGTTGTCGCTCTTATGATATCTCCTGCTGCTACAGCCTATTTGTTAACTAATAATTTGAAACGCATGCTTGTTTATGCTGTTTGTTTTGGGGTAATTAGTGCTATTTCTGGGTATTGGTTAGCGCATTTTTTAGATGCCTCTATTGCCGGATCTATAACTACCATGCTAGGTGTCTTTTTTTTAGGAGTATATTTGTTCGCACCAAATAAGGGTATTATTGCGGTAATGTATAGGGAAAAGCAACAACGTATAGAAGTATCATTACTAACTTTTTTATTACATTTGAAAAACCATAAAGAGAAAAGTGAGCGCCACGTAAATCACCTTAATGAACATATTAATTGGCAAAAAGTGCGTTCTAAAACCGTTTTGGATTTGGCGTTAAAAAATAATATGATTTATATTGATAAACATATAGTGTCTTTAACAGAGAAAGGGGAGGGTTTTACATCAAAAGCCATTACATACATTATAACCAATAAGGATGCTCAAATTGAAGATATGAAAGATGATTTTTTCTTGTTTAGAGGTTAAATTTATAAACTAATGTTATTGGATAATGCATAATATACAACGGATTTTTTTTCTTATTTTTAGTTTGTTTTTTGTTTTACTGAGTTGTAATAACACTCAAAATAATAAAGATTACCAGATGCAAGAAGGTGATTTGCTTTTTCAAAATACAGGAACAGGGGAAATTGATGAGGCTATTAAATCGGTATCAGCCACCTCAATTTCTAAAAACTTTTCGCACGTAGGCATGGTTATGCTTAACGATGGTAAATGGTTCGTTATTGAGGCAATTCCTAGAAAGGGCGTTACTCGAACATCACTAGAGGACTTTCTTAATCGAAATAGAAATGAAAAGAATAAACCGCAAATCGCGATAGCAAGATTAAGTGAACAATTTAAAAAATACATCCCAAAAGCTATAGAATATGGTGTAAAACGTTTAAATACCCCTTACGATAGTGTTTTTTTATGGGATGATAGTGCTTATTATTGTTCTGAATTGATTTACAAAATGTTGGCTCATCAAAAGTTAGGTAAAGATAAAGTCCCGTTTGTTACGCATGCGATGACTTTTAAAGACGATACAGGTGTGTTTTTAACGAGTTGGGTTAATTATTATAAGAAACTTAACCACGCTATTCCCGAAGGTTTTGAGGGTACTAATCCAAACCTTATGGCCAGTAGTCCACATATTAATTTTATTTTTGATTATACTAAATAATACTATAAAGCTAGTTTTTTAGTTCGTTTATTAAAGCCTTCTTATAAGATTCATCTATAAACTCTTGTGAAAATATTTTGTACTATACTTTGTTGCTATTGCTGCGAAAATTGAAAAATTGCGTAGGCTATGAACTAGCGTCATATTGAAATATAAGTATAGTATATTTATAAATGTAGAGTAATTTGTTTTAAATTTCAGCTGGTAAAATATGGCAAATCATAATGAACTCGGTAAAAAAGGAGAACAGCTTGCTGTGAATTTTCTTTTGAAAAATAATTATAAGATTTTGGAGCGTAACTTCAGGTTTCAAAAGGCTGAGGTGGATATTATCGCACTAAAAAAAGATGTTTTAGCTATTATTGAAGTTAAAACCCGCTCGACAAGATATTTTGGAAATCCACAAGATTTTGTGAAGCCTAAACAAATACAACGCCTAGTAAGGGCAGTTAACGCATATATAATGGCTAATAATTTAGATTTTGAAGTACGCTTTGATGTTATTTCTATTGTTAAAGATTATGATGCTTTTAATATTGAGCATTTAGAAAATGCTTTTTATCATTTTTAAAATAAACATAAATACTACTTTGCCTATAATAATTAATATATATATATATATACCTTAATTATTTAGTTTTTTTAATCTACTAGGGTTGTGGTGAATTTTAGATAAAAAATATATAGTAAAAAACTCACCTAGATAACAGTATTGTAATAAATGTCTAGCAATAATGAAAAAAAAATATTTTTTTTTTCTATTTGTTTGTAATATGTTTAAAATTTTAACGTCCTACCTCATGGCGTAACCCGAAAAGCCCATGAAAATAGAGTAGGGAAAACAAAATTTTTTATTATGAAAACATTATTTTCAATGCTTGTTTTTTTTGCAATGTCAACAGTTATGAGTGCACAGCAATCTTCTTGTACTATAACAGCAGATGGTAATTCTACAACTAGAGTTTATGACGGTATTACTCGTGTAGTCTTTAATGGAGATAGCGTAACGATTTTAAATCGTAGAACAGGTGAAGAGTTGGATAATATTGCAATTGAAGGAAATAGAGTTGGTATTCGATGCACACGTTTGAGAGCAGAAGGATCTAATCCAGAAACTGTGAGAACTCCAAGTACGCCTTCTTCAACTAGAGTAAGACCTGTATTTAGTGGAACTAGACGAACTGGTAATGCTCCTTCAAGAGGAGGATTTCCTGCTTCTGCAGCTTTAGGTTTACCTAACTAATAGCTTCTTGATACGACTTTAATAAATATTATATTTCTGAGTTATTATAAAAGAATAGTGAATGTTACATTCGCTATTCTTTTTTTTTGGGGTAATATTTTTTTTAAGATTTTATTGATATGTAAGTCCAAGTAATAGGAGCAATTGGTCAAGTTAATTTTAACCTTTTTTGATTAATAATTATTCATAAACTCTGTTTTATAATTTATTATATTTTACGCGGCTGTGGTTTTAAATATAATGCTATTCGTCTTTTTTAAAATATTCTTTCAGCCCGTCAAAATCTAGAGGTTTTAAAACTATTTTCTTATCCTTATCCAATATAAAGTATGTAGGAGTAGACGTTACTCCGTAGTTAAGACTTGTCTTATTTTTCCACTTTCCTTTGCCGTAAACATGTATGAAATTTGGGTAGTCGTAGGTTAGGTTTTTCCAACCATAAGGCTCATCCTCTAAACCAATAGCTATTACTTTTATGCGGTCTTTTTCTAAGGAATTTACAAATGTCTTTAATTGTGGTATTTCCTTTAAACAGTGTGAGCAGGTACTACTCCAAAATACAATAATGTAGTTTTCAGCACCTTTTAAGTCTGTCATTTTTTTTGTGACTAGCTTATTGCTTTCTTCAATTTCTATATCAAAATCTGGTGCTATTACCCCTTTAGTTAAATTTTCGTAGAGTGTTAAAGATTTTAAAAGTTCATCATCATTTAGTGTTGTGGCAATATTTTTTAAATATTTTTTAGAAATAAAATTAGCAATAGATTCAAACTCTAAATCGCCCATTTGTTCCCATAAGTCTAGTAATAAAATACGTTGTATTTCTTTCGGAATTGTTTTGATATGGCTATAAAGAACGGTTATGTTTTCTTTGTAATTTTCAAATTCATCCTCATTCTCTAATGACATGCCAAAAACATAATTACGCGCGCGTTCTTCTAAAAAATTTGAACTTTGCAGTATTGGGTTGCTAAAATCTACATAATCAAAATAATGATTTTTCAGGTTTTTAATGTATTCTTCTAAGGGTTCTACTTTACTGGGTATATAGGGTCTGTTGGCTTTTATAAATGTAAGAGCTATAGTTCCTTTAGCTAATTCTTCAAAACGGTCTTGTGTTTCTCTTTGTGTTTTAAAAATGGCTTTTAAGGCTTTATTCTCTTTACTTGCTTGGCTAAAATAGTTGCCAATACTTTGTGTAACCATAGACATGCTGTTACGGTAAGAGGCTAATAATTTATTTTCAGTAGATTTTATAAATTCTACCCCGGTTTCTGAGTTAAAAGTGAGTTCAATATCTTCTTCTCCGTTATACATGATATCAAAATTAAAATCTTCTTGAGGTACCGCGTAAACTAATCGATAGGTGCCTTTAGTATTTGTAGAATCTAATTTAAAGGTAAAACTGCCATCTTCTGCAATTTCAGCATTTGTAACATAATCGAAAATAGAGGGGTTAACTTTATAAAGTAAAGCAAAATTAAAATCTTTAGCTGGTGAAAATTTACCTTTTATGGTATGCTGTCCCAAAAAAATACTTGGAGCTAAAAAAAGAAAAAAAAGTAGGTTTTTATACATTATAGGGTTGTTTTATTTCTAGAAAACAATAATTAAGCCATAATAGGTTGTAAAGCTGTTAAGGCTTGTTTTATAGTTTTTATATTCTCAAAAGTTAGCATTAATCGTAATCCTGTTCGGGTTTGTTTTTCTTTCATCTTACAAGCTTGGGGATGTAATTGAACAAATTTTAGTACCTTGGTAAAACTGCTACTTTGGTAAAAATTACTTTGCTGGTCGTTAATAAAATAGCCAACTAGTTTTCCTTTTTTCATAATAATTTTTTCCAATCCTATTTTGGTTGCTAGCCATTTTATTTGGACACTGTTTAATAAATCGTTCACTTGTTTAGGTAATACACCAAAACGATCTATTAGCTTATTTTCAAAGGTATGCAATTCTTCCGCAGTATTTATATTGTTTAATTCGGTGTAGAGTTTAAGTCGTTCTGAAATATTGTTTATGTAATCATCAGGGAAAAGGAGTTCAAAATCTGTATCAATAGTAACATCTTTTACGTAAATTTTAGTGTCTTCATCCTCATCATATAAATCTTTAAATTCATTATCTTTCAGTTCTTCAATAGCTTCATTTAAAATTTTCTGGTAAGTATCAAAACCTATTTCGTTAATAAATCCACTTTGCTCGCCTCCAAGTAAATCGCCTGCACCACGAATTTCTAAATCTTTCATAGCAATATTAAAGCCGCTTCCTAATTCTGTAAACTGCTCTAAGGCTGTTATGCGTTTTCTAGCATCGTCTGTCATGGCAGAATATTCGGGTGTAATAAAATAACAAAATGCTTTTTTATTACTTCGCCCCACGCGACCGCGCATTTGGTGCAAATCGCTTAACCCAAAGTTATTGGCGTTATTAATGAAAATTGTGTTGGCGTTTGGTACATCCAAACCACTTTCAATAATTGTTGTACTTACTAAAACATCAAAAGCGCCATCCATAAATTGCAACATAAGTTGTTCCAGTTTTTTGCCATCCATTTGCCCATGTCCAATGCCTATTTTAGCATCTGGTACTAAGCGCTGTAGCATGCCGGCTACTTCTTTTATGTTTTCAATACGATTATGAATAAAAAATACTTGGCCACCACGCTCAATCTCGTAGCTTATAGCGTCGCGCATGGTGTCTTCGCTAAAACGGATAACATGACTTTCAATAGGGTAACGGTTGGGAGGTGCTGTGGTAATTACAGACATATCTCGTGCGGCCATTAAACTAAATTGTAGTGTTCTTGGTATAGGTGTTGCGGTTAGGGTTAATACATCTACATTGTCTTTTATTGTTTTTAATTTTTCTTTTACGGCTACACCAAACTTTTGCTCTTCATCTACAATTAATAAACCTAAATCTTTAAATTTTACTTTTTTATTTACCAATTGGTGTGTGCCAACAATAATATCAATTTTGCCTTGTTCTAAATTTTCTAGTGTTTCACGTTTTTCTTTGGCTGTTCTAAACCGGTTTACATAATCTACAGTAACAGGGAAATCTTTTAAGCGTGCCGCAAATGTTCTAGAATGTTGGTAAGCCAATATGGTGGTTGGTACAAGAACGGCAACTTGTTTGCCGTTGTCTACGGCTTTAAAAGCAGCACGAATAGCAACTTCGGTTTTGCCAAAACCAACATCGCCACAAATTAATCTATCCATAGGGCGCTCACTTTCCATATCTGCTTTAATATCGGCTGTTGCGGTGCTTTGGTCTGGCGTATCCTCGTAAATAAAGGAGGCCTCTAGTTCGTGTTGCATGTAGCTATCTGGATTGTATTGATAGCCTTTTTCGGTTTTACGTTTTGCGTAAAGTTTTATAAGGTTAAAAGCGACGTGTTTTACACGGGCTTTAGTTTTTTGTTTTAGTGTTTTCCAGGCGTTGCTGCCAAGCTTATGGATTTTTGGGGGCTTACCATCTTTACCATTAAATTTTGTTATTTTGTGTAACGAGTGGATACTTAAATACAAGATGTCGCGCTCACCATAAATCAATTTAATAGCTTCTTGTTTTTTACCTTCTACATCTATTTTTTGGAGTCCGCCAAAACGACCAATGCCATGATCGATATGTGTTACATAGTCTCCAATATCTAAATTGGTTAATTCCTTTAAGGTAATGGCTTGTTTTTTTGCATAACCATTTTTTAAATGAAATTTATGATAACGCTCAAAAATTTGATGATCTGTGTAGCAAACAATTTTTGTATTGTGGTCTATAAATCCTTGGTGTAGCGATAATATAATAGTGTTATAGGGTGCTACTTGTAAATTTGAATCGTCGAAAATATCATGAAATCGTTTGGCTTGTTGTTCACTAACACAAGCAATATAATTGGTGTAGCCTTTATTATGGTTACTATTTAAATCTGCAATTAATAAATTAAATTGTTTATTGAATGTGGGTTGTGGTGCTGTTTTATAGGTGATTTCTTGGGCATTATCTGTTTTATTGAATATGGCTGTATTTCCAAATTCAATAATTGAGAAATCTAGTAATTGTTTCTTTAAAATTTCGGCATTGCAAAATAGTTGATGTGGTTGGGCATGTTTTATATCGGTAGATAGTTTTTTAAACGCATCTTCAGCTTTGTTATAAAAGTCGTTAATTCTTGAAAATAGTAAATCGGCATTTTTTAAACAGATTACTGTTTTTTGAGGCATATACTTTAAGAAGCTTTGGCGGTTTTCATCCAATAACTTATTGGCAACGTTGGGTATAATATTAATTTGTTTGGTTTGCTCGATGGATAATTGTGTTTCCACATCGAAGGTTCTAATGCTATCCACCTTGTCGCCAAAAAATTCTATTCTATAGGGCTCGTCGTGCGAAAATGAAAATACATCTACAATACCACCACGTACAGAAAACTCTCCAGGTTCGGTAACAAAATCTACGCGTTTAAACTTGTATTCAAACAACATTTCGTTTACAAAATCGATAGATAAGCTATCGTTAATGCCTACTTTTAGGGTGTTACGCTCTAGTTCCTTTCGGGTTACAACCTGCTCGAAAAGGGCATCGGGGTAGGTAACAATTATAGCTGGTTTTTTTTGTGAATTTATGCGGTTTAAAACCTCGGCGCGTAGAAGCACGTTGGCATTATCGGTAGCTTCAATCTCGTAAGGCCTGCGATAACTTCCTGGGTAAAATAGCACATCTTTACTGCTAAGTAGTTGTTCTAAATCGTTAAGGTAATGCGCGGCCTCTTCTTTATCGTTTAAAACGAGTAAGAATGGTTTTTTACTGGTTTTAAATGCACTTGAAATTACAAAGGAGAAAGAAGATCCTAAAAGGCCTTTTAAATGTGTTCTTGTTCCGTTTTGGCCAATAATATTTTCCAGATTTTGTGTTTGCAAAGTCTGTAAATAGGTTTGAGAGATGTTGTTTTTACTCACCTAAAATTTGTTTAGAAATACAAATATACGGTTTCGTATAATTTTAACATAGGCATTAAGTACGTTATTGTATCATGCTCATTTTGTTTTATGCTATTAATGGTTTGGTTTTAAAATTGAAATTGTTTTTTTTAATTTAGGTGTTTAAAATTAATTTTAAATTTATGAAGGAAAAACAATTAACTATTTTAGCTAATATTTTAGCTAAGGAAGGCCAAAGCGACTTGGTAAAACAGGAATTGTTAAAATTAATTGCTATTACAAGGGCAGAGGCTGGTTGTGTGAATTACGATTTACATCAAGATAATAGTAATAAGCATTTGTTTTTATTTTATGAAAATTGGGAAAGTAAGCTGTTATGGCAAAAGCATATGAAAAATAAACATTTAGCCGATTACGTTATCGCTACAGCAGATGCTATTGAAAGTTTTACTTTAAATGAAATGACAATTATTGGTTAGGAGATGTTATTTTATTTAGTAAAAACGTAATTAAACATAGCTTTATTTTTAGTTAAGAGAATAATTAAATTATAGCTTTAATACGGCTATATTTTTTTGTAAAAAAAATATTAAATTTATTAAACAGTAATTTTAAATATAGATTTAGGTAATTAATTTTACATAAAGGATCTGCGTTAAGGATTGAGGCGTTTGTTGAAGCTCTTTTTGTGTTGTTGCACTTATGCAACACAAAAAAGCGACTGCCGAAAGCCTGACCCTTGGGTAACGCCCAAATAATTGAAATTTCAACTAAAAATTTGAAAAAAAAATGTAATTTTGCGTCCTTAAAAAATAAGATATGTCGTTTTCTGATTTGTTTGATAGTGGTTTTAAAAAGCGTAATGAAAGTCATTTCGCTGCTATAGTACGTGTGGCTATGGCTGACGGTGTTATTACGAGCGATGAAAAAGAGTTTTTGGATAGATTGGCTCGCAATTTAGATATTAGCCAGGTTGATTATGAATTAATTTTAAAAAATTACAGTACGCATGCTATAAACCCACCAAACACTTATGATAGACGTTTGGAGCGTTTGTTTGATTTGGCGCGAATGGTATATGCAGACAGTATTAAGGACGAGCAGCAGGTTCTTTTATTAGAGAAAATAGCTGTTGGTTTAGGGTTTAAGCCGGAGAATGCAAAATACGTTGTAGATAAGGCTTTAAATTTAATTGCTGCTGGCGAGGATGATGTTGAAACTTTTTCTGATGCAATACGAAATATGAATAGGTAATTTGTTTTATTACAATATAAATTAAAAGCATCCATTAGGGTGCTTTTTTTATGCAATAGTTTTAAAAATAGAGGTCTTGTGCTAAACGGAAAGTATTGGCATGTGCTTCAATAATAATTTTAATATCGGGAGAGTAGCCACCACCCATAGAGCACATTACAGGTATTTGGTTTTTTTTGCAAGTTTCTAGAACAAAACGATCGCGGGTTTTACAGCCGTGAACCGTCATGCCTAGTTTACCTAATTTATCTGTGGCAAGCACATCGACACCGCATAGATAGTAAATAAAATCGGGTTTTTGTGTGTCGATTAATTTTGGTAGGGTTTCTTTTAGTATGCGCAGATAGGTAGTATCATCAGTATGGTTTTCTAAAGCGATATCTAAACTGCTTTGCTCTTTTTTAAAAGGGTAGTTACCTTTACCGTGCATAGAAAAAGTGAATACACTACTGTTGTTTTGGAAAATTTCTGCGGTTCCATTACCTTGGTGTACATCCAAATCTACAATTAAAATTTTTTTAGCTAATTGTTTGTGTAATAAATAATGTGAGCCAATGGCTTGGTCGTTTAACATGCAAAACGCTTCGCCTCGGTTAGAATAGGCGTGGTGTGTGCCGCCTGCAATATTCATGGCAATACCATATTTTAAAGCAAAAGCACTAGCTTTAATGGTGCCATCTGCAATAATAAGTTCACGTTTTATAAGGGCTGTACTTAATGGAAAACCTATTTTTCTGGCGGCTCTAGCATCTAGTGTTAAGTTTTGTAAGTCTTTATAATAGCTAGCAGTATGCGCGCGTAATATATGTTGGTTATTAGGTATGTTTGGCTTAAAAAAATTGTTGGGTGTACAAGTGCCTTCATACAGTAATTGCTCTGGTAGTAACTCGTATTTAATCATCGGGAAGCGATGTTCGTCTGGTAATGGGTGTTTGTATATGTTATGGTTAGCTATTTTTAGCATTAAAACTAAGTGTTTTTATGTTTGGTGAGTAATTGTTTTGTGTAAAAGGTAAAGCATATTATTGTTAGTAATATAAAACTGCGAATTATTATTTGGAGCGTTATTACTTTATTAATAGATTTTTAGGCTAAACTACCAACCTAAATACGTTATAAATTTGGTAATAAAGATACTTGGGTTGTAGAGGGCTCTTGTATGGCAATATTCCAAACAGCTAAATGACTGCTAAAAATAATATCACACAATGTAGTTGGATCAAATGTTTTTAATTTTTGTATTTTAAATTGTTGTGTTATTAAAGCGTAAGGTAGTAAAAGTAGCAAGAAAGGCAACATACTGTAAAGTACCGAAACGACATCGGGCGTTTGGCTTAGCTTGGCTAGTATTGGAAATATAGAAATACTAAAAATGCCAATGGCAAGTGTAGTTTTTACTTTTTTCATTTCTTTTAATAAATCATTTTACTTTTACTAGTTTTAGCTGTATGCGCTTTCGCGGAACATCAACCTCTAAAACTTTTACTGTTATTTGTTGTTGTAAATGTACGTGTGCGTTTACATCTTTTACAAAGCTGTCGGACAAATTAGAGACATGAATTAAACCACTTTCTTTAATACCAATATCCACAAAACATCCAAAATTGGTAATGTTATTAACAATACCTGGCAGTATTTGGCCTGCTTTTAAATCGGTAAGGATTTTTATGTTTTGGTTGAATGTGAAAACTTTAGCTTGCTCACGAATATCCAAACCTGGTTTTTCTAACTCTTTAATAATATCTTCTAGGGTTGGTAAACCTACATTTGCTGTACAGTATTTTTTTAAATTTAGTTTTTGAAGCAACTTAGGGTTACCTATTAAATCTGTTACAGATTTTTCTAAATCTTTCGCCATTGATGTAACAATAGTATAACTTTCTGGGTGTACTGCAGAATCGTCTAATGGGTTTTTAGGATTCTTTATTCTTAAAAAAGCTGCGCCTTGCTGAAAGGCTTTAGCGCCTAAACGAGGTACTTTTTTTATGTCGTTTCTATCTTTAAAAACACCATGCGTTATTTTATAATTGAAAATATTTTCTGCTAGTTTTGGTCCAATACCAGATACAGCGCTTAGTAAAGGTTTACTGGCTGTGTTTATATTTACACCTACTGCATTCACGCAGTTTTCTACTACATTATTTAGTTCTTTTTGAAGTTTTGTTTGGTCCACATCATGCTGGTATTGACCAACACCAATTGATTTTGCATCAATTTTAACTAACTCGGCTAAAGGGTCTTGCAAGCGCCTACCAATGGAAATTGAACCGCGTACGGTAATATCATAATTTGGAAATTCTTCACGTGCTATTTTTGATGCTGAATAGATACTTGCTCCGGCTTCACTAACCACAAAAACTTGAATGTCGTTTTTGAAGTCGATTTGCTTAATTAAAGCTTCAGTTTCTCGAGATGCAGTACCATTTCCAATGGCTATAGCTTCAATATTATGTGTTTCGCAAAGTGCTATTATTTTTTTAATAGCACTAGCGCTAGCATTTTGTGGCGGGTGCGGATATATGGTTTCGTTATATTGCAATTCCCCTTGCGCACCTAAACACACCAATTTGCAACCAGACTTAAATCCCGGATCTATTGCTAGTACTTGTTTTTCGCCTAATGGCGCTCCTAATAATAATTGTTTTAGGTTGTTTGCAAATACGTGTATTGCAGATGCGTCGGCTTTATCTTTTACGGTTTGTAAAGCGTCGTTGCTTAAAGATGGGAATAATAAGCGTTTAAAAGCATCTTTAATTGCTAGTTTTATCTCTTCTGCGCAAGCGTTATTACTTTTTATTATGCGGCGCGAAATAGTATCTAATGCCTTTTCATTATCTATTTCTATTTTTACACGAATAAAATTTTCTTTTTCAGCTCTTAAAATGGCGAGTAGGCGGTGTGATGGTATACGACTTAAGTTTTCTTCCCATTCAAAATAATCTCTAAATTTTTGTGCAGTTTCATCGTTGGCTTTTTTCTTTATTACTTTGGTTGAAATTATAGCGCTACGTTCTAGCTGTTTACGTATGTTATTGCGAATATCAGAACGCTCGTTAATCCACTCTGCAATAATATGGCGTGCACCTTCTAAGGCATCTTTAACAGAATGTATTTCATCTTTTACATATTTAAAAGCTACAGATTCTAAATTATTGGCATTTTGAGCCATAATGATTTTAGCTAAGGGTTCCAAACCGTTTTGTCTTGCCTTTTCTGCTTTTGTTTTTCTACTTTTTTTAAAGGGTAAGTATAAATCTTCAAGGGCAGTTAAATCGTGAGATGATGTAACTTTTAGTTTTAATTCGGAGGTTAAAACGTCCTGTTCTTCCAGTGCTTTTAAAATCGCTTTTTTACGTTTTTCTAAGGCTTCAAATTGCTCTTTAAATTTTATAATATCGCCTATTTGAACTTCATCTAAATTACCTGTACGCTCTTTTCTGTAACGCGAAATAAACGGGATGGTACAGTCTTCATTTAAAAGTGCAACTGTGTTTTTTACTGCGGTTTCTGGAAGTTTGGTGTTTTTAATTATATAGGATATCATGTAAATAGCGCGCTCTTAATTTTACCCAAAGCTAATAAATTTTAAAGTATTTAGCGTTTGAAAATTTCTTATAAATGTGCCAATTTGTAAAGTGTAGGATATGCCATTTACCAACACATATTACGTATGCTTTTTTTATGATTTTAATTCGTTTTATTGAAGATTGATTTAAAACGTTTCGTAAAAGGCTATAATTTGGACCCTTTTAGTTAAATTGCTATAACGTAGTTACTCTGTAAAAAAAAGACCTGTTTGTTTTTTTTGAAAACTTAACAGGTCTATAATATGTTTGTTGCTTTGGTTTAAGCTACTTTTTTAATTAAATCGAAACAAGGGCATTTTTTACAACGCTTATTTTCTCCTTTTTTAAATTTTTTACAACAGTTTTCTTTTACCTTTTTTGGGAGTTTATCACTTAGTATTTGTAATTTTTTTAATGCTTTCTTTTTTTTGCCCATAGTAGAATTATTGTATTCTAAATACAAACAAAAATAGTTATTTTTATTAAATCTAAATAAGGATAAGTGTTAAATTATTCTGGTTGGTTAGCTGCTGCTGTGGTTACTGTTAAATTATTGATGTCTCTGTCGAATAAATAAAGCCCACCTTTATCGTCGCCAATCATATTTATTTTATCTAAAATAGTTCTTGCTACAGCTTCTTCTTCTATTTGTTCTGCAACATACCATTGTAAAAAGTTATGCGTTGCGTAATCTTTTTCTTGAAGCGTGATGTGTACTAAGTCATTAATACTTTCGGATACAAAAACTTCGTGATTAAATAATTTTTCGAACATTTCTTTAATAGATCCAAAGGCTACGTTTGGTTCCTTAAGGTCCGATATTTTTGCATGACCACCGCGTTCGTTTACAAATTTTACTAGCTTTAGCATATGCTCGCGTTCTTCATCGCTTTGTTCGTACATAAAATTTGAAATACCTTCTAATCCTTTAACTTCTGCCCAGCATGCCATGGCTAAGTATATTTGAGATGATTCTGCTTCTACTCGTATTTGCTTATTTAAAGCGTCTTGAACTGATTTTGATAGCATAGTTTTCGTTTTATAGTAAAGTTAGCATTTTTTTTGTTTTGTTAAAATGCTTTTAACACTTAATTAAACGCAAAAAAGGTTACCCGTTTTAGGTAACCTTTTGTTTTGTTTTATTAGTTTTTAATAAATTACTGTACCGTTAATGTATATTGTGGTGTTGGATTCATTGGGCAAAAATATACATATTCTCCTTTCGCTAATTTTGTAGCGTTAGATTTTTCAATCTTCCCGTCTTTAACAACTTGAGTTACATAAGCTGTTTTAATATGGTTTTTTGCATTGCTAGCATCGTCACCTTTTTTTACTAAAACTAAGCCTACTGCTTCTGCAGCGTGGTTGTTTGCTACTTCAAAAACATATGTACCTTCGCTAACTGTTAACGCTTTTTGAACAAATTCTCCTTTAGTTTGCTCCAAAGAAATGGTTTTTACGTTTTTATTCATTTTGTCTTGTGCATTTGAGTTAAATGCAAATGCTAATACTACTACTAAAATTGAAATTACTTTTCTCATTGTTTAATTTTTTTTGAGCTTAATGCTCCGGTTAATGGATTTGAATTATTAATGTTACCTGAAAGTTGTTTTTAAATTTTACAGGTTTTTTTGTTTTATGCTATTGTTTGTTATAATGCCTGTGCTATTGGAAAATCTACAGGTACTTGTGTGGTACTGTGTATATAATTTGAAATGGTTTTATCGCCAACTAAAGAGATGGTATCAATTAAATTTCCTTTAGTGTATCCTGCGTTAAAATAGTTTTCAAGAACAGATTGGTCTGTTTTTCCTCTATTTTCTGTAATATTTTTAGCTAATTTTGCTAAGGCATCTAGTTTTTTGTCAAATGAAGCGCCACCTGCTCTTAATTCTAAAATTTGTTCATCAGAAAAACCATTCATTTTTCCTATTGCTGTATGTGCAGACAGGCAGTAAATACAACGGTTAACTTCGCTTACAGCTAAATTAACAACTTCTTTTTCTTTGGCCGATAATGAAGTTTTTGCATTTGCAAAATTTAAGTAGTTCTCTAAAGCTGTATCGCTATTTGCATAAGTTGCATATAAGTTTGGTACAAAGCCTAAAGCTTTATTTAAATTATCGAAAATAGCTTGGTTATTTTCACTTACTTCTGCTCTAGTTGGGATGTTAAATGTGCTCATAATTTTATTTTTTAAATTGTGTTGTTTCGAATTACTGGTGCAAAGTTGCAACCGTTATAAAGTTTTTACCATGTAAGGATTTCCTTTTAACTTGTCAATTTTTCCTTTGTTGGTTTGGTATTGTAGTATTTACTGCTACATACGGTTTTTCGGCATCGCAATAAAAATCTGAGATGTGGTTTTGCTCGCAATGCGTTTTTGGTAAAATGTTGTTTATTACTTTTTTTCTGCTGCTTTTAAAAATTTCGATTAAATTGAAAATAGATGTATGTTTTATAGTCATGATTGTGTTGCTTAAATAGTTCCTTACAAAGATGCGTTGGATTGCTGAGGTTTAGCATGATAAAATTACCTTTCGACTTGTCGATTATTCCCTTTTTTTTCATTTTTTATTATAAGTGCTTAGTTTTAGATGTTTTAAGGTGTTGTTTTCTACTATTAAAGTACACTACTAAAATTTATCAAGTAATAAATATTCAATATTGTTAAACTGTGTTGGGAAACTGAATGGTTTAGTTTTGTATCAAAAAAGTGTTGGAGGCATTTAATGTTCTTACTATCTATTAAGTTTGCTACATATGTTACTTTATAAGGTAATTAATTTGGATTAGAAATTAATCCTTATGCATTACAGGGGTACTCTTGCTTCAATTAGATATAGTATTAAAATGTTTGTTGAAGATTTTGGAGTTTACGGTTAGATCTAATAAGTGTGCATTTAAACGTTTAATCGTCTGTAACTTCATTATAGAAAAAACATTAAAATAATTATCTTTACAATAATGGAAACACCCAATTTAGATATACAATTAAAAACCTTGCCAAATCAACCTGGTGTTTATCAATATTACGATAAAGAAGGGACGATTATTTATGTTGGTAAGGCAAAAAATTTAAAAAAACGAGTTACGTCGTACTTTACTAAAACGCACGACAATGGTAAGACTAGAGTATTGGTTAGAAAAATAAACGATATTAAACATATTGTTGTTGAAACAGAAACAGATGCACTTTTACTCGAAAATAATTTAATAAAAAAGCATAAACCACGCTATAATGTGCTTTTAAAGGATGATAAGTCATACCCTTGGATTTGTGTAAAGAAAGAACGATTTCCTAGAGTGTTTCCTACACGGCGTGTATTTAAAGATGGTAGCGAGTATTTTGGGCCATATACCAGTATGAAAACCGTGCGCATACTTTTAGATCTAATTAAAGGCTTGTATGCTTTACGAACCTGTAATTACAATTTGAGTGAAGAAAAAGTAGATGCAGATAAATATAAAGTGTGTTTGGAATACCATTTAGGGAATTGTAAAGGCGCCTGCGAAGGGCTAGAAACCGAAATGGCTTACAACAACAATATAAAAGCTATAAAAGAAATTTTAAAAGGTAATTTTAAAGATTCACTTTCGCAGTTTAAAATTCAAATGCGCGAATATGCTAGCAATATGGAATTTGAATTGGCTCAAAAAATAAAAGAAAAGGTTGAGGTTTTAGAAAATTATCAAGCAAAATCCACCATTGTAAATCCTAAAATTAGCAATGTTGATGTATTTTCGATAATGAGTGATGAAAGTTATGGATACATTAATTTTTTACAATTATCGTACGGCTCCATTATTCGGTCGCATACTTTGGAAATAAAAAAGAAGTTAGACGAAACTGATTTGGAACTTTTAGAACTTGCAATTATCGAAATTAGGCAGCGTTTTAATTCCAATTCTAGAGAAATATATGTTCCTTTTAAAGTAGATTTAGGGGAAGATTTGAAAATAACCATTCCAAAATTAGGTGATAAAAAGCAAATTTTAGATTTATCGTTACGAAATGCAAAGTATTTTAGAATGGAGCGATTTAAACAAATGAAAATTGTAGATCCTGATAGGCACGCGAATCGTATTATGGCCCAAATGAAGGTTGATTTAAGATTGTCTGAAGAACCACGCCATATAGAATGTTTTGATAATTCGAATATACAAGGTACGCATCCAGTGGCAGCATGTGTGGTTTTTAGAAATGGAAAACCAAGCAAAAAGGAGTATCGTAATTTTAATATAAAAACAGTAGTTGGGCCAGACGATTTTGCTTCAATGGAAGAGGTTGTATATCGCCGGTACAAGCGTATGTTAGAAGAAGACCAGCCTTTACCACAACTAATTATTATTGATGGAGGTAAGGGGCAATTATCCTCAGCATTAAAAAGTTTGGATGTTTTAGGTTTAAGAGGGAAAATTGCTATTATTGGTATTGCAAAACGTTTAGAGGAATTGTTTTATCCAGACGATCCTGTTCCTTTATACCTAGATAAGAAAAGTGAAACATTAAAAATAACGCAACAGCTAAGAAACGAAGCTCATCGTTTTGGTATCGAGCACCATAGAAATAAACGTAGTAAAACAGCCTTAAATACCGAGCTGGAAACAATAACTGGTGTTGGAGATAAGACCGTTGTGGATTTGTTAAAACATTTTAAATCTGCAAAGCGTGTTGCCAACGCGAAGTTGGATGAGCTGGAAGCCGTTATAGGTGTCTCTAGAGCAGAAAAAGTTTATAATTTTTATCATGAAAAGTAATTGTATGGTTCGCTTAATTATTATTATAACTTTGTAGCTTATGGTTTACAAAATTAAGTCCTAATTTATTCTATCTTTTAAAGTTTATAATGGTTTGAATCAAAAATATAGCACAAGAAAAAGCTTGAATATTAAAACAACTATATTGATCCTGTTTATTTTGACTGCCTTTTCCGCGAAATCGCAAAACGAAATAGAAGCGAGGCAGCCAAAAGTAGGCTTAGTATTAAGTGGTGGTGGTGCAAAAGGGCTAGCACATATTGGTGTTTTAAAGGTGATTGATAGTCTTGGTATAAAAATTAATTATATAGCAGGAACAAGTATGGGGGCCATAATTGGCTCTTTGTATGCCTCCGGTTACTCAGGAAAACAACTCGATTCAATTTTTAAAGAATTAAAATTTGACAATCTTATTAACGATGCTTTACCGCGTTCGTCTATCGATTTAAGCGAGCGCGCTAATATTGAAAAGTATGTAGTGAAATTACCCTTTAATAAATTTAAAATTAAATTACCTTCTGCGCTTTCAAAAGGGCATAATACCTACAATTTATTTTTGAAATTACTGCTACATGTTAATGCTATTAATGATTTTAGTAAATTACCTACTCCTTTTTTATGTGTGGCAACAAATATTGAAACAGGAAAACAAGTCGTTTTGGAAAACGGAAACTTAGCACAATCCGTTATAGCAAGTGGTGCTTTGCCATCATTGTTTCAGCCCGTTATCATTAATGAGCAAATGCTTGTTGATGGTGGAGTGGTAAATAATTACCCAATAGATGAGTTACGGGCTAAAGGGGTTGATATTATTATAGGTGTAGATGTTCAAGATGGGTTAGCAACGCGAGAACAACTTACCTCTGCACCCGATGTTTTGCTTCAGATTAATAACTTTAAAACTATTAATGATATGATAGCGAAGTCGAAAAACACAGATATTTACATTAAGCCCAATATTAAAAGCTTTAATGTAGTTTCTTTTGATCAAGGCAGGGCTATCATTAAATCGGGAGAAATAGCAGCGCTATCTAAATTAAATACTTTAAAAGAATTAACAAACAAACCTGATGTATTACAGGAACGAGTAATGCTAAAATCAAGAGATAGTATTACTATAAACAATGTGTTGATAAGCGGTAATGTGAATTATACTAGGGCTTATTTTATAGGGAAATTGAAACTTAAAAATAACGAAAAAATAAGCTATCAAGATTTTATTAAAGGATTAAATAATCTTGTTGCAACAAATAATTTTAAATCTTTTGAGTATCAATTGAAGAAAACACCAAATCTTGAGGGGTACGATTTACTAGCAAATGTTAAAGAAATAAAAATAAATACGTACTTAAAATTTGCACTGCATTATGACGATTTATATAAGAGTGCCGCCCTTGTGAATTTAACAAAAAAGAAGTTGCTTTTCAAAAATGATATCGCCTCGTTAGATCTAGTTTTGGGAGATAATGTACGTTATAATTTTGATTATTTAATAGATAAAGGATTTTATTGGAGTATAGGTTTAAAATCAAGATATAATCAATTTAATAAAAATATTAACGCCCAATTGTTATTAGATGATACTCAAATGGCGGCCGTGGGTTTGAACAAGGTTGGTATAAAATTAAGGGATCAAACCAATCAGTTTTATTTACAAACTTTATTCCGTCGCGATTTTTCTTTACGGGTTGGTGTAGAGCATAAACGATTAGAAATAAAATCTGAAATCTTTTTTGGTAATAATCCTAATGAGGATTTTCTTTTTGAAAACACAGATTATTTTAGTCTTTTCGGGAATTATAAGTTAGATACTTATGATGATAAATACTTCCCAAAAAGAGGTGTGTATTTTGATGGCGGTTTAAATATTTATTTAAAAGCCTCTAGTTTTGCTAAAAACTTTCAAGAATTTTCAATAGCAAAAGCAGACTTAGGGTATGCTTTTAGCACATTTAATAAATGGGCTTTTAATATTAAAGCTAGTGGAGGTTTTAAGTTTGGAGATAAATCAAACCAAGCGCTCGATTTTGCATTAGGCGGATATGGAAATGATTTAATAAATAATCTAGTGCCCTTTGTAGGTTACGATTTCCTGTCTTTAACTGGAAATAGTTATGTAAAGGCATCTGTATTAGCCGATTTTGAAATTTTTAATAAGCACCATATCTCTCTAGAAGGGAATTGGGCTAATGTTAACGATAATATTTTTGATTCAGGTACTTGGCTTTCACTCCCAGATTACAGAGGATATGCCATAGGTTATGGAATAGAAACTTTTTTAGGGCCCATTCAAACCAAATATAGTTACTCTCCAGAACGTAAGACTGGAGAGTGGTTTTTTAATATTGGATTTTGGTTTTAGTTAATATCGATTTTTGTTACAAAAAGTAATTATAAGCAACATAAATTTATATAACGTATAGGGTTTTAATTGTTTGTATGTTATTAAAACCTTTTAAGTACATAAAACATTAAAAAATGAATTTTATAGATTTTATTATTGGCGCACTATTAGTTAATGCTATGCCACATTTAATTTTTGGATTAACCAAAAGTCATTTTCTTGGAATGTTCGGTTATAGCTCAAAAGGAAACATTATTTATGCTATACTGCAATTTATTATTTGTTTGGGTCTGTTTTGGTTTAACTATGGGTGTAATGCATTGTTGGAAAATGGTTGCCTTATTGGCGGGTTAACAGTGCTTGTTCTTTATTTTGTTTTTGGTAAATTTTTAGTTAAATTTTATAAAAATCAAGAAAATATTACCTAGCATTAAATAGTACATACTTTAATGTTAGGGTGTGGTCTTAAAATTTGTGTTTTTTTATTATGTTTTTTTTCGCGATTAAAGCTAAAATATAAACCTTCTTTTTTTTGTTACATTAAAATGGTTAAATAATTTGGCGAGCATTCAACTAGATAAAGTGTTATTTTTTACTAGCGTAAGGAAGTATAACCGCTTATTATGCAGTGAGTACAATTAAATTTTTATTTTTGGAACAGTAATTGTAATTTTTTGGTTGTACAATAATAATATGTAACATCAATTAGTTACACAGCAATTACCAAAATATTATGAAAAATTTTTTTCTTATAAGTATAGCCTTTTTAACCATGCAAATTAATTTTGCTCAACAAGAATCTTCATTTCAAGGCGGCGAGTGGTTTAAGTTTAAAATGAGTTACAGTAATTGGCTTAAGGCGGGTAATGCAACACTTAGTGTAAAAGATGCTAAATTAGATAACAAAGAGGTGTACCACGTCTTAGGTAAAGGTTGGACTACAGGTATGATAAAATGGTTTTTTAAAGTAACAGATAGGTATGAAAGTTACATTGATAAACAAAGTATTCTACCTTATAAATTTATAAGAAATATTGATGAAGGTGGGCATACAAAAAATTTAGAAATAGATTTTGATCAAACAAATAATAAAGCTTATGTAAACGATAAAAAGCGAAAAACAAAAAAAACTATCGAAACCAAGCCTAATATACAGGATATGGTATCTACCTTTTACTATTTGCGTAATAATTTAGAGGTAGAGAATCTTAAAAAAGGAGATGAGGTGAAAATTGATATGTTTTTTGATGAAGAAAATTATGGCTTTAAATTAAAATACTTAGGAGAAGAAACTATTGATACAGATTTTGGGCGCGTAGAATCGTTAAAATTCCGGCCTTATGTTATGGCCGGCCGTGTTTTTAAGGAAGAAGAAAGTTTAACACTATGGGTGTCAAAAGACAAAAATAAATTACCTTTACGCATTAAAGCAGATTTAGCTGTAGGGTCGCTTAGAGCCGATTTAGAAGGGTATAAGGGTTTAAAGCATCCTTTTAAAATAGTAGTTAATAATTAATGTAATTTGGATTCCAAGATAATAAATCAACTTAAAAAAAAATATGAAGCTATAGATCAAGATACCGATATGTACTTAGAGGGTTTGTTACACAGTAAACCCATTAATTATTGGGACTATATCCAAACTGATGCTTTATTAAATTTGCAAGTGCAACGCACTGTATTTCCAGATGAGAATGTTTTTATTATGTATCATCAGATTAGCGAGCTACTTTTTAAAATGGTGCTCTCAGAAATGGCTCAAATCGCTAATTGTAGTCAGATAGATGTTAATACGTTTACTGTAAAAGTATTGCGAATAAGTCGTTATTTTGATGTGCTAACATCATCCTTCAGTATTATGAAAGAGGGCATGGATGTGGGGCAATACAATAAGTTTAGAACTACATTAACGCCTGCTAGTGGTTTCCAGAGCGCTCAATATAGGAAAATTGAGTTTGCATCTACAGAACTTAATAATTTAATAGATAAACGCTTTAGAGCTAATTTTGATTCTAATAGTACGCCTGAATTTTCTTTTGAGCATTTGTATTGGCAAGCCGCTGGAAAGGATTATAAAACAGGAAAAAAAACTTACACGTTATCTGCTTTTGAAGAGCGGTATAAAGACGAATTTCTCAGATTTATTAAGGCTTATAAACACAATAATTTGTGGAGTAAATTTAAGGGTTTAAAACAGGAAGATCAAAAAAGCACAGATTTAATAAACGCCATGAGGCATTACGATTATACGGTTAATATAAAATGGGTTATGGCGCATTACGAAACTGCTAATCATTATCTTAAAATTAACGGGAAATCTGCCGAAGCTACAGGGGGCAGTGAATGGGTGAAATATATGCATCCAAAATATCAAAAAAGAATATTTTTTCCAGATTTATGGAGCGAAAAAGAAAAAGAGGCGTGGGGAACAAGTATTTAGTAGTACTAGTATTAGTAGTAAGCATTGTTTTAGGATGTAAAGAGGAAGAGAAATTAGAAATAGAAGCCATTGAATCTCTTGATAAGGTTTCTGAAGATGTTTTGGAGTTTGGTTTCAATACCGCAGACTTTATTGTAAAACGAGATACTATACGTAAAGGAGATAGTTTTGGTGAAATTTTACAGCGTAATAATGTTGGATATCCAAGAATTTTCAACATCGCTAAAAAAGCAAAAGATACGTTTGATATACGCCGACTTCAAATAGGTAAGCCATATACGCTTTTATGCGATAAAGACTCTTTAGAAACACCTAAGTGTTTTATTTATCAACCCAATCAGGAAGAATATGTGGTTATAAATTTTTTAGATTCAATTCATGCCTATACAGATAGAAAGCCTATAAAGTATGTTGAGAAAACGGCAACCGGCGTAATAAACAGCAGTATATCAGAAACTTTAGAGGAACAAGGTTTAAGCCCAAGGTTAGCTTTTAAGATGGCCGATGAAATATTTGCTTGGACTATCGATTTTAGAAGGCTTCAAAAAGGAGATCGCTTTAAGTTAATTTATACAGATAAATTTATTGATGATACGATTTATACAGGCGTACATGATATAAAAGCGGCTTATTTTGAGCATAATAAAGAGCCCTTTTATGCTTTTGAATTCGTAACAGATTCTACTAAAGGTATTGTAGATTATTTTAATGAAGAGGCTAAAAACCTGCGTCGTGCTTTTTTAAAGGCACCTGTAAAATTTAGTAGAATATCATCGCGTTATAATTTAAAACGTCGCATAGCGGTTTATGGTTTTAAGCTTCGCCCGCACAAAGGAACCGATTTTGCAGCACCCATAGGTACGCCAATTATGGCAACTGCAAATGGTACAGTTATAGAGTCGAAAAAGCGAGGGGGTAATGGTAATTATGTAAAAATTAGACATAATGCGACTTACGAAACGCAGTATCTCCATATGCAAAGACGAAAATCTAAAGTGGGTGATTTTGTAAAGCAAGGCGATGTTATTGGCTGGGTAGGTATGACGGGAAACACAGGTGGCCCTCATGTGTGCTACCGTTTTTGGAAAAATGGAAAACAGGTAGATCCCTTCAAACAGAAATTACCTGAGGCTAAGCCTATTTCAGATTCTTTAAAAATTACCTATTTGAAATTTATTAAACCTATAAAAAATCAATTGGATCAAATTCATTTTTTAGAAGATGTGTTTGAAGAGCAGAACCAACCCGAGCATACTATAAAACAAAACGACCATCCAATATCATTTAATAATTAATATATGGCATTCCCTAATACAGACCCAACTCAAACTAATTCTTGGAAAAAACTACAAGAACATTTTAATACTGTTAAAAATGTTCAGATGAAAACAATGTTTGCAGAAGACCCAGAGCGGGCTAACAAGTTTACTATTAAATGGGATGATTTCTATCTGGATTTTTCAAAAAATAGAATTACAGAAGAGACATTCAAATTACTTTTAGAATTAGCCAATGATGTAAAGTTAAAGGAGGCTATAAACAGTCAATTCTCAGGAGAAATAATTAATAAAACCGAGGGTAGAGCTGTTTTACATACTGCCTTACGTGCGCCAAAAGATGCAGACTTTAAAATTAATGGCGTAAATGTTATGCCTGAAATATACGCGGTAAAGGAAAAAATAGAAAGTTTTACAACTGAAGTCGTTACGGGTTCTAAAAAAGGATATACAGGTAAAGCCTTCACAGATGTTGTTAATATTGGTATAGGAGGTTCAGATTTAGGTCCTGCTATGGTTGTAGATACACTTCAATATTATAAAAATCATTTAAATACTCATTTTGTAAGTAATGTGGATGGCGACCATGTTAACGAGGTTATTAAAAAACTAAACCCAGAAACAACTTTATTTGTAATTGTTTCAAAAACTTTTACAACACAAGAAACACTTTCTAACGCCAATACTTTAAAAACCTGGTTCTTAAATTCGGCTCCAGAAAATGCTATAGCTAAACATTTTGTTGCAGTATCTACAAATATAGAAAATGTAAAAACATTTGGTATCGATGCCAATAACGTTTTTCCTATGTGGGACTGGGTTGGTGGTCGTTTTTCATTATGGAGTGCAGTAGGTTTAACGATAAGTTTAGCAATAGGGTATGATAATTTTAATAGCTTACTTAAGGGGGCTAATAAAATGGATGTCCACTTTAAAAATGAGGATTTAAATAGAAATATACCTGTTGTTTTAGCACTTATAAGTACTTGGTATAATAACTTTTTTGGGGCAGAGAGTGAAGCTGTTATTCCATACTCACAATACCTAAATCAATTTGCAACCTATTTACAACAAGCTATTATGGAAAGTAATGGTAAAAGTGTTGATAGAAACGGAAATCCTGTTAGTTACCAAACAGGGGCTGTGATTTGGGGAGAGCCAGGTACAAATTCGCAACATGCATTTTTTCAATTAATACATCAAGGAACTAAATTAATTCCTGCAGATTTTATTGGTTTTGGTAAATCATTACACGGCAATCAAGATCATCAAGATAAGTTAACTTCAAATTTTTTAGCACAAACAGAAGCTTTGCTAAATGGGAAAACAAAAGCCGAGGTAGTTGCAGAGGGGACTAAGGAAAGCGTTGTTCCTTTCAAAGTATTTCCAGGTAATAAACCCACAAATACGCTTTACATTAATAAGTTAACCCCAGAAAGTTTAGGTAAATTGATAGCCATGTACGAACATAAAATATTTGTTCAAGGTGTTATTTGGAATATTTTTAGTTACGATCAGTTTGGAGTAGAGCTTGGGAAGCAGTTGGCATCTAAAATTTTACAAGAGTTTGATGGCAATGATAATGCTAAGCACGACGCATCAACTACCAATTTGTTGCAGCATTATAAAAATTTAAGAACCACTAAATAGTGATTCGTTATAAACATGATAAAAAAGGCATACTTATTTTAATAGTTATGCTTTTTTTTGTTGATATAATTGTAAACATTTGTTAACATTTACTTAATGTATTATGTTTTTTAATATCTACTTTTGCACCGACTAATTTCAAATAATTAATTATGCAAAAAATCACGAATTTTTTAATTTTTACTGTTGTAATGGCTTTTTCTGCGTTGGGTATGGCGCAGGGTGTCACAACATCCTCGATGGGAGGACAAGTTACAGATGTCGCTGGTGTTCCTTTGCCAGGAGCTAATGTAATTGCAGTACATTTACCAACAGGAAGTAAGTATGGTGCGATTCCCGATTTTGATGGGTTCTATAGAATTTCAAATATGAGAGCTGGAGGGCCTTATACTGTAACCATAACCTATGTAGGTTTTGCCGAATTTAAAAAAGAAAATGTTTTTTTACAATTAGGTAATTCAGAGCGTGTTAGTGCTAAATTATCAGAAAGTGCTAGTGCGTTAGAGCAAGTTGTGATTACTTCCGATAGAACTGGTGTTTTCGATCCTAATAAAACTGGATCTGAAACGGCAATAAGCCAGCGTCAAGTAGAAGCGTTACCAAATATTTCTAGATCTATTGCAGATTTTGCTCGTCTTACGCCAGAAGCGCAAGTAAGAGGGGATAACCAACTATCTATAGGTGGGCAAAACAATCGTTACAATGCACTTTATGTAGATGGAGCTGTAAATAATGATGCTTTTGGTCTTTCTGGATCAGGAACTAATGGAGGCCAGACAGGAGTAAACCCAATCTCAATTGATGCTATTGAGTCTTTTCAAGTAAATGTTGCTCCTTATGATGTAACTATTGGAGGATTTGCAGGTGGTGCAATTAGTGCCGTAACAAAATCTGGTTCAAATGAATTTGAAGGTTCTGCGTATTACCTTCTAAGGAATGAATCACTTGCAGGAAAAACTCCTGGTGATGTTGAAGATGATGAAAGAGAAAAACTTGCGGATTTTTCTGCAAAAACTTTTGGTGTACGTGTAGGAGGCCCAATTATTAAAGATAAATTATTCTTCTTTTTTAACTATGAAGGTCAAAACGATGAAACTCCACAACCATTTGATGGTAACTATTCTGGAGATTCTGGATTAGAAGGCGTTGAAACATTTAGACAATTCCTAATTGATGAGTACGGATACAATGCAGGGACTTTTGATAATAATACTAGATCCTTAGAAAGTAATAAAGTTCTTTTTAAATTAGATTGGAACATCAATGAAAACCATAAGTTTTCTTTTCGTAATAACTTAGTTCAAGCAGACTTCTTTGGTATAGGTCGTTCTAGTGCAAGAACAATTAACTTTACGGGAGGTGCAGAGAACTTTGAGTCTAATACAAATACAGCATCTTTAGAGCTTAATTCTACATTTGGTAGCAAGTATGGAAATAGATTTATCTTTGGTTATACAAGAGTACGAGATGATAGAGGTATTAATGGAAGTCCATTCCCTACTATCGAGGTGAATGACGGAGATGCAAGAATTAATGCAGGTTCTAGTCCTTTCTCTACAGCAAACTTACTAGAGCAAGATATCTTCACACTTACAAATAATTTCCAGATTTTCTCTGGTCGTCATACAGTTACTTTAGGAACTCACAACGAGTACAGTAAGGTGAAGAATGTGTTTTTTGGACGTAACTTTGGAGAGTATACTTATAATTCTTTAGAGGATTTTTATAATGATGATGCAAATGAATTCCGTAGTAGTTACTCACTATTAGGAGGAGTAGGTGATGATTCTATAGGAGCTGCAGAATTTGATTTATTCCAATTAGGTTTTTATGCTCAGGACGAAGTACAAATATCTGATAACTTTAAAATGACTGCTGGTTTAAGAGTTGATTTACCTATCTGGGATGATGGAAGAGCAAATGCTGATTTCAATAACAGAACAACAGGATTATTACAAGCAGCTGGAAAAGATTTACAAGGCGCTGTTGTAGGCCAAGGTCCTAATACAACGGCACATATCTCTCCACGTTTAGGATTTAACTGGGATGTAAAAGGAGATAAGACTACACAAGTACGTGGAGGTTTAGGTTTATTTACTTCTAGAATACCTTTAGTATGGCCAGGAGGAGCTTATAACAACACAGGTACTGTTGTAGCAAATACAAGAGTATTTAAGCCACGAGATCCAGCAAGTACTAGCCAAGTTCCTGCTTTTAATCCAGATGTAAATAATCAATTCCAACAAGAAGGAGAATTCCAAGGAAACATTGATTTACTTGCCGAAGATCTTAAATTACCACAGGTATTTAAAAAGAGTTTAGCTATTGATCAAAAATTAGGAAATGGATTCACAGTATCTGCTGAGGTTTCTCACAGTAGTGTGATTACTGGATTAAGCTTAGAAAATCTAAATGTTGAACAACAGTTTACAACAACTGGAGCAGGAAGTAGAGCTAACTTTGGTGAGATAGGAAGTAGAAGTCCTAAACTGATAGATGATACTTATGAGGGCATCTTCTTGATATCTAATACAAACGACGGAGAGGCATTTAATACCTCTGCTACACTATCTAAGAATTTTTATTCAACTAAGGTAGATGTGAGAGCTAGTGCAACATATTCTTATGGACGTTCTACTACAGTGTATGAAGGAACATCTTCTCAGAACATTTCTAACTGGGCATTTAACGAGAGTGTAAATGGATCTAATAATTTAGGTACTTCAGTTTCAGATTTTAGTCAGGGACATAGAACACTTGCAAATGCAGTAGTTGACATGAAATGGACAAAAGATGTAAAAACTTCCATAGGTCTATTCTATCAAGGAGCAGAGGGAACACCTTATAGTTATGTTGTTGGAGGAAGAAACAGTAACCAGTTAATTAATGATTCTGGAGAAGGCTTTACAGCATTACCTTTTATTCCTGCAAACTTTGAAGATGCAAACCTAGTAGATCAAATAGATAGAAGTGGTAATGTAACTGCTACTGCAGAGGAGCAGTGGGAAGCACTTAATGCCTTTATCGAAGGAGATGATTACTTAAGTACACGTAGAGGGCAATTTGCTCAACGTAATAGAAATAGAGCAAGATGGAGTCACATAGTAGATGTGAAATTTACTCAAGATTTTGGACTACAATTTGGTAAGAAGAAACATGTTTTCCAATTATCTGTAGATGTATTTAACTTCACAAACTTAATTAATAAAGATTGGGGTAGAAGATACTTTACAAGTGGATTTGATACCGCTTCTCTTGTTAATTTTGAAGGATTTGCAAGTGATGGTACTACTCCAGAATTTACATTTAATGATCGTGTAGAAGGAGGTCTTAATCAAATTGATGATGCAGGATTTAACTCTTCAAGATGGCAAATGCAAGTTGGTTTAAGATATAGTTTTTAAACAGCAACTTTAAATAATAAAAAGGGCTATCTTAAATTAAGATAGCCCTTTTTTATTTTTTTAATATTACCTTTACCGCACAGAATTTAAACACAAAAATCATGTATAGCGTAGTTAAATCACTTCATTCTTATTGGGCATATTTAGTTCTTATTGTTTTAATATTAGCAACAGTTACTGCTGTATTTAAAGCCATAAGTGATAAGGATTATGAGGCTAACGATTTTAGAAAATCTTTATTTACACTTATAGTATCTCACATACAATTATTAATTGGACTTGTGCTTTATTTTGTATCACCTAGATTACAGCTTTTTAGCGAATTAGGTATGGGAGGTGTTATGAAGGATGCTGTTAATAGAATGTATTTGGTAGAGCACCCCTTTATTAATATAATTGCTGTGGCATTAATTACCATAGGTTATTCAAAGCATAAAAAGAAATTGACCTCTAATGCAAAATTAAAAACTATAGCTATTTTTTATAGTATTGCTTTAGTATTATTTTTATCAAGAATTCCATGGAGTGCATGGATTGGTTAATAAAGAGACATTAATATATTAAAAAGCGCTTTGAGTATTTAAAAACTTAAAGCGTTTTTTTAGTTCGTAATAGTTAAATCCTATTTGCTCTTAAGCTACCTATATGCTTTTATTGGTTTCCTTAATTACATACATATAAACAGGGAAATGGTCGCTAAAACCATTACTAAAACCACTATATGTCCAGCTTCTAAACGGGTAGCCTTTATATTTACCTTTATTGGTAGTTAAGTAATTCTTATTAAAAATCCCGGCTTTGTAATACCTAAAGGAAGCAAAGTCTTTTTCAAGTAAAGGTTTGGATATTATAATTTGGTCAAATAAACTCCATGTATCTCTATAAGCTGTTGTGCCTAGTCCGTTTCTGTAAAAATCTTCAAAGGGATTGTATATCGCTTTAAAACCTGTTTGTTTACGTTTTCGCTTGGTTTTTAATATTTTTTTTAAACTTGGGTTAGTAGGGTCATCATTTAAATCGCCCATAATAAATATTTTTGCGTAAGGGTTTGTTGTTTGTAGCGAGTCTATTATATGTTTGTTCAATTTTGCAGCTGCAAGTCTTTTTGGTCTGCTCCTCGCTTCGCCACCGCGTCTTGATGGCCAATGATTTACTATAATATGAATGTTGTCATTTTCCAGTTTACCACTTACTAGCAGCTGGTCGCGGGTAGCCACACGTTCTCCATCGGTATCGTTAAAAATTTTAAGCTCATGGGAACTCGAAGTTATTGGTGTAAACAAATGTTTTTGGTACAATAACGCAACATCAATACCTCTAGCATCTGGCGAATTGTAATGTATTATTCGGTATTGTTTTTTAATTAATAACGAATCGTTTATTAAGTCTTCTAGCACAGATCTATTTTCAACTTCGCAAACCCCTAAAATAGCAGGGCTATTATTGGTAACATCACGACCTATTTCAGAAATTACCTTAGCCATATTTTTTATTTTTTTATTATAGGCTGCTTTTCTATTGGCTTTTAGTGCCATTATGGGACTGTATTCATCTAGTTTGGTAGGGTCGTTAATAGTATCAAACAAATTTTCTAGATTATAAAAGGCTAGCGTATGTATTTTAAACTTCTTAGCTTTCTTATCGCTTTGGTTTTGGGCATTTCCACTTGTAATTAGGATAAGGAAGCAACATATTAAATTTATTTTTAAAAGATTCATACTAGTGGTATCGAGTGTTGGATAATAAATGATTTTTTAAAAGAAAGAAAATGTTTACACGGTAAATATAAATATTGTAAATTCTACTTTTATTAATACGTCGTAAAATAATTAAAATGACAGTCGAATAAGAAACATTTTAAATTATTATGGGTAAATTCATGTTCTTTTTCTTGTTCGCATTTATTGGTGCCTTTAGTTATGCGCAGCAAGTTTTAATACAAGGTAGTATAAAGGATGCGGTGTCCTTTCAGCCAGTTATTAATGTGTTGGTGACTTTGGAAGGAACAAAAGTTTCAGTTTTTTCTGATGTTAAGGGTGAGTTTGTGTTTTTGTACAATGTGCCTTTGGGTGATAATATTTTAAAAATAACAAAGCCAGGATTCATTACTAAGCGTTTTCCAATTATAGTAAACGAAGGTAGTACACTAAGTATATCAGACATGATTTTGGAGCGTGATGTTTCGCAAAGTCAAGATTTATTTACTATTACATTATCAGATGATGAGCTAGATAGTGATGCTAGTGGTGCAGATAATATTACAGGCCTATTGGCATCCTCTTTGGATGTGTTTCAAAGAACTGCTGCGTTTGAGTTCAGTCAATCTTTTTTTAGGTTAAGAGGGTTGGATTCTGATAATAGTTCCGTACTTATTAATGGTGTTTTAATGAATAAATTATTTAGCGGGCGCCCACAATGGAGTAATTGGGGCGGTTTAAACGATGTTATGCGAAACCAAGAGTTAAGTGCAGGTTTAGCGCCATCAAATTATAATTTTGGAGGTGTTTTAGGAAGTACTAATATTAATGTAAGAGCATCAGAATCTCGCGAAGGTGCGCGTATTACCTATTCCTCTTCAAATAGAAGTTATACAAATCGATTTATAGCAACGTATTCCTCTGGCCTTTTAAAAAATAATTGGGCATATACCCTGTCGTTAGGCAGGCGTTGGGGTAATGAAGGTTATCAAAATGCTACAATTTACGATGCTAATTCTATATTTATTGGAGTTGAAAAAAAAATAAATGAAGTTCATAGTTTTAATTTCACGGGTATTTACGCACCAAACCGACGCGGAAAATCCTCGCCAAATACGCAAGAAGTTTTCGATTTAAAAGATATTAGGTATAATGAATATTGGGGTTTACAAGATGGAAAAAAACGTAACTCGCGAATTAAGCAGGTTGAAGAGCCTATTTTTATGTTAAACCATTATTGGAATTTGACATCGAAAACCAATGTAAATACCAATGTCGCTTATCAATTTGGGAAACTTAGTAATAGTAGGCTAGATAATAATGGGACCGATTTAGTAAATGATTTTCCCGAGGGTGGAGGTGCAAACCCTAGTCCTGCATATTACCAGAAATTACCAAGTTATTTTGAACGTAATTTTCCTGAAAACTTACAATTTGCATATAGTGCCTTAAGAGAATTTCAAGGTGATGGACAAATTAATTGGAACGCCTTATATGAAGCTAATATTGCGAATGCACAAGCGGATGGCAATGCTATTTATGCGCTTTATGAAGATCGGGTAAACGATTCGCAATTTACCATTAACACCATTGTAAATACAGACCTAAATAGTAACGTTGTTTTAAATACAGCAATAAATTACCAGAAATTGAAGTCTGAAAATTATGCCCAAGTTTTAGATTTGTTAGGCGCTGAAACTTATTTGGATATTGACCAATTTGCAACGGATATTAATGAGGCGCAAAACGATTTGCTTAATCCAAATAGGCTGGTTAATGTGGGCGATAGGTTTAAGTATAATTATAACTTTTTTGCACAAGTTTTAAATGGTTATGTACAAACACAATTTAGATATAACAAGTTAGAATTTTTTGTGTCTGGAAGTGTTACAAATACCCAATACCAGCGGGTTGGTATTTACCAAAATGGCGGTTTTCCAGATACCTCTGTTGGTAAAGGGCAGAAACTAAATTTTTTAGGTTTTGGAGTAAAAAGTGGTGTAACGTATAAAGTTTCTGGTAAGCATTTGTTGAAAATCAATTCGGGTTATATCACTAGGGCGCCATCCTTAAGAAATACGTTTTCCAATTCTAGAGAAAACCATAATGTAGTTCCAGATATTACAGAAGAGAAAATAGCGTCTTTGGATATGAGTTATATTTTTCGTTCGCCCATTATAAAGGCAAAAATTACAGGATACTATACTAAAATTAGAGAAGCTAATGAAATTTCCTTCTTTTTTGCAGATGGTATTGGGGGCGATAATGTGGCCTTTGTACAAGAAATTTTACAGGGTGTAGATAAGCAACATTTTGGTACCGAATTAGGTGTTGAGGCTCAAGTAACGCCAACTATAAAATTAAAAGCTGTGGCTTCTGTTGGGCAATTTACTTATGCGAATAACCCCAACTTGTATTTAACTACGGAAGCCGATGCGGAATCTGTAACTGCTGGATTTGTTAATGGATTTAAAGATTTTGGACAATCCAATTTAAGAAATTATAAAGTAGCAGCAGGTCCGCATCGTGCGTATTCTTTAGGTTTTGAATACCGCGATCCAGATTTTTGGTGGTTTGGAGCTACTGTCAATTTTTTCACAAACACATATATTGATATTAGCCCTTTAACCCGCTCTACAAATTTTACAACCGATTTTGATGGTAATGTTTTTAATGATTATGATGAGGATTTAGCCCGAACATTACTTAAACAAGAACGTTTTAATAATTACATGGTTGTAAACCTTGTAGGCGGTAAGTCGTGGCGTATAGGGGGTAAGTATGTTAGTGTTTTTGCTAGTGTTAATAATTTGCTAGATGCAGTTTTTAAAACAGGAGGTTTTGAGCAAGGAAGAAATGCGAATTATAGGGAATTAAGAGACGATAAAGCTCTAAATACGTCAGTTTTTGGTTCTAAATATTGGTATGGCCGCGGTGCAACCTATTTTTTAAATCTTAGTTGTAGCTTTTAGAAAATATATCTGACCGCCCTAGAAAAGGGAATGGAAACAAAACTAAATAAATTAGCCATTTGCGGCCTAAAATAAATAACCAAGGTTGATGTTACTGCGTTAGGGATTGACGTGAAAAGCCCACAGCCCGACGCAGGAGGTGCGCGGACTTGTAACAAAAAGCCCGACCCTTGTGGTAACGCCCAAATAATAAAATTAAGAGTTATGAATAAAATGTTTACAGTTTTAATTTTACTACTTTTTACTTTGTTTTTAGTGGCCTGTGTGCAAGACGATGATTTTAGTACGCCAGATGTTTTAATTAAAGGTGTCGATATTCCAACATCGCAATTAACTACCTTTAAAGCTATTAAATCGCTTTACGAGCAAGCAGTAAACGGCGGGAATACAACGGTTGTTATTAATAGTGATACAGATTTGTATATTGAAGGTTACGTGATATCTTCGGATAAGGCAGGGAATTTTTTTGAAGAATTAATTATCCAAAATAAAACAGATGCTAGCAACCCAGATAACGATCCTAGATTGGGTTTTAAGGTGGATATTAATGTGTCTAGTTTGTCTGACACCTACCAATTCGGGCAAAAGGTATTTGTGAAAATGGCAGGTTTAACTATTGGTGAAACTAGTGGGGTTATTACCATAGGAAAAGGCGATGGTATTAATGTTAAGCAAATTCAGCCTGCGGAATATAAAAATATTGTGCTAAGAACAAACACAATTGCCACTATTACTCCTAAAGTTTCAGGTTTAGCAGATTTAAATGAAAATGATGAAAATACCTTAATTAGGTTGGAGCATATGCAATTGAATAGGTTTGAGTTAGGCGCTACGTTTGCTAGTGAATCGTTCGATCAATTTGATGGTTTACGCCTATTGGAAAGCTGTAATTCTGGTATTCAGGTAATTATGCAAACCAGTACGTTTTCAGATTTTAAAACGCTTTTAGTGCCACAAGGGCAGGGCAGTGTAACCGGAATTTATAGTCGCGATTTTAGAGATAAATTTAATACATTAGTTATTAATAATGCGACTTCTATAAATTTTGAAAGTAACACACGTTGCGACCCGGTAGAATTAACCTGTGGAATTGCCCCAGTTTTTGGTTCAGGTAATTTATTGTTTGAAGATTTTGAGCCTCAGAAAAATAACAAACCTGTAGTTATTGATGGATGGGTAAATTATATGGAGGCAGGTACAGTAGCTTGGGAGGGTTTTTCTTCCGTATCATCCAACGCATCGTTGGGTCGGTCTGCGCGGTTTCAATCGGCCAGCTCGGGCGATGTTAGTAATATAGGTTGGCTTATTACACCAGCTATTAATTTGGATGAGCAAGATGGCGAAACTTTGCGTTTTAAAACCTCTAGTAGTTTGGCAGATAGTAGTTATATGGAGGTGCTAATTGCACTAAATTGGGATGGCTTAGAGGCTAATATTTCTGCAGCTACATGGCAGGTGTTACCTGCTGCGTATATTGTTAAAAATTCCGATTCTTTTGCGCCCTGGTTTTCTTCTGGAAATGTCGATTTATCTTGTCTTACGGGTACGGCACATATTGCTTTTAAATACACCGGTAGTGGGCAAGCTAGTTTTGATGGTGTTTACGAGTTGGATGCCATTAGTGTGGATTATGTGGAATAGTAAAATATTAGTTTTACCTTTGAAATAATTAAAATAGCACATGACTACATTCGACGCCTTATTTTTTCACGTTTTTCAACATTACAAATCCAAAAAAGGTAAAAAAGCAAATAGTATAGCAACCTTTTACATTACGTTTTTACAAAGCAGTTTATTGTTGTTATTGGGTGTTTTTTTTGCAGGGTTTTTTAGGCAAATGCACGTGGCTACTATGTCTGCGCCTAAGGCATGGACTTTGTTTGTTTTGGTTACTGCCTTTCTATATTTTAAAAATTGGATGCAATATGGTGGCAGAAAGCGTAAAGTATTAAACGCAAAAGTACTTAAAAAGAAAAAGCTAACGTATAGTATGGGCTTGCTTTGGTTATTACCTGTTGCTATTTTAGGTTTAACGTTTGTGCTTTTACAAGCTGTTTAATTATAAGCTTAAATTGGTGCTACTGTTTTAAAATGGCATAAACAGGAAAGTGATCGCTATAACCACCTTTATATTTTGGGCCTGCATAGGTTCTGTAAGGCGCACCTTTAAAATGCCCCTCAGGAATTTTTAAAAAAGGCACATCAAATATGTTGGCTTTATAAAACTCAAATTCATTTTGTGTATTTTCAAAAAAGTTAGTAGTAATTAAAATTTGATCGAAAATATACCACTGCCTTTGGTGTTTTACAGAGCCTCTATCAAAAGAGCGCAAGGTTTCCATGGGGTTAAATAGGTTATAATTGGTTACTAGGTTTTTTATGCTTTTGCTTTGTGGCTCGTCGTTAAAATCGCCAATTACCATTATTTTTGCGTTTTCGTCTTCTTTTATTAAATTATCTAGAATGGCACTTACTTTGCTGGAAGATTCTAGGCGTTTAAATTCTGTTTCCTTTTCGCCTTCGCGCCTCGAGGACCAATGGTTTACTAAAACATGTATTTTCTTTTTATTTAAAAGTCCAGAAACAAGTAAAATATCGCGGGTGTAATCTGGTGTACCATCTAAATCTGTAAGTGTTATTTCAAAGGCTTTTTTATGTAGTACTTCAAAAACTGTGGGGTCATAAAGCAATGCCACATCTATACCACGTTCATCCTTGGAATCAAAATGAATATAATTGTAATTACAGGCTTTTAAATCTTTTGTATTTACTAAATCTTTAAGTACGCTAGCATTTTCAATTTCGGCTAAACCAATAATTGCGGGGTGCTTACCGGTTTCCTGTTTGCCAATGTTGGCAATGGCAAAGCCTATTTTGTTTAACTTGTTTTCATACCTTTTTTGTGTCCAATTTTTATTGGAACTTGGTAAAAAATCGTTGTCATGTTTTGCTTTATTATTTTTTAAATCAAATAAATTTTCAACATTATAAAACGCTACGGTTTGCATATTTTTACGAATGGGAGTAATTTCAGTAGGTTCTATCATAAGCCAAAAATAGGCTTTAAATTATAAAGATAAAAACGCCTGTAATTATGTAACTTTGTAATATGATAGAAAAGAAAGATGTAAGCTTAGAACGCGCTGTTTTAATAGGCGTTATTACTAAAGACCAAAACGAAGAAAAATCTAGAGAATATTTGGATGAGTTGGAGTTTTTAACTTTTACTGCTGGAGGGTATGCCGTAAAACGTTTTACGCAAAAAATGGATATGCCAAATGCTAAAACCTTTATAGGTACAGGTAAAATTGAAGATGTGCGCCATTTTATTGAAGAAAATGATATTACTACCGCAATTTTCGATGATGAATTATCTTCCGCTCAAGAACGAAATATTAGTAAAATACTAGATGTTAAAGTACTAGATAGAACGAATCTTATTTTAGATATTTTTGCTCAGCGCGCGCAAACGAGCTATGCAAGAACCCAAGTGGAATTGGCACAATGTGAATATTTGCTACCACGATTAAGGGGTATGTGGACACACCTAGAGCGCCAAAAAGGAGGTATAGGTATGCGCGGACCTGGAGAAACCGAAATTGAAACAGACAGACGTATTGTTCGCGATAAAATAACACTACTTAAAGCGCGCATAAAAACCATTGATAAGCAAATGGCTGTACAACGCGGTAATCGCGGTAAAATGGTACGTGTAGCACTGGTTGGGTACACCAACGTAGGCAAATCTACACTTATGAATGTAGTGAGTAAAAGCGAGGTATTTGCCGAGAATAAATTATTTGCAACCCTAGATACAACAGTTAGAAAAGTGGTTATACAAAACCTACCTTTTTTATTAAGCGATACCGTTGGGTTTATCCGTAAGTTGCCAACACAACTGGTAGATAGTTTTAAAAGCACCTTAGACGAGGTAAGGGAGGCCGATTTATTGCTTCATGTGGTTGATATTTCTCACCCTAATTTCGAAGAGCATATAGCTTCTGTAGAAAAAGTTTTAGGCGAAATAAAAAGTGGTGATAAACCAACCATTATGGTGTTTAATAAAATTGACGCTTACGAGGCAGAACCTTTGGATGATGACGATTTAGAAACCGTGCGTACTGCAAAACACTATTCCTTAGAAGAATGGAAAAGTACCTGGATGAGTAAAGTAGGTAATAATGCCCTATTTATTTCAGCATTAAATAAACAAAATTTAGAAGATTTTAAAAAACGTGTTTATGATGAGGTTCGCGAAATTCATGTAACCCGTTTTCCATACAATCATTTTTTGTATCCAGATTATAGCGAAGAGGATATAGCAGATATAGAATAGTATTTGGGCGTTACCCGAAAAGGGTCGGGCTATCACTACTCAATCTTTTTGGTTTTTTTCAAAAAACAAAAAGGATTTCAAACAGGCCGTTCTATCCCTAACGCAAACATCTGTTGGCTGCTAGTTTAAAGCAATTGTATACTTGTGTCTTTTGGGTAGTTTTTATAAAAGATTATTTTAAAGCGGCTAGTACAAATATTACTATACTAACACTCTTGTTAAGTTTCACGGCTTATAAGCGTTTATTAGAGGTGTCTTATGCTATTTTTCACATCTATTTTATTTAAAAAACTAAATAACTGCTTAGGTTGTTATTTAGTTTTTTAAATAAAATTAGTTAGTACAAATATAAAATATTTCCTAAAATATGTAAAAGTACTTAACAAGTGTGGTTGTAGTAATATAAGGTTAAAGTCTAGTTTTGCTTTATGTCCCAAACCATAATACTACTATCATCACTAGCCGAAATTAAATAATTTTTATACGAGCTCCAAATTAGTTTATTTACAGAAAAAGCATGGCCATTATAATCAGCTTTATTAATGGTGGTTAAAAGTTTATAGTTTTTAGAATTCCAAATTTTTATAGTTTTATCGCGGCTAGCAGTGGCAAACAATTTACAATCTGGACTGTATGCAATGTCGTAAATAGCCCAAGTATGCGCAGCTATTGAGGTTGTTTTTTTATAGCCATTAACGTTCCAAATATTTAAAAAGCCGTCTCTGCCTCCTGTTAAAAGTAGTTCGCCACATGGAGAAAATCGGGTAACATTACATGATAACTCATGCCCAATAAAATTCTTTTTTTCCAGCAATGTTTGCAAATCAAAAATTCGAATAGCACAATCGGCAGCAGCAATAGCTATTTCATTAGTTTCGTAATTAAAATCGATATGTCTTATTTTTTCATTGCTTAGTTTTTTTGCATTAACAATTTCAAAAGTATCTAGGTTGTATATTATTAAATAACCATCGCCACCAACCGAATAGAAGCAGTTGGTTTTTATAGAATATACCATGCAGAAAACATGGGAGGTATGGTTTTTTAAAACTTTTAGTTCGCGCTTTGTATGTAAATCTAGTATGTAAATGTCGCCATTTGAAACGCCTGTAAGCAAAACTTGTTTTTCGGGAATATGGCAAATAGAATAAAGCGGTTTTGTGTAACTGGCTATTAATTGCTTGTTATTAAAAGTTTCTAAATTCCATTGCACTAAAATTTTGTCTGTACCACCAGAGAAAATAAGATGTTCGTCCGTGCCCTTATCCAAAGTATAAACTGCGGCGCTATGCCCAGTGAGAGTCGCTATTTTGTTAACTTTAACGCTCATGGAATCCTTCATTTTATCGTGTTTTAAGCATTAAAGTTAGCAAATAAATTATAGATTTTTCAACATAACAAAAAATACTTAGATAAGGACATTGAACTCATAAAACACGAGCTATTTTACCAATTTAAATTTCAAAAGTTGCGATAAATGCATTTAAATAATTGTGATTTCCTGTAATATATTTTATAGTTTTTTACTCATATTTTTTACGTTAACGCGAAGTCAATCTATGAGTTCTTTCATGGTTTTAAATTTGTTTTTGAGGTGTTTACATATCTGTTCACAGGGATTAAGTTCAGGGGTTAGGGAGTATCCTTAATACATAAATATTCTCAGTTATAATAGTATTTTTAGTAGCTTGAAAACCCGAGTTATTTATAACAACAATTTTATGTTCTTTTGGTTTATTTCTAGAGAACGCCTCTAATTAAGCTTCAAATTATTTAAATTGATATTAATTTTTAATATATGTAATCGCAAAAAATGGTGTATGTGTTTTTTTTTCTAAAACCCAATTTTACTCCATTTAAATTTTCATGTATAAAAACCTTTCTAAGGCGCATAAAATAAGGTTATTTAGTAGTATAAATTTAAATCGCTCTAGTATCGAGTTTATTTGCTTGTTGGTATTACTTACGCTTTGGGGTTTTTAATAATAAATTTCTATTGTTAATATTGAATTTTGTACCCTATAAAATACTTTTTGTCAATTTTAACGATTAAATGTTTTATGTGTATAAGTTTTTTCTTCGCACTATGTGTTTTTGTCTCTTAAAATACAGTATTCAGCTAATTATGTAGTATTGATGTTATTTTAACATATTATTTAGATACTTTTAAGAAAATGACTAAAAAAATTTTGGTTTTACTACTAAACATAATAGTATGAAATTTAAAACTACACTACTAGCAAAGTATTATAGCAAGCTTAGCTTATTAACAATTACTGCTATAACCTGTGCATCTATGTTGGGGCAGTCTCAAACATGTTATCAGGAAACTTCTGCTGGCGTTATCGCTATCGAGGCAGAGGGTTATTTCTCTCAACAAAAAACAAGTAAAAGAGAATGGTTTGTAATTGGTAATGGTGCTAGTACACCCAAACCGGATCCAGATGGTAGTCATGCAAGTTCTGCTAGTGGTGGTAAATATATTGAAGTGCTTCCAGATACTAGAGTTGTAGGTCATAGTGGCCCTGGGCCAGAGGATCCATTAATTAGAGGAGAAAATTTTTCAGACAAAGCTGGCGAAATGGCTGTTTTAAATTATAAAGTTAATTTTAAGAGCGCTGGTAAATATTTTGTTTGGGTACGTTTGTACTCTTCAGGACCAGAAGACAATAGTATTCATGTAGGACTTAATAATACATGGCCTAAATCTGGTGAACGCATGCAATGGTGTGTGAGAAGAAAATGGGAATGGGAAAGTAAACAACGAACTAAAGACCAGCATTGTGGCGTTGCGCGTCAAATATTTATAAATGTGCCGTCTGCAGGAGAGCATACCTTTCAAATATCAATGCGTGAAGATGGTGTAGAAGTTGATAAAATTGTTTTGTCTAAAAGCTATACTAAGCCATCTGGTACTGGCCCAGCAGCTAAAACGGGTAACTGCTCTGCCTTAAACCCAAATAATAATACAAATGCATGTAATTTGCCAACGGTAACTAATAAATCTAGTATTGCAGTTGTAGCCGATGGTAACTCACCAGATCCAGACGATATTGGTGCAACTGCGGTAAGTTTAGCTTTGTTGAAATCTTTTGGATTAGAAAAAGACCTTGTGTATTATGCGCACTCATGTGATCTAGATCCGTTTAGTGGATCTAGACAAACTATTAATGCACAACAAGAGCGTAATAGACAACAATTAATGCAAACCTCTTGCGACGGTACAGCTTCTAGGTGGGGTGGTTTTGGTGGAATTACTTTTTACAATTGCAGAACACAGCGTGAATTAGCTACTAATAAATTAAGAGATGCAATTAATGCAGCTACTTCTGCTAAGCCTTTAGCTATTATTTTAGCTGGCGAACCCGATTTAATTTACGATGCTGTAAATGCTGCTCAAAGTGGAAAAAGAAAGCTTGTTACTATAGTTTCACATCATATTGCAAACGAAGAAAGTGCTGATGAGCCTGGTAAAAATATTTCAGATCTTGTTAACAAATTTACAACTGTTAAATTGATAAGAATACCAGATCAAAATGATGGGTTAAAAACTAAATTATCTACATGGCATTGGGCAAGAGATCATCAAGATAATAAAATTGAATGGCTATGGAAACAAGGTAAAATTGCTGAGCAAGATGGCGTAGTGAAGTTTCAAGATGGTGATTTTGATTGCTCTGATGCAGGTATGGTATATTTTCAAATTACAGGAGACCGCACACCAGGCGTTAAAGAATTTAAAGATGCACTAACCTGTTATGTAGATGGCTCACCAAATAGTAACGATGTAAATGTAGCACCTACAGTAAGTGTATCATCCCCAGAAAATAATGCTGTTTTTCAAGTAGGTCAAGAAATTAGTTTGGCTGCTAACGCAAGTGATCCTGATGGAAATTTAGACAAAGTTAATTTTAAAATTAATGATGCTTTTTATAAAACAGATACTCAGCGCCCTTTTACAAATACCTTTACACCAGACAAAGCAGGTACATATAAAATAGCCGCTAAAGCGATTGATAAAGATGGATTATCATTAGAAAAATTTATTACGATTACTGTAACCGAGGTTGCGCAAGAAAACCAAGCTCCTAGTGTAGCTTTAACAGCTCCCATGGATGGAGATGTGTTTTCTTTAGGAGAAACTATCGATTTAGGAGCTGTTGCCACAGATCCTGATGGGAATTTAGATAAGGTTAACTTTAAAATTAATGGTAATTTTTATAAAACCGATGGTATGCGACCTTTTGAAAATACTTTTACACCGGCCGAAGTGGGAACTTACACAATAGCCGCAAAAGCTTTTGATAAGGATGGATTATCTACAGAGACAATTTTAACCATTACAGTAATAAAAACAACATTATCTAGTGAAGATTTTTCACAAGTAAAGTTACTAAGAGGCATTTCATTGCATCCTGTACCCGCAAAAAGTTTTGTAAATATTAATGGTTTAAAACTTGAAAACTCTAAAGTCCATATTATGGATGCCTTAGGTAAAATAGTTTTGCGTACAACCGTAAACCAAGATAAAACTAAAGTATTTGTTAATAGATTACCTAAAGGTATTTACTTTTTAAGAATAGCGCAAGGTAGCACTCAAAAAATAATTAGGTTTATTAAAAACTAAAAATTTAAACAACAAAAAACCGCTTACGTTAAAGTGGTTTTTTGTTTAAACAATAATGATCACTTTTAAGTATTTGATAGTTAGATTTTTAATGTTATTTAATTATGAGGAACAGGTTAAAATTTATTGCATTGTTATTAGTTGTCTTTTGTGCAAGTACACAGGCGCAAGTGTTACTAGAAGCAGATTATGCAAACACAACAAGGGTAAAAGAAAATATACAGTATCCTTTAAATGTATTTAATAGAATCTCTCCAATTAACGGTTTTCGAAGACCTGAAAATATAGATAAAGCAAGTTTATGTATAGTAAGGCCTCTAGGCGGTGTTGCTACAAATGGAAGCCCTGATTTAGATAGAGATACTTATAAATGGAATGGTAATAGGTTTATAACAAATTTTGCACCCTTAAAAAGACAAATAGATAATGTGTTTAATGCAGGTCTAGATATTCATCAAATTGTTTTGGATAACCCTTCTTGGGATTTTCAGAGAGATGCTAATGGTAATTTGCCTGGTGGCACTTATCTAGGCGAAACTTATGGGAATGCCGAGCCTCCAAAAGACTTTAATGCTTGGGCACAATATTTAAGGCAAGTAATGAATTTTTTGGTAACCACATATGGTCGAGAAAAACTTGCTAAAATACAATTTGGAATTGGTCGCGAAATTGGCACTCGTGGGCACTGGACAGGTACGCAACAACAATTTTTTAGATTTTACAAACGCTCTATAGAGGCTGTTAGAAGTGTGTATCCTGAGGCTATTATTGGGTCTCATTTTCTATGGGGAACGGCAAATAATAGTTGGGGAACCGATTTCGTGAAATGGTGTAAAACAAATAATGTCCCTTACGATTTTGTAGGGGTATCGTACTATCCTGCTTATAATAATGCTAATAGAACCAATTTTAAACAAGTATATAGAAATGATTTTGGTGTTATTAAAGATATTCCAGAGTGGAATGATGATGCTAAATTTGAAATCCATGAATTTGCTTTAACCTCAAGTTTTGGTGGCAATGCATTTGAATCGGCACCTTTAGAATACCAAAATTCTTTTTTAGTTGGTTGGATGAAGCAGTTTTTTGAAAATGACATAGATAATTTATTTCAATGGGGTACAGGGGATCATTATGCACCAGCCAATGCCGAAGTATTAGAGCTTAGAGGCGATACGTATCATTTGAATTCAATAACAGGTACACAAAATTCGTCTAGTAATTACGTTGATGCGCTTTTTACAAGTAAACCAAATAGTAATGAGCTTAATATCATGGCTTACAACTACAACTCTAATCCAAACTCGAATACGGCAGAAGATTTGAGACTTGTAGCTAATGTAAATGCTCCGGTGGGTTCTAGCTATAGATATCGTTCGGCTGTATTTAATAAAGCAAACGGTTCCTTTACGTATTCCAATTGGATTAACGGAAGTACAATTAATGGCACAGGTAATAAATCTCAAATTATTTTTAGCAGGTCGTTGCCCGTATTTTCGTTCTTAAAATATGAAATTGAAATAGTACAAAATAACACAACAGTAAACCAAGCGCCAACTATTAGCTTTAATACGCCAATTGAAAACACCACTTTTACAGTAGGGCAAGAGATAAGGTTAAGCGCTAATGCATCCGATCCAGATGGTAATTTGGATAAGGTTAATTTTAGGATAAATGATGTTTTTTTTAAATCAGTACTATCTCGTCCTTTTGAAACTATTTTTATTCCAGAAGCACCGGGTGATTTTAAAATAACAGCTTTAGCTATTGATAAAGAAAATAAAAGGTCTGAAGTCTCCCTAAATATAACAGTAATAGACAAAAATGAAGCACCTAGTGTAACATTAACATCACCAATTGATGGCGCTTTCTATACTTTAGGAGAGTCAATTAATTTAGGAGCAAACGCCACGGATCCTAATGGTAATCTAGAGAAGGTAAACTTTATAATTAATGACGATTTTTACAAAACAGATAATGAACGACCTTTTGCCAATACTTTTACTCCTGATACATCTGGAGTTTACAAAATAGCCGCAAAGGCTATTGATAAAGATGGGCTTTCACAAGAAACATTTGTTACAATAACGGTAAATACATCATTATCCAACCAAAGTTTTAATTTAAATGAAAAGCTAGCCAAAATAAATATATTTCCCTCACCTACTAGCGCTATTTTAAATATAACAGGCTTAAGCAATAACAGTACAAATTGTGCACTAATTAACACTTCAGGGCAGGTAATATATTCAACTACCTTAGGATCTAGTGCAGCAATGTGTGGGAGTTCGAGTCTCCCCGCCCGCACCACAAGCAAAAGCTGACTTTTTAAGTCGGCTTTTTTTGTTTCTAGGTAATACATAGGTAACACATTTTCTTTTTTATTCAATATCTAATGGCCTAAAATAAAAATGAAAGAGTTTGTGTTATATCAAGAATAATTTTCAAGCTTAAAGGAAAATAAATATTTTTTTGCCTTTATAGACAAAGTTTTTAATGCAGTTTGTCTTTTTTTAATTTCAAAATAAACATGGTTTAAAAGAGGGATTTTATATATTTAATATTTAATATTTAAATATTAGTATCCATGGCTAATAGTAAGCACGCACATTTAAGGTACAACATAATAGATTATTGCTTAAGACATAAATCTTTTAAGTTTGAAGAGCTGCTGAGTTATGTGAATATAAAGTTAGCAGAAGCTTATCCAGGACATGGAATATCGAAAAGAACACTAAGGGATGACTTAAAGGTTTTTAGAGATGAAGAGATGGGTTTTGGCGCACCTTTGCCAGACAACATAAGGATTTTAAAATACACAGACACTAGTTTTTCAATTGCAAAAAAGCCATTATTGGAATATGAAAGTTATTTGTTAATGGCTAGTCAACAATTACTAGAACGTTTTGAAAATCATCCTAAGTATGAGAAACTTGCAGAAGCTTTAATAAAATTTCAAGAAGAAGAACATGATAATGACAGATCTAAAATTTTGTTTTACGATCATAATGAGGAATATAAAGGTATAAAATACCTTAAGCCACTATATTTAGCAATTAAAAAGAAACAAGTACTAGAGATTAGGTATAAAGGTTTTAAAGACGAAGTACCTAACGTTTATGAATTTCATCCACATATTCTAAAACAGTACAATAGAAGATGGTTTGTCTTTGGTTTTAACAAAACACGCAATACCAGCGAATGGAGTATTCCATTAGACGAAAGGTTAAGTGATTTTACAATACTTAACGCTGTAGAGTATATAGACTCTTCTATAGACTGGGATAACTTTTTTAGAACTATGGTAGGTGTTGTAAGACCTAATGATAGTCTAATTGAAAAAGTAGTATTAAAATTTAATAATGGTAGAGGAGATTATTTTAAGACTAAACCATTTCACCCTGATTACGAGGAATTTTTTGAAGAAGATAAAAATGATCAAGTCTGGTTTGAATCTATTATCAATAAAGAATTGGTTCAACAGCTTCTTTCTTATGGCAAAGATGTTGAAGTTATAGAGCCTGAAACATTAAAGCGGCAGATGCGAGACCATTCAAATATAATGCAAAGGTTTTATAAAAATTAATTTGTGCAGATACTCTGCATTCATTTGTTCTAGTTTTGTAAATGAATTAGATTATTAATTTTTTGATTTTAATTATGGTAGAAAATTTTAAATTACACGTTGATAATAGCATCTGGAAACTTTTTGATATTCTAAGAGAGGATATTAATACAGAAGATTATTCTGTATTGTTACTATTTTTATATTTACGTTCAGAGAATTTAATATACGATAAGATCGATAATGAGTTTCAGTTGAAAAAAACACTCATTGAAGAATTAAAAAAAGAGAAGAACGACAATTTAAAAAGCGTTTTTAAAGCATTTCTTCCAACTATTGAAGACCTTAATGATCTCACAGTATATAAGGTTGTTAAGTTATTAGTGTCGGTTGATTTGGAATGGATTCAACAGAACATAACAGTACTCTACGATCAAATTTTGGAACGTGTATTTTTACTACAAGGAAGAAGAGGTGGGGATTTTATACAACCTAAAGAACTTACCGAATTTGTAAATGGTTTTATTGGTTCAACCAAAGGGTTGAAAGTATACAATCCTTTTGCTGGTTTAGGATCTTTTATTAAGGACTATCAAGATTCAGATTTAATATATGCTCAAGAGTTAAATTATAAAAATTGGGCTATTGGTCAACTAAGGCTAATTTTACACCACTCATCAGCAGAATACAGATGTGAGGATTCTATAACAAATTGGTTTAATCAAGAAAAATTTGATTTAATTGTTTCTAATCCACCCTTTGGAATAAGATTAAATGGAATTTATAAGGAACAGTATTCATTTTTTAAAAATACTGAAGAGTTTTTTGTTAATAAAGGGTTAGATTCATTATCTCCGACAGGTAAATTGGTAGCTGTTTTACCTCAAGGAGTTTTATTTAGAGGGGGTGCAGAGCTAAAATTAAGAGAGCGATTAATAGAAAAAGATCTTCTTGATACCATCATCTCTTTTCCTGGAGGTATTCTTCATAATACTGGAATACCTTTTATAATTCTTGTTTTAAATAGAGCAAAGAGTAGCCCTGGTAAAATCAGACTTGTTAAAGCTGATGATTGTATTTCAAAACCTTCATCTAGGGAAAATATAATTGAAGTTGAAAAACTTTTGGAAGTTTCTAAACGTATTAAAAATAGTAATTCAGTTCGCATAATCACAGCTAATAATGTTATTGAAAATGGCTATAATTTAAATGTTTCAAGGTATTTTCAAGAAGAGGTTGAAGGTGTTAAGTTGAAGGAGATACTTACTCACTTTAAAGGGTGCAAACAAGACTTACCAGAAACAGGAAAGTTAATTCGAGTTAGAGATCTAAAGGATGATAAGTTTGATTTTTATTTAAATAGTAGGCAGTTAGAAGACGTTTCTCTAAGAAAATCTATTTATAAAATAGATACTTCATGTTTATTCTTGGCTGCAAAATGGGGTGTTTTAAAGCCAACATATTTTCAATTTGAAGATGTGCCCGTCTTTAAAGGCCTTGATATCCTTCAATTTCATGTTAATGAATCTAAAGTAAATGTTACTTACCTGATTAATGAACTTCATACAGAATATGTTCAACAACAGCTAGATGGTTATAAACAAGGATCGACTATTCCTTTTATAACTAAGGACGACCTTTTAGAAGTTAAGATTAAATTACCTTCAATTGAAGAGCAAACGGCAAAAGTTGCCGGAATAAAAGAAATATCTGAGAAGATAAAAGAACTTGAGTCCGAACGAAATGCTCTTGTTCATGGTATTCGCACGGAAGAGTTTAAGGAGTTCGCATCTCTTAAGCATACATTAGGTAGGCCTCGACAGAATATTCTAGGGTGGTCTAAGAATCTTTCTAGATTTTTTGTTCGTGAAAAAGAAACTATATCCTTTCTAAATGATGAATTTAAGGAAATGTTTGATCTAGGGTTAGTTGAGGCAATTACTGAAATTAATCGAGATATTAAGTTTATATCTGATGTATTAGAAAAAGGTGAAAATGGTTTGGTTTTGAAGGATTATGAGAAAGAAATAATTCCTTTGGCAGAAATTAATAATATAGTTAATGCGCTGTCTAATAACGAGTTTAAATTTTTAATAAAAAAACAGTTATTAAAAGTTGATGAGATGAAAACTAGAGGTGTTTACATCAATAAAGTTCTGTTTAAAACATTACTTGATAATCTCTTAACTAACGCTAATAAGTACGGTTTTAAAGAAAAAAGTAAAAGTAATCATGTTATTATTGAATTAAGCGATATTAATAATTCATTGGTAATTGAAGTCAAGAATAACGGTCTTCCTTTTCCAAATAATTTTGATAGAAATAAATTCGTTACCAAGTTTTCTACAGCTGATATTTCTAGTGGATCAGGGTTAGGAGGATACGATATAAATAGAATTGCAGCATATTTTGAAAACCAAGATTGGGATTTAATCCTTAATTCAGATCCGGTATACCCAGTTGTTTTTCGTTTTTTATTACCAATTAAATTAATAAAGTAAGATGGAAGAAAAATATTATAATATATTATGGATAGATGATGAACATGAACAAATGTCTGGATTCAAAGGAGATGCTAAATTCAACAACATAAAGTTGGTTTCTTATAAGTCATTAAATATGGGTATGTCCGAACTGAGAAAGAATTATTCTATTTATGATGGTGTATTGTTAGATGCAAAATTTTTTGAAAATGAAGACGATGTCAAGGGGTCTGAAGATACTGATAATGTTCATCGAGCTAAAGAAGAATTGTTACGTATAACAAAAAAATTTGAGATTTTTGTGTTAACAGGTCAAGCAGAGGCTTTTGAGGACAAAACCTTTAATAAAGCCTTTAAAAAAGTTTATAGAAAAGGAATTGATGAAGATATAGAGCAACTTTTTGTTGATGTTAAAACAGCAGCAGATAAACTTAAAGATACGCAAATACGCCATGAGTATAGCAGGGTTTTTGATGTTTGTACCGAAAGATATATAGGAGAAAAAGCGGCTCATGATTTGCTAACACTTCTTAATTACAATGGCTGTGAAACGAGTAAATTTAATCAAATAAGAAAGCTTGTCGAAGACATATTTCTCACCTTTAATAAATATGATTTACTGCCTTCCGAATTTGTTTATCCAAATGTTGCGATTAATCAAACCAGTAAGTTTTTATGTGGACAAGAGCAAGATGAACGGACCGATGATAAATATAAAAAGTATACGTTGAATGAAGAGGCTGTTGTTCCTAATCAAATAGCCTACTATCTTAGAAGTATTTTATCAGTTGCTCAAGCCGGTTCGCATCGGTCAAGTATCGATGCGCATGTTACTGCTTTAAGAACGCCTTATTTATTTAAAAGTGTCTTATTTCAATTATTAGACGTATTAGTTTGGTTTAAACAATATCTTGATAGTAAACCAAAAACTCGAAATTGGATTTTAAATGATCCAGATAACACTTTAGATACTTCTGGAAAATGGTTAATCGGTGAAGTTATTAATTACAATATTCAAAAAGGTTTTGCTTTTTTAAAACCTGATAATAGTCCAAGCGGAATTTTTATACCCCCACACTTAGTTACGGAATTTTCATTGGTTAACGGACTAAAAGTAAAAGGAGAAATTGAAGAATATACGGATAACCGCACTGAAGAATTAAAAACGAGAGTAAAAAACATTATCAAACAATAACTCTGCAATTACCCTGCACGATTCAGTCTTAAATTTGTATCATAATCATAAAGAAAAAAATTATGAGTAAAAATACCAGTGTAAAATGCCCCAATTGTAAAGAAAATTTTAAGGTAGATGATAGTGTATATACAGATATTGTTAAGCAGGTGCGTGACCAGCAATTTACAGATGAAATTGAGCAACGTCTTAGCCAAGCAAAAAAAGAAAAAGAGGATGCCATTGCATTGGCTAAAGCAGAAACAGCAAATGCATCTAAAGACGCTATTGCGGCCTTAGATAAAAAAATTATCGAGCTACAGTCTCACAGTAAGCAGCAGTTGGTAGCGGAAGTTTCTAAAAAGGATAAAGAAATCGCTTCTAAAGACGAACAAATTAGAGCTATTGTTCAAGAAAAAGAAAATGCAATAAGTATTGCCAAGTCTGAAGTCGAAAAAACATTATTGTCACAAATTGCTGCTAAGGATAAAGCACTGGTAGAAATGCAAGCAAAAGCCAATGAGCGGTTAGCGGAGGAGTTGGCTAAAAAAGAGGCACTAATTACCCAGAAAAATATAGAATTACAAAAGCTAGAATCTACCACAGAATTGGCTGTAAATACTGCTGTTTCTAATATTCAAAGAGAAAGAGACCAACTGGTAAACGATTTAAAACTTAAAGACTCTGAAAAAATAAATTTAGAAAAAACACTGCAAGAGCAGTTTCAACACAAATTAGCACACAAAGAGGAAACCTTAAAGCTAAAGGAGGAAGAAATAGCGCGTTTAAAGGATTTTAAACAAAAACAATCTACCAAAATGCTAGGCGAAAGCCTAGAGCAGCATTGCGAAATAGAGTTTAACAAACTTAGGGCTACCGCATTTCAAAATGCGTATTTCGAAAAAGATAACGACGCTAGCAAAGGCACCAAAGGCGATTTTATTTTTAAAGAGCAAGACTCTAATGGTAATGAAATTGTTTCTATTATGTTCGAAATGAAAAACGAGAGCGACCACACGGCTACCAAAAAGAAAAATGAAGATTTTTTTGCGAAGCTAGATAAAGACCGAAATGATAAAGGTTGCGAATATGCCGTATTGGTGTCGGCTTTAGAAACCGAAAATGATTATTACAACACCGGTATTGTAGATGTATCGCACCGCTATCCAAAAATGTATGTAATTAGGCCGCAATTTTTTATTCCAATCATTACCTTGTTGCGAAATTCAGGATGGAAATCATTAGCGTATAAACAGGAGTTAAACGTGATTCGTAATCAGCATATGGATATCACCAATTTTGAAGAAAAAATAGAAACTTTTAAAACTGGATTTGCAAAAAATTACGAATTGGCAAGCCGCAAATTTAAAACCGCTATTGATGAAATTGATAAAACAATTTCACATCTTGAAAAAACAAAAGATGCCCTATTGTCATCAGATAGAAATTTGCGATTAGCCAATAGTAAAGCCGATGACTTATCTATAAAAAAATTAACCTACGGCAATCCTACAATGAAGCAAAAGTTTGAAGAATTAAAAAACAATTAAATTAGGTAATATACGCTAACCCTTAACCCTTTACCTATAACCAAAAAACACATGATTACAGGAGCACTAAAACAACAAATAGACGCCATTTGGAATACCTTTTGGACGGGCGGTATATCCAATACCATTACCATAGTAGAGCAACTCACCTACTTAATTTTTATAAAAGATTTAGACGAAACCGAAACTCGAAACGAGCGTATGGCAAAGCGTTTAAAAAAAGATTTTACCCCAGTATTTGGGCCCGACCAGCAAAACTTCCGTTGGAAGAATTTAAAGGAAATGGACGTACAGGCGCGCCACGAGGTTTTTAACAATTCGGTAACGGGTATTTTTCCGTTTATACGTAGTTTAGGGGGCAAAAAAAGTTTGTTTAGTACCTACATGAAAGATGCTGCCTTTGGCATTAACAAAGCCGCCACGCTAGATTTGGTTATCGAAAAACTAGAGCGTATAAATATGGACTCGCAAGATATTAAAGGAGATATTTACGAGTACCTACTCTCTAAACTAGAAGGCGGCGGTACCGCTGGGCAGTTTAGAACCCCGCGCCACATTATTAAATTAATGACCCAGTTAATGCAGCCTACGCTAGAAGACACCATTTGCGACCCCAGTGTAGGAACTGCAGGATTCCTTGTAGCCGCCAAAGAGTATATAGACAAGCACTACAGCGTTACCGAGCTAGACAAGCACAGCGAGCATATAAACAAACACATGTTTAGCGGTACCGAGTTTGATGCCACCATGCTACGCATAGCCAGTATGAACCTGTTTTTACACGGCGTGCAACAACCCAATATAGTAGATGTAGATGCCGTAAGCAAGGACAATGCCGTTAGCAATGCCTACACCCTGGTACTAGCCAACCCACCCTTTAAAGGCACCATAGATAAAGAAAGTATTGCCCCAGGCTTGCGTAACATAACCGATACTACCAAAACCGAACTACTGTTTTTGGCACTCATGCTACGCCAACTAAAAAAGGGCGGACGTGCCGCCGTAATTGTGCCCGATGGTGTGCTGTTTGGTAGCGGTAAAGCCTTTAAAAGCATCCGTAGCGAAATTGTAAAAAACCACAAGCTGGAAGCTGTAATTTCCCTGCCCAGCGGCGTGTTTAAACCCTACAGTGGGGTAAGCACCGCCATTATTATTTTTACCAAAACCGATAACGGCGGTACCGACAAGGTATGGTTTTACGATATGAAAGCCGACGGTAAAAGCCTAGACGATAAACGTAATTTGTTAGTGGACGAAGCGACTTTTAATAATTTTGCTTTCGCGAAAGCACTTACCGAAAAAGAACTAGAAGATTTAGCCAAAGACCACGACAAATTTAACCTACCCGATATCCTGGCACGTTACCCAAAACGTTACGAAGATACCCGCGCACGCACCGAGCAATCCTTTTTAGTGCCTTTTGCCGAAATTGAAGCAAACGATTGGGATTTATCTATTAACCGCTACAAAGAAATTGTATATGAAGAAGTGGAATATGATGCGCCAGAAGTGATTATTGATAGAATAGAAAATTTATCCAAAGAGAGAAATGCTTTGTTATCAAAATTAAATTTAAACTAAATGAAGCTAGATGAATTGAGTATTGTTTGTGATTTACAGAATGGCTATGCATTCAAATCGAAAGATTACGTTGATATATCAAACACAGTAAGCCTAAGGATGAGTAACATCAGACCAGATGGTAATTTTGATTCAAATTACAATTTACGGTATTTGCCAGATGATTTTCAGGAAAAATATTCCAATTACATTATCAAAGATGGCGACTTAGTAATTGCTATGACCGACTTAGCAAATGATCCTAAAATTTTGGGAGTTCCCACAATTGTTGAAACTGGTAAGTACATTTGGTTATTAAATCAGCGAGCAGGTAAACTTATCATAAAAGACGAAGAAAAGGCAGATAAGAACTATTTGAGATATATTCTAAATCATCCGATACATAGGAACTATTATAAAATGTTTTCTGGAGGTGGACTACAGATCAATGTAGGTAAAAAAGAAATTTTAGGATGTAAAATCCCCCTACCACCCCTAAAAACCCAACAACGCATAGCTGAAATTTTAGACAATGCCGCCGCCCTACGCGATAAAACCGCACAACTCCTCACCGAGTACGACCTACTGGCGCAGTCTATCTTTTTGGAAATGTTTGGGGATCCGGTGTTAAATCCGAAGGGGTGGGAAAAAACAGAACTTGTAAAATTGTGTCCTTTAGTAAAGAATTCTGTTAGTCCTGAAGAAATTAAAGATAATACAAATTATGTTGGACTTGATTCGATTGAAAAGCATTCGGGAGAAATTCACACAATTCAAACTGTTAAAGAAAATGAACTAAAAAGCAATAAATACTTGTTTTCAAGTGAACACATACTTTATGGAAAATTACGACCTTATTTAAACAAGGTTGCAAATCCTAGTTTCAATGGAATTTGTAGTACCGATATTATTACTTTACTGCCAAATCAGAAAAAAACTAATAAAGCATTTGTTACTAATTATTTAAGAGGGAAATGGCATGTGAATTGGGCTAATAATAATACAAGTGGAGCAAATTTGCCGAGACTGAATCTAACACAATTTTCTCGATTAAAAATTATGAATCCCCCCATCAAACTCCAAAATCAATTTGCCGATAAAATAGCTTTAATAGAGCAACAAAAAGCACTTGCAAAACAAGAGCTTCAGCAAGCAGAAGATTTGTTTAATTGCTTGTTACAAAAAGCGTTTAAGGGGGAGCTTTAAGAATTTGAATTTTAGAGATAATTACTAATAAAACTATTAAATTTACAACATAGGGTCGAGTGGCCGAGAAGAACGTTTCGCATAATTACAATCACTTAAAATATACGTTAAGTGAGTACTGAATACCAATGTCAAGAGAAGTTGAATTTATTTTAACGGCAATTGATAAAACAGCCAGAAATGCGCTTGTAATGTTATTTAGTTTAATGTTGTTCATACGTTGATATGTTATTTTAATGACCTCTACAGCAATATAAGCAATTATTATACCTGAAAAGTGTAGCGGTAACCTTCATTTATGGAGAAGTGCCGATAGAGCATTGTTCAATCGCAAGCCTGCTACTAGCAAATCTTGACCCTTATTTTTTTTGAATGAAAAAGAAAGTAGAACATCCGTGGATTAAAATAAAAAAATATCCTCACATAGGTTTTCCTTTAGAGAATAATGATGTCTCTAAATTGGAGAACTACATCACGGATAAAAATAAAATAGCCAAACACAGTTTTCTTCCATTCTTACACCGTACTATTTTTCAAAGAAAATTTAGAGCAAATAATTCGGGCCTAAAAAACAAAAGTAAAAAGCGAACACGCGTAAAAGTAAAACCAAAAGCAAGAGAAATATTCTTCGCTAGCCATTTTGATGCTCAAATCTACTCTTACTACAGCTATTTACTTTCAAATAAATATAATGAGTTACTTAAAACAAAAAGTTTTAATAATGCAGTTGTAGCTTACAGGAAAATTGAGATTGAAAATAAGAAGGATAAGCATAAGTGCAATGTAGATTTCGCTTTGGAAACCTTTCAGTTTATTAAAGATAATCAAGCCAAAGAGCTTACTGTAATTGTTGCAGACATTACCAAGTTTTTTGATGAGTTAGATCATAAAATTCTCAAACAGAAATGGGCGCAAGTTTGGAATAATTCTACCACGCTTCCTAAAGATCATTTTAGAGTTTATAAATCTCTCATTAATATGAGATACGTTAATGAAGATTTGTTATTCAGAAATTATAAAAATAAAATTTGGGTAAAAACGGGAACAAAGAACGATCCTAAAACTCTAGATTTAAAACAAAAAGCGGTTAAACATAAGCGATTTTTAAAAGATAATAATGCTGTTGCTTATTGCAAGAAACAAGAATTTTACGAGAATAGCCTTCATTTAATTTCAAAATCAACTAGAACAAAGGGTATTCCGCAAGGTACAGCACTTAGTGCAACGCTAGCCAATATCTATATGTTAGATTTTGACCAGGAAGTTCAAGATTTTATAGATAGTAAAGATGTTAAAGGATATTACCAGCGGTATAGTGACGATTTAATAATAGTTGTGCCTAGAAAGCAACAACAAGTAGCTATAAGAATGCTTCGCGCTTTAGTAGATAATAAAGTAAATCTTGAAATACATCCAGACAAAACAAAAGTGTATCATTTTCAACAAAAAAAAGGGAAATATACAGGCTACGAAGTTGATGAAGAAACAGGTGAAGAAAAAAATAAAACCTTAGAATATTTAGGGTTTGAATATAATGGTCAACGTGCACTGATTAAAACTGCTGGTTATTCGAAATTTAACCGTTCAATGAAACGAGCCTTTAAGAGAGCTTCATCATTAGCCATCAATGCAAAAAGTACAGATGATAAAATCCACAAGAGCGCATTATTTAAACGGTTCACTTATAAAGGTTCTAAAAGAAGAATGATACGTAATGGTAAAACTAAAACCTATCGTTACGACTGGGGCAATTACTTAAGCTATGTTGAAAAATCAAATGTAGTTTTCAGGGCTTTTAATAATGGCGATCAAATCAAAAGACAGTCACGAAAAAGCTGGTCAAGATTTAATGAGTTAATGATAAAAACCATTAAAAAGGTTGAAAAGAATAAAGTTAAAATTTCAGATGAAATATTAATAAATCACCTTATGAGAGATAAGGATAAAGATAAGGAGCGCGTAAAGTGACTAAATATTTTATCGACATAAATTAATGAAATAACGCTATAAGAGTTGATAAATGTTGATAAAAATGTTGATAAGGCGTCTTGTAAAAGCCTTAAAAGTGAGGCTTAACGTTATTTAAACAAATGATTGATAAAAAAATAATTACCGAATTACAAAAACTAATCCCTGCTGTGCAATACGTAGCTAACTTGCCTGCAACCGATAAAGAACAAAAAAAGGCTTGCGAAGAAATAGTAACATGGTTTGAAAATTTGAACACCAGCCAAGCAAAAGAAATTAATTGGAATCTTTTTTTAGATATACTAGACCAAGAAATAATGTATGGTTGTGATAATAAAAGGGGGTATTATAACCGAGCGTGGCACCTGTCTTTTGAAGGAGGCATATTTGAGGCTACAGCAAAATCTATTCATAGCCATTTGTCAGACAATGGACTAGATCATCACGGATCAGATTATTTTTTTGATGCTATGGTTTTATTTAAATCCAACCAAAGCTACTTTAGTAACGATTGTACATCTTTTATAGCTGATATTAAAAAGTATAAATCCTATATAACTAGTACTTTAAACACTATTGAAATAGATGTAGAAGTGTATTAATTCCTTTAACTGAAGACTATGACTTCTATTTTTTAGAAGTAGCACTTGCGGGAATTTTAAAAACAAAATGGAACAGTTTTAAAACACATTAGTACCTTTATAAACTATGACAGAAGCTAAACTACAAGCATTATTACAGCAAGGAGAAGGCACTCAGGTAGAGTTTAAGGCAGCTAGTATAGGGCTTAACCGCGATGCGTTTGATTCTATTTGTGGTTTTTTGAATCGTAGTGGTGGTTATCTCATTCTAGGAATTAATGATGTAGATAACAGTATTACTGGTGTACAAGAAAACCAAGTGCAAAGCATAGTAGATAATATGGTGACTAGCGCAAATAATCCAGAGCGTTTAAATCCGCCCTACTACTTATCGCCAGTAGTAACCTCGGTAAACGGTAAACAAGTCATTTCCCTTTATGTGCCAGAGAGCTCGCAGGTGCACGCTACAAAAGGGAAGATTTTTGATCGTAATCAAGATGGTGATTTTAATATCACCAAAAATGCCGAACTCGTTTCGCAATTATACTTACGTAAGCAAAACACCTATTCAGAAAATCAAGTGTTTCCTTATGTACAAGTCTCAGATTTTAAAGCAAGTCTGTTTGATAAAGTAAGAAACCTAGCTAGAAATATACAACCTACGCATCCTTGGTTAGCAATGAACAACGAGGAGTTATTACGATCTGCAGGATTGTTTAAACGTGATATGAAAACAGGTGGCGAAGGCTACACACTGGCTGCCGTACTTTTATTCGGAAGTGATACCTGTATTCAAAACGTGCTGGCGCATCACAAAACAGATGCTATTCTTCGTAGAGAAAATACAGATCGTTATGATGATCGCGACGACATACGTACCAACCTTATAGAAAGTTACGAGCGCTTAATGGCTTTTGTAGCAAAGCATTTACCAGAAAAATTTACGATTATAAAAGGACAACGTATTAATGTGCGTGATAATCTGTTTAGAGAAATTATAGGGAATCTATTAGTCCATAGAGAATTTACAAATCCTTTTCCAGCTAAACTAATTATAGAAGCAAATCAGGTGCGTACAGAAAATTGGAATAAACCACACGGAAGCGGTGCTATAGATCCTGCCAACTTCTCACCATATCCTAAAAACCCTATTATAGCTAAGTTTTTTAAAGAAGTAGGTTGGGTAGATGAATTAGGTTCGGGTGTACGTAATACGTATAAATATTTAGAAATATATCATCCTGGAGCTGTACCTAGTTTTACAGAAGGAGATGTATTTGAAATTATTATTCCTATTGAAGGAGAAACAGTACAAGATACTACTCAAAAAATAGAGGAGAAAACTAGAGGAAAAAGTTCGGAGAAAAGTTCGGAGAAAAGTTCGGAGAAAATAATACGATTACTTAAAGGTAAAAATGATTTAAGCGCTAAAGATTTAGCTAAAGCTATAGGAATAAGTGAACGAGCTATTGAGAAACAAATAGCTCAGCTTAAATTAAAAGGAAAGCTGAATAGAATAGGTCCTGATAAGGGCGGACACTGGGAAATTATGGAGGAATAAGGATAGGAAAACGTCCGCGTAAATTTAAATTTAAAATAGAGAGAGCACCATAAATTACCAAAACTTTCCAAAATCTACAGCGATAAAAAAGAGAACTAAAAGCACTTAAAAGGAACAGAGCCCTTTAAAGGGATGAAGGTAATCTGAATCGCAGACTGAGGAAACTCGAAGCCAAGTAAGCACCAACATTTCCAAAAAAAACATGAAATAATTTTAAAACACATTAACCTAAAAAATAAATGCTCATATAATTATATAATTGTAGTAATATATTTTGAAAATCCTTAATTTAACCCGCTGGTTATAAACTTACTATATGGGTAGCAACTTTCAATTTTTAGCAACAGAATTTTCTGCATTTTATGATCGTATTCATAAAGCCGAAAAATTAGTTATTACAGATCCAAGAACTTCTTTGGTTTTGTGCCGTATGGCTCTAGAA
>CALGNX010000017.1 GCA_937958265.1 uncultured Algibacter sp. | reverse complement strand
AAGTGGTCCCACATGGACTCGAACCATGGACCACCTGATTATGAGTCAGGTGCTCTAACCAACTGAGCTATAGGACCTAAATTGGAGGTGCAATATTAATACTTATTTTGTTTATGCGCAAGAAAAATTAAACCTTTATCTCTTGACATAATTCAATTAATACGCCGCTACTTGATTTTGGGTGTAAAAAAACAACTAATTTATTATCGGCTCCCTTACTCGGTGTATCATCTAATACGTTGAAACCGTTTAATTTAAGTCGTTTTATTTCTAATTCAATATCCGCAACACTAAAAGCGATGTGGTGAACACCCTCTCCTTTTTTATTAATAAATTTTTTTAAAGGACTATGCTTTTGGGTCGATGCTAATAATTCAATTTTAGTGTCACCCACTTTAAAAAAGGAGGTATTAACGCCTTGTGCTTCTACCAATTCGGTTTTATAATGGGGTTCCCCTAAAAGTTTAGCGAATAATACATTAGCATCCTCAAGACTTTTAACAGCAATACCTATATGGTCAATTTTTTTCATTAAAATTTTTAATTTATTAGTTATTAAACCAAGAAACACTCTAATTCTATTTCAAAATACGAAAATCACATCTAAAAGTAACATAATCCTCAAATATCCGTTATTTTTGCAGACCAAACCTTTAATAGGTATTAATAATATGAGTGATTTAGAAGAAACACAAAGACAAAAAAAAATAGGATCTGTTTTACAAACCGATCTAGTAGATGTATTGCAAAGGGCTGCCACAGATGGTGGTATGCGAGGCGTTTTAATTTCGGTAACCAAAGTAAAAGTAACCGTGGATTTAGGGGTGGCTAAAGTGTATTTAAGTATTTTTCCTAATAATAAAGGCAAAGAATTGCTTGAAGGTATTAAATCAAACACACCATTAATACGTCATGAAATAGCACAACGCACCAAGCATCAACTGCGTAGAATGCCAAATTTAGAGTTTTTTATAGACGATTCTTTGGAGTATATAGATCAAATAGAAAAATCTTTAAAAGGTAAAGAAAACCCAATACAAGATCCAACTATTCTAGATCCAAGAAAAAAATCGTAATCCTTTAATTGAGTTTTTCACTATACATAGCAAAGCGTTATTTACTATCAAAAAGCACTAATAACGCCATAAACTTTATAACGTACATTGCTGTTATTGGCGTTATTTTAGGCTCTGCATCTTTATTTATAGTGCTGTCTGGTTTTGCGGGTTTAAAGGATTTTACGCTCCAATTTTCAAGCCAAGTAGATCCCGATTTAAAGGCTGAAGCGACAGCAGGTAAATCCTTTGTTTTAACAGATACCGAAATAGAAAAGCTAAACAAGCTAAGCGATATAATAAGCTACTCAAAAATTATTGAAGAGCGCGTATTTCTTTCCACGCAAGATAAAAATACCTTTGCCATTATTAAAGGGGTCGATGCGCATTTTCAGAACGTAGTTCCTATAAATGCCACGCTAGACAATGGCAGTTGGTTAGAGCAAAAAACCAATCAATTAGTTATAGGTTGGGGTATCTCAAGTAGTTTGTCTCTAGGCGTGCTGGACTTTACAAAGCCCATTAGAGTTTATGTGCCCAAACCAGGAAAAGGGCAGATAACATCTACTAAAAATGCTTTTAATACTATAAATGCTATAAATGTAGGCACATTTTATATTAATGAAAACCTAAACGATACTTATGTTTTTGCGCCCATCGATATGGCTCGAAATTTACTTAGCTATAAAAGCAAGCAAATTACACATTTGGAGTTTAAATTAGCCGATGGTATGGACGAGATACAGGCTAAAAAAAATATTCAAGCTATTTTAGGAGACAAAGTACTTATAAAAAATAGAGCGCAGCTTAACGATGCGCTTTATAAAATGCTAAACACAGAGAATTTAGCAGTTTACCTTATTTTCACACTTATATTAATTATTGCATTTTTTAATATTATTGGATCCTTAATAATGATGATGCTAGATAAAAAGAGAAGCCTCCGTACGCTTTATAATATAGGTGCCAAGTTAGCAGACATCAGAAGAATATTTTTTTTCCAAGGAAGTCTAATGAGTATTGTAGGTGGTTTAATTGGCTTGGCTATAGCGGTAATAATAACTGTACTACAAAAAACATTTAATTTAGTTATGATAACTCCAACACTAGCCTACCCTATTACCATAAAAATTGAAAACTTTTTTATTGTTTTTTTAACCATTTCTGTTTTAGGTGTTATAGCTTCAAAGATAGCATCGGCACGCATTACAAAATCTATGGTACAAGGTATATAAATTTCTTATTGTGGCGAGTTACCAAGAAAAATGGTAAACAGGCTTTCACTACGCGCTCCCTCCTAAAAAGTCGGGGAGCTTAAACAAACCGTTCAATCCTTCTCGCAAAAAAAAATCGTATTACATCCCATTTTGTGTAAAATACAATAGTCTATAACCATTCAAATTTAATTAGTTTATTAAAAAACAGCTATTAAATTGAGTAAACAATAAAATAGTACGTATAGTACTTTAAATTTGAAAATTATAATCTACAAAATTTCGCTCTGGTTTTTTGCAGTGTTAGGCTCTTTTTTGTTAAACTAAAAACCAGTAAAAAAGCAATTATTAAATCCCATAAACACATTTAAATTACGACGTTAAATACGAGTAACAGCAAATATAATTCAAGTTCTTTAGCCTTGTTTTATATTTTAATTGGTATAAAGATTAAAGTTTAAATTCATATCCAGAAAACTTATCAAGAACCTCATCAAAAGCAGCAAAAACATCTTTTGATTGGTCTGATGTTACCATTTTCATGCGGTATTCTTTAAAATGCGGAATGCCTTTAAAATAATTAGTGTAGTGGCGGCGTGTTTCAAAAACCCCAAGAATTTCTCCCTTCCAATCTATAGCCATTTGTAGGTGTCTGCGCGCAGCCTCCACGCGCTGTTCCAAAGAGATGGGTGCCAGATGTTCCCCAGTTTCAAAAAAGTGTTTTACTTGCTTAAAAAACCAAGGGTTACCAATGGATGCACGGCCAATCATGGCGCCATCTAACCCATAATCATCACGCATTTCCATAGCACGTTCTGGCGTGGTTATATCGCCATTTCCAAATACGGGAATATGCATACGCGGGTTGTTTTTTACAGCGGCAATAGGTTTCCAATCTGCATTACCTTTATACATTTGGGCACGTGTTCTGCCATGTATAGCAATAGCCTTGCAGCCTACATCTTGCAAACGCTCGGCTACCTCAACAATTCTAATGGAATTATCATCCCAACCTAAACGCGTTTTTACGGTAATAGGAATATGCGTGCGTTTTACCATTTCAGCAGTAAGCTGTTCCATTAAACAAATATCCTTTAGTATACCTGCACCTGCACCTTTACTCACCACTTTTTTTACGGGGCATCCAAAATTAATATCAATAATATCTGGCTTGGATTCTGCAACAATATCAATAGTTTGTAGCATACTATCCAAATTGGCTCCAAATATTTGGATGCCAACTGGGCGTTCCTTTTCGTAAATATCAAGCTTCATGACACTTTTAGCAGCGTTACGTATTAAACCTTCGCTAGATACAAACTCGGTATACACCACATCTGCACCTTGTTCCTTGCATAAAGCACGAAATGGTGGGTCGCTAACATCTTCCATGGGTGCTAAAAGCAGCGGAAAATCAGGGAGTTCTATGTTGTCTATTTTTACCAAACTATTACATTTTTTGTAAAATTACAGCTTTTTAACGAGAAGTTACCTTTGGTATTAAAAACCTAAGAAAACCTTTACCAAACGTTTAAAGCAAATACCTAGTACCATTTTGCAATATATTTTGCAGTTTAAAACGGCTTTTTAATAATTTGTTGTAGTTATAACCAAATCTAAATACAAACAAATTACATAGTTATTGTACAGTAAATAGCATTTTTTTAAACCCTATTTCTTGTAAACTGTAAAAATTATGATGCTTCAAGTTATTCCATACACAAACATATTTAACTATCTTTGCAATAGCTGCTTTAAAAGGCAATATTTTGACTATGAAGAACATTAGAAATTTTTGCATCATTGCACATATTGATCACGGTAAAAGTACACTTGCAGACCGTTTGTTAGATTTTACAGGGTCTGTAACAAAGCGCGAACAACAAGCACAGCTGCTAGACAGTATGGATTTGGAGCGCGAACGTGGCATTACTATAAAGTCGCACGCCATACAAATGGATTATGAATTTGAAGGCGAAAAGTATATTTTAAACTTAATAGACACACCAGGCCACGTAGATTTCTCTTATGAGGTATCGCGATCCATTGCTGCCTGCGAAGGTGCTTTGTTAATTGTTGATGCGGCACAAAGTATTCAAGCACAAACTATTTCAAATTTATATTTGGCCTTAGAAAACGACTTGGAAATTATTCCTGTTTTAAATAAAGTGGATTTACCAAGTGCTAACCCAGAGGAAGTAACCGATGATATTGTAGATTTATTAGGTTGCGACCCAGAAGAAGTGATACATGCCAGTGGAAAAACAGGTTTTGGAGTTGATAATATTTTAAAAGCAGTAATAGAGCGTATTCCTGCTCCAGAAGGTGATCCTGATGCACCACTACAAGCTTTAATTTTCGATTCAGTTTACAATACGTTTAGAGGTATTGAAACGTATTTTAGAGTTTTTAATGGCGAAATTAAAAAAGGACAAAAAATTAAATTTGTTGCTACAGATAAAGAATATTTTGCAGATGAAGTAGGGACTTTAAAGCTTAACCAAGTTGCTAAACAAAGTGTGAAAACTGGCGATGTTGGTTATTTAATAACGGGTATTAAAACTGCTAAAGAAGTAAAAGTAGGTGATACGATTACCGATTTTGCAAACCCAACCACCAATATTGTTGAAGGTTTTGAGGATGTGAAACCTATGGTATTTGCTGGTATTTACCCTGTGGATACGGAAGATTATGAGGAACTAAGAAATTCCATGGAAAAATTACAGCTAAACGATGCATCGTTAGTGTTTGCTCCCGAAAGCTCGGCAGCTTTAGGTTTCGGCTTCCGTTGTGGGTTTTTAGGTATGTTGCACATGGAAATTATACAAGAACGTTTAGAGCGTGAGTTTGATATGACGGTTATTACAACAGTGCCTAACGTGTCCTACCATGCCTATACCAATAAAGACCCAGATGAAGCTTTTATTGTAAATAACCCGTCTGATTTACCAGATCCGTCCACCGTAAACCGCGTGGAAGAGCCTTACATAAAAGCGACAATAATTACAAAAGCAGATTTTGTTGGTAACGTTATGTCTTTATGTATTGAAAAACGTGGTTTGATTATGAATCAAACCTATTTAACAACAGAACGTGTTGAGTTAACATTTGAAATGCCTTTAGCCGAAATTGTTTTTGATTTTTATGATAGACTGAAAACGGTTTCCAAAGGGTATGCATCTTTCGATTACCATCCTATTGGTATGAAAGTATCGAAACTAGTGCGTTTGGATATTTTGTTAAATGCCCTTACGGTAGATGCGCTATCAGCATTAATACATGCAGATAATGCGCAAAACATTGGTAAAAAAATGTGTGAGAAGTTGAGGGAATTAATTCCTAGACAGCAATTCGATATTCCTATACAGGCGGCAATTGGTGCTAAAATTATTTCGAGAGAAACCATTAAAGCGCTTCGTAAAGATGTAACTGCCAAATGTTATGGTGGCGATATTTCGCGTAAACGTAAATTATTAGAAAAGCAGAAAAAAGGTAAAAAGCGTATGAGGCAGGTTGGTAATGTAGAAATACCACAACAAGCTTTTATGGCTGTTTTAAAACTAAATGATTAAATGCGTATTTATTTATAAAACTTTTACTTAGTTTTAAACTGATATTTGGGCTTAACTAGAAGTTAAAACCAGATTTTATTGCAAATTATAAAGGCCCCTCAGGGGCCTTTATAATTTATTTCTTTTAGGCTCTACACGATAAGCCTATTTCTTGTAAGATTTTTAATTTATATTTTTTTAAGCGTTCTATTATTCATAATATATAGTTTAATTATCGTTTAAAAAAAACAGAAAAATAACAGCTACCTACTCTTCCTGTATGCGTTAAGTTGTTAAGCGTAACCGCATACTTTTATGTGCTTTTTTATTGATAATGATCTAGAATAAGGAAAATTCCTCTTTTTCAATAAAAATAAAATACCCAAACAATTTTCAGAATATTTTTTTGTAGTTTTAAAGAGACAAATTAAGCTCTTAAAGCCAAACATGTATAGTAAGTTTTAACACTTTACTAATTATATTTATTTCTATTTTTTTATAAAAAAAGTTATTAATGAATTGTAAAAAAAATATTTTAAGTCAAGTAACAATTAGTGTGGCAAAAATATTTTTTAATAGTAGGTATTTCAAAACAAACAAAAAGCTTTAATACTTTAGTTATATAAAATTATTTTAAAAATAAGTAAACTAAATTTATGAAAGCACTTTTTTATACTAAAGAATTTCCACCACATGTTTACGGCGGAGCCGGAGTCCATGTTGAATATTTGGCTGGCGAATTAGCTAAACTCATGGCAATAGATGTAAGGTGTTTTGGTGATCAAGACGATACAGCTACCAACCTAACCGTTAAAGGTTTTACAGATGAAAAGGAAATTTTTAAAAATGCTGACGATAAATTAAAGTCTATTTTTAAAACCTTAAGTACCTGTATAGATATGAATGCCGTGCCTATTGATGCAGATATTGTACACTGCCACACATGGTATGCACATTTTGCAGGTATTGTTGCCAAACTATGCTATGGCGTACCCTTGGTTATTACAACACATTCACTTGAACCTTTAAGACCTTGGAAACGGGAGCAATTAGGTCGAGGCTACGATGCTTCTTCTTGGGTAGAGAAAACGGCTATTGAAATGGCAGATGCACTAATTGCTGTATCTGAAGAAACTAAAGAAGATGTGATTAAACACTTTAACGTCGACGCCAAAAAAATTCATGTAATTTATAATGGTATTAACTTACAACAATACATTAAAACCGAAGATGCTTCTACTTTAAAGGCTTACGGTATTGATAAAAATAAACCCTACGTACTTTTTGTTGGCAGAATTACACGCCAAAAAGGAATTATTCATTTGGTAAATGCTATAAAATATATAGATGCAGACACGCAAATTGTACTTTGTGCTGGCGCTCCGGATACTAAGGAAATTGGCGAAGAAATGAAAGGTGTAGTTACAGAGGTTCAAAAAACACGTAAAAATGTTATTTGGATTGATAAAATGGTAACTAAATCGGAAATTATTGAACTATACTCGCACGCCAGTGTATTTTGCTGCCCGTCCATTTACGAGCCATTTGGTATTATTAATATTGAAGCTATGGCTTGTAATACTGCTGTTGTTGCTAGTGCAGTTGGTGGTATTAAAGAGGTTGTTGTTCATGGAGAAACAGGGCTTTTAATTCCGCTAGATCAACAAACGGAGGCGCCTTTTGAGCCTGTTAACCCAGATGCTTTTTCTAAAGATTTAGCACAAGGTATAAATACGCTAATTAGGGATAAAACACTTCGGGACGCTATGGCAAAAAAAGGACGTAAACGTGTTGAAGAGCATTTCGATTGGGTAGCCATTGCTAAACAAGTAGAAACGCTTTATAAGTCCATTGTTAAATAATAATTTAAAAACCCAAATCGAGATAAATCTCGGTATATAAAACTACTTAATAAAAACTGAGTTATGATAAATAAAAAAGTACTGGCAATAATACTAGGCGGAGGACAAGGGTCTCGGCTTTACCCGCTTACCGAAGCGAGATCGAAGCCGGCTGTGCCAATTGCAGGGAAATATAGGTTGGTTGATATTCCTATTTCCAATTGTATTAATGCCGATGTTAAGCGCATTTTTGTTTTAACACAGTTTAACTCAGCCTCACTAAATCGTCATATAAAAGACACTTATCACTTTAGTTTTTTTAGTTCTGCATTTGTTGATGTTTTAGCTGCCGAACAAACCATACAGAGTAAAAAATGGTTTCAAGGCACTGCTGATGCTGTTCGACAAAGTATGCACCATTTCTTAAGGCACGATTGTGAATATTTCTTAATCCTTTCGGGCGATCAATTATACCAAATGGATTATGAGCATCTTATTTCAGAACATAAAAAAAGTAAAGCAAAAATATCAATAGCAACTATTCCGGTAAACGCAAAAGATGCGACATCTTTTGGTATTTTAAAATCTGATGATAAAGGCGTTATCACATCCTTTATCGAAAAACCAGACGCTAGTTTACTGCCAAATTGGACATCTGATGTTAGTGATGAAATGAAAAGTGAAGGTCGAAACTATTTAGCTTCTATGGGGATTTACGTATTTAATCGTGAACTTTTAGAAGATCTCATGAAAGATCCGGATACTAACGATTTTGGTAAAGAAATTATTCCTCAAGCCATAAAGGAACATAAAACTGTAAGTTACCAATACGAAGGCTATTGGACAGATATAGGTAATATAGATTCATTTTTTGAAGCCAACCTAGGTTTAACGGACGCTATTCCAAAATTCGATTTATACGATAGAGATAAACGTATTTATACAAGAGCAAGAATGTTACCTGCCACTAAAATAGCAGGAACAACACTAAACCAAGCTGTTATTGCCGAAGGCTGCATTATTTGTGCCGATACAATTGAAAAGTCTGTTATTGGTATTCGTTCCAGAATAGGAAAGGCCTCAAAAATAAGCAACACTTACATGATGGGTAACGATTTCTACGAGTCTTTGGAGGATATGGATAGAAAAAAAATACCCGTCCTTTTAGGTATTGGTGAACGATGCCATATTAATAAAGCTATTTTAGATAAGAACTGCCGTATTGGTGACGATGTGCAAATAGATGGTTCCAAATACCCTGTTGATGAAGAAATAGAAACCGATTTGTACGTTATTAAACAAGGTATTGTGGTTATAAAGAAGGAGGCTATTATTCCAAAAGGTACAGTCATATAAAAAGCCTCATGTTTTATTTTTTAGATAATTATAAATGAAAGACCAAAGAAGAGTTGTAATCGATTATGTTTCCCCTAGTGTAAACCATGGTGAGTTTTATATTAAACGTGTTATTAACGAAATTGTGAATGTACAGGCGCATATCATGGCAGATGGGCACGATGTTTTAGGGGCTTCTATATTGTATAAACATGAGAATGGGCGTACTTGGAGTGAAACAAGAATGGCGCAAACATCCAACGATGAGTGGCAGGCCGCTTTTTTTGTAAACACCCAAGGTTTTTTTGAATATAAAGTACAAGCCTGGGTAGATTATGCGCTAAACTGGCGCCATGGTTTAATTCGCAAAATTAACGATGGTCAGCATGTAGCTTCAGAATTACTTGAGGGTGCAGCATATCTTAAAGCACTTTTTAAAAAAGTAAATAAGGAAGATAAATCTTATCTGGAGCGCCTTTATAAACTTTTTACAAATGCAGATAGTTATGGAGAAGCAATTAAACAAGCAACTGCCGAAAGGTTGTATCAAATATTCTTTAAAAATCCAATAAAAACACTTGATAATACCACCAAAGCTTATCAAGTTTATGTGGATAGGAAAAAGGCTAGATTTAGTACATGGTACGAGTTTTTTCCACGCTCTGCATCAAAAGAAAAAGGAATACATGGCACTTTTAAAGATTGTGAGCATTTGCTGCCTCGTATTAAAAATATGGGTTTCGATGTGGTATACTTACCCCCTATTCACCCCATTGGTGAAGTGAACCGAAAAGGAAAAAATAATACAACCGAGGCTAAAGAAGGCGACGTTGGTTCTACTTGGGGTGTTGGCTCTAAATACGGTGGCCATAAAGATATTCATCCAGAATTAGGACCTCTTGAAGACTTTAAAGCCTTAATTCAAAAAGCTAAGGATAATAATGTTGAAATTGCCATGGATTATGCTTTACAAGCTGCACCAGACCACCCTTGGGTAAAAGAGCACCCGTCATGGTTTAAATGGCGCCCAGATGGCACTGTTCAATACGCTGAAAATCCACCTAAAAAATATCAGGACATTCTTCCTATTTATTGGGAAAGTAAAGATTATAAAGCATTGTGGCAGGAATGTTTAGATGTTTTATGTTATTGGATAGATTGTGGCATACATATTTTTAGAGTAGATAACCCACACACCAAACCATTTTATTTTTGGAACTGGATTATTACAGAAGTAAAAGCAAAACACCCAGATGTTATTTTTCTGGCCGAAGCTTTTACGGCTCCAAAAGTTATGCAGCAATTGGCAAAACAAGGCTATACGCAGTCTTACACGTATTTTACATGGCGCGAAAGTAAGCACGAAATTATTGAATATATTGAAGAATTAACCACTAGCGAGTTAAGTGAATATATGCAGCCTAATTTTTGGCCTAATACGCCAGATATTAATCCTTACCACCTACAGGGCGCTAACGAAGCTAAACATATGCAAAGGTACGCGCTAGCAGCAACTTTAAGTTCTAGTATTGGTATTTATGGGCCTGTTTTTGAATATATGCTTTCCAACCCCTTGCCAGGAAAAGAAGAGTATTTAAACTCAGAAAAATTCCAAATAACGCATTATGACTGGTCCATACAAAATAAGCTGATTAGCATAATTTCGAAAATAAATTACATTAGGCACCATAATGAAGCGTTACAACAAACCAATAATATAAAGTTCTGCTATATAGAAAATAGTAATCTATTGGCTTTTTATAAATGGAACCAAGACAAAACTAATCAGGTATTTGTAATAATAAGTCTAGATGAACACAACACGCAACAAGGCTATGTACAAGTGCCATTGCACGATATAGGTGTGCATGAAGGGCATACTCTTAAAATGCACGATTTAATAACCGATAGTTGTTATAATTGGAATAGCGAATGGTGCTTCGTAGAGCTACACCCTAATATACCATTTCATGTTTTCAAGATTAATAAATAGGCTATGAAAAAACGCCTTAAAAAGCCATTGATTAAGCCTGTTTTTCAATCTGATAACACCTGGGAGGTTTTGCTAGGCGATGCTAATTTTTTAAACATATTTCTGTCTGATTTTTTGGAACCCTACATTATCAAACAGCGTTGGTATGCAGGTAAATCTAATAAATTAAAATATATAGAACTTTCTGAATATTTTAAGTTTAAACATAAAGGCGAGCTATATTTTGGGCTTATTTTAGAAGTTAATTTTGTTGAAGCTTTTTATCAACATTACTTTTTACCCATTGCATTTGTAACCGATTATATGTTTTCAGAAAAAGATAAAATCCTTCCTGTTAAAATTCAAAATCAAGAAGGTTATATTATCGATGCTATAAATTTAGAAACGTTTAGGGAACTGGTTTTTAACCGTATTGCGAAAGCAACTTCTAAAGATGTTTCTAGGTTGCAGTACCACAAGAGTCACTTGTTTGGTAACCCAGCTTATAAATCGTCTAGATTAATGAGTGCAGAGCAAAGTAATTCTTCTTTGGTTTACAATGAAAAATATGTGCTGAAATTTTTCAGACGTATATTTAGAAGTAAAAATCCAGATTACGAATTAAGTCGTTTTTTATCAGAAAAAAAAGGATTTGAAAACACACCAGCTTATCTTGGAAGTATAAATTTGATAGACTCAGAAAAAACAAACGTGACTATTGGCTTAATGCAAGAAATGATTCCTAATAAGGGTGATGTATGGAGTGGTATGTTAAAAGATCTACATAATATATTTTGTAACTTACAAAATAAAAATATTACTATTGATAAGCTACCGGATATAGTACCATACAAAAACCTAACCCTTAAGGAGCTTCCACCTGAAATTATAAACTGGGTTGGCTTAAACTTTTTCAAACACATTAAAAAACTAGCTAAACGAACTGCAGAAATGCATATCGCATTAGGATCGGAATTTGAAGATACTGCATTTACGCCAGCACATTACAACGCGGATTATACGGTTTGGTTAAAAAACAAAACACTTTACCAATTTCAAAATAGATTAAATCTTGTTGAAAATAATATGGATAAGTTAGGCGGTTTAGCTCTAACACTAGCACATGAATTTTTAAACGAAAAAAACGCTATTAGAAAACGTTTTGTTAACTTCGATTGGACCCAACTAAAAGGCGAACGTATTAGAATACATGGTGATTATCATTTAGGGCAAGTACTTTTAAAAGAGAACGATTTTTATATACTCGATTTTGAGGGTGAGCCAGAAAGCTCCATACGAGATAGAAAGGTAAAACAACCACCATTAAAAGATGTGGCAGGTATGTTTAGGTCTTTTCACTATGCCATTTACGCTACAGTTTTTAACAACGGTGAAAAGCATTATAAAGCAAGCCAAGATACATTATTTAAAGCATCTGAAATATTATATCGCTATATTACAAGCTTATTTTTCACTACTTATATTAAGGAAACACAACAGGCTAATTTAAACACAGGATACAGGCAAGAGCGTATATTTATACTAAATTACTGCTTACTAGAAAAAGCAATTTACGAGTTGGGTTACGAGCTTAATTCGCGCCCGGAATGGGCAGTCATCCCTTTAAAAGGAATATCTAATATTATAAATCATTAATTTATGGCACAAGTGAAAGCTTATAGTTTATTTACAGAATTTGATATTAATCTTTTTAAATCTGGTAAGCATTATAGACTATACGAAAAAATGGGATCTCATCTTGTAACCGTCGATGGTATTAGTGGTGTTTATTTTGCTGTTTGGGCACCCACAGCAAAACAAGTTTCTGTAATAGGGGACTTCAACTATTGGACGGAAGGCGAACATCAATTAAATGTGCGTTGGGATTCTAGTGGAATATGGGAAGGTTTTATTCCGTTGGTAAAAAAAGGCGACACGTACAAATACAAAATACAAAGTAATAATAACGATATAAAAACCGAAAAAGCAGATCCATATGCCAGGCGTTTTGAGCATAACCCTAAAACGGCGTCTATTGTTTGGGATGATGATTATAAATGGAAAGATAAAAACTGGATGAAAACACGTAAAAAGCACAATGCTATTGATGCGCCTTACTCTGTTTACGAAGTTCACTTGGGCTCTTGGAAAAGGCACGAAGAAGAAAATCGTTTTTTATCCTATTTCGAGTTAGCAGACGATTTAGTCACTTATGTAAAAGACATGAATTTTACACATGTAGAACTTATGCCTATCATGGAATTTCCCTATGATCCATCTTGGGGTTACCAAGTTACGGGTTATTTTGCACCAACATCGCGTTTTGGTTACCCTGAAGAGTTTAAATATTTAGTCGATAAATTACATCAAGCTGGTATAGGTATAATTCTAGATTGGGTGCCATCACACTTCCCGGAAGATGCGCATGGACTCGGTTTTTTTGATGGCTCTAATTTATACGAACACCCAGATAAACGCAAAGGCTACCATCAAGATTGGAAAAGTTTAATTTTTAATTATGAACGTAACGAAGTGCGCTCTTTTCTAATTAGTAATGCTGTATTTTGGATGGACCAATACCATGCCGATGGTTTACGTGTAGATGCTGTGGCATCTATGCTATTTTTAGATTACTCTAGAGAAGATGGAGCATGGGAACCTAATGCGTTTGGTGGTCGAGAAAATTTGGCAGTAATAAGTTTCTTAAAGGAATTAAATGAAGAAATTTATAGTTCATTCCCAGATGTGCAAACTATCGCCGAGGAATCTACAGCTTTTCCTATGGTTTCTAAGCCAACCTTTGCAGGGGGCTTAGGTTTTGGTATGAAATGGATGATGGGCTGGATGCACGATACGCTTGATTATTTCTCAAAAGATCCAGCGTACAGAAAATATCACCACAACGAGATTACCTTCAGCTTAGCTTACGCATTTACAGAGAATTTTATGCTTCCATTATCTCACGATGAGGTGGTTTATGGTAAAAAGTCCATTTTAGGAAGAATGCCTGGAGACGAGTGGCAGCGTTTTGCAAATTTACGTTTACTATACGGCTATATGTTTACACACCCAGGTACAAAATTGTTATTTATGGGTAGTGAGTTTGGGCAGTATAACGAGTGGAATTTTCAGGAAAGTTTAGATTGGCATTTATTGGAACACAAACCACACCAAGACATGCAAAATTTTTATAAGGCGCTTAATGCTGTTTATAAAAATACACCTGCACTTTACGAAAAAGGATTTAGTGGCGAAGGCTTTGAATGGATTAGTTATGATGATAACGAGAATAGTGTAATTTCTTATGTTAGAAAAGGATACAACGAGAATGAGTATGTTGTCGTAATTTGTAATCTAACACCATCAGTAAGGGAATGCTATAAAATTGGGGTGCCGTTACAAGGAAAATTAATTGAAATTTTTAATAGTGATGCAAATGAGTTTGGCGGTAGCGGTGTTAAAAACAAAAAGGAAATAACTATTAAACAAGAGTCTTGGAACGGTAAAAACAATTCGGCAGAAATTACCCTGGCGCCTTTAGCTGTGAGTATTTTTAAATTTAAATAGTTTTAAAAAATAATACTTTTTTAAGCTAATTGTTCACTTGTTAATGTTTTTAGGCAGGAAAAAAGCGTCAATTATTTAATTAAACAATACGGAAAAGTTTGTAGCCATTTATATAACTAATAAATTGAAACTGTAATATTCAACTTTAAAACCTGAGTTTGATTAATACAAATCAACTTACTTTGTATTAATCAAACTCAGGTTATAAATTGAAAATAAGCATATATAAATCTGCTAATTTTCATATGTGAATACGTTAAATCCTATGAATTTGACGTTATAGATAGAAAGCTTCAAGAACACTAAGAACACAATTGAGATTATTTATTTTCCGAAATTGCGTTTATTAACGTTATTAAATGTGGTTTAATTAATTCGGGTTTGGCCCAGGAAATTTCGTGCCCTGTGTTGTTCGTGGTTATAATTCTAACATTACTAAATTTCGATTTGGAGTAATTTGTATTTCCGTAAGGAACAAGGTCATCTTTATTGCCGTGTATATGTAAAACAGGAATAGTAATTTTTTTCCAATCATCTTCCAAAAGCTCTAATTCTTCGGCGTGTACTGTTTTTTCATCCCCAGCAACACGATATGCTGTTGGTACTAGCCAACGTGTTAACCACCATTGCGTTAAACGAGATGCCCATATCTTTTTTTCTTGTTTAGGATCTATCGCAGGAGAAATCATAACAACGCCTTTTATATTGCTGTTTTCCACAGCCAAACGTGCTACAAGTGGCCCACCGTAAGAAGCTCCTACTGCAATGCAATTTTTTAAATTTAAATGTTGTATTAGTTGACTTATTATACGTGCCTGCATTTTAATGGACGTTATTTCATTTCCAAAATTAGAATACCCATAGCCTGGTCTATCTACCGCATACATGTTTGCTTTTTTTAAAAGTAGTGTATCCTCAAGATACCCGTTCCAGGCTGATAAAGAACTTGGAGAGCCATGAAAGAATAATAAATTAATAGCGTTTTTAGATTGTTTTACCGCTTGTACTCTTAATTTTAAATCTAGACTATCTATATTGAAATAGGATATCTGTGAAGCTATACCTCTTTCTTTAAAATGTGTTTTAATTTCCTGGTCTGAAGCGCGCCATTGCAAAACCGTACAAGATGTTAATCCTGATACTAGGATAACAAAAATAATAAAGCTTATGGTGCGCATTTAAAGCATGTTTTTTAATGTTCGTTACCGCTATTAGCTTCTAAAGTTGGTACTTTTTCCACATCAAAAGGTTTTCCTAAATATACTAATTGAAATCCTGTTTCAATATTTTCAAACTCTAAATTATTGGCAGATATAATATGAAATTGATTTTCATTATCTTTAACAAACAAAGGAATAATGTCTGGGTTTTCGTTGGATAATTTAATTAATGTATCGTAATGCTGTTTGTTCTCTAAATCAATTTCTTGAATAGACGGGTAGGCTCGGGTAAGTTCTAACAACGTGCTATAATCGTCTTTATGTGAAAATAAACCCTCATCAGGGTTGTTAGTATCATCCAACATTTCTTTAGTGGTTACCAATCTGTATGCGCCATTTTCGCCAAATTGCGTACTAAACTTATTAATGGCATAATTGTTAATGTCTGGGTTTCCTGTTAAAGCCATGATATAGCCAACATCACTAAGTTCAATATTATCCATTAAAGTATCGGAATAAATATTTGTGCTTATCGCTTCTAGCCCTAACTCCTTAGCTTTTTCAATATTACGCTCATTACTATCAATAAGTACCACATGCCTACCGTTAGTTAAAAGATAATGCCCTAATAATCTTGATACTTTTGATGCGCCAATAATTAGTATACCTTCAGACTTGGTAAGAAAAACGCCTACTAATTTTGCAAATAAACGTGCTGTAGTGGCATTTAATAAAACGGTTCCTAGAACAATCATAAACACTAAAGGTGTAATATATTCTGCACCTGCAATACCTTGTTTTAAAAGCTTACTACCAAAAAGAGAAGCAATACCAGCTGCCACAATACCGCGAGGACCAACCCAGCTAATAAATAGCTTTTCATTAAGTTTTAGTTTAGAGCCTTTTGTACTTAAAAAAACCGCTAAAGGCCTTATAATGAATACTACTATTGCAAAAAGCACCGCTGTTTTCCATGTGTAAAGTAACATTAAATCGTCCATATTAATGTTTGCAGAAAGCAAAATAAACAATATAGATATGAGTAAAACACTTAGAGACTCTTTAAAGTAAAGTAATTCTTTAATGTTGTCTAACTTGCTGTTTCCTAAAACCATACCCATAACAACTACAGCTAATAAACCAGATTCGTGCGCAAATAATTCAGACTCTACAAAAACTAATAAAACAGCGGATAGAGAAACAACATTTAATAAATAATGAGGAATATATTTTTTGTTAATTGCATAGGCTAAAGCATGTGCAAATGTAAAACCGAACGTAGTGCCAAATAATACAATTTTACCAAACTCAATAAGCGCTGTTTTTGTAAAACCACTATCGCCACCAACACTTATAAACTCAAATACTAATACGGCAACCAGCGCGCCTATAGGATCGATTAGTATGCCTTCCCATTTTAAAACTGTTGAAACATCTTTTTTAAGTGGAATATTACGCAAAATTGGAGTTATTACCGTTGGCCCTGTAACTATTATAAGTCCTGCAAATAAAAATGATAAATCCCAGCTTAAGTTAAATATAAAATGAGCTACAACACCAGCTCCGAAAAACGTTACTGCAGAGCCTAATGTAATAAGCTTTGTTATTACTGGGCCTACATTTTTTATTTCAGAACGTTTTAATGTTAAGCCACCTTCAAAAAGAATAATACTTATGGCTAGTGATACAAAATAATATAGACTGTCGCCCGGAAAAAGACCGCGCCCAGGAATAGGTACTCCAAAATTATCTAATACAGGTTTGCCAAAATGGTTTAGCTTAGGTTCTATCCAAATGGGTTCTATCCACTTTATACCGTCTTCGCTTATAAATTCGGCAGCAACAGGTCCCACTAATAGGCCAATTAAAATTAAAGGTAAAATAGCAGGGATTTTTAATTTCCAAGCGACCCATTGGGCTAATATCCCTAAAATTATAATTCCTGCAAGTTCTAACATAGATTTATTTATCTCTTTTGAAATACGAATTTAAGTAAAACACCGGATTTTTTATTTTTAAATAAGGTTATCTTAAATTTTTCACATTAATTTAACGCTTAAATACGTTAAAAATATTGGAATCAAAAAACTTTCATCAATTTTAGAGAACACTATTGAAGATTTCGAATAAGGTATTAAATTTATTTCTATATTTCAAAATGAAAGAAACCTGTATCTATTGTAATTTACAGGCAGAAACTACATAATTAAACACTCTTAAATACGTATTGCATTACAATGTTTAAACGGCTTTCTTTTTTCTAAAAAACTCAATAATAAAAATACATAAAACACTTATTCCAAATAGTGGAAAAATAATACCTAAAACAGTAATAATCGCTAATATGGCGTAACCTACTTTAAATTGCGCAGGTACTTTTGGTGTTCCCCATTTTCCAGACGCTTTACGTTTTAAATAAGACAGCAGTGCAGCAATAGTTACTATTGCTAATAAAACCGTTAAAACAAGCATTAAAATCCAATTCCAAAGTCCGAATTGCCCTTGATGAAATGCCATAACCCACATGCGCCCTCTCATTAAAAAACCAACATCTTCCCAGTTATGTTTAAAAATTTGTTTGCCTGAATATTGATCGAAATAAAACCGCTTTTGTTTGTTTAAATTAAACGTTTCGTTGTAAACCGTATAAACTCCTTTTGGAGACATTGGCAAGCCTACGCTTAATTGGCCTTCCAATGCCATGTTTTTAGCTTGCAAAACCATAACATCTAAGGGAATGGCATCGCCCTTAACTTCAGATACTAAGCCACGTCCACTCCAAGTTTTAGGAAATCCTGTATTGGTAACATTTTGTACCCATTTAAAACTACTTCCAAATACATCTGTCCAAGGCATTCCTCCTGCTAATGTTATTAATAACAAAATAGAGATCCAAAAACCTAAAACAGTGTGTAAATCTCGAAATAAAATGCGCTTACCTTGTTTAAACCGCACCTTAAAAAAATGTTTTAACCCTTGCTTCTCCGATGGCCAAAACACGTAAACACCTGTAATAATTAACACAAATAACCAACTTGCAATAAGTTCGACTATTTTAGTGCCAAATTTACCTAAAAGTAGCTCGCCATGCAGTTTCCTAACCGTATACATATTAGAGTCTTTAGGACTAATTTTTCCTGAAATTTTGGTAGTGTACGGGTTAATGAAAATACTGTTTTTGTGATTAAAACGGCCAGAAATAAATTCTGTTGCTTGGTTTGTGTCCATAGGTACTACCATGGCATTGGGTTGCTTTTTAAAAGCCTTTTTCGCTATTTGTAATTGTTCTTGAAAGGTTATAGCTTGCCCTCTTGCCTCTACGTATTTAATATGCTTTTGCTTGGGTGCTTCGTATTTATCCTTAAACAAATATATGCCGCCTGTTATGGCTAATAAAAGAACAAAAGGCAAGGCTACTAAGCCGGCTATAAAATGCCATTTCCAGAGCCACTTATTTAATTTTTTGTTTTTCATAATTATTAATCAAGTTTGGTATAATATCCTGCAAAGTCATAAAGCCTTGCAGGATATGTATTTATACGTTTTAAAATTTATATTTTACACCAAAATGAAACGCTCTTGGATTACCAATTGTATAACTATTTTGGCCTCTAAAACGGTTATAACTAGCTCTTGCGGAATATAAATCGTTAAACACATTTAAAGCATGTACCCAAAGTTCAAACTGCTTTATATTGTAAGATGCTAAAGCATTAAAAATACTATGCCCTGCGTATGTTGCTGTGCTAAATGTACCATCGTTATTATCTACTTGCCCCTCAAAGCTGGTGTTGTATTTTCCAACTAATTCATGCACAATACTTAGGGTTAAGCCTTTTACGGCGTTAGGTTTGTATATAATTTTTGAATTTCCTAAAAGGGTTGGTGCGGTTTCTCTATCTGTATCTGAAAAATCTATACCATTATCGAAAAAATTAACATACTTATGGTTTGCTAAACTACCGTTGTGGCTTAGTGTTAAGTCTGCTATTGGATTGTATTTTAAACCATATTCTAAACCATAGGATCTGGTTTTTCCTGCATTGGTATTAAAAAACTCATCATTTTCATCTCTAAGTGTAATTAAAGTATTTTTTCCATCAAGAAGGTAAGCAGCTAAATCAACTGTAAATTTATTTTTAATATTAAAATAAGTTCCTATTTCAAAGTTGTCATATCGACTTGGTTCTAAGTCGAAAACTGCGTTACCTACACCTACAAAACTATTTCGGTAAAGCGTAGATGTTTGCGGCGGTGTAAAACCATTGGAGTAATTTGTGTAAAAGCCTAAGCTTTTGTTTACATTAAAATTGGCGCCTAGTTTTGGAGATGTATTAGCGTAAAAGTTTTTAGAATCTCTTGGTCCTGCAACGTTATCTACCAAATTATTATAGTTGTAATTAAACCCATCGTAGCGCAGTGCTGCAGTTAATTTTAATTGTGCTGTTGGGTTTATTTCATATTGAAAATAACTGGCATAATTTAAAATATCGGCATCATAATTTAAAATAAAATCTCCAGTGTTTACTGTAAAATCGATATTTTTTTCTGTTTCTGTATCTACGGTAACAGCTAATGTTTCGGCAACATAGCGTTGCGGAGAAAAATCGACAGAGGCTCCAACAATTAAAGATGAATTAGCAAAATCGAAATCTATTTTATGTTGTGCCAAACCTACATAACTTGTAAAAGCATTACTGTTAAGCTCCCCACTACCAAAACCAGTTAGAGCTCTTGTTGCTCTATCTCTAAATTGCCTCACTCTATAAGAAGGGTTTTGGATCATTTCATTTTTTCTGAAAATAAAATTAAAAACCGTTTTATTTTTTTTATTCCATCTTTTATCTAACGTACTTCTAAAACGAAAGGCAAAAGCATCGCGAAATGTAAAAGTTTGGTCGCTTTCAAAATTACCACCTCTATAATCGGACTCACTTAAGGAGCCTGACATATCTGATCGGTAATCAATGATATCAAAAACATTAACCCAATTTAAAGTTTCCGATAAATGATTTACGTTTTTAAATGTAAGCGCAAATTTTTCGTAATCACTATGCTCAATAGGTCCGTTTTTACGCTTTGTAAATTGCGTGCCCAAGTAAAATCCAACATGGTCTCCTGCGTATTGAGATAACTCCAAATCATACCGTGTTAAACCTAAATCGTTAGTTTGAAATCCTAAACCACCAGTAAAATCTGTGGTAGGGTTTTTAGTTAAAAAATTAAAACTACCTCCAATAGCTTCGCTTCCATAAATACTTGATGCAGGTCCTTTTAAAACCTCAACCTTTTGGAAGGCTACATCATTTAATTCTAAAAGCGCATTATGGTTAAATACAGCTGTAGGTCTAATAGGTAAACCATCCTCAAGATATAAAAATAACGATTTTGTTGATATTGGTGAACGTACAGACATAAAATGCTGCTCGTTACTAGCCGCTCTAGAGGTGGACATAACAACTCCAGGTACATCGTTAACCAATTGGTCTATGCCAAAAGCTTTAGTATCAGTTATATCTTTAGCTGAAATTACTGTTATAGAGGCAGGTACTTCTCTGCGTTCTTGCAACTCTCTACTTGCAGAAATTACAACTTCATTTAAAACCTCATCCGTTTCTATAAGCTTAATATTATTCTGTTGGTTTAAAAGTGCTTGTGTAACAGGCTTATGCCCAATAAATTTAATAATTACAGTTGTATTGTCTTCTAAAAGAATAGAAAAATCTCCCTTATTATTTGATATTACTGCATTATCCAAATTAGAGATAGATTGAATAGTTGCCTGAGCTAGTGGTACATTATTTTGATCGACAATTTTACCACTGTATTTTTTTTGTGCAAGTGCACAAATGTTCACCATTAATAACGTGAACAAAATTATTTGTTTCATTTAATAAAATTTAATAGAATAAAAAAAGAGAAGATTTGGTACATTTTTAATGTTCCAAATTAATTATACGTAACAATGTAGTACTTCTATTTTAACGTAAACTAAATGGCATAATGTTTTACCATACTAAATCTACATTATCAAACATAAAACCATAGCAAAAGCTATATGCTTATGTTCAATTTTACATGAAAAATGGTTCAAATTAATTTGAACTTATACTACATTGGTGTTACATTACCTGGGGAGGCCTATCGTGGTGGTGTTTATAAACAGAAGTATAATGTTTACAATAACTCCAATTGTTTACAGTAAACATTTTATAAAACTTAATACTTAAAGATGTACTGTAATCTTGAAAATATACAGGAATAAAAGCCTCGTAAATTGTACTTAAAAAAAAACTTTTTTCGGTATTTTCTGCTTCTGAACTAAATGCCAACTGCTTTGCTAAATGGCATTTACCGTTACATTTTAATTTTGGTTTTTCTTTATTTATGCAGTAGGTTTCGATAACATAGTCTATGTTTAGCTCAAAATAGGCCACATAGCCCAAATTATAAAGCGGTCTAAACGCTAATGAGAATAATAATAAATAAGAAAAAAAAACCTTCAATTAGACCTAGTTTTTAAAAAAAGATCAAAAGTACAAATATATTTTTCTAAAAACTTAAATGTTTATTGCCTATTTTATTCTTAATAAAAACTTAACGTCTCTTATGCTTTACCACTTATTTCTTAGTTTTACGGTTGTATGAACTTATTTCCTATAAATGCCGGTAATTTAAAACTCGACGGTGGCGCCATGTTTGGTGTTGTGCCAAAAACGTTGTGGCAACAAACAAATCCTGCAGACGTCAATAATATGGTTGATATTGCAACACGCTGTTTACTTATTGAAGATGGTAATAGGCTAATATTAATTGATAATGGTATGGGGAATAAGCAGTCTAGCAAGTTTTTTAGTTACTACCACCCTTGGGGTAATTTTAGTTTAGATGCTTCCTTAAAAATGTATGGTTTCCATCGAGATGATATTACAGATGTTTTTATGACGCATTTACATTTTGATCATTGTGGTGGTAGCATACAATGGAATAAAGACAGAACAGGTTACGAGCCCGCTTTTAAAAACGCTTACTTTTGGAGCAACCGAGACCATTGGAAATGGGCTACAGAGCCAAATAAAAGAGAACGTGCTTCATTTTTAAAAGAAAATATTCTACCTATAGAAGCTAGTGGACAATTAAAATTTACTAATCTTCCAAATGGAAACTTGCTTAAAAATTCCGCACTTGGTTTTGATGTTTTTTTTGCAAATGGGCATACAGATAAACAAATGATTCCATTAATTAAATATAAAGATAAAACCATAGCGTTTATGGCAGATTTATTGCCAACAGTAGGGCATTTGCCATTACCTTATGTTATGGGGTACGATACTAGGCCCTTGTTAACGCTTAACGAAAAAGAAGTATTTTTAGCTATGGCTGCAGCCGAAAATTTTTATTTGTTTTTGGAGCATGATGCACACCACGAAATTATTACCGTTAAAAATACCGAAAAAGGCGTAAGGTTAAAAGATGTTTATACAACCCAAGAAATTTTTAATTAAATATTCAAACTACTAATTCAAATACAACAATGAAAACAATTAAATTATTAGCAACATCTGCATGTTTGGCAACCCTAATGTTTGGCTGTGGCGGAAGTGCTTCCGTTTTATCTATACCTCTGGAAAATATAGACACTTCGCCACTAAAAGTTTCTGAACTTACAGAAGCTGAAAAGCATAATTGGGGGCATTTAGATTTAGTAAAAGATACCATCCCTGGTATGAGTGTGGATAAAGCTTACGCTGAAATTATTAAAAATAAAAAAGGTAAAAAAGTTATTGTGGCCGTTATTGATTCTGGAATCGATATTGACCATGAAGATTTAAATGCTGTTATTTGGACTAATACAGGCGAAATTGCAGGAAATGGAAAAGATGATGACAAAAACGGCTATATTGATGATGTTCATGGTTGGAACTTTTTAGGCGATGGGTATGACGAACAATTGGAATTTGTTAGAATTTTAGCTAGTGGAGATACAAGCAATCCTGATTACGCCAAAGCCAAAGCAGAATATGAAAAAGAATATGAAACATGGTTAGGTAGAAAAACACAATATGAGCAAATTTATCAGCAAATAAAAACAGCAGACCAAGCATTAACCAAGCACTTTGGTAAAAAAGATTATACTAAAAAAGAAGTTGCATCCATTCCTGCTGAAAATGAAACCTTAGCACAAGCAAAACAAATAGCAAATTATATGTTTAGCAATGGGCAAGACTCTATGGCAGACGCTTTAAAAGAAATTGAAAACGGTTTAGTAAGTATAAACGAGCGTTTAAATTTTAATTTAAATAAAGATTTGAAAGGCCGTGTTACAGGCGATGATGCTAATGATATGTCTACTAAGTTTTACGGTAACGGTAATGTAAAACCTGTTAAAAAAAGTGAAAGCCATGGTACACACGTTGCGGGTATTATTGCTGGGGTACGCAATAACGGAAAAGGTGCCAATGGTGTAGCAAACAACGTAGAGATTATGAGTATAAGAGCTGTACCTAATGGCGATGAGTATGATAAAGATGTAGCTTTAGCAATTCGTTATGCTGTTGATAATGGCGCTAAAGTAATAAACGGTAGTTTTGGTAAAAGCTTCTCTACACATAGCGATTGGGTTCGCGATGCTATCGCCTACGCCGGAAAAAAAGATGTAGTCTTTGTACATGCTGCAGGAAATAGTAGTGAAGACGTGGATACGGCTGCAAATTTCCCAGACGATAACGTAAATGGTGTAGAGGTTTCAGATACATATATACGTGTGGGTGCTTTAGCTCCAAAATACGGGTCTGGAATGGTTGCTGGCTTTTCCAACTACGGCAAGCAAAATGTAGATGTTTTTGCACCTGGAGCAAGTATATATTCCACAACTCCAGAAAACGAATATGATACCAAAGGAGGTACTTCTATGGCCGCTCCAGGTGTTGCAGGTATAGCAGCTTTAATTCGTTCGCAATATCCTAGTTTAAGTGCGGCAAAAGTGAAGCAAGTTATTATGGATTCTGGTTTAGCTATAAATACTAAGGTTGTTGTTGGAGGAAATGCCTCAGACGTCAGACCTTTTGCGGCTTTAAGTAAATCAGCTAAAATAGCGAATGCTTATAATGCACTAATTATGGCTGCAAAATTAGCAAAATAGTATACTATAAATTTTGAGGTTGTTTTCGGGTTAATACTTTAACTAGAAGCAACCTCTTTTCAATTCTATAAATGTTTATGAATCGTTTTTTTATTTCCACTCTAATTATATTTTTATTGTTATCGTGTAGCAGTGTAAAAAACACTACTATTTCTTTGCCACAAACCCCAAAAAAAACTGCAAATAATGCACCAGGGTATTGGCAGCAGCATGTGGATTACAAGATGGCTATTGATATGGATGTAAACACCTATCAATACAAAGGCACACAAAAATTAGTGTACACCAATAACTCACCAGATGTTTTAAATAAAGTTTTTTACCATTTATATTTTAATGCCTTTCAGCCAGGTAGCGAAATGGATGTACGCTCACAAACCATTGCAGATCCAGACTCTAGAGTTGGCAACAGAATTAGTAAATTACAACCAAAAGAAATTGGATACATTAAAGTAAACTCACTAAAACAAAATGGTGTAACCATAAAACATGAAACTGTTGGTACTGTCTTAGAGGTTGTTTTAGCACAGCCTATCCAGCCGGGAGAGCGCGTAACTTTCGATATGATTTTTGATGCGCAAGTACCTGCTCAAATTCGTCGCTCTGGTAGAAATAATAAAGAAGGTGTAGCATTATCCATGACGCAATGGTACCCTAAACTGGCAGAATACGATTTTGAAGGTTGGCACGCAGACCCATATATTGGTAGAGAATTCCATAGTGTTTGGGGTGATTTTGAAGTAAAACTAACCATTGATAAAAGTTATGTTGTTGGTGGCACCGGTTATTTGCAAAATGATGTGCTGGTAGAAGGCAATAAAAAAACACTTCATTTTAAAGCGCCCAACGTACACGACTTTACTTGGGCTGCCGATCCAGATTATATACATGATACCAAACAAGTACCTAATGGCCCACTTTTAAACTTCTATTACAAAAACGCCTTAAGTAAAGAGTATAAAACAAATTGGGAAAAATTACAGTCCAAAACTGTGGAATTAATGCAATATTTTTCCGAAAATATTGGTGCTTATCCTTACGATCAATATTCTATTATTCAAGGTGGCGATGGAGGTATGGAATATGCCATGAGTACACTAATTACTGGCGAACGTAAATTTGGTAGTTTAGTGGGTGTTACCGCGCACGAAATGGCGCACACCTGGTTTCAGTTTTTGTTAGCTTCCAATGAAGCAAAACACGAATGGATGGACGAGGGCTTTACAACCTACATAAGTAATTGGGCTATGAATGATATTTTTAATGAAGGCAAAGCAAATCCAAATGAAAATGCTTATAAAGGTTATTTATATTTAGCTAAATCTGGTAAAGAGCAACCGCTTACTACCCATGCAGATCGTTATAATTTTAACCAATCTTACGGAATTTCTGCCTACAGTAAAGGTGCTGTATTTTTAGCGCAATTAGGCTATGTTATTGGCGACGAAAATTTAAAAAAAACCATTAAAAAATACTTTACAGACTTTGCTTTTAAACACCCAAAACCTTTGGATGTTATTAGAACAGCCGAAAAAATATCGGGTTTAGAGTTAGATTGGTATTTAATTGATTTTGGGCAAACCACAAACACTATTGATTATGCCGTGAAAACCATTTCAGGGCAATCTGTTACCTTAGAGCGTTTGGGTCTTATGCCTATGCCTCTAGATATTTTGGTAACTTATACAGATGGAAGTACCGAAGATTTCTATATTCCGTTACAAATGATGCGTGGTGAAAAACCAACCTCGGCAACGCTTATTAAAGATTGGGCTTGGGCATATCCAACCTATACTTTCGAAACTTCAAAAACCATAGCATCTGTTCAAATCGATCCAAAAAATTTAATGGCAGATATTAATAAAGATAATAATAAAAAGTAATAATTTAATTAACTAATAGTTTTATATACTAAAAATAAAATGAAACAACTCATCTCAAAATCCCTTTTAATTTTTACTGCATTTGCAGTATTTTTATCGTGTAAAAACGAACAAAAAAAGACACTTACAATTGATGAAATTGAAGCAGAAACAGAAAAAGTTAACGCTTATTTCCAAAAGTCATTTGATGCTGGTGTGGATAGAAGTCCGGAATTTCAAACACGCCTAGGTATTAAAAAAGATTACGGAAAATTAAACGATAATACTCCGGAATTTGCCGAAAGAAGCTTGGAAATTAAGAAAGAAGAGTTAATTTGGTTAACCGATTCTGTAAACACAGAAGCCCTTTCCAAAGATGCTTTACTAAGTTATACCCTATTTAAACAGGGTGTAGAGAATTATATTGAAGATTATAAATTTAGGTTACATAATTACCCTGTAAATCAAATGTTTGGTGCCCAGTCTGGTAAACCTGCATTTTTAATAAATATGCATCGTATTGATAGCATTTCAGATGCCGAAGCTTACATTTCAAGGTTACATGCTTTTAAGCCATATTTCCTACAATTAATTGAAAATTTAAAGGCACGCGAAGCTATTGGTATTATGCCACCAAAGTTTGTTTATGATAAAATAGTACAAGATTCTGAAAATATTTTAGTGGGTGAACCTTTTGAGAATACAAGTAATCCAAGTGCATTGCTTAAAGATTTTGTAACCAAAGTAAATAAATTAGAAATTGAAGAAGCCGCTAAAATCAATTTACAAAATCAAGCTAAAAATGCATTAATAACATCGGTAAAACCAGCTTACAACGCGCTTATTTTATTTATGAACGCACAAAAGGAAAGATCAAATTCCGACCACGGTGCTTGGAAGTTTCCTAATGGTGAAGCGTTTTACAACAGTGCTTTAAAAAGAACAACAACTACCAATTTAACTGCAAACGAAATTCACGACATTGGCTTAGCCGAAGTTAAGAGAATTCATGGTGAAATGAATGCTATAAGAGAGCAAGTAGAATTTAAAGGCGATTTAAAAGCTTTCTTTGAGTTTATGAAAACAGATAAGCAATTTTACTACCCAGCTAATCAAGAGGGAAAAGATGCCTATTTAGCTAAAGCTGTAAAGCTTATTGATAGCATGAAAACAAGATTGGATGAAATTTTTATATCGAAACCAAAAGCAGACATAATAGTTAAGGCTGTGGAAGCTTTTAGAGAACAATCTGCAGGAAAAGCATTTTATAATCGCCCAGCAGCAGATGGCTCTAGACCAGGTATTTATTATGCAAATTTATACGACATGGAATCAATGCCAACCTATCAAATGGAAGCCTTGGCTTATCACGAAGGTATTCCAGGACACCATATGCAATTAGCTATTCAGCAAGAATTGGAAGATGTACCTATGTTTAGAAAATTTGGTGGCTATACAGCTTATACAGAAGGATGGGGCTTGTACTCAGAATTTATTCCAAAAGAAATGGGTTTTTATGCAGATCCTTACTCAGATTTTGGCCGTTTAGCTATGGAGCTTTGGCGCGCTTGCAGATTGGTTGTAGACACCGGAATTCATGCTAAAAAATGGACACGAGAAGAAGGTATAGCATATTATACAGAAAATACACCAAATGCCGAGTTAGATGGCATAAAAATGGTAGAAAGGCACATTGTAATGCCTAGCCAAGCAACAGCTTATAAAATTGGTATGTTAAAAATTTTAGAATTACGTGAGAATGCTAAAAAAGTGCTTGGGAATAAATTTGATATTCGAGAATTTCACGAAGTAATAATTTCACATGGTGCCATTCCATTAAACGTTTTAGAAGATTTTGTTGAAGAATATATAGCTTCCAAAAAATAAATATAAATTGTTTTTTTTAATCGTTTGTAAAGTATCAAAATATTAAATTTAACGCCTTACAAATGAGTTAGAACATTAAAATAAAATTATATTATTTTACATATTTTATTGATACAAAAACCACTTTATTGTGGTTTTTGTGTTTTCTAGTATTTTTAAATTAAATCAATATGCTTGAAAGTTTATAGTTTTAACTATTTTTGAAAACAACAAAAATACATTTTCTTGAATTTTAACTACGGCAAAAAAGACAAACTTAAAAGTAAAAAACTAATTGATTTACTATTTACAGAAGGGCAGTCCGTTTCTGCTTATCCACTTCGTTTAGTGTATTTAAGTACAACATTTAACGATAATGTTAATACAAAAACAGGTGTTTCTGTAAGTAAGCGAAAATTTAAAACAGCAGTGGATAGAAATCATATTAAGCGTTTATTAAGAGAGTCTTACAGGCTTAATAAATCGAGCCTTTTTAAAAACTTAACAACGCCTCATGCTTTCATGATTTTGTACATTGGAAATAAAAAGCCAAATAATGAACAAATAAATTTAAAGATGTTAACTTTATTTGATAAATTTTTAAATAAAACATCTAAATCCTAAATGTTCAATTGTTTGTCCTTAGCTTTTAATATATTTAAGGTGGCGCTTGTTATTACATTGTTATACTTAAAGGAAATATATAGTATTGCTAGCCCTAAATAGTTAAATTTAGTTTGCCATAATAAAGGTGTAATTACTTTTTAAAAGCACTTAGTAAAATTTATTCTAAAAGACGCTTAGATAATGTTTATTTAAAACAAATTGTAAAAAAAAGTAGTGCTATTAACATAAATTAGATAAATACTAACGCATGAAAAATATATTAAAAAAGAGAATTATATTACCTGTATTAGCAAGTATTATATTTTTTTCAACCACTGCTTTTAAAAATGATTTTTTTGAGATTGCTAAGCAAATCGAAATCTTTACCACATTATTTAAAGAGTTGAACATGAATTATGTGGATGAAACAAATCCTGGTGATTTAATGGATACTGCAATAAAAAATATGCTAGCAGATTTAGATCCATATACTAAATTTATGAATGAGCAAGATGTTGAAGCTGCTAGAATAAATAATACTGGAGATTATACAGGAATTGGTGCAAAAATTAAAACGTTTAAAGATAAATTAATAGTAGTTGAGCCTTATAAAAATTACCCAGCAGACAAGGCAGGTTTAAAAGCTGGCGACGCAATTATTAAAGTAGGCAACCTTCTTATTAAAGATTATGACGATTATGCAGGTGATTTACTTAGGGGCGCTGCAAATTCTACTATAGAAGTCACATACATCCGCCAGGGGAAAACAAAAACAGCGCTTATAAAACGTACCGAGGTGGAAATAAAAGCAGTACCTTATTTCTCATTAATAAATCCTAAAACAGGATATATTGTACTTAGTAAATTTAACCGAAAAGCATCATCAGAAACTAATTATGCACTACGCGATTTAAAAGCTCAAGGTGCAGAACGTATTGTTTTAGATTTGCGAGGTAACCCAGGAGGTTTACTTAGCGAAGCTATAAATATTGTTAATTTATTTGTTCCGAAAGGGCAATTAGTAGTTACAACAAAATCTAAAGTTAAAAAATATAACCGCACTTATCTTACACGAAACGAGCCTATTGATACTGAAATACCTTTAGTTATTCTTATAAACGGTCGAAGTGCATCAGCAAGCGAAATTGTTTCTGGAGCACTCCAAGATCTAGATCGTGCGGTAATTGTGGGTTCTAGAAGTTTTGGAAAAGGCCTGGTACAGCGTCCAAAAATTTTAACGTATGGAACGCAAGTTAAAATTACTATATCACGTTATTATACCCCTTCAGGTCGTTGCATACAAGCTTTAGATTATTGGAATAGAAACGAAAAAGGCGAAGCAGTTAAAGTAAGGCAGGAAAATTATAACGCTTTTAAAACTAAAAACGGTAGAGAAGTTTTTGACGGTGGCGGTGTATTGCCAGACGAAAGGGTTGGGTCTTATAAAATTTCCCCTATCACTACTGCTATCATCAATAATAATTTAATTTTTGATTATGCAACCAATTATTATTATAACCATGCTGTAAAAGATATTAAAAGCTTTAAATTAACAAATACAGACTTTGCAGCGTTTAAAACATTTTTAAAAATAAATAAGTTTTCTTTTGAGACAGAAACTGAAAAAGCCCTTAAAAAAGCTTTTAAAACCGCTGAAAAAGAAGAATTAAATGATAATATTGAAAACGATTTCAATACTTTAATCTCAAATTTAAAGTTAGCTAAAACAAGTGTTATTGACGAAAATAAAGATTTCTTATTAGAGTTGTTAACAAAAAATATTGTAAAACGCTATGTTTACAGGGAAGGTTTATACGAATATTTAGAAACACACGACCCTGAAATTAAAAAGGCGACCGCTATTCTTAACAGTCCATTAACCTACAAAGGTTATTTGAAATAGTAGTTAATGATGCGGTAAATAATTTAATTATAACAAGCCCTAAGTTTAAAATTATTTAAAAATTGTAATTTATTAAAGATCAAACTTCTACTTATGTCTAAAATATTAGCATGTATACTAATTACATTTTATAGTGCTTTCTCCTTTTCTCAAAAGGATTTAACGCAAGTTGTTTATTTTGATACAGATAAATTTGAAGTGCCCAATACAGAGAAAAATCGCTTATTATTATTCATATCAACACTAAAAAACAAAGAAATTGAATCTATTTCTATTTTTGGTTTTTGTGATGACAGAGGCGCAGATACTTATAATTTAAACCTTTCTAAACAAAGAGCTAATGCTATAAAATCTATTTTTTCTAAAAATAATATTAATGAATCTTTAATTACTAATGTAGATGGCAAAGGCGAAATATTATTAAAGATTATAGAAGAAGAAAATTTACTAAATATTCGTGGTTTAAATAGAAAGGTAGAGGTTATAGTTAACTATAAAAAAGCTAAACCTGTTATTTCGAAAAAAGTTATTGACACGATACTTAAGCCTAAAGAAAATATAGAAAAAAGTGTAGAAGACCTTATTCTGTATGCTAATAAGGGAGATAAAATTTTGTTTAAAAATATATTATTTAAAACAGGGTATGCTTCCGTTACACCGGGTTCGAAAAAAATATTAGAATCTATAGCCAAAGCACTTAAAAAACGTAAAGATATTTATTTTACAATACAAGGTCACGTGTGCTGTACGCAATATACCCGAGATGCAATAAATAGAAAAACTAAAAAAAGAAACTTATCTGAGGCCAGAGCAAAATATGTTTTTGATTATTTTGCCATTAAGGGCATTAATAAAAAACGTATGCGACATGTGGGCATGCGAAGAAAGTTTCCACTAGGTGGCGATCCTCAATTAGATCGGCGAGTAGAGATATTGGTAACCTATGTTAATCCTAAATCAAAATCTATGGTAGCTGATAGATAACGACGGTATTAAAGGTATTGAATAAGCATATATTTTATTTTCTTATAAAATCTGGTACAAAACAGTCTTAGTAAAACAGAATTTCAACAAAATTTTTACTAATAGTAGACATCTAGAAATACGAATTTAGTTATTATTAACGCCGTATTTAAAGTAGTAGTAGTAATAGTAGTAAAATTACCGTAACTTTTAAAAAAAAAATAATATCCTGTTTTTAAAGGATTTATTAGTAGGTATTACCTAAAGTATCTACTAGTGAGTATTAATACATTATGTTAATATTTAAAAAATAAAATTTTAAATAAGGAAATTAAAATTTTAAATTAGTTAATAGAGATGATGCTTAATTGTTATTTTTGATTTTTTCAATGAATTTTAATAATAATATAATTTTTTTCGAATATGGGAAAGTTCAATTTAATTTTTTTTTGTTTATGTCTTTTGTTTTTATCTAGTTGCTCGACACAGCCAATAGAGCATTTAATTATAGAACAAGACTTAGAAAATATAAATGTTGCAGAGCGCTCTAAATCTGATATGAATAGTAGTGATTTTTTAGATTATGGCATATATTGGTTTAACGCCAATAATGAGTCTTTTAAAGGGTTTAATGAATCTAAAAATCGCGCTATTGATGTTCCTGTAAACTTGTATGATCCCACAAAACCAACGGTAGTTTATTTTCATGGTTGGGCGCAGGGAAGCTCGAAAAACAACTACAAAAGAGAAAATTTTCAGATTAATAACGATCGTTTAGATTTGAACTTAAATACGATATCTGCTTGGAAAAATAAGGGTTGGAACGTTGCCATTTTTTATTGGAATCAATTTGGTGATGAAAATAAAGTTACCGATGCAGAAGCGAAAATATGGAGTGTAAAAGGTGCAAAAAAAATGCGGTACCGGTTAAAAAATGGTAAATACTCTAACTTAAAATCGCCAAAATATAATCTTTCTACTATTGCTTTTAATCAACTTAAATCTGTTTTGTCAAAAAATTCTAGTAATAATATACGTATAGTTGGCCATTCTCTAGGTAGTCAATTGGCTGTTAGTGTTAGTTATCTTATGAACGAAGCTGTTAAAAACGGAAAATTAAAGCGCTCTTTAATGCCAAATAGAATAGAATTGCTAGATCCGTTTTGGAGTAGAGGCGCTAAAGCGTTTTTAGCAGATTTTAATAATGATGGAAATAAAGATTGGACAGGCGAACGTGTAAGATTCTACATAAAAGAAATAAAGGAAGATAATAATACAGCTATTACTTGGTATAAATCTTCGGCAATTTTGAATTTGGGGTTGGGTGATAATAATGATGATTTAAAGCAGGAGGTTGCTTTTCAGAGTTTTAGGCCTTGGTATTTAAATGGTTTTGACCTTGTAAATAAGCATGTTTATGTGCGTCACAACTACTTTTGGTCTATGAGTTTTAGGGCTCCAAAAGAAGTAAAGTTAGATTTTTTTAGAAGAAGATCCAAGACAGGTAGAGTTTCTGCTTCTGCTTCAACTTCCAATGCACGTATAAAACAACTTATGAATAGTGGTTACTTTTGGGATCAAGTAGAAGGTAGAAGAACTGCAAGTCCAAAAGACAATCAGTTTCAAATAAAGAAATGGTAAAAAATGTATTAATTAATACGTGATATGTTATGTTTTAAGGCTGAATATGGTGCGTTTGCCGTTTTACTTAAGAAAGTGTGTTTATACTACTTCTGATTATTTTAAATTTTAAATAACAGACTCATTTGTATTGGGTTTTATCTAAATTGTTTAATAATTCTACTAGTTAGATAAATGTTTCAGTCTTTTAATTGTTTAGCATAAAAAAAAACCGCTTCAAAACTTGAAGCGGTTTTTTTATTGGTTATTAATTTAAAGATTTATTTACCACCATCTAATTTATCTTGCCATTCAGACAAGTCTTTCCATTTACCTTTATGCGCCATTTCTGCCTGTTTTGGCCATGTTCCTGGTCTATGAATTTTATAACGTTCTCCCCCAGAATCCAACACGGTTTGACATTTTTCAACACTACACTCTGATAGTGCCTTCCATGTTTTTATATCGTGTGCATGAAATAGACCTTGAATTTTTGGGCCAATACCCTCAACTACTGTTAAATCGTTCTCTTTAATTTTTTTTCCTAGTGCAGCTTTAGCGTCATCCACATTAAAAATTGATAATACTGTACTTGGCTTTGCTGTGGTTGCTGTAGTAAGTATTTTTTCAGGAGTTAAAGATACAGTTTTCGCTGTTGCTGTTGTTTTTGTTACTGCTAATAAAGAAGAAGAATCTAAAGTCGCCTTTGTCGATTTTAAATCACTTTCTAAATTGGTTTTTGAGCGCCTACAGGCTTCTAATTCTGCTTCTATTTTTGCAATTTTTTGGTTGCATTCGTCACTATTTTCATGACCTAAAAATTTGCGTAATAGATAACCTAATATTGCACAAATGATACCGACTATTAATGGGATTAATATACACCAATTCATAATTTTAAATTTTAGTTTTTAGTTAATTGTAATTACTGTTCTTCTGTTTTTTGCTCTGCCTACTTCTGTTTCATTATCTGCGATAGGAACATGAGGCCCTTGTGAGGAGGTTTCTATATTACTTTCTAAAATACCATTTCTAGTTAAGTAATCTTTAGCAAAATTGGCGCGCTTTTGTCCAAGAACAACATTGTTTTTAGAGTTTCCAACGTTATCTGTATGCCCAATAACTTGCATTTTTACGCCTAGTTTGTCTACACAATGAGAAATATCAGCTAGTTTTTTGCGTTGGTCTGAAGTTAAATTAATAGATGATTGTCCGGTTTTAAAATGTAGTACTAATGGATTTTCTTTAATAGTATTACAAGCTATTTTTAAAGCATCTAGTGCAGAAGTGTCTGAAGCATCTGTTGTTAGAATATCAAATTTTATAGGGCCAAATAAAGTGTTGTTTTTATCTGGTGCTATTACCTTGTTTAAGGATCCGTAAGTGTCTATTTGTTTTGCTGGTATACCATGTAAAACTAAATAATTTTTAACACTATTTGCACGGGCTATTCCAAGGTTTGGATATGCAGAACTATTGGTTTCATCATTTTTGTAGAAGCCAGTTATATCTACAGTTTTTAATGGATTAGCTAGTAGAAAATCTTTCAGCTTTAAAGTGCTACTCTCAACATTTTTTGAGACTGGATTTAAAATTAAAAAATTAGAAGTTTTAAAATTGAAATTATCGTTTGTTTTGATACTAAAATTGCCATTAGCATCTTTAATACTGAATGCATTTTTAGCTGCATTTTCAATTTTTGGTTTTACGACACGCTTAGTCTCAGTAGGCTTGTTTTTGCATTTTCCTTCGTTACAGCATGCGCTACAACATAAAAAATAATACAAAATTGTACCAAGAATAATTGTGAGCGCAATACCTAGTAGGTAGTAGGTTTTTTTACTCATTTGGGTTGTATTTTATTGTTAAAAAAATATTAAGTGACTACAATATAATACTTTAAAGTTATAAAACAAGAAACGCCAAAAAGAAAAATATAATTTAAATTAGAATTTAAAATGTAATAAAGGTTAAAATTTTAATGTGAACTTTTAAAAGAAAGATCTATTTAATTAGCGAACATCAATCTTATTTTTTTGTTTAAAAAGCTTAAGATTGAATTTATACTATGGGTTTAGTGTGTAATTAAAGTTTAATGAAAATCTGTGTGAAATAGTTATTGCCAGCACTATTTTTTAAAACACCAATACCAATGTGTGTAAAATCTCCCTCAATATTTTTGCGATGGTCTTCACTATTTAGCCAAGCTTCCATAACTGCTTTTGCAGACTGTTGTTTATATGCTACGTTTTCACCTACGCTTATTGCGTTTGCTTCGTTAATTAATATGTTGGCTCTATTATTAAAATTAAAATGGCTAATTTCTTTTTCGTTAATCATGTATGCTGTATGCTCTTCAGCAAGTTGTTTTGCTAGAATATTTACAAGTAGTGGAGGTTGTTCAATGCTTGCTCGGTGTTTGTTTACCAATTGTAGTATTTCGTCTGTAATGGAAAGTGTTTCTAAATTTTTATTATTTTCTGAAGTGTTATCTTTGGAACACGATGTTATACAGGTTATTAAAATTAAACATAATAAAAGGTAACGTGTTTTTGTTTTATAAATTTTCATAAATATGTGAAATTTTAATATATTATCTAGTTGTTTGAGTTGAAATTAGATCAATTCGTATTAAGTTATAACTAGCATAATTTATTTTTATTTTGCAGTTCTTACTTTTTTCTTCTTCTTTAATATTATCTTAATGGTTAAAATAAAATATTAATACACGCGCTCTATAATTATAATTTATTTTTCTTGTAAAGTAGTACGTAGTTCTTTTATCATCTTAAGTGAAATCCTTTTGGTGCCCACCATGGGTGTATTTCAATCTCTAAACGGCCAGAGGCAACCATAGGGTTCGATTTTACTAAGCTATCGGCCATCTTTAATGTTGGTACATTGTAAATTGTAACCCCACCGTAATACCCATCGTCGCCAAAAGCGCCTGCAATATCTGCGTAACCTAATCTGTATATTTTTTTTAAATGTGCTACATGAAACTTTTGAAGTTCTTCTTCCTCTTCCTCGTTTAATCCACGAATAGATCCGCGTTTTAAAATAGCCATAAAATACTGTTGTATTAAAATGGTGTCGTTTGTTTTTTTATCGATATAATCGTAGGTTTTAAAACCTTTTAAGTTTAATTCTTGTTTTATTTGTTGCCTTGTCTTTGTCGCTTCTTTTAAAACATTATCTTTTAATGGCTTAGTAGTGGAATCGCTTACTTTTTTTAATGTGTTAGCTGTTTTATTTACTTCATGTGGTACAATCGTTTCTTTTAGTCTTTCTTTGCAAGTAAATAATGCAGTACTAATTAATAAAATTATTAGTTTTTTTCTCATAAGGTTCTATTTGTTGGTCTCATTTTGTACCCACGTTTTATAAGGTTTTTTACTTAATTGAGAATTATAATACTTCGGTAAACCTGTAACTTCATTACCTAGCCATTTCGGTTTTTCAAATGCTTCATTTTCTGTGTTTAATTCAATTTCAGCAATAATTAAGCCCATATTTTCTCCAAAAAATTCATCTATTTCAAAAATATGTTCTTTCATTTTAACTTCGTAACGTATTTTATCGATGGCTCCTGGTTCACAAAGGCTTAATAATTGCGTAGCTTCTGTTTTTGATATTTCTTTTTCCCATTCAAAGCGCGATAGCCCATTGTTTGATGAGGCACCTTTTATAGTTAAAAAACCTCTTTCGCCTTTAAGCCTAACTCTTACAGTTCTTGCTTTGTGTGAGTTTAAATATCCCTGCTTTATTGAAGTAGATGTGAATGCTTCTGCTTTAAAATCTTCGGATTTTACTAAAAATTTACGCTCTATTTCTATCATTGTATTAGTTATAAAAAAGTGGAATTTTTTGTATATTTCAAATTTACTGTAATTATTATCAATTCTGATTCTGTACTTCTGGGGAATTTATAAATTTACATTATGTCTGCAAATTTACCCTTACGAAAAATTATTCATGTAGATATGGATGCTTTTTATGCTTCTGTTGAGCAATTGGACAACCCGTACCTTAAGGGAAAAGCCATAGCTGTTGGTGGCGGAGGTAATCGAGGTGTGGTAAGTGCTGCTAGTTATGAGGCTAGGAAATTTGGAGTTAAAAGCGCAATGTCTGGAAGTTTAGCCTTGAAATTATGCCCACATCTTATTTTTGTAAAGCCTAATTTTGAACGCTATCGCGAAATTTCTGAAAAAATTAGAAAAATATTTTATGATTATACAGATTTGGTTGAGCCGCTATCGTTAGATGAAGCGTATTTGGATGTTACTAGTAACAAAAAAGGAAATCCTAGCGCCTCTATGATTGCTCAGGAAATTAGAGCGCGTATTTTGCAAGATATTGGAATTACGGCTTCTGCAGGAATTTCTATTAACAAGTTTATAGCTAAAGTAGCGAGTGATTATAATAAACCTAATGGCCAAAAAACAGTAAATCCAGAAGCGGTTATTCAATTTTTGGAAGTTTTGGATATTAGAAAGTTTTATGGTATAGGAAAGGTAACTGCAGATAAAATGTATCAAAAAGGAATATATACAGGGCTTGATTTAAAGCATAAAACGCTAGCTTATTTAGTGGAGAATTTTGGTAAATCTGGAGGTTATTATTACAATACGGTAAGGGGTGTTCATAATAGTGAAGTAAAACCGCAGCGCACTCGTAAAAGTTTAGCTGCGGAATGTACGTTTAGTGAAAATTTATCTTCCGAGATATTTTTATTAGATCGATTAAAGCATATTGCCGAAGAGGTTTCTCGGCGTTTATTAAAAAATAAAGTAGCAGGAAAAACCGTAACTTTAAAAATTAAATACAGCGATTTTACATTGCAAACCCGAAGTAAAACTCTTCCTTACTACGTGGGTAATAAGGATTTGATTTTAGAGACTACTAAAGATTTATTGTACAAAGAAAAATTAACTAATTCTGTAAGGCTATTAGGTATTTCGATATCCAATTTAAATACTGAAAAAAAACAAAAATTAAAAACTAGTAAAAAAGTTAGTGTACAATTAAAATTTGGTTTTTAAGTTTAGTAGTTATAGGGGCTATATTTTTAATAATTTATAGCAATTAGGTTCGTTGTCAATTTTTAAAAAATAAACACCAGGATTATAACTTGTAATATCTATGTTTTTAGATAGACCTTGTTTTAAAAGCTGCATATGCGTGTTGTATAAAGTCCATTTTTTATTTAAAGATCCACTAATATTAATTACCCCATTAGTTGGGTTTGGGTAAATGGAAATAGGTTTACTAGATGTTTTAGGACTTAAGGTGCTTAGCGCAATATCGTCTCCAAATTGTTGTTTTGTATCTATAGTGTTAAATGTTAATGATATGTTCTCCATAATTATAACCTCATTCTTTACAGATGTTGCTCTTAACGTCATAGGAGACATAACACCATCGGGCTCTATAAAAAAGTTATAAGACTTACGCTCCATAGCAACCCAATTGCCATTGGCGTTTAAATATTCTAAAGATTGTAAGGCGTTTTTTATATCAAAAACTTTTATAGCGGTCCAGTATTGTGAAGACCCTTCTTTAAACTCAAGTTTAACAGTTTTATCGTTTGGTTTATCTACGAATTCCCAAGTTATCGGTACACGGCCATTTATAACTTCATCGATCATAGAAAAGGCCTCTTCCGTCATATCCACGTCACCTTTGAGGCATTCGGGGCAGCTATCTACAACTTGTAAAACTACAGAGCCCTTTACCCCTGTAACTTTTATATATGCGCCACAAGGAGCTGCATCATTATAATCTATGGTGTTTAAGGCGCAATACATTAAATCGCCTTTTTCTACATAAATAGAGCAGTTGCCAGAATTTGTTCCATCTATTGGAGCATAATAGGTGCCTTCGCCAGAGTTTGTTTGACTATTAGCTATAAGCATGAAATTTGGTAGGATAAATAATAGTAGAAAATATTTCATAATGTTTCTTGTTTTATTTAATATATGAAAAAAGTTACAATTAACGATATATGGTATTAAATATTAGACAAAGTTATAGGTTAAAGCGACATAATACTACGTTAAAATTTAATTTGCTTAATTATATTATCAAAATAAGGCAGTTAATATCTGTTGTTATTTATATGTTTCTTAAAATCAGTAGGTAACAAGTGATTTGTATAATTAATGTAATACCTATAATTACATTATTAAATTAAGTTTGTTAAGCTGATATTATGTGTGTTTTTTGGAAAAATTTTGATTATTTATAAAGCAAGATTTGAACTGACTTAATGGATACTACTTAGTCTAGAATTTTTAGACATTGGTGTGTTCGTTGTTTTGTAGGATTGTAAAAGTAATTTGTAACAAAGTGCCTAAAAAAATAAATATTTTACTTTTTATTATTCATGAAACATTACTTTAAAATCCTTTTGATAGGAAAAGAAGCGCAAGGTTGCTGTTTATATTCTTGCTTTATTCCTTTGTTGTGTCTAGTAATTTAGATTGCTGAAAAAAGAAATAAAAAGCAAGTGTAGCAAGGACGATGGGCGCAAGTCTTAGGAAAACTCTATTTTCTATATATATAAAGGCAATGCTTGCTACTTCAGCAAAAATAATTAGTAGCGCTCCTATAAAGAGGTATAACGCTTTTTTGTCGTCGTTATAAAAGTATCTTAGTGCAGATAATGATAAAAGGAGTACTAGCACCGTATTGTACATGAATTCTAAAATAAACATACTTATGTTAATATAAGAAGCTGATATTAATTTTAGTATAAAGTATACTAGGTAAATATCTAAAATACTTAGAACGATTAGATATATTTTGAAATCTTTTATTAAAATTGAAAAATTAAGCGATTTTATTATAATGAGAATTAAAAATATATACGATATAAGGTAAAGTCCATTTACAATATAAACATCAACTTGCATAAGTTCCAAGTATTTATAAACTATTATAATATCTGCTACTAAGCCTATTATGTTAGCAAGGCTATAGCTTATTAAAAATAGTGAAAATAGCTTTTCTTTTATTTTTTTGTAAAGTAAGTAATAAGCTGTAATAAAGGGTATTAATAGATAGTTGATTAGGTGGATCCAATAAAAATCTTCTCCTATAAACGCATAAGTGTTATATAACAAAATGCATGTTACTGTGATGCAGAATATTGCAAATCCAAGATAACGTTGTAAATTATGCATTAGAATAATTTTATTAAAATTGAGCGTATTTGATTAGCGTAAATATATTGTTATGCCAATTATACGTTTAAAAAGCTTAATCTTATTTTTTTTATTAAAACCTCATATTACGGGGGTATTTTAGTTTAAAACTAAAATAATCTATCCTGTATATTATAAAAGTAGTATCATTTAAATTAACCACATTTAATACTCGATTAAAAGTGTGTTATATGGGTTTAACATGTTTTTTTGTCTGTAATTTTTGTAAAAAAATCTTCGTTATGCATATAATGTCGTTTTGTAAATTAAGTTACATATGCGTTAGGGATAGGAACGGTATCCTTTTAAATAAAAAATCCTGCAATTTTTATTGCAGGATTTTTTATTTAAAAGATATAGTGGATAGCCTGACCCTTTTCGGGTGGTAACGCCCAAAATAGTATAATATTAAAAGTTACATGTTTCAATTTCGTTAACACGTAATGTATTTACCATGCCTTTTTCTTTTACTGGCATGGCTGCTAAACTAATAAGCATATCACCAACTTCTAAAAAACCTTTTTTACAAGCTATGGCGTTTACATCTTCAATAGTTTCGTCGGTACTTACAAACTTGTCGTAATAAAACGTTTGCACCCCCCACAGTAAGCTTAAACGTGTTAAAATTCGTTTGTTTGATGTGAATACTAAAATATGACATGATGGTCGCCATGCTGAAATTTGGAATGCCGTGTACCCACTATTGGTAAGTGTTGATATTGCTTTGGCATTAATTTCGTTAGCCATATTAGCGGCGTGGTAGCATATCGATTTAGTTATAAAGCGCTTGGTACGTATGTGTGGTGGTAATTGCGGAACTTGAATTAAGTCTGAGTTTTCTACGTTTTTTAAAATATTAGCCATTTGCCTTATAACTTGCACAGGATACTGCCCTACCGATGTTTCGCCTGAAAGCATTACAGCATCGGCACCATCCATTACAGAGTTAGCAACGTCGTTTACTTCTGCACGGGTAGGGGTTAAACTATCTATCATAGTTTCCATCATTTGCGTTGCAATAATTACAGGAATTCTTGCTTTTTTAGCGCGTAATACCAATTGCTTTTGTATTAGTGGCACTTCCTCAGCGGGAACTTCTACTCCTAAATCGCCACGAGCTACCATTAAGCCATCGCAGTGTGCAACAATTTTATCGATATTTTCTACGGCTTCTGGTTTTTCAATTTTCGCTATAATTGGTATTTTATGGTCACCATGTTTTAATATTAAATCGCGTAATTGTATAAGGTCTTCTGCATGACGTACAAAGGAAAGGGCTATCCAGTCAACATCTAAACTTATAGCGAAAATAGCATCTTCAATGTCTTTTTCGGTTAATGCTGGTTGTGAAATATTTGTGTTTGGTAGGTTTACCCCTTTTTTAGACTTTAAAGGTCCACCTTGTACTACTTTAGCTTTTACCTCAGACGTGCCGTTGGTGGAGACTACTGTAAATAGTAGTTTGCCATCGTCTAAAAGTATGCGCTCTCCTGGTTTGGCATCTTGCGGAAACCGGTCGTAAGTCATGTAAACACGATCTTTATTACCTACAAAACGTTCGCCAGTCGCAAAAATAATTTCATCTCCAGGGTTAACAATAACATCATCTTCCATAACGCCTACACGAAGTTTTGGCCCTTGTAAATCGGCTAGAATAGATGCTGTAAAACCATGTTCTTCGTTAAGTTCGCGTATCATTTTAATACGCGCCGTTACATCTTCATAATCGGCGTGCGAAAAGTTTATTCTAAAAACATTACATCCTTCTTCAAGCATGCCTTTTAAAACTTCTTTCGTGCTAGTTGCTGGCCCTAGGGTTGCTACTATTTTTGTTTTTTTATCTATTGACATTAGTTAAAAATTAAATTATCTTTTGATTTCAATATACTAGGGTCTAAACTATATGCAGTTATAATTCTAGGTGTTTTTAATATACGCTCTAGAACATTTTCGGACTTAATAAAACTGAATTTACTATCTATTTTTAAAAAATAATTTACAGTTTGATACTCTGGTAATAACTGAAATACTTTGGTTATTTTTTCTTGGTTGTCGAATAACGACGGTTTATCTACTTTTTGGAGTTGGCTTTTTTTATAAATATTTGAAACTAAGCTCCATGTTATTAGTTCATTTTTGTCTTGCCATTCGTAAATAGCATAAGATGTCTGCCCGTTTTTAAAATCTAAGTCGACCGCTTTTCGCGATAGCCTAATACTCAAAAATTTGTTTAGCAGGTACGCTAGTCGGTAATCTTCTGCCTCGCAGTGTATTGCTATTAACGTGTATCGGGTTTCGTTAAAAGTATCATCGAGAATAAGTTTGTGTTTAGGCATAACTTATTAAGTAAGTTGCAAATATAATATTTATAAAATTTAGTTCGATAACCTTTAGCATAATGTTGATATTAAAAGGTACTAAAACGTTATAGTGCTTGAGAGCTAACTAAAATTTTATACTTTAATAGGATAAAATGTACGTTTTATTGGGTGTACGTTGTGTTTTTAACGCGTAAGTCTGTGTTATTATTTTTTTGTTCTTAAAAAAAATATAAATAGATAGACCATGGTGTCTAGTCTTTCTTAAATATTTAATACGTTTTAGGCCTTATTGTCAATTTAGTACCTTCCTGCTAAGTGTCTTTAAGATTTTTGTTATTCAGCAAATATTTATAGAAAAATAATTTATGTACAATAAAGCTTTTTATTATTAGGATGCTATAATAATGGTTGGGTTTGGGCATGCTGCATAACTTGGTGAAATTTGGTTGTGTTGATTTATCGCTATTTTACATGGAGTAATAATTTGTTTTGTAACTTTTTTTTAGAACCTTTCTAAAGCTACTGCAACAATATTTTAGTATGCATGGTTTATAAACTATGAAATCTCATTTTTTTTAAAATTAAGGATGTAATTTATGCTGTTACTGAATATTTCGAGAATTATTAGACTAGCATTTTTAACCATTTTTTAACAGCATTCTTAAAAAAAAAATAACAATTTGCAAAGCATTAGTGTTAACTGTAAATTTTAGCTTTTAATAATAAATAATATAATGGAAGAAACAGGTGCAATTGATATAAAGTCAATTAACGAAAAAATTGAAAAAGAAAGTGCTTTTGTTGATTTACTAATGTTGGAGATGAATAAAGTCATCGTGGGTCAAAAACACATGATTGAGCGTTTGCTTATTGGTTTATTAGGCCGCGGCCATATTTTATTAGAAGGTGTTCCTGGATTGGCAAAAACACTAGCTATTAATACTTTAGCACAAGCTGTTGATGGTAGTTTTAGTAGAATACAGTTTACGCCAGATTTATTACCTGCTGATGTTACAGGTACCTTAATTTATAATATGAAGCTAAATGATTTCTCTATAAAAAAGGGTCCAATATTTGCTAATTTTGTACTTGCAGATGAGATTAACAGAGCTCCTGCAAAGGTGCAGTCTGCTTTGTTAGAAGCTATGCAAGAAAAACAAGTTACTATTGGCGATGAAACTTTTATATTAGAAAAACCATTTTTAGTAATGGCAACGATGAATCCTGTAGAGCAAGAAGGGACTTATCAATTACCAGAAGCGCAGGTAGATCGTTTTATGCTAAAAACAGTCATTGATTATCCTAAAATTGAAGACGAGCAGGTAATTATGAGAGCGAATTTAAAAGGCGCTTGGGATAAAATAAACCCTGTAGTATCTGTAAGTCAAATATTAAGAGCGCAAGAGGTTGTTCGTGAGGTGTACATGGATGAGAAAATTGAAAAATATATCTTAGATATTATTTTTGCCACACGTTATCCAGAAAAATATAGACTCTCAGATTTAAAGCCCTTAATATCTTTTGGAGCTTCGCCTCGTGGAAGTATTAACTTGGCCACAGCGGCAAAATGTTATGCATTTATAAAGCGACGTGGTTATGTAATCCCCGAAGATGTGCGTGCTGTAGTTTATGATGTGTTAAGGCACAGAATAGGAATTACTTACGAAGCTGAGGCAGAGAATATCACATCAATAGATATAATAAATAAAATAGTAAACGAAATAGAAGTCCCATAAGACCACTCTAAAATTTTTAATAAAAAGGAAAGGTTTTAACAAAGGCAATTAAAATTTAATTTTAAAAGCCCTGCTCTTTTTTAAGAGTGGGGTGGCAAAAGCAAAATGGATACTAAAGAATTACTAAAAAAAGTAAGGAAAATAGAGATTAAGACACGTCGTTTGTCCGATCATATTTTTGGAGGAGAATACCACTCTACATTTAAAGGACGTGGTATGACTTTTAGTGAAGTACGGCAGTATCAATTTGGTGATGATGTTAGGAATATAGATTGGAATGTTACTGCACGATATAGCGAACCCTATGTAAAAGTGTTTGAAGAAGAGCGCGAGTTAACCATGATGCTAATGGTTGATGTTTCAGGTTCTGAGTTATTTGGTACAGAGCAGCAGTTTAAAAACGAAGTAGTTACCGAAATTGCTGCAACTTTAGCGTTTTCAGCAACGCAAAACAACGATAAAATTGGTCTTATTTTATTTTCAGATCAAATAGAATTATACATTCCGCCAAAAAAAGGACGTTCTCATGTGCTTCGCATTATTAGGGAGTTAATTGAATTTAAACCAAAAAGTAGGAATACCAATTTAGCGGAAGCTTTAAAGTTTATGCAAAATGTAATGAAGAAAAAAGCCATTGTATTTGTGCTTTCAGATTTTATTACAGACGATTATCACCAAACCATGAAGATTGTGGCTAAAAAGCACGACGTTACAGGTATACGTGTTTATGATAAAGGCGAAGAAGCCATACCCAATTTAGGTGTTGTACAAATGCAAGATGAAGAAACTAACGAGTTAATGTTAGTAAATACCTCCTCTAAAAAAGTGCGTGCCAATTACAGTAAATTTTATAACGAAAAGGTAACCTACTACAAAGAGAGTTTTACAAAAACCGGCGCAGGAGCTATAGATTGTCGTGTTGGTGAAAGTTATGTGAAAACCCTTTTAGGATATTTTAAACGGAGAGGTTAATTAGCACTACTTAGGCTGTTAGAAGTATGGAAATTTTAAATATGAAAAAACATAATAAAGTACGAATTAGGAATACCGGTATGAAGATGTTGGGCTTTAAAAAACCACATATTGTTCTTTCTTTTTTAGTTTTTACACTTTTTTCTACACCGTTGTTCGCTCAGGTGTCGTCCACCATCGACTCTACAACCATAAAAATTGGTGAGCAAATTACGTATTATATACAAGTTGAATCCAAAACCGACGATTTAGTTGTTTTTCCCGAAGGACAAACATTTTCACCCTTGGAAATGATTGCATCTTACGATGTGGATACGCTTAAAAATAAAGATAAATTTAATCTGGTTAAAAAATACGGGTTAACCCAATTCGACTCCGGAAAATATACCATACCTAGACAAAAAATAATTATTGGCGAAAAAACGTTTTTTACAGATTCTTTAATGGTAGAAGTTAACAACGTTGTTGTTGATACCACTCAAGGAATTTATGATATAAAGCCAATTATTGGTGTTGAAAAAAGTGGAAGCGATTGGTGGAAGTATGTCGTTTTAACCCTAATTATTATTGCACTTGTTGCTTTTTTATTATTCTGGTTTATTTGGCGTAAAAAACCTTTAACAGAAGACCAAAAAATAGCCTTGTTGCCGCCTTATGATAGGGCAAAATTAGCGTTAAGGAATTTGGACGAAAGCGCGTATTTAAAAAACCAGAACTTAAAAGATTATTATTCTGAATTAACATTTATAATTAGAAAATATCTTGATGAAAAGGTTTATGATAAAGCTTTAGAAAGTACAACCGATGAGTTAATTATGCGCTTAAATATTCTTAAAGATGCGAATCAAGTAGATTTAAGTAAAGAAGATATAAAGAATCTTGAAAGTATATTAAAACGTGCAGATTTAGTAAAATTTGCCAAATCTGCGCCAGATATCGAGCTAGCTAAAATTGATAGAAATACGATCGATTTAGAAATAGACCATGTTAAAGAAGCACTTCCAGAACCCACAGAAGAGGAAAAACTTTTAGATGAAAAATATAGAGCAGCGCAAGAGACCAAAAAGAAACGTAATAAAATATGGCTTACAGTTGGTATTAGTATCTTTTTAATATTTACAACATTAGCAGTCTTATCCTTTAAATATGGCTTTACTTTAGTTAAGGATACCATAATTGGTCATGATAGTAAGGAATTACTAGAAAGCGATTGGGTAACAAGTGCCTATGGATTTCCGCCTGTAACAATCTCAACCCCTAAGGTTTTAAAACGTACAGACCCTGGGCTGCCAGAAGAGGCAGCTGCACAAGTAGATATTACTGTTTTTACTTACGGGAGTTTAATAGATAAATTTAATGTAGTTGTCGCAACCACAAAATATAAAAATCTTGGCGATCAAAAAATAGATTTACAACAAGTTATTGATGGGAATTTAAAAACCTACGAATCTGCAGGAGCCCAAAATATTATCACTAAAAATGAAAAATTCGAAACTCCCAATGGCGCAGAAGGTTTAAAAGTGTACGGAACATTGCAAATGCCTTTACCTGGTACAGAGCGTTTAGGTAATGGTAAATATGTACTATTGGCTTTTAATACCGAAAATGTGGTGCAAATTATTGCATTATCTTGGAAAGAAGATGATGCTTACGCAGACCGAATGGTAGAGCGTATTTTAAATTCCGTTGAACTTAAACCAGAAGAAGAATAATGTTAGAGGGCATTGAATTTGTAAATAAAGAGTTTTTTTGGCTGTTACTAACGCTTCCATTGGCTTTGCTGTGGTACATTTTTAAACAAAAAAACCAAACTGCCGAGCTTAAAATGTCGAGCCTAAAGGGGTTTAAAATTACGCCATCCTTGTTACCAAAATTTAGACCTGTATTATTTGCTTTGCGTATCGTTGCTTTAGCTTTATTAATATTGGCATTAGCAAGACCGCAATCTGTAGATGTGTCCACAAAAACAAAAACCACAAGGGGTATCGATATTGTTATGGCCATCGATGTTTCTGCAAGTATGCTGGCTAAAGATTTATCACCTAATCGCTTAGATGCTCTTAAAAAAGTAGCTGCAGAATTTATTAAAGGAAGACCAAATGATAGAATTGGTTTGGTGGAATATGCCGGCGAAAGTTATACAAAAACACCCATTACTAGCGATAAAAATATTGTAATCCGGTCTTTACAAAGCATACAATACAATTCGATTATTGAAGGTGGCACTGCTATTGGTATGGGATTGGCAACTTCAGTAAACAGGTTGAAAGATAGTAAAGCTTCTAGTAAAGTTATTATTTTATTAACCGACGGTGTAAATAATTCTGGATTTATAGACCCTAAAATAGCAAGTGAGCTGGCTGTAGAGTATAATATAAAAACATATACTATAGGGTTGGGTACTAACGGTATGGCACTATCGCCTGTGGCATTAAGAGCAAACGGCGATTTTCAATATGCTCGGATTCAAGTAGAAATTGACGAAAAACTATTAAAAGAAATTGCAGAGGTTACCGGCGGAAAATATTTTAGAGCCACAAATAATAAAAAACTTGAAGCTATTTACGAAGAAATAAACAAACTTGAAAAAACAGAAATAGAAGAGTTTAAGTACTACAATTACCAAGAGAAATATAGACCATTTGTTATTTTAGCCGGCCTATTATTACTTATGGAATTGCTTTTACGCTATACTATTTTTAGGAGTTTTGTTTAAACTAATAAATAAAAAACAACTATACATTTAAAATGTTTCAACTAGAAGAAAAAATATGGTTTTGGGCACTAAGTAGTGTTCCTGTAATAATTTTGTTTTTTTTGCTGCTTCAATTTTGGAGATATAGAACGCAAAAAAAGTTTGCAGACACGAAGTTGTTAAAGCGATTAAGCCCTAACAGATCCGTATTTAAGTCGGTTTTGAAAATTATAGTTCTAATAATAGCTTTTGTTTGCTTAGTTATTGCCTTGGTAAATCCTAAAGTAGGATCCAAACTAGAAACGGTAAAGCGCGAAGGTGTAGATATTGTTTTTGCTTTAGATGTTTCTAAAAGTATGTTGGCCGAGGATATTGCACCAAACCGATTAGAAAAATCTAAACAGTTAGTTACGCAAATAATAAATAATCTTGCAAGCGATCGTGTGGGTATTATAGCTTACGCAGCAAAAGCATTTCCGCAGCTTCCTATTACAACAGATTATGCATCTGCTAAAATGTTTTTACAAAGCATGAATACCGATATGATGTCCTCACAGGGTACAGCAATTGATGAAGCGATAAAACTAGCAAAAACATATTTTGATAACCAAGAGCAGACCAATCGTGTACTTATAATTATCTCCGATGGTGAAGACCATAGTGAACAAGCGGCCGAGGTTGCCGAGGAAGCAAGCGAAGAGGGTATTAGAATTTTTACTATTGGTGTAGGCGATATAAAAGGTGGGCCTATTCCAGAGAAAAGAAATGGTATAATTTTAAATTATAAAAAAGATAATCAAGGCGAAACCGTAATTACAAAATTAAATGAAGAAACCCTTAAGAATATCGCAACAGAAGCTAATGGTGTGTACATTAATGGTAATAGCACCAAAGATGTTGTAGCTAATATTCGAGAAATTTTAAATACCATGGATAAAACAGAATTTGAAGCAAAGCAGTTTGCAGATTTTAAGGATCAATTTCAATGGTTTTTAGGCTTTGGTATCTTCCTTTTGCTTTTAGATGTTTTTCTTTTGGAACGAAAAACAGCTTGGTTGAAAAAAATGAATTTATTTAATGAAAACGCTTAAAAAGTAATTTTACAAATTCCTTAACGGATAAAACAGTAAAGAATTTATACTTTAGATATAAAAAAATGAAATATTTAGTAACAGTTGTATTAGTTTTTTCGGCTTGGATTTCTGTAGCTCAAAGTTCCAATAACGCTCAACTATTGGCGTTTAAAAAAGCGAATAATTTTATTTACGAAGGAAATTCGTTAGCTGAAAAAGATGATTTTGTTGCTGCCGAGATGGAATACCGAAAAGCCATTTCAAAACAAGCTTCAAATATGGCAGGCACATATAATCTTGGAAATAGTTATTACAAAAAAGGGAATTTTGAGGAGGCACTTTACAGGCATCAACAGGCAGCAATAGCAGCTAATACGAAACAAGAAAAACATCTTGCTTACCATAACATAGGAAATACGCTAATGCAAAATCAGAAATTTGCAGAAGCTGTTGATGCTTATAAACAAGCTTTAAGAAACGATCCTACAGATGATGAAACACGCTATAATTTGGCTTTAGCGAAAAAGAAGCAAAAAGAACAAGAAGATAAGCAAGACAAAAATAAAGACGATAAGGATAAGGAGGATAAGGATAATAAAGACGACAAAGAAAACGAGGATAAAAAGGAAAACGACGATAATAAAGACAAGGAAGGCGACAATAAAGACGAAAAGAAAGATAAGGGCGACGACGAAAAGAAGGAGGACGAGAAAAAAGATGACGAAGGAAAGCCTAAAGATGAAAAAGAAGATAAAGGAAAGGATGATGAGGAAAAGGAAAAGCAGCAGCCTAAACCACAGCAAGGACAATTATCACCACAGCAAATAAAAAATTTGTTAGAAGCCATGAATAATCAAGAAAAGAAAGTTCAAGACAAAATGAATGCTGAAAAACAAAAGGGAGTAAAAGTAAAAACAGAAAAAGATTGGTAAACAGTGTGTTATAGCAGTTTCAAGTGGTCGTTAATCATTGCTCATTAATTTATGAATTCAATTAAACATATAACATTATTATTTATACTTATTTCAAGTATAGTTTCTGGACAAGTAAAATTTGAGGCTAAGGTAAGTAAAACGAAGCTTGGTGTAAACGAGCGCTTGCGTATTGATTTTGAAATGAATCAAGATGGGGATAATTTTAACCCACCAAATTTTGCAAATTTCACTGTTATAGGTGGCCCAAATCAATCGGTTAGTAATTCCTGGATAAATGGTGTACGATCTTATAAAAAAACATATACCTACTTTTTAGCGCCAACAAAGCGTGGTAATTTTACCCTAGCACAGGCGACTATAAATATAAAAAATGAAATATATAAAACAACACCCATAAAAATTCAAGTGACGGCTGCTATTGATAAGCCAAAAGATCCAAATGACCCAAATTATCTAGCGTCAGAAAATATTCATTTAGTAGCAGAAATATCCAAAACTAGTCCTTATTTAAATGAAGCTATTACAGTTGTTTATAAATTGTATGTATCGCCCAAAATAGCAGTTGATAATTGGAATGAAATAGACATACCACGGTATAACGATTTTTGGAGCCAGAATATAAATACCCAAGGCCAACAGGTGCAAAACGGTACTTACAAGGGCGAGGAGTATCGTTATTTAGTTTTAAGAAAAACGGTATTGTATCCTCAAAAAACTGGAAAACTTAATATTGAACCACTAACATTGGATCTTTCAATGAGAGTGCCATCTAAGCGACGCGATATTTTTGGAAGTTTTTTAATGACAAGAGTTAGTAGAACGGTTTCTGCTGGTAACAAAACAATTAACGTAAAAGCATTGCCAGAAGCTGGTAAACCGGTAGACTTTACTGGTGCTGTTGGGAGCTTTCGTTTAAGTGTATCTCCTTCAAAAACAGAGCTTGATGCTACAGAATCTTTTCAATTAAAAGTGAGGGTAAAAGGTAATGGTAACTTAAAACTATTTAAATTACCTAAAGTTACTCTACCAAGTTCGTTAGAGGTTTATGAACCAGAACATAAAGAAAATGTGAACACCAACCTATCTGGTATGCGAGGTAGCATTGAAGATACGTATACTGTGGTTCCACAATTTAAAGGTAAATATCCGCTACCAAGCATATCGTTTTCGTATTTCGATTTAAAAACTGAAAGTTATAAGAGATTAACTTCTAATGAAATTATTATCAATGTTCTTAATGGTCCTGCGGTCCCTGTGTCTTCACCCGGAAATAGTTCGTTATCTAATAGTAAGCAAGCCGTTGTTTTAAATAGTGATCAATTCGCATTCATAAAAACAAATACTAATTTTAAACCTTTAAAGGATAGATATTTTTTTAAAACTAATCTTTTTTGGAGTTTGCTATTATGTCCTTTTTTGGCCATTCCATTAGCTATATTAATACGTAAAAAGAAAGCCAATAGAGAAGCCGATGCTTCTGGTAACAAAATAAGAAAAGCCAATAAGTTAGCACGTAAATATTTGAGTAGCGCTAAAAAATCGTTAGGAGAAAAAGAAGCTTTTTATATCGCTCTAGAAAAGGCCTTACATAATTATTTAAAAGCCAAACTACGTATTGAAACAAGCGATTTAAGTAAAGATAAAATACGTGTTTTCCTAAAAGGTAAAAGTGTAGAGAATGCAGTAGTAAACGATTTTGAAGGAATTTTAGAAAGCTGTGAATTAGCACGATACACACCTATTGATATTGTGGCCATGCAAGAGGATTATAATAAAGCTGCAAAAACTATTGCTTTAATTGATAAACAAGCCCGCTAATATGAAGACTATATTTTACATACTATCGTTTTTGTTCTGCTTTGGGTTGACTGCCCAAAATGAAGAATTATTTGAAAAGGCAAATACATTTTACAATGAAGGCAAATATACCGAAGCCATTGATTATTATAACGCTATTTTAGAAACCAATGTACACTCGGCAGATTTGTATTTTAATTTAGCCAATGCGCATTACAAACTTAGTAATGTAGCATCCAGTATTTATTATTACGAAAAGGCATTATTATTAAACCCTAAGGATACAGATATTAAGCGAAATATAGCTTTTGCTAATAATATGACTATTGATGCTATTGATGTGGTTCCTGATGTAGGTTTCTCGAATTTACTTAATAAAACAAGTAATAAAATGTCTTTTGATGCATGGGCTATATTGGCTGTGGTACTTGTGTTTTGTTTTGTTTTACTTTTTTTAGGCTACTATTTTGCTTATTCTACAATTAGCAAACGTGTTATTTTTATAGGAAGTAATGTGGTTTTGTTAGGCGTATTTATAGCGTTGGCTTTTGCTTTTTGTAAGTATAATTTAGATAAAAATAATAATCCTGCTATAATATTTGCACAAGAATCTAAAATTAAAACAGAACCTAATTTGCGCAGTGAGGTGTCTTTTAACCTGCACGAGGGCACCAAAGTTCAGGTTATAGATACCGTAGAAGATTGGAAAAAAATAGAACTAACTGATGGTAAAGTAGGTTGGATAATAGCTAAGGATTTGAAAATTTTAAAGGATTTTTAAAATTTAGATTAAAATTAAACAAAAAAGGACACTAATTAGTGTCCTTTTTTTTTGTGCAATCTTAGCAACGGTAAGGGGTTGTGTTGATTTATAAATTGTATTTATGATTAATATTTAATATATAAATAAAAATAAATGAAATGGTTTTTTAACATTTGTACAGGTTTTTAATGGCCAAATTTCAAAATTTCAAATTTTACAAAATAAAACGATTTTCATTTATGTCAACTACAAAGCATTTAGAAAGCCTAAACAAAAAATCGGCCTTATCTCAATTTTTAATCTCATTTACATGGCTTATTTTTTTGGGTAGCACGGCTGTAACGATTTTTAATTTTTCTAATTTTCCAACGTGGAATCTAGGCAGTTATTTTCAAATTAATGGATTTAGTATGCTGCTATGGTCTGTTGTTTCTTTTTTTAGTGCTATTGTTCAAATGTATGCTTCTAATTACATGAAAGGTTTTAAAAGAAAGCAAAGTTTCCTTTTGTATTGCATAGTCTTTTCATTCGCTGTTATGGGGTTTGTTATTTCAGTACATGTTGTTCTAATGGTTCTTTTTTGGCTTTTTATGGGCTTAATTATGGCCAAGTTAATTGGTATTGATTCGGAGTGGAAGGAGGCTCAACATGCTTCAAAATTTGCAAGACTTAATTATCTAGGAGGGGTTTTCTTTTTCGCTTTATCTGTTGCACTTTTGGTATGCAGTACAGGTTCTTTTAATAAAAATGAAATTTTAGCAAGTTTAGAGGGTGTGCCACAATGGATAACTATTGTTGCAGCATTATGTTTAATTGTTTCTGCGATTATTCAAAGCGCTATTTTTCCATTCCATAGATGGTTACTTTCAGCCATGACTTCGCCAACGCCAGCCTCAGCATTAATGCATGCTGGATTTGTTAATGGTTCAGGCATATTACTAGCGTTATTTGCCCCCCTACTATTTTCGGCCAACCTGTTATTATTAATTTTTATTATTGGTGGGTTAACAGCTATTATTGCTCAGTTTAGTAAACTTATGCAAGTAAACGTAAAGCAAAAATTAGCATGTTCCACCATTGCGCAAATGAGTTTTATGGTAATGCAGTGTGGTCTTGGTTTTTTCACAGCTGCCGTTACACATCTTATTCTTCATGGTTTTTATAAAGCATTCTTATTTCTTTCAGCAGGAGAAGAAATTAAAAATTCATTACCAACAAAACCAGATATTATGGTAATAAAACCATTACAAACTATTATTGTTGCGATATCTGCAGTTTTAGGTGGTTTGATTTTTGGTTATGTTACAGGAAAAGGCGTTGGCTTAGATAGTGGTTTGTTTTTAACTTTTATTGTTGCTATTACAGTGGGGCAGGTGGTATATAACGTATTAAACCAAGGTGCCTTGGGTGCTACGCAAAAGCTTCTTATAACACCATTATTAATTATAGCAGGAATAGGCGTTTATGCTCTAATATATAACGGCGTTACTGTGCTTATGCAAGATATGCCAATGGTAAACGTACCTATTACTCTTACGGCAATACATGTTGTTTTTGGTATTGTTTTCTTAATTGCTTTTTATATTATGCTATCGGGTGTTTATAGGAAAGTACCTTGGTTGTATGTAAAACTCATGAATATTTCACAACCTGTTAGTAAATCTATTGTTTATTTTAAATCAAAATAAGTTATGACTAAGCAAGAACAAATTTCAATAAGCATCGAGGCTGCTTCACAGCGCATAGGTACAACTTGGCCTTTATATTCTTTTGTAACGTCTAACCCATTATCAGGCTATGAAAAACTTCCTTTTGAAGATGCAGTACAAGAGGCTGCTCGTTTTTTAAAGTCTAATGCATACCCTAGCGCAGCTATTTTTAAGCAAGCTTTTGATAATAACGATATAGATTGCACGGTTTTAGAAGCCATGTTAAAGGCGCATAAGTTATCGCAAACAGCCGAAGCTTATTTAAACATTATGCAGAAAGAGGAGTTAACAACGCCTAAAAAAGTAACTTCTAATTTAGATGTTATAATGGCTAAATGGTTAGCGGCTTTTATGGATGAAGGTTTAGCTGAGTGGCAAATGCCAAATAAAGAAAAAGGGTTTTACCAATCTTGGAAGGCTTTAGCGATTTATGATAAAGACTTTGGAAACCTTAAAGTCGAAGATCTCCCTAAAACAAGCTTTGAAGCTTTAGAGTTGGTTTTAAGCAAACAAGAAGTGTATAATTATAACATTATTTTTAGTACACATATTGGAGCGCTACCTGGTTGGACAGGCTATATTAAGCATAGAATAGCAACCAATTCTATTTGGCAACAACAATTCCCTATAACTATAGAAGATTATTTAGCAGTACGTTTAACAATAGCATACCACTTGGGTATACCTTTGGAAATGGATACCACTGTTAGTCCTAATGTTAATATCTCACAATTAAAGCATATATGGTTAAAAGCTTGGGAAGCAACATTTCAAAATAAATTAGTTTCAGATTTAAAACAAGATCAGATAACAGGTGTTACTAAGGTTGAAAAAAGTCAGTTACCCGAAGCTCAACTTGTTTTTTGTATTGATACTCGGTCTGAGTTAATACGCCGTCATGTTGAAGCTGCCGGGTTTTATGAAACTTATGGTTATGCTGGTTTTTTTGGTATTGCTGCAGATTATCAACATTATCAAGAAGATATAAGTATTAAATCTTGTCCTCCAATTGTGGGGTCGCCTTATAAAATTACTGAAAATCCAGGTGAGGTATTAACTCAAAAAGTTACAGATTTTAAAGCTGATAAAAAGATAGGAAAGGCTAAAAAGCATATTTTAACACGTCTTAAAAATATGTTGCCATCTTCTTTTGGTTTTGTTGAAGGTGCGGGAGCTTTTTATGGTTTATCATTAGTTGCTCAATCTTTTGCTTCTAGTTCTTATTTTAAAATTAAAAATAGAAATAAGCATAATTATGAGTCTTTTTGCGAACCGATTATATCTTATAACGGTGGCGATAAAAATGAACAAGATATTACTTTAAACGAAAAAGTAGGTATTGTAAAATCTGGATTTGATTTAATGGGTTGGGATAGTTTTGCGCCCCTAGTTATTTTTGCAGGTCATGGTAGCCACACGGCTAATAATCCTTTTGGCTCTAGTTTGGATTGTGGTGCTTGTGCTGCAAGTCCAGGAAGGCATAATGCTAGGTTATTAGCAACATTGGCTAACGATAAAGCAGTACGCGATGTGTTAAAAACAACATACCAAATACATATTCCTGAAGATACAGTTTTTGTGGGAGCGGAGCATAATACAACCACCGATGAGATTATAATTTTCGATGCTCATGTACCAGCATCACACGTGCCACGATTAGCTGTACTAAAAGAGAACTTAAAAAAGGCTCAAGAAACAGCGACCTCAGAACGCTTAAAGGTAGCCTCGGGAAGTGTGGAATTGGCAATTAAAAAATCGCAAAATTGGGGTGAAACAAGACCTGAATGGGGGTTAGCTAAAAATGCCGCTTTTATTGTAGGAGCAAGAAGTTTAACATCACGTATGAATTTGGATGGTCGATGTTTTTTACATTCTTATAATTGGAAAAAAGATCCTAAAGGCGCTGCACTAGCAGGGATTATGGGAGGTCCAATGGTAGTTACGCAATGGATTAATAATCACTATTATTTTAGTACTATTGATAATAATAAATTTGGTGGTGGTACTAAAATAACACATAATATAACTGGACAGTTTGGCGTGGTGCAAGGTAATGGAGGTGATTTAAAAATGGGTTTGCCATTGCAATCGCTTAAAGCGTCTGATACTGAAATGTACCACCAACCGTTACGATTAACTACCATTATTAATGCGCCTTTAGAGCGTGTAGAAACCATTTTAAAGAGTAATAAGCATTTGCAAATGTTACTAGATAATGAGTGGATGTATTTAAAAGTAATTGATAGTACCGATTCCAACATATTTAAAACATACAGCAAAGGCTTTAATTGGCTTTCGGAGACAACAACAGTTTTAAAACAAAAAATAGATAAAGTTGAGTCTCTTGAGATGGTTGCCCATTAACATTTTTAACCACTCTAACTAGTGTTAAATTTTAAAAATATGATGAAAGATAATAAATATAGAATATTAGTGCTTTCAGATTTAAAAGAAAAATCTATTACGGCACTAAATTATGCAGCAAGGTTAGGAAATGAAATTAATGCAGAGGTTGAAATGCTTTATGTTAAAGCTGCAACAGAGCTAGCACAAACAGAAAATCCGTTATTGGCAATGCGTATTTTTAGTGAGCATTGTTGTAAAATTGATAAAGAAATAAACCAATTAGTGTAGCCAATTTCAAAAGCAAATCGTGTAGATATTAAAACAATCTTTGAACTTGGAAATGTTAAAAATGAAATTAGAAAACACATAATAAATGCCAAACCAGATATGATTATTATGGGAAAGAGGGAGCAAAAACCGTGTAACTTTTTAGGTGATAATATAACGAAGTTAGTTAGTAAAAATTATAATGGGGTTATTTTTATTGCCACGGAAAGTGCTGTTTTGGATGCTAAAGGCAACCTATCTTTAAATAATTTGGGTTTAAAAGACAATTTAGACCAGTTTAATATTAAAGCTAAAACTGAAAACAAAATTTCTAAATAAAAATACCCAAAACCATTTGTGGTCTAAAAATTAAATGGTTTTGAGTGTTTTATAAAATATTCACCCGATCTAAAAATGCGTAGCTTATTGTACAGTTAAGTAGGTGCCTTTAAAACTTTGGTTAAGTACCATAACCTCAAGAGGTTTCTTTTTATTCTGTTTTATTACTTCAATAGAAGCTTTACCGTTTGCCATCTCGATAGATTCACTTCCTGTAGGTGTACCTAAATTTTTAAGGGTCTTACCTCCAGATAAGCATTGAAAGTAAACACGGTCTTCATAATCTAAACATCTTAAACCTTTAGCGTCAATTGCAGTGGCAGTTATTAAATAATTGCCATTATCTAGGGGTTTATAGCTTAATTCTAGGGCTTTAGCTTTTGTGTTTTTTACATAGCGGTAATTTATTTTTAACGCATCTTTAACGGTTTTTCCATCTGGGGTTGTTCCTTTAGAAACTAAGGTGTTTTCGCCATTTATAAAGTTTAAATTCCAATGTAAGCCTGCCGCAGGGAATTGTTTTGTATCTCTTTGTTTTTGGCCTAAACTTTTGCCATTTAAAAATAATTCAACTGTGGGGCAGTTACTATATACAGAAATATCTCTGGATTTTCCTTTTGGGCCTTGGCGATCGGTCCAGGTGTGCGATTCTATATAAGTAAAAAAGTCTTTTTTATTCCAATAACTTTTAAATACATAAAAGGCATCTTTAGGGTTGTTGTCTCGATCTACCAATCCTTTTTGGTTCATGTATGGTATGGCATTTTCTGGCCTAAGTGGTGTGCCAAAATCTTTAAAAGCCCATTGTACATTTCCAACGAAAGTGGAATCATTTTCAGAAATACGCAAGTGCCAATCAAATAAATCGACAATATAATTTTCACTCCAATCGCCAATTTGTGCAATGTTAGCAACATCGGTTTGTACAATAGCTTCTTCCCAACCATCGGCTTGTATTTTTCCTTCTCCAGTAATAGGGTTTTCTGTATGGCGACCTAAGTGGCTGGAGCCTCCGTATTCAGCATGTAAAAAATGTGGATATTCTAATTTGTAAGTGTTAATAGCTTTTTGGTAGCTTTTATAACTGCCAGAATACCAACCCGACCAGATTGATGGTGAAAAGACATCTACAATATCGGCGCCTTCGTAATATTTTCTAATAGCTGTTTTACGTGTTGGGTCTAGCTGGTGTGCATAGTCATGCAGTTCTTTTAAATACGTATTTATTTGGGTTCTTTTATCACCATCTTCAAAATCTGGTAACCAATAAATCTCATTCCCTAAAGACCATAAAATAATACTCGGGTGGTTGTGGTTTTGCTCTATAATTTCTTTAAGCATGGTTTTGGTATTCGTTTTCCAGGTTGCATTTCCTAGGCCACCACGGCACCATGGTAACTCATCCCAAACAAGTAAACCAAGCTCGTCGCAAGCCTTGTAAACTTCGGGGTCTTGTGGGTAATGTGCTAAACGTACAAAGTTTGCACCCATATCCTTTATAAGTTCTAAGTCTGCTCTATGCTGTGCGTTACTCATGGCAGAACCAACACCAGCATGTTCCTCATGCCTATGTGTGCCTCTTAAAAGTACACGTTTCCCGTTAAGGTAAAAAGCACCGTGGTCTTTAAATTCAAACCACCTAAAACCTACTTTATCTAAAACTTCGTCTGTAACTTTATTATTATGTAAAAGTTGTACGTTTAAAGTGTAAAGGTTTGGTGTTTCGGTATCCCAAAGTTTAATGTTTTTTAATGCGGTAAAGCTAATTTTGGAAACCCCATTAAGCACATCAAATTCTGCACGCTTTATCGTGTTACCTTCATCATTTAATAATGTGGCTTTAACTTTAACAACAGTTTGTGCATTGCTAATGGTTACAACAGCATTTAAGTTTACGCTTGTATTGGAAACGTTGGGTGTTGTGATTTTTAAATTGGATATATGCTGCTCGGGAAAAGTTTTTAACCACACGTCTCTAGTAATGCCTCCGAAAATAAAGAAATCACTTTTTTGCGATGGAATGATTTCGGGATTATAACTATTATCAACATATACTAAAATTGTATTTTTTCCAGCCTTTATAGTATTGGTTATATCTACATTAAAACCAATATAGCCTCCAATGTGGCCATCCACTTTTTGGCCATTTAAATAAACGGTACTTGTAATGTTTACACCTTCAAAATGAAGTTGATAAATTTTATTTGAAACTATTGTAGTAATATCTAGCTCTTTTTTATACCAACTTCCTGAGCGCCTGTAGCCAGGTTCCAAATCTGTGGCATCTAAAGCGTTCCAAGTATGTGGCAAGTCTATAGGGTTCCAGTTGGTTTGTTGTAAAGCTTCATTGGGATTAGTCGTATTATTTTCTAAATAAAACCAATTGGTGTTAATATTTGTTCTACTGCGTTCTTGGTTATTTGTAACGATATTATTCTTAGTATCACAAGAAAGTATGGTAGCGCAAAGCGAATAAAATATTATTAGTTTAAAAAATGCAGAGTTAATCATGTGCTAATATTTTTTATGTCGAATTTCGTTTAAAGATATTGTAACTTAAAATAAAAGCTTTTAGAGCACAGTTTTAGAGGGGTGGAAATGAATGTATCTACCTTTTTAGGTTGTAGTTTTGTATAATTCTAAAATCCACAAAATTTGATCATGATCTGTCTTTTATTATTGTTGACTAAATTGACACCCAAAAAATGAAAACCCTTGAAAATCAATTGATTAACAAGGGTTTAAGTACTCAAGGCGGGAATCGAACCCGCACTCCGAAGAATCGGATTTTGAATCCGACGTGTCTACCAATTCCACCACTTGAGCAAAATGTGTGTTGCAAAAGTATAATTTTTTTTTCATACTAAACTTAAAAATACCACTCAATATCCTTAGCGGATTAAAATAAATGTCTAAATTTGCACTGCAATAATAACATGCTGTGTCTTGTGCACTCTAAAACAATACGTTAACTATGCCAAATGTAAAAACAGAAGCTAAAATTTTTGCTTGTACACAAAGTAAAGCTTTAGGCGAACAAATTGCTAAAGCTTATGGTGTAGAGTTGGGTAATGTTATTACTTCAACTTATAGCGATGGTGAGTTTCAACCATCATATGAAGAATCTATAAGAGGAGCACGTGTTTTTATAATAGGATCAACTAATCCTAAGCCTAGAAATTTAATGGAAATGTTGTTAATGATTGATGCAGCCAAGCGTGCATCGGCAAGACACATTACGGCTGTTATGCCTTATTTTGGGTGGGCTAGACAGGATAGAAAAGATAAGCCTCGTGTGCCAATTGCAGCAAAGTTAGTTGCTAAAATGCTTGAAGCGGCAGGAGCAACACGTATTATTACAATGGATTTACATGCCGATCAAATTCAAGGATTTTTTGAAAAACCAGTTGATCATTTATACAGCTCAATTATATTTTTACCTTACCTAAAAAGTTTAAATTTAGATAATCTTACAATAGCATCTCCGGATATGGGTGGTTCTAAGCGTGCTTACGCTTATTCTAAAGCTTTACAAAGTGATGTTGTAATTTGTTATAAGCAACGTGCAAAAGCAAATACCATTTCCTTAATGGAGCTTATTGGAGATGTAACAGGTAAAAATGTTGTACTTGTAGATGATATGGTAGATACGGCAGGTACCTTAACTAAAGCGGCCGATTTAATGATGGAAAGAGGCGCTTTAAGTGTAAGGGCTATTTGTACGCATCCTATTTTATCTGGAAATGCCTACGAAAGGTTACAGGAATCTAAACTTGAGGAATTAATTGTTACAGATTCTATTCCACTAACTCAGAAAAGTGATAAAATTAGAGTCTTATCCTGCGCAGATTTATTTGCCGAAGTTATGAGTCAAGTTCATAACAATAAATCCATTAGCTCAAAGTTTATAATGTAAATGAGGTTTAGCCCATTAAGGTATAGCCTTTTAAAAAAGAGTATTAATTAAAATTATATATAAATAACACTTATGAAATCAATTACAATCAACGGATCTCAAAGAGAAAGCGTGGGCAAAAAGTCAACAAAAGCCTTACGTAATGCTGGTCAGGTTCCTTGCGTATTATACGGAGGAGACAAGCCAGTGCATTTCTCAGCACCAGAATTAGCTTTCTCTAAATTAGTATACACGCCAAATGCACATACAGTTGTAATTGAGCTTACAAACGGAGAAGTTTTACATGCGGTATTGCAAGATATCCAATTTCACCCATTAACAGATAGAATTTTACACGTAGATTTTTATCAGTTATTCGATGATAAGGAAATTTCTTTAGATATACCAGTACAGCTTGTAGGAAACTCTAAAGGTGTTAAAAATGGAGGTATTTTACGCAAGAATAATCGTAAGTTACGTGTTAAAGCACTTCCAGCTAATTTACCTGATTTTATAGAGATTGATATTACACCTCTTAAAATTGGAGATAAAGTTTCAGTTGGTGAATTACCAAGCGAAAATTACACGTTCTTACATACTGATAATATTGTTGTTTGTCAAATTAAAACATCTAGAACAGCAGTTGCAGATGATGAAGATGATGAAGAAGCAGCAGGAGAAGCTCCAGCAGCGGAGGCAGCAGAATAAGTTATTAAAACAATATATTAAAAAGCATTCTGGATTTATTCAGAATGCTTTTTTGTTTAATAATGGTTACAAAAGCTCTTGTGCGCTAACTTTAAGTTTAAAGTATATTTAAAAGTTGTGCTGTTGGCTTTCTTAATACAGTTATTAACTTGTATTTATTATTAAAGTAGTAAATGGTTAATTTTAAAGTGGTAGTTTTAAAATAAAAAGAGCCATGATAGAATTTCTAAAAAGTATATTTAAAAGTAAAAGACTTAAACAAGAACAAAATGCTATGAAAAAATTTTTAATTGTTGGCTTAGGTAATATTGGCGAAAAATATGATAATACACGCCACAATATAGGTTTTAAAGTTTTAGATTATTTTGCAAAGCAAGAAGATTTAACTTTCGAAACTCAAAAGCTTGGAGATGTAGCTACTTATAAATTAAAAGGAAGAACTTTTATGTTTTTAAAACCAAGTACCTACATGAATCTGAGTGGAAAGGCTGTGCAGTATTGGTTAACAAAAGAGAAAATACCACTTGAAAACCTTTTGGTAATCACAGACGATTTAAATTTACCTTTTGGGAGTATTCGGGTAAAAACCAAAGGTAGTGATGGCGGGCATAATGGCCTTAAAGATATTCAGCACACATTAAATACTGTTAAATACAATCGTTTTAGGTTTGGTATTAGTGCTGCTTTTAGTACAGGTCGTCAGGTCGATTACGTTTTAGGGGAGTGGACTACAGAAGAGCAAGATGAACTTAAAGAACGCCTTAAACAAAGTATGGAAATAATTAAGTCTTTTGTCTTGGCAGGAATTAGTAATACAATGAATGCTTTTAATGGTAAATAGGAGAGCCTATTATTAATTTTATTATTAAGTATTGAACTACGATTTTACAATTTAATAATACGATTGTTTTTTAAGTTATTAATTTTGTGAGTTTTGTAATGTAGATAAGGCTTTATGATTATAATTGTTTAGGTTAATATGTTACGTGCTTAAAAGCCAAAACCTAACCTCTTATTTGCAGAAACAATTAATTTGTATGTAATGGTAGTTTATTTTAAAAGATTATCTCGCCCTATTTTTTTGTTTATAGAATCGTATTTGGTGTTTGTTTAATCCGCTAAATATATGTTTGTGCTTTTGTTTGCGCTAATGTGTTTTGTAGTTTAGATTTATTCATTTAAATAATAACCCCATAAACATTATTGCTTATGGGGTTATTTCATTTGATTATTAATTAAATCGTTTAATTAATTACTAGCTTTTTATTCGCGCTTTTCGAATCATCACTAATTTTCAAGATATATAAACCTGTCGATAAAAATTCAAGGTTTACCTGTTGATTAAAGCTACCTGTTGAATTATAAGATTTTTGAGTAATAAGTTGTCCACTTATGTTATAAACTTCTAATACTACATCGCCTACTATACTACCGTTTAAACTTACATTAAAGTTTCCGTTGTTAGGGTTAGGAGAAACATTAAAATCTGCCGAATTAAAAGTTCTAGTAGATAATGATACGGGTTGCACATTTACAGTATAATCTTCAACCTCACCATCAAAATCAACTCCACAAAATTCAGGGACTCCTTCACCATTGTATTTAGTGGATATTCTCATAATGGTATTTCCTAGCACTGCATCTTCAGGAATAACAATGCTTAGTGGCGATAACGACGTTTCTTCATCTTCAACATTTAATGCAGTACCTAGATCATAAAGCTCACCTTGATCATCGAAATCACAATCTTGGTTCCAGTCAATCCAAACTAGTGTTGATGTTGTCCAATTACCAGCAGTATCAACAGATACACTTATGTCGTAAGCAGAGTTTCTGTTAACATCGGCAACCATACCTGTAAAATCTGTATAACCTGTTTTCCCGCTTGTAGTAGAGATTGAATTAAATTCAACGCCTGTTATGCTTGTATCATATGTGTCATTTCCTGATGACGCACAAAGTGAATTAAAAAAAGGAAGGTCTAAATTTTTGTTTTTTGTTTTGGTTGATGTTGTGCTAGATCCTGTAAGTGTTAATTGGTAATCATTTTGTGGTACGTTATCTAAATTTCTAATTGTTAAGGTTATATTTTGCGATATTGTGCTATTTGTTGGAGAAAAAATAGCTACTGCACCGTTAGGTAAATTGGTTGCACTAAATATTACATTTTCGTTAAAATCGTTAACTGCAACATAATCAAAATTATAAACGGCCTCAGTTTCATCACATAAGATTGGATTTAGTGTATCGTTATTTAAAAAGAAATCTGGTGTATCAGAAATTTGAAAATCGTTATCTGAAATATCGTAAAAGATATTGTCTGCGGCTTCAATTAAAATTCTAGCCGTGGTAGTGTCTGGCATTTCTGGTATATTGTAACTAAAGGTTCCATTGTTAGGTACATTAGACGCAATAGTAATTGGGTATGTAAGTCCGCTGTCTGTAGATAGTTTAATGTTCACAATTTGGCAGTTTATTGTATTTACATCTGCAGTTTGTCCTACATTCCATTCAATAGTTTGAGTTGTCCCTTGCTTCCAAGAGGCAGGATTTACTACTGTAAAGGCGTCTGTACTGTTTGCAGTAACTGTCATAAAATCAACAGCGGTTTGCCCTGCGCCATTAGTTCCCATAACATCGTTGTCTCTTACAGTAAGTGCAAATGTCATAGATCTATTAATAGAAGGTAGTTTTTCCCATGTTGAGGAGCCACCAGATGCTAGATAATCTATAAGTCTAGGAATGTTTCTAACGGGATTGGATGTGCCTTCGAAAGAACGCATTAGTGGTCCGGTTGTATTTGTTTCTTCTGGCAAGCCGGTAGGACCTAAATCATATTGTTCCCACGTGTATGTATGTGTGTTGGTACCATCCAAATCTGTTGAACTGCCTGTAAGTTTAAAAGCTGTTGATATGGGAATGGTATAGTCTGATCCTGCATCTGCAGTTGGAGTATTATTGTTAATATTGATTTGTTCGCCACATACACTTATTCCTGTAGTGATATTGTCCCATATCATTTGAATACTTTTTTGATGAAAATAAGCATCACTTCGTTCTTGTACATTTTGCGGTGTACAAATACCTGCATAAGCCATTATGGTTGTACCACTTCCAACTTCGTAAGCATTTTCTGCATTCCTGTTACGACCCGCACAATTTCCAGTAGAACCATTAAAGGTGTGCGGTGCTCCAAACTGATGACCTAATTCGTGTGCTACAAAATCGATATCGTAAGCGTCTCCAACGGGATTAGATAAACCTGTAATGCCTGATGCTTTTCTATTGGGAGAACAAGGAGAATTTAAGGAAGCTAGGCCGCCACCCCCTGTACTAAAGGTGTGCCCTAAATCATAATTAGCAGTACCAATGGCCTCATCAATTACTGATTGACTTTCATCAATTAGCTCACGAGTATCATTATTTGAAAAGTTATCTTCAGTTATGAAAATAATGTCACTATTGTCAACTAAAGTCATCTTTATAGCAAGATCTCTTTGAAAAATTGTGTTTACGCGATTCATTGTAGTAACTATTGCTGCTAGTACAGCATCTTTTTTTTCTACTTCTGCATCCGCATCATTAAGTCCTGCTGCTTTCCAATGAAATTCAGAATACTCAATGGTAGATGCTATCGCGATTCTGAAATTTCTCAATTTACGGTCTGCAGGATTTTTCGATGCAGTAGATTTTTTATTTTTTAAATCGGGGTTGTCTTCTACAAGGCACTGAAATTGTTTCTTTAAACTTGGTAAATCTCCTTTTTTGTAGACAATGTAAGTATTATTGTTTGTATACGGATCTATAAATTCTGCACCATTTTTGGTAGATAAAGCCATAGAATGTAGGCCGTTTGGTGTAATACTAAACCTAATTAAGGATGATGGCTTATTTATGTTAAATCCAGAATATGTACGTATATCTGGATGCTTTACTTGGTATTCTGCTTCTAATATCGAGGATTCAATTACTTTATACGAATCTAAACCGCCTTCACTATTTGGGAATAATATGGTTTGAGATGTCTTTGTATCGTTCGATTTTTTTGAGGAAAAATTTAATGAATTTTGAAATTTCTCTAAATTTAAATGATAATAAAATGCAGAGGATGGCTCTGTTTTTCTTAACATTTTTTTCCCAATGGTGGCTTTGGACTCTGGAATTTTAGACCAAGCATTTTGATGGTTTTGTGCATAAATTGTAGCTGTGAACAACAAAAATGACAAACCGTAAATAATTTTTTTCATAATAACTTTTTTAAAAGTTTAGTTAGTTTGGGATTGTTAATTAATACAATGGTTTAATCAAACGTAGGTTTTTTACTCTTAATTACCAAAAATAACAGGTGGAAAGCACGAAATATATTATATTTGGTTATGACATATTTTAAATTTTTATTAATTCTGGTTCTTTTTTTTTCATGTAAATCTCAGCAAGAGTCTAAAGTAAGTAAAGTTCCAGAGGTGAATGATGTAACATGCCTAGATACAGGTAGTTGCGTTTTAGAGGTTTTAAAAAAAACCAGGTTAGAGGTTAAAAAAGACGATTTTGGGCATACCTATCTGGAAACTGTAACGGGAAAAGGAGTTGTTTTAAGGTTTGAATATAAAAAGGGTGTAGAATCTAAATACGAAGATAGTGGTTACAGAGAAGAAGTTTTTATTGAATTAAATGCTGAAAACTTAGAAACAAAAACTGTAAACTTAAAGGACCAAAACGTTTTTTTTGCTAGGTGGTGCTATTGTAAAGGCCAAACAGGTTTTTATAAAATTAACGATGGTAGTTTATTAGTATCTCGTTTAAATAAAACAAATTACCTAGTACAACTGGATTTTAGCGTTAGTGAGGTTCCTCAAATAATTAAACAAATTAAACAAAATTTTACTTTAGATTAAAGGTTTATTGGTTTGTTTTAAGGCGCATTATAATTAGTTTTGTGTAAAATAAATTAATATAAAATATGTAGGTTACATCAAGTAGTAATTACTTGGTGGTTAACTACGTTAGGGATAGTAGTGTATAGCCCACAGCCCGACGTAAGGAGGTGCGAGGACTTGTAACGGATAGCCCGACCCTTTTTAGGGTAACGCCCATATTTTTATGTTTTTTAATGTAGTAATGAAAAATAAAAAGCATGAATACAAGGCGGAACTTAAATAATTTACCAGATAAGCAAACGGTAGTTACCATTGGTACTTTTGATGGTGTTCATGTGGGGCATAAAAAAATAATAAAACGTTTAATTAATACTGCAAACGAAGAGGGGTTACAATCTGTAATTCTTACTTTTTTTCCTCATCCGCGCATGGTATTGCAAAAAGAATCGAATATTAAGCTTATAAATACTATTGATGAGCGCCATGATATTTTAGCTGATTTAGGTCTGGATTGTTTAATGGTTAAAGCTTTTACACACGATTTTTCTAGGTTATCGGCAGAGGATTTTGTTAAAACTGTTTTAATAGATCAATTAAGAGTGAAAAAGGTAATTATTGGTTACGACCATAGATTTGGTAGAAATAGAAATGCCAATATTGATGATTTGGTAGCCTTTGGCGAAGCCTACGGTTTCGGTGTTGAAGAAATACCCGTACAAGATATTAATGATGTTGCAGTAAGCTCTACAAAAATAAGAAAGGCAATTAATCAAGGTGAAATACACCAAGCAAATACTTTTTTGGGATACAATTTTATGCTTACAGGCAAAGTTGTTAAAGGCCGGGGTGTGGGTAAACAGTTGGGCTTTCCTACTGCTAATATTGAAGTAAAGGAAGATTATAAAATTATTCCTAAGCAAGGCTCTTATGTTGTGAGTGCGGTATTTAAGGGTGTGAAAGTTTACGGTATGATGAATATTGGTATGAATCCAACGGTTAATGGAGATAGACAAACCATTGAGGTTTGCTTTTTTGATTTTAGTGCCAATCTTTATGGCGAAATTATACAAGTGGCCTTGTTAAATCGTATTAGAGATGAGGTTAAATTTAAATCTGTTGATGATTTAAAAGCGCAGCTTGCAAAAGATAAAGAAACAGCCTTGACATTTGTAATGCAATTAAATGCTTAATAAATTACTTTTTAAACAGATTGATAATTCGGCCCTAATTGTATTTAGAGTTATTTTTGGTTTGCTCTGCTTTTTAGAATCTTTTGGTGCCATAGTTACTGGTTGGGTAAAACGTACTTTAATAGAGCCAGATTTTACATTTAATTTTATAGGTTTTGAGTTTTTACAGCCGCTACCAGGAAACGGTATGTATTATTACTACGCTATTATGGGCCTTTTTGGTTTACTTATTATGCTAGGTTTTAAGTACCGATTTAGTATGTTTGTTTTTACTGTAATGTGGTCTGCGACGTATTTAATGCAAAAATGCTCATATAACAATCATTATTATTTGTTAATGCTTTTAAGTGGCCTTATGCTTTTGTTGCCTGCGCATAAATATGCATCGCTAGATGTTAAATTGCGGCCCGAAATTAAAAGTTATGCAATGCCTCGGTGGTGTCGTTGGATTATTATTCTGCAATTATTTATTGTGTATACTTACGCATCTTCTGTTAAAATATATCCAGATTGGTTAGATGGTTCTGTTATGGAGCTGTTTATGAAAAGTAAAAGGAATTACTTAATTGTTGGCGATTTGCTACAACAAAAATGGATGCATTATATGCTAGCTTATGGTGGTATTTTGTTTGATGGTTTAATTATACCTTCGCTATTGTTTAAGCCTACTAGAAAGTATGCTTTTGTGATATCAATTTTTTTCCACCTGTTTAATTCGGTTGTTTTTCAAATTGGTATTTTTCCATACCTGTCGTTAGCTTTTTCTCTATTCTTTTTTCCTGCTAAAAAAATTAGAAATATTTTTTTAAAAAACAAGCCTTTTTATACTAGTACTTGTATTGAAGTGCCAAAATTTAAAGGTGTATTAGTTGGTGGGTTGGCATTATATTTTATAATTCAAATTGGCTTGCCATTACGTCATTATTTTATTGAGGGCGATGTATTAAGAACGGAAGAAGGTCACAGACTTTCTTGGCGTATGATGTTACGATCGAAAATTGGGAGAACGACGTATTGGGTTGAAAATAAGGCTACCGGTAAGCGAACGCGCGTAGATTTAAGTGCTTATTTAAGTAAAAAACAACAACACGCTGTACGTGTGAAACCAGATTTAATGTGGCAATTTTCGCAGCGCTTAAAAAAACAGTTTAAGGAAAAGGGGCAAGATATTGCAGTATATATAGATAGTAAAATTAGTATTAATGGTAAACCCTATACGTATTTTATAAGCAAAGAGGTAGATATAGCAAACGTGAAATGGGATATTTTTAAACATAGCGATTGGATTTTACCTTTAAAAGCAGAGTAATTATATATTCAATTCCCTAAATTTGCTACTTAAATTTACAAATATATGTTACAGGTTCCCTTTATTAAAGAAAACAAAAATTTAGTTATTGAGCGTTTATCAAAACGAAATATTGATGCCGCAGAAATGATTAATAATGTTATTGATTTTGATGAAGATAGAAAGCGCCTTCAAACAGCGTTAGATGCTACTTTGGCTGAAGCGAATTCGTTATCCAAGGAAATAGGTAACCTTTATAAATCTGGAGAAGCTCAAAAAGCAAATCTTTTAAAAGAGAAAACGGGGAAATTAAAGGACGTATCAAAAGATCTTGCCGAGCGTTTAAATGGTAAAGTTGAAGCTTTAAAAGACCTGCTTTATAAAATACCTAATGTACCACATGATAGTGTGCCACAAGGAAACTCTGAAGCAGATAACGAAGAAATATTTAAAGCAGGCGAAATTCCTAAATTACACAAAGGTGCTTTACCACATTGGGAATTAGCAAAAAAATATGACATTATAGATTTTGAATTAGGTACAAAAATTACAGGTGCAGGATTTCCGGTTTATAAAGGGAAAGGTGCCAGATTACAACGCGCACTAATTGCTTATTTTTTAGATACTAATGTAGCTGCAGGGTATACCGAATATCAATTACCACTTATGGTAAATGAAGCGTCTGCCTTAGGCACAGGGCAATTGCCAGATAAAGAAGGGCAAATGTACCATGTAACCGAAGATAATTTATATTTAATACCCACAGCGGAAGTACCTGGAACTAATATTTTTAGAGATATTGTGCTAAATGAAAATGAGTTACCTAAAACAGTAACAGGGTACACGCCGTGTTTTCGTCGTGAGGCCGGAAGTTATGGTTCACATGTTAGAGGTTTAAATAGATTGCACCAATTTGATAAAGTTGAACTTATTAGGGTAGAGCATCCTACAAAATCTTACAATGCCTTAGATGGTATGGTAAAACATGTAGAAACCATTTTAAAAGATTTAAAATTACCTTATAGGATTTTGCGTTTATGTGGCGGCGATACCTCTTTTGCAGCAGCCTTAACTTACGATTTTGAAATATTTTCTACAGCACAAGACCGTTGGTTAGAAGTATCTTCCGTTTCAAATTTTGAAACTTTTCAAGCCAATCGCCTAAAATTAAGATTTAAAAATAGCGATGGTAAAAACGAATTGGCGCATACCTTAAACGGAAGTTCGTTAGCTTTACCAAGAATATTAGCGGGGATTTTGGAAAACTACCAAACCGAGTCCGGTATTGTTATTCCTGAAGTACTGCAACCTTATACAGGCTTTAAAATTATAGATTAATATTTTTTTATTAGGCGTTATACTTTTAAGTCAAAAAAAATAAACGCTTGCGAACAACAACGTCTACTATATTTTTTTATAAAACTATAGTAGACGTTGTTGTATTATCAAAATCGAGTTTTTACCGTTGCTTCATACCAGGCGCTTTATAATGTTTTGAATTAGGTGTCCCTTATGTAATTTTTTATAAATTGAAGCTCAATAAAAATGTAGATTACGCCTGTAGGCTTAAATGTTGTAAACTTAGCAATTCAATTTTATAAAAACTTTTATACTATCAACACAGTACATTTCTTATATTTACGGTATGCGGTACTTTTTATATGTATGTTTGTTTTTTTCCAGCGTTTTATATGCGCAAAATGCGACGTTAGCTAAAGATTATTTTCAAAAAGGAGAATTTGAAAAGGCTTTGCTTGAATACAAGAAGCTATACGCTAGATCCTCCTCAAACATCACATACATTAATAAAATAGTAACTGCTTATCAGCAACTAGAGCAATATGATGAAGCTGAAAATTTTATATTAGAACTTGTAGAACGCATAAATTATCCAGCATTTTATGTGGAGTTAGGTTACAATTATCAACTTAAAGGCAATTTAAATAAAGCTACTGCACAATATAAAAAAGCAATGACTTTTATAGATGAAAAACCAACTCATGTTTATGGTATAGCTAGGAGCTTTCAATCGCATTCACTATTAAACGAGGCTGTGCTTGCCTATGAAAAAGCCACCTTATTAAACACCGATTTTAATTTTAGTATACAACTTGCCCAAATTTATGGCGAGCAGGGAAATGTTGATAAAATGTTTAATAGCTATCTTAATTTTGCAGAAGCAGAGCCATTAAGAGTAAGAGATGTTAAGCGGGCTATTAACGATTTTATTGTTGAAGATGGAGCATCTGAAAACAATATATTGTTACGAAAATTACTCCTTAAGAAAAATCAAAAAGAGCCTAACATACTTTGGAATCAATTGCTTAGTTGGCTTTACATACAGCAAAAAGATTTTAAAAAAGCTTTTGTTCAAGAAAAAGCTATTTATAAAAGAGAGCCCATAAGTTTAAATCCTATTTTAGAGCTTGCTCAAACAGCTGTTTCTGTTGGTGAAAATGAAATTGCTAAAACAGCTTTTAATTATATTATCGAGACTACTCCAGATATGAAGATGAAGCTAGTGGCGCACCAAAATTTAATAAAAATAGCTATTAACGATGGTTCAAAATCCAACTATAATACTATAAAAAACACATATCTCGAACTGTTAAACACTTATGGTGTAAAAGCCGAAACATTAGAGCTTCAAATTGCATACGCACATTTTTTAGCATTTTATTTAAACGAAACTAAAGAAGCAACAAAATTTTTGGAGCTTAGCTTAAAATTACCTTTAAAAACCCTAGAGGGCGCTGCAATAAAATTAGAATTGGGTGATATTTTAGTATTACAGGAGCAGTTTAATAAGGCATTAATTTATTACACGCAAATCCAACGTAATTTAAAAAATAGTACCATATCGCAAGAGGCAAGATTTAAAGTAGCCAAAGCCAGTTATTATAAAGGAGATTTTAAATGGGCAGAATCTCAACTTAAAATATTAAAAGCTTCAACCTCCCAGCTTATAGCAAATGATGCCTTGGATTTAAAATTATTAATTTCTGATAATAAATATGAAGATTCGTTGCAAACGGCACTAAAACGTTACGCAAAAGCAGATTTGTTAGCGTTTCAAAATAGAAACGATGAAGCTATTACAGTATTAAGTACTATCTTAAAGGAACATAAAACCGAGCCCATTATACCACAGGCCTTATTAAAACAGGCGCAATTATTCGAACTTAAAAATGAATTTGAAAAAGCAAAAACAAATTACCAAGGTATTATAGATAATTATAGGGAAGGTATTTTAACAGACGATGCGCTATTTAATTTGGCAAAATTATACCAAAAGCAATTAAATAATCCGGAAAAAGCGCAAGATTTGTATGGGCAAATTATATTTAATCATGCCGATAGTATTTACTTTGTAGAAGCCAGAAAGCACTATAGGGCATTACGAGGCGATGCTATAAATTAATACGCATACAAAGGCATCTCTCTACCTTTAAACTTCAAAAATTAAGACTTACTTTTGCACCTAAAGTTTAATTTTACGAATTATTTAATAATATGATTATTTACAACGTAACTACAAATATAGACGAATCCATACACGAGGAATGGCTAATTTGGATAAAGGCACACATACCACGAGTTTTAGGAACAGGTAAATTTGATAAAGCAACATTATCTCGGGTCTTAGTAGAAGAAGATATGGGAGGCCTAACCTATTCCGTACAATACCGCTCTTACTCTCGCCAGGCGTTAGATGCGTATTATAAAGAAGATGCCGATGCACTAAGGAATGAAGGATTAAAAAAGTTTGCAGATAAGATGTTGGCCTTTAGAACAGAGTTGGAAATTGTAGATGAGTACACAGTAAATTTTAAATAATAGTTTTTTAAGTGTATTAATCCTGAAAGGCTTTAGTATTACATTCTAGTTTTTCCATGTTTTGTGTTTTCTATTTGTTAGAAATAAAAATGTTAGGAGGAACTCAAAATAACAAAATTTACTTCCATATCTTCGTAAATATCATAAAACACCAACGTATTCGTGGCATATAAATCCAATCAGCACCAAGTAAAAGCAAAGAAATTTTTAGGTCAACATTTTTTAACGGACGAAACTGTAGCCCAAAAAATTGCAGATACCTTACGTTTAAAAAACTACAAAAACATATTAGAAATAGGCCCAGGAATGGGGGTGTTAACAAAATATCTGCTTAAAAAAGATATAACGACCTATGTTATAGAGATTGATTCTGAGTCTGTAGAATATCTACAAGCTAATTATTTAAATTTAGCACCAAGAATTATAGAAAAAGACTTTTTAAAATTCAATTTAAACGAGGTGTTTAATAAACAACCATTTGCTATAATAGGGAATTTCCCTTATAATATTTCCACGCAAATTTTGTTTAAAACTTTAGAGATGCGCGATCAAATTCCCGAGTTTTCGGGCATGTTTCAAAAGGAAGTTGCCATGCGTATTTGCGCAAAGGAGGGTAGTAAAACATATGGTATCCTCTCGGTATTAACGCAAGCATTTTACGAGGCAGAATATTTATTTACAGTACCGCCAAATGTTTTTAACCCGCCACCAAAAGTAGAATCAGGCGTTTTAAGGCTTACCAGAAAAGAAAATTATAGCTTGCCATGCGACGAGAAATTCTTTTTTAAAGTTGTAAAAGCAGCTTTTCAATTACGCAGAAAAACATTACGTAATAGTTTAAAAACATTTAATTTATCAGATAATTTAAAAGCAAATATTATCTTTGGCAAGCGCCCAGAGCAACTAGATGTACAGGCTTTTATAGCACTTACTCAATCAATTGAAAACGACGCCTAAATTTATAAACCCCTTCACTTGTTGGAAGAAAGCGAAAACATACAATTCCAGTTAACCAATGCACTCATAGAGGAAGTTGAGTCCCTAATTGAGCAACGAAGCGATAAGGCACTTAAACGCCAATTGGACGAGTTTCATTACGCGGATATTGCCGAGATTTTAGATGAGTTAGACATGGTGCAGGCCATGTATGTTATAAAGTTACTCGACTCTGAAACCACCTCCGACATTTTAATGGAGATGGATGAAGACAATCGAGAGAAAGTTTTACAAAATCTATCAGCCAAAGAAATTGCTGAAGAAATTGAAGAGCTAGATACCGATGATGCCGCAGATATTATAGCAGAATTATCAGAAGCACGCCAGCAAGAAGTTATTGCGCAAATAGAAGATGAGGAGCATAAAGCAGAAATTACAGAGCTTTTAGCTTATGATGAAGATACTGCGGGTGGTCTTATGGCAAAAGAACTTGTAAAAGTTTACGAAACCTGGACAGTTGCAGGATGTATGCGCAGAATTCGTGGTCAGGCTCAAGAAGTAACCCGTGTACACTCCATATACGTTGTTAATAAAGAGGAAAAACTTATAGGACGCCTATCCCTAAAAGATTTAATAGTAGCAAAAAGCGAGCAAAAAATTTCAGACCTTGTTAAAGTTAATGTAGATTATGTTAATGTTAACGAAAATGTAGAGGAAATAGCCAAAATAATGGCAAAATACGACTTGGAAGCCATTCCTGTTGTGCAAAGTGACGATAACAAAATACTCTTAGGACGCATTACTATTGATGATGTTGTAGATGTCATGAAAGAAGAGGCCGATAAAGATTACCAAATGGCGGCAGGAATTACTGGTGATGTTGAAGCAGACGATACTATACTAGAGCTTACACGCGCGCGTTTGCCATGGCTGTTTTTAGGTTTGGTAGGTGGTATAGGAGCTTTTTTAATTATGGAAGGTTTTGAAGGGTTGTTTACAGGAAAGGCAAAAATATTATTCTTTTTTACACCCTTAATAGCGGCAATGGCAGGGAATGTTGGAGTGCAATCCAGCGCTATAATTGTTCAAGGGCTCGCTAATGATGATGTTAGAGGTAGTGTAAATAGCCGATTAATAAAGGAAATGCTATTGGCTGCTTTAAATGGTGTTATTTTAGCCCTATTCCTTTTCTTATTTGTTTGGGCTTTCGAGAAAGACATTATAACAGCCCTAGCTATTTCTATATCTCTTGTTGCCGTTATTATTATTGCAGGACTAATAGGTACTTTTGTGCCATTATTCCTTAATAAACGCGGTATAGATCCTGCCATTGCTACAGGGCCATTTATAACAACAAGTAATGATATTTTAGGTATTTTACTTTATTTTTGGTTGGCAAAAATGATTCTAGGTATTTAAAATTAATTTAGGCTTAAAAAATTCTATTGTTAATTTTAATTAAGCCTCACTAAAAGAATTAGAAAAAGTACACACTACACATTTTGGTAAATCGCCTTATAAACAATCTTAGTAGCAGCTTGTTGTGTAAAATAGTTTTTTGGTTTTGGGCGTTACCACAAGGGTCGGGCTTTACGTTACAAGTCCGCGCACCTCCAAAAGTCGGGCTGTGGGCTTTTCTCTACAATCCCTAACGCATATATTTACTAGCTTTTTTGATGCACGATAGGGTGTTTTAATTTTGGTAAGGCATAGGTTTTATTACCTTCGGAAAAAACAACGTAACCAAAAAAAATAATACAGAAATATTGAAATAAATACCTCTTAATTAGGCTGTTTAAGTATATAATGAGGTTTTTAAAAAAAAATATTTTAACTGCTTAGCGTATAAAAAATTAAATAGCGATTTTCTGTTGTAGTTCATCCAAAAAAATAATATAAAATCTATTATTAATCCCTGTTCATTGTTTTAATTATGCTTAATAAAAGTCATTCAAACAGTAATTCTAATTAAAAGTCAGGAATTATTCAGTCACAGAGCCCCAATTTTCACCAGTTTTTATTCTGTGTATTTGCATATCAGACACACCAAAGCGTTTGGCAATCATGCTCATTCTATTTTTACTATTTTTTAATTGACGTTTTATAATTTTAACTTTACCCGCATTTAACTTTCCAATATTTTTACTTCTATTTTTAACAATTTCCGCCCAGTCAGGATGGTTAAATTGATGTAGTTCTTTTTCTCTTTTGGTAGCCCATTTTAAATTTTCTATGCGGTTGTCTGTTTTATCATAATTTAAATGGATAACACAAACGCCATCATTTTTCTCTAGAAAATGTTCAGCAATAAGTTTATGCACGTAACGGCTGGTTTGTTTTCCGTTTACTTTTTGTTTAACCGGTAAGTTTTGGTAACCATTTATATAGTATTCTTTTACAATAAAAGGCACTTCTGTTTTACAGTTTTTAATCCGGCCGTAATTTGAAATTTCAAACTTTTCGTTATCAGAAATTTTATCATCAAACTTAATAACTTTCCATTCTTCTCTCCATAAATTTCTTATCATATTTCTTGTGTTTATTATAGATTATAAAATCTTATATTATTAGGTGCGAGATTTATTTTTTTGCAGGATTCTTAAATAATGTATGGAATCGCATACTTTTAAAGAAATGCCAACTTTATCTATTTTTTATACTATGGTAACGCTAATTTGTCTTGTTTATTTTATATAAGAAGAACTGAAAACGATAAACTATTAATACAAAACAAAAAGTTTAAAAATATAAAAACAAAAATACTAATTTTACACGAAATTTATTTGTTGTTTAAATAGAACATACATTTTTTGTTATTATAATATCAATGTATTTTTATAATCAAATACTATACTATGAAAATCCTTCATTTAGATACCAATCATGAGTTATTAATAAAGCAATTAGAAAATTTAGGTTTTACTAATCATGAAGACTATATAAGTTCAAAAGACGTAATTGAGTCTAAAATTCATAATTACGATGGTATTATTATTAGAAGCCGCTTTACTATTGATAAGCACTTTTTAAACGCTGCAAAAAACTTGAAATTTATTGGTCGTGTTGGAGCGGGTTTGGAAAACATAGACGGCGCATATGCTAACCAAAAAGGCATCCATTTAATCGCAGCCCCAGAGGGTAACAGAAACGCAGTAGGCGAACACACTTTGGGTATGTTACTTACACTCTTTAATAAATTAAATACCGCAGATACAGAAGTACGGTCTGGTAAATGGTTGCGAGAAGAAAATCGTGGTATCGAGCTAGACGGAAAAACGGTGGGATTAATAGGTTATGGCAATATGGGAAAAGCTTTTGCTAAAAAACTAAGAGGTTTTAATGTTGAGGTACTCTGTTATGATATAAAAGCAGGTGTTGGCGATGCTAATGCCAAGCAAGTAACATTAAAAGAGTTGCAAGAAAAAGTACAAGTGTTAAGTTTACATACGCCGCAAACCGGATTAACACTAAATATGGTTAACAAGGATTTTATAAATAAATTTGAAAACCCGTTTTGGTTTTTTAATACAGCCAGAGGTAAGAGTGTAGTGACTTCAGATTTAGTTTCCGCTTTAAAAACAGGAAAGATATTAGGCGCCGGTTTGGATGTTTTGGAGTACGAAAAGACATCTTTCGAGAACCTATTTTCTTCAAAAATGCCTGATGCCTTTCAGTATTTAATAAACGCAAAAAATGTTTTGTTATCACCACATGTTGCAGGTTGGACCGTACAGAGTAAAGAAAAATTAGCACAGACTATAGTAAATAAAATTAAAGCAAAATTTTGTTAACACCTCGGTACTTTTAGTTTTTTATTTTCTGGAGGACAGATATATTGTTTTAAAGCCCAAAGGTTAGGGTCTATATTTGTATAATTTATATTTAGAGTATTTTAATTTCTTAATCTTATTAAGTGGTATTTTTATCGGTTTAATTTTACTACATTTAATGCCTAATTAAAAAACTAAAATAATGGCTAACGAAAAAAATCTAGGAGACGACTTAAACAATATGTTGGGCGACGCTAAAGAAAAGGCAAAGGAGTTTAGTAAGGATGCAAAGGAAACCGCTTCTGAGTTTGGTAATAATGCTAAAGACACACTGGATAATATTACAGGTGAAAATAAAAAAATATTAGCAGGTCTATTAGGGATATTTTTTGGAGGTTTAGGTATTCATAAATTTGTTTTAGGATATAATAAAGAAGGTATTATTTTATTAATTGCTACGTTAGTAACATGCGGAGCTGCAACTATTATAGGATTTATTGAGGGAATTATTTATTTAACAAAATCCGACGAAGATTTTTATAATACTTATCAACGAAGTAAAAAATCTTGGTTTTAATTTGTGCAGTTAATGCCTATTACTTTACTTTTTTACATAATTGATGGTTGTTTTGCTGTGTTACTCAAAAGGACTTTATTAGCTATTTGCTCATATTCTTTGCAGAATTCATTAACAACATAAAATATTCCAGTAATTTTAGAGTAGATTAATATAGATAGATTTTTAGATTAATAAATTAAAATTCAGTGCTTTAATTTGCTTAAAATCTATCTTTTTTTCATTATTTTAAAAGTTTACTAAATTTAGAAGTACACAAATACAGATTTTTTACAAAAGCCTACTAAACGATTAAAATAGAATACGGTTTTGTTCTTAAAAGTACTTTTAAGGTGCAACATAAAACTATACACTCTCCTGTTATAGTTGCTTTTTATACTATTTCGCGAGTTCTATTCGCCAAAAACATTCCGTTCTAGTGCTGCTTGAAACTCCTCCATTACTGGCTTTACAGTACTTTCAGGAAGGTCTGCAATTTTAATATACATTAAACCATCCACGGAGTTGTTAAAAAGTGGATCCACATTAAAAGCTACTAATTTTGCATTTTGTTTAATATATTTTTTAAGTAGTACAGGTAAGCGTAAGGCGCCTGGTTCAATTTCGTCAATAAACTTATCAAACCTATTTAAATCAGCTTTAGCTGCATCAAAAACAAAATCTTTATCAGCATCTTTTAACTTAACTTTAAATTCCTTCTTAGGTCTTACATATTGAGCAAGGTAAGGGTCGTAGTAATGCGATTTCATAAACTCAACCATTAAGGATTTCGAGAAGTTTGAAAATTTGTTACTTATACTTACACCTCCAATTAAATATTTATGTTCGGGGTAGCGTAAGGTAATGTGCACAATACCTTTCCAGAGTAAAAATAAAGGCATAGGGCGCTGTTGGTATTCTTTAATAATAAATGCACGTCCCATTTCAATGGATTGGCTCATCATTTTATGTAACTCAGGTTCAAACCTAAATAAGTCTTGAAGGTAAAATCCATTAATACCATGGGCAGCATAAATCTGCGAACCAAGCCCCATTCTGTAAGCTCCAGCAAGTATTTTATTTTCATTATCCCACAAAAACATGTGGTGGTAGTAAGCATCAAAAGTATCTAAATCAATAGCCTCATTTGTGCCTTCGCCAACCGCTCTAAAAGTAATTTCTCTTAAACGCCCTATTTCTCTAATAATATTAGGCATATTTTTAGCTTCACCTAAAAATACTTCGTAATTTTTACTTTTTAAAAGTCTTCCATTAGCATTTCTTAAAGCATCAACCTCCTTAAGCATTAAAGTATTATCTACAGGTGTTATAATGTTTTTTGGTGCTTTAGGTGTTTTTAGTGTAGATGATATGTTATCTAATATTTTCGATTTACTCTCAAAGGTGTTGGATAGCATATAAGTTTTTCGCCTTAAAAATTCCGAAAATTCATCCAGTCCCGAATGTTCCTTTTGGTCTGCAACCGAAATAGGTTTACCAATACGTACCTTAATAACGCGGCGTTTTTGTGTTAACACCTCAGAGGGTAATTTAGCAGTTCTAAATGTATCACTAAGTTTAGATAGCTTATAAAATAGTCTGCTATTTTTGGCATGAAAGTAAATAGGAACTACAGGCACTTCAGCTCTCTTAATAAGTTTCATCGCAGGTTCCTCCCAAGGTTTATCAACTACTAATTTACCATCGCGATATGTCGATACTTCTCCAGCAGGAAAAATACCTAAAGGTTGTCCGTTACGTAAATGTAATATTGCATTTTTAAATCCAGCCAGACTAGACTTAGCATCTTTTCTGTCTTCAAATGGGTTTACAGGCATAATGTAAGGTGCCATTGGGGCTATTCTATGAAGTAAAAAATTAGCAATTATTTTAAAATCAGGACGTTGTTGTAGCATTAATTTTAATAATAAAATACCATCAATACCACCAAGCGGATGATTTGAGACCGTAATGTAAGCGCCGTCCTTAGGCAAGCGTTTTAAATCTTCCTCTGGGATTTCAAACTTAATTTGAAATTCCTTTAAAATACTATCTAAAAAATCGATACCCTCCCTATGTTTATTTCGTTTATAAAACTTATTAATGGTCGATATTTTAAGTACCCTCATTAATACCCAACCTATAAACGTGCCAATAAAGCCATACTTATCTAACTGTATAGCCTTTGCAACTTCCTTAGGAGTTACTAATCCGTTATCTTGCGCTTTACTCATGTTGGCAAAAGTACTAAATAGTTTAAATGTTTTGAGAATTTAATAAATGCATTAAATATTATTTAGCCAATAATTTGGGCGTTACCACAAGGGTCGGGCTTTACGTTACAAGTCCGCGCGCCTCCTTAGGTCGGGCTGTGGGCTTTTCACTGCAATCCCTAACGCAATAAGTATGCTAAGTGTAATGTTGTTTTTACAAATTGAATTTTTTTATTAAAATAACAAGCTAATTTAGTAAAGTATTACACGTATAACTTAAGCCGTGTAAACTTGTAATGTAGATAATACTATTAAATAGCGTTTTTTATAATTCGTTAATTTTGCGCTATTATTTGTACAGTTTCAGGAGTTAACTGTTTTAATAAAACGGTTTTTTCTGTTTCAATTTTTCGTATTGCGTTACCATTATAGTGTTTAATTGTATACAGCGTAACATTTTCAATATAATTAACTTTAAACTCTGCTTTTAGGTGTGGTAATAATTTGTCGAGGTTATCATAGCTATTACTAACACAAACCTGAAAACTAATAGCAGAGTTTTGTATAACTGCAACCTTCATTTTATAGTCATGCAGCAGGTTAAATATTTTACTAATATTTTCTTCTACTAAAAAAGAGAAGTTTAAAGTAGATAAGGCTATAAGTATTTGATTCGGTCTTACTATAAAACAGGGTGTTAAGGGGTTTAGCAAAGCGTTTTTAGAAATTTTGGTGCCTTGTGCCTTAGGGTTTAAAAAAGATTTAACGTAAAGGGGTATTTCTTTACTTTGCAAAGGTTGTAAGGTTTTTGGGTGTATAACCGAAGCGCCATAAAAGGCAAACTCTATAGCCTCGCGATACGACATTGTTTTAAGTAATTGCGTCTTTTCAAAATACCTGGGATCTGCATTTAAAACACCCGGAACATCCTTCCAAACGGTTACGCTTTGGGCATTTAAGCAATAGGCATAAATTGCGGCAGTGTAATCGCTACCCTCTCTGCCAAGTGTGGTTGTAAAGTTGTTGCAGTCGCTCCCCAAGAAACCTTGAGTAATATTTAAAATTTGGCTATTAAATTTTAATGATATAAGGCTTTGCGTAGTTTCCCAATTTACATTTGCGTTCCTATAATAACCATCTGTTTTAATTTGAGTTCTCGCATCTATCCAATTATTTTTTATGTTTACATAATTTAAATAATCGCTAATTATTGTAGTTGAAATAAGCTCACCAAAACCTACAACTTGGTCGTAAACAAAATTATAGTTTAGTGATTTGTTAGTTTCTAAAACAATATTTAATGCTTCAAATAAAGCATTCAAGTTTTTAAATGCAACATGCTTTGGGTCTTTAAACAAGTCTAACAAAATATTAGTGTGGTAAGTTTTTAATGCTTTAAGTTGGGTTTTAAGGTTTGCGTTGCTTCCTAAATAAGCTTTTACAACACGCTCTAGAGCATTTGTAGTTTTACCCATAGCAGAAACTACAATAAGGGTGTTTTTAAAGCCTAAACGTTTTAAAAGTGAGGCTACGTTTTTTACACCACTAGCATCTTTTACAGATGCTCCGCCAAATTTAAATACTTGCATGTTTTTAGTTAATAGATGCTAGTTATTAGTACGTTATTGTTGGATAAAAATCTTACTTTTATATTCCAAGTATTTGTAGTAATTCTATGTTTTTTTAAACTAGTCGATATTGCCAATAAAAGCAGAATTGTTTTTACTCAAGGTTTGAAATGTAATTTTTTATGCTTTTTTCATCTAGCTGAACCACATCCCAATCGCGCATTACATTGGCGCCTTTTTTTTCATAAAAAGCAATAGCAGGTTCGTTCCAATCAATAACCTCCCAATTTATTCGTTTCACACCTAATTTATGGCCATATTTAACAACCTCATCTAATAATGCAGTACCTATGCCAGAACCTCGCATGGTTTTACTAACCATTAAATCTTCTAAATGAAGTATTCTACCTTTCCAAGTGGAGTAGCGGTTATATATTAAAGCAATACCTTCTACATTGTTATTTACTTCGGCTACAAAACAATGAAATACTGGATTGTCCCCAAAGCCGTCCTCTAATAAATTTTCAACTGTAATTTCAACAGCCTCAGGTTCTTTTTCAAAAATAGCCAGTTCATTAATTAAATGAAGTACACTTGGCATATCATTTTTTTGTGCGTCTCTAATTGTGAATTCCATATTTATATATAAATATGTCAAAGATAGTTTAAAGTTACTTATTGCTTTTCATAAACATGTAACTATAACGATGTAGTTTATTAAAAAATATGCATATTTGTTAGATACAAAACGATAAACCATGGCCCACAAAAAGCAAACCTTAGGAGAATTCATTATTGAAAATCAATCATCATTTCAATATTCTTCCGGAGAATTATCTAGTTTATTAAATTTTATAAGATTAGCAGCAAAAGTTGTAAACCATGAAGTAAATAAAGCGGGTTTAGTGGATATTATTGGTGCGGCAGGCGATACTAATATTCAGGGTGAAGACCAGCAAAAGCTTGATGTTTATGCGAATGATAAATTTATTCAAACCCTAACAAAGAGAAATATTGTTTGTGGTATTGCGAGCGAGGAGGAAGACGATTTTATTTCTATAAACAGTCAAGATAAAAACCATCAAAACAAGTATATTGTACTTATAGATCCTCTAGATGGCTCATCAAACATAGATGTTAATGTGTCTGTAGGTACTATATTTTCCATTTACAGACGGGTAACTCCAGTAGGAACCCCAGTAACTTTAGATGATTTTTTACAGAAGGGTATCTGCCAAGTTGCAGCAGGTTATGTTGTGTACGGCACTTCTACAATGTTAGTATATACTACTGGCGATGGTGTAAATGGATTTACTTTAAACCCAGCTATAGGTTCTTTTTATTTATCGCATCCAGATATGCAATTTCCTGAAAATGGTTCTATTTATTCTGTAAACGAAGGTAATTACTTCGCATTCCCGCAAGGTATTAAAGATTACATAAAGTATTGCCAAAAGGATGAGGATGATAGACCTTATACTTCAAGATATATTGGGTCTTTAGTTTCCGATTTCCATAGAAATATGATAAAGGGCGGTATATATATGTATCCGCAGAGCACTAAAAACCCTAAAGGTAAATTGCGTTTGTTGTATGAGTGCAATCCCATAGCATTTTTAGCAGAGCAAGCTAATGGTAAATCTAGTGATGGTTTTACAAGAACCTTGGAAGTGGAGCCCACAGAGTTGCACCAACGTGTTCCTTTTATTTGTGGAAGTAAAAACATGGTTGAAAAAGCAGAGGAGTTTATGCAAAATACTTAAATAATTTGATTATATAAGTGTAAATTAATCGTTTCCAGAAAACACTTTATAACGGCATAAAACTACAGCCACTTTGTCGTCGTTCAATAGGGTTCTAATTTGTTTATATTTTCTGTTTAAATTAGGGATTAATGCCCAAATGTATTTTGTTTTGTTAGGGAAATTAGATTTCAAAATTGGGTAATCTTTATAGCTAGATGATATTCCAATTTTTGGCTGCTTTTTTAAAATTAGTTTAATTTCTCTAATTTTACTTTTCAGATCCTTATTTTTAAAAAGCTGTGTGGGTAAATAATAACTAGTTTTATATCCTGTTTTTGTAAAAATAGGGAGTGTTTCGGGGTTTGATGTTTCAATTAATACTTGATTTTTTGGGTAATTTTTTGTTGCTAATAGTTTGTTTAGTTTTATAATTATAGCTTTCGCGTTACTTATATTTAAGTTTTTTATATCTAACCATAAAAATGGAAATGTTTTCTTTTCAATATGCTTTAAGTAGGTTTCGAAATTTAGGTTTTGCGACGGGGCTGGTGGATGGTTTACATCAAGTATATTGCCTTGTTTTTTGTAAACAAGATCTAGTTCAATACCTTTAAAAAATAGTAGTGACGATTTTAATTTAGCGATACTATTTACACGGTGTGCAAAAACCTTATTATAGTGCCCTATATATTCTAATTTTCTTGGGCTGTAGGGATATAGTAGTAAAGCTATTAAAACAAATAATAAAAGTACTAGAATAAATTTATTCGTTTTTATCATAATCTTTCCCTTGTTTTATAATCCTTTTTTTGGCTTTAAAATGTGAACTAAAAATACTTTTTTCATAATTAAGACCTTTAAATTTTATACGACTTATTTCTGAAAAACTGTGTATAAAGTCTTCCGTAATATATGGCCTTTCAAGTGTTAACGAATCGTTTAATATTTGTGGGTTGGTATTTTTATAAGTATCAGATAGCCAGATTATAAAAGGGGTTGTGTACATAGGTTTTGTACCCATGTATTCGTTATGGCCTAGTAAATCTGAGCTTGTGTCGTAAACATCTTCACCATGATCAGAAAAATATAGTACGTAGCTGTTTGTTTTGGTTGCTCTAGTTTTTTCAATAATATCACGTACAATAAAATCGTTAAATCGAATAGAATTATCATAAGCATTTAGAGTCTTTTGTAACCCCTCATTTTCATTTTTATATTTTTTTGGTACAGATTTAAAGTGGTTAAATGATTTTGGGTAGCGGTTTTTATATGTTAAATGACTTCCCATTAAATGGATAAAAAGTATTTTTTTATTTTGCTTATTATTTAATACTTGCTCAATGGTAGGCAGTAGTATGTCGTCGTACGTATTATAGTGTTTATCGTCGTAAGTATTAAGAAAATATTTAGTTTTAGCAGCTCTGCCTATTTGCGTAGCCATGCTTTCCATTATTCCTGCTGGTTGTTGGTTGGATATCCAATAGGTTGAAAAGCTAGCTTCGTTCGCGAGTTGAATTATAGATGCATTCTTTTTTTTATTAGGAGTGTTGTAATCTGAAAATGTTAAAATTTTATCAAGCGCTATTATCGTGTGTGTGTTGGGTGTTATAACATTTTTGTAAATTAATAGTTCATTTTTAATTTCTGTTAATTGGGGGTTAGTTGCTCTAGAATATCCATATAACTGCATGTGCTTAGTTGTTGTGGATTCGCCAATAATAACAACATAGGTTTGTGGGCTTTCTAAACTCGAAACGTCGTTTAAATAGGGGCTTGTTTGTTTTGCTAAATTAGCATCTATATTTGCTTTTATTTTTAAGTATTTTATATAAGATTTCACACTTGTAAGCATGATGTTTTCATGCCTGTATTCGTAATAAATATTATAAACAGATACCATTATTAATGGTAAAGCAACAACGCCGTAAATTGTTTTTGACTTTATAATGATTGGTTTAATTGTGTAAAGATACCTTAGGCTGATTATTGTAAAAGCACTTAGTGTAGCTAAAATGATTAAAACATTTGAATTAAAATATCCTGCTAAATATCCTGAAGCTTCATTGCTGTTAGTTTCAAAAATGACTTGTAGTGCGGAAGGTCCTATTTTACTATGGTAGTTATTGTAAAAACTTAGTTTTATAAATGCTAGTATTGAAAGAAGTATTAATAATATTGTTGTAACCGATTTTTTTAGTTTTGTATTACTGAATATTATAATAATACTATAAAATAGTAAGCTTAAATATCCAAAGGCAATAACTTCTTTATAGTATTCGCCTTTATGAGGCATGATGAAGTATCCTAATATAGTTACATAAATGAAGGGGTAACTTATTAAAATAACAAATTTAAATAAAGTTTTTATTTGTGTTTTAAACATGTTAATTTAGGTTGGTGCATCTTGCTAGTTTATTTTTTATTAAGTTTCCACTTCAAGTTACTTTATGTTAAACCTAGAATTTTAGGTACTAAGCTAAAATAGTTAATTAGTTATGGAAATAAAAAATGCGAACCTTTCAGTTCGCATTTTTTATATATGTAATACTTTAATATTTACATAGCAACTAAATCGCCAGATACATCTTTGGATGGTAAGTTAGATTTGCCCATTAAATATAGATCAACTTGTCTGGCTGCTTCTCTACCTTCAGAAATAGCCCAAACGATTAAGGATTGTCCACGGCGCATATCGCCTGCAACAAATATATTTGGAATATTGGTTTGGTATTTACCGTAGTCTGCTTTATAATTTGATCGTATATCTGTTTTAAGCCCTAATTTATCAGCTAATGTAGCTTCAGGTCCTGTAAAACCAAGTGCTAGTAACGCTAAATCACAAGGCCATGTTTTTTCAGTGCCTCCAATTTCCACAAGTTGCGGACGTTGGCCGGGAATCATTTTCCATTCTACATTTACAGTTTTAAGTGCAATAAGTTTACCACTGGCATCTTTTACAAATTCTTTCGTATTGATAAGCCAATTACGTTCCACGCCTTCCTCGTGCGAAGATGAGGTTTTTAGTTTTAATGGCCAGAAAGGCCATGGTGTTGTTGTAGAACGGTGCCCTGGTGGTTTTGGCATAATTTCGAAATTAACTACAGATTTTGCACCTTGACGGTTTGATGTGCCTATGCAATCCGAGCCTGTATCACCACCTCCTATTACAATAACATCTTTACCGGTTGCTAATATTTGATTTTCTACTTTCTTACCAAATAAAACTTTTGTTTGTTGTGTAAGAAAGTCCATAGCTTGTACTACACCATCAGAATCAATACCAGGTGTTGGTAGGCTTCGTCTTTCGGTAGCACCTCCAGATAATACAATAGAATCGAATGTTTTTAAATCTTCAACACTATAGTTAACACCAACATTTACGTTAGTTTTAAATAGGATACCTTCAGCTTCTAGAATTTTTACACGACGATCTATAATTCCTTTTTCCATTTTGAAGTTAGGAATTCCGTAACGCAATAAACCACCAACTTCGTCATCGCGCTCGAAAACAGTTACGGTATGCCCAGCTCTGTTTAGTTGTTGTGCTGCGGCCAAACCAGCAGGACCAGAACCAACAATAGCTATAGTTTTACCAGTTCTTGTTTTTGGAGGCTGAGGTTTAATCCAACCTTCTTTAAACGCACGTTCTACAATGTTTTTTTCAATATTTTCTATAGATACGGGGTCTTCAATAATTCCTAGCACACACGACTGCTCGCAGGGTGCAGGGCATAAGCGTCCTGTGAATTCTGGAAAATTATTTGTGGAGTGGAGTAACCAAGAGGCTTTTTTCCATTCTCCTTGGTGTACCATGTGGTTAAAATCTGGAATTAGATTACCTAATGGACAACCACTATGGCAAAATGGAATACCACAATCCATGCAACGCGAACCCTGTTTTTGTAATTCAGGTTCGTCTAATGAAACTGTAAATTCTTTATAATCTTTTATACGATCCTTTACAGGTGTATAGGCTTCGTCTTGTCTTTTAAATTCTTTAAATCCTGTAACTTTTCCCATAACTATGCTATTGTTAATTCTTCTACCATTGGCTCTTCAGTCTCTAGACGTTTAAGAGCCCGTTTGTATTCAATTGGCATGACTTTTACAAAGTTTGCTAAGCTGTTATCCCAATTTTCTAATAATCTTGTACCGAGCTTACTTTCTGTATATAATGCGTGTTTTTCAATGTGTTGTTTTAAATCGTTTGCATCATTTTCAGTAATATTTTCAAACTCTATGGTTTCGGTATTACATAAGCCGTTTACAAATTTGTTTTCTGGGTCGTAAACATAAGCAATCCCGCCACTCATGCCTGCCGCAAAGTTTCTTCCGGTTTTACCTAAAACAATTACTTTACCGCCTGTCATGTATTCGCAACAGTGGTCGCCAACACCTTCTACAACTGTTATTGCTCCAGAGTTTCTTACCGCAAATCTTTCGCCTGCAATACCATTTATGTAGGCCTCACCTTTTACAGCACCAAATAAGCAAACATTACCTATAATAATGTTGTTTTCTGCCATAAAATCTGCCTTCGCTGGTTTTTTAACAATTAGTTTAGCTCCAGATAATCCTTTGCCTAAGTAATCGTTGGTGTTACCTTCTAATGTAAATGTTAACCCGTGGGCGCCAAAAGCACCAAAACTTTGCCCTGCAGAACCTGTAAAGTTTATATTTAAGGTGTCCTCTGGTAAACCAAGATGGCCATATATTTTAGAAATTTCATTACTAACAATAGCACCTGTTGTACGGTCTGTGTTTCCTATTGGGTATTGTAACGTCATTTGTTCTTTTCTATATAAGGCTCTATGAGAGTCTTTTAGAATAGTGAAATCTATAACATTATCTATGTTGTGGTCTTGTGCCTCTGTATTCCTTACTGTAAGTTGTTTGTATGCTGCAGGTCTGTGTAATATGCTAGATAAGTCTAACCCTTTAGCTTTATAATGTGTTATTGCTTTATTCGCATTTATTTTATGTGTTTGACCTACCATTTCGGCCAAGGTTCTAAATCCTAATTGTGCCATAATAGCTCTAAGCTCTTCTGCAATGTAGTAAAAGAAATTAATTACGTGCTCTGGTGTACCTTTAAAGTTTTTACGTAATTCTTTATCTTGAGTTGCTATGCCAACCGGGCATGTGTTTAAGTGGCACTTTCTCATCATGATACAGCCAGAAGCTACTAAAGGAGCAGTTGCAAAACCAAATTCTTCAGCACCTAATAATGCTGCTATGGCAACATCACGGCCTGTTTTTAATTGGCCGTCACACTCCACAACAATACGGCTTCTTAAGTTATTTAGAACAAGCGTTTGTTGGGCTTCAGATAGACCGAGTTCCCATGGTAAACCTGCGTGCTTTAGTGAGGTTAAGGGAGAGGCTCCTGTACCGCCATCATACCCAGAAATTAATACAACATCTGCTTTTGCTTTAGCAACACCAGCAGCAATGGTACCAACACCTACCTCTGAAACTAATTTTACATTAATTCTGGCTTCACGATTTGCATTTTTTAAATCGAAAATTAATTGTGCTAAATCTTCAATAGAATAAATATCATGATGTGGCGGTGGTGAAATTAAGCCAACAAATGGTGTTGAGTTTCGTGCATCTGCAATCCATGGTAATACTTTATAACCCGGAAGCTGCCCACCTTCACCTGGTTTTGCACCTTGAGCCATTTTTATTTGGATTTCTCGTGCGTTTGATAAATAGTGTGATGTTACACCAAAACGTCCGGATGCTACTTGTTTTATTGCTGAGTTTCGGCTATCGCCGTTCATATCTTTTTGGAAACGCTTTCTGTCTTCTCCACCTTCACCAGAGTTAGATTTTCCGCCAATCCTATTCATGGCAATGGCTAAGTTTTCATGAGCTTCACGAGAAATAGACCCGTAAGACATCGCACCGGTTTTAAACTTTTTAACTATTTCTGTCCAAGGTTCTACGTCATCTAAAGGAATAGGATCTAAATTATCAAATTCAAATAAACCACGAATGGTCATTAAATTGGCCGCCTGTTCGTTTATAGCTTTAGCATAAACATCATAACTCGCTTGGTCGCTTAGGCGTACTGCTTGTTGTAATTTTGAAACTGTAGTTGGATTAAATAAATGGCGTTCTCCGTTTCGTCTCCATCTATAATCACCACCAATGTTTAAACCTAAATTTTTATCAACCGTATTATCAGGGTAGGCTTGTTTGTAGCGTTGGTCAATTTCTTTTTCAATTTCATATAAGCCAATACCTTCAATTCTAGAAGCTGTGTATGGGAAATATTTTTCGACAAATTGAGAATTAAAACCAACAATTTCAAAAATTTGAGAACCTCTGTAGGAATGTAGTGTAGATATTCCAATTTTGTTCATTACTTTTAAAATACCTTTTCCAATGGCTTTATTAAAATTATCAACTGCCTGTTGTTCGTCCATATCAGTAATAAAACCTTCTGTAACTTGCATTCTAATAATCTCATTTACCATATATGGGTTTATAGCACTAGCGCCATACCCAAATAAGGTTGCGAAATGATGTGGTTCACGAGGTTCGCCAGATTCAATTATTATATCGAAATAAGACCGCTTTCGCAAACGGTTTAATTGATGATTTACAAAGGAACAAGCTAGCAACGCAGGTATTGGTGCTAGTTCTTGATTAACACCTCGGTCGGATAAAATAATAATATTTGTTTTGCGTTCTATGGCTTTTTCAATTTGAATAATTATGGCATCAAGCGCATTTTCCAAACCATTCATACCCTCGATTTTTGGATAAAGAATTTGTATGGTTTCGGCCTTAAATCCATCAACATCAATAACTCTTATTTTCTCTAAATCGGCATTTGAAATAACTGGGTTTTGTATTCTTAATTTTCTACATTGTCGTTCCGTAATGCTAAAAATATTTCTATCCTTACCAAGATTTAGACTTATATCTGTAACAATTTCTTCACGAATACCATCTAAAGGTGGGTTTGTAACCTGTGCAAAGAGCTGTTTAAAGTAATTTGAAATTAATTGTGGTCGGTCAGATAGTACTGCTAAAGGCGTATCTATTCCCATAGATCCTAGAGCCTCCTTGCCAACAATGGCCATTGGCGTTATTACTTCTTGTATATCTTCAAACGTGTAGTTAAACAAACGTTGTCGCGTTTTAATATCAATAGTTTCTATAGAGCAGGTTTCGTTATTGTAAGGTAAATCCTTTAAATGTAACCTTGTTTTGTTTAGCCATTCTTGGTATGGCCTTTCAGAAACTATTTTACTTTTTATTTCTTCATCGTTAATAATACGACCTTCATTCATATCCACCAGAAACATTTTTCCTGGTTCTAGGCGTCCGTGTTCTAAAACGTCTTCTGGGGCTACTTCTACAACACCAATTTCAGACGACATTATAAGTTTACCACTTTTAGTAATGGTATATCTAGATGGTCTTAATCCATTTCTATCGAGTAAAGCACCAATATAATCACCATCTGTAAAAGGTACAGAGGCAGGTCCGTCCCAAGGTTCCATAATACAAGCATTATACTCATAAAAAGCCTTACGCTCTTCTGGCATTGTGGCATGTTTTTCCCAAGCTTCAGGAATCATCATCATCATTATTTCGGGTAACGAACGCCCTGTGTGCGTAAGCAATTCAACCACCATATCCATAGATGCAGAATCGGATTTCCCTGGTAAAATTATGGGGAATAGTTTATCTATTTGTGGCCCAAAAACATCACTTTTCATAATCTCTTCCCGCACACGCATACGGCTTACATTGCCACGAAGTGTGTTAATTTCACCATTTTGGCACATATGCCGGAAAGGTTGTGCTAACTCCCATGTTGGCATGGTGTTAGTAGAAAAACGCTGATGTACTAAGGCTAAACGTGTTACTAAATCTATTTGTTGTAAATCTGTATAATACGGCCCAATATCCTCTGGCATTATAATACCTTTGTAAATAATGGTAGTATTGGATAAGCTAGGTACATAAAAATAGCCGCTTTCAGAAATTTTAGATTTGCTTATCGCATGTTCTGTTATTTTTCTGGCTGCGTACAATTTTGCCTTAAAAGTAGCCTCGTTTATTGCTTCTGGTTGTCCTATGAAAAGCTGTTCAATATTAGGCTCAGACGCCAATGCAATAGGACCTAGTTGTGTAGAATCTACAGGTACTTTACGCCATCCTAAAATGGTAAGCCCTTGTTCTTTAATTTCTCTTTCAAATATGGCTTTACAAAAGTCGTATTGGTTTGATGTTTTTGGTAAAAAAACCATACCGACAGCATAGGTTCGTTGTTTTGGGATGTCAAAATTGCAAACACGTGTAAAGTAGTCGTGCGGAATATCTATTAGTAGTCCAGCACCATCTCCAGTTTTTCCATCTGCACTAACACCACCACGATGCTCTAATTTTACAAGAATTTCTAAGGCATCATGAATAATTTGATTTGTTTTTTCTCCTTTAAGGTTACATATAAAACCTGCGCCACAGTTTTCGTGTTCAAATTCGGGCAAATAAAGTCCTTGTTTCTTAATCATAGCAGTAAATTAGTTAAAAACTTAGATGAATAGTAAAGGTACGGTCTAGTTTTTAAATTGCAATGATGCCATTAAATTATTTCGATTTTATAGGTCAACCTGTTTTTTTAATAAATATATAGTAAAATTAATCCCTTTTTTTAATGAATACAAAAACTGTAAATTTTTAGTGTAATATTAGTAATTGTGCATTTATGTTAAATAAATGTTTTTTTTATTAAAATAATGGTGTTAAAACTTGTAAAATTTTAGTAATAATTCAAATAATAATTTTATTAAAACAGCAACATAATCAAAATTTTAATGAATACCCTTAAAAATTTAGGGGTAAAAATATAATATTAATAATTTTAATTTAAATACCCCTTATTTTTTAGGGGGTACTGTTTTTTTGTTCTAATTTTGAGGGAGTAATAAAGACGATCTAGGCTTAAATTAATCAACTATGCTCTCGGATCTAAATGAATTAAATAACTTAAAAGTTAAAATGATGAAAAAAATTATTAGCCTCTCAATGTTTTTTGTAGCATCAGTTATGTTTGCACAGGAAAAAGCACCCAAAACATTAAACGTATCAGGTAGTATTGATACGTATTACAGAACATTATTAAGTGCATCCGATGCTGCTGGAGCTCAATCTACCGGCTCATTCGCAGATCAAACAGGTTTTGCCCTGGGTATGGCAAATGTAATTTTATCTTACGAAGGTGAAAAAACAGGAATTGTGGCAGATTTAGTATTTGGACCAAGGGGTAATCAAGCTATCTTAAACGGTGCCGCACAGTATGTGAATCAATTATATGCATATTGGAATGTTTCTGAAGGAACAACATTAACGGCAGGTCGTTTTAACACATACTTAGGTTATGAGGTTATATCTCCGGTAGGTAATTTTAACTACTCTACATCTCAGTTGTTTAATGCGGGGCCTTTCTCTCATTTGGGTATAAAAGCCGATTTTGCCTTGTCTGAAGATTTTAGTTTAATGGCTGCAATTATGAACGTAACTGATTTTGGTAACAACACAACAGGGGATTATGCTTTAGGAACTCAGTTAGGGTATAAAGGGCAGTTCCTTAATTTTTATTACGATGGTGGATTAGCTCTTGGTTTTGAAATAGATTACACAGGTGGTTTTGATGTGTCTGAAGATGTTTTCTTAGGAATTAATGGTGCTTATGCTAATAATGACGACAATGGTTTTTATGGTGTTGCATTGTACCCTCAATACGCCTTATCTAGTGATTTTTCACTTGGGTTAAGAGGCGAGTTTTTTGGAACTTACGATGATGTTGATACAACTGACGATACTAGCATGATAGGTCTTACACTAACTGGAAGTTATACTGTTGAAAATTTAATAATTAAGCCAGAACTTAGGCTTGATTCTGCAGGAAATGATGCTGAACCATTTACAAATAGTGATGGAATGACTAATAGCTTAGCAGCATTTACTTTAGCAGCAATTTATTCTTTCTAACTAAATACTACAAAGCACTTCCTTGAAAGGGAGTGCTTGTTTTTTTTAAACTTAACCAACTAAATACATATACTTAAATGAAAAAAATTGAAGCAATTATAAGAAAATCTAAGTTTCGTGCCGTAAAGGAAGCTTTACATCAGGTAGATGTAAATTTTTTCTCCTATTGGGATGTTACGGGTTTAGGTAACGAAAAAGAAGGACACGTTTACAGAGGTGTAAGTTATAGTACTAGCGATATTCAAAGACGTTATTTATCTATAGTAGTTAACGACGATTTTGAGAAAATAACTATAGATGCCTTATTGGAATCTGCAGCAACTGGAGAGGTTGGAGATGGCAAAATATTTGTTTCAGATGTTTCTGAAGCTTATAGAATAAGAACTGGAGAAAAAGGTGGTGAAACGTTAAAGAAAACATCAAAATAAAATAACCCTTATAAATTTTATAATTATGGACGCTATATTTACAGCTAATAACGTATGGATGATGATCTGTACGGCGCTTGTTTTCTTTATGCATACAGGTTTTGCATTTTTAGAAATTGGTTTAACAAGACAAAAAAATACGATTAACATTTTATTTAAAAATATATTTATCATTACTGTTGGTTTATTGCTTTATTACCTAGTAGGCTTCAATATGATGTACCCTGGCTTTGCAGAAGATTCTTCAGGTTTCTTTGGTTTTGCAGGATTTTTTATCGATGCCCCAGCAAATGGAATGACACCAGAATATGCAGATGGTGGTTACACTTGGTGGACAGATTTCTTATTTCAAGGTATGTTTGCAGCAACTGCAGCAACTATTGTTTCTGGAGCTGTTGCCGAGCGTATGAAAATTGGAGCTTTTATGATTTTTGTTGTAATCTATGTTGGTTTAGTATATCCAATTGCAGGTTCTTGGAAATGGGGTGGCGGATTTCTTGATGCTATGGGATTCTATGATTTTGCAGGTTCTACCTTAGTGCACTCTGTAGGTGGTTGGGCAGCTTTAGTTGCTGTTTATTTATTAGGTGCCCGTATTGGTAAGTTTAAAGAAGGTAAGCCGCAAGCCATACCAGGGCACAATATACCTTTAGCAACTGCAGGTGTTTTAATACTTTGGTTAGGATGGTTTGGTTTTAATGGCGGTTCAGTACTTTCTGCAGACCCAGAATTAACTTCATTAACATTAGTAACAACATGCTTGGCTGCTGCTGCTGGTGGTGTTGTTGCCATGGTAGTATCGTTTGTAATGTATAAAAACCTAGATTTAACTATGTTTTTAAATGGTATATTAGGTGGTTTAGTGGGTATTACTGCAGGCGCAGATGTTATGACGCCAGAAAGTGCATTAGTAATTGGAGGCATTGCAGGTGCACTTATTGTGTTTGCTGTTGCTTTTGTAGATGCTATTAAACTGGACGATCCTGTTGGAGCTATAGCTGTACACTTAATTTGCGGAATTTGGGGAACTTTAGCAGTAGGTATATTCTCTACAAATCCAGAACATACATTCTTAATCCAATTAACGGGTGTAGCGTGTTATGCTGTATTTTGTATCTCAACATCGTTTATTATATTCTTTGTTCTAAAGAAAACACTAGGAATTAGGGTTTCTGAAAAAGAAGAAATCGAAGGTTTAGATGCGCATGAGCACGGTATGGATGCTTATCCGGACTTCAGATTAAATGAAAATTAGTAAACAAACTAACTCTTAATAAAAAGATGCTTTGCGTTATGCAAAGCATCTTTTTTTTTTAACCATATTTGGTATAATTTACTTTGCTCGTTTTGTATCTCAAAATAAACAAAACTTATCTAAACCTAAATTTGTATTACAAGTAATTGGGCGTTACCACAAGGGTCGGGCTATCCATTACAAGTCCTCGCACCTCCAAAAGTCGGGCTGTGGGCTTTTCTCTGCTATCCCTAACGCGCATCTAGTTAACCAGGGTTTTAGTATTTAAACAAGGTCATTATCCGTTATTATTTTGTTTTGTAGGTCATGTTAGCTAATGCAAAGTAAAATATAAAAGAAGGCTAATAACGTGTTTCTATCGCAGCTCTATTTCAAAATAAAATAAAGCCGTAGCTATTTGTTATGCTTTGATTTTCTTTCTTATACAGGCACGATATAATTCAAGTTCTTTAGCCTAATTTTAAATCATATTTGGTATTATAGCCGTTAATGTTTTGCTTAGTATATTAAAAACTAAAAACGCTTATTCTAATTTAAGAATAAGCGTTTTTAGTTTAAATATGTAATTTGTATTATGCCGAATTTCTACTCGCATTAATATTTCCAAATAACGATCGTGTTACAATTTTTTCGTAAATAATTTTATCCGGATCATTGTCAGGTACGCCTGCTTTGTTTAATTCTTGAAGCTTTTTAAGCGCGAATTGTTGTATAGTTAATAAGGGTAGTACAATGGATTCTCGTACTTCAATAGAAGCCTTTCCGGAAGGTTCGTTCTCCATTAAAGTTTTGTAGCCAGTAAGTTTTAGTAGTAATCTTTTAGTAGTTTCGTATTCATCATGAATAATATTCCAAAAACCTCCAAACTCTTCATCTTTAGACATATATTTTGTTAAGTCGAAAAACGATTTTGTTAAGGACATCATACTGTTTTCTAATAGCGTTCTAAAAAATTTAGAGTTTTTGTAAAGCGCTTCAACTTTATAAAACTCATTGCTATTTTCATATTTCTTAAGTGCCGAACCAACACCGTAAAAACCAGGTACGTTTTGTTTTAGTTGACTCCAAGAACCTACGAATGGAATGGCTCTTAGATCGGAAAATATAAGTTTGTCTGAATTTCCGCGTTTAGAAGGTCTGCTACCAATATTTGTTTTGGCATAAAATTTTAATGTACTCATGCGCTCCAAGTAAGGAATAAACATGGTATGGCTTTTAAAATTTTTATAGGTTTCGTAACTATATTCAGCCAAATCTGTCATAACAACACGATCATCATCAGATAAGATGTTTTTATCACCGTCTATTCTATTTTTTATACCCGAACTAATAAGCTGCTCTAGGTTGTATTGTGCAGAATCCAGCGTACCAAAATTAGAGCTAATAGTTTGTCCTTGGATAGTAAGTTGAACTTCTTTATCCTCAATAGCAGGTCCTAAAGACGAGTAAAATTGATGTGTTTTTCCGCCTCCACGTGCAGGTGGTCCGCCACGGCCATCAAAGAATATAACAGTAATGTCGTGTTTTCTAGAAATTTCTGTAAGTTGCTCTTTGGCTTTATAAATACCCCAATTGGCCATTAAATAGCCGCCATCTTTAGTGCCGTCAGAAAAGCCAAGCATAATATGTTGCTTGTTGCCTCTAGCTCTTAAATGAGCCATGTATTCTGGGTTGGTATAAAGTTGTTCCATAACACCAGCAGCATTTTCTAGATCTGGAATTGTTTCAAATAATGGTGCAACATCTACAGTTAAATCATCTTTAAAAGCAACCATTCTAAGCATTCCAAATAACTGCATTACATTTAAAGCGGTTTGATTGTTACTAATAATGTATCTATTAGCGCCGCGCTCGCCATTGCTTTTTTGAATGTCCTTTATAATGGCAATGGTTTTAAGTGTGTTAGAAACCATTTCGTCTTCAAAGTCATCTAAATTTGGTATATCATCTGTTGCTTTTGATAATATTTCAATTTGCTCACCTTCAGATAAATCATGGTAGTTCTTCGGGAAAGAAGAATCTCCTGTAGCTATTAGGCTGTTTATTACTGTGGTGAACACACTGTGGTGTATTCTACTATCTTGGCGAATATCTAGAGAAGCAAAACTGTAGCCAAATAGGTGCACCCTATTAATTAAATTATTAATTTCACTTTCGTAAAGTGCCTGGTGTTTCTCAACAACAACATCTCTAATGCTTAATAACTCTTTTATAAATTCTTTAGCAGATAGTTTGTCTTCTGGTTTCTTATTTTGGTTTGTACTGCTTTTGTAAAATATAGTTTCCAGTTTTATAACGCGTTCTTCAACACCTCTAAACGTTAATTTTTTTCTTAGGTCTTTAAGGTCTTCATAATATTTTTTATGAATGGCTTGTTTAAGTTTTTTAGCAACTTTTAAAGTAGTATCGGGCTTTACAAATGGGTTGCCATCGCGATCGCCTCCAGGCCAAAATCCTATGTTTATAATTTCGTTATGTCTTTTGCTATCCTCATAAATATTTGTTTGTATATAATTATAAATAGATCCAAATGTTTTATAGAACACATTTTCTAGGTACCATATTAAACTCTTGGCCTCGTCGTAAGGTGTAGGTTTTTGGTGCTTAAAAAAGGGTGTTTTTCCTAATTGGCCAAACAAATTGTTAATTTCAGATAGGTCGTTCTCCTTAATAGCTTTGGTTAAGTTTGTTATAATACCCAAAACAGATCCTGGGTAAAATTGAGTAGGGTGTGCTGTTAAAACTATACGTACTTTAAACTCATCTAAATAATGTTGTAGGGCTTCAAGATTACCCTCGGAAACTGCAGTGCCTTTTAAATTTCTTAAAGTACCAACACCATCCATGTTGTTTACAATAGGGAAGGCGGCGTCCTCAATAGCATCAAATAACACAACTTGGCGCTCTATATATTGTATAAACCTAAATAATAAGTTTATTTGGCTTTCTTTATTTCTGCGGGCTTGGTATTTTTCAAAAAAGGTTTCAACTATAGTTGTTGGGTTGTCTCCGTGCTTAAATCCTTTTTCACAAGTTTCATGAAAGAGGGGTAGTAAAACACCCGTTTTTGTAACAGCGTCAAACGGTAATGTCATAAATATACTGTTGTATATTTGATATTTTGATAAAACACTTTGGTTGAATCTTGTTAATTTTGGACCTACGGACATATATTTATTCTGTTAAAAAATTAATTATAAAAGTAAGAAAGCTAAATTTAAAGAAACTACAGTTTAAAAAGAATTATTAATTTTTTTTTATTGTTGTTTGATGTTTGTGAATAATTAAAAAAAAGAATCGTTTAACACTTTTTATTACAATACAATTAATTTTATTTCTTCTTTGGGTATTGCTGGATTAAGCTAGCGGTACCAAAGTATTTATATTCAATTTAGATTACAGAAATTCGTTTTGTATTAGTTTAAATTTGGATATTTGTAGCAATTAAACGCTAACTTGTAGCTGTATTTATATTCAAAATATTAAAATGGATTTAGTAAAAGAGATTAATCGTCTTAAAAAGGAAAAAAATGCTATTATTTTAGCGCACTATTATCAAGTAGGAGAAATACAGGATATTGCAGATTATGTGGGCGATAGTTTGGGGTTGTCTCAAAAAGCAGCTGAAACGGATGCCGATATGATTGTTTTTGCTGGCGTGCATTTTATGGCGGAAACCGCTAAAATTTTAAGTCCAGATAAAGTCGTAGTTTTACCAGATTTAAAAGCGGGTTGCTCTTTGGCAGACTCTTGTCCGCCAGAAGATTTTGAGAAATTTACAAAAGCACACCCAGACCATTTGGTAATTACTTATGTAAACTGCTCTGCAGAAATTAAGGCTTTAAGCGATATTGTTTGTACGTCATCAAACGCTTTAAAAATTGTAAATTCTATACCAAAAGAAACACCAATTATCTTTGCGCCAGACAAAAATTTAGGGCAATATATAATTAATGAAACAGGCAGAGATATGGTATTGTGGGATGGCAGTTGTATTGTGCATGAAGCATTCTCAATAGATAAACTTATTGCGCTTCATAAAAAATACCCTGATTATAAAATTATAGCACACCCAGAGTCTGAAACACATATTTTAAACACAGCTACTTACATAGGGTCAACCTCTGGCATGATTAATTATGTGAGAGAAAACCAAAACCAAAAATTTATTGTAGCCACTGAAGCTGGTATTTTGCATAAAATGAAGGAAGAAATGCCAAATACAGAGTTGGTGCCAGCTCCTGCTAAAGAGGATAATACGTGTGCGTGCAGCGAATGTCATTTTATGAAAATGAATACGTTGCAAAAGTTGTATAACTGTATGCTTAATGAGTCGCCACAAATAGAGGTAAATCCTGCTATAATAAAAAGGGCTTTATTGCCAATAGAACGTATGTTGGAGTTATCTAAATAATATTATGACTACAGATTATTTAGTAATAGGTTCGGGTATTGCGGGTTTAACGTTTTCTGTAAAAATAGCACAAAAATTTCCAGACAGAAAGGTTGTTATTGTAACAAAAGCGAACGAAGATGAATCCAATACAAAGTATGCTCAAGGTGGCGTTGCAATTGTTTCAAATAAGGAAGCAGACTCTTTTAAAAAACACATAACAGATACGTTAATTGCTGGCGATGGCTTATGTGATAAAGAGGTTGTTGAAATGGTTATTAAAGAGGGGCCAAACCGCCTTGAAGAACTATTGCTTTGGGGTGCTAACTTTGATTTGAATGACAGTGGTAAATTCGATTTAGGAAAAGAAGGCGGACATTCTGAATACCGTATCATTCATCATAAAGATATTACAGGTTATGAAATCGAAAGGGCCTTGTTAGCAAAAGCTCATCAGTTATCTAATATTTCTATTTTATCACATCATTTTGCTATCGATTTGGTAACAAATCATCACTTAAAGAGTAGCCAGGTAAAAACGTTAAGCTGTTTTGGTGCGTATGTGATGGATCAAAAATCAAACACCATATTTACTATAAAATCTAATAATACGTTGTTAGCCTCTGGTGGTGTTGGTTATGTTTACGGGCATACCACAAACCCTGTTATAGCAACAGGAGATGGTATAGCTATGGCTTACAGAGCAAAAGCAAGAATAAAGGATATGGAGTTTGTACAATTTCATCCAACGGCATTGTACGAAGCTAAAGGGGAGTCGTCGTTTTTAATATCGGAAGCTGTGCGCGGTTTTGGTGCCTATTTAAGAAATAAAAGCGGGTACCGGTTTATGCCCGATTATGACGAGCGTGCAGAATTAGCTTCTAGAGATATTGTTTCGCAAAGTATTGATAGTGAGCTAAAAAAATCTGGAGAGTCTCATGTGTTTTTAGATTGTACACATATAGATAAGGATGCCTTTATAAAGCATTTCCCAAACATTTATAACAAATGTTTGGAGCATCATATTAATATTGAAACAGATTGGATTCCGGTAGTCCCTGCTTCTCATTATTTATGTGGTGGTATTGAGGTGGATGAAAAAGGAAAAACAACAATTGATAACTTATTTGCTTGTGGCGAATGTTCAAGAACAGGTTTGCATGGCGCGAATAGGTTAGCATCAAATTCCTTACTAGAGGCATTAGTTTACGCGCATAATATTTATAAGGCGCAGGTTACATCCAATTATGATTATAATGAGGTAGATATCCCCAATTGGGACGATGCGGGTACAAGTATTCCTAAAGAGCATATATTAATTCAGCATAACTTAAAACGCCTGCAAGCTTTAATGCGCGATTACGTAGGTATTGTTCGTAGTAATAAACGTTTAAATGCTGCTATAAAACATTTAGATTTAATTCATGAGGAGGTAGAAGGTTTGTACCGCGAATCTAAAATAACAACCGCCCTTTGCGAACTACGAAATATGATAAATGTGGCACATTTAATTATAAGTCAATCTTTAAATAGAGCAGAGAATAAAGGAGGTTACTTTAATATTGATAATATAAAATAGTAAACAAGACACTTATAAAGTAAGTGTCTTGTTTAAAGAAAGTGTGGATCTGTTTTTGGTGAAATATGGTGGCTGTAATATAAAGTGCTTGCTCTTGGGTAAAACCAAACGGTAGGTAAATTATTTTCCTAATAAAATTAACTCACCGCAAATTATTTCTGTTATATAGCGTTTGTTGCCGCCTTTATCTTCATAACTTCTAGATGTTAGTTTTCCTTCAATAGCAATTTCTTTCCCTTTAGTTACATACTTTTCAATAATTTGAGCAACTTTTCCCCAAGCTACAATGTTGTGCCATTGCGTATCTACAATTTTTTCGCCTTTCGTATTGGTGTAACTTTCATTAGTTGCCATTGTAAATTTTGCTAGAGTTTTTCCAGATTCAAGATGTATTATTTCTGGATCGTTTCCTAGGTTGCCAATTAACTGAACTTTGTTTCTTAGTGTGCTCATAAATTTTAAATATTAAAGTTAAGTGTTTATAAAATCGAGTTAATACGTTTCGACATGGCAAAGATGATGTGCTTATAAGTGAATAAACGGTTAGTAAGTATTTGTGTTCGTTTGTAAGCAATTGTAGTCGTTTAAATCGCTTTATTTGTCCTATTTGGTTGGTAGTAGGTGTTTTAAATAAAATACATATATTTATGAAAAATAATTGTGATGGAAAAATTTTGCTTGGAGTGTAGCGAAAAACTTGTTGGGCGAAGCGATAAAAAATTCTGTAGCGACTATTGTAGAAACGCTTATAATAATACAATAAACAAAGATTCTAAAAATTTAATAAGAAATATAAATAATCGTTTAAGAAAAAACTGGCGAATTTTAGAAACGTTAAACCCCAGTCAAAAAACAAAAACAAGTCGTACTAAACTTGTTCAAAATGGTTTCGATTTTAATTATTTTACAAGTACTTATACAACCAAGGCAGGTACTATATATTATTTTGTTTACGACCAAGGTTATTTACCTTTAGATGGCGATTTTTATGCACTTGTAAAACGCGAATAATTTTGTGTTATTAAAAATAAGCCAGCATACATTAATTTATAGGTTTATTATTTAAATGGCGTAAAGTTTTTAATTATGTCTTTTAAAGTTATTTAGCCGTCTAGTTTTGTTACTTAAGTAACAGGTAAATAATGCTTTTGGATTTGTAAAAATGTTTATTAGTTTTTAAAAAAAATAGCGATATGCCAACAAAAAACAGCGAAAACGTTGAAAAAACGTGTTTTTTAACGTCCGCATCGAAATGGCTGTTTTAATTACGTTGTTTAAAAATAACTTTATTTTATTTTTTTGTGATTTCGAGCTGGGTAATAAATAGTAATAAGGTTTCAGTTAATACATGTGCAATATAAATTAGGGCCTCTCAATAGTTCTTTTGGTAAATTCAACTTTTTTATTCAGCTGAAAATTTAAATTAGAAAATGCAACTAAAAATGCCTTAGTATTTTCAATAAGTTCTTTTTTATTTATAGTAGATAAGTTAGTTAAACTTTTAAGCTTTAAAAGTCTAGTTTCTAAAATTACTAATCTAGATATAACAGACTCAGATTTTAATGTCTCGGGGATATTTAATTTATGTTCGTAAATAAGTAGTTCAATAACCTCCTCGTTATCTTTAAAAAAAGTCCAATCGCCCTTTTTAATTTTCAAAACAGCATCATTAAATTGCATGTATTCCGTCCAATCTTTTGCAAGTTCATGCGTTGCAGAATCTAAAATATAATCTACATACTTAAATTTAGAAACCTCTTTTTCTGTTAATAATTGGCTTTCGTTTTCTCTTGTTTGGTATTCAGTGTATTCCTCTTGTGCTTTTTTACACCCCATTATTAGAGTTAAAAAACTTAAAACAATAAAAATTCTATTTCGCATTAGGTTTTATTTATTTAGTACGTACAAATATAAAGTAATAGGCATTAACAACTTAAGTGAGGCTACAAATTGTTTAATCATGGCGTTGTGGCGCACTTAAATTACTGCGTGTCTAAAGCTGTAATATGCTTTTAAACTAGTTGCAATAATTGTACATTTGCTTAAGTTTTATGTGCTTTAAAATAAATTTATTATGCTTGAAAATTTTTGGTTTAATGTGGAATATGGTATTAACCATGTGTTGGATATTAATGCTTACGACCATGTTTTATTCTTAATAGTATTAACCGTTCCATACACCTTTAAAGATTGGAAACGTGTCTTATTATTGGTTTCCATGTTTACAGTGGGGCACACGTTATCCTTAATATTATCAGCCTACAATGTGGTTACAGTAAAGGCTACTATGGTAGAGTTTTTAATACCTATAACTATTTTGGTAGTTGCCTTATTTAATTTATTTACCTCTGGTAAAGGTGCACAGCGCGAAAAAGTAGGTGTTTTATTTTTATCTACATTGTTTTTTGGTTTAGTACATGGTTTGGGCTTTGCTCGCGAATTTAAAATGCTGTTAAGCGCAACAGACAATAAACTTATTTTGCTTTTAGAGTTTGCTTTGGGTATTGAGTTGGCTCAAATAATAGTGGTATTTCTAGTTTTGTTTCTGGGTTACTTGGTGCAAACTATTTTCAGGTTTTCCAAGCGCGATTGGATTCTTGTAATATCAGCCGTTGTTGTTGGTTTAGTTATTCCTATGGTTATAAATAGCGACTTTTTGGCATAGTATAACGTATTATTAATAGTGCTTTTTTTAAATGTAATTTATAGATAGATCGTTAAATAAGCTTACCCATATAAAATAGGCCTGTAATAGTAATTTGGGCGTTACCCGAAAAGGGTCGGGCTTTTCACTATATCTTTTTAAAGCGGGTGTTGTTAAGTATTAGCGTAATTAGTAAGTATTAAGGTGTTGGGGTTTAACTTAATTTATTGTTTTTTATTTTAAAAAGGATGCCGTTACAATCCCTAACGCACCCACTATTTTTATAGGTATTAATAAAAAATCTGTTATTATAAATTAGTTAAATACACTATGTTATTTTAATTTGTATTTTGCTTCTACTTAACCAGTAATAACAAGTAAGTATGTAAATGGGGTTTGTAGTTAACTTCGTTAATGTAATACATGTTAAGCTATTGTAAAAAAAAAGGCATGAGTAATACAGAAAATACAGGTATATCTTGTAATGCAAAAACTAATATTTGCTCGTCTGTTTTAAAACCCGATAAACAAAAAATAGAAGCTAATAAAAATTCTAAACTGCCCAAGGTGAAACTAGTTTATTATTACGATGCACTCTGTGGTTGGTGTTATGGTTTTAGCTCTGTAATAAAAAAAGTAAAACAAGTATATGGAGCTGTTTTAAATATTGAAGTAGTAAGCGGCGGTTTATTTATAAATAGTAAAGTTGGTTTTGTAAATAAAGTTGCGCCACATATTAAAGCAAGAGCTTATAAAAGCGTAGAAGCCAGGACGGGTGTTAAATTTGGAGAATCTTTTTTAAAGGATGTATTTGGGACAGGTAAAATGGTGCTTAACTCGTTACCGCCATCTATTGCACTATGTGTAATAAAAGAAGCGTGCCCAGAAAAGGAATTGGAGTTTGCAGAAATGTTATTACAAGCTGTTTATTTTGATGGTATAAACCCTATTGATTTAAATGCTTACACGCCGTATGTAGAGAGAATAGGTGTAGAAAAATCACTATTTTTTAGTAAAATGAATGATTCTAAATACCAGGCCTTAGCCGAAATAGAATTCGAAAAATTTAAATCAAGTCAGTTTGCAGGCATGCCTACACTGGTTTTGCAAACAGAAGATAAATCTATACTCTTAGCAAATGGTTATACAGATTTCGAAATTATAAAGCAGCAATTAGATGCGTTTTTTCTAAAATAAATTCTATTATTTTAAAAGTAAAATGTGAAATTTTCAGTTTCGTTTATTATGTAATCATTATTCAATTTAACCCTTAGTTTACGCTTTCTTTTGTGATTTTATTGCTGTGCTGTTTTAGGTATACTTTATTAATTATTTGAGGGTTTAAATCTGTTATATGTCTTATAAATTCAAATTTGTTTTGGGGTGAAATTAATATGCTGTTAAATGCTCCATATTTTATTTCTATGCGATCAAACGATGGTGCCGGTGAGGACTTTATATTATTTGATTTTCTTATTTCGGTTATTTGATTTATTTTAACGGGCTTGTAGTTAAAAAAACCACATTTAATTTTAAGTTTATGCTCTTCAATTTTATATGTTGTAGCAAGGAGCATGTGTATAATAAGGCTTAAAATTATGGTTGAAACTAAACTTGTTGTAGTTGAATATATACCTGCGTTACCCCTTACAAGGTTGAGTATTGGTGAGCCGAGAAATACTATTGAAACTAAGATTATTAAGCCGTAGGAAAATTTAGAATTATATGTTTTACTCATTTAGTTTTTATTTTATATTTTAAAGAAATAAGTTTTAATAACGGAAAATAGGTAATGTAGTATCTCCTATTTTGTTTCCGTAGTTTTTAATTTATAAATTGTTTGTAAGCTTCCTAAAAGGTTTTTTGCAAATTACTTAGTTTAAATTTATAGTTTTATTTCTATTTTTTCTTGTTTTTTCTTGTTTTTTTGTGAATAATATCAATTTTAGTTACCCAGTAATATTAATTATGGTTAACTAGATACAATAATTAAGTTTTCTTAAAACTTTAACGCCCAGGCATTGTAAATAAAATACGAACAGTTTATATTCGTTATATAGTTTGCGTTAAGGATAGAAACGGCATCCTTTTTTTATACTGAGAATAGGCTTGAATACTTGAAAAAACGTAATGGATAGCTGTTTTTTAAAGATACACTAGTAATAGGTACAGTATAAAAAAAGATATAGTGGATAGCCTGACCCTTTTTCGGGTAACGCCAAAATAAACAAAAGATTTAATGCCAGATAAAAAACAACTTAAGTACGATAAGGCTTATTTAAGAATTGCAGAGGAGTGGGGTAAATTATCCAATTGCAAACGTAGGCAGGTAGGTGCTATTATTGTTAAGGATCGTATGATTATATCAGATGGTTTTAATGGCACGCCTACAGGTTTCGATAATTTTTGCGAGGACGATGCAGGGTACACTAAATGGTATGTGTTGCATGCCGAAGCTAATGCGATTTTAAAGGTAGCAGCCTCCACGCAATCTTGTAAAGGAGCCACACTTTATATTACCATGTCGCCTTGTAAGGAGTGTAGTAAATTAATTCATCAAGCAGGTATTGTAAAAGTTATTTATAGTAATGCTTATAAAGACGACTCGGGTTTAAAGTTTCTTGAAAAAGCAGGTATCGAATTAAAATATATTGACGATTTAAAAGCATAATGCTATACCATAAAAAATATTTGCCATTACTATTAGGTATTGCTGCTGCTGCTGGTATTTTTATTGGTGGTAAGTTGGATTTTAGCTATTCGCCAGATCGTATTTTTTCCAATACTAGTAAAAAAGATAAACTCAATAGGCTTATAGATTATATTGAGTACGATTACGTAGACGATATTGATACCGATAGCGTTGTTGATGTTACGGTTAACACTATTTTGCAAAACCTAGACCCACATTCCGTATATATTCCGAAATCGGATATGGCACGCGTTACCGAAGAAATGAAAGGCGATTTTGTTGGTATTGGTGTTAGTTTTTATACCTATAAAGATAGTATTGCGGTAATTAGGGCTTTTGAAAACGGACCTAGCGCTAAGGCCGGTATAAGGGGTGGCGATAGAATTTTAATGGCTAATGGCGACTCTTTATTTGGTAAAAAATTAGAAGATATTTCGGTTATTAAAAAATTGAAAGGCACCTTGGGTTCGAAAGTAAAACTGAAAATATACCGAAGAGGAGAGCCAAAACTCTTAGATTTTACTGTAAAACGCGGAAAAATACCAATTAAAAGTGTTGATGCAGCTTATATGCTAACCGATAGTTTGGGGTATATAAAAATTAATCGTTTCGCAGAATCTACATTTAATGAGTTTAAAACAAGCTTAAGCAAACTTCGTAGCTATGGTGCTAAAGAGGTTGCTCTAGATTTACGTAATAATCCTGGAGGTTTTTTAGGCGTGGCAGAGAAAATTGTAGATGAGTTTTTGGAAGCTGATAAACTTATTTTATTCACCAAAAATAGAAGGGGGGATGTTGATAAAAGTTATGCTAGTAGTGAAGGTGATTTTGAAAACGGAAAGGTATATGTGCTTATTAATGAGAATTCGGCCTCGGCAAGTGAAATAGTTGCAGGTGCTTTACAAGATAATGATAAAGGGCGTATTATTGGTAGGCGGTCTTATGGTAAAGGTTTGGTGCAGCGAGAAATGGATTTAGGCGACGGCAGTGCGGTACGGCTAACTGTTTCACGTTATTATACGCCAACAGGCCGCTCTATACAGCGCTCGTATGATAAGGGGAATAAAGATTATTACGATGAGTATTTTGACCGATTAGAAAGTGGGGAATTACTAGATCCTGAGAAAATAGAAGTAAACGATTCTTTAAAATTTACAACGCCTAAGGGTAAAGTTGTTTACGGTGGTGGTGGTATTATTCCAGATGTGTTTGTGCCAATAGATAAGCGTATGCAGAATGAAACCTTAAGTTTTTTAATGGGGCGGGGGTTTTTTGGTAATTTTGTGTTTGAAGAATTAGAGAAAGATAGAGCGCTTCATGCGAATACAACAAGGCAAGATTTTGTGCGTAATTTTGAAGTGGGAGACGATTTGGTTTTTGCGTTTCAAGACTACCTAAATGTAAGAACAGAATCTAAAATAACATTTGTAGCATACCACGATGAGGTGAAGCAGTATATAAAGGCAACTTTAGCCGATCAGCTTTTTGGTAATGGAGCTTTTGAGGAAGTTTTTAACCAGAACGATGCTATGATTACTACCCTTATTAAGCTTAGTAATAATAAATAATTTATTGTTTTTGGTTTAGTAGGGTAATTTACTTTTAATTATCTTCTGCTTAATTTTAGCTTATAAAAAGACCTGCAGTATATGTTAAGGCAGTTTTATTTTTGCCCTTTTACTTTTTGCTCAATATTTTTGGAAACTCTTAAAATAGCCATCATCACAATAACACAAAGTGAAGCTAATATGGTTATTAAGGCAACAATACTGTCCCCTGTAAATGGCGATTCTAAATTAATTAATGTGGTGTTAAAAATAATCAAACCGAGAGCTATAATGCTTAGTATTATGGTTAATAGTTTCATTTTTTTGTTTTTTAAGATATAAGGTAATAATGTTTTGTCAATTAATTGTTGTTTTCTTAAACAATATCAAATAATGCCTTAATATTATGTGCAAATAATTTTACGGCTATAGCTAGCAATATAACGCCAAAAATCTTTCTAATAATATTTATGCCGTTTACTCCTAAAATACGTTCAATCCTGCCAGAGGTTTTAAGTACGGCGTATATAATAATAACATTCATTAAAACAGCTATAATTATATTTTCTATTTTAAACTCCGCCCTTAAAGATAGTAAGGTTGTTAAACTGCCGGGCCCAGCAATAAGTGGGAATGCTAACGGGAAAACGGCTGTGTTTAAAGGCGCGCTTTCATCTTGTTTGTAAAGTGTAATGCCTAAAATCATTTCCAAAGCAATAAAAAATAATATAAATGAACCAGCAACGGCAAAAGAGTTTACATCAATACCAATAAGATTTAATATACTTTTACCTAAAAACAAGAAAACAATTAATATAACTCCAGCAATAAAAGAGGCTTTTCCACTTTGTATATGTCCTGCTTTTTTTCTTAAATCGATAACTATTGGTATGTTGCCAATAATATCAATAACAGCAAATAAAACCATAAAGGCAGTAAATATATCTTTAAAATTGAATTGCATAATTTTTACTTTATTTAATTGTTTATATTTTTTTTAGAAAAACTAATATCTAGTGCTATTGTGCTAAATAATTTAACAATCTCACATGGCGCTATAAGTCTAAATTCTATAATTTTCAACAAAAGTAGTACATTTTCTAAATCAATTTCATGTAAAGTTTAGCTATTTTTGCACTTTATTAAGGAGAGCGTTTTATGTTTCAATTAGGAAAGACTATTGTATCTGAAGATATTATAAAAAAAGATTTTATGTGCAATCTGTCAGCATGTAAGGGTGCGTGCTGTATTGATGGGGATGCAGGAGCGCCGCTTGAGGCTAATGAGGCTAAAATTATGGTAGATATATACCCTAAAGTTAAACCTTTTTTACGGCAAGAAGGCATAGATGCCATTGAGGCGCAGGGCATATATATTACTACAGAAAATGGTGAGTTAGAAACACCTTTAATTAATAATGCAGATTGTGCTTATGTTATTTTTGATGAAAAAAAGGTAGCGCTCTGTGCTATTGAAGAGGCTTACAATCAAGGTGAAATTGAGTGGAAAAAACCTGTTTCCTGCCATTTATATCCTGTACGAGTTCAAAATTATACTGAGTTTTCGGCTGTAAATTATAATAATTGGGATATTTGTGATGATGCATGTGTACTTGGCGAGGCATTGCAAATTCCAGTTTATAAATTTGTAAAAGAAGCCTTAATAAGGAAATTTGGTGAGGATTGGTATATGGAATTAGAAAAGGTTGCAGAAACTTTTTAACAGTTAAAAAGTTTTATAAAAAACACATTAAAAACCCTAGTAAACAAAGGGGTTTTGATAAAAATACTTATTTTTTTTTGTAAACAATTTAAAATTTTAAAAATGTTAAAATACTACAATTCAATATTTTAACCCTTTTTTTTTGTAAACTTCTGTTTTTAGTACTGTTTATTTGTTGTTAAAAACTTTTTGAAAACGTTTGATATATTTTTGTAATTTAAGGAATCATTTTGCAATCTTTGTATCTTGAAAAAATTAATTTTCTTTCGAGGTAGCTTTAAAGAAAATAGAAAATTAAAACTTTTATTTATTACCGCTAAATGTTTAAGAATAACGGTCTATTTTATCTGTAGTTTATGAAAATTTTGCGATGCAAAACTCAAAATAACATAATTTAGAAAGTTAACCAGCATAGTAATTAATTATTAAAAACCTTTTTTATGGAAATTACCGAGATTATAAAAAGAGATTATGAAACAAGCCCCTTTGTTTTAAATAAAATTTCTAACGCTATTGAAAAAGCAATGATGTCTGTTGGCCATGGAACAAAAGCCGATGCTAGTGCAATTTCTGTAAATGTTTTACAAACCTTGCTAGCTAGAAAAGCAATTGACCATAATTATTTGCCTACTGTGGAAGAAGTACAAGATCTTGTTGAGGAAAAATTAATGTTAAGCTCTTTCCCGTCTGTTGCAAAAGCATACATACTATATCGTGATGAACAGGCAAGAAGTAGAAAAACAAATATTTTTGAAAAGCGTATTAATTTAAAACCTTACGAATATCCTGCTCTTAATGATTATGTTGATGCCATTAGGCATTCATATTGGATTCATTCTGAATTTAATTTTACTAGTGATATCCAAGATTTTAAAACAAGGCTATCCATGGTAGAGCAGAATGCTATCAAGAATACTATGCTTGCTATTTCCCAAATTGAAGTAGCGGTAAAATCATTTTGGGGTGAAATTTATATTAAAATGCCTAAACCAGAGATTGGTGCTGTTGGAGCTACATTTGCAGAAAGTGAAGTGCGCCACCATGATGCATATTCGCACTTATTGGAAATTTTAGGACTTAATAACGAGTTTAAAAACCTTAAGAAGAAGCCTGTAATAATGAGGCGCGTTCATTATTTAGAAAACGCCCTAAAGAATGCTAAAAGTGATGATAATAAAGAGTACGCAGAATCGATATTACTGTTTTCTCTTTTTATTGAGCATGTTTCTTTATTTTCTCAGTTTTTGATAATAATGGCTTTTAACAAGCATAAAAATATGCTTAAAGGGGTTTCCAACGTTGTAGAGGCGACATCAAAAGAAGAGCAAATTCATGGCGATTTTGGTATTGATATTATTAATATTATAAAAACGGAAAACCCAACATGGTTTGGTGAGGAGCATAATGCCATTGTAAAAGATTTATGTAAAGATGCCTTTGATTCTGAGAGTGAGCTTGTAGATTGGATTTTTGAGGCAGGTGAATTAGAATTTCTTCCTAAAAATGTAATCAAAGAATTTATTAAAAATAGATTTAATAACTCCCTGCAAAGTATTGGTATTGAAAAAGTATTTGATGTAGATGAGGCATTATTGGTGACAACCGAATGGTTTGACGATGAAATAATAGGAACAAAGCATGGGGATTTCTTTGTTAAACGTTCCATAAACTATAGTAAACGAACAAAAAGTATAACTAGCGACGACCTTTTTTAAATTATGAACAATCATACTAATTCAGACCTCGATAATATAGTGAATCAACAGACAACAAAAGCAGCAAGCCAAAACGATTTTATGAGTGCCGAAAAGGAAGCTCTTAATGGATCTGGTACCAGTCCAGAGATAAAATGGTTAACAGAAAATAGCCGTAAATTTTTAGAGTCAGGATATCTTACCGAGGGTACAAACCCAGAGGAAAGAATTAAGGAAATTGCGCAACGTGCAGAAGCTATTTTAAAAATAGATGGTTTTGCAGATAAGTTTTATGGGTATATGGCAGAAGGCTACTACTCATTAGCTTCGCCAGTGTGGTCTAATTTTGGGAAAAAACGGGGCTTACCTATAAGTTGCTTCGGGTCGCACATCTCCGATGATATGGGAGATATTTTGTACACGCAATCTGAAGTTGGAATGATGTCGAAATTAGGAGGTGGTACTTCTGGTTATTTTGGGAAATTACGCCATAGAGGTGCGGCTGTTAAAAATAATGGAAAATCTTCTGGAGCTGTTCATATTATGCAATTGTTTGAAAAAATGGTTGATGTGGTAAGTCAAGGATCTGTTCGTCGCGGACGCTTTTCGCCATATTTACCAATTGATCATGAAGATATACACGAGTTTTTAGAAATTGGTACCGAAGGTAATCCAATACAGGAACTTACACATGGCGTAACAGTAGGAAACCAGTGGATGGAAGAAATGATTGCTGGTGATGCTGATAAACGTGCTATTTGGGCAAAAGTATTACAACGCAGAGGTGAAATTGGATACCCTTACATATTCTTTAAGGATAACGCGAATAATGCAGCTCCTGATGTTTATAAGACTAAAGGACATGAAATTTATGCAAGTAACTTATGTTCTGAAATTATGTTGCCAACCAATGAGGATTGGTCTTTTGTTTGTGTACTGTCATCAATAAACGTACTACATTACGATAAATGGAAAGATACCGATGCTGTAGAGACTATGGTGTACTTTTTGGATGCTGTATTGGAAGAATTTATTACCAAATTAGAGGCTTACAGAGATTCTGATGATCGTGATGATAGAAAGACGTTTCTGTTTATGGAAAAAGCTTATAAGTTCGCAAAAGACAATAGAGCTTTAGGCTTGGGTGCTTTAGGTTGGCATTCCTTATTGCAATCTAAAATGTTAGGTTTTGATAGTCAGGAGGCTTTTAATTTAAATAGTGAGATATTTAAAACTATTGAAGAAAAATCTCAAAAAGCTTCTAAAGAATTAGCTGTTTTATTTGGCGAGCCCGAGGTTTTAAAAGGTTATGGAAGGCGTAATACAACACTAAATGCTGTAGCGCCAACAACGTCGTCGGCTTTTATTTTGGGACAAGTATCACAAGGGATAGAGCCTATTTGGTCTAATAGTTATGTTAAAGATATAGCAAAAATAAAAGTAACAATAAAAAACCCTTACTTGTTGGCTTTGTTAAAGGAAAAAGGTTTGGATACTGTTGAAACTTGGAAGAGCATTAGAGATTTCGACGGTTCTGTACAACACTTAGAAGGCCTTACGGAGCACGAAAAGGAAGTTTTTAAAACGTATTCTGAGATTGATCAAATGGCTATAATATACCAAGCAGCTAATAGGCAAAACCATATCGACCAAGGACAATCTTTAAACATTATGGTACACCCAGATATGCCTGTTAAGGATATAAATAAGATTTATGTTAACGCATGGAAGCTTGGTGTAAAATCTTTGTATTATCAGCATAGTATGAATGCGGCACAAAAGTTTAAGCAAAAGAAAGAATGTGCTAGTTGTGAGGGGTAATTCCTTTTAAAATTTAGTTATCTGCTGGAGTCTTTTTTGGTTCTAGTAAAAAGTAATAAAAACCGCAAATGTATTTTAATTATGGTACGTTTGCGGTTTTATTGTTTTCATTTATGTAATTATGAAAATAGGAGGCATTAAAAATTTGGCTAGGTTAAAATGTTAAAAGCGATTTTATACCAATTTAGTTTTATAATGTCTTAATAATCATGTTCCTATTTCGTCCATATTTCAATATAAAATAAAACCATAACGAAGGCTATGCTTTGCTTTTCTATTTCATCTGAACAAAAAATAATTCAGATTATTTTAACGACGTTACAAAACTAAATTGGTATTAGTGCATTTTAATCTGTATTTTTCAACGCAAAAGGTTTTGGTTAATTGATTAAGTCGTAATTAAATTTTGTTTGTCATCTCGCCTCTATTTTGTTTTTAAAATGTAAAATTAAGATAAGGCTATAGTGTTAAACAGGCGCTGGCTTTATTTATCAATTAAGTAAATACTTTTTTAAATTAATAGTAGTAGGTAGGTTTTAATTCTAATCTAATGTTTTGTGTGCTAAGTTGTATAATAATCCTTCAAACGCTAAAAAGCATCCCAATTGGGATGCTTTTTAGCGTTTAAGGCTGATGTTTTTTAAAACTAGTCAATTACTATGTTTTCTGGTGGTGTATTTCCGTCTTCAGACATTAATGCGAAAAATTTATTAATGTTAGGAAGAATAATAATTTTTGTACGTCTGTTTTTAGATCTGTTTTCTCTCGAGTCGTTTTCAGCAATAGGTTGGTAGCTACTTCTGCCCGATGCAATTAGCTTTTCTGGAGCTACATTGTATTTTTCTTGCAATTTTCTAACAACGGAAGTCGCTCTTAATACACTTAAGTCCCAGTTGTCTGAAATATTTGAAGTTCTTATGGTTTGAGAATCTGTGTGTCCTTCAACCATAACATCTAAACTTGGCTCAGAGTTAATAATATCGGCTAATTTCTTTAAAATAGTATCGGCTTTAGAGCTTAACCTGTAGCTTCCAGAATTGAATAACATGTTATCTGCAATAGAAATCATAACAACTGTTTCGTTAATATTTACAGCAAATTCTTCATCTGTATTTATATCACTTTGGCCAATTGCTTTTTTAAGATTATGCGAAATAGCCAAATTCATAGAGTCTTTTAGTGTTTTCGCTTGGCTTAACTTACTAGCATCAACACTTTTTAGCGTTTCACGCATTTTAGATTTAGTAATATTAGAAACTGCAAGGTTTCCAACAACATCTAGTTTAGTGTCGTTTTCTTGTTTAAGAGATGCTATTTTTGAGTTATAGGCAGTTACTCTATTTTGAATTTGTTCAAATTTAGTTTCTAAATCTTCCTTGGCTACTTTTGTTTTTTGTAATTCGCTTGTAATTTCGCCGTTTTGCTCTTGCAACGCTAAATATTTCTTCTTAGAAACACAAGAGAAAGTAAATACAGTAATGAATAATAAAATTAAAATGTTTTTCATGATAAATGGTTGTTTGTTTTTATCATTTACGACATAAGTTGCTTTTTAGATCTTAAACATTAAATTATTTTAGGTAAACCAAATTTTATATTGTTTTTTAATATATAGATTAAGGTTTTGTTGCTTAAGTTATCAGGTATATCTACACTGTTTTGTAACTTAATTAAGTTGTTAAGTCTTTTAAAAAATATATATATCCGAAAGTTTGTTTTTCGTTTTCTACCACTCCTTAATCTTATTTTCGTGTTTTTTAGCAATTTTAGCGGGCTCTACAGAGGCGTCATGTGCGTTATAGTATTCTTCTAAAAGCGTCATGGTGGCTTTCAGTAAGTCCTTTGTTTCTAGTAGTAAGCTAAAGTATAAGGATGTGTTTTTTGGGCTAGATTCTTCTGTTCTAGTACGCTCTACTTGTTTTAATATTTTTTCAGTTAATAAATTAAAAACTTCTTGTTTTTTGTTTAGAACAAACGCTATTTTTTCAAAAGATTCTGATTCAAAGGCTTCTTTTGCATCTTTAAATAATTGTTCCAAGACAGCATCTATTTCTTTTAGTTCTTTTATTTGTGTAAACTTTAATTTTTTATGATTGTTATTTACGTGCTTGTAACTAATGCTGGATATGTACTCTAAGGATTCTGCTAAATCATGTAGGTGACTTAAAATATTAATGTGAAAATTACTTGCTGTAACACTAGGTTCTTTTAGGTTTTTAATAAAATAAAAAACATTATTTCTTAGCGATTCAATTTCTTTTGATAGTTTATCAATATTTTTTTTGTTCTTCTTTAATAGTTTCAAATTATGTGTTGCTAGTCCGTTAATCGCACTAGTATAAATAGTATTTCCGCGTTTAACTACATTTGCAATATTTTCTGCACCTTCAACAATTACGCCTTGTGTCGAGCTGCTTTCTGCTTTTTCTAATTTATTTTCCTTTTTCTGTAATTTATTTTTCTTTCTATGGTTAAGGTAGTTTTTACTTAGCATTACTACAGCTAAGGTTAGCAAAGATGCTAATGCATAACCGCGTCCGTAATGTAAAATAAGCGCCATAATAGCAGCGGCAGTAAACGCACTTAATGCTGTAAAAAACCAGCCACCAATAACATTTAATACGCCAGCAACTCTATAAACAGCACTTTCACTGCCCCAAGCTCTATCTGCTAAAGATGTACCCATAGCTACCATAAAGGTAACATAAGTTGTAGATAAAGGTAGTTTCATAGAGGTTGCTATTGATATAAGTACACTTGCAACCATGAGGTTAACAGAGGCGCGTACTAAATCGAACGCTGGTAAATCCTCGGGTTTTATAGTTTTTGTTTGCTTGGCTTTCTCAAAGCGCTCATCCATAAAGCGTTTAAAGGTATTTGGTAAGATAGAATTAATACCTTTAGAAAGTATGATAGTACCTCTTACTAAGCTTCTAGATAAAGTGTTTGGCTCAAAACGTTCTTCACCAGAATCTTGCCTAGATAAATCTACAGAAGTTTTTACAACAGCTTTAGCTTTACTAGAAAACCATAAAGTTAATACCATTATTAAACCCGCTAATAGTAGTAAAAGGGGTTGTGCAGGAATTGCTTTGGCTAAACTAGACATTCTAAAATCAGATGGCGAAACACCGCTAATTATAAAATTAGCATGTGCATCTAATGCGGCTATGGGTACACCAATAAAATTTACTAAATCATTACCTGCAAAAGCAACCGCAAGAGCAAAAGTACCTACAATTATAATGATTTTATAAATATTGGTTTTAAAAAAGGTTACTAGTATTAGTGAAACTAAAGTAAAAATTATAAAACCAGAACCTAACAGTAGTAATGGGTTGGCTGATATTAGGGCTTTAGTCGAGGTATCCATAAAAGATGCATTTTTTATTCCTTTTATAAGAATAAAATACATGATAGATGTAACAGCAAAACCACTAAATATAGCAGCGTATATTTTGGGCTTTTCCTCGAAGTTAAAGGTTAATAAAAGTCTTGAAAATAATTGGATAATTGCGCCAACCGAAAATGCAACCACTACGGAGAGTAAAATACCGAGTATAATTTCTATAGCTTTTTCATTATTAATGTAATTTCCCAGATCTAGTATGGATAAATCACTATCAGCATATATTTTAATAAGCGCGATACAAACTGAAGCCCCTAAAAGTTCGAATACTATGGATACGGTAGTAGAGGTTGGTAGCCCCAGGGTGTTAAAAAAATCGAGCAGTAAAATATCGGTAATCATTACAGCCATAAAAATGATCATGATTTCATCAAACATGAATTCGCCTGGGTTAAATATGCCTTTTCTAGCAACCTCCATCATGCCACCTGAAGTTAAAGCGCCTACAGCAACACCTAAGCTTGCAATTATCATTACTGTTTTAAAAGAAACTGCTTTCGAGCCTATGGCAGAGTTAAGAAAATTTACAGCATCATTACTAACACCAACAACTAAATCTGCTATAGCTAGAAAAGCTAAAGCTACAAGCATATAAGTATAAATATCTCCCATCTAAAAAATCAAAAAAATTAATGGCTACAAATGTCTTATTTTAAAACGAACTCAATGTTACGGAAATGTTATGTTCTACGCTATATGTCTTAAATATAAGCCTTGAGAGGTCTTTCTGTGCTTTAGAATGTGCTTATATTAGTGTTTTGTGGCCTTGTAAAGAGCTGTAAAACGGTGTTTTATAGCTCTTATGTTAACTAAATGTTACGTGAATGTTGTTTCTGTGTAAATTTTATTATATATTTGTAAAACTAACATTAATAAATCTGTCGAATTATGAAAAATATAGCACTATTAATTACAGTTCTTTTCTCTACGTTTTGTTTTGCACAAAAAGAAAGAACGTTAACGTTAAACAAAGACACTAATTTAATTGAGGTGGTTTACTTTCATGATAATGGAGAGGTGAGCCAAACAGGAACTTATACAGCAGAAGGTAAATTACAGGGGGAGTGGCTAAGTTATGATGAAGAGGGGTTGAAACAGGTTACTGCTTACTATAAGAATGGTAAGAAAATTGGGAAATGGATTTATGTTATTGAGGGTAAATTAAAAGAGGTAGATTACACTAAAAATATAGCTTCTTTATAATAATTATTTATAATTGCTAATAAAAAAAGCATCCCATTTGGGATGCTTTTTTTATTAGCAATTAAGCGTGTGTTTTTATCTTGTCCAAGAAGCTCCCCAAGCAGCATAGTCTGTTGCTGTAGCTGTGCCTTCGGCCATGAAAAAATCGGCTTCAGTAAAATCTACTGAGGTATCATTTTTTAGTTTGGTAGTAACATCTACAAAAGTTACGCTACTAATTTGTAAATCGTCGCTTATTACGCCATTACCTGTATCTGTATCATCAAGATCAAAACCTTCAACATAACCAGTAATATGCACATTACTAAAAATTCCTTGTGTACCTGCTCTAAGTCTTATAGCTTCAGCGTGGCCAGCAGCAGTTCCTTGTCCTACTATGGTTAAATTGGTTACTGTTGGTTTGGAAAATATTCCTGTTGCATTACTAAAATCGGTATTGAAACCATCTGCTTCTATAGCTTTATCATCTGTAATTCTATTTGATATGTAAACGTTGGTTAACGTACCAGAGTAACCTTCAGTCCAATCTACTGAATCGTCTTGTGCATTAATTACAGAAATAAAATTAGCGTTTACAGTACCTCCAAAAAACTCAATACCATCATCTTTTCCTTCAAAAGCTTGGATGTAATTTACAACAGTTCCATTTCCAACACCATAAAATGATATGCCGTTATTTTCAGATTGTCCATCAGCCGATCCGCCAGAATATTCTACACGAACATAGTTTAATGACCCGGAGTTATCGTCTGAGCTGTTTCCGCCGTAAGGTAAAGCAGCTATTTCAGAAGTTGCTGTTGCGGAACCTGCTACCGAATTTATAGGGGCTTTACCTAGTAAAATTAAACCTCCCCAATCGCCTGCAGAAGGGTTTGCAGCATCTGAAGTGAATACTATTGGGCAGCTAGCAGTGCCGTTAGCAACTATTTTTGCACCTTGGGCAATAGCAATGTAAACGTTAGATCCAGCCGATAAAGCCTCAATCGTCATACATGCAGGAATTGTTAATGTGGTTCCGCTAGCCATAATTAGCGCTCCATTTAATTTGTAAGTGTTATTAGCATCTAAAGTTAAATCTTCTGTAAAAGTACCGGATAAAAAAATAGTTTGAGGATCTGTTGTGTTACCTCCGCCATTATTGTTTGTTACGCTATTATCGTTAATTATAATATCTGCAGTATCATCGGTGGAGCAAGAAAATAGCATTGAAACTAATACTAATCCTAAAATTAATTGTTTTTTCATTGTAATTGGTTTTTAGTTTTTTTAAGTAGTTTTTTAAAATTTGTATTTTAGTTGAAGGCCAATATTTAAACCTCTTTTGTAATCTGTTACACCTTTTCCATTGGCAGATACTACCAAAACATCGCCCAAATTTTGGTCCTCTCTTACATATTGTACAGTAGGATTTAATAGGTTTTTGGCACTAAGGTTTATTTCGAAATTTTCGTTAATTGTATTTTTCCAAATAAAATCTAGAGTTGGGATTCCTTTTTCTACAACATTACCTAGATCACCAGAGCCTAATGCATCAATACGGTCTGAGAAATAAGAAAATACCAGATTAGCAACCGGTTGGTAATTTTTAAAGGATGTTGGTGAGTAACTAATATCTGCGTTTAATAAAAAGGGTGAAGCACCTTGTAATGCATCTTCATTTCTATCAAAAGCTAAATCGAAAGTACCATCTATAGTTTCAAATAAATCTTGTTTAGTGTGCATATATGTGGCATTAATACCAAAGGATAAGTTTGAGTTTTCATCTTCATCAATCAATATATTTTTTCTTAATTCAACTTCAACTCCATAAATGGTAGCTTGGTCTCCTGTTCTTACATAACGCTGTGTTCCTGTAGCATCGCCAACTACAACTAGATTAATTGGGTTATCTATTTGTTTTGTAAATACACTTGCTGAAAATATTTCACTCTTACTATAAAACCATTCGTATTTTAAATCAATATTTAGCACGTTGGAAACACCTAACACGTCTGGATTTCCACCAATTTTTGTAGATACATCTTCATAAACAAATGGTGCGATTTCTTTAAATTCTGGTGTAGATACTGTTTTGCTGGCAGATAAACGTAAGTTTTGCTCGTCGTTTAAAGTATATTTAATATTTAGGCTAGGTAGTATAAAAGTTTCGTTTGATGTTTTTGTGTCTTTACCATCATTTCCTAAATTAATAACATCGTAAGAAATATTTTGTTCAAAACTTTCTACTCTAATACCTGGTACAAATAACCATTTTTCATTTGCTGTAATTTCAGCATCCGTGTAACCCGAATATATATTAAGAGTACCGCTATAGGTGTTTTCTGCAAGACCTGGTCTGTTGGTGTTTGGTAGGCCTGGGAATGGATTTATAACTTTAATTTCGTAAATGCCATTAGAAGATGCGTTAAGATTTAAGTTTTCTAAATTAAAAATGCTATCTAAATTATTTATATCAGTTATTTGAAAACCATTATTAACAATATCATAACCATATCTAATATTATTAAATTGCCTGGTTTTATTTCGGCCATTGTAACCAAAATTAAATTTTAAATTATCATTAGCTTTATAGGCTAGGTTTAAGCGGCCATTATATTCGTCATCTTCAATTTTTTGAAAATAACGTTGATTATCAAATACTACATTGCTAAAAAATGTAGGATTCGTAGCAGGATCGTTATCTAATGCAAATTGGTAATTTTCAACGCTAAAACGCTTTCTATCTGGTTGGTCGGAAAAAACTTTATTGTAGCCAAACCCCCAGTCCAATTCTAGTTTGCCACTTTTATGGTTTCCTAATAATTGATTTACAAACATTCTGGTTTGATCGAATTGGATGTTTTGTTGGTAAAAGCCTTGATCGGTATCTATAATGGCATCTCTATTTCTGCCTCTGCCATCAATACCAAAATAGCTAACTTCATCAGAAGAACTATTAATAAATATCGAATTAAAGCTTAAGCGGTTTTCATCGTTAATTTTATATTTTAAATTCGACATAGCTGTGGTAGTAGTGCCATACTCAAATTCTTCTGAAGCTTCAAAAGCCTTGTTCTCTACGGTTGAAAAATTTACGTTTTTTCCTGCTCTATATTCATAATTGTTCTCGAAGCCACCGGTAAAGAAAACACTTAATTTAGATCCATTATCAAATTTAAATGAATTTCCAATGGAAGCGCCATACGCTATATTGATAGGTGTGTTAGCTGTAGCAGGATCTACGCCATGAGATAGTATAATGGCAAATGGATTTCTATCGTGTCTGCCATAATAGCCAAAATAACCTGTGCCTTCGCTTCTTACAAAATTTTTATCGATAGCATTAGTGTTAAAACCTGAACCTACAAAGGCATCAACAAAAAAACCGCCGTTATGCTCTTTAGAGGTAATATCTACATTACCAGCAGCAAAATCTCCGTAAAATTGAGATGCATATGCTTTACTTATCGATACGTTTTGTATTACATCTGAAGAGAATAAGTTAAGATCAATATTCTTTTTATTAACGTTGTTAGAGGGTAAGGATAAACCATTCATAGAGGTGTTTAAATATCTATCACCAAGTCCACGAACATATACATTGCTAGACCCCTCTTGTTTGGATACTCCAGATATTTTTGCCACTGCGCTAGCTGCATTAGCTACACCTTTTCTAGAGAGTTCTTGGGCGCCAATACTTTGTTTCATTTCAACAGCCTTTCGTTGTTCCGTTAATAAAACAGAAAGACTTTCTCGTTTTGTAGTTGTAGTAATAACAACCTCGTCTAGAGATGCTGCACTGGCATTCATGGCAACATTTAGTTTCGTTGTTCCACCTGCAGTTATAGTAATTGGAAGTTCCTGTGTCTCGTAGCCCACAAAACTAAATTGTAAAATATAATTACCAGCATCTAAATCGGTAAAGGTATAGGTGCCATCAAAATCAGAAGTGGTTCCTTTGGTGGTGTTTTTAATTAAAACATTAGCAAATGCTAAGGGTTCGTTATTATATTCTTTATCTGTAAGTAATCCAGATACAGTACCAGTATTCTGTGCTAAAGCAGGCAGAGTGATAAACAGGATAAATAATAGTGCAAATTTTTTCATTAGTTTATTAAAATAATTCGCCGCAAAGAAACTAACGTTTTCTTAATTCTAGGGTATTTATGGATTAAACAACTGTAATAAAAGTGTTAGGATAGTGTTAACAAATCTTCTTTAAAATTCAATTCAATTAATGTTTTATTAACATTAAAAAAGGTAGTTTATTAAGCGTAAGATAAATACTAAAATTTAATATTTTTAAAATGTTTTCTTACAGTTCTTTTACTTGATGGATTTTTTTAAAAGACAAGTAGAAAAAAAATCAGCTTACAATTGTATTGTAAGCTGATTTTCTAAAAATATCGTTTGTAAAGTAACTTTAAAATTAGGAATTTATTTTACCCGGCTCGCTGTATTCGTATCTGCATTTGCCATAGTTGTAATAAAATCATCCAACGATATGGTGCTAGGCTCCAAAATTATCTCCGTTTTATTAGCATTGGCAGATGCTTTTATTTTTAATACCTTTTTATCATAGCCAATAAAACTACTTATTAGGGTGTATGTACCCTCTTTTAAATTTTCAAATATGAAAAATCCCTTTTCGTTGGTTAATACTTGTGCGCCGGTTTCCTTAATGCTAACTTTAGCAAGTGTTAAGGGGGTGTTACCAGATTCAAAATCCAATACATGACCACTTATGGATCTAGAGCCTTGAGCGAAAGATACTGTGGTAAAAAAAAGTAATGCGATGTATAAAATTGATTTCATTTGTTTTTTTAGTATTTCTACTGCAAACATATAGCCAGAGTCTATATTTTTATGTTACCAAAACATTAAACATCTATGATTAAAAGGTTATGTGAATGTTAAGTGAATTATTATTTAAATTTTATTGAATGTATTATCTTGGCCAGACTTAAATAATATTTATGAATTGGGAGCAACTACTATCTTTAAAGCGACATGGCGATATTAATAAACGTATTCGTAAAGAGGAAGATGAAACCCGTTTAGGTTTCGATGTAGATTACGATCGGATTATCTTCTCGGCAGAATTTCGAAGCCTCCAAGATAAAACACAAGTTATTCCGCTTTCTGAAACCGATTTTATCCATACGCGGTTAACGCATAGTTTGGAAGTGAGTGTAGTTGGGCGCTCATTAGGTAGGCGGGTTGGTCAGAAAATATTAGAAAAACATCCGCATTTAAAAAGCTCTTTAGGTTATCAGGCTAATGATTTTGGGGCTATAGTAGCTGCCGCTGCCTTGGCGCACGATATTGGAAACCCGCCGTTTGGCCATTCGGGAGAGAAAGCTATTGGAGAGTTTTTTAAAACAGGAGATGGTCGTGCTTTTAAATCGCAATTATCAAATAAGGAGTACCAAGATTTATGCGATTTTGAAGGTAATGCCAACGGTTTTAAAATTTTAACAGAAAGTAGGGCAGGGCGCGATGGCGGATTAAGGCTAAGCTATGCCACGTTAGGTGCCTTTATGAAATATCCAAAGGAATCCTTGCCAAAAAGACCAACAAGCCATATAGCCGACAAAAAATACGGCTTCTTCCAATCGGACAAACATGCCTTTTTGAACGTAGCTAACGAACTTGGTTTAGCTAGTAGAAGCTTAAACGACATAAGTTACGCAAGGCACCCATTAGCCTATCTTGTTGAGGCTGCAGATGATATTTGTTATACTATAATTGATTTTGAAGATGGTATAAACTTGGGTTTAATTCAAGAAGAGTATGCTCTAGAATATTTATCTAAAATTATAAGAAAAACTATAAAGTCTGAAAATTATTACGCGCTATCCAACAAGGCTGATCGTGTGGGGTATTTAAGAGCTCTTGCCATTGGTTCGTTGATTAACGATGCGGTAGATCTTTTTATGACTCATGAAGATGCTATTCTAAATGGTACTTTTAATTGTGCGCTATTGGATAAAAGTAAGTATGCCGCCCAAATAAATGATGTTATAAAAATTAGTGTTCAAAACGTTTATCAATCTACTGAAGTTGTTGATAAAGAAATTGCAGGTTATGGTGTTATAAATACATTATTAAGTACTTATATTAGGGCTGTAAATAATAGTTTTAACCAAGTGGCTTCAAATTACGATAATCTTATTATAACAGGTCTACCAAAAACCATTCAAACAAATCATAATAGTTTATACAAGCGTTTATCTAGTGTATGCTATTACGTATCCTTACTTTCAGACAGTAAGGCTATATTAGATTATAAAAAGATAAAAGGTATAAGTTTTTAAATAAGTGGCTCGGGTATTTTCATAGTGCTTAAGTTTTTTGTGATATTTTTACATTGTATTACCAATTTATAACGTTTTTTTTTGAGTCATTTATAGGATGTTTTGAAGGTCGTATTAAGCTTGCTTTTGTTATTGTTAAGCTAAGAAGTTTAAGAACGTGCATTACTTTACTATTTAAGGTGTGTTTTTAGCGATTTGCATACTCTTACAAGTTAAAGTAAATTTTTAATATTAGTTTCTAGGCCTTTAACATCAATGCCTATACTTTCTTGTAACTCATTAATGTGTCCATGTTCAATAAACCCATCAGGAATTCCTAAAATTTTTATATTATTTTTATAATTATGTTTAGATGCGAATTCTAAAATAGAGGATCCAAAACCACCTTTTATAGCGTTATCTTCAACGGTAATAATGGATTCATAAGTTTTAAAAATAGTATGCAGTAAATTTTTATCTAATGGTTTAACAAAACGCATGTCATAATGCGAAACATTTAAGTTTTTAATAGCTTTTTCAACGTTTTTAGCAATGGCGCCTATACTTAGTATGGCGAGCTTTTTACCTTTTTTAAGATTAATGCCTTTGCCAATTTTTATTTTAGCAAATGGTTGTTTCCAACTTATGGTTATACCGCGGCCTCTAGGATACCTAATAGCTATCGGGTTTTTTAACCCCAATTGCGCCGTGTACATAATGTTTCGTAGTTCAATTTCGTTTCTTGGTGCAAAAATTATAAGGTTGGGAATGCAACGTAAATAACTTAAATCGAAAACCCCATGGTGTGTTGGGCCATCCTCACCAACTAGACCAGCGCGATCCAAACAAAAAATAACGGGTAGCTTTTGTAGAGCCACGTCGTGTATAATCTGGTCGTAGGCACGTTGTAAAAAGGTAGAATAAATATTGCAAAAAGGAATTAAGCCTTGCGTAGCCATGCCAGCAGCTAAGGTTACTGCGTGCTGTTCTGCTATACCAACATCAAAAGCGCGATCTGGAATTTTAGTCATCATATATTTTAGCGAACTACCTGTAGGCATTGCGGGTGTAATACCTACAATATGCTTGTTTAGTTTTGCTAATTCTACAATAGTATAGCCAAAAACATCTTGATATTTTGGGGGTTCTACTTTAATAGGGGCTATTGGTAAATCTCCTGTTTTAGCATTAAATTTTCCGGGTGCATGGTACTTTACTTGGTCGGTTTCTGCTTGTTTTAAGCCCTTGCCTTTTGTTGTTATAACATGTAAAAACTTTGGTCCTTTCACTGTTTTTAGGCGTTCCAGCTCATTTATAACTTCACTTATATCATGGCCATCAATAGGACCAGAATAATTGAAGTTTAAGGCTTCAAAGATATTATCTTGTTTTTGTGTCCCTTTTTTTACGTTAGTTAAATACAGTTTTAGTGCACCAACACTGGGGTCTATGCCAATGGCATTATCATTTAAAATTACTAACAAATTAGTGTCGGTTACGCCTGCATGATTTAAACCTTCAAAAGCCATCCCACCAGCTATGGATGCGTCTCCAATAATTGCAATATGTTGCTTGTTTTCATTTTTTAGTTTAGAAGCAATTGCCATACCTAACGCTGCAGAAATCGATGTCGATGCATGTCCAACACCAAATGTGTCGTAGTTACTTTCTTCTCGATTAGGAAAGCCACTTATACCACCCAGTTGCCTGTTGGTGTGAAAGTTTTCTCGTCTGCCCGTTAAAATTTTATGTCCATAGGCTTGGTGACCAACATCCCAAATAATTTGATCTACAGGTGTATTAAAAACATAATGTAATGCAATAGTAAGTTCTACAACTCCTAAACTAGCGCCTAAATGCCCCTCTTTAGTGGCAACAATATCAATTATGAATCTACGTAATTCAAGAGCGAGTTTTGGTAGGTCTTTTTGGTTTAAAAGGCGAAGCTCTTTTGGGGAGGTAATTTTGTTTAGTAAACTATTTTGCACGTTACAAAAATACGAGAATTTATTTTATATAACCCGTTGTGCATTATGATTTAAAGAATAAAAAAGTTGAACATTCTGCTATATAGCAGTAAATTGTAGTTACCACACAACAATCTAACATGCACAACTTTTTATCAAATTTCGACAAAATATACGAGGTTTTAAAGCTT
>CALGNX010000016.1 GCA_937958265.1 uncultured Algibacter sp. | reverse complement strand
AAGTCTTTTGATGGGTTTAAAACTAGAGTATTATCTAAAATTACAGCAATGACCGTGATTCAATATATCAACAAATTTATCTTTGATAGAAAAATTAATAATATCAAAATTAGCATTGTTTAAAATGCACAACGGGTTAATGTTTTATGTAGTAATGCGAATGAAGCGGAAGCAGTTTAGAGGCTAAGATGCCATAATTGTCTATTTTAAAGGGTGTGTTTAATCAAATTTAATATATTCGCGCTCATTATGTGGATGTATCTTGGACTTTTAGCGGCTTTATTTTTAGGATTTCATAACTTATGTAAAAAACATGCTGTACAAGGCAATGAGGTTTTCCCTGTACTTTTGGGTACTATCTCCTCTGGTTTTTTATTAATTCTCCCTCTGTATTTAGGCTCTGTATTTTATCCGGAATACCTGATTTCAACACCGCTGTATATCCCTGAAATACCATTAAAAACACATGGCTATATTTTTATTAAGTCTGCTATAATGGCTTCGTCTTGGATTTTGGCTTACCAAGCTTTAAAACACTTACCTATTACTATTGTTACACCCATACGGTCTGCTGGTCCTTTTTTTACTTTTATTGGGGCTATTTTAATTTACCAAGAACAGCCTAATTTTTTACAATGGGTTGGTTTTTTTCTAATTATATTTTCTGTGTTGTTATACTCTAGAATAGGAAAAAAGGAGGGTATTAATTTTAAAAAAAATAAATGGATATTTGCTATTATTGCTGCTACTTTTTTAGGTGCATCTAGTGGGCTTTACGATAAATTTTTAGTACAGTTTTTAACTTTAAGCCCCCAAACTTTGTTGTTTTGGTTTTGCTTTTACACTATACTTATTTTACTTGTTATTTTATCTGTTACTTGGTTTCCGTATACTGCTAAACGAAAGGCTTTTAAATGGCGTTGGACTATACCCATGGTTGGTATATTATTAATTTTGGCAGACTATTTTTACTTTAAAGCCTTGCAAGATCCTGATGCTTTAATAATGTTATTGTCTGCGATAAAAAGAAGTCAAATATTTATTGCCGTAGTAGTTGGCGGCCTTATTTTTAAAGAACAGAATAAGCGTAAAAAATTAGTGCCTCTATTTGGCATTATGTTAGGCGTGTTTTTAATTTTATACGCCTAGAAAACATGTTACAAAAAAAAAGCCCATTATAAAATAATGGGCTTTTTAAATTTTGAAGTGTATGTATTAGATCACTTTTACGTCTACTGCATTTAATCCTTTGTTCCCTTCTTTAAGTTCGAACTCAACTTGGTCACCTTCACGAATTTCGTCAATTAAACCAGAAATATGTACAAAGTGGTCTTTTTCAACGCCTTCTTCAGTTATGAATCCAAATCCTTTTGCGTCGTTGAAAAATTTTACTATTCCTTTACTCATTGTAATGTAATTTTTAATATTAATAATAATTCTTAAAGTGCAAATATGATGCCATTATTTTGATATACAACACATAAATGCATTTATTTATTGAAATATCACAGTTACACGTTTAAGTTGGTAACAGCCTTAGGGTAATCTGTATATCCTTTAGTGCCAGGAACATAAAAAGTAGACTCGTCCCAATCTGTCAACTCTTGATGTAATGCAAAGCGCTCTACCAAATCGGGGTTTGATATGTATAACTTTCCAAAAGCAACCAAATCAGCATAACCTTGCTCAATAACTAAATTACCCGATGCTTCATTAAAACCAGAATTAATCATTAATGTTCCGTGGTACAATGGCCTGAAATGCTGTGCAATGTTTGTTACTGCATATGGGATTTCTGATACATCTGTAAATGGTTCGGATAAATGAATGTACGCTAAATTATAATCGTTTAACTTTTTTATAATGTATTCAAAAGTAGGTATTGTGGTTTCATCCATCTCCATACCAAAAGTTCCATGTAGCGAGGGGTTAAACCTTGCTCCTATCATTTTTTCCGGAAGTACTGATTTTATGGCATCTAGAACCTCAAAGAAAAAACGTGCCTTATTTTCAATACTACCACCATAGTTATCGGTTCTTTTATTGGTGTAACCATTAAAAAACTGATGAAACAAATAACCGTTTGATGCATGAATTTCAACACCATCAAAGCCTGCTTCTACCGCATTTAATGCTGCATTCTTAAAATCTTGAATAGTTTGTTTTATATCCTCTACCGACATGGCTTTAGGTGTTACCGTTTGTTTTTTACCATCGGGCGTATACACTTCTGCATTTGGGTTTATTGCTGATGGCGCTAAGGGTAAATCGCCCTCATGAAAATCGGGATGAGAAATACGGCCAACGTGCCATAATTGAATAAAAATTTTACCACCTGCATCGTGCACGCGCTTGGTTATCTTTTTCCAACCGGCCACCTGCGCTTTACTATAAATTCCTGGTGTGTTAATATAACCAACCGCAGCTTTAGAGACTTGCGATCCTTCTGTGATTATCAATCCGGCTGAAGCCCGTTGCTCGTAATACAAGCCCTGTAATTCATTTGTTGGCACATTCCCGTCATTATCTGCACGGCTGCGCGTCATGGGTGCCATTACAACTCTATTTTTTAGTGGTAAATCAGTTATATTGTTAAAATTCTGAAGTAAATAATCTGTTTTTATCATTTGCAATTCTTAAATAGTTAAACCTCAAATTTAAGTAAATAATACTATTGGTGTTTGCCTAAATAAACAGATTATGAACTCGTATGCTAAAGTAAATATGTTTTGTATTGGCCTACTTTATATTAAAGTATTTAACCTATTAGTAAGCGGGTTTATTTTGTTAAAAAACTAAATAACAGAAGGTTGTTAGGTGTTTTTACGACTATTATTTTAATACCAATTAAAATATAAAAAGAAGGCTAATAAATAGATTAAAAAACCATACTATTTTGTAATACTTGCGTTTAGGAGGTTTACTGCTTAAAAGCAATTATATTTTATGTTTTTAAATAACATAACAGTAAATCATTAAAAAATGAAAAATAGCACCAGATAAAACAAACAAATGCCAAATTACATGATTGTATGGTATTTTATTAATGGCATAAAAAATAATGCCCACGGTATAAGAAAGTCCTCCTAAAATTAAAAATAAAACACCCTTTTCCCCAATAGCTTTTGCTAGGTTAGGAAAATCGAAAACAATTAACCAGCCCATTATTAAATAGAGTAATGTTGAAAACAGCTCAAACTTTCCTGTAAAAAACAGTTTTAAAATAATTCCTCCAGCAGCAATACCCCAAACAATAAAAAAGAATAACCAACCTAAAGATTGTTCCAAAGCGATTAAGCAAATAGGCGAATACGTTCCTGCTATTAAAAGGTAAATACTTATGTGGTCTATAATTCTAAAATAATGTTTACGCTTTAATTCCTTTACAGCATGATAACAGGTTGAGGCGCTAAATAAAATTATAATTGTTAAACCATAAAGGATTACACTAAACAAACTCAAGTACGTTGCATTGCTCTGTTTTAAAATTAATAAAACTGTCGCAATAACACCAAATAACACACCTATAGCATGGGTTATGGTATTTAACTTTTCCTCAAATACAGTTTGAACACGCATTTATTTTAGTGTTTTTTTTGCTGAAGCCACTTATTGGTTAATTCGTAAAAATCGAATGGAATAGCTGATTTTTGGCGCTCTAAACGGCCGTTTTGAAAGTTGCGTTGCAAAATATCTTCAATAAGATAGTCTTCTTTTTCGTTTTCGGGGTCGAATTTACGTTTTAATGAAATATCAAACATGCTTGCTGTGGTGTTATACCAAAATGCTCGCCAACCGTTTCGTAGTTCTTTTACCAGATCGAAACCTGTGCGGCCAGTTTGTCTATGTATTAACTTTACAAGTATTTGCCCCTCTGTACGTGTCATCTTTTTTAGTTCCTCAGAAAATTCGCCTTCTATATATTTTTGAACCTGCTTTGTATAGCGTTTTTTTTGTCTATTTTTTGTTAACGTAAGCATTTTAGCGCTCATGGAATCTAATCTTTCGGCGGCCATTTTAGCATAAGGATACACTTTAATGGTTTTACGTTTTAAAATTAAATATCGAATTTTATCCGCCCTACTGTCAAATTTTAATTTATGGAGTAACATTACTTCATCTAAATCGATAGATGTTCTGGGTATGGAATCTCCTTTGATAATAAGGTAGTTATCTGATAAGGAATCCTGCTTTATATCGTTCTCTTGTGCAAAGAGTATGAAAGGCAATAGAATTAATATGTATTTTAAGCGGTTCATTTTATAAGTAATGAGTCATTTACTATGCCAAAAATACTGAATTTTAAAAAATTACTTGTAATGGAGCTAAAATAATTGGTTTTGTAAAACCTATTTTAATTATGTTTTGCATTACGATTTATTAAAACGTCTTGTTATAATAATTTAAAGCAACTATTGTATTTTTAATTTAAGGCCTTTCTGCTTTTTATATTTTCACATCCCAACAAATACTGTAAGCAATGCAAAGTAATACCAAATATGATTTAAAATTAGGCTAAAGAACTTGAATTATATCGCGCCTACATGAGAAAGAAAATTAAAACATAGCCTTAGCTACGGTTTTATTTTATTTTGAAATAGAGGTACTATAGAAACGCGTTATTAGCCTTCTTTTAAAATTTAATTGGTTTAAGTACATAATTGATGCTTTATTCTTATGAAATCCTTTTATAATTTGTTGCATTTAGATGCTTTTAAAATATGTATTCATTATAAAAACTTCGCTGTACAAATGGGCTACATGGCTTTATTAAAAGCTCTGAATTTTGCTGTACAACTTGGGTTTTTACCCTAAATAAAGCCATGTAGCTAATTGCGTTAGGGATTGCAGTGGATAGCCCACAGCCCGACTTTTTAGGAGGTGCGCGGACTTGAAACGTAAAGCCCGACCCTTTTCGGGTAACGCCCAATATATTTTAAAAATAAGTGTGAATGTAAATTATTCTTTTACATTTTATATTATTAATTTAGTACAAAAATTTTTATAAATGGCAAATAAGAGTATACTTAACGAAAAGTCGTTAAACTTTCTAGAAAAATATTTAAACAATGCAGCGCCTACAGGTTACGAGTGGGATGGGCAAAAAATGTGGATGGATTATTTGAAACCGTATGTAGATGAGTTTATCACAGATACTTATGGTACCGCGGTTGGTGTAATTAATCCTAAAGCAAAATATAAGGTAGTTATTGAGGGCCATGCTGATGAAATTTCGTGGTATGTAAATTATATAACCGATAACGGATTAATTTATGTAATTAGAAATGGTGGTAGCGATCATCAAATTGCACCTAGTAAAGTTGTAAATATACACACAAAAAAAGGCATAGTAAAAGGTGTTTTTGGTTGGCCAGCAATACATACGCGTAATAAGGCTAATGAAGAGGCACCAAAACCTGACAATATTTTTATTGATTGTGGTTGCGCTAGTAAGGAGGAAGTTGAGAAACTTGGTGTGCACGTAGGTTGTGTAATTACTTACCCAGATGAATTCCATATATTAAATGGTGACAAGTTTGTGTGCCGTGCTATTGATAACCGCATGGGTGGTTTTATGATTGCTGAAGTGGCACGCTTGCTTAAAGAAAATAAAGTTAACTTACCTTTTGGACTATACGTAACCAATGCTGTACAAGAGGAAATTGGATTGCGTGGCGCAGAAATGATTACGCAAACTATTAAGCCTAATGTGGCCATTGTTACCGATGTAACGCATGATACCACAACACCAATGATTGAGCCTAAAAAAGCAGGTTTATTAGAAATGGGGAAAGGCCCTGTTGTGGCTTATGCACCTGCTGTACAGCAAAAATTACGTGATTTAATTACGGATACTGCAGAGGCTGAAAAAATCCCTTTCCAACGCTCTGCCCTATCCCGCGCTACAGGAACGGATACCGATGCTTTTGCGTATAGTAATGGTGGTGTAGCTTCTGCCCTAATATCACTACCGCTGCGCTATATGCATACAACTGTGGAAATGGTACATAGAGAAGATGTGGAAAATGTAATTAAATTAATTTACGAAACGTTACTTAAAATTGAAGACGGTGATACGTTTAGTTATTTTGAATAGATTTTAATAGATATTTTATATTGAGTCTGTGTTTAGATATGGGCTCAATATAAATATTATTACTTTAAAAATTAAGCTTGATGTAACGCGTTAAAATTTTAAGCATGGACGAATATATAGATGTTGTAGATAAAAATGGAAACCTAACGGGCCAAACAGAATTAAAATCGATTATTCATACAAAAGGTTATTATCACCATACTGCTCATATTTGGTTTTATACCACCGATAGTTCTATTTTATTAGCACAACGCTCTGCTAAAAAAACAATTTGCCCCTTACTTTGGGCTGTTTCTGTTGCGGGCCACATTGATGCTGGTGAAACTGCAAAACAGGCTGCTGTTAGAGAGACCAAAGAAGAAATTGGATTAACTGTTTTAGAAACAGATTTACAAGATATTGGTGTTTTTGAGTGCTTTACAACTTACGATAGCGGTATTGTAGATAATGAATTTCACAATACTTTTATTGCCGAATTAAAGGTACCTCTACCTGCATTAACACCGCAAGAAGAGGAGGTTGAAGCTTTAAAACTAGTTACTTTTAATACGTTTAAAAACCTTATTGAAAATATAAATAATAATGGTAATCATTTCGTGCCTTCCAATAAAAAGTATTATGAGTTTGTGTTAGAAAAAATAAAAGAACACACTAATTAAAACTAGCTAACTATTTTCAAGCCGTATATAAGTTATAAGTTTAAAAATTGATAATCTTCCATCTTGTAGCTAGTTTCTAACTTAAAGTCGAAAACCCTTTTCACATATCTAAAAATCTGCAATTTACACAAATAGACATTGTTTGTGTAATCTGATAAACTAATGGAGATTTTACCCTAATTTTTATTTACAAAAAAAAAGAAACGTTAAATTTTCTTTTCTATTTTTAAGTATTTGCAACATTTTTAAAGCGCAAAAATTCTTAACCGACTAGTAATTTCTCCGTTTTTTTTTAAACACACAAAAAAGTTATTTGTGCTTTATAATTTGCGCGTTGTACATAAAAGTATCTTTCCAACGCTCAAAACGCGGATCGTATAAGGTTGAAAATACTAAATATTGGCATTTCCCAATGCTTTCCGGAGTTCTTGCTATTTCAGATAAATTATTATTTCCAAACAAAAACTCAGCGTCTTCAACAATAAACATTTGCAATTTGTTCAGATTTATGCCGTTTAGGTAATACAACTTATTTAAACGCTTTGGTGTTGCAATTACAATATCCATACCGTCGTAAATTTCATTACGTTGTTGGTCTATGTTTTTCTCGTCGTAGGCACAGTACACCCTTAAATCGCAACCCTTTAAAAAGGCGTTAAACTCCAATTCTAACTCCAAAGCAGCCTGTTTATCTTTCACAAAAATTAAAGCTCTAGGTGCGTCTTCAAAAGCTTCTCCTTTAAGTTTTTGAATTACACTTAATACAATCGCTTTTGTTTTTCCGCTACCTTTTGGAGCAATGCAGAATAAACTTGCGCCACTTTTTATTTTTGATAATGCTAATTTTTGAAATGGTAAAGGCTCATTAAAACCTTTATTTTCAAGTGAATCTTTTAAGGGTTGAATGAGTTTTTTGAAAGACATATTGAACAAGATATAGTTTAAAGGCACAAATATAGTACTATAAATGGGTATCTGTAAAACTCTTAAAAATTATTAGCATCTTAATTATTAATTTTAAAAAATGAAAGCTATTTAAATTCTACTAGTAATTCCATTAACCATAAGAAATTGAATTACTTTTGCGTCATGAAAAATGAACAAACATTCAAATTCGAATTTGTAATTTTAATGGCGTCTTTAATGTCTATAGTAGCGTTGTCTATTGATGCTTTGTTACCTGCACTACCCGAAATTGGAGCACATTTAAGCGTACAAAACACAACAGATAATCAATTATTAATTACTATGATTTTTTTGGGTTTGGGTTCTGGTCAACTCATTTTTGGACCTTTATCCGATAGTTTTGGGAGAAAACCAATTGTATTCACAGGTTTTACAATTTTTATAATAGCAAGTATTATTTGCTTAACAACTAATAATTTTAAAGTTATGATTTTAGGGCGTATTCTGCAGGGTGTAGGTTTATCTTCGCCAAGAAGTTTAGCGCTTTCTATGATACGAGATACTTATTCTGGAGATTATATGGCTAAAATAGTATCTGTAGTAGTCATGTTTTTTATTTTGGTTCCTGTAATTGCACCAGCTTTAGGCCTTTTTTTAATGCATTTATTTAACTGGCAAGCTATTTTTTACTTCAATTTAATTTTTGGAGTACTTATTATGATTTGGTTTTGGAAGCGACAACCTGAAACCTTACCTAAAGCAAAACGTATTACCTTTAATCTTAATTTATTTATAAATGGTACTAAAGAATTTTTTAAACATAAAGATGCTGTAGCATTTACTTTTGTTTCTGGTTTTATTACAGGATCCTTTATGGTATATTTAAGTACAGCACAACAAGTGTTTGAGGTTCAATATAAATTAGGCACATTGTTTCCATACATTTTTGCTAGTTTATCTATAGCAATAGGTTTAGCTACTTTTTTTAATAGTCGTTTGGTAGAAAAATATGGCATGCTAAAAATGGCTTATTTCGCTGCTATAGCATATGCACTCGTATCTATTTTATATGTGCTTTTGTTTTGGTCTGGTGCTAACCCAAATATCTACATTCTTTTAATCTTTTTTGGATTACAATTTTTCTCGGTAGGCTTTCTTTTTGGCAACTTGCGAGCTATAGCTATGCAACCATTGGGCCATATTGCGGGCATTGGGGCTGCAATTAATGGTTTTATCTCCACGGTTATTGCGGTACCTATTGCTAACTATATTGGTAGCTTTGTTACAACATCGGTATTACCTTTATTTATAGGCTTTTCTGTTTTTGGAATACTTTCTGTTTTGGTGTTTGTTATAATGAAAAAGAAAGTTAGTTTTTAATAATTATATTTTTTAAAATCTAGCTTTAATTATCTTTACATGAAATATGTATTTACTAGTAAATAACACACAGCTATGGAAACACTATATATTGCAGGTGGTTGCCTTTGGGGTGTACAAGAGTTTATAAAACACATACCCGGCGTTGTACAAACGGAGGCAGGCAGAGCTAACGGCCTTACTAACACAACTAATACAGCCTACGATGGTTATGCGGAATGTGTAAAAACAACTTTCGATATTAATAAAATATCTATTGAAGATTTATTGCACTATTTTTTTGAAATTATTGATCCTTATAGTATAAATAAACAAGGCAATGATATTGGTGTAAAGTATCGTACAGGTATCTACAGCACTAATCCAAATCACTTATTAGAAGTAAAAAACTGTATTAACACAATAGAATATAGTTTAAGCCATAACAATAAATTCATGAAAAAAATTGCTGTAGAGGTACTTCCTTTAACTAACTTTATTCCTAGCGATGCAGAACACCAAGACCGGTTAACTTTACATCCAGAGGATTACGTTTACTGCCATATCCCTATAGAATTGCTTCATAAATATAAAAACGAAATTTTTAATAAAAAATCGTAGTAACCCCTGCTCGCTTTTATTTAGTGAAAACGAAACGTTTTAAAACAACCTTTTATTAAGCTTAGTTTTTAAGCCGTTATTTGCTGTCTTTATTTAAATATTGGTTAAAAGCTAGTGACCCGAAAATAATAGTACCACCAATTATAATTCTTTTAATATCTGCCTCTTTATTCCAAATAACAAGGTTTACTAATAAGCCAATAGGTATTAGTGCATTGTTCATAATTGCTAGTGCTCCTGTATTTACTAAAACTACGCCTTTGTTCCATAAAAAGTAACCTGCCCCAGAAGCTACAGCTCCCAGGTAAACTAAAACACCCCATTGTATTGAAGTTTTCGGCATTTTTTCAACAGACCCAAAAATTAGAAATCCTAAAAATGCTACGAAAAAGGCACCTATAAAAAATAATCCAAAAATATTATGTTTTGGCGTATATTTTAATTGAGGGGTTAATTTTAATAAATACTTATATGCCACCTGCCCTACTGCAAAGCATAGATTCGCGCCTTGAGTTATTACAAAACCTAATACAACTTGGTTATTAATGCTCGTGTATTGTATATAAGCAGCTCCAAACACAGCTATTACAGCTGTAAGTAAATGTTTTTTATTGAATTGTTTATTTACAACATCATTTAATATAGTAATATAAACAGGTGTTAAAACGCTAAAAAGTAAAACCTCTGGCACTGTAATAAACTTAAACGACTGAAAGTAAAAGCAATACATTAATCCTAATTGCACGGCTCCAATTGCAATAAGCGCCCAAATAGTTTTCGCTTTAATTTCTTTTAGCCTTAAAAATGGCAAAAATAATGCTGTAGCAATACCTATACGCATTAATACGGAAAACCAAGCATCTACAAAACCAGAAAGATAAACACCAATTAAGCTAAACGAAAAAGCCCATATTATAGTAACACCAATTAAATACCTCATAAAATATTTTGCGCAAAATTATGTAAAACAAGAGTTTCTAACTAAAAATACAACCTTAAAACAATGCTGAAAAAAATTATTAATGGTTTAAATAACGTTCTTTAATAATATTTACATGATGTATTTCATGACCTAAAATAATAAAAGCGGCTGCTCTCGACGATAATTCATGATTATCAGCTATGCCCGTATGGCTTAAACTTGCAGTGTTCAAGCTTTTTAAAAGCACTATAAAGCTTTCTCTCACAGCCTGATACTCTTCTAACAATTCCTGTAATGTCTTTTTAGAACTGTTTGATGACGCTATATAGTCGTCTTGATTATACCCTGCTAATGGTGTTTTATCGTGTCTGGCTATTCTGAAACAGCGGTACATAAATACACGCTCGGTATCAATAATATGTTGAAGTACATCTTTAATACTCCATTTATCGGCAGCGTAAGCGTACTCTAACTTATTTTGGGGAATAGTCTTAAAAAAGTTTATAATTTGAGTTTGCCCATTTTTAAAACCTTCAATTAACGTAGTTTCGTTTGGAATTTTATTAATATATGTTTTGTAATATGAATGATACTCTGTTGTTTTTAAATCTGCTACTTTCATAAATTTAAATTTTTGCTTGATAGGTGTATAAATCGTAATATCTGCCATTTAAAGCTATAAGGGCGTCATGAGTACCACGTTCCACAATGCGACCGGCTTCTATAACTAGAATTTGATCTGCTTTTCTTATGGTGCTTAATCGGTGCGCAATTACAATGGTAGTTCTATTTTTCACCAATTGGTTTAAACTTTTTTGTATTAAGGCTTCGCTCTCTGTGTCTAGATTGGATGTGGCCTCGTCCAAAATAATAATTTTCGGATTTGCTAAAATAGCGCGAGCAATGGCTAACCGTTGGCGCTGACCTCCAGATAGCTTTACGCCTCGTTCGCCAATTAATGTTTCTAAACCATCGTCAAAACGGTCTGTAAACTCATTAACGTAAGCTGCTTTTACAGCGTTTTGTAATTCTTGTTCTGTAGCATTTGGCCTAGGAAACATGATGTTTTCCTTTATGGTGCCTTCAAACAAAAATTCGTCTTGTAAAACTACGCCCAAATATTTTCTGTAACTACTTAATTTAAGTTTTGATACATCTTGATCGTCAATAGTAACGGTGCCTGTTTTAGGGTTTAAAAATGTAGCTGCCAAACCTGCAATTGTAGATTTACCGGAACCTGAACTGCCTACTAATGCAGTAACAGATCCCGCTGGGGCATTAAAACTAATGTTATGAAGCACTTTTTTATCGGCTTCGTAAGCAAAGGATACGTTATCGAATGTAATATCTCCATTAATTGTTTCTAGCTCGACGGTCCGATTTTCATCATCATCTTCGGCTGTCATGTCCATAAGCTCCTGTGTTCTATCTAGCCCTGCAAGTGCTTCGGTAAGCTGGCTTCCAATATTACTCATTTGTACAATTGGAGCAATCATAAAACCAAGAACGAGTGTAAAAAACAGAAAGTCTCCCATTGTCATTTGTTCTTGAATCATGTAATAACCACCCATACCCATAATACCTGTGGTAGCAATGCCTATTAAAAATGTAGATGAGCTTGTCATGAATGCTGTAGCGGTTAAGCTCTTTTTTACGTTTTGGTAAAGCCTGTTAACGCCTTTTTCAAAAACGAGTTGCTCTTGTGCTTCGGCATTAAAGGCTTTTATAACGCGTACGCCTGCTAATGTTTCGGTTAACCTGCCGGTTACCTCTGCGTTTATTTTTCCACGGGTTCTAAAAATTGGACGAATGTATTTAAAGGCGCGTAAAGCGATATAGCCAAATATTGAAAGTGGTATAAACACAAAAAGCGTCATCCACGGGTTTAGTTTAATTAGTATTATTAAGGAAACTACGGCTGTAAAAGTACCACCTACTAATTGCACTAAACCTGTACCTATTAAATTTCGTACACCTTCCACATCGCTCATTATGCGCGATACTAAAGCACCAGATTTCGTGTTGTCGAAAAAACTTATGGGTAAGGATAATACTTTTTTTTGCACTTGTGCACGCAGTTCGCTTATTAAATATTGAGCTTGTACGCTTAATATTTTGGTTAATGTAAAAGATGTAATAGCCTGTACTGTTATAGCTGCTATTACAATACCTACCAAGGTATATAACGAAGAGATATTTTTGCTTGGCACAACCTCATCCAACAAAACTTTACTTTGCCACGGTAATATTAAACCAGCTAAACTGCGTATAATAATTAATATTAAGCCTATAAACACTAAGTTTCGGCGGGGCCAAATAATGGTTTTAAAGGCTTGTGCCATGGTAACCTTTGGCTTGGCTTTATTTTTATTTGCGTCTGCTAAATACTGCATATACTATTTTAATCTAAGAAATTATTTAATAAAATTTACAATACAAAAGTAATTAATACGATGCGATTATCGATTGTACAACTTACAATTTAAGTTTGCGCTAAAAATAGCATAAACTAAAAAAAACATTATTCAGTTTAGCTTAATGCGTTATATTTTTTTGTTCTATTTATTTTTACTTCTGTACAAGTTTAGTTACTTCATTTCCTTTTGGTTTTAAAAGCCTTTTTTTTAGCGTTCTTTTTTGCGTTTTTCGTTTATTGTAACGTTCTGTTTTTTATCCATTTTTTTTGCTTACAATACAGCATTACTACTATTACAAACACAAATGCGGTTTGACGCATTTTTATTGTTTGTTAATTATTACTTTTACTGTTAAACTTTAATTTAAAAAAATGAAAATAATAGGTATTGGTAAAAACTACGTGAATGATAAAAATGATATTGCAGCACTTAAAACAGGGCATCAATTAATTTTTTTAAAAGCTGAAAGTACTTTAGTAACAGGTAACAAAAATATTGTTTTTCCAAGTATTACAGAGCAATTACTTTTTGAGGTGGAATTGGTAGCTAAAATAGGGAAAACAGGTAAAGATATTGCTGAAGTTGATGCGGCATCTTATATTAGTGCTATTGGTATTGGAATTGATTTTACTGCTAAGGATATTTTAAATGCGAGCAGGGATAATAAAGGCCCTTGGGCTTTAGCGAAAGGGTTTGATGGTGCATCGCCTGTTAATGGTTTTAAATCAATTTCAGATTTTACGGATTTGAATAATATTAATTTTAGCTTAAAGGTTAATGGCGAAGAAAAACAGGTAGGAAATACTACTGATATGATTTATAATTTTGCTGAAATTATAGCTTATGTTTCAAAATACATGACTTTGGAGCCTGGTGATTTAATTTTTACAGGTACACCTGCTAGTGGTGCTGGTGCCAATATAAAAGGCGACCATTTACAAGCATCGATTGAAGGTGAATTGCTTTTGGATTTTAAATTGATTTAAGTTTTAAAATTTTTATAAGACAAAAAGCAGCCTAAATAAGCTGCTTTTTGTTTTGCATTAGGGATTGAGCGATTGTTGGAGCTCCTCGCAGAGAGCGACTCGTGAAAGCCCGACCCTTGTGGTAATGCCCAAATTATTCTATAGTGCGTTATCCATAATATCTTGCACTACTTCTGGGTTTAATAATGTACTAGTATCCCCTAAATTACTGGTGTCTTTATGCGCAATTTTTCGTAAAATACGTCGCATAATTTTACCCGAACGCGTTTTAGGTAAGCCGCTTGTAAATTGAATTTTATCTAATTTAGCTATGGGTCCTATATGTTCGGATATAATTTGATTAATTTCTTTACGTACATTGTCTTGATCTCGAGATTCTCCAGTATCCTTTAAGGTTACGTAACCGTACAAAGCACTACCTTTAATGGTGTGTGGAAAACCTACAATTGCCGACTCGGAAACTGCTGGGTGCTCGTTTATGGCGTCTTCAATTGGGGCGGTTCCTAAATTATGTCCAGATACAATAATTACATCGTCTACGCGGCCTGTTATTCTGTAATAGCCAACCTCATCTCTTAACGCGCCATCGCCAGTAAAATATTGATTTTTATAGGTTGAAAAATAGGTGTCTTTATAACGCTGGTGATTTCCCCAAATGGTTCTTGCCATGGATGGCCAAGGGAATTTAATACATAAACGCCCCTCTACTTGATTGCCTTTAAGTTCTGCGCCATGACTGTCCATTAAGGTAGGCTGAATGCCAATAAATGGTAAGGTTGCATAGGTTGGTTTTGTGGGTGTTACGTACGGTATTGGCGAAATCATGATACCTCCTGTTTCGGTTTGCCACCAAGTATCTACAATGGGGCTGTTTTTTTTACCAACATTATCGTTATACCAATGCCAGGCTTCCTCATTTATAGGCTCGCCTACAGACCCGAGAACTTTAAGAGAAGATAAATCGTATTTCTCAACAAGTTCAGCACCTTGTTTTGCTAAAGCTCGAATGGCTGTTGGCGCCGTATAGAATTGATTGACTTTATGTTTTTGAACAATATCCCAAAAGCGGCCGTAGTCTGGATAACTAGGTACACCCTCGAACATTAGTGTGGTTGCTCCATTTATTAAAGGACCATAAACAATGTAGCTGTGCCCTGTTATCCAACCAATATCTGCAGTACACCAGTACACATCATTTTCGCGGTATTGAAATATGTTTTTGAATGTATATGCCGTATATACCATATAGCCAGCCATTGTATGTACCATGCCTTTGGGTTTTCCTGTGGAACCCGAGGTGTATAAAATAAATAAAGGGTCTTCGGCATTCATGATTTCAGCTTCGCATATATTTGAAGCCTTATCTAAAAGTGGTTGTAGCCATTGGTCGCGGCCAGATACCATATTAATGGTTGCGTGTATACGTTTGGTTACTAAAACTCTGGTAACGCCTGGGCAATGCTCCAAAGCCTCATCCACAATGTCTTTTAAATCTATTGTTTTTGCTCCTCTGTAAGACCCATCACTGGTAAGTAGCATTTTACAATCGCTATCGTTAATACGTGTAGCTAAAGCTGTTGCTGAAAAGCCTGCAAAAACTACAGAATGTATGGCTCCAATACGCGCACATGCTAAAACGGAAATAGCTAATTCGGGAATCATGGGTAAATAAATACAAACGCGATCGCCTTTTTTAATGCCTTGAGCTTTTAAAACATTGGCAAATTGATTTACGCGTTTATGCAATTGATTATATGTGATATGTTCTGCGAGTTCCTTAGGGTTGTTTGGCTCAAATAAAATAGCTGTTTTATTACCGCGTGTGGTTAAATGCCTATCTATACAGTTTTCTGTAATATTTAATTGAGCACCTTCAAACCACTTTACTTCGGGTTTAGAGAAATCCCACTGTAATACATTATCCCATTTTTTGCGCCATAGAAAATGTTCTTCAGCTATTTCTTCCCAAAAAGCCCCTGGGTTTCTAACCGATTTTCTGTAAACTTGATAGTATTCTTCTAGATGTTTTATATGGTAATTACTCATAATACGCTACTGGTTTTTTGGGTACTTGCATTAATAACTAAATGACATTCTAATTTAAGAAAATATTATTTATTGCTTGTTGTTTTAATAAAATAAGTGCTTAGCTAAATAGTATTATGCTTGACAATTAAGTGTAATATAAGTTAAATTAATGGTTGTGTTTTTTCGCCTACGGCTACTAACAAAATTACCATAGATAAACTCTATCTATAATTTTAAAAATTTGGTATTCCTTGTTCTCTTATCTTTGCAAAGTAATTTTATAAACATATCACTTTATAAATAATTTATTTAATTATTTAAAACTATATATTTAATCATTAAATTGTTACATGGCGAAGACCACACGCTTATATTTTATTGATGCCGTTAGGGCATTTGCTATATTAATGATGCTTCAGGGGCATTTTATACATACCTTGTTGGCCACTAAATTTATTGATAAAGCAAATACTTTTTACGCTATTTGGTCTTATTTTAGAGGTATTACCGCACCCACATTTTTTACTATTTCAGGTTTGGTTTTTACTTATTTATTATTGCGTGCTTACGCCAAAGGTGATGATAGTCTTAGGATAAGAAAAGGACTTTTTAGAGGTTTGCTTTTGCTTGCAATTGGGTATAGTTTGCGAGTAAACGTTTTTAATTGGCTATGTGGTTATTTTAATCCTTATGTGCTAGTTGTTGATGTTTTACAATGTATTGGCCTTTCGTTAATTTTTTTAGTAGGCCTGTATGTTGTTTTTAAAAAAAATAGCTATGTTTTTTCTGCAGTTTTACTAATCTTAGGGTGCGCTTGTTTTCTTACAGAGCCGTTGTACAGAAACCTAACGTTAGAGTACACACCTAAATTTATTGCCAATTATCTTACAACTAGTAATGGCTCTGTGTTTACTATTTTACCATGGTTTGGTTACACAGCTTTTGGAGCCTTTTTGTCTACCATTTTTTTTCGGCACATGCACCGTAGATATTTTAAATTTAGTGCTATAACAAGTTTCTTTATTTCAGGGTTTTTTCTGGTGTATTTTTCATCAATTTCACTTATGAAATTAAACCAAATAACTGATTTTGATTTATTTAAATTGAGTGCTAATTATAACTACCTTTTTACACGACTTGGTAATGTGCTTATTATTTTTGGTATATTTTATACTTTTGAGCGTTTTTTAAAACAATCTATAGTGTCAAAAATTGGAGAAAAAACGTTATCTATTTATGTAATTCACTTTATTTTACTTTATGGTAGCTTTACGGGTTATGGGTTAAAGCAGTTTTTAAGTAAATCTTTAGATCCTAGTACCGCTATTTTTGGTGCTATTTTTTTTGTAATAATAGTTTGTTTTATATCCTTCCATTATGCAAAAACTAATACTTTCTTGTACAATTTGTTACGCAAAATGACAGACAAATTTAAAAATAAACAATAAATTTTAATTTTTATTCTGAAACAAAAATATATTATATTAAACTTTATTATTTAATTACTTTATTATGTTGTGAACATGTTAAAAATTATAGTAGCCTTATGTTTAGTTTTTTATTGCAGTATAAGACCTTTAGTGAGTCAAAATAAGGTTATTGAAAGATTTGGCGACACATTTTTAATTGTTTTGCCAACAGCAACATTAGCAACAACCTTTATAATGAACGATAAAAAAGGGAGTTGGCAATTCGCGAAATCTTTAGTACTTACTGGGGTATTAACTTATGGTCTTAAATTTATTGTAAATAAAGAGCGTCCTGATATGAGTAACGACAATTCTTTTCCGTCGGGTCATACGTCCACAACATTTCAAAGTGCTTCTTTTATTCATACACGGTATGGTTTAAAATATAGTGTGCCTGTTTATGCCCTAGCAGGATTTACTGCTTTTAGTAGAATTGATGCAGAGAAACATGATATTTTAGATATTATAGCCGGTGCAGTTATTGGCATTGGAAGTTCTTACCTATTTACTACCAAATATAAAAAAGAACACATGGCCTTAACTTTTAACAGAAATAAAGGCCAATATGTATTTGGGTTAAACTATAAGTTTTAGTTATTAATTAAACATAAGGCTTAATATGTTGTGGGTTTTTCTTTTATAAATTTGAAGTAATGAATACTTATAATTTCTATGTAAAATATGGATTTAAAATGTAATTAATTTGCCACTAAAATGCTTCGGCAATGCCTAAATAAAACCCTCGTGTTTGCTTACCAAACCCAATATCGAATCTTAAATTCAAGTTTTCCTCTTTATCAATACTAAACCTTGCTCCTGCACCAGCATTGGGTTTTAAATTTTTAAATTGAAAACGGTTAACATTGCTGTAAACGTCTCCTGTGCCAGCAAAACCTACTAGACCCCATCGAGAGTTTTTAAACTTTTTTCGGTACTCTACTTGTGTTGCTAAAATGTCACGATCCACGAAACGACCTTCTGTATAGCCACGCATAATGTCTTTACCGCCAAAAAAGGAATATTCCGAAAAAGGCAAATCTCCACGCGAAAACCGACCAAAAAATTGAAATGCTAAAACATCTTTATTTTTAGTGGATACATTAAAATAGTGTCGTAAATCGAAACGTGTTAAATTAAATTTATTGGTACCACCAAGTATTTTATCGTACAAGCCATGAGTAAACTCAAAAAACCAACCATCTTGCGCATTTAAAATATTAGTTCTACTATCAAAAAGCACTGCGACTTCCGTGCCCACAGACGTTGAGCCATTGTATCCTTCTGGTTTATTTCTAGATAGAAGCCCTCCGGGTTTTATGTATGTATTGTAAATAAGATTATACCTAACACCTGCCCCTATAAATAAATATTTATAGAACATTTGTTTTAAAAAAATGGGTTCTAAAAGAAATTGATTGTAATCGTATTGTTCTTCTGTACTTTTAGCTGTGTTACTACCTAAACCATAATACAACCTAGGGTAATTTTGAAACAATACATTACCTTTAATAATCCACTTTTCTTGATTTGTAAAAACCTCAAAACCTGAAAATAAAAAAAATTGCTTATTAAGCGTGTATTGCAGAGATATAGGCATATTGGAAACTCGTGTTTCTGGCCCACTTCCGTTAAACTTAAAAAGATATTTAGCTCCCGTACCAAAAGCAAAGTTAGTTTCAGGCGAATAGCTTAACACTGGTGCTAAAATAAATTTTTGTTTATAGGTAGTAGAGTCAACTTCAACACTTTTTTTATTAGGGTAAAATGTGAAAAAATCTTTGACTTTGTCTATATTTTGGGCTTTGGAAGATAAAGGTAATCCTATAAAAAAAAGAAATAGTAAAATATTAGGTAATAGTTTTAATTGGTAGTTTTGTAGCATATACAAGTATTATTAGTTTGTCCCTTACAATTTTAAATGAAAAATAAAATTTGCAAAATTACTTATTATAAGAGTACTACCAAAGCTTAGATTGTATATAAAAACAATTTACGAACTTTACATCTATTTGCTTAATACATTGATTTTTTTTCATGTTTTTTCTGCATATTGTTCAATTATTTAAATCAACTTAATAAATTAATAAAAAAAAGTGGTTTTGCCGGGTGTATTTTATGTTGTTTGGCACATGTTGTAGTTATTAAACTTTTACCATAATCTTATTAACTAAAATAATAAAATTAAAAATTGGATTTATTAAAGGTATTAACCTGGTTTTCTGGTATCGCTTTTGTTTATTTTGGATGGGGGTGCTTTTATTCTAAATTTATTGCTTCAGAATTTATACGCTATGGACTCCCGAATATAGAAAACTAACCGGATTCCTCCAATTATTAGGAGTTCTAGGTTTGCTAATTGGGCTTTATTTAAGCCCAACATTACTACTAATGGCTTCTATTGGTTTATCCTTATTAATGCTGTCAGGATTTTTTGTGCGTCTAAAAATAAAAGATAATTTTATAGAATCTTCACCTTCTTTTATTTTTGCTGCAATTAATTTATTTATCGCAATTTAAAGGTATTTTTTAAATACCTTTAAATTGCGACACCTGCTATTAATAAGATTCATTATCACAAATAAAAATGCGGGAAAAGATTTGTACAATGGATCGTTAATTTTAGAATGCATAAATATAGAGCCTAGCAACAAACCTGCTAACCCAAAACTACTTATTAAAGTTAAACTATTAATACTTATAGATGCTAATAGCATCAAAGCTAAACTTACTTTTAAAAAACCTATGGTATAACAAAACGATTTTGACAAGCCGTAAACCTCAAACTCTTCAACTATTGTTTTAGCGTTACCTCCACGCCATCTTGTAGGCTTTTTAGTTTGTATTAGCCAAACATTTAAAATACTTAAACCTACTGCTAATTTTAATCCAATAATAAAATACTGCTTCGCTTTAATGAAAAATGATACTGTTAATAGGAATTAGGAACAATGTCTTGTTAAAAACATTTTTTGTGATAAAATTTAGACACAATAAAATAAAGTCTATTTATATTTTACGTAAAACATAGTTACTTTTGGATAATAAAAAAAACCATCAATTAAGATGGTTTTTTTTATTATTATTTTTTGTAATAAATACTATTTTATTACACGCACATTGGTAGCTATTGGTCCTTTTTCACTTTTCTCAATGTTAAATGTTACTTTGTTTTTATCTCTAATTTTATCTATTACATTTTTTGTGTGCACAAAAATTTCATCTCCAGAACTTTCAACCGTTATAAACCCGTACCCCTTTTTATAATTAAAAAATTTAACTGTACCATTATGTGTTTCATTGCTTCCTGTTTCCTTTCCTGATTCTGAAACTGTTCCCTTATTACTGTTAAATAATTTATTTATAAAATCTCTAATCATGGTTCCCTTATTTAAACTTCTGTATTGTACTAAATTGTTAATTCGAAATGTTAAAGTTACAAAAATAAGCTAAAAAACAGTCTTGAAAAAATACTAATGATTTATAGTTTCTATTATTGTTTTTAATAAATTAGCAATTATGCAACAAATAAAAGCGTATTTAGACCAACTAGCAACAATTTCAGATTCAGATTGGAACTTCTTTACCAGTAAATTACAGCGGCGTGTTATTCCTAAAAAATCTATTTTTTTAAAAATTAACACTGTAGAGAATCACATTTCTTTTATTGAATCTGGAGTAGTACGTTTATTTATTCCAAAAGAAAATCCTGCTAAAGAAATCACCTTTGGTTTTAGCTTTAAAAATCAATTTATAAGTGCTTATGACTCTTTTTTAACCCAGACGCCTTCTGCATATCAATTACAAGCACTTATTGAAACTACCATTTTAAGTATTACTTACGACGATTTACAAGAGGTGTATAAGCATACTCAAATCGGGAATTTTATTGGACGATTAACAGCAGAACGCTTATTTTTAATAAAATCCAAACGTGAACAAAACTTACTTAACCTAACCGCAGAAGAACGCTATAAAATATTATTTAAAGAAAGACCAGAGCTTATAAAAATAATTCCTTTAAAATATATTAGTTCTTATATAGGTGTTACTGCTCAAGCTTTAAGTAGAATTAGGAAACGGTTGTAATTCATAGCCGTTTAAAAAAAATAAACGACTACAAAAACTAATGCAAAACCATAAAGGTTAAAACGTTTGTTTTTAGTGAAAACCATTAGATTATAAGTAGGTTTTACGGCTTCAATTTTATTGATTTAGGTTCATTGTTTAGCACATTAACTGCTAGTATCTTTGCGAAAAAAACACTATGATTATAATAATTTTTGTTTTAACGCTTTGGTATGGAGGGTTATTTTTTCAGTCATTTTTCTTGCATCGTTATGCAGCGCATCAGGTTTTCACAATGTCAAAAACTGTAGAGCGCATTACTTTTATACTTACCTGGGTTTTCCAAGGCGCAAGCTACTTAAGCGCTTATGGTTATGGTATAATGCACCGTATGCACCATGCTTATACAGACACGGATAAAGATCCTCATTCACCATCTCACGACGCCAATTTATTTGCTATGATGTGGAAAACTAAAACAGTTTATCAGGACATTAATAAAGCCCGTATTGAAGTAGATAAAAAATTCACGAAAAACGTACCGCAATGGAAAAGTTTCGACGCTTTCGCTAGCTCTAAATTTTCTAGAATTCTTTGGATAGGTCTTTATATATTATTTTTCGCTTTATTTGCAAATGCTTGGTGGCAATGGCTATTATTACCTATTACCTTTTTAATGGCGCCTATACATGGTGTTATTATTAATTGGTTTGGACATATTTATGGTTATGTAAATTACAAAATGAAAAATACAAGTAAAAACCTGTTCCGTTTTGACTTTTTAATGATGGGTGAAGGATACCATAATAATCACCATAAATTTGCTAACAGAGCTAATTTCGGTGTAAAATGGTACGAAATAGACGTAACCTACTTAATTATAAAAGTGTTAGATGCCTTACGTATTATTCGTTTAAAGCCTATAAAAATTAAGGGATAATTCACTTTTTAACAACTTATAACTATTTAGATTAAATGATATAATTTTTAATAGTTATTAAATAATTTTATAATAAAAGCTCTCATATATAGATATGAGAGCTTTTTGTTTTAACCTAGTTTATAAATGTTTCTTTTTAATGATTTTTAAGAAAATCAATTACTTTATGTTTCATTCAAAAAATTCAGCGCGCAAATATAAATTTATTAAATGTATAAATCCTTTTTAATTTTAAAAAAAATCATATTTTATTTTTAAATTTATATCAACTATATATTTTTTTCTCGCGGTGTATTATACTTCATTTAAAAGCCCTGTTACTTTCTATTTTTTTAATTGACCAGGTAACTAATATAAGATAGATTCATACTTTTTAATTAATTCTTAACTATCACAAAAAAATTAGAAGAACATTAAAGCAAACACCCTAAATTTTTAAAAACCTGACCTTAAATTCATGTCGATTAAACGCAAAATGCAGTACAGTTTTAATTTTTATAATTTCACCTAAAATTTTAAACATTTATATTTTTTTGCTGTTATAAATTTTTAATGCTATTTTTTTTACAATATACACTAGCCCAGCCAACCCTCGCGATCCATACTTCGATATTGTATTGCCTCACTAATATGAGTACCGTTAATGTTTTCAACGCCTTCTAAATCTGCTATAGTTCTTGATACTTTTAAAATCCTATCGTAAGCTCTAGCTGATAAATTTAAACGTTCCATAGCTGTTTTTAATAATAATTTCGAAGCATCGTTTAATACGCAGTGTTTTCTAATTTGCTTCACATTCATTTGGGCATTATAATGTACTTGTTTGGAATTTTTAAAGCGCTCGGTTTGAAATTCCCTTGCTTTGGTAACCCGTTTTCTAATTTCTACAGAAGTTTCTCCTTTTCTATCGTCGCTCAATTTATCAAAAGGCACAGGTGTTACCTCAATATGAATATCAATTCTATCTAGCAATGGTCCAGACACCTTACTTAAATAGCGTTGCATTTCCGCCGGGCTAGAAGTTACTGGCGCATCTGGGTTATTAAAATAACCACTAGGACTTGGATTCATGCTAGCTACTAGCATAAATGACGACGGATATGTTACAGTAAACTTTGCTCTAGATATAGTAACTTCTCTATCCTCTAAAGGTTGCCGCATAACTTCCAAAACTTCACGCTTAAATTCTGGTAATTCATCTAAAAACAAAACACCGTTGTGAGACATGGATATTTCGCCAGGTTGCGGATAACTGCCCCCGCCTACTAAAGCTACATTAGAAATGGTGTGATGCGGACTTCTAAACGGCCGTTGCGCCATTAACCCTGTGTCTTTTACACGCCCAACTACAGAATGAATTTTAGTTGTCTCCAAGGCTTCATGCAACGTCATTGGCGGCAAAATACTTGGTAAGCGTTTAGCTAACATTGTTTTACCTGCGCCTGGCGGACCAATTAAAATAATATTATGCCCACCGGCAGCAGCAATTTCCATACAGCGCTTAATGCCTTCTTGCCCTTTAACATCACTAAAATCAAACTCAGGAAAATCTAAGCTTTTTTCAAATTCTTCTCGTGTATTTATTATAGTTTGCTCTAAGACTTCCCCTTTATCAAAAAACTTAATAACCTGCGCTATATTATCTACACCGTAAACTTCAAGATTATCTACAATAGCAGCTTCCTTAGCATTCTGTAACGGTAAAATAAAACCTTTAAACCCTTCTTCTCTTGCCTTTACAGCAATAGGCAGCGCTCCTTTAATGGGCTGTAAATTCCCATCTAAAGATAATTCACCCATAATTAAATACTTATCTAAATTTTCAGCATTAATTTGGTCTGTAGAAGCTAAAATACCAATAGCCAATGTTAAATCGTAGGCACTTCCCTCCTTGCGTAAATCGGCAGGAGACATGTTTATTATAATTTTTTTTCCCGGTATTTTATAACCGTTATTTTGCAGTGCTGCTGCAATTCTAAAATTACTTTCTTTAATAGCGTTATCTGGTAAACCAACAAGATGATATCCTACGCCCTTATCTACATTTACCTCTACAGTTATAGTAGACGCTTCAACACCAAACACAGCACTAGCAAAAACTTTTTTAAGCATACACTTTTAATAAATTTATTATGAGTTTAAAAAACATACTTAGATAGTATGGCACATACTAAAGCAATACCTTTTTAATAGAATCACTATGTTTAAGCATTCTTTAATGTTTAAATGTAAGAAATGTATTCGTATTATTAGAATTAAAATTTAGCGTTTTTTAGTATTTTATCACCTCATCAACTAAAAAATTGAAAATATTATAAACGTTACAACTTGCGTTACAGTTATAATAAAAAGATTATTTTTAAAACAAGGGTAAAATACATTCGCAAACCACACTATAATTTATAGCGTAAAAAAAATATGCGGTATTGCCTGTTTTTTATTTAAAATAAGTGCTAAACAAAGCAATCCCGCCGAAGCGGGATTTATAAATTGGATAATTAATCAAATCCCAATTTACTGATGAAAAATCTTAAATATTTTAATTTATAAATTTAGGCTTAATTACCAACATAGCCCACGCCCAGTTTTGCGTACCTTTTGTACCTGGCATATCTGCAATAGCACTTGGCTCGAAAAAATGAGAATAACCACCTACTAATTTAAATTCTTTAAACTTTTTAGCCAATACTAAATCGATTTCTGTCCCTAAATCATCACCGTCAAGTGAGTGTTCTGTGAATTGATGACCAGACACTGTAACAGCAAGTCCCGCAATTTTAGTTTTATAAGTTAATTGTAAATCTTTTAAGCCACCCGCATTTGCATGATTACCTACGTAAAAACGATCCATTAGCCCATTAAAAGCGTGGTTTGTACCATATAAAGGGAAAAACGCTGCTGATTCGCTATTTTTACCAGATAAAATTTCATAAGTTAAACCAACAGAATTTATTTTGTCCATTTTAACGTTAGCACCTAAACTCGCCAAAAAAGCACCATTAACATCGCCTCCGCCTAAACGCTCACCATCTTGTATAAATAGGTTTGAAACTAATGCTAAAGCTCCTAATTTATAATCCACATGTATACCTGCAGTAATTAAACTCGCTTTATTAGCACCATCCTCATTAGAATCTTGAAACGTATTAACTAAACCTAAAAAGGACATGTTTAATTTTTCCGATTTTTTATTTGCTCTAACAAATACCATATCACGATATGAAAATAAAGCAGACGTGTTATAAACCTCATCGGTTGTTGTATTTAAAGCACCACCAATATCTAAATTGTATCCGCCTTTAGAAAATTTGTAAACTGCCGCATCGTGTGTTCTCGCTTGTTGTGCCCAGCCTAAACCCCCAAGGATTCTTTGATCGTCGTAAGACAATGGTTGGCGCCCTAATTTTAAACTCGATAAAGCTCCTAATTTTAAATCTGCCCAAGCTTCTTGCACTCTAAAATTACCATTACCTTTCGTGTCAATTTGTGGCCTATCTCCAAAAGCAAAAACCTCCTGAAAACCTAAGTAAACCGTATAAGTTTCGGCCTTATATTTGGCATTCAATGCAGCCCTTACTGTTGTTCTAATAAATCCTTCATCTGTATCTTTAGCTGTTTGTGCAGGGAAGCTTCCTCCTGTAAAATTTCCGCCATTTCCAAAATATTCAGATCGTGGCCTAAACTCACCGTTTAATGAAAATTGCGCCTGGCCAAACTGAAACATTAAGGCTGCTAAGGTTAGTAATATAAATTCTTTTTTCTTGTTAATTTGCTTCATAATTAGGTTAGTTAATATTAATAGGTTTTGTAATTTTTTTATTTTTGCATTCTATTTTTCTAAAATACGATATCACTATTTAATGTTCTAAAAAATCTATTAAATGTTTTCTGTATGCATAGTAATCGTTATGCTCCAGAACCGATTTTCTTGTTCTAGGTCTTTTAAAATCAATATTTAAAATATCGCCAATTTTAGCTTTAGGTCCACTAGTCATCATAACTACCCGGTCTGCTAAAAAAATAGCTTCATCAACATCGTGTGTAATCATAACAGCTGTAATTTTTTCTTTATTCCAGATTTCAATAAGTATATCCTGAAGCTCGCCTCTAGTTAAGGAATCGAGCATACCAAAAGGCTCGTCCAATAACAATACTTTAGGTTTTATAGCGAAAGCCCTTGCTATACCAACACGCTGTTGCATACCTTGAGATAACTCAGAAGCACGTTTATTAAAAGCATCTTCCATGCCTACTTTTTGCAGGTAGTATTTTGCAATATCATTACGCTGTGTTTTAGTTGCATCTGGAAACACTTGGTTTACGCCCAGCATAACATTCTGTAAGGACGTCATCCAAGGCATTAAACTTGGCGATTGAAATATAACTCCTCTATCCGGTCCTGGTCCTTTAATATGTTTGCCCAATACAGATATATTACCACCAGAAATAGGATTTAGGCCTGCAATCATGCTAAGCATAGTTGTCTTTCCGCAGCCCGAGTGTCCAATAATAGTAACAAACTCCTCCTTACGTATTTGCAGGTTTAAATCTTCTAAAACCACATAATCTCCTTTTGGCGTTGGATATACTTTTTTCAAGTTGTTTAAATCCAACATAACATCGTTTGAAGGAAAACGAATATTATTCAAAACCGCTCCTGTATTTATATTCTCAGTTTTAGTACTCATTCTTTCCCTTATTTAAATCTGTTTACAAAATCCTTTGGTGTTAAATCTGGTAATATATATGATTTGCTAACCTCAGATTTCCGTTCGTTACCAATATCCATTAAATACTCAATAATAGCATTTCTAGTTTTTTTAAAGTTTGGGTTATCATTCATTTCTGTTTTATCTCGTGGGCGCTCTAAATCAATCTTAAATTCAGGGCCCAAAGTAGCGTTCGGTCCTGGTCGTAAAGGTATAATGCGATCTGCCATATAAATACCCTCGTCCACATCGTTTGTAATCAATAAAGCTGTACGCTTATCTTTTCCCCAAATATTTAAAATTTCATCCTGTAAATTTCCGCGTGTTAAAGCATCTAGAGCACCAAGTGGCTCGTCCATAATAATCATTTCAGGTTTCATAGCTAAAGCTCTAGCCACAGCAACACGCTGACGCATGCCGCCAGATAATTCTTTAGGACGCTTATTAATAGCAGGTGTTAAACTTACCATCTCTACATAATTAGCAACTATAGCATTTAAATCTGCCTTACTCTTTTTAGGAAACGCTTCCTTTACCGCCATAAAAACATTCTGCCCAACCGTTAGCCAAGGTAGTAGCGAGTAATTTTGAAAAATAACACCACGCTCGTGGCTCGTACCCTGTACAGGCTCACCTTTAAACAAAACTTCGCCTTTAGTAGGCTCGATTAAACCATTAATCAAATTTACTAAAGTCGTTTTTCCGCTACCCGTAAAACCCACAATAGCTACAAATTCACCTTCCTCTATAGACAAGTTAATGTTCGATAGCACTTCGGTTTCGTTACCGCCTTGCCCGTAAGCTTTATATATATTATTTAATTCTAAATATGCCATCCTTATTTCTATATATCCGTTTACTAATTAAATTACTAAAACCATTATTAATGGTTGTGTAAATTAACATTTAAACCATTTAACTCTATTTTTATTTGGGCGTTACCACAAGGGTCGGGCTTTACGTTCCAAGTCCTCGCACCTCCTTACGTCGGGCTGCGGGATTTCCACTGCAATCCCTAACGCAAGGCAGACTAATTCAATTACCATATATTTTTCACAGTTTTTTTTGTAGGTACTAATTTTTTCATCAATTATTATGCTCAAAACACGCTTGCAAATGCGCACAACTAACTCAATTAAATAGCATCTGTTTTATCAAAACTCACCCAGTTCTGTATCGTTAACATTAATCGATCTAGCAAGAAACCAATAATGCCAATTACAAACATGGCTACAATTATTTTAGCGTTGGAATCGTTAGCACCATTTTGAAATTCCTCCCAAACAAACAAACCCAAACCAGGACTCTGCGCCAGCAATTCAATAGCAATTAAAACCATCCAAGCCACAGAAAGCGTTATTTTTAAGCCCGTAAAAATTAAAGGTAAAGACGATGGTAAAACCACTTTAAAAATCTTCTGAAAATTACCAAGCTTTAACACCTTAGCAACATTTATATAATCCTTATCAACCGATGATACACCCATAGCCGTATTCACTAAAGTAGCCCACATGGAACAAAAACCAACACTAATAAATGAGATAGTAAACGAACTGTCCTCATTGGAATCTATCAATAATGTTTTTACAATCATAAAAACCAACAAATACCAAACTACGGGTGATACTGGTTTAAATATTTGAATGAACCAATTGAATGAACTTTTTAAAGTCGGACTCAATCCGATAAAAATCCCTAAAGGCACCGCAATAAATAAGGCCAATAAAAAACCTGCGAAAACTGTTTTTAAACTTCTAAAAATCTGATCTACAAACGATGGGCGCCCTGTGTAAGTAATGGCGTCCTTTCCTGCAGCCAAACGTTTTTCATTTAATGCCGCCGTTTTCTCAATAAAACTAGCTTTATCAGCGGCTATAATATTATGGTCTCGTAATAACGATTTATACGAATCCCAAACCTGACTTGGTGATGGTAACGTGTTAGGTTGACAACTTGATGTACCAGCCTCTATACACGCTTTTAAAGCCTCGGCAGCCTCAGGACCTTGATCATTCAAAGCTTTTTCAATTTTAAAATTCGCCTCAATATTGTATAACGATTTTGCGCCTAAATGCCATAAACCAATAAATAATAAAATTGAAAGGAGTGGTACAAGCGTTTTTCTTAAAAAACTTTTAAATTCCTCTTTATTTAGATTTCCTGTAAACAAATCTTTAAGGCTACCTAAAAACCCCAAACCTATAAAGTTGGCTACTTTTCCTAATGTTAAACTTTGCTTCATCAGTGCTTTGTTTTAATAATATTAGTTTAGCCACATGGCCCCACTTTCGTGAGGCGTATGGCCTGTGTAATTTTTGTTTTATTGTACAGCTTTATCTTTGTTTCCTATTTTAAAACTATTTATATAAGCAATAGGGTCTTTAGCATCATAGGATGTGCCATCAATAAAATCGGTTGTTGCTGGTTTGTAGCCATCGGTATTTGGAATATCAGCTTCAGGTATATAACCTTCTTTTACCAATAATTTAGCTGCTTTTGTCCATATATCTGGTCTATAGATATCCTTAATAGTATTCGCGTACCAATCTGCAGCTTTAGCTTCAGGAATTTGTCCCCATCTTCGCATTTGCGTTAAAAACCAAATACCGTCTGAGTAAAAAGGATATGTTGCATTGTATTTATAAAACACATTAAAATCGGACATCTCACGCTTATCACCTTTTTCAAACTCAAAAGTACCTGTCATGGAATTTGCTAATACTTCTACTGGAGCGCCCACATATTGTGACATCGCTAGAATTTTAACAGCTTCCTCTCTGTTACTCGGCTCATCTAGCCATTTCCCTGCTCTAATTAATGCTTTCGTTACGGCAATAGCAGTATTTGGGTTGTCTTCAATAAATTTTTCTGTCATCACAAACACCTTTTCTGGGTTGTTTTTCCAAATATCATAATTTGTTACAACTGGTACACCAATACCTTTAAAAACTGCTTGTTGATTCCAAGGCTCTCCAACACAATACCCAAAAATAGTACCTGCTTCTAAAGTTGCTGGCATTTGTGGTGGCGGTGTAACAGATAGTAAAACTTCGGCATCAATTTGTCCTTGTACGTTATCGGCCGTGTACATGCCCGGGTGTATACCTGCTGCAGCAAGCCAATATCTAATCTCGTAGTTGTGTGTAGAGACAGGAAACACCATACCCATTTTAAAGGCTTTACCATTTGTCTTGTATTCTTTAATAACAGGCTTTAAAGCTTCTGCTTTTATAGGATGAATTGTTTTTCCGTTTTCATCTTTAGGAACATTAGGCTTCATTTTAGACCAAACATCGTTCGATACAGTAATGCCGTTTCCGTTTAAATCCATTGAAAAAGCAGTTACTAATTTAGCCTGACGACCAAAACCTGCACCTGCAGCAATAGGTTGCCCTGCTAGCATGTGCGAGCCGTCTAGCTGCCCATCAATAACACGGTCTAATACATTTTTCCAATTAGATTGCGCTTCAACAGAAACAAATAAACCTTCATCTTCAAAAAAGCCCTTTTCCTTAGCTATGGCCAATGGCGCCATGTCTGTCAATTTTATAAAACCGAAAGTTAATTGCGGCTTTTCAATATCTAAGCTTATAGTTTTTGAAGTTTCCGTTTCAACAACCTCAATTGTTGTATTTTTCTTCTCCTTACCACCGCATGCAAATAATAATGCTGCGACCGGTAAAATCCAAGTTGTTTTTTTAAGTAAGGGTTTCATCTGTTTATTTTTTAATTAAACTAAGTATTAATACTTATATGATGCAAATATATAAGTAGGACTTGTTTTATTTTATGATAATAAACATGTTAAAACATCTTTTTAAACATATAAAAAACTATCAAAAAACATGTTTTTAATATAAAAAACTGAAACATAGTATTTTAACCAAAAATACGTAAGCCCCTTAGCTGTTAACATGAATACGTATTTATGTTAAAATACTTAATATGTGTTTTAATGTTCTATTTATTGGCATTTGTAATCCGTGCCATTTAAAACAAAACGTTACTTAATTTAAGCCAATTACTTTTTCCACAACTCATATACTGAGTATTTTATGTATTGTACCATATTATTGCAGCTATTGGTAAATGGGGGCTTTAAAAAAATATGTTATCGCTTTTATAGCATTCGCGGGTTTGCTGTGTAATATGAAATTACAATAATTTGTAAGTTCAATTTATAAGGTATAAATAAAATTAAGCGTAGTGATTTACACAAAGGGTCTTCTCTTACAAAAAAAACACTGTTGTATTACTTGATAATTAGTTATGTTTAATATTAAAAAAGTGGGAGTATTAAAAAATTATATCTTAAAATAAAAATACAACTCATAATTAATGAAAACCTTTAGCAGAACTATGCGTTAAGAATTGAAGTGGAAATCCTTTTTTAAACCCAAGTAAACCTGCTACTTATTACAGGTTACAAAAACAATTTATTTAAATAAAAAAAACTTTAAGATTGGCTGTTTTAAAAAGATTGGGAATGGAAAGTCTGACCCCTTTTCGGGGTAACGCCCAAAAAATAACGTGTACAAATTAACTATCTAAAAAATAATTATGTTCACTTATTTCATTTTTTAATTTCAGAATACTTACAATATTAACCTTTTTACCCTTAGTGCGTATTAGTTCTTCTTTTTTCAAAAGAGAAAACACACGGATTACTTGCTCCTCGGTTGTGCCGGCATAATCTGCGTACTCTTTTCTACTTAATGGTAAATTTATAAAACCGTTCAGGTCTCCAAATTTTCGATGAATATATAACAAGGTATCAATAACACGTTCGCGCACCGTCATTTGCGAAATTGTTTTCACCTTGTTTTCGCTTCGATTAAGTTCATTGGCATAAAACAACATCATATCATAAGCAAATTTCGGATTTGCCATTAACGCATCTTGCAAATATTCCTTAGAAAAATAGAATAATTCGGCATCTTGTAGAGCAATAGCACCAATAGAATAATATTCCTGTGTACCAAAGCCACGGTGCCCTATAATTTCGCACGATTTTGCAAAACGCACAATTTGTTCACGACCATTAATACCGGTTCTAAATACTTTTACGGTGCCAGTCTTAATAAAAAACAAACCATTAACTGGAGCGCCTTCCATAATAAATTGCTGTCCTTTTTTACATTTTATAATAGCTTTACCTTGTAAACTTACTGAAGTAAATAACACATCGTAATGACTATGGACAAGGCAATTTTTAGTGTTACAATTATTGCATGCTGTTCTCTCTTGTAGCTTATCTGTAAACATATTATTTAAGGAAGATAGATGCATTAATAAATGAGTTTACCCAAAATTAAGTAATACTACTTAATTTAAGTACTTGTAATTACATTTTTTTGAGTCTTTCAATAAACAGATGCTTAAATTTAAAAAATCTTAGATTAAAGTCGATTTTTTTAGTGCATTTATATTTAACATATTACAATCTTATTTTTAAGTCGTAAAATATTAAATACCGTTATATTTGTTTAAACACAACGAAATAATTTATGATTTCTATTGCTGAAGCTATTAAAAGCGTAAAAAACAATATTAAACCACTATTAAAACCAACTACTAAAAAAGTAGAAAAGGCTGGCGGATACTTGCTTTTTGAAGCTATTAAATCGCCTATAAATATGCCTCCGTTTAGGCAATCTGCTATGGATGGTTACGCTATTAATATGCACGATAGTTTAATTTACAACTTAATAGGCGAAATAAAAGCAGGAGATAGCCAACAGTTTAAGCTAGAAAAAGGAGAAGCAGTTAGAATTTTTACTGGGGCTCCTGTTCCCGACTCTGCAAATGCAGTTGTTATGCAGGAAAAAGTAATAACTGATGGTAATAGCATTACCTTGGAACAAGACGCTAGCTTGGAACTAAATATACGCCCGTTGGGCGAACAGGTTAAAAAAGGACATACCGCACTAAACAAAGGAAGCAAACTTACTCCTGCCGCTATTGGCTATTTAATATCTTTAGGTATTACCGAGGTTTCTGTTTTTAAAAAACCAAATATTGCGATTATTAGCACAGGTAATGAATTGGTTGAAGCTGGTACCGATTTACCTTATGGAAAAATTTTTGAGAGCAATTCCAAAATGCTTTTAAGTGCGCTTTATAATTTAAAATATTACGATGTTACATTATATAAGGTAGAAGATGTGTACAGCAAAACGATTAATACCATACGTACCGCCATATCTAAAAACGATCTCGTTTTAATTACAGGTGGTATTTCGGTTGGGGATTACGATTTTGTAGAACAAGCTCTTACTGAATTGCAGGTAGAAACGTGTTTTTACAAAGTAAAACAAAAACCAGGAAAACCTTTATTTTACGGCAAAAAAGATAACACTCAAATTTTTGCTTTACCTGGAAATCCTGCTGCTGCCCTATCCTGTTTTTATATTTACGTGTATATAGCTTTACAAGGAATGATGAATCGGGATATTTTGGAACTGGAAAGAACTAATGCAAAATCCGTTTCTAGCTTTAATAAAAAAGGAGACAGACCACAGTTTTTAAAAGCTATTTACGATAATGGACTTGTAGAAATATTGGAAGGCCAAAACTCATCCATGTTACAAACATTTGCACACTCCAATGCATTAGTATTTGCTCCCGAAGCAGTAACAACTATTAAAGCAAATGATATTCTAGAAGTTATCATATTACCTATCTAAAAAATATGGATTACAAAATTAAAAGTAGAATTTGGATAGAGTGTAATAATAACGTCCTGCTAGGTGAAGGTCGTGTACTACTGTTAAAGGCTATTGAGAAAACAGGCTCCCTTTCTAAAGCTGCAAAATCCATTAATATTTCTTATAAGAAAGCATGGCAATTATTGGATTCTGTAAACAAATCTGCAAAAAAACCAGTTACAATTAATAGCATAGGTGGTAAAAATGGCGGTGGTGCTATATTAACAGATTATGGTAAGGATTTAGTTAAGGTTTTTGATGATATTAATAAGAACTGCTGGGCATTTTTGGATAATGAACTTAAAAAAGTCGAACAACTTTAAATGCTAGAAACACAAAACATCTATATATTTCTAACTATTTTACCTGTAGTTTCTTTTCTGTATTCTAGTGTAGGACATGGAGGTGCTAGCGGCTATTTAGCCCTAATGGCTTTGTTTTCCTTTGCGCCAGAAAACATGAAATCCACTGCCCTACTGTTAAACATAGCTGTAGCAGGTATTTCGTTTATATATTATTTTAAAGCTGGGCATTTTAATAAAAAACTATTTACTGTTTTTGCCATAACTTCGATACCTATGGCCTATGCTGGAGGTACCTTAGAAGTTGATGCGTCTGTTTACAAAAAGATTCTAGCAGTATTATTAGTTTTTGCTATTTTAAAAATGTTAAATATTTTTGGAAAAGAAAATACTATTGTTAGACCTGTAAAACTTTGGTACGGTTTAATTACTGGTGCTGTTATTGGCTTTTTTTCGGGATTAATAGGTATTGGAGGTGGTATTATTTTAACACCAATAATATTGTTACTGCATTGGGGTAAAATGAAAGAAGCAGCCGCAGTTTCGGCTTTGTTTATTTGGGTAAATTCTATTGCTGGTTTATTTGGGCAAATACAGAGCGGTATTACCATGAAGTCAGAATCACTTTTACTAGTTGGTTTAGCTATTGTTGGCGGTTTACTTGGCGGTTATTATGGCAGTAAAAAAATTAACAATGAAAAACTGCGCTATATTTTAGCCTTTACGTTAATAATTGCATGTGCAAAACTAATATTTACGTAGTTATGAAAAATAATAAGCACATTACAGGTATTATTTTAGCAGGTGGCAAAAGCTCCCGAATGGGAACGGATAAGGGGCTGTTAATGCTAAACGGCAAAGCCTTTATTCAATCTAGTATAGACGCCTTAAAGCCTTTGGTTTCTGAAATTATTATTGTTTCTGATAATCCAGATTATGATGCTTTTGGTTATAAACGTGTGCAAGATGTTATAAAAAACGCCGGACCGGTAGCAGGGATTTATGCTGGCTTAGAAGCATCTATTACAAATTTCAATTTAATTTTAAGTTGTGATATTCCTTTAGTAAATTCTGAAATTCTTAAAAAATTAGTAGCTGCTATTGATGGCAATACCCAAATTATTCAAATTGAAAGTGAAGGTAAAAGCATGCCGTTAATAGCTTTATACAAAAAAGAAGTTGGAACTGTTTTTAAAGTGTTTTTAAAGCAAAACGAAAAACGCTTGCGTAAAGCAATTAAAGGCTGTACTCACAAAAACATAGTATTAAATAAAAAAGAGGCGTATTGCACTTTAAACGTAAACACCCAAGACGAATTAAAAGCCATTAATTATGCGTATAAACATTAAATATTTTGGACAAATAGCAGAGGTTACGCAAAAGGAAGAAGAATCTTTAGAGTTCTCAGGGATATTTGTATCCGATTTATTAAATAGCCTCTTTAGCACTTATAGCGAATTAAAAAATACATCTTTTAAAGTAGCTCAAAATCAAGAACTAATAAGCAATACTACAAAAGTTACTGGCGCAGAAATTGCTTTACTACCTCCTTTTTCTGGTGGCTAGCATATTGCAATTTGTATAAACTAAATGATTAAAAAAAAACAATATTTAACCAACAAAATGAGTAGATACAGCAGACACATCGTCTTATCTGAAATTGGACAAATAGGACAAGATAAAATTTCTAATGCTAAAGTATTAGTTATTGGCGCCGGTGGTTTAGGTTGCCCTATTTTACAGTATTTAACCGCTGCGGGTGTTGGTACAATTGGTATAATAGACTTTGATGTTGTGGAATTATCCAATTTACAAAGGCAAGTATTATATGGTACCTCCTCGTTAGGGTTAAATAAAGCTATTGCTGCCAAAGCACATCTCCAAAATTTAAACGATGCAATTACTATAAATACCTATCCTGAAAAATTAACACATTTAAACGCTTTAGAGCTTTTTAATAGTTATGACATTATTGTTGATGGTTCTGATAATTTTAATACGCGCTATTTAGTAAACGATGCTTGCCTTATTACAAACAAACCTTTAGTTTTTGGTGCTATTTATAAGTTTGAGGGTCAAATTTCTGTTTTTAATTATAATAATGGCCCGAGCTACCGCTGTTTATTCCCTAATCCTCCAGAAAAAGGTACGGCCCCTAATTGTTCTGAAATAGGTGTTTTAGGGGTACTCCCTGGCATTGTTGGAAGTATGCAGGCTAACGAGGTTTTAAAACTTATTTTAGAAATTGGAAATGTACTTTCAGGCAAACTACTATGCTATAACGCATTAACTTGCGAGACATCTATTTTAAAAATTAAACGCAATGCACTTGCTGTTTCAGCAGTTTTAAAAACACAACATAACTTTAAAAATACGCAAATAGAAACCGGTTGCGAAATTCAGGTTGCAAACCTAAATATACAAGACGCTATAGCGCAAGAAAATATCCAATTTATTGATGTTAGAGAAGCTCATGAGCTCCCCAAAGTAACCGATTTAGATATTACATACCTACCATTAAGTACTTTGGAAACCAACTTACACAAAATTGATTTACTTAAAAAGAAAGCGCTTTTTTGTAAATCTGGTATGCGCAGTAAACATGCTGTTAGCGTTTTGCATAACTTAAATATTACTAACTGTTTTAACATACCGCAAGGCGCTACAGAAATTATTAATTTTATAAAAGAACGTAATAAAATGATATCCAATGCAAAGTAAAAAACCAAAAAACGTATTTCAACAAGGTGCTATATCATCAGATTTTATAGGAAATTCCATTTTTAAACACCAAACAAAAACAAGCATTGGTGCACATAATATTTTTTTAGGCCAAGTACGTGCTGATGTTATTGATGGCAAAACAGTATCCGCTATTGAATACACGGCTTATGAAGATATGGCAAACAAAAAATTCCATGAAATTAGAGAATCTGCTTTCGAAAAATTCGATTTAACCTGTATGCATATTTATCATAGTTTAGGTACTGTAAAGGCTGGAGAAATATGTTTATTCGTTTTTGTTTCTTCACCAAGGCGCAAAGTAGTTTTTGAAGCTCTAGAATTTATAGTTGAAGCTATAAAAGCAGAAACCCCCGTATTTGGAAAGGAAATTTTTGAAGATGAGAGCCACCAATGGAAAATAAACTCGTAAAATGTTTAATTGTTGATTTGTTTAATTGCTTCAAATTTAACTGAAGGTACTTCAAGAGAAATAAATAAAGACAAAGCACGATTTACAACAATAGCTTTTAGTTCTTTAATCGAAGTTTTAAATCAAATCATAATAGCTAAATAATTAAATTTCATTAATGAATCAGATTACCAGAAAAAAAATGAACTGAAATTGAAAAAATTTCTAATAAGTTAAACAAATAGACATTTCAACGAATACACACCTCTATGGTCGATATAACAAATAAAGTAACCACACTAAGAACTGCTGTAGCCCAAGCCATAGTAAAAGTTAGCAAGCCAGAAACTATTATTGCTATTAAAAACGATACGGTACCAAAAGGCAATGTATTTGCTATGAGCAAAGCTGCGGGGTTATTAGGTGTAAAACGTACGCCAGATATTTTACCAGATTGCCACCCCTTACCTATTGAATTTACTGGTATTGAATATAAAATTAATGGCTTAGAAATTACCGTTTTATTTACAGTAAAAACCATTTACAAAACAGGTGTTGAGGTGGAAGCCATGCATGGCGCAAGCGTAGTGGCTTTAAACATGTACGATATGCTAAAGCCTATTGATAAAGGCATAGAAATACACGCTATTAAATTACTAGAAAAAAAAGGGGGGAAATCTGATTTTAGAGATAAATTCAGGAAAGATTTAAGAGCTGCTGTGGTGGTTTGTTCAGATAGTATTTCGGCCGGCCATAAGGCAGATAAAGCAGGAAAAGCCATTATTGCCAAACTTGAAAGCTGTGATGTTAAAATATCTGAATATGTAATTATTCCAGATGAAATAGAAAACATACAGCAAAAAGTAAAAATGTACAAAAACCAAGGAATTGATTTGGTTATATATACAGGAGGCACAGGACTTTCGGGTCGCGATGTTACGCCAGAAGCTCTTATTCCTTTATTGGAAAGACGCATTCCTGGTATTGAAGAAACCATTAGAAATTACGGCCAAGAACGGATGCCTTTTGCTATGCTTTCTAGAAGTATTGCAGGCACTATTGGAAGTACTTTAGTTTTGGCTTTACCTGGTTCAACTAAAGGCGCGCAAGAATCTATGGATGCTATTTTTCCATCGGTTTTACATGTTTTTAGAATTTTAAAAGGAGCGCCACATCCTGAGGATGAAAAATATGATGCTGAATTACCAAAATCGTAGTTTTAATTAAATATGGGTTTATTATAAGCAATACTTAAAACTTTGGAGAACTTTAAAATAAATAAAAAAAAGACCTCACGGGTTTTTAAACTCCCCAAGGTCTTAGCAAAAAAGCTAAAACTTTAAACAGGCTATGGCTTTGGCAGATAAGCGCGTTAGGGATAGTAGTGGAAAGCCCACAGCCCGACTTTTGGAGGTGCGAGGACTTGCAACGAATAGCCCGACCCTTGTGGTAACGCCCAAATAATAAAATTAAAATGATAGAAAATTCAAAAATACTACAAGATTCTCACGGCAGAGATCATACTTATTTACGTATTTCGTTAATTGAGCGTTGCAATTTAAGGTGTACGTATTGCATGCCTGAGGAAGGCGTGAAATTATCGCCTAAAAGCCATTTAATGACTTACGAGGAAATTTTTGAAATTGCTAAAACATTTGTGAATCATGGCGTTACAAAAATTAGATTAACTGGTGGCGAACCGCTTATTAGAAAGGATATTCCTGTTATTTTAGAGAAATTAGCAACGCTTCCTGTGGAACTGTCCATTACCTCCAACGCTGTGATTATTGATAAATTTATCCCGGTTTTAAAAGCGCATGGTGTTAATAAAATTAATGTTAGTTTGGATTCTTTGGATGCCGAAAAATTTAAACACATTACGCGCAGGCATGAATTTGAAAAGGTTTATAAAAACATTTTATTACTTGTTAAAGAAGGTTTTACTGTTAAAGTAAATGCGGTTTTAATGAAGGGTTTTAATGCGAATGAAATTATCGATTTTATTAATTTTACAAAGGACTTGCCTATTGTTGTTCGTTTTATAGAATTTATGCCTTTTGATGGGAATAAATGGGATATGAGCAAGTTAGTGTCTTATGCAGAAGTGATGACTTATGTGCATAATGCTTTCGCGGAAGATAACATAGAACGCATACAAGACGCCCCAAACGACACTTCTAAAAATTATAAAATCACGGGTTATAAAGGAAGTTTTGCTATAATAAGTTCGGTTACTAATCCGTTTTGCGATTCTTGTAATAGGCTGCGGTTAACAGCAAATGGGCAGCTAAAAAACTGTTTGTTTTCTTCAGGAGAATCCGATTTATTAAGTGCGCTTAGAGCCGGAAAACCAATTGAACCTGTAATTAAAAAAGCAGTTGAAGCTAAATTTAAAGTACGTGGTGGTATGGATACTTTAAAGAAATTGCAGGAACCAAAACTACATTCCAACAACAGAAGCATGATTACAATTGGTGGATAATTGATTATAAAATGAAGTAAAAGCGTTATAATTTCTAGGAATAAAGCGCTAAAATTAAATTTGTGTGGGTTAACTTTGGTACTACACCAAAAGTAACACAATAGCGACTTACATGAAGTTAGTAAAATTCACTAAAAAAGGCATTTACTGCATTCCTGGAAAATTCTATTTGGACCCCTGGTTTCCTGTGGATTATGCTGTAATTTCGCATGCACACGCCGATCATTCTCGTAGTGGCATGTCGCATTATTTATGTCACAACCACTCCAAACCCATTATTCAGCACCGTATCGGGCAAGACATTAACATACAGAGTTTAGCTTATAATGAGACTTTAACTGTTAACGGTGTAAAGGTTAGTTTTCATCCGGCTGGGCATATTATTGGGTCGTCGCAAATACGGTTAGAACACAAGGGTTTTGTGGTGGTTTTTACGGGCGATTATAAAACAAGTTCAGACTTTTTAACCATTCCCTTTGAGTCTGTAAAATGCCATGAGTTTATTACAGAAAGTACTTTCGGACTTCCCATTTATAATTGGTTACCTGAGGCTGTTTTACAAAAACAGATGGTAGATTGGGTTATTGATAACAAAGCAAATAACCGTACCAGTGTGTTTTTAGGCTACTCGCTAGGTAAAGCACAGCGCATTATGAAATTGCTTGATAATACAGACCAAATGTTTGTACACAAGGCTATACATAACACTAATAATGCCATTAAAAGTGTAGATATAGAGTTACCCGAAACGACTTTATTAGAGCCGGATTTTAATAAAAACGAGGTGCAAAATAAAATTATAATTCTACCACCAGGCTTATTAGGTTCGCGATTATTAAAACGCATACCAAATGCAGCAACGGCAATATGTTCTGGCTGGATGCAAATTAGGGGTAATAGGCGCTGGAAAAATGTGGATGCTGGTTTTCCTGTAAGCGACCATGCCGATTGGAACGGTTTGTTAAGCGCCGTAAGAGCATCTGAAGCAGAAAAGGTTTATGTTACGCATGGCTCGCAAGCCACATTTTCCAAATATTTAAATGAAATTGGTATCGCTTCCGCGGAAGTAAAAACAGAATATGGCGATGATGAATTAAATACTTCTGAAACTTAATTGGATATGAAAGATTTTGTAAACCTTATTAACGCCATAGAAATAACGAATAAAACCAATGCTAAAATAAACGCATTGGTAAATTATTTTACCCATGCCCAAGAAAAAGATAAGCTGTGGCTAATCGCTATTTTTACAGGTAAGCGACCACCAAGGCCTGTAAAATCGACCTTAATGCGCTTATGGTGTACAGAAATAATTAAACTCCCAGAATGGCTGTTTTTAGAGTCGTACAGTGCCGTTGGCGATTTAGGCGAAACCATGGCACTTTTACTACCAGACCCAACGCATGAGATTAATAAACCTTTGCATGAATGGATGGCAGAAATTATTAAATTAAAACCAAAATCTGAGGCTGACAAAAAAGATTACGTACTAAATGCATGGTCGGGTTTACACATGCAAGAGCGGCTTATTTTTAACAAACTTATTGGTGGTAGCTTTAGAATTGGAGTCTCAAAAAAAACATTGGTTAACGCCCTTTCCAAACTATCGGGTATTGATGCTAACCAGCTTATGCACAGCATTATTGGTAATTGGGATATAAACACCATTTCTTTTAACGATTTATTAGATGGAAAACATATTAATTACGACAACTCCAAGCCTTACCCCTTTTGTTTGGCGTATGCTTTGGATAAAGATTTAAACGCCATTGGAGACCCTGAAAATTGGCAGGTGGAATACAAATGGGACGGCATTCGTGGCCAAGTAATTAAAAGGAATAACGAAATTTATATTTGGTCTAGAGGTGAAGAACTTGTTACGTCTCAATTTCCTGAAATTAAAGCCCTTTTTAAAAATTTTAAAGATGATTTTGTTATTGATGGCGAAATTTTAGCGCTGAAAAATAATAGTGTCTTGATTTTTAATGATTTGCAGAAACGGCTTAACCGAAAAAACATATCCAAAAAGCTTTTAGAAGATATTCCCGTAGGCTTTTATACCTACGATATTTTAGAATGGAATGGCGACGATGTGCGTGAAAAACCATTATCTGAACGGCGCCTGTTATTAGAAAACTTAGTAAACCTCTCCAAGGATAATGACTTATTTAAAATTTCTGAAATTATTAAATTTAAAACTTGGGATGAATTAGACACTATTAGAAATGCTGCTAGAAAACTAAACAGCGAAGGTTTAATGCTGAAGAAAAAAACATCCACTTTTCATGTAGGCAGAAAAAAAGGCGAATGGTGGAAATGGAAAGTAGACCCACTAACTATTGATGTAGTTATGATTTATGCACAAAAAGGAAGCGGTAGGCGAAGTTCCAAATATACAGATTATACCTTTGCTGTAAAAAGTGACGATACATTAGTAACCGTAGCAAAGGCATACAGCGGGCTAACGGATAAAGAAATTACTGAAGTATCCAAATTTGTAAACCAAAATGCCATTGAGAAATTTGGCCCCGTAAGAACCGTAAAACCAGAGCTTATTTTTGAAATTGCTTTTGAAGGTATTGCACTAAGCAAGCGACATAAATCTGGCGTGGCGCTAAGATTTCCTAGAATTAAGCGTTGGCGCCGCGATAAAACCATTGCAGATATAGATACCATAGCAACTGTTAAAGCCTTAATTGAAGTACAATGAGTTCGAAATTTTTAGAAAGCGAAGGCTTTAAAATTGTAGAAAAACACTTTATTGATAAGGGACACAAACCCTTTACGTTTCAATTAAAAACATGGCAAAGTATTGGTAATAATTACAGTGGTATCGTAGTAGCCCCTACTGGTTTTGGTAAAACATATTCTGTTTTTCTTGGCGTAATTATAGATTATTTAAACCATCCTGAAAACTATAAAAAAGGATTAAAACTACTTTGGGTAAGCCCCTTACGCTCCCTAGCAAAAGATTTGGCCAAAGCCATGAATGCTGCTATAGAATCGATTGGTTTAGATTGGACAGTTGCTGTAAGAAATGGGGATACGCCAACAAAAACAAGGCGCCAGCAAGAGCGACTCATGCCAGATGTTTTATTAACAACGCCAGAAACTATACACCTCTTGTTTTCGCAGAAAAATAATTCGCGTTGGTTTAAAAACATAAATTGCATAGCTATTGATGAATGGCACGAACTTTTAGGAAATAAACGCGGCATTTTAACAGAGCTTTTAATATCCCGACTTAAAACCCTTTCTCCCAATTTAAAAATTTGGGGTATTACAGCCACTATCGGGAATCTGGAAGAAGCTAAAACAGTACTTATCCCCTACGCAGATACTAAAACCATAATGATTACTGCTAAAGAGAAAAAGAAGATTAAAATTGTGTCTGTATTACCAAACGCTATTGAGGTTTTGCCTTGGTCTGGACATTTAGGAGCGTCCATGAGTTCTAAAATTGTACCAATTATTTATGAAAACACTACCACGCTAATTTTTACAAATACGCGTAACCAAAGTGAAATGTGGTATCAAATTATATTAGACGCCGCACCAGATTTAGCAGGGCAGATTGCCATCCATCATGGCTCTATAGATGCTAAGTTGCGTAATTGGATTGAGGATAGTATATCAGAAGGTAAATTAAAGGCTGTTATTTGTACATCGTCTCTAGATTTAGGAGTGGATTTTAAGCCTGTAGATTGTGTAATTCAAATTGGTTCCTCTAAAGGTATCGCACGATTTATGCAGCGCGCAGGCCGCAGTGGCCACTCACCTTACGAAACTTCAAAAATATATTTTGTCCCCACGCATTCTTTAGAGCTTATTGAAATTTCGGCTTTAAAAGAGGCCGTAAAACAGCATAAAATTGAATCGCGATTACCACTAGTGCTATGTTTTGATGTGATGGTTCAGTTTTTAATTACATTAGCTGTTGGCGAAGGATTTTTAGCAAAAGAAATTTATACCTTATTAAAACAAACACACGCTTACGCTTACCTTACAGAAGACGAATTTTCCTGGGCATTATTATTTATTACACAAGGCGGAACCACACTAAAATCCTATGAAGAATACCATAAGGTTATTAAAGACGAAAAAAACGTTTATCGTGTAAAAAGCAGACGTATAAGTATGCTACACCGTATGAATATTGGTGTAATTGTTAGTAGCTCTATGTTACGCGTTAAATTTATTTCGGGCGGTTATGTGGGCATGATTGAAGAATATTTTATTTCGCGCTTAAAACCTAAAGCTAGCTTTGTTTTAGCTGGGCGTGTTTTAGAGATGCTTCATATTAAGGATATGACGGTTTACGTAAAAATAAGCAAGGCAAAAAAAGCCATGATACCAAGTTATAATGGTGGTCGTTTACCATTAACATCACATTTAAGTCACTTTTTAAGAATAAAATTAGCCGACGCGCTAAGCCCAAGCATACGTGAGCGTGAATTGAAATTTTTACATCCTTTAATTGCAAGGCAGGGTTTACATTCGCATATTCCAAAAGCCAATGAATTTTTAATTGAACTTATAGAAACTAAGGAAGGTTATCATATATTTATGTACCCTTTTGAGGGCCGCTTAGTGCACGAAGTTATGGCAGCACTTATAGCTTACAGACTAAGCAAAATTACGCCACTCACCTTTACAATAGCCATGAACGATTATGGATTTGAGCTACTTAGCGACCAAGCTATTCCACTTAATGAAGATAATGTTGCTTCTGTGGTTTCTAAAAATAATTTAATGGAAGATGTTGTTGGTAGTATAAATGCATCGGAAATGGCATCGCGAAAATTTAGAGATATTGCAGTTATCGCTGGTTTAGTTGTACAATCTATGCCAGGGAAACGCCAAAACAATAAAAGCTTACAATCCTCGTCAGGCTTAATTTTTAGGGTACTTGAAGATTATGAACCTCAAAACTTATTATTAAAACAAGCTTATTCAGAAGTTTTTAATCAGCAATTAGAAGAAGTAAGGTTGCGCGAGGCCTTTATTCGAATAGAAAATAGTGATATTATAATTAAACGCTCCAAAAGTTTTACGCCTTTAAGTTTCCCTATTAAAGTAGATAGTTTAAGAAATTCTTTAAGTAACGAAAGCCTTAGTAAACGTATTGAACGCTTGCAAAAAGAAGCCTTGAAAAACACCAAATGAATATAGTAACCAAAAATATAATTTGTAAAAATGAAACCTTAACGCTAACCAACCACCGTGCTGTGTATTGGCCTAAACAAGAGATGCTTATTATTTCCGATTTGCACGTTGGAAAAGCAGCACATTTTAGAAAAAGCGGTATTCCAGTTTCAACAGAAGTTCTTAACAACGATTTGGAACGTTTAAAACAGCTACTTTCTTTTTTTAAAGCAAAACAACTTATGGTTGTAGGCGATTTATTTCATGCTGGAATAAATAATGAATTTAAAATTTTTAGAAATTGGCTTGATACAGTTGAAAAAATAAATTTAATCCTGGTTAAAGGAAATCATGATAAAATTTCTTCTGAAATCTCAGACCTATTTTTTGATTGGAATATTTTTACCACCCATCACATATCCCCTTTTAATTTTATTCATGAAAGCTTAAATTCTATAGATAATGTATTTCAAATTTCGGGGCATACACACCCTGGCGTTTTATTAAAAGGTAAAGGTAAACAACGCATTAAATTGCCGTGTTATCAGATTTCAAAAAATCAATTAATTCTGCCCGCATTCAGTTTATTTACCGGGCTAAATACAAAACCACCGTTAGAAAAAGTAATTAACTACGCCTTTACAGAAGATCATATTTTTGAATTAATTTGATATAAATTTTTAATGTATTACAAAAAAATCATAGTACAAGTTTTACCTATAAAAACGGTAACATCATTAAAGATAACGTGCTTATAAAATGTTATGTTTATATGACCACCTGCTAATTCTTTAATTTAAATTTTTCACTAACAAGATTAATTAAAACGTATGGCTTATACAATTATTGATGTTGAAACAACGGGACGAACCAATCGTATTACCGAAATTTCTATTTTTAAATATGAAAAAGGTAACATAATCGACGAATTTACATCGTTAGTAAATCCTGAGACTTTAATTCCGCTACATATAACAGCTTTAACAGGAATTGATAACCAAATGGTTAGTGATGCGCCAACTTTTTCTGAAATTGCTAATCAGGTTTTACAAATAACAGCAAATACCATATTTGTAGCCCATAATGTTAATTTCGATTTTAATGTAATCCGTGGCGAATTTTCGCGATTAGGTATAATATTTCAAAGAAAGAAATTGTGTACAGTTCGCTTGTCTCGAAAACTACTACCTGGGCATCGTTCTTATAGCTTAGGTAAATTATGTAATGATTTAAATATTAACATTGAAGGTAGACATCGTGCTCGAGGAGATGCTGAGGCCACTGTTATTTTATTTTCAAAATTACAACAACAAACGCATGCGGAAGATGTGTTTACTGCTTTTTTGAAAGCAAACAGTAGACAAGCAACTTTACCTGCACATTTACCAGACCATGTTTTTGAAAAAATTCCCAATACACCTGGTATCTATTATTTTTTAAATAAAAAGCAAACTATTATATATGTTGGCAAGGCAAAAAATATAAAAAAAAGAGTACTTAGCCATTTTTATGACAAAAAGCAGAAAGAATTAGATCTTTGTAGAGAAACTGCACATATTGATTTTGAAGAATCTGGAAGCGAAACTATAGCTTTACTAATGGAAGATGCTGCTATAAAAAAACACTATCCACAATATAATGTAGCTTCTAAAAAAACAGTTAAACGCTACGGTGTTTTTAATTATACAGATAGAAAAGGGGTTATGCATTTCACTTATAATATTTTAAAACTATGTCCAAATCCTATTAAAATCTTAAATAATAAACGTGATACTATAGCTTTTTTAGAAAAAATTTGCTCCGATTTTAAATTATGCCCTAAATATTCTGCTTTACAGCAAAATGTTGTTACCTGTAACCATTATAAAATAGAGACTTGCCAAGGTATCTGTTCTCAACAAGAAAATACTAAAGATTATAATACCAAAGTTTTAAAAGCGATTCATTACATTAAAAATGATAATTTAAACAAAATAATTAAGCAAAAAGGAAGACGTCCCTCTGAAGAAGCCTTTATACTAATAAAAGAAGGCAATTACCAAGGTTATGGATTTGTTGATAAAGCAGAACAAATAATTCATGCTGATGCTTTAGAAAATTTTTTAATACCTCAAACCGATAATACAGATGTGCAGCGTATTTTATCTAAATTTTTATTGCCTTAGCGGAAATAGTTGACTACTCCATTGCTACACCCAAATAAACAAATAATACTATTTACTTTCTAGACACTAAAAGCTAAGAAATAAATTATTTATAGCCTTAAACTATTTATCATTACAAAAGCAATCAAGTATAAAGTTTATTTATGCTACCTGTACTGACTTTAATAAAACTATTAAAGTAATAAAATTTTGTTTTATTCAAATCGTAAAATATAGTAATTTAAAACACCGAATCTTATTGTAGTATAAAAATAACTTAACCGTTTTTAATTTTTTCAATTAAAGTTTCTAATGATATTTTTTCCTGCTCGCCAGAAATCATATGTTTTAAAGTAACTAAATTTAAATTTATTTCCTCTTCTCCAATAATAACTACGTAAGGAATATTTCGATTATTAGCGTGATTCATCTGCTTACGCATATGTTTGCCATTCGTAATTTTATCAGGATATAACTCGGCATTTATTTCTTGATTTCGTAATTGTTTTATTATTTTTAAACAATGTAGTGCTTCTTTATCTCCAAAATTTATAAATAGAACATCTATATTTTTACTTACCGTTTCAGGAAACAAATTTAGCTCTTCAAGTACTAAGTAAATACGGTCTAAACCAAAACTAATGCCTACTCCACTCATGCCACTCATACCAAATATCCCCGTTAAATCATCATAACGGCCACCACCACCAATGGATCCCATTTTAACTGTGTTTGGCGCAGATACTTCAAAAATTGCACCTGTATAATAATTGAGGCCTCGAGCTAATGTTACATCTAAAATTAAACTAGCAGTAGTTAAATTCAACTGGCTAATTGCAGTATTAATAAATTCAAGTTCCTCAATTCCTTTTCTTCCTTCTTCCGATGTATTAAGAATACTTCTTAACTGCTCTATTTGAGCTTCAAAAGTACCCGCTAAAGTAAATAAAGGTTGAAGTTTAGATATCCCTGCGTCCGAGATACCTTTACTGCGCATTTCTTCTTTAACTTTGGCTTCACCAATTTTATCTAGCTTATCTAAGGCTACTGTAAAATCTATTAATTTATCACTGGCACCAATAACTTCTGCAATACCAGCTAAAATTTTTCTATTATTTATCTTAATAGTAACATCCTTTAACTTTAAAGCTGAGAATACGGTATCGTACAATTGAATAAACTCAACTTCTTGCCAAAGCGAAGAACTTCCAACAACATCTGCATCGCACTGAAAAAATTCTCTAAAACGCCCCTTTTGAGGTCTATCAGCTCTCCAAACTGGTTGAATTTGATAGCGCTTAAAAGGAAATTCAATATCATTTTGATGTTGCACTACATAACGAGCAAACGGTACTGTAAGATCATAACGCAGTGCTTTTTCGGAAATTGAAGATGTTAATTTTTTTGATTTTTTTTCAATATAAGCCTCCTCATTAGCTTTCGCCAAATAATCTCCTGAGTTTAAAATTTTGAATATTAACCGGTCGCCTTCCTCCCCATATTTACCCATTAAGGTTTCTGAGTTTTCAAAACTAGGTGTTTCAATAGGTTGAAATCCAAAAGTCTCAAAAGCAGTTTGAATAGTATTAAAAATATAATTTCTTTTCGCTACTTGTTTAGGGTTAAAATCTCTTGTTCCCTTTGGGATACTTGGTTTTTGAGCCATATGAATTACCTGAAAAACAGGCCTTTTATTTAGTAATTATTAAAATAATTTTCTCTCAGACAGTTATAGTACACCAACAAAACAGTCTTTTACCTGGTACTAAGCAAAAATAATTAATGCAAATGATATTTGGATATTTTAAATAAAAATAAACAGTGTTTTTTACAACTTACATTACATGCTAAAAAGTAATATTTATTAAATAGGAGCAAATTTAGTAGTAATAACAGCCGTTTTTAATATTAATATTTAATTTATTAATTTATGGAAGTAGTGGTATAATTCACCTTTAGTAATAGAGGCGCCTTGCTCAATCATTTTAAATTTATCCAAATTTTTATCATCGGAGTAATTTTTATCTGCTTGTAAAAATTCAACATTATCATCTAATAGATTTTCCCGAAGCCAATCATATCCTTCTTGCGTAGTGATATCAATATCATTTTTCACATTAACAACAATAGCATGCATTTTATTTTCCTTTAAATGAAACAAATAAATATGCTTTGGTGCAAAATGCTCTATATATTCAGCTTTCTTTAAAGCGCCTTCCCAAATTAAATCGCTAAACATGTCCAATTCCATTTCAGCTAAATCTGGTTTATTAGCTTTTAAATTAGACCACTCATCTGCGGTAATGGATTGAGTTGCCAAAAAATTTATAAATTCTTGATGTAATTCTTCAAATTGTTCCTTGGTAAGCCTTGCGTATTTCATTATTCTAATTTTATTTTCGTAAACTTATAAAAGCCTATCATTTTCTATTCAATAAAATATTTAAATAAAAAACTTGAATGAAAAAGCCCCAACTTACGTTGAGGCTTCTAAAAATTATATCTATTAGATTTATGCTTGTGCAATAACCTCAAACTCTAAGTCAACTGATACTTCTCTATGTAAACGTACTACAGCAGTATACTTACCTAAGCGTTTAACAGTTGCAACTGTTATAAACTTCTTGTCAATTGCTTGTCCTTCTTTTTCTAATGCTGTTGCAACGTCAATATTGTTTATTGATCCAAACAACTTGTCTCCTGCACCAACCTTAGCTGGTATTTTAATTTCTAAAGCTTTTATAGCTTCTGCTATTACATTAGCATCATCAATCACTTTCTTTTCTTTAAAGCCACGTTGCTTTAAATTTTCAGCTAATACTTTCTTTGCAGAAATAGTAGCTAAAACAGCTTGACCATGAGGAATTAAAAAGTTTCTACCATAACCGTTCTTAACCGTTACAACATCGTCTTTAAATCCTAAATTTTCAACGTCTTGTTTTAATATAAGTTCCATTGTTATCGGTATTTTATTTTAATAAATCTGCTACGTAAGGCATTAAAGCTAAATGACGAGCTCTTTTCACCGCTACAGCAACTTTTCTTTGATATTTTAAAGACGTCCCTGTTAAACGACGAGGCAATATTTTACCCTGCTCATTTATAAAACGCATTAAAAAATCTGGATCTTTGTAATCAACATACTTGATACCAGATTTTTGAAACATACAATATTTCGCCTTCTTATTAGTATCAATATTAAGAGGTGTTAAATATCTGATTTCACCATCTTTTTTTCCTTTCGACTGTTGTTCTATTGATGTTGCCATGACTACGCTTTTTGTTTAAGTTTAACTCGTCTTCTTTCTGCCCATGAAATAGCATGCTTATCCAACGCAACTGTTAAATAACGCATAAAACGTTCATCACGTTTAAACTCTACCTCCAAAGGTGTAATTACGTCACCATCTACAGTGTACTCAAAAAGGTGGTAAAATCCACTTTTCTTGTTTTGGATTGGGTATGCTAATTTTTTTAGCCCCCAGTTTTCTTTTGATACCATCTTAGCGCCGTTAGAAACAAGAAAATCTTCGTATTTCTTTACTGTTTCCTTTACCTGATCATCAGATAAAACGGGATTTAAGATGAAAACAGTTTCATAATGATTCATAAAAATCGTTTTTATAATTAAATTGGGTGCAAAATTAGGTGTTTTATTTTTAACAGCCAACAAAATTAATATCAATTTTGGAGATAAAATAACATACTCCAAAATGTTAATTAAACGTTAATTAAATGTTAATTAAAACCTTTGAACGATGAATTTTGGTTTTGAACCGAATAATTCGTACTATTGTCGATATAATTAACCTTAAAATATTTTCTATATTATGATTTTGAACTGTGTAGTAGTAGATGATTCAGCCATACAACGTCTTTCCATCGTTAAACTTGTAGAGAATCATGCCTCCCTCAATCTAATAGCAGAATACAGTAGCGCATTGGAAACTAAAAATGGTTTAAACACGCATCAGGTGGATTTAATTTTTTTAGATATTGAAATGCCTGTACTTAATGGTTTTGAATTACTAGACGTTTTAAATAATAAACCCCAAATTATATTTGTTACTGGTAAAACAGAATACGCTTTTAAAGCCTTTAACTATGATGCTACCGATTATTTGCACAAACCAATAACAAGAGAGCGCTTTATCACCTCTGTAGATAAGGCTTTGGAGCAACATAAGCTAACCTTAGACTTTAAAGAGGAAGAGGGCGAACACATTTTTGTAAAAAGTAACCTTAAAAAACGTAAAGTATATATTAAGGAGATTAAATGGATTGAAGCCCTTGGTGATTATGTTAAATTAGTTACTGAAGAAAATAGTTTAGTCGTGCTTTCTACCATGAAGGCTTTTGAGGCAGAATTACCTGAAGGTAAGTTTTTAAGGATACATAAATCATACATTGTTAATTTAGATAAGATTGACAGGTTTAATAGCAAAAATGTTGAAGTTGGCGCTTTTGAAATTCCTTTAAGTAGAAATAAAAAAACACAGTTAGCTGATGCCTTAAATAATATTTAAAGTACACGCTTAAAACTAAAGATGCTTATGCTTTTATTTGTTAGTATTTAAACTTAAATTCTAAATTAGTTACGGTGTAAGCATTATGTATTGCTTTTTTTAAAAATTATCTACATTTGAAATCAATCTTACCGAACGAAAATCTTTCACACTATGAAAGCTATTGTTTATTTTAATGATAGCTTCTTTTGTTTTTGCTAAAGATTGGTTTTTAGGTATTTTTACTAATATATTTTTATGAAATTGATTTCTAATCCTAGATACTGGTGGTGATTCGGGACCTAAAACGTGCTCATTAAAAACCTGTCTGAATGATTTAGCTAACCAATTTGACGCAATTTCTACACGATTATAATCTTTGTGTTTTAACGTTATTTTAATTTGTTTATAAACTGGGGGATACTTAAAATTGTATCTATCGTTCATTTGTTCGGTATACATATCAATATAATTATTGGTAGATACCTGTTGCAAAATATTATGGTGCGGATTGTAAGTCTGAATTAAAACTTTGCCACGCTCTTTTGTTCGTCCTGCCCTACCCGCAACTTGTAGCATAAGTTGAAAGCTCCTTTCATGAGCTCTAAAATCTGGAAAATTTAACATACTATCTGCATTCATAATACAAACTAATTTTACATGCCTAAAATCCAACCCTTTAGTTAGCATTTGTGTACCTACCAAAATATCGATTTCTTGCTGCTCTAAAGCTGTAATTATTTTTTCGTAACCGTACTTGCCACGTGTTGTATCCAAATCCATGCGTGCTACATTGTGCTCAGGAAATAAAAGCTTCACTTCTGCTTCAATTTGCTCTGTTCCAAACCCTTTATTATCTAAATCTTGACTTCCGCAAGCTTCGCAATCTTGCATCATAGCCGCATTGTAACCGCAATAATGGCAGCGCAATTGATTTCTATACTGGTGATATGTTAAACTTACATCGCAATTTGAGCATTGGGGTGAATGTCCGCAAGTTTTACACTCTACAATAGGAGAAAAACCTCTACGGTTTTGAAACAGTATTATTTGATGGCCTTGTTTTAATGTTTCAGTCATTTCTTCAATCAAACGATCGCTAAAATGGCCTTTCATGCGTTTCTTTTTAAGTTTATCTTTTATGTCAACAAGCTCAATATCTGGCATTAAGACATTATTGTACCGCTTAGTAATTTCCACAAAACCATATTTATTTTGTTTTGCATTAAAATAACTCTCTAAACTTGGTGTTGCAGAGCCTAAAAGGGTTTTTGCTTTATGCAAATGTGCTAAAACTACAGCTGTATCCCGGGCATGGTAACGCGGTGCGGGGTCAAATTGTTTAAAGGACTGCTCGTGCTCCTCATCTACAATAATTAAACCTAAATTATCAAACGGTAAAAATATGGATGATCGTGCACCTAGCACTATTTTAGCTTTATTACTATTTTTTAATACATTATTCCATACTTCAACACGCTCGTGAATTGAGTATTTAGAGTGAAAAATAGCTACTTGTTCTCCAAAATAATTTTGAAGTCTTGCTACAAGCTGTGTAGTTAGCGCTATCTCTGGTAACAAATACAAAACCTGTTTACCTTTGTTTATAACATCTTCAATAAGTTTAACATAAACCTCTGTTTTTCCAGAAGATGTTACCCCATGAAGCAATGTAACTTGGTGGTTTTCAAAAGCTATATTAATTTCATCTAAAGCTAATTTTTGATGCGTATTAAGGCGTTTTGAAGCCTCTGTCTCCTCTCCTGAATATTCTACACGGTCTGTTTGAATATGATACTCTTCAAGTATGCCTTTATTTAAAAGTGATTTTATAATAGCATTAGAAGCACCGCTTTCCGTTGATAAATCTTGAACTTTTACGGGTTTTTTTGTTTTAGCTGAAATTGAAAACAAAGTCATCACTACATCACGTTGTTTTGGGGCTCTGCTTAAATCTTCCAAGAGAGCATGAAGCGCCTTTTCTGAGGAGAAATTAATATGTAACCTCGCATAACGTACCAATTTTGGCTTATACTTTTCGTATACTTCTTCCTCAATAAAAATAGCCTCTTTTTCAATAAGCCCTTTAATTACAGAAAGCACGTTATTTCTGTTTAATATATTTGATATATCCTGAATTTTCAAACTGGATTGATGATTTAAAGCTTCGTAAACTAAAAACTCATCATCCTTTAAAGTCGTTGCGTCTATAGATTTTGCCGCACCTTTTGTAATTACTGTTTCACTCTCTAAGATAAAAGCACTTGGTAGCGCTGCCCGCATTAAATCGCCAAGCGTACACATGTAATACCCTGCTATCCATTGCCATAATTGCAGTTGTTTTTCGTTTACAATAGGCGTATCATCTAAAATTTGCTGAATATCTTTAGCCTCATAAGCCGTTGGAGCATTATTATGAATGGCAAAAACAATACCGGTATATATTTTAGACTTCCCAAAGGGAACGGAAACGCGCATACCTTTTTTAAGAAATGCCGCCTCAGCTTCAGTTACGCTATAAGTAAAAAGCTTTTGTAGTGGAACGGGAATTATAACATCAATAAAAAATTGCATAATTCAAAAATAAGACCATTAAACAAAAAAGACTATACTAAATTTCAAAAATTTAAACAAAACTTTAGCAACTACGTCTTTTAAACGCGTTATTGATACTTAGCGTTACTGTTTATTTTAAAAAAATAAGAACAACCATAATCGCACAAACGGCTTATTCAACCTTAAAAACAAAAAAAATTATACTATTTACCTGTGTAAATAATTAGTATTACCACAAAATGAGACCATAGCTCTTAAAAAGAATAAGCTTAGTAAAAAAAAACGACTTTTAACGTATTTTATATTAGCGCTAAATAACACGCTATTATTATGTATTTTTTCTAGGGTATTTTTTTAGAAACTGAAGCGAAGCATTTAACTCGTACCCTAATAATAAAATATTGGCATTAAGCCATAAATAAAGTAATAGAATTAACAAGGCGCCAATGGAGCCGTAAAGTTTATTAAATTGTCCAAAATGCTCTATGTAAATACCAAATAAATATGAGCTTAGAATAATTAAAAAGGTGGTAAATAAAGCTCCAACAGAAAAGAATTTAGAATCTCGCCCTTCTTTTGTTCCAAAATAATATAAGGTTGCAGTTGCCATATACACAATAATCACAAAAAACAGATATTTTACAACATCAGCCCAAAATAACCCTTCAGACTTGACTTCAAAGCCTTTTTTCTCCAAAACACTAAATAACTCTTGAACCACGTAAATTTGTATATACCCTAATACAATTATTGTAATTATAAGTAAAAAAGCTAATATTAAAGCAACGCCTAGAGCTAAAATGTATTGCTTAAAGCCATTTCGTGTAAGCTGCTCATGATAAGAGTTTTCGAAACCAGAAAACACAGCATTAACGCCGTTAGCCATAAGTAGAATGGATAACAGGAATACCGATGATAACAAACCACTTGGCTGTGTGCTATTTATATTTTCAAATATATTTTCAAAGAAAAAATCTGACGTGCTTGGAGGTAAAGTAGATTCTAGAAACTGTAAGAATTCAATTTTAAAATCTTGAATTGGTACATAAGGAATAATGATTAAAACAAATAATAAGAACGGAAAAATAGCTGTAAAAAAACTAAATGCAATGGCGCTGGCCCTTGTTGTTAATGCGCCCTTTAAAATACCTGTTATATAAAGCTCCAACAAATCGTAAAAAGACAACCCCTTAAGCCCTGGGAGCTTAATTTTTTTAAAAAATCGTACGACTGCACTTATTATAGGAATTTTTTCCAGCTTATCCTTTAAAACATTATCCATTAAATAGTTTATATGTTTATTTAAACTAAAAAAATCACCTCATAGTATTCAAGGCCAAGTTATTAAAATATAAACAATGTATAAATATATTATTTAACGGCTTTTAAACTTAAATCCATATTGTGTACCGAGTGCGTTAAGGCGCCACATGAAATATAGTTTACCCCACACTCTGCATAATATCTAATGGTGTCTTCATTTATATTACCAGAGGATTCGGTTAAGCATTTATCTCCTATTAATTTTACGGCTTTTCTTGTATCTTCATAATCGAAATTATCTAATAATATTCTAAAAACACCATCGTTACTTAATATTTCTTTTACTTCAGTTAAATCTCTTGCTTCTACTATTATTAATAAATTCCTTTCGGTATCTTTTAAGTATTGCTTTGTAGTTTCAATGGCTTTTGTAATTCCTCCTGCAAAATCTATATGATTATCTTTTAGCATTATCATATCATAAAGTGCAAATCTATGATTTTCGCCACCTCCAATTTTAACAGCCCATTTCTCTAAAACGCGAATTCCTGGTGTAGTTTTACGCGTATCTAAAATTTTAGTTTTTGTACCCTCTACTAAATTTACAAACATTCTAGTTTTTGTTGCAATAGCGCTCATGCGTTGCATTGCATTCAAAACAGTACGCTCTGCTTTAAGAATAGATTGTGAAGCACCTTCTACATACATAACAACATCTCCAAAGGTAACCTCGCTTCCATCTTGTATTAAGACATCCACCTTAAGCGTATTATCTACGTATGCGAAAACCTTTTTCGCAAAATTAACACCTCCAATTACACCTTTATCTTTTACTAAAAGTTTAGCTTTACCTCTTACGTTTGAGGGTATGCAAGCCAGTGAGCTATGATCTCCATCCCCAACATCCTCGCGAATAGCATTTTCAATAATCATTTTAACTTCGGTATCAAATTGGTCTTGTGTTATCATAAGTTAGCGCTAATTTTAGAGGTAAAAATAAGAAATAGATTGTGTATAAGAAACTTTACTATTGTGAATTTTATAAAAAATAATTAATTAAATATGTTATTCATAAATATGAAATAGTAATTTTGTTTTTATGACTATTAAACTTATAACCATTGGTAAGACTGATAATAAACAACTTACGTTTTTAATCGACAATTACATAAAGCGCTTAAACTTCTATATTAAGTTTATTTTTGAAGTTATTCCTGATTTAAAAAAAACTAAAAATTTAAGTGAGGACGAACAAAAACAAAAAGAAGGTCAGCTTATTTTGAGTAAACTAAAAGCATCTGATACTTTAATTCTTTTAGATGAGTGCGGAAAACAGCTTAATTCCTTAGATTTTTCGGTATATTTACAAAAACACATGAATTCTGGTATTAAACAACTTGTTTTTGTTATTGGTGGTCCTTACGGATTTTCTAATGCGGTTTATGAAAAAGCAAATGGGAAACTATCATTATCAAAAATGACATTTTCCCATCAAATGATTCGCTTATTTTTTATTGAACAACTTTATAGAGGTTTTACAATTTTAAAAAATGAACCCTACCACCATCGTTAAGACTATTTTAAACGTTAACGTAGTTTTACAATTTTAATAATTTAAAAACCTAGTATAAATTGTTTTTATTAATGTGTTTTATAAACTTCTTTGCGTTTTTTAAGTTGACGTTCTAGGTCACTAATGGTTTCCCTAACCGAAACTTCAAAATTACGCTCGTTGGATGTTGCAAAAATTCTAGGGCCTGGTAAACTCAATTCTACATTACAGATTTTACCTTTAGTATGGTCTTTTTCATCTTGTTTAAAATGTACAGCCGCACTAATTAAAAAATCATAGCGATTAAATAGTTTTTCTAATTTCTCTTCTGTGAAAGCTGAAAGTGATGTACTAACATCGAGACCTACATACTGAAAATTTACTATCATATTTATATGTTTTAATTTATAATTAAAGTTCTAATATACAAGTTTTGTGAAAAATTTTAAATATCTAAATTCATAAAACAATGCTAAATTTTATTTTCCAATTATCTATGCAAATTCCATTTATAATTTTAGTATAGCCAAATTTCTTTTAGCTCATAAAAACATATTTACATCGCTACACCTATTTATATTTTTAAAAATATACCAAAAAACATTTTACACGTTATTTTTATTTTTAGATTCAAAAAAAACTAGTAATCAAACTTTATCGGTTTTAATGGTTAAACGTGTATTTTATTATCCTTTATTTTAAGACAATCTTATACATATTAATATTACAGCTATTCATATAAAGATTCATAATTAAAATGTATTAATTGTACTTTTGAAAAAAAAACACACCCTATGGAAATTGTTTTCGGTACTAATAATTTAAATAAAATAAAGGAGGTACAAGCTTTAATACCACCACATATTAAATTACTAAGCTTAAAGGATATTGGATGCTTGGAAGATATCCCAGAAACGCAAAACACCATTGCAGGTAATGCTATCCAAAAAGCTAAATATATTAAAGCTAATTATGGCTACGACTGCTTTACAGACGATACTGGTTTAGAGGTTAAAGCTTTAAATGGCGCTCCAGGTGTATATTCTGCTCGTTATGCAGGAATGCAACGGAATGCAAATGATAATATGGAAAAAGTTCTGGAAGAGCTAGTTAATGCAACAAATCGTAATGCTCAATTTAAAACGGTAATTGCTCTTCACTTAAATAATAGACTTGAAACTTTTACAGGTATTTGCGAAGGAGAAATAACTAAAGAAAAGTTAGGCGATAAAGGTTTTGGATACGACCCTATTTTTAAACCTAAAGATCAAAAGATAACATTTGCAGAAATGGATTTAAGTTTAAAAAATAGCATAGGCCATCGTGGCAAAGCTATTTCGCTTTTTGTAAACTATTTAAACACTTTTTAGGATTAATAAAAATAAATAATATTGCTGTTGGCTAATAACATTCTTTATCTTATTTTTATTTTATGACAGATGAAGCTATAGAAATTGAAAATGCAGCTATTGCCAAAGCTTACAAGCAATTATTAAAGGTTAGCTATACAACACTATCCAAGGATGATAAAAAATTAATTCGTAGTGCTTTTGAAGTTGCACTAGACGGCCATAAAAATCAACGCAGAAAATCTGGAGAAGCCTATATTTTTCATCCGCTTGCGGTTGCCAAAATTGTTGCGCAAGAAATTGGGCTAGATGGCACATCAATTGCAGCGGCATTACTACACGATGTTGTTGAAGATAGTCCTGACTATAGCATAGAAGATATAGATAAAAAATTTGGTAAAACTATTTCGACTATCGTTTATGGTTTAACAAAAATATCATCGCTTAGCAAAGAAAAAGATATGGACGTATCTTTACAAGCGGAAAATTTTCGCAAAATGCTTTTAACACTTAACGATGATGTTCGTGTTATTATCATAAAGATTGCAGACAGGCTTCATAATATGCAAACCATGGGTGCAATGCGCCCAGATAAGCAAGTTAAAATTGCATCTGAGACATTATATATATACGCACCTTTAGCTCACAGAATTGGACTTTACAACATAAAATCTGAACTTGAGGATTTAGGTTTAAAATATACTGAGCCAGACGCTTTTAACAGTATTGTTAATAAGATAAAAGAAAGCAAAGAAGAGCAAGACTTATTTATTGAGCAATTTAGCGGCGTTATAAAAAACTCTTTAGATAAGGAGAACTTGAAATACACCGTTAAAGGAAGACCTAAATCCATTTATTCTATTAGAAAAAAAATGGTTAATCAAGGTGTTGCTTTTGACGAAGTATACGATAAATTTGCTGTACGAATAATATATAAATGTGATGCGGACCCCCACAACGAAAAATTTTTAGCGTGGAAAATATATTCAATAATTACAGACCACTTTAAGCCAAACCCTACGCGTTTACGAGATTGGATTTCTTCATCAAAATCGACAGGTTACGAGGCTTTGCATATTACGGTAATGGGACCCAAAGGCCAATGGGTAGAAGTTCAAATACGAAGCGAACGCATGCATGAAATTGCCGAAAAAGGCTATGCTGCCCATTACAAATACAAACAAGGCAATGAGAAAGAAGACAATCTGGAAAGTTGGATTAACAGGTTGCAAGAGGCGCTTGAAAATCCAGATTTAAATGCTGTAGATTTTGTGGAGCAATTTAAATTAAATCTATACTCCAAAGAAATATTTGTTTTCACCCCTGGTGGCGACATAAAATCGCTACCAAAAGGCGCTACTGCTCTAGATTTTGCTTTCTGTATCCATACACATATTGGCACAAGAACACGTGGTGCTAAAGTAAATGGAAAACTAGAACCTTTAAGTCATGTTTTACGTAGTGGAGACCAAGTTGACATTATAACATCAGAAAACACAAAGCCAACTCCTAGCTGGCTAGATTATACAACAACGGCACGTGCTAGAAGTAAAATAAAATCGGCATTAAAAGAAGATAAAAAAAATATTGCAGAAGATGGCAAAGAGATACTCCGCCGTAAACTCAAGCAGTTAAAAGTAGTATTTGATGAAAATACTATTAACGGAATGGTTAGGTATTTTAAACTTAAAACTAGTCTCGATTTATTTTATAGAATAGGCCTTGGAACTATAGACAATACCATGCTAAAAAGCTACGCTTCGTCTGTAAGTAAAGGTTTAATGAATTATATTAAAAATAAAATTTCTAGAAAACAAAACATATCAAAGGAAGCTCTAGAAAAACAAGAAATCACATTAAAATACGACTCCTTAGTCTTTAAAAAAGAAGAAGAAAAGCTAGATTATAAATTATCAAATTGCTGCAACCCTATACCTGGAGACAAGGTCTTTGGCTTTTTAACGGTAACAGAAGGCATTAAGGTTCATAAAAAAAACTGCCCAAATGCAGTAAGTTTACAATCCAATTACGCCTACCGGATTATGCCCGCGAAATGGATTGATTCTTCACAACAAGAGTTTTTTGTTAAAATAGAATTATCTGGCATCGACCAGATTGGGCTAGTTAATGAAATAACAAACGTGATTTCAGAAAATATGCATGTTAATATGAAGAGTATTAGTTTTAAAAGTAACGATGGTCTCTTTTCGGGAAAAATAAATGTAATTGTAAAAAATAATACGATAATAAAAAAGCTTTTAGAAAAACTAAAAAAAGTTAATGGTATTGATAAAGTTCGTAGATCTTAAAGCATTTTTAAAAGTTTAAAGAGTTTTAGATTATTTCATTTTTTAGCAAGAATATCAAACAATTATTGGGCTTTAAAATAAAAGCTATTAAAAATTGTTTGTAAAAATTCCGAAAACTTAATCTATACATCCGCCAAAAAGTGTAAATTGCAATGCAATTATGGAAGAAAAGGCAGACTCAAAAAACCAAGAAATAGTAAAGAAGGTATTTACTACATTTTTAGAAGCTAATGGGCACCGTAAAACTCCCGAAAGATACGCTATACTTCAGGAAATTTACAATAATACAGACCATTTTGATATAGAGTCTCTATATCTCAATATGAAAAACAAAAAGTATCGTGTATCTCGTGCAACATTGTACAACACCATTGAATTACTTTTGGATTGTAAATTAGTAAGAAAACATCAATTTGGTAAAAATCAGGCGCACTACGAAAAATCATATTTTGATAGGCAGCACGATCATGTTATCCTAACAGATACAGGTGAGGTAATAGAGTTTTGCGATCCAAGAATTCAGTCCATAAAAAAAACTATCGAAGAAGTTTTCGATATTGAAATAAATAACCATTCGCTCTATTTTTACGGAAATAGAAAATCAACAACTAATAACTAATTTATTACAATGGCAGTAGATTTACTACTAGGACTACAATGGGGAGACGAAGGCAAAGGAAAAATTGTTGACGTGCTTACCTCTAACTACAATATTATTGCTCGTTTTCAAGGTGGCCCAAATGCAGGTCATACCTTAGTTTTTAACGGAAGAAAACATGTGTTGCACACTATTCCTTCAGGGATTTTTCATGACGATGCTACCAACCTAGTTGGAAACGGCGTGGTTATAGATCCTGTTATTTTTAAAGCTGAACTTGATAAATTAGAAGAGCAAAACGTTGACTACAGAAAATCATTAGTGATTTCTAGAAAGGCACACATTATACTACCAACACACAGATTGCTAGATGCGGCAAGCGAAGCTTCAAAAGGGAAAGCTAAAATTGGTTCGACCTTAAAGGGCATTGGGCCAACCTACATGGATAAAACTGGACGAAATGGTATTCGTGTTGGCGATTTAGAATTATCCGATTGGAAAGAAAAATACAGAGCCTTAGCTAACAAACATGAATCTATGATTGCATTTTATAACGCAAAAATAGAATATAATTTGAAAGAATTAGAAACTGAATTTTTTAAAGCTGTAGATGTTTTAAAATCTTTAACGTTTATTGATTCTGAAGAATACATGTACCAAGCACAAAAATCTGGCAAATCTATTTTAGCAGAGGGTGCTCAAGGTTCTTTATTAGATATTGATTTTGGAACCTATCCTTTTGTTACATCAAGTAATACTACAGCCGCTGGAGCCTGCACAGGTTTAGGTGTTGCTCCAAACCAAATTGGAGAAGTATTTGGTATATTTAAAGCATACACTACACGAGTAGGCTCAGGACCGTTTCCAACAGAATTGTTTGATGAAGATGGCGAAACAATGGGGCGTGTTGGTAATGAATTTGGAGCTACCACAGGTCGTTCCAGACGCTGTGGCTGGCTAGATTTAGTAGCCTTAAAGTACGCTTGCCAAGTAAATGGAGTTACACAACTTATGATGATGAAAGGCGATGTTCTTTCTGGATTTAAAACTTTAAAAGTATGTACTGCTTACAGTTATAAAGGTGAAACCATAACACATTTTCCTTATAATATTGAGCCAGAAAATGTAAAACCAATATATACAGATTTTAATGGCTGGCAAGAAGATTTAACAGAAATGTCTGAGGCTTCCCAAATGCCTAAAGCGTTAAATGACTACATAGACTTTTTAGAAAAAGAACTAGAAATACCAATTACTATTGTCTCAGTAGGTCCAGACAGAAAACAAACAATCTTCCGGAAATAATACATTTATTAAATATAATATTAAACGCTCCAAAACATTTTGGAGCGTTTTTTGTTTCATAACCATAAAACAGTATATTAATCGTTATTTTTGCAATAAAATTTTTTCATTTTGAACAAACTACAAGTTATACTTACTATCATACTCATTAGCTTTGTATCTTCAATTGCATTACAAGCACAATCAGGTAAGAAAATCAAAATTGAATATGCCGGTAAATTAACAATTGATGAAGTTAATTATCCAGGCGCCAAAATTTTAACACGCGACGAAACCCAACAAGTACATATAGAACATAAAGGATCTAATATGTGGTGCGATAAAGCGATACATTACAGTAAAAATAATTTTATTGAGGCTTACGGTAATGTTATTTTAAAACAAGGAGACACTATTAGTATGACTTCCAAATACATTGAATACAATGGTGTAACCGAATTTGCTTTTGCAAGTGGAAATGTTGTTATGAAAGATCCTAACTCCACAATCACGTCAGACACATTATACATGGATAGAAATATCCAGCAAGCATTTTATAAAAGCGGAGGCACCGTTGTAAAAGACACCTCTGTAACTATTACAAGTAAAATAGGCAGGTTCTATATGGATCGGGATATGTTTAAATTTGTTGATGATGTTGTTATGGTTAATGATGAGTCTACTATAAAAACAAATTATTTTGATTATTATAAGGATAAAGGACACGCTTACCTCTTCGGGCCTTCCACAATAACTACAAAAGAAAGTCAAACCTATTGCGAAAAAGGATTTTACGACACCGAGAATGAAATAGGTTATGCGCTAAAAAAAGCAAGGATTGATTATGATAATAGAACCATTGTTGGTGATAGTCTGTTTTTTGATAATAATAAAAATTTTGCGTCTGCCTCCAATAATATAACCGTTACAGATAGTATTAATAAAAGCATAATAAAGGGGCATTATGCCGAGGTTTATAAGGCTAAAGATTCTGTGTTTGTTACAAAACGTGCCCTTGCAATTACTGTTCAAGAAAAAGATTCGATTTATATTCATGCAGATAAAATAATGATTACAGGTAAACCTGATAACCGAAATGTAAAGGCATATTATAATGCTAAAATTTTTAAAAGCGATTTAAGTGGAAAATCAGATTCTATACATTCAAATCAAAAAACAGGGTTAACGAAACTAATAAATATTTCTAATTTAGCTTCAAACGATAAATTCTCGGTTAATCGTAAACCAATAATGTGGAATGTGGAAAGTCAAATGACAGGTGACACTATCCATTTACTTGCTAATAATGAAAAAGAAAAAATAGACTCACTTTTGGTATTTGAAAATGCCTTTGTGATAAGCAAGGACACTCTTAGTGAAAATAATTTCAATCAAATAAACGGCAAACAATTAATAGGTTTGTTTGATGATGAAAATCAATTAAAACAAATTGATATTACTAAAAATGCACAATCTATTTTTTATGCTAGAAACGATAAACAAGAACTTATTGGTATAGATAAATCAAAATCTGGTAGCATAACAATTCTATTTAATAATGGGGATATAGACGAGTATACACGATACAACCAAATTGACGGTATATTTTACCCAGAATCTAAATTCCCTAAAAAAGAAAGGCTGCTTAAGGGTTTTGATTGGCGAGAAGAAGAACGTCCAAAAAGTGTTGAGGATTTGTTTAAAGACGATCCTCCGTTTGAATTACCCATAATCCAAGGATTAGAAGATTATGTCCCACAAGAAGATTTTTTTGATGAAGAAATAAAAAGCAAGGTTAATTCATCAAAAAGTATTTATAAAACAAAAACAAACGAAAAAAACAACCTGCTTATTTACAATAATGAGTTTGCAAATAGTAAATGGGGGAAAAGTAAAATAAAAATAATCGATAAAGCTACACCCTCCCCAAACCAAAATACTAGAGCTGATAATATCGTTGGGATAGGCCCTAAAGATAATGGCTATATAGTTCAAAATTCAAGTTTGAAAAATGGAGAATTTAAATTTTCAATATGGCTTAAAGGTAAAGGTGAAGTTAGCATTCAATTGCAAGAGGCAGGAAATAATTATACCACTTATAAATATCAAACAATAATTTTAAAAGAAAACTGGTTTAATTATGAAATATCTGTAAAGAAAGAAGATGATGGAAATAAAATAAGATGCGTTTTAGGAAATATTGGAAAAAAAGATAATTTATTTGCATGGGGCGCTCAATTAATTAAAAGTAACGATTAAAAATTTTAAGTCTTTTACAAAAAACATCTTGCTATGACGTCAGATTTTTTTAAATATCAAGCACAAACAACACCGCATCCTTTGGCTATGGAAATCTCTCATGCCAAGGGGTCCTATATCTATAACACAAATAGTAAAGCCTATTTAGATTTTGTTGCGGGCGTATCCGCATGTCCATTAGGGCATAACCATCCCAAGGTTGTAAATGCCATTAAAAAACAATTAGATAGTTACATGCATGTTATGGTTTATGGCGAATATATCCAGAAACCTGCTACGGAGCTCACAAAACTATTAGCACATCATTTACCACCAACGTTACAAAAAACCTACTTAACAAATTCGGGTACAGAGGCTATTGAAGGTGCTTTAAAACTAGCTAGACGCGCCACTGGGCGTAGTGAAATTATTGCAGCCCATCACGCCTATCATGGCAATACTATGGGTGCTATGAGCATAATGGGTTTTGAAGCGCGTAAACAAGCATTTCGACCACTGCTGCCAGACATAAGTTTTATTACGTTTAATGCTTCATGCGAGTTAAAAAAAATCACTAACAAAACAGCCTGTGTAATTTTAGAAACTATACAAGGCGGCGCTGGTTTTATAGTACCAAATAATAACTACTTAGAAAAAGTAAGAGCTAGGTGTACCGAAGTTGGGGCACTATTAATTTTAGATGAAATACAGCCAGGTATAGGCCGAACAGGTAAACTTTTTGGTTTTGAAAATTATAATTGTATCCCCGATATTCTTGTAACCGGTAAAGGTTTAGGTGGCGGCATGCCTATAGGGGCATTTACCGCATCCGCAGCATTAATGGATTTACTACAAGACCAGCCTAAATTAGGACATATTACAACATTTGGAGGCCACCCGGTTATTGCCGCTTCTGCCCTAGCTACATTAAAAGTAATAACAGAAAGTAATTTAATACCAGAAACTTTAAAAAAAGAACAACTTTTCCGATCCCTTTTAAAACACCCCCTAATAAAAGAAGTACGAGGTAAAGGACTAATGCTTGCCATAATAACCGACAATGCCGAAATAACAAATACTTTAATTTTAAAATGCCAGGATCAAGGCTTAATTCTATTTTGGCTTTTATACGAACCTAGAGCAGCCAGAATAACACCACCTTTAACCATTTCAGAGCAAGAAATTATTGAAGGCTGTGGCACTATAATTAATATCCTAAATACAATACAAAACGAATAATTGTTAATGTATAAGCACTTTCTATTAAAACAAGAAAATGCAAACCCCTTTAAAATGTTCATTACTTTGTTGAAAAAAAATATTCAGACTACTCAAAATAAGTAAATAGAAACTTAAATTTATAAATGTATTAATATACAGTATTGTTTATGGAGTTTAGTAATAATAATTTATCGCTTACTAGGTTTGAATCGATGTTAAAAACGAATCAAATTTTATTTTTCGATTCAGAAGAATTCGAAAGCATCATTCATCATTACCTTAATTTAGGTAAAATGGCCTTAGCGAAAAAAGCAATTAAGTTAGGCTTAAACCAGCACCCTACCTCTACTAATTTAAAATTATTTAAGGTTGAAATTTATGTTTTTGAAGACAAATTAGACGAAGCTGATAAGCTCTTAAATGAGTTGCATATTATAGATGCTTCCAACGAAGAAATATATATTCAAAAAGCCAATATATATTCAAAAAAAGACAAGCATGAGCAAGCCATAGAAGTATTAAAAAAAGCATTGGATTTAACCGATGATGTTTTGGATCTATACTCACTTATTGGTATGGAATATTTATTTTTAGATCAATTTGAAAATGCAAAAGCATTTTTTATGAAATGTTTAGATTTAGATTTAAACGACTACTCGGCATTATATAATATTGTTTACTGCTTTGAGTATCTATCTCAAACCGAAGAAGCTGTTGCTTATTTGAATACATTTTTAGATAAAAACCCATACTGTGAAATTGCTTGGCATCAACTAGGTTTACAATATTTTAATTTAGAAGATTATGAAAAAGCATTAGCATCTTACGATTTTGCAATAATATCAGACGACACCTTTGTGGGGGCTTATTTGGAGCGTGGTAAAGTTTTAGAAGAACTTAAGCGTCTTGAAGAAGCTATTGAAAATTACACAATAACCCTAACCCTAGACGAACCAACTGCTTACGCCTTATACCGCATTGGCCGCTGTTATGAGAAATTAGAAAATTACGACCTCGCTATTCAGCATTATAATAGAACTGTCCACGAGGATCCGCAATTGGATAAAGGTTGGATAGCCATCACTAAATTTTATAACAAAAAAAGAGATTATCAAAAAGCTATTTTCTTTATAAATAAAGCTATAAATATTGATTCTGAAAACGTTGCTTATTGGAAACTATATGCTCAAATAAATCAACGTTTAAAATTCTTTGAAGAAGCAGAACGCGGGTACAAAAAAACTATCGAACTTGGAAACATTGAATTAAATACCTGGTTATCTCGAGGCGATTTACTAATTAAATTAGGAGAAAACGAAACTGCTATATTCAATTTTGAACAAGCCCTTGAATTATATCCTGAAAATGCAGAATTAGAATACAGATTAGCAGCATTATATTTTACAAAAAAAGACATTGAAAAAGGTGCTTTCTATTTAAAAAACGGGCTAAAAAACAATAAGGATTATATATTCATTATTGATGAGTTGTTTCCCAAAGTATTAAAAAAGGTTATTGTTAAAAACATCCTTAAGCAAATAGAACAGGAATAACCTTTCCATGCTAATTCAATTTTTTTATAGATACCAATTGTATACCTTTGATTTTTGAAATAAATCAAAGGATGCAAAGAAATTTAAAAGACTATATAACGATATCATTAAAAGGTTTAGCTATGGGGGCTGCAGACGCTGTACCCGGTGTTTCAGGAGGCACAATTGCTTTTATTTCTGGTATTTATGAAGAGCTTATAAATACCATTAGTAATATTAACCAATCGCTTTTTAAAACCCTTTTTTCTAAGGGTATAAAGCCTTTTTGGCAACAAGCAAACGGTAATTTCCTACTTGCGTTACTATTAGGAATTATAATAAGTTTCATTTCTTTTATGAAACTAGCCAAATATTTATTGGAAACACATCCCGTTTTAATTTGGTCTTTTTTCTTTGGGCTTATTGTAGCCAGTATATATTTTATTGGTAAACAAATTACTAAATGGAACCTTAAAGTAATAATAGCAACTATTATTGGTGCAACAACCGCTTTTTTTATTAGCGAGTTACCTTCCTTAAGTACAAATAACAGTTCTTGGTTTTTATTTTTTGCTGGAGCAATTGCTATTTGTGCCATGATTTTACCAGGAATTTCAGGTTCATTCATTCTTATTATCCTTGGTGCTTACAAAACCTTAAGTGACGCTATACATGATATAGATATTAAAAAAATAATTATTTTTGGTACAGGGGCACTCGTTGGTCTACTTACTTTTAGTCATATTTTAAAATGGCTTTTCAAAAATTACCATAATATAACCTTGGCACTTTTAACGGGTTTTATTTTTGGATCTTTAAACAAGGTATGGCCATGGAAAAACACCTTAACCTGGCACACAAATTCTACCGGTATAAAAACACCTTTGCTACAAGAAAGTATTTCTCCAATGGCTTTTAATGGCGATAATCAAATTATATTAGCTGCGGTATTAATGCTAACAGGTTTTTTAACTATTTTTATCCTAGAACGTATAGGATCAAAAAAATAGCATGGAACGAACCAGAACATTTACAGATAAATTTTTTCTAATTCTCAAAGGTATTGCCATGGGTGCTGCTAATAAAGTACCCGGAGTTTCTGGTGGTGTTGTGGCTTTTGTGGCTGGTTTTTACGAGGAGTTTATTTATTCTCTTAAAAAAATAAACCTAGACGCTTTCAAACTATTAACATCTGGTCGCTTTAAAAGTTTTTACAATTATATAAATGGTCCTTTTTTAAGCCTACTATTCCTTGGCGTAATTATAAGTTATTTTAGTATTTCCAAGGTTTTAGACTATTTAATTACGCATTTTAAACTCTATGTATGGAGTGTGTTTTTTGGGATGATTATAGGTTCCATTTATTACATACTAAAAGATTTTAAAAGTTGGAATTATAAAACATACAGCACTTTAATTATTGGTGGGCTACTCGGTATTGCTATTAGTTATTTAAATCCAGCAAAAGAAAATGATAACTTATGGTTTGTTTTTTTCTGTGGAATAATTAGCGTTTCTGGCATGACATTACCTGGCCTTTCTGGCTCCTTTATTCTCATCCTTTTAGGAAACTACGTACTGCTTTTAGTCGATTCTGTAAATGCACTTTATAATACATTTTATGAATTATTTCGTGGTAATTATAGTTTCATTGAAAATACAGAGCGTTTAAGAATGTTAAAGGTTTTAATAATATTTACTGTAGGATCAATTACGGGTTTAGTTACCTTTTCTCACGCATTAAGCTATATTCTTAAACATTATAAAAATATTACCCTTTCTTTAATTAGCGGATTTATTATTGGCTCGCTTGGCGTGGTATGGCCATGGAAAAAAACAATGTATAAAATTAACGAAGCAGGAAGCTACTTAATAGACTCTAGAGGCCATAAAATTATTGAAAATTACAACCGTTTTATGCCAGAATTAAATAACGAAACATACTACGCTATTACATTCATTATCTTTGGCATTACAATAGTTTTGGCATTAGAGTGGTACGCACAAAAAACATCAAAATAACTATGAACAAATTAGGATTACTAGGAAGAAACATTTCTTATTCATTTTCAAAAACATATTTTAACGAAAAATTTGATAATGAAGGTATAAAAAATACGTCGTACGAAAACTTTGATATTGATAATATAGATTTATTGCCCAATATAATAGAAAGGACAAAAGGCCTAAAAGGAATGAATGTAACCATTCCCTACAAGGAAAAAGTTATTCCTTTTTTGGATAAGGTAAACAAAAAAGCCAAAGCTATTGGTGCTGTAAATACTATAAAAGTTAGCAAGCAAGGGAAACTCGTAGGCTACAATACAGATTGTTATGGATTTAAAAAAAGCCTAAAGCCATTTATAAAACCCAAACACAAGAAAGCATTAATTTTAGGAACTGGAGGTGCTAGCAAAGCAGTAGCATATGCACTTAAAGAATTAGGTATAAAATACAAATATGTATCACGAACATTAAAAGAAGGAATTAGTTTTTCTTACGAAACACTTACTGCAAAAGATATTTTAGAGCATCAAATAATTATTAATTGCACTCCTTTGGGAACATTTCCAGATACAGAAGCGTGTCCTACCATTCCATACGCAGCAATAAATAAACATCATATTTTATTCGATTTAATATATAACCCTGCAGAAACAAAATTTTTACAACAAGGAAAAAAGAACAAAGCAGTAATTATAAACGGATCAAATATGTTAAAGTTACAAGCTGAAAAATCATGGTCTATCTGGAAACTAGAATCGAAATAAATTAGTTTTAAAAATAGAATTATATTAACTAATTTTATCTTTTAGAAGTTAATAACCATTAAAAACCAAGTTGTACTTTGTAAATACTCGACTTGTTAGTATCTTTAAAGTCGCATACAATTTTAACGAACCATAACATTTTTAAATGTCTGATATAAATAAAACTGAAACAGTAGAAGGAATACATTCTAACAACAATTCCAACACATTAAATAAGAATCAAAAAGTAGAGAACTTAACACTTGATGATTCACAGATAATTAATGCATCTACAACAGCAGGTGATGACATTAAAACTAGTGTTGAGAAACCTGAACAAGAAATAAAAGCGACGGATGAAAATGATGAGCTTATTAATGAAATAGAAGTATCAAATGCTGAAGATGCCGAGGATGAAAGCAATAAAGATAGACATAAAATTGAAGTAAAAGCCTACGACACCATGTCTCTAGAAGCTTTAGTAAACGAACTAGAAAAGCTTTTAGAAAAAGAAAAAGTACAGACTATAAAAAATCATGTTGATAGCATAAATACAGAGTTTAAAACAAAACTTCAAACCTTAATCGATGAGAAAAAAGAGGAGTTTATAAACGATGGCGGTAATGAAATTGATTTTTATTATACCTCGCCAGTACAAAAAAGGTATAAAGAGGCTTACAAAAGCTACAGGCAAAAAATTAATAACTACTACAAAAGTTTAGAGCAAAACTTAAAACAAAATTTAGCCAATAAACTTGAAATTATAGAGGAATTAAAAAGCCTAATTAATGTTGAAGAAAACATTAACACGACCTACAAGCACTTTAAAGATTTACAAGAACGTTGGAGAAACTCAGGCCCTATACCTAGAGATAAGTATAATAACGCTTGGAATAGTTATCATCATCATACAGAAATATTCTACGATTTTTTAAACACAAACAGAGATCTTCGCGATTTAGATTTTAAACATAATTTAGAACGCAAATTATTAATTATCGAGCGTGCAGAAGAATTAGCACAGGACGATGACGCTTTACGTGCGTTTAGAGAATTACAGGAACTACACAAAATGTGGAAAGAAGAACTTGGTCCTGTACCTAAGGAACATCGCGAAAGTATTTGGGATCGTTTTAAGGTAGCTACAAAAATTATTAATGATAAGCGCCAGGAATACTATAAAGGTGTCGATAAAATACATGAAAAAAATCTTGAAGTAAAACTAGAAATTATATCAAGAATTGAAGCCATTGCAGAACAAAACACACAATCGCACAATGCATTACAGCAAAACATTAAAACAATTGAAACATTAAGGGAAGCCTTTTTTAATGCAGGAAAGGTACCTATAAAAGTAAATGAAGAAACTTGGGCTAAATTTAAAAATGGAGTTCGTTTATTTAATAAGAAAAAGAACGCTTTTTATAAAGACTTAAAACAGGAGCAGTTTAATAATTTACAACTCAAACTCGATTTAATTAAAATAGCAGAAACCCATAAGGAAAGTGACGATTTTGAAATTACAACACCTTTAATGAAGAAAATTCAAGGGGATTGGAAAAAAATAGGACACGTACCAAGAAAAGATAGCGACAAAATATGGAAACGTTTTAAAACTGCTTGTAATGCTTATTTTGATAGCGTAAATGCTAAAAAGAATGCGGTAAGTGAAGAACAAGTTGAAGCCTACAATAAAAAAGCTGAGTTTTTAAAAAGTTTAAAAGACTTAGAACTACCCACTGATAAGGAAAAAGGTATTGAGGTTATTAAAAATTCAATTAAACAATGGCAGAACTTAGGCCGTGTACCAAATGATAAACGCTATATTGATGGTAAGTTTCAAAAAGCAATTGATGATTTGTTAACCAATATAAAAATTGACAAAACAGAAGCTGAATTAATTAAATATGAAAACAAACTAGAGATTCTAGCTGACTCTGATGATAAAAGAAATTTAGATAACGAACGTGTTTTTATTGGTAAAAAAATAGACGAAATAAAGAAAGAAATTATTCAATTAGAAAATAACTTACAGTTTTTTAAGAATGTTAAGGATGATAACCCTTTAGTTAAAGCGGTATATAGTAATATTGCAGAACACAAGGAATCTTTAAGCTTATTTAAAACGAAACTTCAAATAATAAAAAAATTATATTAATAAAATAGTGCGCTCTTAGCGGCACTATCCAACAATATATAAGAATTTTAAAATCTCAGATTATTAATTAATCTGAGATTTTTTTTCATAAAAAAACGACTAAATAGTTTTTAAGAGCTAAAAAATATTAAAAAATAAAATTTAATATTAGTAATCGCTTTTATTCTTACAAAAGGTTATATTTAGAAATCAAATATTTTATAATATTTATTTCGGTAAGCGCTTTGCTTCTTCCCAAAACACATCCATTTCGGCCAACGTCATGTCTTTTAGTGGCTTGTTTAAAATTTTAGCTTTACTTTCTAAATATTGAAATCGTTTTGTGAATTTTTTATTGGTACGCTCCAAAGCATTTTCTGGATTTATATTTAAAAAACGTGCGTAATTTACTAAAGAAAATATAACATCGCCAAATTCATTTTCCATGTTTTCTTGGTTGCTAGCTTCTACCTCTACTTTAAACTCGTTTAGTTCTTCTTCTACCTTTTCCCAAACCTGCTCTGGTTTTTCCCAATCAAAACCTACTCCTGCAACTTTTTCTTGAATTCGATTGGCCTTTACTAAGGCTGGTAGGCTGCGGGGAACACCTTCTAAAACACTTGTTTTACCTTCTTTTAGTTTTAGGTTTTCCCAATTACGTTTAACATCGGCTTCATTTTCAACTTTTACATCGCTATAAATATGTGGATGCCTATGAATTAATTTTTCGCAAATACTGTTACAAACATCAGCAATATCAAAATCGTTAGTTTCACTGCCTATTTTTGAATAAAAAACAATATGCAAAAGCACATCTCCTAATTCTTTTTTTACCTCCTCCATATCTTTGTCCAAAATGGCGTCTCCAAGTTCGTAAGTTTCCTCTATTGTTAAATGGCGTAAGGTTTCCATGGTTTGCTTTTTATCCCAAGGGCACTGCGCACGTAACTCATCCATTATTGTTAACAATCTATCAAATGCTTTTAATTGATCTGCTCTAGTATTCATTTTTTATTTTTTTGTAAAAATACATTTTGAAATTTTGAAATAAAAATAATTTGAAATGGTAGTAAGTCTTCATTTTTGTTTGGAATCGTATGCGTTAGGGATTGCAGTGGCATCCTTTTTAAAACTTTGCAAATACTACTTTAATTTTAAACTAAAACTTTATTGGTTTAAATAGGCTTTGTGTATTGCAATACCTGTTTTAAAAAGATATAACGTAAAGCCCGACCCTTTTCGGGTAACGCCTAAAACATTTTACAAAAAAAAATCCAACCGTAAAGCTGGATTTTTTTAATTGTTATATAAGAGTAAAAATTAATTTAATTTTAATATTTGTTTATGCATTTTGTTTCTTAATTAAATTAAGAGCTGAGCCTTCGTTATACCATATAATTTGTGCGGCATTATAGGTGTGGTTTAATTTAATGGTGTCCTTAGTTCCATCATCATGAATTATTTCCAGCGTTAATGGTTTGTCTGGAGCAAATGCATTTAAATCTGTAAAATTAAAAGTGTCATTTTCCTGAATTAAATCGTAATCGCCTTCGTTAGCAAATGTTAAGCCTAACATCCCTTGTTTTTTTAGGTTTGTTTCATGAATTCTTGCAAACGATTTTACAATAACAGCTGCAACACCTAAATGTCTTGGTTGCATTGCTGCATGCTCTCTTGAGGATCCTTCACCATAATTATGGTCTCCAATTACAACGGTTTTAATACCTGCTTTTTTATAGGCTCTTGCTGTATCTGGTACGCCTGCATAATCACCAGTGATTTGGTTTTTTACAAAATTTGTTTTTTTATTAAAAGCATTAATTGCTCCAATTAATGTATTATTTGCAATATTATCTAAATGCCCTCTGAAACGCAACCACGGGCCAGCCATTGAAATATGATCGGTTGTGCACTTGCCAAAGGCTTTTATTAATAACTTGGCACCATTAATTGATTCTCCTAAAGGTTTAAAAGGTGTTAGTAATTGCAAGCGCTCTGAATCGTCTTTTACTGAAACTTTTACGTGGCTTCCATCTACTTCTGGAGCTAAATATCCATTCTCTTTCACATCAAAACCTTTTGGTGGTAATTCCCAACCTGTTGGCTCGGCGAACATGACTTCCTCTCCGTTTTGGTTAATTAATGTATCTGTTAAAGGGTTAAAATCTAAACGACCAGCTATGGCTATAGCTGCGGTAAGCTCTGGAGATGCTACAAAAGCGTGCGTATTGGGGTTTCCGTCTGCACGTTTAGCAAAGTTTCTGTTAAAAGAGTGTACTATACTATTTTTAGGTGCATTTTTAGGGTCGCTATATCTTGCCCATTGGCCAATACATGGACCACAGGCATTGGTGAATATTTTTGCATCTAATTTTTGAAAAATTCCAAGAATACCATCGCGCTCGGCTGTATATCTTACTTGCTCTGAACCGGGATTAATACCTAATTCAGATTTCATTTTTAAGCCTTTATCTATAGCTTGTTGTGCAATGGAAGATGCTCTTGATAAATCTTCGTAAGATGAGTTGGTGCAAGAGCCTATTAATCCCCATTCTACTTTTATGGGCCAATCGTTAGCCGTAGCTTTTTTTGTCATTTCTGATCCTACGGAGGTCGATAAATCTGGTGTGAAAGGCCCATTTAATAATGGCCCTAATTCTGATAAATTAATATCGATAACTTGATCGAAGTAATTTTCTGGGTTGGTATAAACATCTGGATCTGCTGTTAGATGTGCTCTAACTTCGTTTGCAGCATCTGCAACATCTGCCCTATCTGTGGCACGTAAATAGCGCTCCATAGAATCATCGTAACCAAATGTAGATGTTGTTGCCCCTATTTCGGCACCCATATTACAAATAGTTCCTTTTCCGGTACAAGACATGGCTGTTGCTCCAGGACCAAAATACTCTACAATGGCACCTGTTCCCCCTTTGGCTGTAAGAATTTCAGCTACTTTTAAAATAACGTCTTTTGGGGCTGTCCAGCCTGATAGTTTACCTGTTAACCTAACTCCTATTAATTTAGGAAATTTAAGCTCCCATGCCATTCCTGCCATAACATCAACTGCATCGGCTCCTCCAACACCAATTGCAACCATTCCTAATCCTCCTGCATTTACAGTGTGTGAATCTGTACCAATCATCATACCTCCAGGAAAAGCATAATTCTCTAACACTACTTGGTGAATAATTCCTGCGCCTGGCTTCCAAAAACCAATTCCATATTTATTTGAAACCGATTCTAAAAAATTAAAAACTTCGCTACTTACATTATTAGCGTGTTTCAAATCTGTTACTGCTCCGCTTTTAGCTTGAATTAAATGATCGCAATGTACTGTGGTTGGTACTGCGACCTTAAGTTTACCGGCTTGCATAAATTGCAATAAGGCCATTTGAGCAGTAGCATCTTGACACGCGATTCTATCTGGGGCAAAGTTTACATAGTCTTTACCTCTAGTGAAAGCTTGCGTAGGTTCGCCATCCCAAAGATGAGAATACAAGATTTTTTCGGATAACGTTAATGGTTTACCTACCATATCTCGTGCTTTATCCACGCGTTCTGCCATTTTCGTATAAACGCCCCTAATCATATTGATGTCAAATGCCATAAATTATTTTGTTTAGTTATTTTTCTTCTGAATAGTATCTAATATACAAAATAAGTGTAGGAATAAAAAGCAAGTTTATAAAGGTTTTTTAATTGAACAATTTAAATTTAATAAGTGATACGTATGATGTTCGATTTGCTTTACTGTTTAATTTAGATAATAAAAATTATATAAAACTATGTTATTTTACTTGCTAAACGATAATCCATAAAAAAATAAGACGCGTTACCTATAACTTTATAGTGATTTACAATATGTTAATATGAAATGATAAGCAGGCTTTATTGCGACATAAAATAATAACTTGAATTTGCTTTAAAAACAAAAAAGCCCGAGCTATAAAACTCGGACTTTTTATGAATATGTACTGTTATAAATTAACTTACTAATTGCTTTTGAGAGGGTTTGAATTTAGTTAAAACTATACCATCTACAGCTGCTTCATACTCTGCCATTGTAGGTGTTCTGCCTAAAATAGTTGATAAGACTACCACTGGTGTAGAAGATAATAATGATTCTCCTTTTTTCTCTCCTGAATCCTTTACAACACGCCCTTGAAACAAACGTGTTGATGTTGCCATTACCGTATCGCCTGGTTCTGCTTTTTCTTGATTACCCATACATAAGTTACAGCCCGGACGCTCTAAATACAACATATTTTCGTATTTTGTTCGTGCTAAACCTTTTGGTGCGCTATCATCAAATTCGAATCCTGAATATTTTACTAATACATCCCAATCGCCTTCTTCTTTTAACTCGTCAACAATGTTATAAGTTGGTGGAGCAACTACTAAAGGTGCCTTGAATTCTACTTTTCCGTGTTGGGCTTCTATATTTTTTAACATTTGAGCCAAAATTTTCATATCGCCCTTATGTACCATACACGATCCTACGAAACCTAAATCTACTTTCTTAGTACCACCATAAAATGATAATGGCCTAATTACATCGTGTGTATAACGTTTGGAAACATCATCGTTATTTACATCGGGATCTGCTATCATAGGCTCAGCAATTTCATCCAAATCAATAACTACTTCTGCATGATATTTAGCATTAGCATCTGGCCTTAATGCTGGTTTTATTCCAGTTTTTAATTCGCTAATTCTAGTATTAGCTTTATCGACTAAACCTTTAAGTACTTGTAGCTTGTTGTCCATACCTTTATCTATCATGATTTGGATACGACCTTTTGCTATCTCTAAAGATTCAATTAAGGTATCGTCTTCCGAAATACAAATAGATGCCTTTGCTTTCATTTCAGCTGTCCAATCTGTAAATGTAAAGGCTTGATCTGCTGTTAATGTACCAATGTGTACTTCAATTATTCGCCCTTGGAAAACATTTTCCCCGCCAAACTGCTTAAGCATTTGTTGTTGCGTAGCATGAACAACATCACGGAAATCCATGTAAGATCGCATAGCGCCTTTAAACGTTACTTTTACAGATTCTGGTATTGGCATAGATGCCTCTCCCGTAGCCAATGCTAATGCTACTGTGCCAGAATCGGCCCCAAAAGCTACACCTTTAGACATACGTGTATGCGAATCGCCACCAATAATAATATCCCAGTCTCCTACTGTAATATCGTTAAGTACTTTATGGATTACATCGGTCATTGGGAAATACTTCCCTTTTGGATCGCGCCCAGTAATTAAACCAAAATCGTTCATAAAACGCATTAGCCTAGGAATGTTAGCTTTCGATTTATCGTCCCAAACCGATGCAGTATGACAGCCCGATTGATATGCACCATCTACAATTGGTGATATAATTGTAGCAGCCATCATCTCTAATTCTTGAGAAGTCATTAAACCTGTTGTATCCTGTGAGCCTACTATGTTAACCTCTACTCTTACATCAGATCCTGCATGCAGTGTTTTACCTGGTGTTGTACCAACAGCATTTTTGTTAAATATTTTTTCGACAGCGGTAAGGCCCTGCCCTTCAATTGATATTTCTTTGGATGTAGCGTAAACCTGAGGTGCTTCAATACCTAAAGTTTTTGCAGCAAAAGTTTGCAATTTTTTACCAAAAACAACTGCATAAGACCCACCTGCTTTCATAAACTCCATTTTCTGGGGTGTAAATGCCGCAGATATGTCTTTTAATTCTTTATCGCCATTATAAAGCTTTTTTTCCTTAGTATTAATAGTTAATACTGTTCCTGTTGCTACAGAGTAAGTTTCCTTTAAAATAGGCTCTCCTTCAGCATCGCGTACTGTGTTTCCTTCTGCATCTTTTTGTTTTACCCAATTTTTAAGATCTAACCCAATACCGCCCGTTACACCTACGGTGGTTAAAAATATTGGTGAAATTCCATTAGTACCAGCTATTACTGGAGCTATATTTATAAATGGCACATAAGGACTAGCTTTAATACCCGTCCATAAAGCAACGTTATTTACACCAGACATTCTTGAAGAACCAACGCCCATTGTTCCTTTTTCTGCAATTAGCATAACACGTTTATTTGGGTGTTTTTTTTGTAATGCTAAAAGTTCATTTTGCATGTCTTTATTATGTTCGAACAAACATTGACCATGTAATTCTCTATCCGACCTCGAGTGCGCATCGCCCCCTGGAGATAATAAGTCTGTTGAAATATCTCCTACGCCAGCAATGTACGTTACTACATCAATTTTCTCTTCTATTTCAGGTAATTTTGTAAAAAACTCTGCCCGAGCATAACTTTCAATAATATCTTTTGCAACGGCATTACCTGCTTTTAAAGCGGCTTCTAAACGCGCTGTATCAGCCTCGTAAAGGAATACTTGCGTTTTCAAAACATCTGAAGCTTGTTTTGCAATAGAAGCATCGTCACCTAGTGCTAAATCCAATAAAACTTGAACAGAAGGACCACCCTTCATATGAGATAATTGCTCAAATGCAGAAGCTTGAGTAATTTCTTTAACGATGGAGTTACCTAATATAATAGATTTTAAAAATTTAGCTTTTACACCAGCAGCACTCGTTGTACCTGGTAAAACATTATAAATAAAAAAGTTAAGAGAATCTGCTCTGTGCTCATGATTCTCTGCTTTAATTTGCTCAATTATCTCAGCTAATAATTCAGCACTATCAATAGGCTGTGGATGAAGCCCTTGTTGCTTACGTGCTTCTATCTGTTTTAGGTAATCTTTATAAATACTCATTAAAAAAATATTTTGGATGTTAAATTTACTTGAATTCCGGATTTAATAGATCGCGCTAAAACATGTTTTAACACCTTTACCTTCATTCGTGTCGAAAATAATATAAACATTTAAAATAATTGTAATATATTATACTAAATTGTTATAACGTTATAATGATTTAAAATTATTAACCATTTATAGGTCTTTTTTACAATATAAACATTTGTTTAAAAAGGCTTTGTGTAAAATATCAATTTCTAGATATACAGTTGAAAAACCTAAAAATAAGAATAGATAAATACTTAATTTATAATAGAGTAATAATGGTTTTAAAGTATGATTAAAGTAATTTGTGATTAATCAAATTACTTCATACGAAAAAACCATAACACTATTTAAAAATAAACTATAATATTATTGCTATTAGTCTGTAATAATATTAAAAAAGACTCTTTATAATGTGTGTTTCTGAAATGCCTTCTGCTTCGGCTTTATAATTTTTAATAATTCTATGTCTTAATATACTTTGCGCCACAGCCTGAACATTTTCTATATCGGGGGAAAATTTACCGTAAATAGCAGCGTGTGTTTTTGCAGCCAATATTAAATTTTGTGATGCTCGTGGACCAGCACCCCAATCAATATAGTTTTTAACAATCTCTGGAGCTGCATCTGAATTAGGTCTTGTTTTACCAACCATAGATACCGCATATTCTATAACATTATCCGCTACAGGAATACGACGTATTAAGTTTTGAAATTCTACAATTTCTTTTGCCGAAAATAAAGCATTTACCTTTGCCTTATTATCACTTGTTGTTGCTTTTACTACTTGAACTTCTTCCTTGTAAGTTGGGTAATCTAGATTAATGGCAAACATAAAGCGATCCAACTGTGCTTCTGGTAAGGGGTAGGTACCTTCCTGCTCAATAGGGTTTTGAGTAGCTAATACAAAATATGGTAAATCTAATTTATAATTATGCCCCGCAACTGTTACCGAACGTTCTTGCATAGCTTCCAATAAAGCTGCTTGCGTTTTTGGCGGTGTTCGGTTAATTTCATCTGCTAATACAATGTTAGAAAAAATAGGGCCTTTTATAAATTTAAATTGTCTCTTTTCGTCCAAAATTTCACTGCCCAATATATCACTTGGCATTAAATCTGGCGTAAATTGAATGCGTTTAAAGTTTAAACCCAAGGCCTCTGCAATAGTATTTACCATTAATGTTTTTGCAAGTCCGGGTACTCCTATTAACAAGGAGTGTCCGCCAGAGAAAATTGAAATTAGTATTTGCGTAACAACTTCATCTTGGCCTATAATAACTTTTGCTATTTCTAGTTTTAAATCTTTAAATTTTTTTACAAATTCCTCAATGGCAGTAACATCAGACATATTAATTATTTTTTAACCAATTACCAGAAAAATCACAGGATTTATGTTCATTACTTATTTTAATATAAGTATCTAATATTTTTTCGTCCTGCCACTTTTCAATAGCTCTAATTTTTTTCTCTTCTAAGGCTAAGGCCTTTATTTTAAGAAAGTCGCGTGCATAATTAGCCTCATGATCTTCTATTCTATCGGTAACTTGTAAAATTTTGAATTTCACATTACCTGTTCTATCTTCTTCTTTATAAACTAAACTTACTTCATTATCTTTTAAATTCTGAATTTGGGAGTAAAGTTCAGGATCCATTCTAGTTAATTCAAAATTATAATCTTGAGTCGTTGGGTTTATTAACTGTCCGCCATCGTTTTTAGTCTCTTTTTCATCACTTACTTCTCTAGCAGCTTCGGCAAAAGTTATACTGCCATCTAAAATGCGTTTTCTAGCTACTTCCAAACGTTCTTTTGCATCTATAATAGCTTTATCTGATACCTCAGGTGTAAGTAAAATATGCGCTACATCGTACTCCTGACCCCTAATTTTTTCTAGAGTGATAATATGATAACCAAAATCTGTTTTAAATGGATCAGACACTTCGCCCTCTTGCAAAGCGAAGGCTACTTGCCTAAATTCTTTTACCATTTTAGGTTGTTTTCTATTAAGTGTATATTTCCCTCCTCTGCTGGCAGATCCTGGATCTTGAGAGTATAAAACGGCCTTAGATCGAAAACTAGCACCCTTTTCAATAATATCTGCCTTAAACTGCTTTAAACGGTTAATAACCCTTTCATTTTCCTCTTTGGTTACCTGAGGTTCTGCAACTATTTGTGCAACTTTTAATTCTGTACCAAAGGTTGGTCTTTCATCTTTAGGTATTTTATTAAAAAAAGTTCTAACTTCTTCTGGAGTTATCTCGATATCCGAAACGATTTTTGCTTGCATACGCTGCGCTAAAAGGTTTGATTTATTAATTTCGAACATTTCTTCTCTAAAACTTTCCTCATCGTCTTTATTATAAAACTCCAAAAGCCTTTTCATGGAACCATTAGTTTGTTGAAGAAACTGCTGAATTTGATAATCTACATTTTTTCGCACTTCACCATCAGATACAGGTAAACTGTCTTGAATAGCATGATGGGCATATAGCTTCCTTTCTAACATTAAACCGAATAATTCGCAATCCTCAACGTTATCAATAGAGCCTCCACTAGCCTTTATTTGATTTCTCTCTTTTTGAATATCTGATTCCAATACAATAAAATCGCCAACTACAGCTGCAACACCATCTACTTTTTTGGCACTACTAGTATCTAAAGAATTTGTTTTTTTTACAGTTGACTTAACATCTTCCTCTATAATTTCTTGACCATAATTAGTTGCTACGGCAAAAAAGGTTAAACATAAAAAAGATAGCTTTTTTATACTAATTGTATATTTCAAATTGTTTGTTTTTAATGGCATCTTTAGTAATATCTTTTTCCAATTCTTTAATTAATTCTAATTTTCGTTTATTAATAACTATTTGCTTAATGGTAGGCTTAACGTATTCCATTGGCGCTGTGTCGTTCCGAACTAGCACGTCATTAATATGGATCAAATATACTCCTAATGAGTCTTTGAGTTGTACTAAATTAGTTTTTTTTAACAGTTCATTTTTGTTTTTTGTATTAACTGCTGGAATTTTATTTATTACATGCGCTAATTTAATCCAAATAGAATCGTTTAGCGAGTAAGATTTAAACTGTATAGAAATAGAATCTAAAAGCTTTTTATCATTCTTATTATAGCGCTTAAAATGTTCTTTTATTTCATCGTAATTAATAAGGTTCTCATCTAAATGCACATAACGAAACTTAACAAGCGCCTCATTTAGCTTAAAAACCGCTTTGTTTTTATTGTAATACTCCTCTGCTGCTTTAGCTGTAACCACAGTATCTATACTGCGCCTTATTAAAGCTTCAGTATAAGCTTTGGCATATAAATCGTTTTTATATTGATTAACTAAAGCGTTAAACGCTTGTTGTTTTTCCTCACTTAGATTTACAATAGCTCCATCTACTAAAAGCCGCTGTGTGGCCCAACGTTTAATAAAATTTTGAACTAAAGAAGTACTATCTTGTTTTGATAGCCCTTCAAAAACGAGATGATTTATTTGATTAGTATATAAGTAACTATCGTTAACTCTAGCAAGTGGTGATTGATTGTCATTCTGCTTTAAAAAATCGCAGGAATAGCAAAACAAGACCAATGTTAATAAAACAAAAATATTTTTAAGTTGCACACCTTACTTATTTAATTGATTTTTCACCTTTTGTAACACGTCCTTATTTAAATTAACGGTGTATTTTTTTCTTAAATCACTAATCCAATTCTCTTCTTTATTTTTTTGATAATCACTAATAACATGACCTTTGGCTTCTCCCAACGTTTTTTGCTCTTCTGGTAAAACTTGATTTACTTTAACAACAACAAACGCATCGTTATACTTATGGATTTTAGAAACCCCTTCTATAAAATTAAAACCTTTGGGTAATGCTTGGTGGTTTTTATCCATTATTCCGGTAGTAAATATAACCCCGACTTTATCGCTACTGTTTACCACTTTTTTTATAGAATCTAAACCTACACCCTGCTTTAATAGTTTGGTTACCTTACGAAGCGTTTTACGCTTTGCGGAAGATGCTACAACGCCATCAATACGTTTTAACTTTTTATAATTAGTTTTATTTTGATTGTAAAACACTGCTATCGCTGTGGAATCTGATTTTGCCGTGTTCCATATTGTATTCTCCATAAGATCAAATAACAATAAGCCATCCCTATATTCCGTAACAATATTTGCGTAATCTTCATTTTCAAACTCTAGATTATCCTCTTGATATTTTATTAATTTTTTGCTTAAAAAACTATCATATTTATTGGCTATTAAAGTTTCTAAAGACCCCACATTATCTGTTTTGTTCCGCATAGTTTTAGTTAAATAAACACCAAAATCATTATTGGTAAGCGCTTCATCACCTATTTTAACAAGTGTTTGATTTCCTTTAAAATTTTCAGGAAGCCTCCAATTACCGTTGTAGTAATTTGCATTTAAAATAGAAACAAAATAATTCAAATTAGGTAATGTACTGTTTACTTTATACTTAGCTTTAAGTGTATTAACAAGTGCTTTATCAATCAATTTTGAACGCTCGTCTCGTTTAACTTTTTCTATTAATTCAGGTTTCAGTATTTCAAAATCTGGAATTAACTTTTTATTAAGTAGTTTAACAATGTGCCATCCATAATCGGTTTTAAAAGGCTTTGATATATCGTTAACATTTTGCAAATTAAATGCTGTGTTTTCAAACTCAATAGCTCTAATTTCTCCACTAGAAAAAGGTGCTAATTCTCCACCTTTAGCGGCGGAATTCTTGTCCTCTGAGAATTGCTTTGCTAAAGATTCGAATGCTTCGCCTTGTTTTAATTTATTGTAAATTTCTTTAATGCGTTCTTCTTCCTTTGAGGCTAAAGCATCCTCTGCTTTATTTAACACCATAATATGCGCAACGGTACGCTCTCCTCTAGATTTCCGCTTATCATTTATCTTAACAATGTGGTACCCAAATCGTGTTCTAAAAGGTTTAGATATAGCATTAACCTCTGTATTATATGCCATAGACTCAAATGCATATACCATTTTAAAACTAGAAAAATAACCTAGTTGTTCGCCAAAAATTGTTTTACCATTATGCACGTCTTTCCTTACACTTTCAAAACCTTCTTTTAAAGCGCGCTCACGTAGTTTTATTAATTTATTATAAGCTATTAATGTATCTTGCGGCGCTGCATTATCGTCAATTCTAATTAAAATATGATCGGCATTTACCTCAGTAACTGTATGTTTATAAGCTTCAGCAACTAATGCCTCGGTTACTTTGGAATTTGTAATATAATTTTTTGCTAACTGTTTTTTATAAGTAGCTAATTCCTTAAGGTAAGACGGTTTCTCGTTTAAACCAAGCGCTATAGCCTCTTTAATCTTTAACTTGTAATTAGTAAATAGCTCCAAATACGCATCTACATTTTTTTGAGATTCGTCCTGTACTAAATCTAAATTTTTGTTGTAAACCCTTAGAAATTCCGATGCAGAAACAGATTCATCATCCAAGGTAAAAAGCACATCTTTTTGCGTTATTTGTGCAGTTAAAGTAAACGTAAAAACTGCTAATAATAAGGTTAGTAAAAATTTAAATCTCATAGCTTATTTTTTTCAATAGTTACAAAAATAACAATATAAAGCTATTATGCAAGTTGTTTTTGTTACGATTAAAAAAAGTGATTAATATGCCTAAGAAACTACATAACAATGCAATGAAACGATTCTAATTTCTTGTATCTTTGAAATTAGAAATTTTTATATCACATTAAATTAAAGACCTTGCGTAAACTAAAATTAATTTGGGACTTCCGTGGGCCCAATGCTCATAAAACAGCAGAACATCATAATATTCATTTAAAAGAATATATTAAGCTAGAAGGCCTTAATACCACATTAACTGGTGTAGAAATTTTAAACGACATGCATACAATTGCATTTTTGGTTTTAGATGAAACTGACATGAAGCCTGTTAGAGACGCCTTAAAACCGCACCGCGGACAAGTATATAGCTCTAAATAAATGCTACATTTTCGCTTTCTTAATAAAGCACATTTTATAACTAAACAGCTTATATTGGGGAAAATTTAATAACTTTATTAAAATTTACAAAGCGTTTAAAATAGGATTCAACAAATATACTTTAAGCAATAAAACCGATATTAATATACGGGGCTTCATTTAAGCTATCAGTTCCTTTTATTTAATATTACAAGTAAAAGAAAAGAGTTTTTTCAAATATTAGAAGTTTATATTTTGTGAAGTAAATTGAACTAAAATTATGGTAAAATAAGAATAACCAACACTTGTAGTTCTCCACTTACAAACCCCTCGTAAAAAAGAAATTTATTAACAAAGCTATCAAATTTTATTTTTTGGATATTGCTTTTTAATATTCCAAATTAACTCCTCTAACCCATTCAATTTAAGCTCATAAACTTGCTCTAGCATAACACCCAATTTACCTTTAGGAAAACCTTTATTAAAGTACCAAACAACGTAATGCTCAGGTAAATCAATAATATAACGGTCTTTGTATTTTCCGTAAGGCATTTTAGTATGTGCTAAGTCTATTAAAAAATTTTTATCTGGTAGCATTGGTTAAGTGTTTATTCATAAAGGTTAAATTAAATCACATGAGTTATAATATCTTTTATAATTAACGCTTTTACAACTTTTAAATTCTAAATATAGAATACAATTAGAAACACTTAACATTCCCAAAATCTTAGAGGTAAAAAAGAACACCATAAAATCATTCTAAAAAATCTACTAGAAACGTAAATTACAATAAACACTTCATTATAGTTACTACCCATTACACTATAAGCCTAAATTAACGCTAATTAAAACAGGTAAACTATGTAATTAAAAAAAATACTATTTTGGAGAAAACAACACCTAATAAAAGTGTAATCCTAGCCAAATAGTATTTTATTTTTTTAGTAGATAAATATTGAAAGCAAATTATTTCACTTCTAAAATAGATAAATTATTATACCTTACAAGGTAAACACAATTATTAACAAAGCCTCCAGACAGACTCTTTTGGTAACCAAATTTATTTTCAACATACTCGGTTATTGGAGCATTGTTAACTGAAGCCTGTAAACCCTGAGAAGAGACCAAACGCAACACAACATCCATGGTTAAATCAAACCCTTTTACAGCCCTTTTATTAGGCTTTATGTGATAAACTTTATTATAATTTTTAACAAAACTATTATTTTCTCCATAGTCTTTTGAGGTGGTTGAAAAATGAAAATTAAGTATAGATAAATGTGTATTATTTATCTGTTCACCCTCAAATGCCCCATTCATGTTTGTCGTAAACAATGCTATTTCTGGAGGTGCTTCCTCTAAATTCTCTGGGTCTATTCTGTTATTTAGTGATGCTAATACACTTGTCGCATTAGAGGCGTATCCTTCATTTTCTGTTTCTAAAAACACAATATTCTTACCGGGTTTTAAAGCGGCTTCAATATCCTCCTTAGTTACAAAAAATTCATCTTTACCTTCTTTGCTTTTTCTAGAATACACAATTTTAGCGTCTTTAAATTCTTGTTTAAGTGAATTTGCAATATTTATATTATCAGAATCGGAAATAATAACAACATTATTAAGTAAGGAGTCTCGCTTAACAAAATTCACTACCCTATCTCTTAATGCACTATTTTCTGGTCTAGATTGAAACACATTATCATATAATTTCAATTTTGTTCCAATTGGTGAAATAATAGGCGTGTTAATTTTTTTAAGTTCAGACGCGGCCTTATCAAAACTAGCAGGTGTTAATGGTCCTATAACAGCATCTACATTTTCAAAATCATTTTCTCTAATAATGCGTGCCACCTCACTTACCTCATAACGTGTGTCGTAAACATCAACTCGTAATGAAACACCAAGAGCCTTTAAAGAATCAATAGCCATTAAAACTCCCGAATGAAAATCTAAAGATGCATTCAAATAAGGATCCTTTTCCAAACTTATTTTTGTATCCTCTAAAGAATCAAAATCCACACGATGCATTCTAAAAGGCAACATAATGGCAATATGTTTTGTACTAAAGTCCGAAATTTTCGTTGCTAAATTTACAGGAACTCCCTTTTCAACCTCAAAAGATTTAAATGGTTTAAAAGCTGTTTTTATAGTATCATTAAAAGGTATTTTTAAAACCATACCAGACTTTAAACCGGTTTCCTTTAACCCAATATTTAAATTTTCTATTTCGCTTTGTTCTAGCCCTAATTTTAATTTCAACCTGTAAAACCCTTCCTTTGGCAAAACTTCATAGTAACTAAAAGTCTCATCTATTTTATTGGTAACACCCGCATCTAAATTAGGCACAATAATTTCATCACCTGGGCTTAATACATCGGCCATATTAGGGTTTAAAGCTTCTAACTCATCAACAGTTATCCCAAATTTATAAGCCACGCGCCACTTACCTTCCTTTGGTTTAACTTTATAAGTACTTTTACTAGCTACAACCCCATTACTAGTCTCTGTTTTTACAACCTCAGTAATTTTAAATGTAGGAATTTGTAATTTATCACCTTTTCTTAAAGGGTTCGCGTATAAAAAAGTATTATGCTTTTTTATATCATCTTCAGAAATATTATACTGTTTAGCCAAACTATAAAGCGTCTCCTTACGTTTTGTTTTATGCGTAACAAACCCTTTTAACGCTTTCTTTTGAATAACATCTAGTTTTTTAGCCTTAGATATTGGAATTATTAAAACCGTATTAGGTTTTAGCTCCTTTTTAGCATCTGGGTTTAACTGATAAATTTCGGCGGCAGACACAGAATAACGTTTTGCCAAACCTTCTACCGTTTCTCCTACTTTAACATAATGCGTACTAAAGTTTTGTGCCTGTGCAACATTAAAACCTAATACCAAAATAAAAACTATTATAAATTTTCTCATATTTTTGTTGCTACTAAATAATTAAATTAGCATACCTATTAACATATTAAGGTACGCCAAGTTAGGGTTTAAAGCCTCTTGCTATAAGCATTAACACATTGTATGCCACAATTATTTGGGCGTTACCACAAGGGTCGGGCTATACGTTACAAGTCCGCGCACCTCCTAAAGTCGGGCTGTGGGCTTTTCACTGCTATCCCTAACGCAAAACACATATTCAATTTAATTTTGTGTTATTTCGCTAAAATGCTCTTGCATTAACCAGTCTAATACATTAAAACAGCACTAAACGCCTAATAGAACAAACATATTTTAGTTTTATATACGATAAAAAATAACTAAAATTTATTTACACATATTTATATATCCTAAAAGCAAAATACAAAGCCTATTAAAAAAAATCATGTGTTACAAGAATATTAATATGCTTTTTTACAGATAACATAAAAACATAGGCTAATTAACAAAACAACTAAACAAAAGCTTTTTTTATTAAAATTATTCCCACTCAATAGTTGCAGGTGGTTTACTACTTATATCGTAAACAACTCTATTTACCCCCTTAACTTTGTTTATAATATCGTTAGATGTTTTTTGTAAAAACTCATAAGGTAAATTTACCCAATCTGCAGTCATACCATCAGTACTTTCTACAGCTCTTAAAGCAACGCATTTCTCGTAAGTACGCTCATCACCCATAACACCAACACTATTTACAGGTAACAACATGGCACCTGCCTGCCAAACTTTATCGTATAGCCCCCATTCTTTAAGACCGTTTATAAAAATAGCATCTACCTCTTGCAGCATACGTACTTTTTCAGCTGTAATATCTCCTAAAATTCTAATACCTAAACCTGGTCCTGGAAATGGGTGGCGCCCCAACAATTCAGCATCTATGCCTAATGTGGCACCAACACGCCTTACTTCATCTTTAAAAATAGCACGAAGTGGCTCTACAATTTTAAGTTTCATAAAATCTGGTAAACCTCCAACATTATGATGGCTTTTTATGGTTGCCGAAGGACCTCCAGTTGCAGAAACACTTTCTATAACATCTGGATAAATGGTACCTTGAGCTAACCATTTCACATCTTCCAATCTATTTGCCTCATCATCAAAAACCTCAATAAAAGCATTTCCAATAGCCTTTCGTTTCTGTTCCGGGTCTTCAATATCTTTTAAGGCATCTAGAAAACGTTTAGATGCATCTACACCTTTTACATTAAGCCCCATGCCTTCATACTGATTCAAAACACTTTCAAATTCGTTTTTACGTAGTAAGCCATTATTTACAAAAATACAATATAGGTTTTTACCAATAGCTTTATGCAATAATACTGCAGCCACGGTAGAATCTACACCGCCAGAAAGCCCTAAAACAACCTTATCACTTCCAACTTTGTCTTTAATAGCAGATACCGTTTCATCAACAAAAGAATCTGGTGTCCAATCTTGCTTCAAGTTTGCAATTTTTACTAAAAAATTTTCTAGTAATTGCTTGCCATCGGTACTATGGTAAACTTCTGGATGAAATTGAATAGCATAAGTTGTCTCATCTTCAATCTTGTAGGCTGCGTGCCGAACATCGTTAGTACTGGCTAATAAAACCCCTTTGGTTGGTAAAGTTTTAATGGTATCACTATGGCTCATCCAAACTTGGCTACCTTCAGATAAACCAGAAAAAAATAATTCTTCACCTTTAATGTAAGACAAATTAGCTCGCCCATACTCTCTAGTGTTCGATGGTGCTACCTCTCCTCCTGAAAAATGAGCAAGATATTGTGCACCGTAACAAACGGCTAATAAAGGCTTTTTACCTCTAATATCTTGCAGGTCTGGATGTAAAGCATCATCCGATCTTACAGAATTTGGACTACCTGATAGGATTACAGCTTTGTAAGCTTCTAAATCTTTTGGAATTTTATTGTATGGGTGTATTTCGGAGTAAATGTTGAGTTCCCTAACTCTACGGGCAATAAGTTGTGTGTATTGCGATCCGAAGTCTAATATTAATACTTTGTCGTGTTGCATGCGTAAAAATAGTAATTGATTTGCTATTGAGGATTAACTGTTTGTTCTTTTTTCAATATTTTTTTAACATTGTAAGCGTATAGCTCTTATTATACTTTAGATATAAACATTAAATAATATTTAAAGTACCAGGCTGTGAAGTAACAAAAAAAATTAATTCATTGTATCTAATATCAGCTCTATATCTCTTTCTGTGGTATCCGGATTAATAAAACAAAATCGAGACACAGTCTCAATACTAGCGCCATTTCTCCATTTTGTTGGTGTAACTAATGCCAAACCTTTTTTATGATTCGAATAAGTCCAATGCATATAATCGTTAGCTTCCCAGCCTATCCTTCTAAATAAAACACAAGATAAACTTGGCGCCCTTACTAATTCAACATTTGGATTTTCATTAATTAATCGACCGGCAATTTGAGCTAATTCGATTCCTTTCTCCACAGCTTCTTTATACTTATTAACACCATGGGTAGCAAGTGAAAACCATAATGGCAAACCTCTAACGCGTCTAGTTAACTGTATTTGGTAATCGGTTGGGTTAAACCCTCGAGCGCCTTCATCTTTAAAAATATCCAAATAAGACCCGTCTTGTGCATGTGCTTTTTTTGCTAATTTTGGTTTTCTATAAATAACGGCTCCGCAATCATAAGGAGAAAACAACCATTTATGAGGATCGATAGTTATACTATCTGCTTTCTCAATACCATTAAACAAATGCCGCACAGAATCTGCTGCTAAAGCACCTCCCCCGTAAGCCGCATCTACATGAAACCACAAGTTTTCTGTTTTACAAGTATCTCCAATACCATCTAAATCGTCTATAATACCTGCGTTTGTAGTACCACCGGTAGCTACAACAGCAAATAAACAAGCTCTTTGTTCAACAGATAAATTTTTAATTGTGCGCTCCAAAGCTGCTTTTTCTAGTCGTTCTTCAGTTTCAACCAAAAGAATATCAAGATCTGCAACTTTAGCCATTGCTTTAACTGATGAGTGCGCTCCGCTAGAGGTTATAATTAACCCCTTTTTAACATTGTTTTCTTTGTTTAAACTACGCCAATACTCTCTAGCTGTAACAATAGCAGATAGGTTTGCAGCGGTGCCACCACTTGTAAAAACACCAAAAGCGCCTGTTGGCAAACCGGTTAAAGAGACCATCCAGCGCATAGCTTCGTTTTCGCAAAAAATACCTCCAGCACCCTCCATCCAATAAGCACCATGAATACTTGATGCCGATGTTACTAAATCAAACATGATTGCTGCTCTGGTTGGTGATGCAGGTACAAAAGCTAAATGCCTAGGATGATCTATAGAGACATTTGCTTTTGATAAATGCTCCTGCCAAAGTTTAAATGCATGTTCACCTCCAACACCCTCGCTTGTAATGGTTTCTCCTACTAAAGCTTTTAAATGTTCTGCTGTTTGTGGTTTACCAATTCCTAATTTATTAGAAGATAAGCGATTTATAACATACTTCATGGTATCCATAGTCAATTCAACTAAATCAAAATCAACTTTGTGCATGCTTTTCATTATTCTATTGTTAAAATTAAAAAACGCCCGTTAAGTGGCTCTAGACTTTCTATTAATGACGGTATTAAATCGGCTCCATGCTCTAGATAAAACTCCGAGAAATTTGTATTTCGCTCCTGTAAACTCCCTCCAGGAAATAGTTCGTTTTGAATAGTTGTTAATCTAAAAACATGATCGGATAGCTTCCTTTTTTGTGCATTAAGGAGTCGTTTTTCTAAATTATCAAGCCCTTTTAACTGCTTTAATTCCTGAGCCTTAACAGCGCCTAAAAAAGATTTATCCGTTTGCTTTGCAAGTGCATATAAATTTTCAAATTGCGTTTCTAAATGTTTTTTCTGAGGTGCAAAATCAATATCTATATTAGATATTTCTCTAACCTTTTTATTAATTAGTGAATGTTTATTTAAAAACAAATCGCTTTTTGATATGTTTAAATTATCAAGTTTTTCTAATTGCTTTTTAGTTTGAATTAAAACCGAGTTTCTTAGCAATAATACAGGAAAAGGCACTTCCTCAGAATTAAAATAATCCTTAAGTTGTAACCAGTAAGCTAACTCGCCGCCGCCGCCAATATAACAAAGGTTTGGTAAAACAACCTCTTGATATAAAGGCCGCATAATAACGTTAGGCGAAAATCGTTCTGGGTGTGCCAATACCGCTTTTAAAATATCTGCTTTACTCCAAGTAATTTCTGTATTTAAAACCTTGTATAAATCATTTTCAAAAACAATGCGCTCACGTAAATTTTCTTTAATATAAAACAAGTTAATCTCTCTAGGATTAACTTGAATTTTATAAGTTTCTGAAATTTCAGCTAATTTTTTATTTGTTTTGGAAACCTTGGAATATGCATTTTTATTTAGCAGTTCTGTTTTAATTTGAGGTATAAATAACCGTTTCAAATCTGCCGCATTAGCATCAATAATTACCAAACCATAATCCTTAAACAATTCATTTGCTAAATAACGAGTGGCATCGGCTAGATTACTATTTTTTAAGTAAGCACTACTAAAAATATTTTTAAGATAATCGGCATTTAAGGTGGTTCCTAAATCTTTAGAAAACAAATCCAAAACATCCTCTAAACCTAACGTAGAAAATGGACCTACCGCACCACTGGCGTCTTTATTCCATTGAAACTTTTTTCCTTTAAAATTAAAATAATTAATTTCATCAAAATCATGGTCCTCTGTTGCCATCCAATACACAGGAACAAAATTCTTATTAGGATACTTAGATTTTAATGTTTTACTAAGATTTATTGCCGATACAATTTTATAAAGAAAATAAAGTGGCCCAGTAAATAAATTAAGTTGATGACCTGTTGTAATAGTAAATGTATTTTCAAAACTTAAGCTATCAATATGCTTTTTTGTTAAAGGAGAAGCCGCTATACTTTCATATTGTTTTTTTAATGTTGAAACAAGTGTTTTCCTGTTTTTCAATGGAAATGACAAAGACTTCTCTTCTATTTGATATTTAAAATTATCAAGTTTAGGAAATCGATTATAAAATGAATTTAATTGTGGCTTTTCATCTAAATAATCACAAATTAATGGTGAAAAATACCCTGTTTTATTAAATGCTAAATAGTGTTGCTTCATAATGTATTTAAAAGTGCTGTAAATATACAGCTATTCTATTTTTAGAAATCCAAAAAATACGTTAAGAGTTAATTAATACTAAGACAGAGCCTTAACTTACAAAATAAAAATAGGCTTAACGCATAGGTAACAAAGTGGTAACGTACCCTTATAAATTTAGCTCCCCAGGTAACTGTTAGTTAATTTTTAAAGCCTCTATATAACTTTAAAATAATACAACAACAAATATAGCTTAACATAAATCTAGCCTACTTACAATAGTTTTGAGGTGTAATTAACAAACCAAAAATTAATATAATTTATGAAAAATTTAATTAACACCTTAACACTATTACTCGTATTAACCATTATTCCTACAACTGTAATAAGTTGTGATATTGAAGATGGCAAAGATGGTATTAATGGCTTAAATGGACAAGATGGTGCAGACGGAGAAGATTTCTCACCCACTGAATTAATGTTTACAAACAAATCTCCCACAAAACCTTTGGTAGCTATGGCTTCTCAATTTAATTTTGTTGAAGCTTATTCTTTAATTTCTACACCCGATGTTATTGATGGATTCCAAATAGCAGGATCTGCAGATGGTGCAGGTTTTTTAAAAGACCCTACTGGGTCTGGATTTACTTATGTTGTAAATTGTGAGGATAGCTACGCTGTAGCACGTATTCGTCTAGACAAAAATTTAAAACCTATTTCCAGCGATTACTTACTAAATTCTGGAGTAGCAGATTTTGCTAGACAGTGTTCTGGCACCATGTGGGAAGCTGCTGTTCATGGTGGAACCAAAGATATATTTTTGTCTGCTTCTGAAAGTATTGCCTACGATGTTAAAGGTATTGATCCATGGATAACCACACCTACACCACAAGCCGATTTTGGGTTGGATGCACTAGGAGAATTTTCTTGGGAAAATGCTGTACCGTTACCAAAAAACGCTTATTCTGGTAAGACTGTAATTATTGGTGGTGATGACGACTCAAGCGGATCTGAGGGACAGGTAACTATGTATTATTCTCAAAATGGTGATGCAGATTTTACTGGTGGAAAAATATATGTTTTACGCTTAAAACAAATATCAGACGGTAATGGAGGTGTACAAAACGTAGTAGCTAATACGCAATATAATGAAAGTAGCTTGGATTTTCAGGGGCAATATGACATTGAATTTGTTGAAATTGTAAATGGGAAAAATTACACTAAAAACGAAATGGAAACGGCATGTAATACTGTTTTTGCATCTCAGTTTATGCGTGTTGAAGATGTAGACTACCAAAAAGGAAGCGATGAAAATGCTAAAAATGTATTTTTTGCTGTTACAGGAAGAGGACCTAGTAGAGGCACTTATAATGACTGGGGTACAGTTTACAGATTAGAACTAAATGCAACAAACCCATTAGAAGGTAAATTAACTCAAATAATTAGCGGTAATACAGATACTAATAACATGGATGGTAACCTTTCAGAATTACAAAGTCCAGACAATATATGTGTTACAGAGCATTTTATATATACTCAAGAAGATCCTAACTCATTCTCTAGAGGTCATTCTGCACAAATTTACCAATCCGACTTAAACGGTAACAACCCTTTAAAGGTTATGGAATTGGTAGTACGCCAAGATCTAGACCCAAATAAAAGCACCAGCTTTAGCGGCGAATACGGCTCTTTAATTGATGTGTCTGACAAAGTTGGTGTTGCCGACACTTTTATTTTGGCTGTACAACCTCATTATTGGGAAAGTCCAGATTTCATGAATTTAGATGGTCACACAAATAGTATAAGAGAAGATGACCAAGCATCTCAAATAGTAATCATCAAAGGGCTTCCTAGATAAATTATAAAAACCTTATAAGTTAAAATAGGATCTCTGTTATAATAATGGAGATCCTATTATTTAAAGACACAAAACAATTATGAACAAAAAAATAATAAAAACTGTTAGTTTACTAACACTAATATTTTTAATATTTTCTTGTGGCCAAGAAAAAAGCAAGTCCATAAACCATATAAACTGGGAATTGGCAAGAGGTTATTATCTAGAAAACATTGCACTATCTATAAGCTATTTAGACAGCCTTAAAGCTACAGATATTGGTAATAAAAAATCTAAATTTTATTTTAAGCAAGCTAGAATAGCATTTAAAAAAGCAGAGCCTTATGCCTCAAACTTAAACCCTGAAGTTGGGCACCGTGTAAACGGTCCTGCATTACCAGTTTATAAAGAGGATAATGGCAAAATACTTGCGCCCGTAGGCTTTCAAAAAATAGAAGAAAGTGTTTTCGAGAAAAACACTACAAAAGAAAGGCTTAATCAAGAAATTCACATTACTAAGGGCTTATTGATTGTATTAAAAAAAGGTATTGAAAAAAGAGCACTTAATCCTCAGCGCTTTTTTATTTCTACACACCAACAACTTATGCGTGTTGTTAGTTTAGCTATGGCCGGTTTTGACACGCCTATTAGCCAATTAAGCATTAAGGAAACAGCTATTTCCTTAGCGAGTTTACAATATGTTTATAGCGCCACTATTAGCAACTTAATTTTAAAGAAAAACTCAAAACTAAACAACGAATTTAATACAAACATAGACAAGGCAATAAAATATATACATAACAATCCAAATTTTATTGATTTTGATAGGTTTACCTTTATTCGAGATTATCTAAACCCCATAACTCGCAATTGGGTTGATATTCGAAAAACAAGTGATATTTGGACACCAACAGAACGCTATCCCTTTAATTTTGATGCTCCTACTTTTTTTGAAGACAATACTTTTAATACCAAGTATTTTGTACATAATAATGATAGAAACCCCACGAAAGACCAAATTGCATTGGGGAAAAAACTTTTTTTTGATAAAAATATTTCAAAAAATGGTACTATGGCTTGTGCAACCTGTCATAATCCAGAGAAAGCCTACACCGATGGTTTCGCTTTAGGGCAAGATAATACAGGAAATAGAATGCAGCGTAACACACCAACACTTTTAAACAGTATATTTCAAAAAAGTTATTTTTGGGATGGTAGAGCAGAAACTATAATTGGCCAAATCGGTCTTGTTTTTACAAATAAAAAAGAATTCAATAGCGATGTACACAGGTTCTCTAATGCTATATTAAAAGACAGTACTTATACTAAGCTTTTTAAACAGGCGTATGGAAAAATTCCAAGACAGAATAAGGAAGTTATTAGAGCTTTAGCATCGTATGTGGCAACACTAAATGGATTCAACTCAAAATTTGACAGAAATATAAGAGACGAAGAACGCACGTTTACAAATCAAGAAAAAAGAGGTTTCAATATTTTTATGGGTAAAGGACTTTGTGCAACCTGTCATTTTTTACCACTTACAAATGGCACTGTTCCTCCTTTTTTTACGGAAACGGAAAAAGAAGTAATTGGTGTACCAGAAACAGCAGAAAATAAAAAACTGGATAATGATCTTGGATTTTATTGGAAATTTAATGAAGCATTACATAAAGGAATGTTTAAAACACCAACAATAAGGAACATAGCATTAACTGCACCTTACATGCACAACGGCATTTATAAGTCGCTAGAACAGGTTGTAGAATTTTATAACAAAGGCGGCGGTGCTGCATTAAGTTTTAATTTACCGCACCAAACCTTACCCTTTAGCAATCTTAACCTTTCTGAAAATGAACAAAAAGCTATTATTGCATTTATGGAAACCCTTACAGATAACAAATTAAGGTTAACTTATACCAATTAAAATGTAAAAGAAGACTAACAATTCGTTTCTATCGCAGCTCTATTTCAAAATAGAACAGAACCGTAGCTAGGGCTACGCTTTGATTTTCTTTCCCATATAGGTACTATATAATTCAAGTTATTTAACCTGAGTTCGATTAATACAAAGTAAGTTGGTTTTTATTAACGGTTCGATATTTTATAGATGGTTTTTTAGGCAAAAAGCTATAAGCAATAAGACCTGCCACGATATTTGATAAGAAGTTAGTAAAGCTTCTATGTCT
>CALGNX010000015.1 GCA_937958265.1 uncultured Algibacter sp. | reverse complement strand
CTAGACATAGAAGCTTTACTAACTTCTTATCAAATATCGTGGCAGGTCTTATTGCTTATAGCTTTTTGCCTAAAAAACCATCTATAAAATATCGAACCGTTAATAAAAACCAACTTACTTTGTATTAATCGAACTCAGGTTACTAGGTTCACGATTAAAATAAATATAATTATTAAAACTTTCAATTACACTTACCTAAAATAAAGCTCCATGCAAAATACCTGAAAAATGGATAATACACTAATAGCGTCATAATTAATTTAAAAAACAAAAAAAATCCGCCAACCTGATAAGGTTAACGGATTTTGTAATAAGTTGAAATATTTTTTTAACCGATTACTTCTTTTATTTTTTTACCAATTTCTGCCGGAGAATCTACAACATGAATTCCGCATTCCTTCATAATTTTTTTCTTAGCCTGCGCAGTATCGTCACTTCCTCCAACAATAGCACCGGCGTGCCCCATAGTTCTACCTGCAGGAGCTGTTTCCCCTGCTATAAACCCTACTACTGGTTTTTTGCTTCCGCTAGCCTTGTACCAATGTGCAGCGTCTGCTTCTAATTGCCCGCCTATTTCTCCAATCATAACTACAGCTTCTGTTTCTGGATCGTTAATTAGTAACTCTACAGCTTCTTTTGTAGTGGTCCCGATTATTGGGTCCCCACCAATACCAATGGCAGTAGTAATACCTAAACCTTGTTTTACAACCTGATCCGCTGCTTCATAAGTTAAGGTTCCAGACTTAGACACAATACCAACTTTACCCTTTTTAAAAACAAAACCTGGCATAATTCCTACTTTTGCTTCGCCAGGCGTAATTACACCAGGGCAATTAGGACCGATTAATCTGCAATCTTTATCTTTAATATAACTAGATGCTGTAATCATATCTGCAACAGGGATACCTTCTGTAATAGTTATAATAACTTTAATTCCTGCATCGGCAGCTTCCATGATAGCATCAGCAGCAAATGCTGGCGGCACAAAAATGATAGTGGTATCTGCACCAGCTTTATCTACAGCCTCTTTTACGGTATTAAATACAGGTCTATCTAAATGTGATTGACCACCTTTACCTGGTGTAACACCACCTACTACATTAGTGCCATATTCGATCATTTGCTCTGCATGAAATGTACCTTCGCTTCCTGTAAAACCTTGAACTATAATTTTGGAATCTTTATTTACTAAAACACTCATATTTTTATTTTTGATATTGTTTAACAAATATAATTTTTTGAAATTACTTTTTGTCTTTAATTATCTTAATTTTTTATTTGTTTTAAAATATTTGGAATTTGTTTAATATCAACCATTTCTTTAAGCTTTGCGCAAACTTCTTGTATTAAAACTTCTCAACAGGTTTTACCGCCCTCAATTGATTTAACAACACCAGATCACTCTTACACAATAGACCCTTACGAAATAGAACCTTTACTAATATTAATACCACTTGTTACAACTGCTTACACTACAAAAAAGCAGAACTTTGTCTTCAGTAATAACACAACCTGCTATACCTGATTGAGAAACGATTAAACAATTTTCAACTATTACGATATCGTGACCAACTTGAATTAAATTATCTAGCTTTGTTCCTTTTTCGATTATAACATCGCCAAAAACACCTCTATCAATAATATAACCTACACTAATATCGACATGATCTTTTACAAGTACACGTCCGCAAGATTTTAAACGATCAAACCCTTTCTGGTCTTTTTTTTGCAATAAAAAGCATTAACACCTAAAGCACAACTCGAATAAAGAGCTGTGTGATCTCCTATTATTGAATTATGCCTAATAAAACTGTTTGACTGAATAGTTGTGTTCTTTCTTGTTTTTACAGATATTGAAATTGCTTCAGTTGCGCTTACAAAAGCGCTCAAAGAAATTAGTGTTTTTATTAAAACATCAAATTTGGATGATCCACAAAAACAATATCACCAAACTTAAGTATATGAATTTCACTTACACCAAGAACTTAGAAAGTTACATAATACACAAATTTAAAGTTTATTAATTCTGATATTTCTTTTAAAATATATAACTTAGGAAAATTCACGTCTTTTTTTTAAAATTGCGGGCTATTAGCATTAAACAATTGCTAGCTAATGGTTTGTAAAAAAAAAGAGCATTACAAATCTTGTACTACTACTTAACGCGCTCTTTATAAGTTCCTTTAGCTGTTTCAACCTTAATTTTATCACCTTCATTGATAAATAAAGGAACGTTTACAGTAGCTCCTGTTTCCACAGTTGCAGGCTTAGTAGCATTGGTAGCTGTATTACCTTTTACTCCAGGTTCTGTTGCTGTGATTTCCAATATAACACTTGCAGGCAAGTCTACAGAAAGCGGCATATTATCTTCCGTGTTAATTAATACGGTTACAACCTCTCCTTCCTTCATTAATCCAGGATTATCTAAAGCAGCTTCTAATAAGCGAATTTGAGTATAGTCAGATTCGTTCATAAAATGATAAAATTCCCCATCATTATATAAAAATTGAAATTTATGTGTTTCAACACGAACATCTTCTAATTTATGACCTGCAGAGAATGTATTGTCTAAAACTTTTCCACTAGTCACACTCTTCATTTTGGTTCTTACAAATGCCGGGCCTTTACCTGGCTTTACATGTAAAAATTCTATTATTTTGTAAATATCGTTATTATATTTTAGACACAATCCATTTCTAATATCACTTGTAGTTGCCATGTATTTTATATTGTTGGTTTTTAATTTATTTTAACTATTACTATGTATTTAAATATTTAAAGCAATCCTACACTGCTTTAATAAAGAATTTTAAATCTTATACTTAATTTGATTTAAAATACCCCTTCATAATACCCCGATGCGAATTTTTAATAAATTGAAGTATCTCATCACGCTCGGTAGTTGCTTCCATCTCTGCTTCTATAATTTCTGCCGCCTGCGTGTTATTGTAATTTTTCTGATAAAGAATTCTGAATATATCTTGAATTTCTCTAATTTTCTCTGTAGTGTAACCACGACGTCTCAAGCCAACAGAATTTATACCTACATAAGATAAAGGCTCTCTAGCTGCTTTAACAAAAGGAGGTACATCTTTTCTTACTAAGGACCCACCTGTTACGAAAGCATGATTACCTACGGAAACAAATTGGTGTACAGCCGTCATACCAGCTAAAACTACATAATCACCAACCGTAATATGTCCTGCTAAGGTACTATTATTTGAAAATATGCAATTCTTACCTACAATACAGTCATGAGCAATATGGCAATATGCCATTATTAAGCAATTGTCACCTATAACGGTTTTCATTCTATCTGTAGTACCTCGGTTTATGGTAACACACTCTCTAATAGTAACATTGTCACCAATTTCGACGGTGGTATCTTCGTCTTTATATTTTAAATCTTGTGGTGCTCCAGAAATTACTGCGCCTGGAAAAATATTGCAATTTTTACCTATTCTAGCACCTTCCATTATAGTAACATTACTACCTATCCATGTACCTTCGCCAATTGTTACATTGTTATAAATAGTTGTAAAAGGCTCTATAACAACATTTTTTGCGATTTTTGCACCTGGATGCACGTAAGCTAAAGGTTGATTCATAATTATTTTACTTTTGATATTTGCGCCATTAATTCAGCTTCCGCACATAGTTTGCCGTTTGCATAAGCATAACCTTGCATGTGGCAAATGCCACGTCGTATTGGAGTAATTAATGAGCAGTGAAAAATTAATGTGTCTCCAGGACTTACTTTTTGTTTAAATTTAACTTTATCCATTTTCATGAAAAAAGTTAAATAGTTTTCTGGATCAGGCACTGTGTTTAAAACTAAAACACCACCCGTTTGCGCCATAGCTTCAACAATTAAAACGCCTGGCATTACCGGTTGTCCAGGGAAATGACCTTTAAAAAACTCCTCATTCATGGTTACGTTTTTTGTAGCTACAACATGGTTGGTTGTCAGCTCAAAAACCTTGTCTATCAATAAAAAAGGCTGTCTATGTGGCAACATATCCATAATTTGAACAACATCCATTAAAGGCGGCTGATTCAAATCGATATTTGGGACATTATTACATCTTACATTTTTAATTATTTTTGATAATTTTTTGGCAAATTCCGTATTAACAAAGTGCCCAGGTTTGTTGGCTATTATTTTACCACGAATTCTCGTGCCAACAAGCGCTAAATCGCCTAAAACGTCTAATAACTTATGGCGCGCAGCTTCATTAGGGTGATGTAGTGTTAAATTATCCAAAATACCATTTGGTTTAACAGAAATGGTGTCTTTTTTAAATGCTACCTTTAATTTCTCCATAGTCTCTGCAGATAGTTCCTTATCCACATATACAATTGCATTGTTAAGATCTCCGCCTTTAATTAAGCCGTGCTCTAGCAGCATTTCAATTTCATGAAGAAAACTAAATGTACGTGAGCTTGAAATTTCTTTTTTAAAATTTGAAATCTGATTTAACGTAGCATTTTGCGTCCCTAAAACCTTAGTACCAAAATCCACCATAGTAGTTACTTGATACGACTTAGATGGCGTTATAAGTATTTCACTGCCCGATTTTTCGTCAACATAAGATATAACATCTGTTACAACAAACTCCTCCCTAAAAGCATTAAGCTCTACAATACCGGCTTTTTCAATAGCTGCTACAAAAAACTTTGACGACCCATCCATTATTGGCGGCTCGGCAGCATTAAGCTCTATCATTACATTGTCGATATCCAAACCGACTAATGCAGCTAAAACATGCTCGGACGTTTGGATGGTAACACCATTTTTCTCTAAACAAGTTCCGCGTTGCGTGTTTGTTACAAGATTTGCATCGGCAGCAATAACAGGCTCCCCTTCTAAATCAACCCTTTTAAATGAAAATCCTGCGTTAGCAATAGCTGGTTTGAAAGTTAAGGTTACGTCCTCCCCTGTATGCAGCCCTACTCCTGTTAAGGAAACAGGCTCCTTAATGGTTTTTTGTTTGATTTGAGTGTTAATTATTCCCATCTATTTTTTTTTCAATTTCACTTATATTTTTAATAATTTTAGGTAAATTTTTAAAATGCACATAAGATTTATTCCAATCTGAATAATTAAAACCAGGTGAGCCCTGTAAAACTTCATTATCCTTTATATTTCTTGCTATACCAGATTGCGCCTGGATACGTACATTATTACCAATAGCTATATGCCCCGCAATACCCACTTGGCCTCCTATTTGGCAACCGGCACCAATTTTGGTTGAACCAGCAACTCCGGTTTGAGCAGCAATTACTGTGTTTTTACCTATTTCAACATTATGCGCTATTTGAATCTGATTATCTAATTTTACACCATCTTTAATAACTGTAGATCCTAAAGTAGCCCTATCTATTGTTGTTCCTGCACCGATATCTACAAAATCACCTAAAACCACATTACCAATTTGAGGAACTTTACTGTATTGACCATTTGAGTTTGGCGCAAAACCAAAACCATCTGCACCTATAATAGCACCAGAATTAATAACACAACCTTGCCCTATTACACATTCCGAATAAATTTTTGCACCAGAAAACACAACTGTATTATCGCCTATAATGGCATTATCACCAATATAACTGTTTGGGTAAATTTTTACATTATTACCAATTTTAACACCTGCGCCAATGTAGGAAAAAGCACCCAAATAAATAGATTTACCATAATTAGCAGATTTTGCTATAAATACAGGTTGTTCAATACCTAATTTATTATTTTTAGCTTGATCATAATATCTTAAAAGCTCAGAGAAAGCTTCATAAGCATCATCCACCTTGATTAAGGTCGTACTGATTTGTTGATCAGGAATAAAGGTTTTATTAACAATAGTAATTGAAGCCTTAGTGGTGTAAATATGATTTGTATACTTAGGGTTCGCTAAAAAAGTTAAAGCCCCCTTAAAGCCCTCTTCAATTTTACACACCTTTGAAACCTCTGTATCTGGATTACCCACAACTTCACCTTCTAAAATACCTGCTATTTGTTGTGCCGTAAATTTCACACTTTATTAATTTTAGTTATTTAATATATCTAGCCGGGCAAAAATAGGAAAAATGCATTAAAGTTTAACCGTAGATATTATTTATATATCTACGTGTGCTTTTTTTTCTCTTTAATTTTTAATTACCAACTTTTTATGTAAGTTATTTCTTAAAACAAACACAGCTGTTTTTACAGCCTGCATCAACCTTAATCCTTTTAATAAAAATCTAAATTATAATTTCGCATAATTAAATCGCTCAATTAAACCTTTAAAGACGCAGTTGTTTTATATGTTAACATTATTTTGTTTTATACTATTTTTACTTCTATACAGTAACAAAAACCTAACATCTTACTCATTATAATTGATAACTTAGGTATTGATTCCATACCTGGTTTTGAAGTGAAAATCAATAATACACCTAATAAACCCACGCTAAACTACTCAGACCACTATAATGAGCGGTAAGCACAGCGTAAAAAATGGCGTTATAAGGCCGTCTTTAATACTTGAGCTTAATAATAACAATTCTCTTTTTACTAAAATAACAAATCAAAAGCCTGCCAATTATAGCATGGCTATTATTAGTAAATGGTGCCTTGCTAGTGATAACTCTTCTAATTGTAGTCGCCCAGCGGATACGCGCGTACCTTAATTATAAAGGTGTTTTTTTTCTTTGGAAGTAGATTATTAGATTAAATTAAACTCAGACAGTACAATAAAACAAATTCAAGATACACCACCTCTTACTTTACAAATAGAGCAATCTAATGGATAGCAGATCAATCAAAGCCCTGGTTTCCTTACAGCTCACACATGTTGCACCGCGCACACCTTTCCAACCATCCCCAACCAGAACATATATTACGCCTCCACCAAATAACAGGACAACATATCTTGCTATAATTGAAGCATTAGATTATGATACTATTAAAAACGACCAGGGAACTGTATACTCGAACAACTACCCAAATCGTAATTTTCGCTTTGTTTCTCCTAAGAGTACCAGAACCGTATTACAGGATTTCTAAGCTTGACTTAAATCCATAATTACCTGGAAACATTACAAGATTAACTAGGACTAATGAGTGGCTAGTGAACTTTTTTTTAAAACATCAGCCTTAATAATATTTACATGATATCCATTCCTGAGACAACGTTTATTTTCGAAAAATAAAACCATTAACAAGTATGCTTTTAATATTTTTAAATAGCTATACTTCTCACAATTAGGCAATAGTAGCCTTTAATATTGTGGAGCGCGACGAAGTATTAATACTTGAAATTGATTTTGATAGCAAGGATTTCTTAACACCAAACCCTTCTGTAGATAATAAAATTTCGAAAACATTTTTTAATATATATTTAAGTAATACAACTTATTAGGAAATTGATGAAAAAGCACTAAAACCAAAAGCGCTAAATTTAAAACCTAGCGAACATCACGCAAAAGCGATTTGTTTATTAAATAAATCAATTAAAAGAAGTAAAAATTAAAAATACTTTTTTGTTACCAATTAAAAAGCAATCCAATATTATAATGCTTGATTTAAATAACACCTATAAAGATTTTAATACAAAAACAAAATTAAATATAAAGTATTAATTTACATCATTTTAAGGAGCGTCAAAGGAGTTAAGTTTATTATTTATTTAATTTAGGGAAACATATATAATACTTCGTAACCGGTTTTGATAACGCCTTGAGATTAAGTTGATCGGAAGCTTTTACAATATCTTCAATTTTACCCGACTTGTGCAAAATATTAATATGATCTGTATCAAGCTGATATGCTTGGTTAGAAATGCTACCAGTAAACACAAAGTAACCTGCCTCGGCCCTTGAAATATTATACCGTTCAATAATTTTATTGGTATACTTAATTAAGCTGTTATTTTTAATTTTTTTGTTTTTAATCTTAATTTTCAACAAATTTCTATTAATTATCATTTCGCATAAATTACTAAGCACAAAGTCATCATGAAACTGCCACTGCTTCATAGCTGAAATTATATCAAAATCATCTAATTGAGAAAATACCTGTAGTGTTTCCGTACTAAAATTACTAGTAGATATTTTGTTTTCCATAAAATACACCAATGCACTACTAGCTTCCAGTTTATGCCCTAAATCAAATAACTCTTTAGCACGTTTTAAAACCCTTATTAGTAATTGTTCTGCCACTAATCCTGTTTTATGCAAATAAACTTGCCAATACATTAAACGCCTAGCAATGATAAATTTCTCTACGCTATAAATACCTTTTTCCTCAATAACTAGCTCGTCTTTTACAACATTAAGCATAGTAATCAAACGTTCGCTATTTATATTGCCTTCAGCCACCCCCGTGTAAAAACTATCACGTTTTAAATAGTCTGCTCTATCCATGTCAAATTGACCAGAGATTAACTGGTACATAAATTTTCTTGAGTATTCACCTTTAAAAATCTGAATAGCTAGCGTTAAACTTCCGTTAAATTCTTCATTTAAACGCTCCATAAACAATAGAGAAATAGCCTCGTGAGATACATTATTAACTATAGAATGTTCCATAGCGTGTGAAAATGGACCATGACCAATATCGTGTAATAATATGGCAACATAAAGACCTGTTTCTTCTTTATCTGAAATCTCAACCCCTTTAAAACGAAGCACATTAACAGTTTGCTGCATTAAATGAACGCAACCAATAGCATGATGAAATCTTGTGTGATGAGCACCGGGATATACTAAATAAGACATACCCATTTGTGTTATTCGGCGTAAGCGCTGGAAGTACTTATGCTGTATTAAATCAAAAATCAAGGAGTTAGGTATTGTAATAAATCCGTAAATTGGGTCGTTTAAGATTTTAAGTTTATTCAAGTTTTAATATTTAGATTACGTATATTACAAATATAAACGCATTAAGAGTAATTAGAAGAAAAGAATTAATAATATAAATAATTAAGCACCATGATAAAAATACTTTGGGTTGATGATGAAATTGATTTATTAAAACCACATATTTTATTTCTTGAAAAGAAAAACTACAAGGTTACAACATGCAAAAGCGGTACTGAAGCTATTGATATTATTGAGGAGCATAATTTTGATATTGTTTTTTTAGATGAAAACATGCCTGGCTTAACCGGCTTGGAAACGTTGCATGAAATAAAAGAAAAAAAAGACAACCTTCCTGTGGTAATGATAACCAAAAGTGAAGAAGAATATATTATGGAGGAGGCTATTGGAAACAAAATAGCCGATTACTTAATTAAACCTGTTAATCCCAATCAAATTTTATTAAGCTTAAAGAAGAATTTAGACCATTCTAGATTAGTGTCTGAAAAAACAACAGCCAACTACCAGCAAGAGTTTAGAAAAATTGCTATGGACTTAGGTATGATTAATAGTTTTGAAGAATGGGTTAGCTTATACCAAAAATTAGTGTATTGGGAGATTCAACTAGAAGATATAGAAGATGTTGGCATGTTCGAGATTCTAGAATCACAAAAAAATGAAGCTAATCTTCAATTTGGTAAATTTATAGACAAGCATTACACTAATTGGTTTAAACCTAATGTAGAAGCTCCTATAATGTCTCATACCTTATTTAAGGAAAACATAGTTCCAGAAATAAGCAAGGAACAACCCACCTTATTAATAGTAATAGACAACTTGCGTTACGATCAATGGAAGGTTTTTGAACCCTTAATAAGTAATTATTACAAAAAAGAAAAGGAAGAAGCTTTTTATAGCATACTACCCACAGCAACGCAATACGCTAGAAACGCCATTTTTTCAGGATTAATGCCTAGTGATATGGAAAAATTATTTCCTGAATATTGGAAAAACGATACTGATGAAGGCGGGAAAAACCTACACGAAGAAGACTTTTTACGAACCCAACTGAAGCGCTTAGGGTTATCGCATTTAAGCTACGAGTACCATAAAATAACAAATCTTAAAAATGGAAAAAAATTAGCTGCAAATTTTAAGGCTCTAAAAGATGTAGATTTATCTGTTGTCGTTTATAATTTTGTTGACATGTTATCCCATTCCAAAACAGAAATGGAAGTTATAAAAGAGCTAGCATCTAACGACAAAGCTTATAGATCTATAACCTTAAGTTGGTTTAAAAACTCACCACTTTTAGACATGATTCAACAAGCACAGCAACTAGGTATTAAATTAATTCTAACCACAGATCATGGTACTATTAATGTTAAAAACCCATCCAAAGTTATAGGCGACAAAGACACTAGTTTGAATTTGCGTTACAAAACAGGGCGTAGTTTAACTTATGATAGCAAAGATGTGCTAGCTGCCTCAAACCCAAAAGAGCTCCATCTACCCGTAATTAATATGACTAGTTCATATATTTTTGCTAAAAATGATTTGTTTTTCGCTTACCCAAACAACTACAACCATTATGTGAGTTACTACAGGAACACCTACCAACACGGAGGGATTTCCTTAGAAGAGATGATTATCCCTTTTGCCGTATTTAATCCAAAATAAATTAATTTAACAGAGGCTTAACCATAAATTATCATTTTTATTAATTAGTAAAAGCTGTAATTTATAGTTAATTTTGTTCAAAATAAAAAAATTGAGAATTCGTTACGAAATTAATGAGGTGCCTAAAATTTCTAGTTTAATTTTAGAGCAATCTAGAACAAAAATATTTTTGTTTTATGGTGATATGGGTGTAGGTAAAACTACACTTATAAAATCTTTAATAAAAACCCTTGGCAGCCAAGATCCTGTTACCAGCCCAACGTTTTCAATTGTAAATGAATATAAATTAAATGATGATAAAATTTTTCATTTTGATTTATATCGAATTAACGACTTAGAAGAGGCCTACAACTTCGGCATTGAAGATTATTTAGATTCTGATCATTGGATATTTATTGAATGGCCTGAAAAAATAGAACCACTTTTAAATAGAAACTACTGTAAAGTTAATTTAAGCTTAGATGATTACAATAAACGCATTTTAGTTTTAGAGACTACTTAACAGTTACCCGCAATTATGAAAAAAAATAGCAAATATTGATGTTTCTGTTTTTAATCGGAGTTTTTGCTTGTGATTGTGGCCCACCAATTATTACGGAAAAGTATATTCAATCTGATTTTGTAGCAAATATTACAATTACTAAAATTTACCCGAACAAGAAAGGTGAGTATATTTATAAAGCTGATATTAAAATTAATGAATTGTATAAAGGTGAAAAATTGAAATCAATTTATGTTGCTGGAGTTAGTGATAGAGGATTTGGAACTTCTTGTAGTATTTTCATTCATTAAATAAAAAATGCAGCAAAATCACAAAACAGGATTTTTGTTTAGAAAATTAACTTAAAAAAATCGGCTTTACCTGATGCAGCCACCTCTTCTTACCTAAAGGCAAATCTAGATTGCTAAAAACTACAACTCACATGATGTTTAAAAGTAATTAACATGCAAAAAAAAAAAAAAAGAGTAAGAAGCGCAATAGCTTCAGCAACTACAAAAGAACACCCTTTATAATCATAAAGCATTAAATTTAAAGATCTACAAATACTATATTTCCCTATAAAAGAATTAACTAGCTAAAGGCTTAAATATTTCAAGATTCTCCCTGCGGTTCAAAAATTAATTTGTAATTTTAAATCCATTAAATAGAAAAAATCATGTCGAAACAACCACTTTCGCCTTTCACAAAGCAACAGCTTTTACCACAAGAAGAGACGCTGGAGATATATAGAAAAAAAGGCGAACTATTTATTGGCATACCAAAAGAAACGGCATACCAGGAAAAACGCGTTTGCTTAACTCCTGATGCTGTTTACGCTTTAGTAAACAATGGGCATAGAGTGTTATTAGAATCTGGAGCTGGTAAGGGTGCTAATTTTAGCGATAAAGATTATAGCGAAGCGGGGGCGGAAATTACAAAAGATACAGCTAAAGTATTTTCTTGCCCCATGATCTTAAAGGTAGAACCTCCTACTCTCGATCAAATTGAGCTTCTAAACCCGCAGACTATTCTAATTTCGGCATTACAACTTAAAACACAAACAAAAAAATACTTCGAGGCTTTAGCTTCAAAACGAATTACAGCATTAGCTTTTGAGTTTATAAGAGACACCGATGGGAGTTATCCAGCAGTAAGATCATTAAGTGAAATTGCAGGAACAGCATCGATATTAATTGCATCAGAATTGCTTTCGGACACTAAAAACGGTAACGGCTTAATGTTTGGTAATATTAGCGGTGTTCCACCTATTGAAATTGTTATTCTAGGAGCAGGTACCGTTGGGGAATTTGCCACAAGAAGCGCTTTAGGCTTAGGAGCTAATGTTAAAGTGTTTGATAATTCAATAACAAAACTAAGAAGAATACAAGCGCAAGTAGGTAGGCCGCTTTTCACATCCACCATACAGCCAAAAAACCTATTAAAGGCGCTAAAACGCTGTGATGTTGTAATAGGTGCAGTAAGAGGAACAAACAGAGCGCCAATTGTAGTATCTGATGCCATGGTCCAAGCCATGAAAAAAGGCGCTATTATTATTGACGTAAGTATAGATATGGGTGGCTGTTTTGAAACTAGTGATGTTACCTCGCATAAGTACCCCACCTACCTTAAACACAATGTGCTTCATTATTGCGTACCAAACATACCTGCTAGATACCCGCGAACCGCTACGGTATCAATAAGTAACATCTTTACGCCATATTTGTTAAACATAGCTGAAGATGGCGGTATAGAAAATTCCTTAAGATTTGATAAGGGTTTAAAAAATGGATTGTACTTTTACCACGGTATTTTAACTAGCAAACCGGTAGGCGAATGGTTCGACTTAAAGTATACCGATGCTAACTTATTAATATTTTAATTAATTTAGAAAATAAAAATTACGAATATTAAATGAAAATTATTCAACGCATTGGCTATTACCTTGGTGGGTTTTCTATAGGATTAGTCGTTTTAGCTTTTTTTTTAAGCGGAAAAAAAACATCATGTAGTTACGGTCCAGATGCACGTGTTTTAAAAAACATAAACTTAAAAACACTTAACTATAACCAAAATGTGTTAAAGTTATTAGAAAACAAATCGATTGATACTGCTTCAATAAAATTCATTTTAAGAAAGGGAGATGTTAACTTCTCGCAAAGCAATCCTAGAGTGAAACCTTGTGGTATTTATATTGTGGAAGGCAAATATAACGATAATGAATTGGCATTACAGATTGAAAATTGCGATGATGTGGCAACGCTATTAGATGTAAAAATTATAGATTAATATGTTAAAAAGATTATTCGACGTGGTATTTTCAATCATGGCACTAATCTTATTATTCCCTATTTTACTATTAGTATCTTTAGCGATTAAGATAGACTCCAAAGGCTCTATTATTTTTACACAAAGTCGCGTTGGGTTAAATAATAAAAGTTTTAATATTTACAAATTCAGGACTATGCGGATACAATCGCATAAAAAAGGACTACTTACACTTGGTGATAAAGACCCCCGAATAACCAAAATTGGATATTATTTGAGGCTTTATAAAATTGACGAAATTCCACAATTAATTAACATCATTAAGGGCAACATGAGCCTTGTTGGACCAAGGCCAGAACTACGCTATTACGTTAATTTCTACTCTAAATCCGATATGCAAATTCTTAAAGTTCGCCCGGGCATTACAGGTTTAGCTTCTTTAAAGTACCGTAATGAAGTGAATTTTTTAAAAGCTGCTAAATGTCCTGAAGAGTATTTTATAAACTCCATCATACCAAACAAAATTAAATATAATAAGCTATACATAAAAAAGCAAAACTTTTTCTTAGATATTAAACTTATTACGCTTAGCTTAATAACACTATTTAGCAAATAAAGAAAGTGCAGTTTACACTATAAAATATCTTTCAAAAGCACTGTTAACTGCACGCCTTAAATGCAGTAGAATTTATACATATAGTACTTTAATAAACCAAAAAACTGATGTATGCTGTTTTTTAATTTTACAACAATACATTTTAAACAACTACAGAAAGCAATGTGTTTGTTTGCAATTTTATTAAACAAACAACAAGCAAGATAAGTAATTATTAGTAAGAAAAAAAGCCCTTTAAAAAAAGAGCTTCTAATGGTTGTGATAATTTATCGCAAAACTACATTTCGTTAAATATAGAATGCATTAAACGTTTTTTATCATTTATACTTTCTTCAAGAGAAATCATAGTTTCTGTTCTATAAACACCTTCTATGTCGTCTAAAAGGAATATAATCTCCTTGGCGTGCTCTGTACTTTTTGCTCTAATTTTACAAAAAATATTAAATTTACCCGTTGTTATATGAGCAACAGTAACATGTGGAATTTCATTTATACGCTCCAAAACAAATTTTGTTTGCGACGTGTTTTTTAAATAAACACCTACATAGGCTATAAATGAATATCCTAGTTTTTTGTAATCTAACATTAACGATGAACCTCTAATAATACTAGCTTCTTCCATTTTTTTTACTCGAACATGAACTGTCCCTGCCGATATTAGTAATTTTTTAGCAATATCAGTAAATGGTATTCTTGTGTTATCTATTAACATATCAAGAATTTGATGATCTATTTCGTCTAACTTTATTTTCCCCATAATTACATATTCGTATATAATCGGCAAAATTAATACATTTTATATAAAAATAATCACTCTTTATAGCCTTTATTTTACAAAGAGAAACAGTTTTCTGCCATTCATAACAACGAAATCGTTTTCGTAACCTAAATGTAGTATTTTGCTTTCTGCACTTAGCACCTCTGCTCTATTTGCTTGAATTTCCTTATGTCCATAAAAAGCACTCAACGTTTCAATTTTATCAATTACAGGAATAAACTCAATTTTATTATCGACTAAAACCTCTTTGTATCGAATGCCAATATCCACTAGTTTACCACCAACTTTTGCTTCTCTTATAATAATATCTAGAAAGCATTTGCTATTCTCGGGGATATTAAAGTATGCCTCAAATTCATTTCCGGTGACTTCCTTTTTTGAAACATAATCTAAGGAAGTTAAGTAGGACATGTAAATAAGTTTGCGTGTTACTTCTCGACCATAATCGTTAGGGTAATGTCCAGCTTCAAACAATATAGTTGGAACGTTTTCAGACTGAAACGTATCACCTACGCAATTCAAATTAAAAGCATCATCATAAACACCCACTTGATCCGGTATAACCTGTTGCAAAGTCCGATTCATAAAACCAATAACTTCCATAGCTATTTTTCTATTTGGAGTTACAGTACACGCCTTGTCTTGGGCTGGCGCTAAAAACGAGACTACAGCCGATTTGTTTATTTTTCCAGCACTAAATATTGTTCGCTGCCCATGTAGGTTATAGCAAAAATGAGGCTTAAAGCTTTTAAAAACATCACGCAATACTATGCTTTCAGGCTGCGTTAAGTCTTGAGCATCCCTATTCAAATCAATCTCATTAGCATTTATACGTGTGTAAGCTAAGGCTCCATCGGGATTTAGCACTGGTATAATATATAAGGTACAGGCTTGTAGTATATAGTTACAGTCGGCTTCAGGGTTTATGAGCGTATTTAACAAATCGAACAACGCCTTTGTAGTGGTTGATTCGTTTCCGTGCATTTGAGACCACATTAAAATTCGTTTCTCGCCACAACCCACCTTCAAGCCATATATAGGGCGCTTTAAAACGGATTGACCAACAATTTTAATGTGTGCTGTTTTGTTAATTTTTTTTAATAAAGGCTCTATGTGTGTATTGGTAATATAGCGATGCTGTAATTGAGTCTCTTTATATTTTGAGAATAGTGTATTTATTGTTTCTAAAGTCATAAGGTGGTATTTATGTAAACAAATGTAAATAATTACCGTGTTACATTTGTAAACAAACCTAAAGTTACATTTGTGAACAACCCTTGACCTGCTTTTGTTTACAGAAATAAACACATTAATATGATTCAAAAATTAAATTCATATATTTTTTATAAACACTAATAATAAAAACATAAAATGCTTTTTATCAGTGTTTTAGTGCACTTAATATAAACAATTACTGTAGGTGTTTATTTATGTTTCATAGAATATATTTTAATATTGTAAATTATATTGTTACATTTGTAACTTAATGCTTGAATACTTTAAAATTCACAATGGTAAACACTGAAGATTTTATTAAAAGACTCCATAGCGTTTTAGATTACTATGATGAATCAGCCTCTTCATTCGCTGAAAAAGTTAGCGTGCAGCGCTCAAGTATATCTCATATTTTGTCAGGCAGAAATAAGCCGAGTTTAGATTTTATTTTAAAAACACTAGTAGCTTTCCCTAGTGTAGATTTTTATTGGCTTTGTAACGGTGAAGGAAATTTTCCAAAAACTAAAGAAATTAAGAAACAAAGCAGTGAGTTTACAAATGTAAACACCGCGTATTCTGCACCTGAAAGTAATTCGAAAGAAATGGTTAACTCACAAGAAGACTTTCCTGTGCCAGAAATAAAAAAAGATAAGGCTATTGACCGGATTGTAATATTTTACGCCGATGGGAGTTTTAAAAGTTATAACAATAGTGTTTAAGGCGTTTCGTTTTTTAAAGACAAGCCTTCCCTCCTATCCTCTCTTAGTATTAGAATAAAATTTGCGATATCTGATATACTATTATGCCTATTGGAAATGGTTTATTAACTTTGAATTTAAATATTTTTCTATGAGAATTTTACTTGTTTTAAGCCTTTTTTGCCTCAGTAGTTGTTATGAAGTTAATCGTAATTGCAAGGATTATAGAACGGGTGATTTTCGTTTTAATTTTAATATCAACGGTGTAGCTAAAACTGCAACTTTTAAAAGAACAGAGCGCTTAAGTATCAATTTTTACGACGGTAAGATTGATAGCTCGGAGGTTAAATGGGTTAACGACTGTGAATTCATTTTGTATAAAATAAACCCTAAGTCAATTTCAGAGAAAGACCCCATACATATGAAAATATTAAAAACAACAGATACGTCTTATACTTTTGAATACGCAAAGGCTGCGTTCAATGAGGGTGAAACAATAAGAAAAGAACAAGGCGTGGCATACAGAATTAAATAAAAAACCTATTTAATCAAATGGATACAGGAAAGACTCTACCAATTTAAATTTTAATTCTTTGTTTCCTGTAATTTCATAGGTTATAAAAATTTCACCCCAATATTCACCATCAGAAAAATCGGCTATTATCCATTTGTGATTAAGCATTTTCACAGTATTTAAAAGCATTTTTCGGCCAGAACTTGCTCCATAGGGTATTATTGGATGCTGTCCTTTTGTTTCATTTAATTTATAAAGCTCGTCTTTTATAAAGGGAATTAATTCGTCTATTTTATAACCATCGTTTTCAAAATACGTAATAGCATCCTCGTTTCGATCTAAATTAAAATGAGCTAAATCCCAATTATCTTTTCTCAAAACAGCTACAGAATCCTTATATTTAATAACTTCTTTTTTAGCACTTACTAACTGGTTATCAATATCTACAAAAATTCGCTTTGCGCTAACGTATTGAAATAATACAATTAGCAGCGTAAATACAAACAAGTACATGAAAATTCTTTGTTTCATTTTATTTTAAATTTAAATTATTATTTTTAAGCCATCATAAGCTAAAAACACATTCTTAGGTAGTGTTTTTTCAACCACATCATGAAAACCTAACCAATGGCTAATATGTGTTAAATAAGCTGTTTTGGGATTTACCTTATCTATAAACGCCAATGCTTCTTCTAAATTAAAATGCGATTGATGTTCACGTATTTGTAATGCGTTTACAACTAAAACCTTAATATTTTTAATTTTTTCGATTTCGGTATCTGTAACGGTTTTCATATCTGTTAAATACGCAAAATCATTAAATTTAAAGCCAAAAACTTGTAACTTATTATGCCTGCCATTTACAGGTATAGCTTTTAAGTCTCCTAGATTAAAAGGTTTGTTTTTAATTTTAGTAGTAATAACTTCCGGCGCCCCAGGATATCTGTTCTCTTTTTTAAAAACATAATCAAAACGTTTTTTAATAGATTTTAAAACTCGTTTGTGTGCATAAAGCGGAATATTGCCTTGTCGGAAATAAAATGGTCTAATATCATCTAACCCTAAAACATGGTCTGAATGTTCATGGGTAAACACTATACCATCTATTTTTTTAACTTTAGCCCTTAGCATTTGGTATCTAAAATCAGGTCCACAATCTATTACGTAAGAAAAATTACCCCATTCGATTAATACGGAAGTACGTAGTCTTTTATCCTTAAAGTTTTCACTTAAGCATACAGGGTGATCGCTTCCTATAACAGGAATACCTTGGGATGTGCCGGTACCTAGAAAAGTAACTTTCAAAAAAAAATAAGTATTTATGGTTTTAAAGTATCCACTACTCCATTATGTATAAATCAAGCATTTCTTTATAATCTTTAAAAGAGCATTAAAATACACTTAGTAAACAAGTAGTGTTGTAATTAATATCCTGTTATTCTAAAAAAAATAAACCCAAAATTATAAAATTACCGAAGCGTTATGCGGTTATTTTTACAAACACAAAAATAAGTTTAATTTTTTATTTGCTCTACTTATTCGATATATTTGTGTAGTTAATATTTTTAATAGGTATAATTTTACACTTACAAGTTAACACATTAAATAGCTAAATATTTATAAATAAATTTAAATCCTTAAAGTGAAAAAGTCTGATTTAAGTTAACTATTTAGAATATTATTATTTTATTAATTTGAAAAAAGGTAGTGAAAGAATAGCTTAAAACATTTTAGATAAATGGAGGTAAGTATAAAAGGAGACAAAAAATTTGATGATATTCCATCGTTAAAATCTAAAGCACTTCGTATAAATTTAAATGAGAACATTTACGGCACCTTTGCTGAAATTGGCGCAGGACAGGAAACTTGCCGCCATTTTTTTAGAGCCGGAGGCGCCTCCGGCACAATAGCTAAGGCTATGTCTGCTTACGATAAAGATTTTAGTGATGCTATTTATGGGGCCGAAGATGATGGCAGATATGTTACAGAAGCTCGTTTAAGGAAAATGCTTCATCATGAAATGGAGTTAATGGAGAACAGGTTAACTCGAGAAGAAAACCCGAATAAAATATTTTTTACTTATGCCAATACGGTAGCAACAATTGATTTTGCTAAAAAATTTAAAGGCCACGGTTGGGTAGGCATTAAATATCAAATTGAAGCTGAAGCAGATTATAACGAAATTATTTTACATGTTAGATTTAAAGAAACAGATGCTAGATTACAGCAAGAAACCCTAGGTGTTTTAGGAACAAACCTTATTTACGGAGCCTTTTATAAATATAATGAACCTAAAAAACTACTTCGTTATCTTTACGATCACCTCCATAAAGACCAAGTAGAAATTGACACTATAAATTTCTCTGGGCCAGTATTTAAAACCATTGATAACAGATTGATGAGTTTACAATTAGTAAAAAACGGCATGACAGATGCTGTAATGTTTGGGCCAGACGGAACCAATGTACTGCCAGCACGCGTATTTTATAAAAAAAATATTTTAGCACTTCGCGGTAGTTTTAGACCGGTTACTAAAGTTAACATGGCTATGTATGAGAAATCTTACGAAATGTTTGTTAAGGAAAACAAGGTAGACGAAAAGAAAACAGTTGTAGTTTTTGAAATCACACTCTCTAACTTAAGGGCTGAGGGTGAGATTGACGAGCAAGACTTTATTGACAGAGCAGATTTATTGTGTTCTTTAGGGCAGTCTGTTATGATTTCTAACTTTCAAGAATATTTTAAGGTGGTTGAGTACTTCTCTAACTATACTAAAGCGCGCATGGGATTAGCAATGGGCGTAGGTAATTTGGTTGATATTTTTGATGAGAAATATTACCGACATATGAGCGGCGGTATATTGGAAGCTTTTGGCAAGCTATTCTTTAAAGATCTCAAAGTATATTTATACCCTATGAAGGATAGTAAAACTGGAGAACTTATTACAAGTGAAAACTTGAAGGTATACCCGCGAATGAAAGAGTTGTATAAATTTTTTAAATACAATGGTAAAGTTGTCGATATTGAGGATTACGATGAAAGTATCATGAATATATTTTCTAGAGATATTTTACGAAAAATATCGCAGGGTGAATCTGGTTGGGAAGAAATGGTTCCTGAAGGCACTGCCGAATTAATTAAGGACTACAGGTTATTTGGTTACACAAGAAGGCCTTTAACATTAAATAGGCACCGCTCTTAGGTGAACATTTATAAAAAAAGTGGCTATTTTAATTAATAGCCGCTTTTTTTAATACTATAATCTATTATTATTAAATTCATCAAATTAAATAAAGTTTTTTTATTTAAGCTAGGCTAGTATTTGAGCGGCATGGTCTTTTGTTTTCACCTTTTCAATTACGCGCTCTACAACGCCTTCTTCATTTACAATAAAAGTCATTCGATGGATGCCATCATACTCTCTACCCATAAATTTTTTAGGTCCCCAAACCCCAAATGCATTAATCACCTTTTTTTCTTCGTCTGCTAAAAGTGGAAATGGAAACTCGTATTTATTTTTAAAATTTGATTGTCGCTTTTCAGAATCTGCACTTACACCTAATAATTCATAGCCTTTAGCTTGAAGATCTGCGTAATGATCTCTTAAATTGCATGCTTCCGCAGTACAACCTGGCGTACTAGCTTTTGGGTAAAAGAACACAACCAGTTTTTTACCTTTATAATCTGCTAAGGATACAGTATTACCTTGCTCATCATTTACTGTAAAATTAGGAACGGCGTCCCCTTGTTTTAGTGTTTTCATAGTGCTAAATTTGTTTTGTTATCAAAAATACAATTTATGACTAAACAAGAAAAGGTAAAATTTGTTATTAATACACTTTATAAACTTTACCCGGAAATCCCCATACCCTTAGATCATCACGATGCGTACACCTTACTTATTGCTGTTTTACTATCTGCTCAATGCACAGATGTTCGTGTAAATAAAATAACACCTTTACTTTTTGCTGAAGCAGACAACCCATACGATATGGTGAAATTATCAGTAGATGAAATAAAAAATATTATAAAACCTTGTGGACTTTCTCCCATGAAAAGTAAAGGTATTTATGGTTTATCAAAAATACTAATAGAAAAGCACGATGGTAAAGTGCCGCAAAGTTTTGAAGCCTTGGAAGCGCTTCCGGCCGTGGGGCATAAAACCGCGAGTGTTGTAATGTCTCAAGCTTTTGGGGTACCAGCGTTTCCAGTAGACACGCATATCCATAGACTAATGTACCGTTGGAATTTAACTAATGGAAAAAACGTAGCGCAAACTGAAAAAGATGCTAAAAGACTTTTCCCAAAAGAATTATGGAATGATTTGCATCTTCAAATTATATGGTACGGTCGTGAATATTCTCCCGCAAGAGGATGGGATTTAGAAAAGGATATTATTACAAAAACAGTTGGAAGGAAAACTGTTATTAATAATTATTATAGATAAGTCTTGATTTATTGAAAAATCAAGACTTATCTATAATCTGTTAATTCAAAATTGCTTCGAACTCAATATTCTTACAGCTTACAACATATAGCGCTTTTGAGTAACTTAAAATAAAATCAACAGCTTCTTTTCGAGGCTCAAGATTATTTGTTTCTTTTTTGGAGTTTTCAGAGTAAAATTTAGCCATTTCTTTTAAGTTAAAGTTTTCTATAGCAATATAACGCAACTAAGTTTATTTTATTGCCTTTTTCACCTTTAACTCAAAAGTTTACATTATTAGTCGGTTAAGATAATATTATGTTCATCAATAATTTTACGAAGATTAATAAGTGCATAACGCATTCGCCCTAAAGCTGTATTTATACTAACACCTGTTCTTTCTGATATCTCTTTGAAACTCATGTCTTTATAAATACGCATAATTAAGACCTCTTTTTGATCTTCGGCTAACTCACTAATAATACGTTTTACATCACCTTCAACTTGCTCTTTAATAATCGATTTTTCAGCATTTAAGGTCGAATCGCTAAGAACTGAAAAAATATCAAACTCCCCAGTATTATGAAATTTTGGCATACGGTTATTTTTCCTAAAAAAATCAATCACTAAATTATGTGAGATACGCATAACCCAGGGTAGAAATTTACCTTCCTCGTTATAAGCACCTCGTCTTAACGTGCGAATAACTTTTATAAAAGTATCTTGAAAAATATCTTCAGCAACATCTTTATCGTAAACTTTCGAATAAATAAAACTATAAATCCGTTGCTTGTGTTTTATTATTAAAACTTCCAATGCCGATTCGTCTCCCTTAATATACGCGCTAACCAATGTAGCGTCTGTAATAAATTGCTTTTGCATATTTTTATATTTTAAATGCACGAAATAAAATATCGTAGCTTAAGATTAGTAATTGATAAGGTAGTTTTTTCGCTATGGTAAAATATTTAAGTATTAACCTTCTCAAATGTAATAACAAGTACACATAATGAGCAATAAAAGCCGTGTTATTAACGATATAATCGATAAACGGTAATTCAGAGCGAATTACATCTGTTTTTTTTAATATAAAACATTTTTTTAGCACCAAATAGTGATTAAAAAACACTTAATTTGGCAACGCTAATGCATAAATAGATTTAAAACCTCCACATAAGTAACTTAAAGTGAGTGCTTTTTATGACTGAGACAATATAAAGGATAATAGAATAAGCTATTAAATAGAGATTTGTTGCTTAAATAATTTAATTGTGTTTTTATTTAAAAGTATGACAACATAAATTCAATCCTAAATAAGAATTAATTTAAAAATAGTAACTAGATTTTTAGATACAGTCTAAGTCATGATTACTAGAATTATAAATAAAAGTTACTTAATAGTGTATTTCTAAAACAAAAAATCAAAATAGTTTTAATATCCTACAGTATTCATTTACAGCTATAAATTTACCAATCAATAGGAAAGTAATCTTTTAAAAATTTACCACACCAGTGTTTCCCAGTATTAATACCATCTATTAAAGGATCCATTACGCGTGCTGCGCCATCTACAATATCTAAGGGAGGTTGAAAGTCGTGTACTTGCGCTTTCTTTTTCGATAATTCCGCAGGATCTTCATCTGTTACCCACCCCGTGTCAACGGCATTCATGTATATACCAGATTTAGCAAATGTAGAAGATGATGTATGGGTTAGCATATTTAAAGCCGCTTTCGCCATATTAGTATGCGGATGACGATCCTCTTTTTTAAATCTATGAAACTTCCCTTCCATGGCAGTTACATTTATAATATGCTTTTGCCCTGTATTTTCTTTCATCATTAAATTAGATAAACGATTGCATAATACAAAAGGAGCTACAGCATTTACTAGCTGTACTTCTACCATTTCTGTAGTTTCAATTTCACCCAATCGTAGGCGCCAGCTATTCGTTTTTCTTAAATCTACTTGTTGTAAATCGGCATCCAGTTGTCCTTCCGGAAAGGCTTCAGATGCTTTAATGGCATTATCAAAACTGTATGGGATTTGCGACAACTCGGCGGAAGATCGTAAACCTATTCCAGGTTCAGGACCATGCCATGTTACTGGTAAAACATTATTTTTTGATGTTTTTTTAGTCGATACACTTAAATCTGAAAGTTCCTTTAAACATTCACCGTGATTTTTTAATAGGTGTTTTGCTCCTACCGGTAATTCTGTTATTGATTTCGTTTCATTTTCCATTAAATGCAAATAAAAGCCAGATGGCCTGCGTACCGTTTGTGCTGCATTATTAATTAGAATATCTAACCGAGAATATTTTTGCTCTATATAATTACAAAATATTTCGACACTTGGAATATGTCTTAAATCTAAACCGTGAATGTGTAAACGGTCGCACCACTTTGAATAATCGTCTTCTTTTGAAAATCGTATTGCAGAATCGGCAGGAAACCGTGTTGTTGCAATTACAGTGGCTCCCGAACGTAATAACATAAGTGTTATATGGTAACCTATTTTTAATCGTGAACCTGTAATTACTGCAACTTGGTCTGTTAAGTCTGCTGTTTGAAAGCGTTTCGCATAGTTTAAGTCGCCACATGTGGTACACATGGTGTCGTAAAAGTGATGCAACTTAGTAAATACTGTTTTACAAACGTAGCAGTTACGTGGCGATTCTAATTCTTGTGTATCTTTTTGAATTTCTGCTGCGGCCAATAATTTAGGTGCTGTAAAAACACTTACTTCCCTAGCCGATCGAATACCGGTTTCCTTGCGTGCATGTTTATCACGCTCAATCATTTTACGTTTTTTCGCTTTTTTAGCATCTTTTCTTCGTTGCTGAAACTCATCCCGATTAGGACGCGTTAATTTACCAGCAACTTTTAATAATGCGATACGCTGATCTTCTGGTAATTCAAAAAGTTTACTTGAGTTATCTAAAAGTTCTTGTAATGTATCAATACAAGATGCAATGTCTTTATTTAAGTTATTTTCACTCATAATTAATAATACAATGTGCTCGTTTTATTATATAAAAACATTACCTCTTTTCATGTTTGCACAGTTGCAAATATAATAACTCTTATTAATATGGCACTAATGAAAACATATGTTGTTTTTGCAAACAAAACAGAACAGCAAAATAATGGCGCTTTTAATCAATTTGCTATTTTTGTTTAAAATCTATGTTTTTAAAATTTAGTGCTATACTATTATTTTGTTTTTTTTTGGTTAAATTTTTTGACTGCCCAAAATATTATAACAAAATCTGGCAGCTTTGGCGTAGATCATAATCTTAAAACAATTGTTTCGCATATTAAAAACCTAAATAGCCTTAAGTTAAACAACATAACTAATATTAAACTAAACACAACTTTTAAAACAAAACTACCTACAAACCAGTAGACTTGCACGACACCTATTATAATTACTAATAATAAAGTAGATTGTAATTTATTTATCACAAAACTATTTATGGAAAGTTATTTAAAGCAGAATCTTATGACGGCGCACCTGTGTTTATAAAAGCGCCTAGCTTTAATAATTTATTTCCACATTGGGCGGGTTTTAAAATGGAGTACCCCATAAGGGGTTACAAATCGTATTGGGAAAATATATTTGAGCTTACCACCTTAGCCGCTAATGAACCTGATAATGAGTTTTAAAAAAAAATGAATCTAAAATTCATATTCCAAACACTATAGATTACTACCTTTTTGTTAACATATTAAGGACAACCGATAATTCAGGTAAAAACTATTATTTGGCTAAATACGATAAGTTTGAACCTTATTTTTTTTGTGCCTTGGGATTTAGATGGTGCTTTTGGAATAATACAAGATGGAAAACAAATTACTACTACAAACGATATTTTAAGTAACGGTCTTTTTGATAGGCTTATAAAGCTAAACCCAGGTGGTTATAGAGCAAAACTAAAAACAAGATGGCAAGACTTGCGAAAATCGACCTTTAGTGACCGTGCTCTTTTTGGAACTTTAGAAACCTATTATAGGACGTTTACAAACGAAGGAATTTACCAGAGAGAACACTTAGTTTGGCCAAATAATTTTGCACCAACGCATAATTATGAATATTTAAAAAAATGGTTACGCGATCGATTATTGTATCTTGATTCTTACTTTGATGCCTTTTAACTAATACGCTTCTAATAATTCAAACTTATTATTCATGGCATCAATAATATATGCTTTACCGTTTTCAATAAGAAGCCCTTGTCTTTCCGAAGAGAATTTTTTAGCACTATGCGATACGTCGGTTCTAATAACTTTCCCATTAAAATCTGTAGAAATAAACCTCACTGGTGTATGGCCTGTTACTATTTTTTTAGCATCATAATAATTTAAAATAATTTGAAGTTGGTAGGCTTTAATTTTGGAATACTTTAATTTATCCATAACCAAACCGCGATACCAAAAAGGACCTTTAGAATTATAAAGAAAAGTTTCTGTTTTGTTTCTAGCCCCCTCAACAACTCTATAGTTTGAACGTGCGCTAGTATTAATAGCTGGCAGGGATAAATTATATTCCAAAAGTTCTGGACTTAAACCAGCATGTACAAATATATATTCGCCTATTTTTTCAACTACATTTTTTGTAGCCAACCAAGTTCCTAGTTCAGTTTCGTTGGAATACAAATATTTTAAAGCCTGCTTTTTATTCTGTTCTCCGCTAATTATTTTAGCAGCTTTAATGTATTTCCCTCTATTATATCTGTAGTCGCCTTGAAAGTTCAACACCTCATGGTTGCCAAGAGTAAAATGGACTTTTCCATTTTTTAAAGCTGCCTGCTGTTCTAGCTTATAAATAAGCCATAATACTTGGGTAACATTTTTTCCTCGATCTACAAAATCACCTACTAATACCAAGTGACCGTTATTAAAAATCCAATCATGATTAGCGTCAACAATACAATTTGCGTATAAAAACCCCATAAAAGCATTGTAATTGCCTTCTATATCAGAAATAACAACCATTTTTTCAGGTTGCTTGTAAGTAGTTTCTGGAATAGTATAATTTTTATTTAAGGCTACATAAAACGAATCTTTATCTTGATTATTAACTTCAACATAAATAGAGTCCTTACTATTTAAGGACTCTATTATAAAATTATTACTTTCTGTAACTATATATATATATATATATATATATATACCCGTTGTGCATTTTAAACAATGCTAATTTTGATATTATTAATTTTTCTATCAAAGATAAATTTGTTGATATATTGAATCACGGTCATTGCTGTAATTTTAGATAATACTCTAGTTTTAAACCCATCAAAAGACTTTG
>CALGNX010000014.1 GCA_937958265.1 uncultured Algibacter sp. | reverse complement strand
TTTTGAAACTCACAATGTTTATTTTGCTTTTTATTAAGTTATTTTTTTTACCTTAATTTAAAACTAAAAACTTGTTAATGAACTACCGCTTCACTCAACTTACATGCCTTGCTTAGCGGGGTGCAAATATACATTACTTTATCTTATAATAACCAATGTTTTTACACTTATTTTTAATTTATTTTACAAATTAATGGTAATACGCTCAAAAACATGCACTTAAACGGGTTTTATGCAACGCTATAAATTCTCCTTTTTTTAAAATTAACCTTAAACAACAGGTAATTCTCTGCTTAAAATACTTTGTATCTGAATTAATACGCCTATTTTATAACTTAGTAACTGTTTAATCTGTGAAAACATAACTCTTTCTGGTTAAGTTCTCATTTGTATGGAACAAAAAAAGAGTATAGCGTAATCATACTATACTGTCCTTAATATATGGCACGTAAAAAACAGCGCTTTGTAGCTAGTAAATACGCTACCACCCAAACTAAACACCTAAGCTAGTACTAGCTTATGAAACGTAAATAACAAAAAATAACACCAACACATTTACTTACAGATAGTTAACATTAATATTGAATTATTATGCAACACTATGGATTAATGAAAACGACTCTAGAAATAACAAATAAAATCGAATAAACATACATTCCAAGGTATTCTATTTGTATATCATTGATATTAAATGAATACATTTAATAGCTTTATTCTATCTTTTTTCAGGTTTAATAAAATTTAACACTGCTATGAGCTGGTATGACAAAATGGTAGACCCTACTAATTAGCACTCAGGAAATCTAAACACTATTAACAGCGCTTAATGCTAATCGGATTTTAAAATAATCCATCTCTTCATTAAAATATGTATAATATGCTTTTAGTCCATCTGGAGAATCTAGACGCTTTTTTGCTTTTTTTACAGCTTCTACATCACTTTTGGAAATAAAATCGAAGATATCAATATTCTTTCCTGTACTATGCAACTTAGCAATATGGGAATATATAGTTGTTGTTGTTAATTTGCGTGTTGTTGAAATCTCTTCGATAGATTTACCTGTCTTATACAAATCATAAGTAATCAGTGTTGTATCTTTTTTTTTTAGTTTTTTAGCTTTAGACCCCATAAAACTCATGACCTCGGCTATAAACTCATCACCATAAACTTCCAATTTACGTTGTCCTACTCCACTAATATCTAAAAAATCGGAGGCACTTAAGGGGCGGGCACGCTCAATTTCTTTTAAGGTGGCATCGCTAAATACTAAATACGCAGGAATATTTTCTTCCTGAGCAATTTTATATCGCAACCTTCTTAAACGCTCAAACAAACTATCGTTATTTACTTTTACAACACTTCGAGATTTTGTACGTTTAGAACGTGTTTTCTGATCTTTAGCAGGCGTTTTCACCTCAGGTATTTCCACAGGCTTTGTTAACGATACTTTTGCACCACTAAATAACACTTTATTAGAAAACGCCGTTAGCTGTAAAGCGTTACGTTTATGAAACGCAATTTCGCAGTAACCTTGATTGATAAGTTGAATAACAAGATGCTGCCAATGTTTCCAAGAAATATCTTTACCAATACCAAACGTACGCACGTTCTGATAGCCTTTTTCCAAAACCCCAGCATTTTGAGAGCCTCTCAAAACATCTATAACCATACCCATAGCTTCTTTTTCTTGTAATCGATATACGGCCGAAAGAATTTTTTGAGCAATAATAGTTCCATCAAAAAACTGTGGTGGATTATTACAAACATCGCAGTTACCACAATTTTCGGCCAATAATTCTCCAAAATAACTCAATAATATTTTCCGCCTGCATGTGGTGGATTCTGCAAACTGCTTCATCCGGTCTAACTTTGCTATTTGAAACTCCTCGTTAGAAGCTCCACTTGCAAAATTTCTTAATTGAATCACATCTGCATAACTATGAAACAACAAGGCATGGGCTTTTAACCCATCACGCCCAGCACGACCAATTTCTTGGTAATAGCCTTCTATATTTTTTGGCATATTGTAATGGATAACCCAACGCACATTTGATTTATCGATACCCATACCAAAAGCTACTGTAGCACAAACAATTTGAGTTTTATCAAAAACAAAATCTTCTTGCACCTTGCTACGCTTATTAAAATCCAAACCTGCATGATATGCCGCAGCATGGATACCATTTGTCTTTAACTTTTTAGCCAACTGCTCTGTAGTTTTACGACTTAAGCAGTAAATAATACCAGATTCTTTTGGTTTACCTTTAATAAATTTAACAATTTGAGAAATCCTATCACTAGCAACCCGTACCTCTAAAGCTATATTTTGCCTATCAAAAGAAGATATGAATTGCTGTGCATGCAAGATACGCAACTGCTTCATTATATCATCTCTTGTAGCTTTATCGGCAGTGGCTGTTAAAGCTATAATTGGTGTATTTGGCAACGTTGCCTTTAAAAACCCTAATTGTTGGTAGGATGGTCTAAAATCGTGACCCCAAGAGGAAATACAATGGGCCTCATCTATAGCCAGGCAACTTACATATTTTTCATTTAAAATATTTTGTATGCCCTGTAAACTTTCTGGAGCAACATAAAGAAGTTTTAAATCACCGTTAACAACACTATTAATAATATCTGATTGTTCCTCATGGCTTTGACTACTATTAAAATAAGATGCGCTAATACCATTGGCATTTAAACCATCAACCTGGTCTTTCATTAAAGCAATTAAAGGAGAAATAACAATTGTAACCCCTTTAAACAACAAAGCCGGTAGCTGAAAACAAATGGATTTACCGCCTCCTGTTGGCATAATAACCAAACAGTCTTTTTTTAATAAAACAGACTCAATAATATCCTGCTGGTTTAACCGAAAACTATCGTAACCAAAATATGTTTTTAAATTAGCAAATAGTTTCTCGTGCGTTTTGGCTGTAAGCATGCCTAATATATTAAATAATAATTATTAATTAGTCAACTTTCCACTTTCGCATTTGATCGAGTTCCTCCTGCTCCTTAATATTTTTTTGGGAAAGCACTTTTAAAAACGAAGGGTGTTGCTCGATAGCAAACTCTAATTTCTCAATAATATCAGCAGTAGAATCGTTATCATAATCAATATCTAATGGTGCTTTAATTTCAAACGATTGCATAATATTTTTCTTCTTAATACGTAGCCCTTTTTTATCAAAAGACCTTCTAAAACCATCAATTACAATAGGTACAACTACTGGTTTATAACGTTTTATAATATGCGCTGTTCCTTTTCTAATTGGCTTAAAAGGTGTTGTAGTTCCTTGCGGAAAGGTAATTACCCAACCATCGTCTAGCGCTTTTCCAATATTAGAAATATCGCTCATTTTAACTTGCCTTTTTACATCCTTACCTTCCGATCGCCAGGTACGCTCTATACTAACAGACCCCATGTAAGCCATAATTTTTGGTAACAAACCAGATTTCATGGTTTCCTTTGCGGCAACATAGTAAATATTTAATTTAGGACTCCAAATGTATCCTAAGTTTTTTATGGAATCTGTACGGCCGCTAAGACTAGCGTTAAAGACGTGAAACATAGCCACAACATCAGCAAAATACGTTTGATGGTTAGAAACAAAAAGTACATTCGTATCTGGTAAATCTGTAATCACCTCAGAACCTTCAATTTGCAGCTCGTTAAAACCTCTAAAACGTCTATGAGTCAATACTCCAAAGACTCTAATAAGCCATTTTTTTAAAACTAATATGTGTCCAAATGGATTTTTCTTAAATAACCCCATAAATCTCGCGCGTAAAATTAATTGCAAATGTAATAAATCTAAAAATTACACAAGTTCTTTTAATACATCTTTAATTTCATTCAGCATCATTGCTGTAGCCCCCCAAACTATATGATTATTAAATTTAAATGCAGGAACCTTAACCTCAACACTGTAAGACGCTTTTACTTTGCTTAGCACTAATAATTGGTTATCTAATAAGTGTTTTAACCCCACCTCAATAACCTCTTCCACTTCACGATCTTGTTTTTTAAATGTGGGGATACTTTCCATAACTCCCATAAAAGGGTGCACATAAAAATTACTTGGCGGAATATAAACTTGAGAAAGGTTTTTAATTATTTTGACACTTTTTTGTGGCACACCTATCTCTTCAAAAGCTTCTCGTAAAGCCGTATCACGCATAGATTTGTCTTGATCTTCTGGTTTACCTCCAGGAAAAGAAACCTGAGCAGAATGAACACCTCTGTAGCTATTCCTTAAAATTAAAACAAACTTTGTTTCCCTATTTTCGCATGGGTAAAATAAAGCTAAAACTGCTGCATGCTTAGCGTGCTTTATAGCGTATTTATCTTTTTTTAACGCTTCTTGCCTAAACTCGGGTAGCATTTTAAAATGGGATACTTGCCCCGGTAGTACTATATTTTTTATTTTTGGTATTAATTGTAAAAATTTTTCAAACTCCATTATTTATGCGCACTGTATTATTTATCTGTTTTTGCTTTTTATTTCTAAATTGTGAAGTTAAACAAACTAAAAAGAACAACAATTCTGAAACTTTAACAACTATTACAAAACCCACAGTTACAGCAAAACCTAAAGACACTATACAAAAGCCAACTAGAGCGTTCCCGTGGCTAGACTCCAAAGGTGCAATGGAGTTTTTTTTAGAATATGATAAGCACCATAAAGAAAACAAAGTACGCATTACAACTGATTTTGGTTTTATTGATGTCTTACTTTATAATGAAACAAAATTTCATCGCTCAAACTTTATATGGCTAACAAAACAAGGCTACTTTAATGGCACACAGTTTTATCGTGTTATTGATAATTTTATGGTTCAAGCTGGTAATAGTGATGATATGAAAACCGCTAATAAACGGGGGAAAATTGGAAAATATTTACTGCCTCCAGACACTAAACGAGGCTTTAAGCATGATAGAGGTGCGATTTCAATGCCAAGTAGCGAAATTAGTAACCCGCATAAACTAGCATCGCCTTACGAGTTTTTTATTGTTTGCCAAAAAGGTGGGGCGCATTCCTTAGATGGTGACTACACTGTTTTTGGTCATGTAACCCGTGGTATGGATGTTATTGATAAAATTGCAGCTGTAGAAACCGACGATGGCGATTGGCCCGATAAAAACATTTTTATTCGTAATGTTGAAATTATTGAATAAAACCTTCTATTTTCATAGCTAAAAAATAGATGTTTTTTTTCAGTTTGAAGACCGCCTTCTATTTTGGCTTCTAAATTCAAGTTATAAGCGAACAACTTTTTTCTATTGTGAATATATGGTAAAAATTACCTTCTACTAATTAGAACAAACGTGTTTAAAATGTATAGTAAGAAGTAATAATGTAGTGGAATACGAAATAGTTTTATACTTATACCAATTAAAATTTAAAAGAAGACTAATAACGCTTTTCATTTTGTATCTAACCTAGGCTAAGTAAAGGTATTTGAATTTGATGTACTGAAATTATAAAAACATATTAGTATAACTAGAAAACTAAAACGAGCCTTCTATTCCTGTGTACGGTGTAGGTAACGTTATTTTAAATTTCACTGCTAATAAACGAATAATAATTACCGCAGATGCCGCAATTAGAAATACATAATTATAGGGTATTGGAAATTCCCTTAAAGCAAAATAAATAATACCACCAATAATGCAAGGTGTAGCATAAATTTCTTTTCTAAAAATAACAGGAATTTCATTGCATAAAATATCACGTATTACACCTCCAAAACTTGCTGTTATAGTACCTAATGCAATACATATTATTGGGTGTAAATTTGCATTTAACCCGTTTTCTATACCTATAATGGTGTACATACCTATACCTACTGTATCGAATAAAAATAGTGAAGTTCTTAAATAATTTAATTTACTACGCAGTAATATACCTAGTACTACAGCGCCTAGAATGGTATATGTAAACGTAATATCTTGCATCCAAGTTACAGGTGTATTTCCTATTAATAAATCGCGTAATGTACCACCACCTACCGAGGTTACAAAAGCAATAATTAAAATGCCAAATAAATCCATTTTTTTACTCATGGCTATTAATACACCAGAAATTGAAAATGATACGATTCCTAAAATTTCGATAATATAAAACATATAATTTTTATGTTATTTTAATTGCTATTTTGGTATGCGTTAGCGATTGCAGTGGCATCCTTTTTTTAATAAAATCCCGTACCCTAACGGATATTCTAATTTATCAAAGCCATTAGCCCCTTTTAGGAAATAAATTTATAAAAAAAAGATATAACGTAAAGCGCGACCCTTTTCGGGTAACGCCCTAATAATTATACTACTAAATTAATTTAATGCCATTTCCTAATAGGTATTTCGCCTATTTTTAGTTTATTTTTTATTAAAAAAAACGTAGTCGTTCTTAATGTTATTACAACACACTTTCTCTTAATAATTTTTTCACAAATAAATTTGCGCTAGCAAATCTAGTGTTTCATATTGATTTAACAACAAAAAATAAGATTTGCAATTTAAAAACCATTTGAACTAATCTGAACTTCAAGACAGCAATAAAAAAATAAATCAAGAAGTTAGAAAAGTAATTGTTGATCAAAAAAAAAAAAACATAGCGAATATGTTAATAGCATCACTGCTAGCCAAAGGGCATTTACTAATAAAAGGCGCACCCAGCATAGCAAAAACCATAACGGTAAAATTACTAGTAAAATCGTTAAGCTTTGCATTTAACCAAATTCAATTCACCCCAGATTTAACGCCTAGTAATATTTTAGGAACTTCCACTTTTAATTTGAAGGAGGCTGAAATAGAGTTTAAAAAAGGCCCTATTTTCTCCAACATGATTCTTATTGATGAGATTAACAGAGCCCAAGCAAAACACAAGCTGCTCTATTTGAAGTTATGGAAGAACAACAAATTACTATTGATGGCAACACCTATAAATTAAACGCCCCTTTTATGGTTTTAGCTAGAAAAAATCCTGTATAACAAGAAGAAATACAGCCTACCCGAAGCACTATTAAGTATAAACACAATAAATATCTAAAAATAAAAGCTAGAGGGCTATCATAATTTGGGCGTTACCACAAGGGTCGGGCTTTCCGTTACAATCTTTTTATTTTTTTGTGTAATTAGTAAAATTAATTTTTATTAAATAATAGCGTAACCCAAAATTATTTCACATCCATACTAAAAAGGATTTTCACTACAATCCCTAACGCAGGCCTTACTTATACTATACAAAGTACGTATTTCTAATTAATACTACTACAATATAAACATGGCGTAAATCTCTAATTGGTTTTTCTAATACCAAATATGATTTAAAATTAGGCTAAAGCACTTGGATTATATCGTTATCGTGCCTAAATGAGAAATAAAATCAAAGCATAACCTTAGCTAGGGTTTTATTTTATTTTGAAATAAAAGTGCGATAGAAACGCGTTATTAGCCTTCTTTTATATTTTAAGTGATATAATACTATTCTACTTAAAAAAATGAGCTAAGCCAGGCCTTGAGCTTTTTTTAATGCTATAAATAAAAACCATCGCTCTTACAATGCCCAAATTTTAAATTAGCACCAATAAAAAAGCAACCCATTACGGTTGCCTTTTATAACTAAATTACTACTAATCAAATTACTAACTCTATATAAAAGTCTATATTATTACATTAAACTTACATAACTCTAAAAAAAATTAGAACAACACGTTTAACTGCATTACATAACTAGTCCAATCTATTATAATAAACTTATATAAGTATAAGATTTATTGATAGTTTATATATTTTTGCAGCTTAAATATACTTGAATGACTATTACCCAATTATACTATGTATTAGCTGTTGCCGAAAACCAAAATTTCACAAAAGCTGCAGAAAAATGTTTCGTTACTCAACCTACATTAAGTATGCAAATACAGAAACTAGAGGATCAATTAGAAGTACTTATTTTTGATAGAAGCAAAAAACCAATTGAACTTACTGATATTGGAAAAAAAATAGTAACTCAAGCCCGAAACATTGTAAACGAATCCTACAGAATTCAAGATATTGTAGATCAACAAAAAGGTTTTATTGGAGGCGAATTCAAACTAGGGATTATTCCTACTGTAATGCCCACCTTATTACCAATGTTTTTAAAAAGTTTTATAAAAAAGCACCCAAAAGTAAAGCTTAAAGTAGAGGAGTTAACTACCGATGAAATTATTACAAGACTAAAAGATGGCCATTTGGATGCAGCAATAGCAGCCACACCACTGGAAGACGAAAATATAAAAGAACGTGTATTATATTTCGAGCCTTTTGTGTGCTATATACCTAAAGGACATAGATTAAATACTAATAAAAAAATTAACACCTCAGATTTAGATATTAACGACATGCTACTTTTAGAAGACGGGCATTGCTTTAGAGATGGTGTTATTAACCTCTGTAAAACCTTTAAAGGAGAATCTAACGACAATACCTTTCAACTAGAAAGCGGTAGTATAGAAACATTAATTAAATTATCGAACGAGGGCTTAGGCATGACGCTTGTACCCTACCTACATACTTTGGATATTAACGATAAAGAAAAGTCTAATTTACATTACTTTAACGCACCATCTCCTGCCAGAGAAGTTAGCCTTATTTACCATAAAAGTGAACTAAAAATGCAAATTATTGAGGCTTTACAAGATACTATTTCGGGTATTATAAGAGGAGCTATTGCTTTCGAAAATGTAGAAATAATAAGTCCGCTTCCCCAATAATACAAACTAAAATTTAAAATGGTGTAGCTAATAGTTAATCGTACTTCCTATAAGTTATTTCTATTTGATGTATATTTTATAATAAACCAAAAGTTAGTTATTAGCTTCAATTCAAGTTAAAAACACGCCTACACAAAACCAAATTGGTATTAGCTAAAGGGCATAATTAACATATAATGAAAATCTATTTTTAGATGTTACGTTACCCCCAAAAATATTTTGCGATAAAGGCAATGTATAATTTAATCCGAAAATAAATTTCTCTATTGCAAGTTCTGAGCCCACAGTGGTATTTATAATGTTTCCATCGGTATCCGCTATGGTTTCTCCAAATTGCCTTATTTTGTTGTACATATCGCCTGAAATCCCAACAAAAGGCATAATGTTATAATTAGCTTTTGAAATTGCAGTAAAAAAATTAGCTGAATAACTAAATTGATTACCAAACTGATAGTCATTTCTATTTTCACCTTTAACATAATACGTCATCAAGGTATTTAAACCAAATTTATTCGTACCGTAATTGTAACCTAAAGAAAACACCCCATCCACACTACCTGTACCAACTTGAAACCCTGGATTTACATTATCGGCCAATGCTTCTTCGAATTTTCCTGTTGGTAATTTAACACCTAAACCAAATTGCAATACATGCCCCGAGGGTTGGCGTTCGGTATTAAATGTTAAAGCGTCGCTTTCCTTCTTATAAAAATTAACCTTATACCAACCTATAGCGCTCGCGTCTCCCAATCCTCTTAAAGTTTCGGTATTTGCGTTAACCCGTTTCCTTGTTAAATTCTGGTAAGGTAAATTTACGGTTATATTAATCGAATTATTTACAGGAATTTGTGCCCATAATTGGTAAGTGTTAAAAACCTCTTTACTTTTTGGAGAGTTTATAAAAATACCATCTCTAGACTCAAAATTCTGATTAATATACCTTAAACCCACAAAATTAGAGTTGCCTAAAGTACCAAAACCAAAGCTTCCGCTTCCGGTGGAACAACCACATAAATCACACAAAGGACTTAGTGGTTTATAAACATGGCTTTCGCATGGTGGTTTAACCTCATGGCCATACATTAATTGTATGGTTAATGAGAAGATAAAACCTGCCAATAGTCTAAAATTAAAATTCTGCAAACCTATCATCTGTTAAAAATTCATTATCCGTTAAGGTTTTTAAAAAAGCAATAATACTTTCCTTTTCGTAGGGCGTTAAACTAATCCCTAAAGACCCATCTTCCTTTTTAAAAATAGGATCTACTAGCCCCCCATTTTCAACCATACCATTATCATAAAAATTAAGCACTGCTTCTAAACTTGATAATCGGCCGTCGTGCATGTAGGGTTTAGATTTTTCTATATTCCTTAAACTAGGTACTTTAAATTTGTATAAATCATCTGAGTTTTCAAAAATAACAAATCGCCCTTTGTCATTTAGCCTAGGGTTAATTGGTAATCCTGTATTTCTATATGTTTGGTCTGTAAAAAGGTCTGTAGCATGGCAAGAGGCACATTTATTTTTAAACGTATCCAAACCATCGCGTTCTTTCTTACTAAAACTCACATTACCTTCTTGTCTTACATATTTGTCGTATTTGGAATTTGAAGACACCATCATAACCATAAACTGCGATAAGGCTTTAAGCATATTTTCGCTGTTAATGGCTCCATTTTTAAATGCTTTTTCAAATTGGGTTTGGTAATAAGGATCTGCTTTTAGTTTAGAAAGCACATTACTTAAAGTTTCTCCCATTTCAACTTCCGATGTTATTGGAATTATAGAAAGTAAATCGAGATGTGTAGCCGCGCCGTCCCACATAAATTCCGACTGATATGCTAAATTTTGCATGGGTGGTGCGTTTCTTTTACCAACACCACCATTTAAACCATGGCTAACAGTATGTTCATGATGTGTAAACGCAAAAGCCTGCTCATGGCAAAACGCACACGGAATAGCGTTATTGGCTGAAAGTTTACCTTCGTAAAAAAGTTTTTTACCAAGCTCGAAACCAGCTTCCGTTACCTGGTTGTTATCTAAATTATAAACAATATCAGGAAAGTTTGATGGCTTATTAACCACTAATGGAATTGCTTCATAACTGCCCACAACATCATCAGAAGATTGTGTGCAACTACAGAGTAAAACTATTACTGTTAAAATAGCTAAAATTTCTTTTTTCATAACATAATTAAAACCTATTGGGCACTAAAGCGCACCCAATAGGTTGTATTTTAAATTAATCATTATGTACGTGATGTACAGAAAACATAGCTGCAACATTGGTAGCTATTATAGGTGTTTCAACTGCATCGACATGTACTTGATCGTAACCGTCTGCAAAATTAACAGATTCCACACCATCAAAAACTTTCATAATATCTGCTTTAATATGAATTTCAGGGTTTTTATCGGCTCTTACCAGAATAGAATTTGGTAAACTTAAGGTTGTTTCTTTATAATTATCTAAAGATGTTCCTACGCTTCCCATATGCAGATTTAAACCTTCATCGGTAATTGTATTTGTAGAGAATGCCCCATCAAATCTAATAAACTTGTAACCAGATGCCCAACTCCACATCATGCCGGCATCTTGAGCTTTGGCAAGAAAATCACCTTGCCCATCTGCTCCTTTACTAAAGCGCTCTTGATCAATGCCAATACCAAAAGTTACTTCTGTATAATTTGCTGCATTAACATCTTCTAATGTTAATAAAATTTCACCAGCATTATTTCCTTCATCTTCACTTACTATAAAGACATTTTTTTCGATAGGATAAAGAAAAGTGTTGCCTTCATTATCCTTAAATCTTATGTTACTAATAATGTATTTTAAATTGTTTAACTTAAATGACTCTTCATTAGATTTATTATAAGATGTACCAAAAACGAAGTCTTGGTCGCCAACGCCATTATCGAATTTAATAACTACATTTCCTGTTTGTCCTGTTAAATTTTCTGAGCTATTATCATCATCCGTTGAACAACTTGTTATTATTGCGCACGACAATAGTGCAAATGTGAATTTTATAAATTTCATTTATTTGTATAGTTTGTAAGTTAGCACATAATGTTGTATGCGTTAACTTAAGTATTTGTAAAATATTTTGTTTCCTAAAAGCTTATAGTACTTGTATTACAAGAGGTTGTACTATGCAGTGGGTGGTCTAAAAGGGGTATCAATTAAATTGTAAGTATAGTATTGAATGTAGCGTGTATTGATACTTTTATCCAAATAACATAAAGTGCTGTTCAGTTGTAAATAGTCGTTTATCTGGAAAAATACTAGGGTAAAAATTTCTGTTTGCAATTTTAGTGTATTTCCGTCTTCTGAACTTTTATCGGTTTTTAATTGTTTAGCTAAATGGCATTTTCCATTACAAGCTAGCTCAACCTTATTTTTATTCTCACAAAATGTTAACGCTATAAATTCTGTGTTAATTTGATAATATGTTAGGTAATATATATTATATATGGGCTTTAAAGATAAAGCAAGAATCAAAACATATATATATACTGTTTTCAAACCTAAAGCTATTTAGAATTACAAAGATAGTGCTATTTAGATTATTTAAAAATCCTAAACATTGTTATCTCTGAATAAAAAATAAAAAAAGCGGCTCTAAGGCCGCTTTAAATTAAGCTTCTAAATGAATTAAACAGACATCTAGGTTTGGGTTTTGCTGTACTATCAATTGTATATACATTTTAATTTCTTCTATTTCGTAAGGCATTAATCGCTGTAGAGCCTTTTTCACCTCCTTACAAAACAAACTCGTATCAAAACTCACTTTGTTTAATATAACTTTAGTATATTCTAACATTGCTGTTGGCATAATTATTTAGTTTTAGTTTTTTAGTAATAATCAAATTTTTAAGTTAAAAAGAACGTTTTAATCTTTAATCTGCCCTAAATTATGAAAATTATTCTTACAAATCACTATATTGTGTTTTTTTAACATAAATTTTACTATCCAATAGTATTAAAAGAACCAAAATCATTACAATAACACTGTCGTTTTTTTTTGTTTATAAATTCTTAAGCGCTTTTATTAAAACCTATTATCACCATCTAGTAAGTTACCTAAACCGCCTAGCACACTGCCTTCGCCTTTACTTTTCCCCCCTGTATTAGCTGCCGATGCTAACACACGACCTGCCAACCTACTAAACGGTAAAGACTGAATATAAACAGTACCTGGGCCCTGGAGTTTTGCAAAAAACAAACCTTCGCCACCAAATACAGAATTTTTAATGCCGCCTATAAATTCAATATCATAATCCACCGTTTGATCAAAACCTACAATACAACCGGTATCTACGCGTAAAACCTCGCCTTCTTTTAATTCTTTCGTAGCCATTGTGCCACCCGCATGAACAAAAGCCATACCATCGCCTTCTAATTTTTGCATAATAAAACCTTCGCCCCCAAAAAGTCCGCGTCCTATTTTTTTAGAGAACTCAACACCTACGCTTACCCCTTTTGCTGCACAAAGAAAGGCATCCTTTTGGCAAATAAATTTGCCTCCAAAGTGTGTTAAATCTATCGGAATAATTTTCCCTGGGTATGGCGAAGCAAAGGAAACATTACGTTTCCCCACAAGGTTATTATAAAAGGCCGTCATAAATAAACTTTCGCCTGTTAAAATACGTTTACCTGCACCAAGAATTTTACCCATAAACCCAGTGTCTTTTTGGGAGCCATCGCCAAAAATAGTTTCCATTTTTATGCCATCGTCCATCATCATAAAGCTTCCTGCTTCTGCTACAACGCCTTCTTGCGGGTCTAGTTCAATTTCTACATATTGCATTTCTTCACCATAAATACGGTAATCAATTTCATGTGCTGTCATTGTAAATAAGTGTATTAAGTTTTTGGGTTTTGTTTTGAAATCTTAAAAAAACATGTGTGCTAACTGAAATCTTAAAAATATATTTATAAAAACATAATTCGATTTTTATTTAAAAGCTATGCTTGTTATAAAAAGGGGGTTTAATTACGTATTAGATGAAGTGTTATTGCTTCAATTTTACACTCCACTCAAAATTAAAAGTAGAAACAACAACACCTGCTTCGTTTACACCAACGGATTGCATCCACAGCGTTTGCCCTTCTCCAGTTTCTATAGCTTTTTTTAAAAGGTTATCTATAGCCTCTCCATCGTTACAAGTAAACTTTATTTTACCTGTAGCCTTTTTTGTAAATGTGGCATTGTTGGAGGTGACTAACATAGATATGCGTTTACCAGATTCTTGAATTTTACTAATCATTAAAGCACCTGTTGAAAACTCTGCTGCCATACCTTGTACCGCCCAAAACATGGACTTGAATGGATTTTGGTTTATCCATTTAAACTTTACACCAACTACACATTTCTGGTTATCAATATGTTTTGTTCGAACACCACAAAGGTAAGCAGATGGTAATTTAAACATGGTATACATATTTAATTTACGTCGTGTTAACGCCATAATTTATATTTTAAATTTTTACTAAGTTAACAAATAAACACGTCTTAAAATTGTTAAATAAATGTTAATATACAGTACTATGTTTAACAAAGTACCTTTTTTTAAACATATATTTGCAGCGTACTCTATTTTTATAGTTAAACCTAGTTTTAAAAACCTATTATTTTTTTATGGAACAACATGCGACACTGCTTATTTCGGGTTCTAATATTAATAATTTATCGCCTATGATAAAATATGAACTGGCAAAATGGTCTGTTGAAAAACAAGATTTATTTGTGGAAGAGTTTAGAAGAAGAAGCAAATCGGTTGGTATTGCTTATTTATTTTTAATTTTAATATTCTCGGCACACTATGGCTATTTAAGAAGATGGGATATTCAAATACTTTTTTGGCTAACCGGCGGTGGCTGTGGGTTTTGGTGGTTTATTGACTTATTTAGGATACCAGGGCTTGTTAAAAAATATAATAACGATGTAGCTATTAACACCATTAGAGATTTAAAAGCGATGTGGCATTAATTTGAAAGTGCGAAATAGAACACTGAATGCTTTTATAAACTTACTTTAATAATAGGCTTTTAAAAACGCAACATATACCAAAATGAAAACATGAATTTAGCAGGTTAGCACGCGTTAGGGATTGCAGAGAAAAGCCCACAGCGACCTTTTGGGAGTGCGGACTTGTAACGGAAAGCCCGACCCTTTTTAGGGTAACGCCCAAAACATAACACAAGTTAACTAACGGTACTATTTTTAAAAACTAGTAGAAAAACAAACCGTTTTACATTAAAAACGCTTTATAACATGAAGATAGAAAACACAAAAGCGCAGATGCGTAAAGGCGTATTGGAATTCTGTATACTATCCGTTTTAAAGGATAAGGATGCCTATGTGGCCGAAATTTTAGGGACTTTAAAAGACGCTAAATTATTGGTGGTTGAAGGTACCATTTACCCTTTATTAACCAGACTAAAAAATGCAGGACTTTTAAATTACAGATGGGAAGAATCTACCTCTGGGCCGCCAAGAAAATACTACGCTTTAACCGAAACCGGACAATTGTTTTTAAACGAATTAAATACCACCTGGATCGAATTACACCACGCTGTAACCCTAGTAACTAGCCAAAAACCTACAGAAAATGAATAAAACAGTAAACATAAATTTAGCGGGTATATTTTTTCATATTGATGAGGATGCGTACTTAAAACTACAAAGGTATCTGGAGGCCGTAAACCACTCGTTAAAAAATTCGCAGGGGCACTCTGAAATTATAGCGGATATTGAGGCACGCATCGCTGAAATTTTTAATGAGCGCATGCAACATAACAAACAGGTTATTGGCATTAAGCATGTGGATGATGTGATTGCTATTATGGGCCAGCCTGAGGATTATGTGGTGGATGATGCTATTTTTGAAGATGAACCCGAGCCTACGTTTAACAGAAAACCAAGGCCAACACGAAAGCTTTTTAGAGATGTGGATGGCGCATACATTGGCGGGGTTTCCTCTGGCTTATCTCACTATTTTGGTATTGATGCCGTTTGGATTAGGTTGGCTTGGGTTTTGCTAGTGTTAGGCGCTGGAACGGGTGTTTTACTATATATATTATTGTGGATTTTAGTGCCCGAAGCCCAAACAACTGCAGAAAAAATAATGATGACGGGCGAGCCTGTTAATATTAGTAATATTGAGAAACAAATTAAAGATGGTTTCGATTCCGTTTCTGAAACCGTTGGCGATGTGGCAAAAAATGTATCAAATTCTGTTACTAATGCTGCTAAAAATATTAATGTAAAACAAACTGGAAATTCTATAAAATCGACTTCGAGACAGTTTTTTAAAGCTATTAGAGATGTTGTTATGTTCTTCTTTAAAGTGTTTACTAAATTTATAGCCGTACTACTTATTTTTATTGGGGCAATAGCTTTAATTGCTCTTACTATTGGCTTGTTTTCTGTTAGTATTTTAGATGTTGTTAAAATACCTGGGTTGGATCTTGTGGATGCCGCCAACTCATCCAACATGCCTTTATGGCTCATATCTTTATTAACCTTTTTCGCCTTGGCTATTCCTTTCTTTTTCTTGTTTTATTTGGGTTTAAAAATATTGGTTAACAACCTAAAATCTATTGGTAATATTGCTAAAATTACACTTTTAGGTGTCTGGATTATAACTGTTATTGGTTTGGTTATTGTTGGTATTACACATGCTAACGAATATGCTTTTGATGCACATATTAACCTAAAGGAAACCGTTAATATAAAAGCTACAGATACTTTAAAAATTAAAATGATTAACCACGAAACGCGTTACTCTAACTCCAATTCTGGGCGCCTTTATAAAAATAATGATGACTTTGAAATTGTGCGCGAGGGTAATAAAAAGGTTATTTACACTTCTAATATCCAATTAATTATAAGATCGACTAAAGACTCCTTAGCATTACTACATATTGAAAAACATGCTAGAGGTAAAAGTTATGAAATGGCTGAAAACCGAGCTAAAGCTATAAATTACAACTATGCTTTTGTTAATAACGCATTAAACTTTAATGCCTTTTTAACTACTGGTTTAAAGCATAAATTTAGAAACCAAAAAGTTAAAATTATACTGTATGTACCTGAGGGAACCGTATTGTATGCGGATGAGAACACGAATACCTTTCATAGAAACAAATCTTACCTTAATGATATTTTGGACTATGGTATGGAAGAACATTATTTAAAGGTAATACACAATACCGTTGTATGTTTAGACTGCCCTGAAAACCATTCAACTGAAAAAACACCGAAAATTAATAGTAAAAATACGCCTGTAGAAAGTGATGAGAATGACGAGAATAAAACGTCTAACTCCATTAAAGTAAAAATAGACTTAAACGGTATTAAAATAGAGACTGAAAAAACCATTAAAAAGGTACACAAACCCCAATTGCATAAAGACGTTGTTAATACTAAAAGTAGTAACTCGGGCACTAGAAGGGCGTTATTAAACAAAATGAGATTACAGTCAGATATTGTGAAGGTTGCAAAAAACGATAAAGATCCTGAAATACGAAAACTAGCATTAAATAAAATGACATTTCAGCACGATATTGCGGATATAGCAAAAAATGATGCAAACCCTGAAATAAGAAGATTGGCAACCGATAAACTATAAAACTTACACACTTTATGATGTAATAACAACTATTTTAATTGTTGTTAAAAAATTAACCCCGTTTTTGGTTTACCTTTGTTAGGCAATTAACCCTATATTTTTTACATATTTAAAATGAAAAAAAACCTAACCCTACTTATTTTTTGTTTATTATCCATTACGCTATGTAACGCACAAAAAACTGAAAAAGTTAAAGGTAACCGAAATGTAAGCATACTACGTACAAACCTAGATGCCTACCATACTCTTATTTTAGATGAAGATTTTGAAATTGAATTTATTTATAACGAAAATCCTTATGTTGAAATTGAAACAGATGAGAATTTACACGATTTTATAAAATTTCAGGTTATAGATAGTGTACTTACCTTTAATAAGCCTATTAAAATTACATCGAAAAAAAGGCTTAACATAAAAGTAGCGTATAATGATATATTAAAACATATTGAAACAACAGATGATGCTGAAATTTTATCTGTTGCAACAATGAACATAAAAAAAATATCGCTAAAAACTAGAGGCGACTCAAAAGCGGGTTTAACTATAAATGCCGATTATTTTGAATTTGATGGTGATGATAAATCTAAAGTAAAATTGAATGTAACAAGTAAAGTTAGTGCCGTTGCATTAAGTGGTCACAGTACGCTTGAAGCTTTAATAAACACATCAGAGTTTACCTCAACAATTTATCAGCGCGCCATTTTAAATATTGAGGGTACCTGTAAAACAGCATATATAGAACTTGATAACCATACCGAATTTAATGGTAAAAAGTTTACTATTAATTCGTGCAATATTAGCTCTAACATAAACGCTGATGCTTACCTTGAAGTTGTTGACGATATTACTATTGAGGCTACAGGAACGAGTACTATTTATTTATATCAAAATCCTAAAATTGTAATAAATAAATTTACAGACACCGTTAAGCTTGAGAAAAAAGTAAAATAACATAGGTTTAAAAAAAATTAAATGCCGCGTATTGGTTTTAATTACCCTGCTACGCAAAAACACATTGCACAAGTACTTTCTTTTTTTAAGATAGTAATAATTAATACGTATTTTATATAACTTTAAACACATTAGACTTATATATAAAAAACCACGACTGTAGTCGTGGTTTTTTTTTAAGCTTACCTTGTACTATTTTATAAGAAAATTTTTCAACTCTATATATTTAAAATGGTTTACTACTTTGTAGTGTTTAATGCGTTTAACCTTAATAGTGTTTGTAAAAAATAGTAATCGCCATATACAATTGGCTCATCCATTTCTTTCTTTTTTGACCAATCTCCAAAACTATGATCTAGTACAAAAGGTATATTTAAATTTGCTGGCAAAATATAAGCTGTTGTTTTAAGGGTCTTAACTACTTTTTTACTGTAGTTTAAATACGCTTTATTTTTGGTATAACCATAAAGCTCTACAAGCCCAGATGCGACTACAGCTGCTGCTGAAACATCTCTTGAAACATTAGGGATATCTGGATGATTAAAATCCCAATACGGGATACCATCTTCCGGTAAATTTTTATGATTAATAAAAAACTGAGCTGTTTTTTCTGCTTGCATTAAATAATTTTTATCCTTCGTATAACGATACGCCATGGTAAAACCATTTATAGCCCAACCTTGTCCACGTGCCCAAGACGAATTATCTGCAATGCCTTGATGCGTTACACGTGCCCTTACCTGGCGTGTAATGGTATCATAGTCCAAAACATGCCACGTACTACCGTCTGGCCTAAAGTGGTTTTTTAAAGTGGTATTAGCGTGGTTTACCGCAATATTATAATACGTACTATCAGCAGTAATTTTTGCGGCCTCGAAAAGTAGCTCAAGATTCATCATATTATCAATTATAACTGGGAACTGCCACCTATCTTTATTAAAATCCCAAGAACGTATGCTACCGATATGGGCATTATAACGTGTACTTAATGTTTTGGCGCTTTGCACTATAATATTTTTATAGTCTAAATTGTCTTCAACAGAAAGGCCATTTCCAAAACTACAAAACACCTTAAACCCCATATCATGTGTTCCTGCATTGTATTTTTCTTTTTCAACAAAAGCAGTCCACTGTTTTGCGCGCTCTTTAAAGGCAACATCCCCGGTTAACTTATATATTTGCCAAAAATTACCTGCAAAAAAACCACTTGTCCAATCCTTAGAAGGCACTTTATTTATTAACTTATTTGTGTGCGAATAACTTCTTGGAAAGGCCAAAGAATCTAACTCGTACTCTAATAATTTAGAGTACCTCGTTTGTAATAACCCATTAATATTAACGGTATTATTTTCTACTTTATTTTTATCCTCAGATTTGCATGAAAAACATACAAATCCAAGGATAATTAATAAAAAACTAATTCTATTCATAAGTATACAATATTTACTTAGTAATTAGGGTTTTGAGGCTCTAAATTAGGGTTTCTGGCTAACTCATCATTTGGTAAAGGGTACAAATAATCGCGTGTAGCAGAGAAGTTTGGTCTATCTTCAAAACCTCCTGGGGCAAAAGCTGTATTCCCTAATTGGCGTCTTTTAATATCATACCAACGCTTAAATTCGAAAGCTAATTCCCAACGGCGCTCTTCTAGAATCATGGTTCTAAAATCAGTTTGCGATAGGCCCGAAACATCTGCTGGAAAATTAGATCCATTTCTAGCTCTAGCTCTCACTCTATTTACATAGCCATCGGCCTCAGTAGTTCCTGGTGTTATTTCATTTAAAGCTTCTGCAGCAATTAACAATACCTCTGCATAGCGCATTTGCGCATAATTAAGCTCGGAACCACGACCATTACCATTAGCTGTTTGCCCAATAAATCGGGTGTACTTAGCAATGTATGGACTTGATATGTTCCTAGCATCGTATGTAGGAAAGTTCATGAAACCATCTTGTACACCTCCAAAAATAGCAGTAGTATCTAAACTAACCGCTTTTCTGTAATCTCTACCATCCCACCTGTTATAAACTTCAATACTTGGAACGGCTACAGACCAGCCACCGCCAATATCGCCTGCCTCGTTAGCTCTAATACCTGTAAGTGCAGGCATGTAATCTTGTCCAAAATTACCAGATCTAAATCCATTATAATCTATAGAAAACATAATCTCATTTAAACTAGCTTGAGCTGAAGCATTAAATAAATCTTGAAAATCTGCTGCTAAACCTAAACCAAACTTAGCTTCATCCTTAATAACAAATTGAGACTCATCATACGCATTTTGAAATTCGTTTAGTGTTAAATAAACTAAAGATAGGTATCCTGCTGCAGTAGCTTTAGATGGTAAACCAGAAGACGGCTGAGTGTCTGGCAACCATTGTTTAGCAAATTCTAAATCGGCAATAATGTTTGCATAAACATCGGCTTCAGAAGTTTTTAAAATTTGATTAGCCTCAGAAATTACATCAACAGGCTTATCCAAATAAGGGATATCTCCAAAAAGCCTAACCAAATGAAAATACATATACGCCCTAACAAAATGCGCTTGTGCTACTGTAGGGTTAATTGTTTCAGGCTCTAAACCAAGGCCATTACCACCAGCAATAGCTTCGTTAGCGCCTGCAATAACTTGATATGCTCTTGGCCAGAAAGCCGTTATCATTCCGTTATCATCGGTTACTGAAAAAGTATCGTGATCTTTTCGTCTACCAGCGGTACCTTGATCGCCTATAACAGCCATATCGCTTCTTAATAATAGTGGTAAGGAAAATTTTCTTCCCCAAAAGGCTTCTTCTGCCATATTACCATAGCTTCCATTAATAACCGTTTGAACATCTTCTACCGATTGGAAAAAACCATTAGGAGATAGTAAAGAAATAGGCTCTTCCTCTAGGTCTGAGCAGCCCATTATTGGCAATACCAATAAAAGAATTAAATATTTTAAATTTTTCATTTTATATGTTTTTTATATTTTAAAACTTAAGATTTGCACTTAGCGTAATAGACTCTATATTAGGATAGTTACCATAGTCGAATCCTTGGTTTACATTACCGTTTTGGTTTCCTTGTGCTCTGTAACTTACCTCTGGATCGGTTCCTGGATAATCTGTAATGGTTAGTAAATTTTGTGCACTAAGAGAGAATCTCACACGATCCATTCCTAATTTTTCGGTAATATTTTGCGGTAAATTATAGCCTAATGCTATATTTTTTAACCTTACATAGCTACCATCGTAAACAAATCTAGAATTTATACGCTTTTCTCTTGCTGCAGCGGCTGGCACATTGGTATTTGTGTTCGTAGGTGTCCAAGAATTTAAAGCCTCCGTTGTTGCATTGGAGCCTCCTGAAGCTAATTCAGAAAGTGTTAAACTATAAATATCGCCACCAACAGCACCTTGGAAAAATATACCCAAATCAAAATCCTTATATTTAAAAGTGTTATTAAAACCAAAAGTCCATTCTTGGTTAGGATCTCCTATTATTTTTCTATCGCTAGAGTTAATTTCTCCACTTCCATCTATATCTGTAAAAAGTTCGTCTCCTGCTTCTGCTCCGCTAAATGTTGCTGTACCTTCTGGTAAAGCACCACCTTGAAATACACCTCTATATTCGTAGCCAAAAAACTGACCCAAAGCTTCTCCTACTCTTAAAATGTGTGTTTCGTCTTGTAAAAAATGCCCTGGTGCTGCTGAAGGTAAAAATATATCTTCCCCTTCTTCTGCTAATTTAATTACTTCGTTTTTATTTGTAGACCAGTTAAAATCTGTATTCCACGAAAAATTATCCGTTCTAATATTTTTTGTAGATAATGAAATCTCAAAACCTTTATTATTAATTTCTCCCAAATTATCTAAAAAGAAAGGATTTGCAAACCCGGTATACTCTGCTGTTGAAGAGTTTTGAATAATTAAATCTTTAGTATCAATATTATAGTAATCGAAACCGAAGGTTATTCTATTTTTAAATAGCGCAAGATCCAAACCTACATTGGTTTGAAAGGAAGTTTCCCATTTTAAATTTGGATTGGCCGGACGCCCTGGTGTAACAGCATTAACTGTTTGATCTCCTACTGCTGTATAAATGGGGTTTAAAGTTGATAACGAATTAAAACTAGCTATAGATGGATTTCCTGAAGCACCATAACTTAGTCTTAATTTCAAATTTGAAATGGTTGCGTTTTCTTTTAAGAATTCCTCGTTTGATATTTTCCAGCCGAACGCTCCCGATGGAAAAAATGCATATTTATTATTCGTTGCAAAATTGGATGCCCCATCGCGACGCCCTGTTAAAGTTATTAAGTATTTATCACTAAAATCATAATTTAAACGTCCATATACCGATTGAATTTCACGTTCTGTTAAATTTGACTGAGGTATTAATGGAACACTTGCAGAACCTAAATTAAAATAACCCGTTGTGTTAGTAACAAAACCCTCTGCTCCTGTTGCACTTGTAAATGTTTTATCTTTTTGATAAGAGGCACCAACCAAAGCTGTTAAGTTACCTTTACCTATTTCTTTACTATAAGTTAAATAGTTTTCACTTAAAACGGTACTACTTGTAAGGTTTTGAATAACCCCAATACCACCTTGAGCAGCGGCCGTAGTGATAAGTGTAGAAGGACTAAATTGCCCTCTGTTTTGATTTCTTGAACTAAAACCAAAAGTAGATTTAAAAGTTAAATTTTCAATAATATTATATTCTCCATAAAAATTAGCCCGATAAACATCCTCGTTTGTTACGTCCTGGCGTTCTGTAGCAACTGCAAAAGGGTTATCAATATCATCTCCTACAGAATTAAACGTATTATTTCCGTTAGCATCTAATAATCCTAAATCTGGCGCAAAACGATATGCTATAGAAATAACATCACCACTACCTCTTCCTCCAGAATCAGCTTGAGTAGAAACACCATCTTTAATACTTCTACTAGTAAAAATATTAGCGCCCAATTTTAATTTATCGTTTACCTGTGCATCAATATTAGATAAGAAAGAAAAGCGCTCAAAACCAGAATTAATAACAACACCTTCTTGTTTAAAATAATTTCCCGAAGCATAAAATTTAATATTTTCTGATCCGCCTGAAAATGATAATTGATGGTTCGCTGTGTTACCAGTCGTATAAATTAAATCTTGCCAATTTATATTTTCTGAGCCCTGTACGTAAGACGGCGTAATAGCACGGTTATAAGCAGCAAATTGTGTTGCATCTAACAAATCCAACCTATTGGCTGTAGTTTGCACTGCATAATTAGTATTAAGTTCTACAGACATTTTTCCAGACTTTCCTTTTTTAGTAATAATAAGAATTACACCATTTGCACCTCTAGAACCGTATATAGCAGTAGCAGAAGCATCCTTTAAAACCTCCACAGACTCAATATCTCCAGGTTGTGGATAGCTAGCGCCCACAAAACCATCTACAACTACCAAGGCAGAACTACTACCTGTGATTGAAGCGTTTCCCCTTATAGTTACATTAATAGGTGTTCCTGGTTCACCACCATTATTAGACTGTACCGCTACCCCAGCAGCACGACCCTGTAAGGCTTGTTGCGCATCTAATACAGGAAAAGCTGTAAGCTCGTCGGATTTTACCGAAGATACAGAACCTGTTAAATCACTTTTTTTACGTGAACCATAACCAACCACAACAACCTCATCTAACGCTCCTAAATCTTCCTCTAACTGAACATTTAGTTGCTTAGCGCTACCAACAGGTATTTCTAAAGTAGCATATCCAACATAACTAAATATCAATACTGAAGTGTTACCGGGTACGGTTAAGCTATAGTTACCGTCAAAATCTGTGGATGTACCCGAATTGGATTGTTTAATAATAACATTTACACCTGGTAAGGTTGTACCATCTGCCTTAGATGTTACCATTCCTGTTATCTTTTTTTCTTGTGCGCCAACATTAAGCACAAAGAAAAAACTCAATAATAGGAAAAGTGTTCCTTTCAATTGTTTCATTTTTCTCATTAGTTTGTTTAGTTTAATTTACTGTTAATTGTGTGCATTTAGTTTAAATAAATAATAGTTAACCCTAAAACAAGAATTATAACAATAAGTACGAATTCTATAACTCTAGCTTTAAGTCTACTTTTATTCATGCCTAAACTTAAACTTTTTAAGTATTAGCGGCGTACAAAATAGGGGGTAAAATAATACAACTAACTAGTAATGTGAGACCTAAGAAGCCTTATTAGTTTGAAAATTTAGAAGCGTATTTTGAAGGCGTCTCACCGAATTTTTTTTGAAAGGACTTACTAAAATATTTAGGATCTTTATAGCCTATTTTATAGCCAACTTCTGATATATTGATTTTTCCTTGTTCCAATAATTGAGCAGCACGTTTCATTCTAAAATGTAAAATAAACTCATTTGGCGTAAAGCTAGACCAAGCTTTAATTTTTGTAAAGAGCATAGTTCTGCTTACGCCTAATTCTGTGCAGAAATAAGTAATATCAAAATCTTGGTTACTAATATTAGTATTAACTATTTCTAGAGCTTTCTTATATAGCTTCTCATCTGAAGAAGAAACGATAACGTCTTCGCGGTTAAAGCCATCGTTAGAAATAAATTTCTGCCTAAGTTTTTCTCTAGTTTGAATTAAATTTCTAATTCTTAATTTAAACTCATTTAAATTAAAGGGTTTACTAATATAATCGTCTGCTCCATGCTCTAGACCATCTATCTTGTAAATTAATGATGATCTTGATGTTAATAACATAATAGGTATATGACTTGTTGTAAGACTACCTTTAATGGCCGTACATAGTTCTATGCCAGTCATTTTAGGCATAATTATATCGCTAATTACTAAGTCTATAGTTTCTTTTTTTAGCCTTTTTAAAGCTATTTCACCATTTTCAGCCTCTAAAACATTGTAGTCCTCTTTTAAAAGGTTTTTAATAAATTTCCTTAATTGTTTATTATCTTCTACTAATAGTATACTTTTTTTATTGATATCATGCGGAAGTTCTATATCCTCCTCGATAAAGAAAGGCGCTTTTTCGAGCTGACTAACGTATTGGGATACATCGTCACTAAATTTAAAATCTTCTAATACTTCAGATGAATTAAGGTGTTTTTTACCTAATGCTAAAGTTACTGTAAATATGGTTCCGTTATCTCCCTTATTGTTACTTACCTGAATTTTCCCCTTATGTAATTCTACTATATTTTTTGCTATAGATAAACCTATACCAGTACCTTTGTTATAATCTTTATCCGGCTTATTATTTGCAGCTACCTCGAAAAAACGTTCAAATATCTGATCTTTATACGCTTCTGAAATACCTACACCCGTATCTTCTACATTTATTTTTATAGTATCGGATGTTCTATAAATTCTTAAAATTATATGCCCTTTTTTAGGTGTGTAACGAAAGGCGTTAGATATTAGATTGTAAAATACGCGCTCTAATTTATTACGATCGTAATAAACCATAATTTCCTTTTCATCGGTAATAAACTCAAATGTATAGTCTCCATTTTTTGCGTATTCTGTAAATGAAAGAAAAATTTCCTTTAAAAATTTAACAATATTACCTTCAGCGGTTTCTAGCTTGTAAAAGCTGCCTTCAAATTTTCGAAAATCCATTAACCTGTTAATTAATTGCAATAAATGATTCGCATTATTTTCAATAACTAATAATTTTTTATAGGTCTTACGGTTACCTTGATAATTTTGAATTATTTGATTAAGTGGCCCCAAAATTAGGGTTAACGGTGTTCTAAATTCGTGTGAAATATTTGTAAAAAACTCTAACTTGTTTTTATTTATTTTCTTTGATCTTTCTGTTTCTAAGTGTTCTAACTCTAGATCATGCTTAAGCTTTGTCCTAGATTTTAAAATATAAATAAGGCTGTAAATAGATGCCAAAATTAATAGTCCATATATACTAAAAGCCCACCAGGTTCTCCATGGCGCAGGCAACACATGAATATTTAGAGTGGTTATTTGGGTATTCCAAACATTGTCGTTATTGGCACCTTGAACCTCAAAAATATACTTTCCTGGTTTTTGGATAGTGTACGATACTACATTATTACTAGTTAAATTCCAATTGTGCTCTAGGCCTTTAAGTCTATACCTATATTTATTATTACTAGAATTTATAAAATTAGGTATAGCATATGTAATACTAAAATTACCTTGAGTATGTGATAAATTAATAGATTCTGTAAAAGGTAACGCATGCTCAAGTACGTTTTCAAAATTATTATTAGAAGCCTTAGCTCCCTTTATTGTGAAATTGGTTAGAATAACCTGCGGGGTATAGTTGTTTGTTACTAATGCATTAGGATTAAAAAAAGTAACACCATTTGGGCTTCCGAAGTAATAAAGATTTTTATCTGATTTAAAACTTGCATTATCATTAAATTCTTTACTTATTAATCCATCTATTTGATTGTATAATTGACTTTTTTTATGCGCATGATTATATCGAATTAAACCTTGATTTGTACTAATCCACAAATATGCCTTATCGTCTTCCAAAATACTATGTATAGCACTTATTTTTATATTGCTTAACAATAAATCTACATGATTAAAGCGTGCACCGTCGAAAAGAAAAAGGCCTTTAGATTTTGTTCCTACCCATATACGGTTTTGCGTGTCTTCGTAAACATTTAAAATATCTTCACCATATTGTATGTTTTTATCGTAAAAAAAAGTACTAACGGTACCGTTAGTATTAATTCTATTTAAACCTTTTTGGGTACCAACCCAAACACGTTTTTTTGAGTCTATACAGATATTTCTAACCAAATTACTAGATAAACTTTCCTTTGTAGCTCCCTCACTAAAATACCTTTTAAAGTCTTTGGATTTTAAATTTAGAACAAACAAACCTTTCCCGAAACTACCTATCCATATATTACCTGATAAACCCTGCTTTATAGCGTATATACCAGTGCTTTTAATATACGCTTCAAGCGCCTCTGGAAATTGTTTTGCTTTAAGTTGTTTTGTTTCTAAATTATAAATATTTAAACCACTTTTAAAAGTACCTATCCAAAGTTCTTTATCTATAACCTTAACAACTTTAATATTATCATCGGATAAACTAGAATTTTGTTCTGTAATGTATCGAAATGCATTAATCTTTTTATTCCAAATATTAATACCACCTCCTTCTGTACCAAAAAACAGCTCATCTTTATATTTTTCTATGGAACTAACAACAGAATAGTTAAGTCCCTTTCTGTTTTTGTTTTGCATTATATTGGTGAAATTAGAGTTTGTTTCATCCCAAATATGCACACCACCGTAATAGGTACCTACCCAAATAGAGCCTTTTTTATCTTTATAAAGATATTTTATTGAGTTTTTACTTAATCCATTTTTGTTATCAATATCTGAGTAAAGGGTTACCAGCTGTTTTCCTTTGTCCACAATCTGTAAGCCCTTATAGGTGCCTGCCCAAAGAAAACCCAAATCATCAAAAAGAAGTTGTCGTACGTTTTTGCTATTTTCATCTTGAATGTTTGCTTTGAGGTATCTCGATATTGTATTGGATTTTAAATTATAATCTAGGATACTTTCGCTTTTTGAGGCTACTAGTAAATTATTGTTGTATCCCTCAATTAAATCTTGAACAAAATACTTTTTAGTATCAGACAAAAGTTGAAATTTAGGAAACCTACCTTGTAATGTTGATTTTAAAATACCGGCTCCCGTACCAACAAAAATTGCACCGTCTTTTGTTTCTAAAACAGATAAAATCTTTTTCTCTTTTGGCTTTTGGGAAGTGGTTAAATAATTATTAAAGCCATCTGTTTTGTTATTATAAATAGACAAACCTTCTGAAGTACCCACCCATAAGTCTCCATTAGCAAGTACTTCTATAGTCCAAATAGTGTTATTGCAAATAGATGATCTTTCTTGATTATGAAAATACCTTGTAAATGTATCCGTTTTCGGATTATATTTATTTAAACCATTATAAGTACCTATCCATAAAAAACCATTATCATCTTCATTAATAGATAAAATATCATTATTGCTTAACGATTTTGGGTTGCCGGCTTCTGTTCTATAGATTGTAAATTCATTGCCATCATATTTATTTAAACCATCTCTAGTGCCTAACCATAATTGGCCTAATTTATCTTGATGGATAGCTATTACAGAACTTTGGGAGAGCCCATTATTTGTAGATAAATGAGAAAAACTGTAATTACGAGTTTGACTAAAACAATTAAAATTTACACAAAAAGCAAATAAAAATAAATAGAACTTAAGCATTAAAAGGGATAAATAAAATTTTAAAACTAGTTAACACTCCAAATAAGCATTATATATAAATAATGGTATTAGCCTATAAAAAAGTTATTCATGATGAAGATAGCATGCTTTACTTTTATAGTATGCAGTGAATGTAGATTATATTTTAGCTTTTGTCTCACATTAAATTTAAATAAATAATTAATTAAAATACCGTTTAAGTGGTTGAAATTTACGCTAAAAAAAAAGACTAAAGAAAATTCTTTAGCCTTTTTTTAAAAAATATATAATTTTTAAACTTTAGTTATAAGTAGGTGTTGAAACTTCAAAAGCAGCATCTTTGGCTGCTAAATAACGTTCTGCATCCAAGGCTGCCATACATCCTGTACCTGCAGCTGTAATAGCTTGCCTATATACATGGTCTGCGGCATCTCCAGACACAAAAACACCATCTATATTTGTTTTTGAGGTTCCTGGCTTAGCGTTTATAATATATCCTGTTTCATCCAAATCTAAAAAACCTTTAAATATATCTGTGTTAGGTTTATGCCCAATAGCCACGAAAAAACCAGTGGCTTCAATATCATGTTTTTTATTAGTTTGATTATTATTTACACGTACGCCTGTTACTACTTGCCCGTCGCCTAAAACCTCTTCGGTTTCCGTGTTAAACAATATTTCAATATTTTCAGTGTTCATAACACGTGTTGCCATAATTTTAGAAGCTCTAAACTCATCCCTACGCACAAGCATCGTTACTTTTTTACAAAGTTTTGATAGGTAATGTGCTTCTTCGCAAGCAGAATCTCCGGCACCTACAATAACCACTTCCTGATTTCTATAAAAGAAACCATCGCAAACGGCACATGCAGAAACACCGCCTCCTAGTTTCAAATATTTCTGCTCAGACTCCAAACCTAAATATTTAGCTGAAGCCCCTGTAGAAATTATAATGGTATCTGCATGAATTTCTTTTTCATCGTGAACCCAAACTTTATGCACATCTCCAGAAAAATCGACTTTAGTTATCCAACCATCACGCACATCGGTTTCAAAACGTTTCGCTTGTGCTTGTAATTGCAACATCATTTCTGGTCCGGTAACGCCATCTGGGTATCCTGGAAAATTCTCAACCTCGTTAGTAGTTGTTAATTGCCCTCCTGGCTGCGTGCCTTGGTATAATACGGGTTTCATATTTGCTCTTGCCGCATAAATAGCTGCAGTATAACCTGCTGGCCCAGAACCTATTATTAAACATTTAACTTTTTCTATTGTATCAGACATAATTAGTATTAAATTTTAATATAACAAAAGTAGAATTTTAGTTTGAATACTTACAGTTAATTTATTAACAGTTACTTATCGTGCGATATACAAAAGCTATATCTTTTGCTATTAATTAATAAAAATTGTAGCATTCTCTATTTTTAATAAACTACTTAATAATTGTAAAAATACGCAACTCTATTTTAAGATAACTCATTAAACAAAAAAAGAGCTACCGGATAGTAGCTCTTTTTTGATTTTTAATAAAAACTTTAGCTTAATATGATAAAAAAACTAATCTGCTATATAAAAACAAAACGCGTTTTAAGTTACTAATTTCCTTTCTTATAATCCTCTAAAAACTTAGCAAGTCCACTATCGGTAAGTGGATGCTTTAATAGTCCTGTGATTGATGATAAAGGCCCTGTCATAACATCAGAACCAATTTTTGCACAGTTAATTACGTGCATTGTATTTCTAACAGAGGCAGATAGTATTTGAGTCTTGAAATTATAATTATCGTACACTTGTCTAATTTCTTTAATTAAATTTAAACCATCTGTAGAGATATCATCTAAGCGCCCTAAAAAAGGAGACACATAAGTAGCACCAGCTTTGGCTGCCAATAATGCTTGTCCTACTGAAAAAACTAGGGTTACGTTAGTTTTAATGCCTTTATCAGAAAAATATTTACAAGCTTTTATTCCTGCAGCTATCATTGGCAATTTCACTACAATTTGTGGGTTTAAAGCTGCTAATTCTTCACCTTGCTTTACCATACCTTCATAATCTGTTGCAATAACCTCAGCAGAAACATCGCCTTCAACAGCCTCGCAAATATCGCGGTAGTGTTGTAAAATATTATCGGCACCTGTAATCCCTTCTTTTGCCATTAAAGATGGATTTGTAGTTACGCCATCTAAAACACCTAAGTCTTGTGCTTCTTTAATTTGATCTAGGTTTGCTGTATCTATAAAAAATTTCATTTGTTTTATTTTTTACTGTTTTTTAATATTTACTTTTTTTTTACTGACTTTATTTAATTTTTACTTCTTCCAAAGTTCTTCCATTTCTTCTAATGTTTTTCCTTTGGTTTCCGGAACGTATTTCCAAACAAACCACATAGCTAATAAGGACATAACACCGTAAACCCAATATGCGAACCCGTGATTAAATAATGCTGTTAATTCAGAGCTATCATTCATCATTGGGAATGTTAAGGATACTAAATAATTTGAGATCCATTGTGCTGCTACTGCTACCGCCATTGCTTTTCCTCTAATTTGATTAGGAAAAATTTCTGAAAGTAAGACCCAAACTACAGGGCCCCAACTTAATGCAAAACTAGCCACATACAACATCATACATGCCAAAGCCAAGTAACCTGTTGCTCCAGAAAAGAATACAAAACCTAAACTTAACATGGCTACAGCCATACCCAACGCGCCAATAAGCATAAGTGGTTTTCTTCCTTTTTTATCTACCGTTTTAACGGCAATTATAGTAAACAAGAAGTTTACAATACCTACGATTATAGTTAATAATAAAGCCCCATCGGTATCTGGATCTATGGATTTAAATATTTCTGGCGCATAATATAACACAACATTTATACCTACAAATTGCTGAAAAATTGATAACAAAACCCCAATAACTAAAATACCCCAACCATAAGTTAATAGGCTCCCTGAAGTTTGCACTACAGTTCCTTTTATTTCAGATAAAATTTTATGCCCTTCTTCTTCTCCATTAACTTTTATAAGTACATCTAGGGCTTCTTCAGGTTTATTTTTTAACATTAAAGAGCGTGGTGTATCTGGTACCGTAAATAATAAACCTAAAAATAGGCCTGCAGGAATAACTTCTGACGCAAACATCCATCTCCAACCAACGGTATTTAACCACTCATCGGATCCGCCACCTTTAGAAATAAAATAATTTACAAAATAAACTACCATAAAACCACCTACTATGGCTAGCTGATTAAAAGAAACGAGTTTACCTCGACTATCGGCAGGTGCAATCTCCGCAATGTAAAGTGGCGATAACATAGATGCTAAACCTACTCCAATACCTCCAATAATTCTATAACAAATAAAAATTGTAGAAAACGTATGATCTAGTTGACCTATTGGTGCTAAAAACATTTCTGGCATAGCAGAACCTAAAGCTGAAATAAGAAATAATACGGCTGCTAGAATTAAGCCATTTTTTCTGCCCAATTTCTTACTAACCAAGCCACCAAAAGTACCACCTATTATACAACCAATTAAGGCACTTGCCACTAAAAATCCTTTAAAGGCACTAGCGGCAGCCTCTGATAGTCCTTTTGGAGTAACAAAAAAGCTTTCTAAAGAACCTACGGTTCCTGAAATTACACCGGTGTCGTATCCAAATAACAAGCCTCCCAAAGTGGCTACTAAGGTGAGTTTTAATAAATATCCTGAATTTTTAGCTGTTGCCATATTTTTTTATTGAGTGCGTTTATAATTTTTTTTTTAAAATATAACGTGTCCTTTGTTTTATAATTAAGCAGAAAAATTTGCTTTTGTTATGTAATGAAGTCTATTATTTTTAAGCATAACAGGACTAAGATTATAATAAAAAAACAGGCTTTTAAGGCTGAAATAAAAGTTAAGGTGCGTTAAATTAAACCCCTTAGATCTTTACAAATCTAAGGGATTTTAAGCTATTATATGTATTGATTAATTATGTTCTCGAACAATTCTTGTTTACCACTTTTAAGTTGTAACTCGCCATTTTCTTGTGCCAACTTATATAGGTCTTGCAAACTTAATTTACCATTTTCAAAATCTTTTCCTTTTCCAGAATCGAATGAGCTGTAACGGTCTTTACGTAGCTTTTCGTATGGTGAGGATGTTATTATTTTATCGGCAATTAATAAGGCTCTTGCAAAGGTATCTGCGCCTCCAATATGTGCATGGAATACATCGTCCATATCGGTTGAGTTTCTTCTTATTTTAGCATCAAAATTAACACCTCCACCTTGTAAACCTCCAGCTTTTAAAAATACAAGCATGGCCTCTGTTGTTTCTTGGATGTTATTAGGGAATTGATCTGTATCCCATCCGTTTTGATAATCGCCACGGTTGGCATCTAAACTTCCTAACATACCTGCTTTAGCGGCTGTTTCAATTTCGTGTTGAAATGTATGCTGTGCCAATGTTGCATGATTTACTTCTATGTTTATTTTAAAATCTTTATCCAAGCCATATTCTTTTAGAAATCCTACGGCTGTTGCTGTATCAAAATCGTATTGGTGTTTTGATGGTTCCATTGGTTTTGGCTCGATAAAGAAATTACCTTTAAAACCTTGTGCTCTGGCGTAGTCTCTGGCCATTCCTAGAAACTGTCCCATATGGTCTAACTCTCGCCCCATATCGGTATTTAGTAACGTCATGTAACCTTCACGGCCTCCCCAGAATACGTAGTTTTCGCCACCTAATTTAATAGTAGCATCTAAAGCTAGTTTTATTTGCCCACCTGCTCTTGCTACCACATCAAAATCTGGGTTTGTAGAAGCACCGTTCATGTAACGTGGGTTTGAAAAACAGTTTGCTGTTCCCCAAAGTAACTTTACGCCACTTTCTGCTTGTTTTCCTTTTAAGTAATCGGTAATAGTTTCTAGGCGGTGTTCTGATTCGGCAAAGGTTGCGCCTTCTTGAATTAAATCGAAATCGTGAAAACAGTAATAATCAAAACCCATTTTACCTATAAATTCGAAAGCTGCATCTGCTTTGTCTTTTGCGGCTTGAATAGGATCTGCGGCTTGATCCCAAGCAAATTTTTGAGTTCCTGGGCCAAATGGATCTGAACCTTGCCCACAGAATGTATGCCAGTAAGCGATTGAGAACTTGAACCACTCGCTCATTGTTTTGCCTGCTACAACTTGAGTTGGGTTATAGTATTTAAAAGCTAATGGATTATCTGATTCCTTACCTTCAAATTTAATTTTATTAATACCTTTAAAATATTCGTGACTTGCCATAATGAAAATATGTTTTTATTTATTTTTTATTTTGTTTGTTGTTACATTGTACTATGCGTTAGGGATTGAAGCATTTGTTGGAGCTCTTTTTGTGTTGTTGCACTTATGCAACACAAAAAAGCGACTGCCGAAAGCCCGACCTTTTTCAGGTAACGCCCAAATTTATTTATTTAATATGAGTTCTAGCTCTTTTTTCCAATGATTATAAGCATCTAAATACGATTTTTTATCTTTAAAGGGCATAAACGTCATAACGTGGTCGTTATCCATAATGGTTTTTCCAAAAGCTTCAAAATCGCCTTTGTGCAGATGTGCTGCTCTGGCAGCACCTATTGCGCCTGTTGTGTTATATATTTCTATTTCTTCGCCAATTAGAGTGGCTACCGTATTTGCAAATATTTCTGAACGGAATAAATTATCGTTTCCGGCGCGAATAACACTAGGTTTTATGCCGTCGGACTTCATGATTTCCATACCATACACAAAGGAGAACGCGATACCTTCTAGGGCGGCTCTGCACATGTGCCCCTTGTGGTGGTTGTTTAGGTTCATATTTACAATGCGTGTGCCTATTTCTTTATTGTTTAGCATACGTTCTGCGCCATTTCCAAATGGGATTACGCATACACCGTCTGAGCCGATTGGAATTTCTGATGCTAGCGTATTCATCTCCTCATAAGAGCTTACTGCTAGATTATTTAATAACCAACGGTACTGTATGCCAGCCCCGTTTATACATAATAATTTACCTATTTTGGGAGCTTCGCCTTTTTGATAATTTACGTGTGCAAAATTATTTACTCTTGAGCTTTCTTTGGCCGATAAACTGTTTGTAACTGCATATACCACGCCAGATGTACCGCCCGTGGCTGCTACTTCGCCAGGGTTAAATACATTTAGGGATAATGCGTTGTTTGGTTGGTCGCCGGCTCTGTAATATATGGGTGTTCCGGCTGCAAGACCACTTTCTAATTCGCCTTGTGCATCAACTACGGATTGTAAACCAAAGGTAGCTACAATATCTGGTACTAATGTGTTCTCGATACCATAGTGCTCTAGCAAGAAATTTGCTACTGTATCGTTTTTAAAATCCCAGAAAACGCCCTCGGATAATCCGGAAATAGTGGTGTTTATTTTATTTGAAAATTTGTAAGCAATATAATCGCCAGGAAGCATAAATTTATAAATCTGTTTATAAATATCTGGCTCATTATCTTTTACCCATTTTAATTTGGAGGCTGTAAAATTTGCTGGCGAGTTTAGTAAGTCTGAGGCGCATTTCTCTTCGCCAAGTTGTTGGAAGGCTTTTTGCCCTGTTTCTACGGCTCTACTGTCGCACCAAATAATACTTTTTCGAAGTGGTTCTCCGTTTTTATCGACAATTACGAGACCGTGCATTTGGTACGAAATACCAATGCCCTTAATTTGCGTTCTTGAAATATTGTATTTTGATTTTAAGGCTTTTATGGCATTACAGATATGCAACCACCAATCGTTTGGTTTTTGTTCTGCCCAACCATTTTTTTGAGCGTACATACTCATTTCTTCTTTGGGCTCTTGAACAACGCCTAGACTTTTACCTGTTTCTATTTCTACTAGGGCTGCTTTTATTGAAGAACTCCCTATATCTAATCCTAAATAATACATATTTATAATGATTCTCTGATGGTTAATTTAGTTGGTACGTAACATTGCATGGGCTTGTCTTGGGTAACAAATTTTGCTGCCTGTGTTCCTAATGCTTTAAAATCTGTTGATATTACTGAAATGCCTTTGTAAATAAATTTTTTCATTGGTGTTTCGTTATAAGACAAAAAACCAACATCTAGACCTGGCTCAAAATTATTGACTCTACATTGTTCTAAAAATTTACCTAGCATCCTGTCGCTAGTACTTATATAGGCTGTGTTTTTCTGTATTTTAAATGTTTGAGGATTTGTTAATATTTCAAATTCAAATTTAAATAACTTACAATAGTTTTCAAAATAGGTTAGTGTTTCTTTAGGGTGGTAAGTGAACGTTGGGTAAAGAAACACTATTTTCTTATATTTTCTAAAAGCGTTTACAGCCAATTTTAGGGCATTGAAAAAGGCCTTACCAAAATCTTGAAATACATAATTGTTGTTTGCATTGAAATGTATGCCCCAATCGATAAGTAGTAATTTATCGTTATCGATATGCGATAATACTTTAGGTACATCGGGATGGTTTAATGTCATAACCACATATTTATAATATTTACCCTTACTTGTATTTAATATAGATTCAAAATTATCGATATTGTAGTGATGGAATTGTATATCGGTACTAATATTATCGGGCAAATTGTTTACAAAGGCATGATAAACAACCTCCTTATAAGCCTTAAACGTATCTAAAACTAGTAATACTTTTTTAGTTTCGTTAGCGATGTAATAGCCTTTATTGGGTACAGACTCCACAATGCCCTGCTCCTTTAATATCGAGTAGGCCTTAAACACGGTATCCCGTGAAATTTGATAGGTGTTGCATATAGAATTAACAGAAGGTAAAACATCGCCACTAGACAACTTACTATTTGCTAGCTCATTGTTAATAGCATTTACCAACTGTTGGTATTTGGGTACTTCGCTATTCACATTGATTTTAAAATCTATTGGCATAAATCCGTTCTGTTCTGTTCTGTTTGCCAAATATAATAATAATTTGATTCTTATTATTTTTTTAAAACAGACAATAGCTTCTTGATTATTAAACAGGTTATTAACAATTTAATGTATACTTACACTAGTATTTGTTGCTAAAATTAAGATTTAATTATTTTTATTTTCTCCACATTTAAATACGCTCCATACTATTGCGTGTGTATGCTTAAGGTATTTAACATAAAATAACAGGATATTAATTATGTGAATAAAAAAAGCTCATTATAAAATTTATAATGAGCTTTAGTTATTTGCTAATTTTAATTTAACTTTTATTTGGATACTAATTCGAATTTACTTTTTAAAGTGGTATACGAGCTTCCTCCTACAAAAACCTCAAAATTTCCTGGCTCTAAAACAAACTCACCTTGGTTGTTATAAAATCCTAATTCGCTTTTTGTAAGTGCGAAGTTTATGGTTTTGCTTTCTCCTGGGTTTAATTCTAATAATTTAAAGCCTTTAAGTTCTTTTACTGGTCTTGTAACACTAGCCTGTATATCCCTAATATATAGTTGCGCCACTTCCTTCCCTTTAAGAGCTCCCGTATTTTTTATTTCAAAGGAAACCTCAACACTTTCATTCATGCCAAAAGTAGCTTTAGAAACTTTTATGTTGTTATATTCGAACTTTGTGTAACTTAAACCATGACCAAAAGGGTAAAGTGGTGTGTTTTCAACATCGCTGTAGTGCGACCAAAATACAAAATCAGGGTTTTCCGGTGTTTCGTTAATTGGTCTACCTGTATTTTTATGGTTATAATAAATTGGGATCTGTCCTACATTACGAGGAAACGTCATTGGTAATTTTCCACTAGGATTATAATCGCCATATAAAACTTGTGCAACAGCATTACCTGTTTGCGACCCCAACTGCCAAGCCTCTACAATAGCAGGAATATGCTTAGATGCCCAATTAATTGTAAGCGGCCTTCCGTTATTAAGTACTAAAACAATGTTTTTATTAACTGCGTATACAGCTTCTAAAAGTTCTTGTTGCACACCTGGCAAACCTATAGATGTTCTACTTCTACCTTCTCCACTTTGGAAACCATGCTCACCAAGAACCATAACCACAACATCGGATTTTTTAGCTACTTTTATGGCTGCTTTAAACCCGCTTTTATCGGTCATGTTTACTTTAACTTCTTCTGTAAACGATGTTTTACCTACAGACACATCAGCGCCCTTTTCAAACACCAAAGTATTGCCTTTGTATTTTTGCATACCCTCTAATACAGAAACTGCTGTATTATCATCAGAGGCAATTCTCCAACTACCTAGTGGGCTATTTTTATCTGATGCTAAACCGCCAATAAGCGCTATTTTTTGTCCTTGCTTTTTAAGCGGTAATAACTGGTTTTCGTTTTTTAGAAGTACAATAGATTTTTTAGCCATATCCAAAACGGCATCGTGATTAGCTTTGCTGTTTACAACTTCCTTTTCTCTTGTTTCATCACAGTATTTATAAGGATCATCAAAAAGGCCTAATTCATACTTAACCGTAAGAATTCGTCTTACAGCATCGTTAATTAAACTTTCCTTAACGGCACCTTCAGCTACCAAAGTTTTTAGCTCATTAATATAAGCGTGCGATTCCATATCTAAATCTGAGCCTGCATTAGCGGCAAGTTTTGCGGCATGCTTTCTATTTTTAGCATACCCCCATGTTTCCATTTCTTTAATTGAAGCCCAATCGGATACGACAAAACCTTTAAAGTTCCATTTTCCTTTAAGCAAGTCTCTTAAAAGAAATTCGTTACCCGTTGCAGGTACACCATTAAGATCGTTAAAGCCATTCATCATGGTTTTTACTCCAATATCAGAAGCTGCTTTAAAAGGTGGTAAAACAACATTGTATAACGTAGAAAGACCTATATCTACAGTGTTGTATTCTTTTCCTGATTGAGAAAAGCCATAGGCTGCAAAGTGCTTAGCACATGCTGCAATAGTACTTGGGCTAGACAGATCGGTACCTTGAAAACCTGTAACTCTAGCTCGTGCTATTTCACTACCTAAAAACGGGTCTTCTCCGCCACCTTCCATAACACGACCCCATCTTGGGTCTCTAGAGATATCAACCATAGGACCAAAAGTCCAATTAATACCAGATGCAGATGCTTCTGAGGCCGCAACAGCTGCTGAACTTTTAATAGCTTCTAAATCCCAACTGGCGGCTTCTGCCAAAGGTATAGGACTTAATGTTTTATACCCGTGTATAACATCAAAACCAATAATTAAAGGTATACCTAACCGTGTTTCTTCAACCGCAATTTTTTGTACAGCTCGAACATCTTTAGTGCCTCTTACATTTAACATTGATCCTACTAAACCACTTTTTAAATGCTCATATTTTAATTTGGCATTACCATCTGTTGGACCGGGACCAGTAACGTCCCAAAAGCCGTTATACTGATTCATTTGTCCTACTTTTTCTTCTAAAGTCATTTTCTGTAATAAGGCTTCAACCTTAGTATTGATTTCAGCATCTTTAGAATATGCATTGGTTTGTCCCTTAGTAATGTTTGGGGCTAACGCTAGTAAAGCTACTAGAAAAAACAATTTATTTATCATCTTCATTCCTACAATTATAGTTACTTTAATTTATGATTATATATTTTAATATTAATTAGTCGATTATTTATTCTTTGATAATATCGTCCATATAAAAAGTACCGGCACTAGTACCAGGCCCATTCACAATAAATACTACCTGTCTGTACGTTCCAACTTCATCCGCTGGTAAAGGATCAAAGTTTGTTGGATCCTCTACACCATTAACTTCCTCAAAAGCTTTTGTTGCGTTAGAATAATCGAAACTAAGCTCTTCCCATCCACTTCCTGTATGGTTAGCTGAAGCTGCCGCAGACCTTGCTCCTTCAGGTGACTCCTTTAAATCTACAGATATTGGCACCGCGATTGTAGAATAAAACTTTATTTTAACTACTTTATCCGCTGTCGTTAAATCTAACAATGGAATACTAAAACCTGCACCTTGAAATGTTCCTGCACCGCGTTGCACCTCTAAAACCTTAGCAGATGTATTAATACCCATAGCAAAAGGATTATCTATTATTTGAATTGGTGCTCCAAAATCAAAGAAACCGTTTAATGGCTCAGTTTCAAAATCAAACACGTATTCTGGCTCTTCAACAATAATTACCGTACCATCGCCTTCTAGTTGCTTAAAATCATCTAAAAAGAAAGTACCTTGTGTACTCCCTGGTCCATCAACGAACATGGCTATTTGTCCATATTGCCCAATTGCTGTTACCGCTTGGCCATTATCTGGATCGTTAGGTAAAAAAACATTTACAGCGTCGAAAAAATTAAATTCTAAAGTTTCCCATCCAGAACCTGTGTGCATAGTTACAACCTCTACACCTCGTTCTCCGTTTACTCCATTAACAAACTGCAATGTAATTGGTAACGCATTTCCTGTATTATTATAAACGTTAACAGCTATTAACTTGGTAGATCCACTAAAATCGATTGCAGAAGGCAAATCATAAGTGAAACCTTCAAAAGCATTTCCTGAGTTTGTTACAGCCGCTACATTACTTTCAATATTATTCGATCCTGAAATATCGGGATTTACTACAACTTCTGATGATACACCACCGAAAGCATTAAAAGTATAATCTGTTAACGGGTCATCAAAAGTTAATAACAAATTAAGAGGTCCTTGATTAAAAGTTACATTTTCAACAGACTGAAACATTTTACCATTTTCAGAATTACTAGCGGTAACTGTTACATCGAAATCGCCACCGGTTAAATACGTGTGCCTAACGGTTTCTGCTGTAGCTAAAGTTTGTGTTGTACCATCTCCAAAATCTACACTAAATGTATCTGCATTATCTGCAGAAGGACTAATGCTAATTTCTCTAGCCGTTTCAGAAACCACAATGTTATTTTCGGCATTTAAAATGGCTGTTGTTTCTACAGAAATATTTTTTGTTACTTCTGTAATTTTACCATTGGTTGAAACGCCTAAAATCCTAATAGTATAATCACCTTCCGGATAAACGTTAGTTGCTTCTAAATTTCGACCTATAACAACTTCTGTATCATCTGGGTCACCAAAAAAGATTCTAAAAGACGAAGCCCCAGAACCCACAGGAGTAACTGTTACTAACCCAGAATTATCGGTTGCTACCATTACAGTAGCTTCAACATCACTCGGTGCATCTGCTGGAGATAATACATAGTTAAAATCGTTTTCTTTCTCACATGACGTAAAGCCCAGAATAATCACGAAAATTGTTAAAATTTTAAATAATTTTTTCATTAGTGTATAGTTTAAGTTTATTTTAATTATTGACTTTAATAAATTGAATAAAATCACTGTTTTTAACGGAGATAATATAATTCATATTTTTCACTTTTATTTGAGCCAAATCTTTTACATCTCCATTTGTAAAAAGACCACTCTCTCTAGATTCTATAGGTTTTAAATTACCTTTACCGTCGCCCTTTAAAAACATACCATATCCTGCGTCTGCCCTAGGGGTTTCAACCTCCGATGCAAATAAATTACCAGCAACTACTGCATCTAAATTACCATCGCTATCAAAATCGTTTACTAAAATTTGATTAAGCGGGCTTAATTGTACCTGGTTAGGTAATATATGTTGTTTAAAATTATCACCTAAATTCTCAAGGTAAATGCTAGCAAAAGATTTTACTTGGTAGTGTACTGCACTTTCTAGCTTGCCTTCATCATAGACATCTGTTAAAGTGGCTGTAGAAAACTCATTATAGGTTTCGTATTTCTTTTTAATATTAGGCATTTGCTGCGCTGAACATTGCCGGCCTCTTACTGGGTACTTTTTACCACCATTGTAATAGCTTAGTACAATATCGTTAATATTGTTGCCATCAAAATCGTTTAAATATATATCGAAAGTTTCTTCTTTATTGGCCTTGTATTTATAATTTAATCCAAGGTTACCGCAAATAATATCTAGATCGCCATCTTTATCAAAATCACCAGAAGACAGACTAAACCACCACCCTACGGTATCGCTTAATCCCAAATCGTTTGTAACATTTTTAAAACGACCTTTTTCATTTTTGAAAACAGTTAGAGGCATCCACTCTCCCGAGACAAATAAATCTTCCCAACCATCATTATTATAATCTACCCATAAGGATGTGGTAACTAGACCTAACTTTGTAAAAAGCTTTGCACTTTGCTCCTGTACTCTAAACTGTGGCCTGCCCGTTTTACTAACGTTTTCCAATAAGTAGCTATTTACAGGGTATGGATAATTGGCAGGGAGCAATCTACCTGCTACAAACAGATCTAAATCGCCATCCTTATCAAAATCTACAGCTGTTACTCTACTTCCACTAATAGGTATTTCTGGTAAAGCCCTTTTACTTTTAATAAAATTTCCCTTTCCAGTATTTATATATAAACGATCTTGAAATAGTTTTGAATTTGGCTTAAACTCATTACCTCCGCTTACAATGTATAAATCATTATCGCCATCGCCATCAGCATCAAAAATTAAAGCCCCAGTATCTTCATGCAATCTATCTGTAATAAGTATTTTAGTTTTTTGTTGCGTAAAAGAGCCGTCTAAGTTTTGAAAGAAAAGACCAGCAGGATATTTTGTTGCAGCTCCAACATAAAAATCGTCAAGGCCATCTTCGTTTAAATCTCCAACAGCTATGCTAGGTCCGAATTGCGATGTTTTATGCGGTAATAAAATTTCATATTTAAAATCGTCATAAATATTTTCCTTATGTTTATAAATAGCCAAAGTATCGGTAAAACTATTAAAAGTAAGTATTTCTGGGGCCTTTAAATTGTTCGTTATACGAGCATCTTTATACTGCACTGTAACAAATTTATTGGCTTCTAAATCTCTTAAAATTTGAACTTTACCATCTGGCCAGGTTATTTTAGCTTCTTTTACATTTTTTAAATCGCCTAAACCAAAATGCAAATTAGGTGACACCGAAGATTGAAAACCTCTACTTAATGTAAGTTCTTGGGTTTGTTTATATGTGCCTAAATCTAAATCTACCCGACAACCTAAGCCAAATAGATTTTTACTACTTCCTAAAAAATTAAAAACAATATAATTATTAATATCAGAGCTTTTATTCTCAAAAACTGTGGCATAATCGTCTATATTATTTATGATGATTTCCAAATCACCGTCATTATCTAAATCGGCATAAACAGCGCCATTTGAAAACCCTTCATATTCAATACCCCAATTTTTATTGGCCTTTTGGAATGTGAGGTCTTTACTATTTTTAAAAACATAATTATCAATTTTTTCAGAAGGGATTTTTAAACTTTTAGATAGTAAGCTATCTTTATGCTTCTTTTGCCCCTTTAGCTTTCCAAAATAATCTTTATTGTTGATCTCTCGGCGTGTACCGTTTGAAATAAAAACATCCTTCCAACCATCGTTATCTAGATCGGCAAATAACGGTGCCCAACTCCAATCTGTAGAAGATAACCCAGCTAAACGTGATACATCGCTAAATTTAGGGGTAGTACCATTTGGAGTCCCTACACCCATTTGTAACGTATTTTGCATAAATTGGTATTGAAAACCAATAGCCTCAATATTTTTAAACATTAAAGGATTCATACTGGCCATATTAGCCTTAGAACGTCTGTTAGATTCAGCATTCATATCCATTTGTAAAATATCTAAAATACCATCATTATTATAATCGGCAATATCAACACCCATACCGTAAAATGAGGTGTGGTTTGTTGTTTCTTTTATTTTATCTGTAAACGTGCCGTCTTGGTTATTGATGTACATACAATCGGGAGTACCAAAATCGTTAGAAACATACATATCTTTAAAGCCGTCGTTGTTTAAATCTGAAATAGTAACACTTAAAGATAGGCTGTAAAGTTTTACATTAGCTTCCTGTGTTACTTTTGTAAATGTATCTCCGTCGTTGCGGTACATGTTATCTGTTTCATCATCGGTAACCCTATCCATTCGCATTTTATAATTATAGCTATTATAATTAAACGGTGTAATTGGGTAATTAGCAACAAAAACATCAAGATCGCCATCGTTATCATAATCAAAAAACGAAGCATCTACACTGTTTCCTATATCAGCAAGACCATATGCCTCGGCTTTTTCTGTAAACGTATTATCTCCATTATTAATAAACAATTGATTCTCTTTAGGTAAAGACTGTCCGCCCACAAGACAATAAATATCTAAAAATCCATCATTATTAACATCGGCCATTGTTGTTCCAGTATACCAGCGCTTATCACCTTTAAGGCCTGCTGTTTCTGTGATATCTTTAAACTTAAGATTTCCTAAATTTAAATATATTTTATTATCCACCATATTCCCGGTAAAAAACAAATCGACAAGACCGTCGTTATTTATATCGCCAGTAGCTAAACCACCTCCCATGTATAAATAAGGGTAAGTAAAATAATTTAGTGTATCGCTTTCTTTTAGAATGTTAGAAAAATTAATACCAATAGAATCATTTTGAAGTCTATTAAAAATAGGATCTAAAGGTTTATTAAATTCATTACTAATAACAACATCCTTTTTACAACCTTGTATAAGGACGGAAACCATTGTTAACGTAGCAATAAATAGTATGTTTTTCATTTTAAAAAATAAATTTCTTTTATCCATTAATAATATAAAGAAAAAGAGAGTAAAGCATAAACCTTACTCCCTATTCTGTCCTTATAAAAAATATAATTTCACTTTACTTAGCTTTATTACATTTAACTAGTAACCTGGATTTTGATCTGCTGGCGTTATACCTTCGTTTGTATCAATTTCTACTTGAGGAATTGGCATTAAACGATGCACATTCGGGTTATACCCTCTACTCTGTCCAGCATTATTGGTTGTTATTTCTTGCGCATCTAAATTCCATCTTACAAGATCGTCGAACCTCACTTGCTCACCACATAATTCAATCATTCTTTCGTGAACGATCGCATCAAAAACTTCCGATGGTGTTCCAACAGGATACCCTGCTGCATCCATTTCAGGTGTACCGTAAAGTGGCATTTCAGCCCGCTTGCGAATTTCATTTAAAAATTCGATAGCACCTGCATCATTACTTAACTTATGCTCTACTTCTGCCTGCATTAATACAACATCTGCATAACGTAAAATTCTTGCATTAGTAGCTCCATTTTGTATTATTTCGGCATTATCATAAAGTTGTGAAAACTTAAACCATCTTACATTACCTGCATTCCAAATTAATTCATTTCCTGGGCCATAAGGCACACCGTCCTGAAGGATTGCTAAATTTAAACGAGGATCGTCTTCCTCAAATTCAGCAACCATTTTATTAGAAGGGTTTAAATTACCCCAACCAGTATATTCTTGTGCATGAAAGGTAACTTCTGAAACACCAATACCTGTTCCACTCCACAAATCTTGTTCAGTAGCTTCTCCGTTAAATGACACCTCAAACATAGACTCATCATTAAACTCTCCAGAATCATTAAAGTTATCTGCATAGTCTTCTAAAGGCAATAGCGAGTAATTTGTAATTTTGGAAAACACATCCTTAGCCTCAGGATACATCTCTCTATGCAAATAAACCTTACCTAACATACCCTGTGCTGCACCAACTGTAGCTCTTCCGTTTTCGGTAGCGCCTTTTGGATAAAGTAAACCTGCTGCCTTTTTAAAATCGTTAATAATAACTTCGTAGACATCTTCTTCTGTAGCCCGAGGCGTTGCCGTAATAACATCTTCAGACTTCAATAGTATAGGTACACCAGCGTAACGTTTTACCAAGAAGAAATAATACAAACCTCTAAGAAAGTGAGCTTGACCTAAGGCATCTTCTATATCTGCCTCTGTAAAATTAGAAGTTGCTAATCTTGCTCGCATAGTTTCTTCGCCTTCCAATATAAAATTACAGGCGCCAATACCGTTATAGCAATTATTCCAGTAACGCGTTGTTTGCTCTAAAGAAGGTGTTAATGCAAAATTAAAGGATGTTACAAAATTAGGGTCACCACCAGACTCAGACTCATCTGAGAATGTATCGGGTAAAATATAGCCGAAACGTTGGTATAAACCAGAGTTTTGCAATTGTGTATACGCAGCATTTGCAGAAGCTTCAATCTGTGATAAGGACTCAAAAAAACTTTGTTGAGAAAGCTCATTTGTATTTGTCACAGAAACATCATCATTACAAGATACCATAAATAAGGCGGTAGCTGCAAGAACTGTAGTATAAATACTTGATTTTTTTTTCATCTTTTTTTTTTTTAAAATTCTAATTGTACTCCCATAATAAACGTGTGTGGCCTTGGCGCCTCACCACGATCAATCGCTGTTCCTTGTAGTAATCCATTACCTCCATAAAAAGGTGCTATTTCTGGATCTAGACCCTCGTAAGCAGTTAATGTTAATAAGTTTTGCCCTTGTAAATACAACCTCGCTTTTGACATATAACCCTTAAAAACGGAATTTAATGTAGCGCTAGGAATCGTATAACCAATAGTCAAATTTCTTAATCTTGCATAAGATGCATCTTGAATATATCGTGTTGAAATAAAGTTATTTGGATTATTACCTTCAAATCTGAACCTTGGGATATCTGTAATATCACCAGGGTTTTGCCAACGATTAAGGACCTCAACACCATGGTTTGTAACATTTTCTTGACCTTGTAAAAACCAAACATTTGAGTTTAAGGCATCCACACCATAAACACCATTTATTAATACACTTAAATCAAACGATTTATATTCTGCCTTTAAGTTTACAGCAAATGTTAAATCTGGGTTTGGATCTCCTATTACTAATCTATCCTTATCATCAATATCACCATCACCATCTACATCTCTGTAACGCACATCTCCTGGTCTTGGCTTATAAACAGCATCGGAATTTGGATCTAAGTTATCTGCACCTAAATGATCGATAATAGCTTGCTCGTCTGCATATACGCCTTCAAAATCTAGGCCAAAGAAGTGAAAAATTGGTTCACCAGGTGCTAATCTACTTAATTGCTCAGAAAATGGCGGATTAAAAGACGCCTGTCTTAATTGGGTTGTAACAGACCCTAAAGTGATAACTTGGCTTTCTGATCTTGATGCATTACCCCAAAAACTCCATTTAAAATCACCTTCGTAATCATTATATCCTAAGGTAAGTTCTAGTCCCTCGACCTCAACATCCCCAACATTTTTAGGAATAACTACTCCTGTTAACTGGTCTCCTGGAATACCTGCTGACGGTCTTTGCGCTTCTCCAACAATTAACCCGTCGCTTCTGTTTTTGAAATAATCGGCAGCAAATGTTACCTTATCATTCCACAGACCTAACTCAAACCCGTAATTTTGGTTAATACCTTGTTCCCAAACCAAATCGCGATTGCTAGCTCCTGTAACCGTAAAACCGTTTTGTCTTGTACCATCTATAGGGAAGTTAAAACCACCAGAAACAGAAGGTTGAAATTGATTTACTCGAGTCGATGAATTAGGAAGTCTATTATTTCCTGTAACACCATAACTCGCCTTAAACTTAAGGTTATTAATAGCAGTATCCTCAAGAAAACTTTCTCTTGACGCTACCCAACCAAGCGAAGCACCTGGAAACCAGCCCACACTATTCTCTGGCGCGAAAAATGAAGATTTATCACGACGTATAGACCCCTGTAAAAGATATTTTCCTTGATAATTATAACTTACACGACCGAGATACGATATTAATTTAACTGGGATTGTAAAACTATTAGAAATACCATTTTGAACCTCTGGGATTTCTGAAGTTACTGTATTATTAAGATCTCCTGTTAAAACCTCTGTTTTATCATTTTGCTGCTCGGAAACTAAAGTAGCATTAATGCTATGACTCCCAAAAGATTTATTGTAATTTAAAGTATTAGTTAATATCGTTGATATGGAATTTGTTCTTCTTTTAGATATAACGGTATTCGCCTGCCCAAATTGCCCTGAAGAGGTAAAAGCACGGGAAATATTGTCTTGAAAATCGAATCTTGAATTTAAGCCAAACTGCGATTTAAATGTTAAGCCCTGTGCCAACTTAAATTCAGCATACAAACTTCCAATTAAAGAGGTTGCTCTGTTTAAGTTATCTTCCGTTTCTTGTACTCTAACTTGACTTCTAGAATTATTAACATCTCCTGCATTAGGGCCTGCGAAACTACCGTCTGGGTTTCTAACTGGTATGTAAGGTGAAGCTGCTAATATGTTATATAATGGTACGCGCCCACCACTAGTTTGCGGTGCAATAGTTTCTGTATAACCATAAGCAAATGTTTCGCCTATTTTAAAGTTATCATTTATTTTAGCTTCGCTGTTTGCATTAAATGTGTAACGCTTAAAATTCGTATCAATATATATACCGTCTTGATCAAAGGCAGAGAATGAAAAATTATATTTAGCTTTTTCTGTCCCCCCGTTTGCACCAAAATTATAACTTTTTAAAAGTGCGATTCTAAACAACTCATTCTGCCAATCTGTTTCAATACCATTACCATCAAACTCTGGATTATTATTTATAACATCCACTTGAGTCCCACCTTCTTCCTGTGCGTTTATTTCCTTTATATATTGGACATATTGTTCCGTATTAAGTAAGTCGTAGCGCGCTGTAGATCGTTGGAAACCTGTATACGTATTAAACGTAAATGATGTTTTACCAATTACGCCTTGCTTAGTTGTAACGATAATAACACCGTTTGACCCTCTAGATCCATAGATTGCCGCCGCCGCTGCATCTTTTAAAACATCAATTTTTTCAATACTCGCTGGATCAATATTATTTATACTTGTTGTAAAAACACCATCAACCACGTATAATGGATCCCCATCGCCAAAAGTATTTAACCCCCTAATGGAAACCAAGGTTTTAGAACCAGGTGAACCACCCGCAGATATATTAACACCAGCCGCACGCCCCTGTAAAGCTTGTGAAATGTCTGCTACAGGAATTTCGCTAATTTCCTCAGATTGTACAGACGCTATTGATGTTGTAAGTGTCGATCTTTTTTGGGCCCCATAACCAACAATTACAACTTCATCTAAAGATTGTAAATCTTCATCTAAATTAACATCGATTACTGTTTTTCCAACAACTGATACTTCTTTTGTTATGTATCCTAAAAAGCTCACCACAATAGTACCGCTACTTGAATTTAGGTTTAAAACATATTTACCATCAAAGTCGGTTGTTACACCATTATTTGTACCCTTTTCAATAATACTTGCTCCTGGTAAAGGACCAGTCCCATCTGTAATTAAACCAGTAATAGTTTGCGCGATAAGCACGTTTGTGAACATTAAAACCACTATAAACAGTAGTTTTCTTGAGTAATTCATAGTCATAAATTTAGTTTAATTTAATTTGTTTAATTTTAGCTACGCTATGTTGAATAGTAAATATTCCATTCCAAAGGTAAGGTTATTTCTTAAATTTATTAAAAAAAAAACCGTTACCCTTTAAAAATGCTTTTAATTACACCTACTCTCCAAATCGATAATATACTAAAAAACCCTTAAAATATTTATTTAAAAGACAAATAAATCAACAAAAAAATGACAACTCTGCTTATTAAAACAAATTAACAATCATTGAATTTTAATTTTAACGCTTATAAACCTTTACCCAATCTACCTGCATATAAGCAGAATCGACAAAAGAATCTGAGCTTAAACCTTCAAAAACACCACCTCCTACTGCTAGATTTAAAACAATTTGATGTTTGTTCCCGAATAAATATTCTACATATTTTTTTGAATCTGATTTATATGTATGAATAAGCTGCCCGTCGAATAAAATACCTAAGCTTTCTGCTTTCCAAATTAGCTCGTACGTATGAAAACCTGAAGTAAGGTCGATATTTAATTCATGCGTTTTTGATGTATCTTCGTTTTTAGTAAGTGGCGCATTAACTTCTGTACCGTGAAATATATGCGAATGAAATTTAGTGGTTTGTTTACCACTAGATTCCACTATATCAATTTCTCCTAGAGTTGGCCAAGGGTTTGTATATGTCCAAAATGCTGGCCACATACCATTTCCTTCTGCTAATTTTATACGCGACAGTATTCTATACTCTTTTTCTCCTTCTTTATTTGAGGGTCCAAATACGTTTTTAGTTTCTATCCTTCCTGAAACGTATTCAAAAGCTTTGTTTTTTGAATTAAAAGGATTAGACACCCCATTTACTGGCTTCTTTTCTGCTTTAATAGTAAGAATGCCATTTGCTACAGTCATTTGTTCGCGATTATACAGTTGAATCTCATTGTTAAAAGCACCACCCAGCCAAACATTCCATTGGTCTAAATTACTATCAAATGCTTCATCAAAAACCAATTGCCAACCATCTTCGGTAATTTGCATTTCCTCCTTTGTAGCTAGATTTTCCAAAGGAATTTCTTCTAAATCCACACTAACAGCCACATCAATCTCATTAGAGTTGGAGCACGCTAAAAACAATGATAAAAGAACCGTAAACCCTAAATTATATATATTTGTCATGACATCTATTATTATTGTAATAGTATTGTTTTTTGCATACTATTAGTCGTAGATGCATCCGCCAGATTTTTAAACCCAGGTTGTTTTCCACCAACAGAAAATGTTAATAACCCTGTTTTTATAGAATATTTACCATCTGGCGCTATAATTCCATATTGCTTAGGAGTTACTGTAAAATTAACAGTTTTTGTTTCGTTTACTTTTAAATGGATTCTATTAAAACCTACTAAAGATCTTTTTGGACCACTTGTATCGCCTTTATGAGTTAAATATAGTTGCACAACCTCATCTCCGGCAATTTCCCCTGCATTAGTAACGTTCACACTAACAGTAATAGGCTCGTTTGCTACAATACTGTCTTGAATATTTAGGGCAGAATATGAAAAATTAGTATAACTTAAACCGTGACCAAAAGGAAACAAAGGCTCACCTTTAAAATACTTATAAGTTCTGTTTTCCATATTATAATTCTTAAAATCTGGCAAATCATTTACAGACTTATAAAAGGTAACAGGTAACTTTCCGCCAGGGTTATAGTCTCCAAATAAAACATCTGCTATAGCTTTACCTCCAAATTCTCCAGGATACCAAGCTTCTAAAATAGCAGGCACATTATCTGCCGCCCAATTAACAGCTAAAGCACTACCATTCATTAAAACTAAAACAGTAGGCTTCCCTAGGGCTTGTATTTTTTTCATAAGCTCCACTTGTGTTTTAGGCAGAGAAATTTCTGAGCGGTCTCCTTTATCGAAACCTTCTAAAAGTACAGGCATTTCTTCACCTTCAATAGATGGCGATAAGCCTAAAAACAATAACACCACCTCTGATTTTTTTGCTGCATCAATGGCTGGCGTTATTAAGTCTGCATCCGTTTTAGCCCAAACTAATTGTGCTTGTGGATCTGCATGGTAATTATAATATTCGATTTTAATAGTATTAACCTCACCTTCAACTAAATCAGCATCGAAATAATGTGTTTTTGGCTCATGATCATCACTAAATTCAAAACGTAATGTATCGTTAAAATACAATTTGCCACCACTACTTGCTCTTAAGCCTATTCTATATGCTCCAGATACATCTGGTACTAATTCGCCAGTCCATTTTACAGAAAACACGTCCTTCTTTAAATTATCCATTGGTCTTTCACCAACCCAAGTGAAGTCAATGACTTCATCGTTTCTAGTAAACTCTGGATTACCTTTCCAATCGACATTTTTAAAATACTCGCCTTTTAAACCTTTTTTCGTGCCATTTCTAAGCACTGTAGAAGGAATGGCATTTAACGTAGGCCAGCCTACCGCTATATCACTACCAATCGCATAGTTTACTGTAGCATTTGGCAATTTATTTTTAATAGCTAGTAAAGGTGTATAATTGTTTTTAGGTGTGCCATGATAATTACCCAACAAAACTTGTCTAGAATCTGCGTTGGGGCCAATTACGGCAATAGATTTTATGTTTTTATTTAAAGGTAATGTATTGTTATCATTTTTTAATAACACCATAGACTCTCTTGCAATTTTTTCAGACAATGCATAGTGCTCCTCACTAGCAACTACCTCATAAGGGATTTTAGACCATTTAACATTTTCAGCCGGATCAAACATTCCTAATTTAAAACGCGCTATGAACAACCTAGATAAAGCTAAGTCTACTTTAGGTTCGTCTATTAACTTTTTTAAAACCGCTTCGGTTAAGTTCGGATCGTAAACACTTCCACAATTTAAATCTGTTCCTCTATCTACAGCTAAAGCAGCAGCCTCTTCTGGTGTTTCTACTAAATTGTGTTTGTTAGGCTCCCAAAAATCGTTAATAGCCCAACAATCGGAAACTACATAACCCCCAAAACCCCAATCGTCTCTTAATATTTTGTTTAATAATAAATTACTTCCGCAACAAGCCTCATCTCTATATCTATTGTAAGCACACATTACAGAGTGCACCTTAGCTTCCTTTACAGCGGCCTCAAAAGCAGGTAAATAAGTTTCGTATAAATCTCTATTAGACGTTTGGTAATTATCTTCGTGTCTCGATTTTTCTGGCCCACTATGCACTGCAAAATGTTTTGCCGTTGCAACAACCTTAAGGTGCTTATCATCATCACCCTGCAAGGCTTTTATATAATTAACACCTATTCTACTGGTTAAATAAGGGTCTTCTCCATAAGTTTCTTGGCCTCTACCCCAGCGCGGGTCTCTAAAAATATTAATGTTTGGAGTCCAAAATGTTAAACCTTGATATATCCCTCTTTTACCTTCGACTATAGCCTTATGGTGCTTTGCTCTAGCCTCATCGGATACTGCTGTACCCATTTTAAAAATTAATGGTGCATTCCAAGTTGCTCCCATTCCAATTCCTTGGGGAAATACCGTTGCTTCTCCTGCTCTAGCTACACCATGCAAACATTCGTTCCACCAATTGTATTCCGGTATGCCCAAGCGCTCTATACTTGGTGCATCGTATCGCATTTGTGATACTTTTTCTTGAAGCGTCATTTGCCCTAATAAATCTTGAACTCTTTCATCTATACTTAATGAAGGATTCTGAAAATTAAACGCATATATTTTTTTAGGTTTATCGTTACTTGCGCAAGAAGCAACTACTAAAAAAATAAAAACAACCATTTTAAAATAAAACGATTTATTAGATAAACTCTTTTTCAAAAAATTAAAATTCATTGTGGACTTTGTTATTACTATTAAAAAATTATGGATATTATATCAAAAAAAACATTAGAAAAATAAGCGAATTTTTTTTCGCGTTCTTCCTTCAAGCATTCCTGTAAATTGTTTCACAAATATATTTTTTTAACAAAAAATACGCTAATACATATAACGCATGTGCTAAAACATTTGTTGCAATACTAGTAAATATAGGCTTTAAACAAGGGTTATCACTTTAGTAAAATAATTAAAAACCAACACAAATATTCCTTGCTCATATTTTAAATGAGAGACCAACAACCTTTTTATATGCCACTAATCGAGTATTCTAATATTTTTTTTAACACTTATTATTAATTTAGCAACCGCAGAAAACTTGATACTACACTCCATAAGAAAAAGGCAGAAGGTGGCTAAGCTATTAAACTAAATTTTGAATTAGCGATTAAATATAAATCCCCTTAATGCGCCTTAAAATTTTATTTTTAGGATGTTATAATTTATTAATTTTTCCTATCCTCATTTAAATTTTAGAATACCTTTAAACTACAAGTGTTACAGAAAAAATTAAGACAACTACAACGCTTGATAGAATACTTGAAAAATACAGCTATTAATTAGGGAAGTAATACCAATTATCACTTAACCAAAATAGATGTTTCATTTTTTTATTTTCAATGGCTTCAATCTTTATTTTTCGATTGTACCTCAGTTGGAAGTATGCCAAAATGCCCCTTAAAACATTTGGTAAAATATGATGGTGATGCGAATCCTACTTTATAGCAAACTTCACTAACATTGGCACTACCTGCTTCTAATAACTGTTTAGCTCTTTGCAAGCGTATTTTTCTTAAAAACTCGTTAACCGTTTGCCCTGTAAGCGCTTTTATTTTTCTATATAATTGGCTTCTACTTAAGTTTAACTCTGCTGCTAATAATTCTACACTTAAATCCGAATCGCTTATATTCGCATTAATAAAACTTAAAACTTTACTAATAAATTGTTTATCAAAAGAGGTTCCTGTTTTATGCTCTTCTGTACCGCTTATAGCACCAAAATACTTATCAAAAATTAATTTCCTGCTTGTTATTAACTGTGAAATACGAAGTTTTAATAGCCTCATATCAAAAGGTTTTACCATGTAAGCATCAGCACCATGACCAATACCTTCAATTCTGTCATCTATTCTTGTTTTTGCAGTAAGCATCAATAATGGTATGTGACTTGTTCTGATATCGGTTTTTATGATTTTACAAAATTCAAAACCATTCATCTCTGGCATAAGCACATCTGTTATAATAGCATCGGGTAATATCTCTCTAGCCTTCTCTAAGCCCTCATTTCCATTTTTTGCTACTAAAATTTTGTAATCTCTTTTGAGTTCATTTTTTAAATAAGATCTTAGTTCTACATTATCTTCGACAATTAATAATGTATAAATTTTATTTTTCTCATTACTAACAGCCGCTTCTTGGCTCAGTATAGATTTACTATCTGTTGGTATAAATTGTTCTTTTAAACTTATTAAAGTATCTTCTTCGGACACTAATTGATGGGGTTGAAAATGATTTTTTGATGCAGGAAATAAAATCCTAAATGTAGTTCCTTCACCAAGTTTACTTTCTACTACAATTTCTCCTTTATGAAGTTTTACAAAATTCTGAACGACCTCTAACCCAATACCAGTGCCCCCATAATAGGTTTTATTTAAATTTTCTACTTGATAAAAGCGCTCAAAAATTTTATTTATTTCCGTTTTTTCAAGTCCAGGACCTGTATCTGAGATAATAATTTCTATAACTTTAACTGGTTTAGTGTTGCTAACCAAGGGTAAAAGCACTAAATGTTCTCGAGACAACAAGTCGATATTTATTGCCCCACCATCTGGTGTTACCTTCATGGCATTGGAAAATATATTAAAAATTATTTTTTCTAACATACTTTGGTCTGCCCAAAGCATAAGGTCTGGAATATCTGCATCCAATGCAAACTGAATATTCCTGTTTATTGCCTCTTCTTTAAAATAACTAATAATTTCTTTAATAAAATTACTAAGATTTAGTTCCTGAGCTTTTATTTGCATTTTATTTAGATCCAACTTCCTAAAATCCATTAACTCATTAATTAATTTATAAAGTCTATCTGTGTTTTTATATATAACGTGATGCTTCTCTCTTATCTCTTTAGGTAACTCTAAATCCTTATTATTAATAATATCACGCAAGGGATTAATCATTAATGTTAATGGTGTTCTGAACTCATGAGATATGTTGGTAAAAAACTGAAGTTTCCTTTCGTTTAGCTTATCTTCTTGCACTCTCTGGATGCGCTCATTTCTAATCACTTCTTTTTCTTCATTTCTGTTTCGAATAATTTTATTAAACAAATATGTAGCACTAATAAACAACAATGCATATATTAGGAAGGCCCAACCCGTTTGCCACCATGGAGGTAAAATAATTATTTCTAATTCTGTTGGCTCCTCACTCCAAATACCATCGTTATTTGCTGCCTTCAATTTAAAAACATAACGCCCTGTATCTAGATTTGTATACGTAGCACTCCTTAAGTTTCCAACATAATTCCAAGTATCCTCTAAGCCTTCTAAATAATAGGCATATTGATTTTTTTCTGGCCTTGTGTAATTTATCGCAGAATAATCTATAGTAAAAACAGACTGTTTATTAGTGAGTGTAATTAACTCTGTTTCTGAAATTACTTTATTAAGCGGCGACCCTTCTGCATTAGGCATTACTTTTTTGTTAAACAACTTAAAACCTGTTAAATAAACATTTGGTTGGTTGGTGTTTAGGCTTATGTTATTAGGGTTGAAGAAATCGATCCCTTTATAACTTCCAAAATACAAGTTTCCGTTTATATCTTTTAACGCGGCGTTTGCATTAAAATCATTTGACAAAAGACCATCATTATAATTATAATTAGTAAATTTAGATGCCTTAATATCATACTTGTAAATACCTGAGTTACTGCTTACCCATATATTTTTATCATCACTCTCTAAAATACCATGTATATTATCTTCTGGAAGTCCGTTTAAAGTGTTAAACCAAGTCAAGGTTTCATTTTCTAAATCGTATCTGGCTAATCCTGCGCCTTTGGTTCCTATCCACATCGAGCGTTTATCTGTAGTTTCATACATTGTTAATATATGATTAGCATTTACTTCATTCTTAAAAGATTTAGTCATTTTATCTTTTATAGAATTTATAATATATTGCCCTCCTGTAGTTTTAACTATTTTAAATAAACCCTGTGTTGTACCCAACCAAATATTCTTATTTGAGTCCACCAATATCTTACGAATATCACTACTTGTTATTTGGTAATTTTTAAAAGGTTGGGAATTTAACTGCTTTATTTTAAATGTTTCTGGGTTTAAGACATGTAACCCCTTATAAAAAGTTCCTATTAAAATAGTACCATCTGCACCTTCTGATATATTTAAAACAGTGTTTGAAGACAAACCACCATTTGTATTTTCTTTATTGAAATTAATAAATTTTTTTGCACCATGTTTCAATAAAAACAAACCATTATTCCAACTTCCTGCCCATATATTTTTTTTACTATCAATAAAAATACACTCTAAATAATTAGTAGTTAACCCAGAATAGATAGAGTTTTTAGATTTATTGATATGTGTAAAAGTATTTTTGGCTGAATCATAAACATCTATACCCCCGCCGTCCATACTTATCCACAAGCGCCCCAAATCATCTCTTTGTATACCGGTTACCGAACCTAATTGTAAAGAATTCACAGTATTTGGTATACTTTCAATATTTTTAAATTTATCGAATAACTTATCATAAACCCCTACACCGGTATTGTAATAACCTAGCCAAATACGCTCATTGGCATCTATAAACAAGGACCATATAGAATTAGATAATATACTTTTATCATCTGTCTTTGTATATAAATATGAATTTACAATATGTCCTTTTGTATTCAATTGGAACAACCCATCATTTTCTGTACCGCACAACACCCCACCCTCTGGCAATTCTATTAACGATAAAATTCTGGTATTTGTAAAAGGTATTCGTTTAGCTACAAAATTACCTGTCTTATTTTTACTTAAACGTATTATTCCCTTAGTAAACGTCCCCAACCACAGCACCTCATCTCGATCTAACAAAACAGAGCTTAACGGCTCGTTAGCATAACTCCCTTCGAAAGCAGAAGGAACAAATTTATTTTCTAAGTTACTATAAGCTAATAACCCCATGTTAGTAGCCATATAAGCTATACCGTTAGTAGCACATGCAATGTTATTAATTATTAAGAATTCATTTTGATATTTATTTGGAAGCCCAATGCGCACCACGTTTAAAGTGGTTAAATTCATTTTAAATAAACCCTTACCAAAAGTACCTATAACTAAATTATTATCATCGATAGCTTTTACACTTCTTACGGATATACTTATTGGTTTATTAGTTAAACTATCTATTACCGGAATGCGAAGAAACTTATCTAATTCTCTATTATATAAATTTAATCCTTCTTCTGTACCAACCCACAACCTATTATTCAGATCTAGAAATGAAGCATAAATAAAATTACTCCCAATTGATGTTTCATCGTTTATTATATGCTTGTATGCAATATAGTCGATACCATCAAATTTATACAGGCCTGTACCGTTAGTTCCAATCCAAACAAACCCATAGTGATCTTGAATAATACTGGACACAGCCATTTTAGACACCCCTTGTTTAATATTTACAAAGTTATATGCCTTAGAAACTTTTTGAGCAAAAAAAAGCGAACATGCTAAAAAGTAAAAAATTAAGAAATTGAAAATGTTTTTATTAATCATCATATTAAACTCCAAATTTCATATTACACAAACTTAAATACTTTTTTACAATTACAGTTTCACAACTCAACCTTAACTTTTAGTTATTAAATTACATCCTATCTACCAGATTTACTATGAAAATTATATTGATATTTTCCAACTACCATTTTCTGTTTTTACTTACATATAATTAAACGCAGTTAAACTTAGCATATCAAAACTATACCATTTTAAGTATTTTTATTTCACTTTTTAAATATTAGATTAAATATGAAGCAAATCGTATAACTACTAAAATAAAGACCTTGTGGCAATTACAAATTAAAAGAACCTAAAACACAACTTTTACTATAAAAAAGATTCTTTAAACGCAGTAATAGCAAATTATATAATAACACCGAAGATTTGTTGGACTCAGCCTTCGTCTAGTATATAAAATATTCATTTTTTAAATAAAATCCTGCTTATTTTGATAAACATAAAATTTTACAGGCACCCTAAGAGAATATTACAACTGAAAAAACTTAATTTTTTTCTAAAAAAAAACCTACTAATCTAATGATTAATAGGCTTATAAAAAATATTATTATGTCGGGGTGGCAGGATTCGAACCTGCGGCCTCCACGTCCCAAACGTGGCGCGATAACCGGGCTACGCTACACCCCGAAATGATTATCTGTAATTCTGGTGCAAATATAGTTTATTTTATTTATTCTACACTTATTTATACAAGAATTTTTTTTCTAAATATTATAATTTTCTACACTTCTGTAATTCTCGAATAATTTAATGAAAAGCAGCTTATTTTTTATCTATTTAAAATTAGCTATATCAATTAAACTCCATATTATAAAAGGAGTAAATAATTGATAATAACACAAGCAGTGCATAAAGTAACATGTAAAACAAAATAAGTTCCTTGTGCAAATCAAAAAACAGCACGTTTTATACTTAAATACTTAGCATTTAATTAACTTTGTACGCTGTTAATTAAATATAAATACATGCTAATTATAGGAATTGCGGGAGGAACCGGTTGTGGAAAAACAACAGTTGTTAATCAAATATTAAATGAACTGCCCGAGGGTGAAGTAGGCGTTATATCTCAAGACTCCTACTACAAAGACACATCGCACTTAACTTACGATGAGCGGGTTAAAATAAATTTCGACCATCCCAGGTCTATAGATTTCGATTTGCTTGTAGCGCATTTACAGCATCTAAAAAAAGGTACACCTATACATCAACCCGTGTACTCTTTTGTAAAACATAACCGTACAGGCGATAAAATATTAACGCATCCCAGAAAAGTAATGATTGTTGAAGGTATACTTATACTAACCAATCCTGAGCTAAGAGATATGTTCGACATTAAAATATTTGTACATGCTGATAGTGATGAACGTTTAATACGTCGCTTAAAACGTGATATATCTGAAAGAGGTCGCAATTTAGAGGAGGTTTTAAACAGGTATCAAACCACATTAAAAACCATGCATAACCAATTTATAGAACCTACAAAGGCACATGCAGATCTTATTATACCTAACAACAAGCATAACACAGTAGCTATTGATATTGTAAAAACCATAATAACAGAAAAACTGTAAAATGAAACTTCCAAAACACAAATATTTAAAGCCATTTAAGAATATATTCGTTCTTATATTTGTGGTATTTGTAATTTGGATGCTTTTTTTTGATGCCAATTCCTGGCTAATTCACCATGAACTGGATACAGAAATTAGCAACTTAGAAAACGAAAAAGAATATTACAAGAAAGAAATAAAAAAAGACAAAAGTGATTTAATGAAAATAAGTACCGAAGCAGGTTTGGAAAAATTTGCTAGAGAAACTTATTTTATGAAACGTAGTAATGAGGAGATTTTCATTATTGAATATGAAGACAGCCTAAAAACAAATAATTGATGACGAATAATTTGTTTGGTGAATTTAGTAGCGTTTCTGCAAAACAATGGAAACAAAAAATTCAATTTGATTTAAATGGCGATGATTACAACAACACCTTAGTTTGGAAGAACAACGAAGGTATTAATGTTACACCTTTTTACCATAACGATAATTTTAAAACGCCACCAAAGCCATCTCACACTATGGCAACGCAATGGAAAATTTGCCAATCTATATTTGTTGCAGACACTAAAAAATCGAATAAAAAAGCAATTGAAATTTCTAAAAATGGCGTAGAACGTATACAGTTTATTATTCCCTCAGACCATATAAATATTAGTGCTTTAGTAAATAACATAGATACAAAAAAAAATATTTTACAGTTTGATTTATGTTTTTTTTCAGAAGTTTTCATAAAAAACATAACCAAAATAGTACCTAGCGCCATTATAAATGTAGATCCAATTGGGCAATTAGCAAGAACAGGTAATTGGTTTAATAGTTTGCCCAGCGATTTTAAAATATTTCAAAATATTACCAAAATAACATCGCAAATTCACATTAATGCTGATTTTTATAAAAATGCTGGCGCTAACATAACGCAACAATTAGCCTATGCCCTAGCACATGCTAATGAGTATTTAAATTTATTAAATACCCCCCAAAACAAAGTGAGTCCATTACGCATTACTTTTCATGTAGCCGTAGGAACAAATTATTTTTTTGAAATTGCAAAATTAAGAGCTTTACGAATACTCTGGCATACTTTAGCCCTAGAATACGGCATAAATTCAAATTGTAATATAGTTGCAACACCTACGAAACGAAACAAAACACTTTACGACAACAAAACCAACTTATTAAGAACAAGTACAGAGTGTATGAGTGCTATTTTAGGTGGTGCCAACGCAATTTGTAACTTACCATTCGATTATGTAAGCAATAAAAGCAATGCATTTTCAGAACGTATCGCAAGAGATCAACTACTTATTTTAAAGCATGAAGGATGTTTTAGTAAAGTTAATAACCCCACAGACGGCACGTATTATATTGAAACACTAGTAAATCAAATCTCAAAAAAAGGATTAGAATTATTTAAAGATATTGAGGCTAACGGTGGTTTTTTAAAACAATTAAAATTAGGCCTAATTCAAAAAAAAATAAAAGAAAATGCTAGTATTACGCAAAATCAATTTAATGAAAAAACGCGTATTCTAGTTGGCACCAATAAATACCAAAATAGTGCAGAAAAAATGAAAGGCAATTTAAACCTTTATCCATTTATTAAAATTCAAAAAAGAAAAACATTAATAGAACCTATAATAGAAAGAAGATTAGCAGAACCTTTAGAACAAAAACGATTAAAAAATGAAAACTAAAATGACCTCAAAAATTACCATTCTTACTCTTTTATTAATTACTACTTTATTTAGTTGTAAACAAAAAAGTACATTTTCAAATTTTAAATACGCAGATAAGCCTGCTGTATTTATTTGTGAAAACACAAACTCTAAATTACTAAATGAAGCTTTATACAGTTTTGAAGACGACATATTAAATTATTACAAGAAGGGTAATACTAAAACAAGATTGGACCAAGCATACTCACAAACTATAAGAAATTCTATATTTGGGAGGTTTAAATTTGAAGATGTAATTTCCAAGCATACAGTAGCCATTTTTGAAGCTTTAAAAAACGAAAATAACCTTTGGGACCAGGAAAACCCTAAGAGCAAATTAAATTATAACAGTGCTATTTTTAATTGTATTGGTGATAATTTAAAAAACCAAAAACTAAAAACAACCTTAAACGCACTAATTTCTACAAATAGCATGTCTCCTAAATTATTTGGCCGTGCCTTGGTTAAAAATTACCGTAACGCCCTTTCAGATAAGAATTTAGCCATGTACATTGCTCTAGATTTATATTATGCAAACCTTTTTAATATCGATTTTTCTAAAATAAATTTAGAAAAACCTCAGGAAGACGTCAATTTTAATGTAACCCCAAAATTAGCACCAGCTAGCCCTGCACCGGTAGATTCTCATGCAGGCCATAACCATTAACATAACATGACAAGAAAAAACCTTCAACATCTAGAAATTAAATCAGACACCGCAAAGGAAGAAACAAAAGTTTCAACCTTTCTAACGGATGAGAATATTGAGATAAAATCAACATATTCACGAAAAGATATTGAAGGTTTATTTCATTTAGATTTTGTGGCAGGCATCGCACCAAACCTTCGCGGATCTTACAGCACCATGTATGTACGAAAACCATGGACCATTCAACAATATGCTGGGTTTTTCACGGCTAAAGCAACTAATGCTTACTATAAAAAACAATTAAAGGCTGGACAACAAGCACTTTCTGTAGCTTTTAATAAGGCTACACAACAGGGCTATAATTCCGACCACGATCGTGCAGTTAGTGCGATTGGAAAGGATGGAGTAGCTATAGACTCTGTTGAGGACATGAAAATACTCTTCAATCAAATACCTTTAGAAAAAACATCTGTGTCCATGACAACAAATGGCGCAATACTACCCATTTTAGCCTGTTATATTGTAGCTGCAGAAGAGCAAGGTGTAAAACCAGAGCAATTAAAAGGCGTTATACAAAATGACATCCTAAAGGAATTAATGGTTACAAATACCTCTAAATATCCTTTAGAAACTGGAATGAAAATTATTTCAGATATTTTAGTGTACACAAGTAAATACATGCCTAAATTTAATAGCATTAGTATTTCTGGTTACCACCTACAAGAAGCTGGCGCAACGGCAGACATAGAACTAGCATACGCCTTGGCAAATGGTATTGAATATGTACGCACAGGATTAGCTGCAGGCCTAAATATCGATAACTTCACACCCCAAATATCCTTTTATTGGGGAACAGGCATGAATCATTTTATGGAAATTGCCAAAATGAGAGCCGCCAGAATGCTATGGGCCAAACTAATAAAACGGTTTAACCCAAAAAAAGAAAGCACACTAGCCTTAAAAACACACTGCCAAATCTCTAGCTTTAATTTCTCTAAACAAGAGCCTTTTAAAAACATAACAAGAACGACTATAAAAGCCGCGGCCGCTGCTTTTGGTGGTACAGAAAGCCTAAATACCTGTACTTTAAATGAGACTACTAATTTACCCTCACATTTTTCTACAAGAATTGCCAGAAACACACAATTCTTCCTGCAAGAAGAAACAGCCATTACCAAAACCATAGACCCTTGGGCAGGCAGTTATTATGTAGAGAAACTAACCCAAGACATTGCTAAAAATGCTTGGGATCTAATTGAAGAAATTGAAACTCTTGGAGGTGTAAAAAAGGCTATTAAAGCAGGAATCCCACAAAATAAAATTAAAAGTTCTGCACTAAAAAAACGAGTTAGAGTAGATTTTGAAGAAAGTACAAATAATAGTATTGTAAAAACCGAGTTAGAGCACGAGAACCCAATGCCTTCCCTTAAATTAAATAGTGAAGCCCTTAAAAACACTCAAATAAAACAATTAAAAACGCTTAAAGCAGAAAGGAACACACAAAAAGTACAAGCTAGCCTACTAAAATTAACCGAAGCAGCAAAATACAAACATAACGAAGCTCCCCAATTAGAAAACTCTGAAACCAAGGAGGATTTAAATTTACTCGCCTTAGCCATTGAGGCTACTCGTAACCGTGCAACAATAGGAGAAATTAGCAATGCTTTAGAAGTAGCCTTCGGAAGACATAAAAGCATGAAGTAAAAACGAAATCTCGCATATTTAGAGTATTAAATCGTCTAAATTAATTCAGTATTAATTAAAATTTAAAAACTAACAAACAGCCGTGTTTATTTTTAAAGACTAGTAAAACGTGTATTATTTGGATAATAACAACATCCATTTTTATTCCTCGTAAATAATTGTATTTTTGTTTGGAATAAAACCAAATCATTTAATGGGCAAAATCATTGCAATTGCTAATCAGAAAGGCGGTGTTGGTAAAACAACAACAGCAATTAATCTAGCAGCTTCGTTAGGCGTTCTAGAGAAGAAAGTATTACTTATAGATGCAGACCCACAGGCAAATGCAACTTCTGGCATTGGAATAGATGTGGAAACTGTTGATATTGGAACATATCAACTTTTAGAACATTCTAGTACAGCTGAAGATGCTATTGTTAATACAAAAACCCCTAACTTAGATATTATTCCTGCTCATATCGATTTGGTTGCTATTGAAATTGAACTTGTTGATAAAGATAAACGTGAGTATATGCTAAAAAAAGCATTAAAAGACATTAAGAATACTTACGATTTTATAATTATCGATTGTGCACCCTCATTAGGTTTACTAACCTTAAATGCGCTAACAGCTGCCAATTCCGTTATGATACCTATACAGTGCGAATATTTTGCATTAGAAGGTTTGGGTAAATTACTAAATACCATTAAAAGTGTACAAAAAATACACAACCCAGAGCTAGACATAGAGGGTTTACTACTTACCATGTACGATTCGCGCCTACGCTTATCAAATCAAGTTGTTGAGGAGGTCCAGAAACATTTTAACGATATGGTATTTAAAACAATAATACAACGTAATGTACGACTTAGTGAAGCACCAAGTTACGGCGAAAGCATAATTAATTACGATGCTAGTAGTAAAGGGGCTAACAATTACTTAAGTTTGGCAAAAGAAGTAATTAACAAAAACGCTTAATTATGGCTAAAGCATTAAAAAAACAGGCTTTGGGTAGAGGTTTATCTGCACTTTTAAAAGATCCTAGCAACGACATTCAAACTGCACAAGATACCAATGCGGATAAAGTTATTGGTAATATTGTTGAGCTAGATTTAGACTTTATTGAGGTTAACCCTTTCCAGCCACGTACAAATTTTAGTGAAGAATCGCTTAAGGAATTAGCATCGTCCATAAAAGAATTAGGGATAATACAACCCATTACTGTTAGAAAATTAGGGCTAAACAAATACCAATTAGTTTCTGGTGAACGTCGTTTTAGAGCCTCTAAATTACTAGGTATAGAAACAATTCCTGCATACGTAAGAATTGCAAACGACCAAGAATCTCTTGAAATGGCACTAGTTGAAAATATTCAACGCCAAGATTTAGATCCTATTGAAATTGCGTTATCATACCAAAGACTAATAGACGAAATTAATTTAACACAAGAGCAAATGAGCGAACGTGTTGGAAAAAAAAGATCTACAATTGCAAATTATTTACGTTTATTAAAGCTAGACCCTATTATACAAACGGGTATGCGCGATGCTTTTATTTCTATGGGGCATGGTCGCGCTTTAATTACTATTGAAGATACAAACAATCAGTTAGATATTTACGAGAATATACTTTCAAAAAAACTATCGGTAAGGGAGACTGAAAATTTAGTTCGTATTTTCAACACAACCGGTACGCTTCAAGCAAATTCAAAGAAAGAAAAAGATAACGCTATACCAAAATTTGTTAATAAAGGTATTACAGCATTTTCCGAATACTTTGGGCATAAAATAGACGTTAAAGTTTCTAAAAATGGGAAAGGAAAAATCACCATTCCTTTTCATTCTGAAGAAGACTTTAACCGCATTAAAAAATTAGTTCAAGGTGATTCCAAATAAAATTTTATTAACAACATTTTGTTGCTTACTGTCTTTACTATCTTTAGCTCAAGCCAAGAATGAAAAACTAGAACTTCCTAAAGACATTGTGGTAGATTCTATTATTAAAAAAAGTAATACGATAGATGCCCTACACCCGGCAAAAGCTGCATTTTTTTCTGCTATACTACCAGGTTTGGGGCAAGCCTACAATAAAAAATACTGGAAAATCCCCATTGTTTATGCAGCTATTGGCACAGGCGTTTATTTCTATATAAATAATGATAACGAATTAAATAGATATAGAGATGCTTTTAAAAGAAGACTCGCTGGTTTCACAGATGATGAGTTTTATTTTGATGCCCAAGGAAACCGATTAGCAACACCAAGAGTAACAACCGACAGGTTGCAAGATGCTCAAAAGTTATTCCGAAGAAACAAAGAGGTTTCATTATTAGTAATACTAGGTTTCTATGCGTTAAATATTATTGAAGCGAATGTAGATGCCCATTTGTTGCAATATAATATTGACGAAAATCTATCCTTGGCACCACATTACAAATTCAACCAAATGGATGCCTCAAGTGACATTGGGTTGTCTTTAAATTTTAAGTTTTAAGTTATTAAAGTACATTAAACAGCACTTATATATTATGAATATAGCATTATTAGGTTACGGAAAAATGGGTAAAACTATTGAGAAAATTGCCATACAACGTGGCCATAACATCGTACTAGCTATCGATAAAGGAGATTTAGATTACGATATAACGAAAGCAGATGTTGCCATCGATTTCAGCATACCAAATGTAGCTTTTAATAATATTTCAAATTGTATAAATAATAATGTACCTGTAATATCGGGAACTACAGGCTGGCTCGAAAATTACGATAAAGCCGTTGCATTGTGTAAAGCAAAAAATGGTGCATTTATCTATGCTTCAAACTTTAGTTTAGGCGTAAACATTTTTTTTGAACTGAATAAAACGCTAGCTAAAATGATGAGTAAATTAGAGCAATACAAAGTTTCTATGGAAGAAATTCATCATACCCAAAAATTAGATGCACCCAGCGGTACAGCAATATCCTTAGCTAACGGTGTTATTGAAAACCATCCAGGATTTAATAATTGGAAACTAGATGCATCTGGCAACGAAACAATTCCTATAACAGCAAAACGTATAGAAAGTGTTCCTGGCACGCACACTGTTAGCTATAAAAGTACAGTGGACACTATAAACATCGAGCATATTGCTCACACCAGACAAGGCTTTGCCTTAGGCGCTGTAGTTGCTGCAGAATGGCTTGTAGGTAAAACAGGTGTTTTTAATATGAATGATGTTTTAAACATAAGTTAAAATTAAATTAAGCCACAGCACTACCTTACCTGCAGGTAATAGCAGGTACACTAAAAAACAATAAAATTATTAAGTTTTTAACAAAACTATAAAAAAACAGAATTATGACTGCAACACAATGGCTCGTACTTATATTAGTAATCCAGATAATTCATGGTTTAGGAACTTGGAAACTATACACAAAAGCAGGAAAACCAGCTTGGGCAGCATTCACTCCCGTATATAATGGCATTGTTTTAATGCAAATTATTAATCGTCCATGGTGGTGGGTTATTTTACTGTTTTTACCTATTGTAAACCTTATAATGTTTCCTGTTATATGGGTTGAAACATCTAGAAGCTTTGGAAAAAACACCTCAACAGATACCATTTTAGCTGTTGTTTCACTTGGCTTTTATAATTACTACTTAAATTATTTAACGGATGTAAGTTATATTGAAAATAGAAGTTTACAGCCAAAAACAAGCTCGGGGGAATGGACAAGCTCCATTTTATTTGCCATCGTAGCGGCTACAATAGTGCATACATATTTTATGCAACCATTTACAATCCCCTCGTCATCCCTTGAAAAATCTTTACTGGTGGGCGACTTTTTATTTGTTAGTAAGTTTCATTACGGAGCCAGAGTACCTATGACAACCGTAGGCGCTCCTATGGTACACGATACTATACCCGTATTAAATAAAAAATCTTACCTATTTAATGATGACTTCGAAACACGTAATACATCATGGCAAAATAAATTACAATTACCATATTTAAGGTTTCCTGCTTTTGAAAATATTGATAGAAATGACATTGTAGTTTTTAATCAACCAGCAGACACGTTATTGGACATGAACGATTTCTCTCCAAAACGAAACTACTACAAACCCATAGATAAAAAAACAAACCTAGTTAAACGCTGTGTTGGTATAGCAGGCGATTCTTTAGAAGTTAGAAATGGGTATGTTTATATTAACGGCAAGAAAAACGAATTACCAGATAGAGCACACTTACAATTTAGCTACTTAGTGCAACCTAAGACAAATCAATTTAACCCGAAGTTCATAAAAGACCGTTACGATATTACAGATGGTTTTGGTATAATGAACAAGAACAACACCTATTATTTCTCTGCTGTTTCAGATGAAGCTGTCGCCAGCTTTAAAAACCACCCTAATGTTTCTAGTATTACACCAAATATAAAAGAAAAAGGGGTTAGAGATCCAGAAATATTCCCTCACGACCCTAACTACAATTGGAATATCGATCAATTTGGACCCTTATACATACCTGAAGAAGGAAAAACAATAGCCATTAATTTAGAAGTTTTACCATTATATAAACGTGTTATAACCGAATATGAAGGCAATACTCTAAAAGTAAAAGGCAATCAAATTTTTATTAATAATCAACTAACAAATACATATACATTTAAACAAAACTATTATTGGATGATGGGAGATAACCGCCACAATTCAATTGATGCCAGACGATGGGGTTTTGTGCCTTTTGATCATGTTATAGGGAAACCAGTATTTATTTGGATGAGCTGGGATGGTAGAAGCCCGCGTTGGGAACGTTTTTTCACAACAGTAAGCGGAAATGGCAAAGCAACATCTTTTCTTATACCGTTTCTAATACTTTTACTAGGCTGGGTTGGCTTTAATAAATGGAAGAAACGTAAAGCGCTACAGGAGTAATTTTTTTTATGATTCTGTTTAAATTTTAAGATAAACACTTAAGAAATTAAAGCAGGTTATATTTAAATTACAAACCTACTTTTTGCTCATAAAAAACAGGCTTTCAAAATGCAAAATAAATTACAAATTAAAAATGGTTCCAACGCAGCTAAAAATTATGGTTTAAGTTCGTTTGGCTATAAATCCGGTATTTTGTTTGATAAATATTACTGTACGTAAATATAAAAAATTCAGGCCTTAGCCTTTGACAATAGTATGAACAGCCATTCATTTAGTTTTAAAAAATATACCATTTTGCAATACACATGTACACAAAACGGATGTAACAAATTTCAAAATAACAAACTAAACTCATAAAGGCTCAAAAAATAACACCATACTGCACCACAGGAATTTTTAAAAATAAAAAAAGCATAATCGCTGTAAAAAAATGAGTATTGTTATTCACCCTACCTACTTCCCTACTGTGGCTAATTTTGTAGCCATTGCAAAAGCAAGCACAATTGTTTTTGAAATGGATGATAATTTTTTAAAACAAACTTACAGAAACCGGCTTTATATTTATGGTGCCAACGGCAAACTATGTTTAAACATTCCTGTAATTCACTCGCAAAAAAATCGCGAAAAATATAGAAACGTTAAAATTTTTAATGACGATGCATGGCAAAGCCTTCATTGGAAATCTTTAATTTCCGCCTATCGCACATCACCTTTTTTCGAATATTATGAAGATGATTTAAAGCATTTATTTACTAAAAAATTTGATTTACTAATGGATTTTAACCTAAGTTGTTTTAAAGTTATTTGTGAATGCTTACAATTAGAAGTAAATATTAATAAAACAACTACTTATCAAAAAACAATTGAAAATAAAACAGACTTAAGGTATTTGGTTCATGCTAAAAAAGAGCCTAATTATAATTTTGAAGATTATACACAAGTTTTTAGCAATAAACACGGCTACATACCTAATTTAAGCATTTTAGATTTACTTTTTAATGAGGGACCAAATGCTTTAAATTATTTAGAATCCCAAAGCCTAACGACATTGTAATGATAAAAATTTTAACGCATTATGGTTGTCATTTTTTATTACCCCTTATAGTTTCTTTAGTCTTTTTTAAATCGCAATGGAAGTATGCTTACGTAGTAATGGTATTAGGAATGCTAATTGATTTGGACCATTTGCTAGCCACACCTATTTTTAGTCCTAATCGTTGCAGTATAAACTTTCATCCATTACATGCTAGTTTTGCTATTTTATTTTATCTCTTTTTGTGCTTCCCAAAAAAAACCCGCTTGGTAGGACTAGGATTAGTTATTCATATTGTTTCTGATGCGGTCGATTGTACTTTAATGTAAACACAGTAATTAATTAGCAATTTGTCTTATCCCGCTTTTAATACACTAATTAAACATGAATAACATTTAAAATGCCCTTAACTCAAAATAAATTAAGGTTGTAAGTATGGTTTTTTAACCCTTTTCCTTCTTAAGAACGTAAGTTAATTTTAGTATACAACAATCTCAATTAAAAAGCAGCCCTACGCTAATTTAAAATATATAATTCAATTTTACATCTTTAAAAACAAAGTAATAATCATTAGGACAGGCAGGTTTCGCATGTACCTTGTAATAGTACTTGAGCCGTATTTACCGTTCTATTTGGTATATTTGGAATTTTCACCTGTACACTTAAACAATCCACTTTACCACAATTTAAGCATTGAAAATGGGGATGTGTATCGTTATGATTACCATGCGTACAATTATTGCATTTTGCGTACCACTTTAATCCATTCTTACCAAGAAAAGAATGCAGAACACCATCATCTTCCAACTTATCTAACACACGATAAATAGTTGTTTTATTAAACTTAGAGTCCAATCGCTCAATTAATTGTTTTGCAGAAATAGCACCGAAACTTGTACTAAATTCATTCAATAAAAAATCTACAGTCTTAGTTTTTCTAATAATACCCATAAAACAAATATAGTGCAACTCAGTTGTTTTAACAAGTATAATTTCTATATTTGCAACTAAGTTGTATTAATATAAATTTTAATGTTAGTTATAAAACAAAAACCCGATACCTTCGGCTCCCTCGCTAGCGCATTATGCCTTATTCACTGTATAGCTACACCTTTTCTTTTTATATCGCAAACATGCGCATTAACTGGCTGTAGTGAAACACCCATATGGTGGCAATTTATAGATTATTTATTTTTAGCAATTTCTTTTGTTGCAATTTACTGGACAACACATACGACTACTATTAATTGGATTAAACCACTTATGTGGCTAAGCTGGTTAGCTTTATTTACTGTTATTATTAACGAAAAATTAAAATGGCTCTCTATACCGGAAACTGTTATATATATACCTGCATTTGCCTTAATAGCAACCCATATTTACAATAGAAAATACTGTGGGTGTCATAAAAAATCTTGTTGTACGAATGAAAGATAAAGAACATATTAATAGTATAGGAGACGAACACTTTTCAACAAGTATAAAAACACCTTTACGAAAAGATGCATTTGAAAAGTCTGATGATGAAAAAATAAAAAATATAGCAAAGCATTTTGAAATCATTATGCACGAACTTGGGCTAGATTTAACAGACGATAGTTTATCTGGTACGCCATACCGTGTTGCTAAAATGTACGTAAAGGAACTTTTTTATGGCTTAAACCCTGTTAATAAGCCAAAACTCTCAACATTTAAAAACAAATATAATTACAAAAAAATGTTGGTTGAACAGTATATTAATATTGACTCGGCTTGCGAACATCATTTCTTACCTATAGTAGGCTATGCACATGTTGCATATATTCCAAACAAGAAAGTAATTGGTTTATCAAAAATAAACCGTTTGGTAGATTATTATGCACGCCGCCCACAAGTTCAAGAGCGATTGGTACTTCAAATCCTCAATGATTTGCAAAATGCATTGGATACTAAAGATGTTATTGTTTCTGTAACCGCCAAGCACCTTTGTGTATCCTCTAGAGGGATAAAAGACCAAAGTAGCTTTACAACCACTTTGGAATATGGTGGGCGCTTTTCAGAGCCTGGAACGCGAAACGAATTCTTAAAGATAATAGCACAGGAAAAGCTATAACCTTCATGCCATTAGATACTGTAAAATGCATCCTATGAACCAATGAATTATAGTGGCATATTTATTTAGGCTATAGTTATATATAACCTTATTACCCTTATATGTGCCAACTTCTTAAAAAATAATAAAGCCATAATTTTAAACCTCTAGTTGTAGCAATTAAAGGAAATTTAATAGATAATAAAGTATTTTATGAATATGTCTATAGCTAAAATAGGAATTATTACAGTAAGCGATAGAGCATTTACTGGTGTTTATAAAGATTTAAGTGGAAAAGCTATAGCTAAAACATTAAATGAATATTTAGTTTCAACTTGGAAAAAAGTATACAATGTTATTCCCGATGAAAAGGCACTTATTGAGAAAACTATTATAGATATGGCAGATAATGAAAAATGCTGCCTAATAATTACTACAGGAGGTACAGGCCCAGCTAAAAGAGATGTCACACCCGAGGCTACCGAGGCAGTTTGCGACCGTATGATGCCCGGTTTTGGCGAACTTATGAGAACAGAATCTTTAAAATACGTGCCAACAGCAATTCTATCTAGACAAACTGCCGGACTTCGAGGTTCTAGTTTAATTATTAATTTACCGGGGAAACCAAAATCGATAAGAGCGTGTTTAGATGCTGTTTTTCCTGCAATACCGTACTGTATAGACCTTATGTGTGGTCCCTATTTAGAATGTAATGAAAAGGTATTAAAACCTTTCAGACCTCAAAAAGATTTAAAAAATTAACTAGAAACAAAAATATTCATAAAATGGAGGCTATTATTTCTATTGTTGGTTTTTTAGGCGCCGGAAAAACAACGCTACTAAAACACATTGTAAAACATTACACCAATAAAAACTGGAAACCATGTGTAGTGCTTAATGATTATGAAAATGCCTATATGGATGCCCAACAATTTACAACACAAATCGAATTAAATAGTATTAAAGCGCTTACTGGTAGCTGTATCTGTTGTAGTGGTATTGAGGAACTAAGAAATATAGTTAATAGAATACCCGAGCGAGAAGACGGCATTACTCTAATTGAAGCCAATGGAACTTCTGATGCTTGCGCCTTAATGGAGTTTCTTGGTGTTGGCCTTAAAAAATACTTTTTACCGCCTATACAAATATCTGTTGTTGATGTTAACAATTGGCAAAAAAGGGGCATTCATAACGTGTTAGAAGCTAATCAAATTCAGGTTTCTTCATTAATTGTTTTAATGCATATTAGTAAGGCATCAAAAAACAGACAAAGCAGAGTAATCGAATCTATAAAAAAAATAAATCCATATGCTAAAATTACAACCCTAGATAATTTTGATACCATCTTACTGACTACACTTACCCCCTCAAAAAATAAATTCGAAAAATTAGAGCACAAAAGCGCACATTGGTCTTCCTGCTCTGTGGATTTACCAATTTTACCAAACCTAGAGTGTATAAATGCAATCTGTTTAAAACTTCCTAAAAGCATTCTACGCGTAAAGGGTTGCACTAAAATTGCTAAGCAGAGTACATACACTTATTTTGAAAGAACCCCAGATGGTAAAGTCTTAATAAGAGCCTTTAACGGCAAGCCTATAACAGGTCCTAAATTATTAACTATTGGCAACGGTAGCCAACATAATATTCTAGAAGAAGCTATACAATGGAGTCTCAATCAACCAAATACAATTTAACAAATGAAAAAACTACCTGTAACCGTATTAAGTGGCTTTCTAGGTGCTGGAAAAACAACTTTACTAAACCATATTCTGCACAATAAAGAAGGCTTAAAAGTAGCTGTAATTGTTAACGACATGAGCGAAGTTAACATAGATGCGCAATTTATTAAAAATGAAAATACGCTTTCTAGAACAGAGGAAAAATTAGTAGAAATGTCCAACGGTTGTATTTGTTGCACACTTCGTGAAGACTTAATGGTAGAGGTAGAAAAACTAGCCTTACAAAACAAATTCGACTATCTCCTTATCGAAAGTACCGGAATTAGCGAGCCTATCCCCGTTGCGCAAACATTTACTTTTGAAAGTGAAGATGGCAAAATAGATTTAAGTAAGTTTAGTTTTATAGACACCATGGTAACTGTTGTTGATGCTTTTAATTTCTTAAAAGATTTTTCGAGTCCGGATTATTTAAGCACAAGGCATTTAACGGATATCGATGGCGATAACAGAACTATTGTAAATTTATTAACCGATCAAATTGAATTTGCAAACGTTATTATTATTAACAAAATAGATTTAGTAACTGAAAATCAAATTAAAGAACTATCTGCCATAATAAACAAGCTAAACCCTGAAGCTCGTATTATAACAACTACAGCATCGAAAGTAGCACCAAACCAAGTACTTAATACTGGTTTATTTGACTATGAAAAAGCAGAAGCATCTGCAGGATGGCTAAAAGAGCTAGAAGGTGAACATATTCCTGAAACCGAAGAGTATGGTATAAGCTCCTTTGTTTTTAGGAGTAAAACACCTTTTCATCCCGACCGTTTTTTAAATTATCTAAATGAACGCTTTCCTCAAAATATTATAAGAAGTAAAGGCTTGTTTTGGTTAGCTTCAAGATCAAACCAAGCTTTGTTATGGAGTTCTGCAGGTGGTTCTTGTAAAGCAGATAGCGCTGGTGTATGGTGGGTTTCTATGCCTTTAGCAGAACGTGTAAACTATTCTTCTTTTACCGAAAACCAAAATGAAATTGAATCCAACTGGGATAGCACGTTTGGCGACCGAAAAATAGAATTAGTATTTATAGGACAACACCTAAACAAAGAAAACATGATAGCCGAATTGGAAACATGTACCCTTACAGCACTCGAAATAAAGGCATGGGAAAAACAATTATTTCCTCAAAAGGATCAATGGCCCATAGCGTTATAGCAATTATATACAGTTAAAAAATAGTATAGACGCAAAATCTTATATTTCTATATAAAATGTGTTTAAAATTATTTAAATTCATTAATTTCACACTAAATACGACGTATAGATTTACGCACTTTTAATTAATCTATTAACTATTAACTTAAATTTTACAAAAATGACTACCAAAACCATTAGTCTATTAGCTTTATTAATTACAATATTTAGTAGCTGTAAAGACGCTACGAAAAAACAAGCTGAAACAACTAGTTCTGCAGAAGTACAAGAGACCATTACAACTAATCCCATACGCATTGAAAAGCTAGTGGACTCTCCAAAGTATGAGAATGCCTCTCTTACAATGTTACAACCTACAAATTTAGAGATGGAAAGTAATGGCGAAGTAGATTTTTCTTTTGATGTACAAAATTACGAATTAAGTGCGCAAACCAATAGCGTAAATACTAAACGACTAGCGAATTCAGGTAAAGGACAACATATTCATTTTATATTGAATAATGAACCCTACTCTGCACATTATGATGCTAATTTTAAAAAAACACTTCCTGATGGCACACACCATTTAGTAGCGTTCTTAAGCCGTTCATATCATGAATCTGTAAAAAACGAGAACTCTGTAGTCGTAAAAAAGTTTGTAATTGGTAAAAACCCGACAGACGCTTTAAAAATGGATATGAACGCACCTACCTTAATCTATAGCCGACCAAAGGGAACTTACAAAGGTAAAGATGCAGATAACTTGCTACTAGACTTTTTTGTTCTTAATACAACACTCTCAGAAGAAGGCCATAAAGTTAGAGCTACTGTTAATAACAATGTTTTTTTAATAACAGAATGGGCTCCACAAATTTTAAAAGGACTACCAAAAGGAAAAGTTACTATTAAACTCGAGTTAATCGATGGTAATGGCAATTTACTGCCTGGCGCATTTAATTCTGTTACCCGCGAAATTACAATAGAATAACAATTCTTAATATCAACTTTAAAAACCGTATAACTATTATACGGTTTTTTTTGTTTGAAGAAAATCATCTCATTCAAAAACATAACTTGAACACTCTATTAAATCTACAAACTAATGCCAAAGCGTTGTAAAAGTTAAACGGTGCAATTACATTATTTTTCTAAACTTAATGTTGTCATTATAGGGAAATGATCTGAATAATGATTATTAAAAGACTTAAAACCATTAACATTAAAAGCATCATCCGCAAAAATAAAATCTATACGTACAGGAAAAAGAATAAAATCGTGAGTTCGACCAAAACCACTACCCGCTTCTCTAAACGTATCGTTTAAATTACCCTTAATTTTTCGGTATACATACGAAAAGGCTGTATTATTAAAATCTCCACAAATAATCATTTTATACGTACACTGCGCTTTATGTTTTAAAAATAGTTCGGTTTGGAGTTGTTGCATTTTAAAGGTAGTGCTTATCTTCTTAAAAACCCGTTCGGAATTTTCATTTTTAAGGCTCTCCACTTTAGCGTTAATACGCATGGACTCTAAATGAATATTATAAATTCTTATGGTATCTTTTCCTTTTACAATGTCGGCATATATAGCATTATTAGAGGTATTAGGAAATTTAATAGAACCAGAATTTACTATAGGAAATTGAGAAAAAATAGCCTGACCATACTTTATTTTATTGCCAGAAAGCTTCTCAAATTTATATTTAAAAAAAGATAAATTAATGTTTTTATGGGGGTGATACTCCTGGATACTTAATACATCTGGAGCTTCAGATTTTATAAAATCTACAATTTTATTTTCAACACCTATTTTAGCAATCCAATTGTATACGTTAAAAAGCCTAACATTATAATTCATTACCTTTATGTTTCCAGGAGACTCTACTTTTTTAGATTCGGAAAACTTATACAAGGATCCAAAAGAAAAATACCCTATACCAAGTATAACTAGCGATAGCAAAAACTGCTTTTTCAACTTAATTAACCAATACAAAAAAAATAGGCCATTAAGCAGTATTAACAAAGAAACACCGAGGTTAATTACCGAGAGAAAAGAGAATGTTTTAGGTGGTAAAAAAGGTAACGTAAAAGACAGTAATAGGAGTAATGCAACTATAACATTTATGAAATAAATTAGTTTATTAATAAAGCTCAATTTTTTCATAAAAGGTTACTTACCAGCTTTAAACAAAACTTGTTTTTCTTCTGCAGTTAAACTATCATAACCACTTTTACTAATTTTATCTAGAATGATATCAATTTTTTTTTGATTATTAAATTCATTAAAGTCAGATTTTGTATAACCGCCAACTTTAGTTTTATTTTTGTGTACTGTTTTTAAAGGACCTTTGGTGGTCGATTTAAACATGCTTATTACATTATCCATTAATTTTTCAAAACCCGCACCTATATCTTGGCCTTTAAGTAACTGTTTCGCATAGTAGTAACCTAATAAAGCACCACCTAAATGTGCTAAATTTCCACCCGCATTTCCTGTTTCAGGGTTACTAATTCCTGTTAGTACACCAAAAATATCCATTAGAACAATAGCAAAACCTATATACCAAAGTTTTAAATTAAATGTAAAAAAGCGAATGTCTTGGTTTGGCATATAAGCACATAAAAAAATTAACAAAGCCCTTACTGCACCAGAAGCACCTAATAAACTTGAGTTTTCCCCAAAAACACTTGGTAACAAAGTGTAACAAAGCATATAAAGTAAACCGCCCGAAATAGCACCTAAAAAGTAGATATTTAATGCCATTTTAGGACTAAAAAGATTTAAAAACATACGTCCTAAAAAATATAACCACAACATATTAAATAAAATATGTAGAACATCATAATGTAAAAAGGCATAGGTAATTATTGCCCAAGGTTTTAGTACGAAATCCCATAAACTTCCTGGTAATTCAAACCAGGAAAATTGAAATCTTAGAATAGAGGCTAACAGAAATACAACTACGTTAACAGCTATTATTTTTTCCAACACATTTAAATTGGATAGTTTTTGCTTAATATCTTGGTTTAGTGATGTCATTAATTCCAACGATTATTATTAAATTGATTTTTCTTCCAATACCACATTATCAAAAAACCTGCCACAGCACCTCCCACATGCGCCATGTAAGCCGTATTGCTTGGACTAAAAAACGACTGCCCTGTTATACCCGAAATTAAATCTAGGATAATAATACCAGGAATAAAATATTTTGCTTTAATTGGTATGGGTAAAAATATCATCATAAGTTCAGCATTAGGGTTCATCATGGCAAAGGCAGCCATTACACCCATAATACATCCCGATGCACCAACCATACTTGCATTATAAGCAGGAAAAATATCCTTTAGCAGAGTTACTTGATATTGTGATACGCCAGAAATAACCTCGTTAGTAGCTAACATTTGTTTTATACTATTTGAAGTTAAACCAGATTCCAATAAGCTATTATAATTGGGAAGGTATTGAAAATAATAGAATCCAAGTTGAAGCAATACAGCACCCAAACCAGCAGATATGTAAAGAAAAACAAACCGATTAGAGCCTAAAGCTTGCTCAACAGGTGAGCCAAACATCCATAATGCAAACATGTTAAATAAAATATGCATAGCCCCACCATGCATAAACATATGAGTAATAATTTGCCATGGCTGAAAAGCATTATTTTGTGGGAAATACAAAGCAAACCATTCGTAAAATGCATTGCCGTTGCCAATGGCTAACGTGCCAATAAACATAATCACATTAATAATTATTAAATGCTTAACGGTTTCTGGTATTTGCATAATATTCTAATTCTGTTCTTAAACTGTTATAACTAAGCGATTTTTAAAATTATTGGGTAAAAAAATTGAACCTCTACATAAGGGGTATTTTTTAATTGAAACTATAGGAGTAATAACTATATAGTCTGCGTTTTAATATATTTAATATTAAGAAGCTGTATATACTTGGTATTTTATTTTTAGGCTAAATAAACTTTTTATCCAATTCATCAACACTCATTGTTACAAATGTGGTTCTGTTTGTTGGCGAAACATTAGGCTCTTTACAAGCAAATAGTTTGTTTACCAAATGTTCTTGTTCATCTTTTTGTAAGGACTGTCCTGTTTTAATAGCTAAACTTTTAGCCATAGATTTTGCTAACAAATCGGAAGCACTAAAATGCGAATCTGGGACTTCATTTTCCACATCACTTATAAGTTGTTCTAAAATAATAGAAACCTCACTTTCAGGCACACCTACAGGCACCCCTGTAATTTCAGCTAGCTCACCTTTAATATTAGAAAATATAAAACCTGTATGTTCCAAACCTTCCTTTAAATGATTAATAATTACAATATCCTGTGGTGAAAAATGAAGTTGCAACGGAAATAATAATTGTTGGCTAGCTGCTTCCTTAATAGTTAAATTCTTAAGAAAATCTTCGTATAAGACACGTTGATGTGCACGATGCTGATCAATAATCATCATACCGGATTTAATCGTACTAACAATATATTTGTTATGAAGTTGATACGTGGTATGTGTTTTTTCCAATGGGTTATCATCATCAAAAATTGATGCTGTACGTTCCTCTGTTTCAAATTGAACTTCGGTATAATCTTCTTTAGAAGTAACACTATTTGCTTTGGATTCCAAACCTACATATAAACTTTCCCATGCTGCTGTAACGGGCTCTTTTTTGTAGGGTACAGCTTTGTTTTTTGAAATAACATCGTCTTTAAAAGGATTAAAACTCTTGTTTACTTCTATTTTAGGAATTTTTGTACTACTTGCTTTAAAACTATATGGTGTATCTAAAGTAGGATCACGCTCAAAATCAAGTACTGGTGCAATATTAAACTGCCCTAAACTATGTTTTACTGCAGAGCGTAATAATGCGTAAAGCGTATGCTCATCATCAAACTTAATTTCTGTTTTTGTAGGGTGTATATTAATATCAATAGTTTGTGGATTTACCGTTAAGTTTAAAAAATAACTGGCATGGGTACCGCTCTTTAGCAACCCCTCAAAAGCTGAAGAAATGGCATGGTTTAAGTACGGGCTTCTAATAAAACGATTGTTTACAAAGAAGTACTGCTCTACTCTAGTTTTCTTAGCAAATTCAGGTTTACCTACAAACCCTGATATTTTAAGAACCTCGGTATCTTCTTCAACAGGTACTAGCTTTTCGTTGGTTTTATTACCAAAAATATTTACAATACGTTGCCTATAATTACTAACGGGTAAGTTAAAGTTTTCGCTACCGTTATTATACATCACGAAACTAATATTTGGATGTGCCAATGCTACGCGATGAAATTCATCAATAACATGGCGCAATTCCACAGTGTCTGATTTTAAAAAATTTCGTCTTGCGGGAATATTAAAAAAAAGATTTTTTACAGATATAGAGCTTCCTTTAGGTGTAACAATAACATCTTGAGCGATTACTTTACTGCCTTCAATAATTAAGCAATTTCCAACATCGTCAGATTCTTGTTTTGTTTTTAGCTCTACATGCGCGATAGCCGCTATACTCGCTAAAGCTTCTCCCCTAAAACCTTTAGTGTCTAGTTGAAACAAATCTTCAGCACTTCTAATTTTTGATGTAGCATGACGCTCAAAACTTAAACGCGCATCGGTATTACTCATACCCTTACCATTATCAATAACCTGAACAAGTGTTTTTCCTGCGTCCTTAATAATAAGTTTTATAGTATTTGCACCAGCATCAATAGCATTTTCAAGCAATTCCTTAACTACAGATGCTGGACGTTGCACAACCTCTCCAGCCGCAATTTGATTGGCTACATGATCTGGTAAAAGTTGTATTATATCTGCCATGTGTTATTTTGGTAAAAAAATAGATAAATCAAAATCAATAAAAAATAAAAAAACTAAAACAAGTACCCCTAAAATAATTAGAATACGTTTATTAGCGGCACTATCGGGTTTTTCCTTTAAATCGTTAAACGCATCGTTAAACTTTCCTTTAATGCCTTTATTTGGGCCTACTGTTTTTCTAAACGCATCAAACTTGTGTTTAATTTCATAGGGGTTTCCTTCGCCTTTATCATCATAAAACCGTGGCGTATAACTAAATTTTTTATTTTTACGCACCTTTAAAATTCCCATAACTTTTATTTTATTAAACTACTCGTTACATGTATCTTTTTTCCAAAAAATACATACTTACTAATAAAAGTACCAAAACAAAAATTAAAACAGGCAGAGACATAGCGCTTTTTACTTTTGGACGATTTCCTTTTTTCCATTTTGAAACAAACGTACTACCGTCTGTTTCACTATCCAAATTTGGCTTTGAAACATCTTCTTTTAAAAATCTATTTTTGTACTGAAACGTTTTATGTGAGCGCTGTTTAAACAAAATTTAATTTTAAACCTGTTAAAATCTAAATACTTTACATTTAAATTATTTGTTCAAAAATACTTAAAACTAAGGAAATATTAATATTTGGAATGCTAAAAAATGTTAACAATTATAATCGCATGAACAAAAAAAAGAAAAAAGCAAATTCCTAAAACGCCACAAGAAACGTCTTAATGCGTAATAGGAATTTAGTTTTTATAATTTTTAATAACTTTGGGTAAGCACTAGCTATTCTTTCTTAGCTCGGCCATTTTAATAGCTGCAATAGCTGCTTCTGTACCTTTATTTCCGTGTTTACCACCAGACCGTTCTAGGCCTTGTTGCATGGTGTTGTCTGTGAGTACACAAAAAATAACAGGTGTTTCGTGCATAACATTTAAATCTTTAATACCCTGAGAAACACCTTCGCAAACAAAATCGAAATGTTTGGTTTCGCCCTGTATTACGCTACCTATTGCAATAACTGCGTTAACCTCTTGTTCCTGCATTTTTTTACTACCATAAATAAGTTCAAAACTACCAGGTACATCCCAGCGTATAATGTTACTTGGCAGCACACCGTTTTCAATTAATGCAGTATGAGCTCCTTTGTAAAGCCCCTCCGTAATATTGTCATTCCACTCTGAAACAACAATCCCAAACCGAAAGTTACTCGCGTTTGGGATTGTAGCCTTATCGTAGTCTGATAAATTTTTATTTATCGTAGCCATTTAATTATATAATTATTTTTTTGCTAAAACTTGAGCCTTACCAATAAAAACATCAACTTTTCCTGCCTCTGTAGAATTTGCATAATCACTTTTAATACGCTTAAAGTAACCTAAAGCCTTGTCTGCCTTACCTAAATTCAAGGCAATAGATCCTGCTTTAAACAAAAACATTGGCGTTGTAAATTCGTTATCTCGCAACTCTGCAGCTTGCTCATAATAACCCAAAGCGTCTTCTGGCTGGTTTAATTGCACAAAGGCATCTCCAATATTTCCTTTTGCAAGCGGAGCTAAAATTTCATCACTACTCTTAAAGTTACCTAAATGCTCTACCGCATTTTTATAATCTTTTAATCTCAAATATGCTGTTCCTGCATAGTAATTAGCTAAATTAGCAGAAGGGGTACCACTATATTTTTCAATAATATCTAGCATACCATATTTACCCTCGCCTCCGTTTAAAGCTAAACCATATAAAGAATCTTTTGAAGCACCATTTACGGCTTCATTAAAATACTTCTGAGCTTGAAACATATCATTCATTGCAGCCTGTTGGTTAGGCTTCGCAACATATTGTTTATAGGCTAAAGAGCCTAAAACGACAACCGCAACAAGACCAATAACTATAAAAATATTTTTCTGATTCTTTGCTACAAAGTCCTCTGCTTTAGATGCAGACTCGTCAAGTGTATTAAAAACCTCAGCCGTTGTTGAGTTTTCTTCAATATTTACTTCTGTATTTACTTCTTTCTCTTCTTGAGTTTTTGGTTTATACCCTCTTTTTTTATAAGTTGCCATTATATAATATCTAAATTGTTGTCGGGCAAAAATATCATTTTTCTTTAAACATATACCAAATAAAGCATAATTTTACACTATAATTCATTTTTTCTATTAAACCAGCCGCTGTAAGAAAACTATAAGCAGGTTTACAGGCTGTGGTTTCATAACTTTTCAACAAAAAAATGTAATTAAAAATTTAAGCACAGCAAAATATAATTTATTAGCAAATAAAAGTATTTACTTTGTACTTTTTAACGCACTATATTTCCATTTACAAATTTAAACTCAAGACGCTTTTTAATTTACTTTTTGTATGATTTTAAAATCACTTTCATTATTAAATTATAAAAATTTCGATAGTAAATCGTTTACTTTCAATACTAAGATAAATTGTATTGTAGGCAACAATGGTATTGGAAAAACAAATGTGTTGGATGCTATTTATCATTTATCTTTTGGTAAAAGCTACTTTAACCCTATTGCAAGTCAGAATATTAAACACGAAGCTCCTTTTTTTGTTATTAATGGTGAATACAATAAGAATGAAAAAATAGAAAAAATAGCAGTTAGCTTAAAACGTGGGCAAAAAAAAGTTATTAAACGAAACGGTAAATCTTACGAAAAATTTAGCGAACATATTGGATTTTTGCCTTTAGTTATTATTTCGCCTGCAGACAGAGATTTAATTATTGAAGGCAGTACCACCCGAAGAAAATTTATTGATAATGTAATTTCACAGAGTGATAAAAACTATTTAAACCAGCTAATTAACTACAATAAAATACTTGCACAACGTAATGCATTATTAAAATACTTTGCCTTAAACCATACGTTTAACAAAGATACTTTAGAGGTTTACAATAACCAACTTACAGATTATGGGTCGCATATTTTTGAGAAACGAGATCGTTTTTTAAAAACCTTTATACCCATTTTTAAATCGCGATACGAAGCTATAAGTAATGGAAACGAAATTGTAAACCTAGAGTACAGTAGCAACTTATTCGAGAACGACTTAAACACACTTTTAAACACTTCCATAAATAAAGATAGAGCATTACAATATACTAGTGTTGGTATACATAAAGACGATTTACATTTTAATATTGAAGGGCATCCTATTAAAAAATTTGGTAGCCAAGGCCAGCAAAAGTCATTTTTAATTGCATTAAAGCTAGCTCAATTCGATTTTATAAAAAACCAAAGCGGAGTAAATCCTATTTTACTTTTAGATGATATTTTTGATAAATTAGATGAACAACGCGTAGCCCAAATTATTAAATTGGTTGATGATGAAAATTTTGGACAATTATTTATTAGCGACACACATGCCGAGCGTACCGAAAACGCAGTAAAACAAGTACATCAAAGTTATGATATTTTTAAATTGGAATAATTTTTACGCCACTACAAGTATTTAAGTAAACAACAAATAGTAAAAAAATATATTTAATAAGCTTAGGAAATTAACTACGCTGTAAAACCTAGTTTTTAAATATGATTTTATCATTTCGAAAAAAAGAAAAACAAATTATACCAAATATGATTTAAAATTAGGCTAAAGAACTTGAATTATATTGGGCCTATGAAAAAGAAAATTAAAGCATAGCCTTAGCTACGGTTTTATTTTATTTTGAAATGAAGATGCGATAGAAACGAGTTCTTTAGCCTTCTTTTAAATTTTAATTGGTATTACAACTAGCACTACGCTTCTATTTTCATGAATTGCAATGAAAAACAGTCTTACTATTATGCAACAGCACTAAATAAAGGGATTTTTTTTACATCTTTTTATTTAAGTTAAATACGTTGCGACTTACCAATACGTATAAAATACTTCGCTTTAGGCTTCGAATATGCCATTAAAAAGTTATAAAATAACGGTTATAATTTTTTTTTAAGATTTAGTTACAGAAACCAAAAGTATTGAAACCCTATTAATTAGTAAATGCGTTAGGGATTGTAGTGAAAAGCCCACAGCCCGACTTTTGGAGGTGCGCGGACTTGTAACAGAAAGCCCGACCCTTGTGGTAACGCCCAAATAATTTTAATGAGAAAGATATACCTATATTTGCGGCTTATATTATATTTCATAGATGGCTTTTACATTACTTTCGTCCCCCTTGCAAGGATTTACAGATTTTAGGTTTCGAAACGCTTTTCAGCATTATTTTGGTGGTATTGATACGTTTTATTCACCCTATATACGACTTAATGGAAAGTTTAAAATAAAGCAATCTTACCAAAACGACCTACTGTCAAAAAATAATACAACATTAGAGGTTATACCACAAATTATTACCAACGATGCTGAAGAATTTTTGTTTGTAGCAAAATATGTTAAAAGTTTAGGTTATAAAGAATTAAACTGGAATTTAGGGTGCCCATACCCCATGGTGGCTAAATCTGGAATGGGATCTGGATTAATTTGTAAACCAGATAAAATAAACACTATTTTAGATCGCGCACATAGTGAAACAGATATTTTAGTGTCCATGAAAATGCGTATGGGCTATGATAATGCAGAAGAAATTTTGAATGTTTTTCCTACACTAGATAGGTATCCGTTAAAAAACGTTGCAATTCATGCCAGAATTGGCAAACAACTTTACAAAGGCCCTGTGGATTTAGACGCTTTTGAGCGCTGTATTTCGAGCACTAAACATAAATTATATTATAACGGCGATATTACCAGCGTGGCTACTTTTAAGAATATACAGGAACGTTTTTCTAGTTTAGATCACTTTATGATTGGTCGCGGATTAATTGCAGATCCATTTTTACCACAAATGATAAAAAACGATACTACGGTATATCCTGAAAAACGCTGGGATATTTTTGAGGCTTTCCATAACACTATATACACACAGTACGACGACTACCTTTCCGGGCCTACTCCCATTAAAATGAAAATGTTAGGATTTTGGGAATTTTTTTCGCAATCGTGTACAGACCCAAAAAAAACTTATAAAGCAATAAAAAAAGCGACCAACCCTTTTAAATACAAGCAAGCAGTACTTGCTATTATTAATAACGAGCGTAAGTTGAACGCTTAATTTTTACAGAATTTTCTTAAAAAAAAACTTATTTAATTATACTACCTTTATTGAAAAATTGAAACTATGAAATACACCGCAATCGCATTTTTACTTGTATTAATAACAGCTTGCTCAAAAGACGATACACCAAAAGATTATAGAGCTGAAAATGATGCTGAAATTCAGGCTTATATAGCCGAAAATAATTTAACCGTAGAAAAAAGCAACTCAGGTTTATATTATAGCATAGACAATCCTGGCACTGGTGATAATCCCACTATAACAGATCGCGTTAAGGTTATTTACAAGGGCTATTATACCGATGGTACTGTTTTTGACGAAAGTACTGAAGGCGCTTCTTTTATTTTACAAAACGTTATTTTAGGATGGGTAGAAGGTATACCTTTTTTTAAGGAAGGTGGCAGCGGAAAATTATTAATCCCTTCTCACTTAGCTTATGGCAGTAGAGATGTTAGAGGTATTCCTGCCGGTTCTGTTCTTATTTTTGATGTGGAACTTGTTTATGTAAATTATGTTACAGAAAACGAAGCGCAGATACAAAATTATATTGCCGAGAATAATTTAACTGCACAAAAAAGTGAATCTGGCTTATATTACACTATAGATGAGCCTGGTACGGGATCGCAGCCCACACAAAACAATAATGTAACTGTTGCTTATAAGGGATATTTATTAAATGGTAATGTTTTTGATGAGAGTGACCCTATGGGTGTCGCATTTGGCTTACAGCAAGTTATACCTGGCTGGACGGAAGGCATAACCTATTTTAAAGAAGGCGGCAGTGGTGTTTTACTAATCCCTGCGAGATTGGGCTATGGCAACAATGGGATACCAAGGGCAGGTATTCCTGGAGGTGCTGTACTTATTTTTGATATCAATTTAATTTCTGTTAACTAGATATAGTAATTCTATTTTATAAAAAACCACCTTGTAAAAATGAGGTGGTTTTTTTACACTAAAAAACAACAATAGTTTACATACTAGCACCATTTCTTTTTTTTGATAACAACGTAATTGTTAATTGAATTATTTACTAAAATAAATGAAAATTACATCCACAAATATCGCTAAACCAAGAACCATTATTTGGAATGGAAAAAAAGAAATTACAGGTATTTACAAAACACCAACCACTGAATCCATTTTTCTAGGAAAAGATACCGTTAAAAATGATGAAGTTTCTGATAGAAAATACCACGGTGGTGAATTTAAAGCCTGTTATTTATTTTCTGAAGACCATTATTTACATTACAAAATTCTATACCCTAATTTGGATTGGAACTGGGGGATGTTTGGAGAAAATCTAACGGTTTCTGGTTTAAATGAAAAACATATTTTTATAGGCGATATTTATAAAATAGGCTCTGCAATTATACAAATTACAGAACCCAGAGAACCTTGTTATAAGTTAGGTTTAAGGTTTGAAACACAAAATATTTTAAAGCAATTTATTAACCATGGCTTTTCCGGAAGTTATGCACGCGTATTACAAACTGGCTATGTTAAAATGGGAGACCAGATGGAACGCATTGAACAAGCAAAAAACAGCATAAGTATTTGGCATTTTTTTAAAATGTTTTACAGCAAAGAAAAAAATAAAGACCATATAAAATTAATAGTGGATAATGATGCGCTACCAAAACATAAAAGAGATAAACTACGGCTGTTTTTAAAATAAGTTTGCATCTGTTTGTTTTATCTTTGCAGAAAACAAATTGAACGATGTCTTTTAAAAATTTAAAAATAAGCAAACCTATTTTGCGCGCTATTGCTAACGCAGGGTATGATAACCCTACATTGGTACAAGAAAAAACTATTCCCTTAGTTTTGGCTAAAAAAGATATTATTGTATCTGCACAAACAGGTACGGGGAAAACAGCTGCATTTGCACTTCCCATTTTACAGACCTTAATAGACCAACAAGACACACCAAAAAAAGGCAAGACAATTAAAGCTTTAATTGTAAGTCCTACTAGAGAGTTAGCTATACAAATAGAAGAAAATTTTAAAATTTACAGTAAGCACACCAACTTAACAACAGCTGTTGTTTATGGTGGCGCATCTATAGAACCACAAAAAGCAATTCTAAAAAAGGGTGTAGACATATTAATTGCAACTCCAGGTCGTTTATTAGATTTGCACAAACAAGACAATATAAACCTCGACTACATAGAAACCTTAGTACTAGATGAAGCCGACTTAATGTTAGACATGGGGTTTATTGACGATGTTAGAAAAATTGAGCGTTTATGTACTAAACAGAAACAAATTCTTTTATTCTCTGCCACTATACCACACAAAGTAGAACAGCTAGCGAATTCAATATTAAATAGCCCAGAACGTATTGAAGTGGCTCAAAACGCTTCTACCTCGAAAAACGTGGCGCAATTGCTATATTACGTTCCTAAAAAAGATAAAATTGAATTATGCTTACACTTACTTAGAAACACAATTAAGGGTAATATCATTATTTTTAGACGCACAAAATTTGGAGTAGACAAATTAGAACAAACGCTTTTAAAAAATAACTATAAGGCAGATAGCATACATGGTGCAAAAAGCCAAATCGCAAGACAAGATGCCTTAGCTAAATTTAAAAAAGGCGATGTGAATATTTTAATTGCTACCGATGTTGCTGCACGTGGTATTGATATTGATAATTTAGATGCCGTTATAAACTTTGATTTACCAAATGTACCCGAAACTTACGTACACCGTATTGGGAGAACTGCTAGGGCAGGAAATACAGGTGTTGCGCATGCATTTTGTTCGGCCGATGAAAAAGACTACTTAAAAACGATCCAACAGCTTATTGGTTTGCAACTAAATAGTATTGAAGACCACCCCTACCCGCTAGACCCTAAAGCAAAACCCATAATACACAAATCGCCAAAAACGGGTAGTAAACACAAAAAAGGGCGTAAAAGTGTGGCATCAAAAAAGAAAAAGAAACGCTGGTATTAAGCCAAGGCTATAAAATATTAATATAGCTTAAAGATATTTAATAAAAAGTATGCTCACTTTACAACAAAATCGAAAAAGGTTTTAGAAAAAGGCTCGCCCCTAAGCGTAAAGTGCCACCACTCTTTAGTATAATTTCTAAAACCATGTTGAGACATAACCTTTTGCAATAGCTGTCTATTTACTTTTTGCTGTGTGGAAATAGCAGAATAAGTTAACCATGATTGCTTTCCAAAAAAATCAAAAGGGCTTCCCATATCCAAAGGTACACCTGTATTTCCATCAATTATGGTTAAATCTACAGTGCTACCCCTACTATGCCCAGATTTTGATGAAATATAACCTGCTTTAAATAAGGTTCTTTTTTCAACTTCTGGGTAATACACAGGCTTAGTAATAGTATCTTTTAAATCTCTAGCCCATAATATAAAATGATTTACAGCACGTTGAGGGCGATAACCATCGTACACTTTTAAACATAAATTTTGAGTCTGTAATACCTCATGTACTTGTTTTAGAGCCAAAGCAGCCGCTTTAGTCAAAATAAGTTGGTTAGATTGGTAGCCAGTAATAGGTACGCCTACAAAATTATTAGACGTAAAATAATGTAACTCTACAGGTAAATCTGGAATAATATCTTTAACATAAACAAAGCCTTTGGGTAATTGGCAATGCCCTTCCATAAAAAAAAGACAGCATAAAAAAGTTAATATATATTTCATTTTAATTTTCACTTATGCTAATTTAGAAAATAAAACAATATGCTATTTAAAAATCCAATAGATTTAAAACTTCAAGATGCAAACGTACACTATTATCCTAGTTTTTTAGATAAGCAAGAGGCCGATTTTTATTTTAAAAACTTAATAAACCAAATTCAATGGCAACAAGACCGTATAACTGTTTATGGAAAAACCTATTTACAGCCACGTTTAACAGCTTTTTACGCAACCAATACAAGCATTTATAAGTATAGCAATATAACCATGCAACCCCTTGTATTTACAAACCACCTATTAGACATTAAAACGAAGATTGAGGCAAAAATTAAAACGCGTTTCACTAGCTGCTTAGCAAACTTATATAGAGACGGTAGCGATAGTAATGGATGGCATGCCGATAATGAGCCTACACTAGGTAAAAATCCAATAATAGCATCGTTATCATTAGGTGCCGAGCGCTTTTTTTACCTTAAACATAGGACAAACAAAACACTAAAACGTAAAATTAATTTAGAACATGGAAGCCTGTTAATCATGCAAGGTGAAACCCAAACACATTGGCTACATCAAATACCTAAAACTAAAAAGAAAATAGGCCATCGCATTAATTTAACATTTAGAATTATTATATAAAAAAGACCGAGTTCCCTCAAACTCGGTCTTCTTATAATTTGCTTTTATTGTTATCTTATTAAATTTGGAGCTCCAACATAACTAGACAACGCAAACACTAATTAATCCAATATACTAAAATGTGTGTTATTTAGTACAAGTCAAATATATAACTATAGAATCATTTTTAACGACTAAATACACTATAAATCGATGTAATACATAAAAATTTAACATTAAAAAATAAAACAAGTGTTTATATCGATAAAACACAAGGTGAAACATTATCAATAAAACCACATTATAAATACGAAAACCAAAAAAAGCACCCTAAACTAGGGTGCTTTTTAACTAACCAAAAAATAAAATGAAATGTATAAAACTTAAGGAAACCACGCCATGAGTTTTATTTCAAATTACAACTCCTTAAATAACAATCAATACACGTGCCAAACTAAAACAAGAGTGTTTTTTATAATAAAAATATTAAACTCAAATTTTATTTCGATACTAACTTTTAGTAATTCACTTAAATACTTAAAGCATAATGTTCGCATATAACACATCAAAAATAAATTAGTAAAATGCCACTAGTAAAAAACATTTATTTGTTTGATATTTGCGTTTTTTAATATAGCAACCACCATGAAAAAAACATTATTTTTTAGTCTCCTATCTATAGCGCTACTTTTTATTGCTTGCAATAAAAACGAATCCAACCTAACTGTGAAAATAAAGATTGAAGGGTTAAAAAAAGGTACACTTTATCTAAAAAAATATGAAGATACTTTAATGGTAACCATAGACTCACTAGAAATTAATGGCAACCCAAATATTGAATTGCACGGCACTGTAGATACTCCCGAGTTATTCTACTTACAACTAGACAAACAAGGTGCTAAAAACGAACAAATTTCTTTTTTTGCAGATAAAGGCACCACTGAAATTTATACGAGTCTAAAAGAGTTCTCCTACGATGCAAAAATTAATGGCTCTCAACAACAAAAGATACTAGAAAAATACTACACACTAATTTCTAAGTTAAATAATAGAAATTTGGATTTAATTAAAGAACAGTTTGACGCTAGCAAACAGAATGATACTATTAAATTAAATGCAATAAAAAAAGAAGCTAATAATAGCTTGAAACGAAAATACCTTTACACTGTAAATTTTGCTTTAAACAATAAAAATAGCGAGGTAGCTCCTTATTTGGCTTTAAAAGAACTGTATAATGCGAGAATAGATTTACTAGATACTATAAATAAAGTTTTAACACCAAAGGTAAAAGCATCAAAATACGGTAAAAGTTTACAGGTATTTATTAATAAAATAAAAAAAGAGCCAAAGAACAATTAAATAGAATAATTCAATTCTAATTTAATATCAAATACAAAAATGACTTTCTGTAGGGATTTTACCCCAGGTATAAAGAACACTTAAATTAAAAAAAACCTCTTTTTGAAACAGTATATTTTGGATGATTAATAGTTTTTTTAGAAACATTAATACCAAAATTATCTCTCATAACAGACACCATTAAATCAAAGTATTTATAATGTATATCCCAATCATGTAAAAGGCTAACATCTAAATCATCATGGTATATAACAATAGGCAGATCCAAAACATCAATAAGTTTAGATTTAATTTCTAGCAAACTCACATTATCTGCTTTAATTTCGGTAGTACCTATTAAAAATCTAGGTGTATCGGGACCCCAGTTAATTTCTTCTACCCCCCAGAAATGTGGTGTCTTAATATCAAATACCAAAACCTCACCTTTAACTTCTCCCTCGGCACTCTTTAGTCTTAAAGCCTTTAAAATGGCCTTAGGTTTATTAAAATAGGATTTAGAATCCAACTTAAAACGCATATCAAAACACTGGTTTAAATCCTCAGGAATTTCTATTTGGCTTTTATGGCTATTTAAAGCATAGGCCAATATCGATTTTAAATCCCCTTTAAGTTTAAAGTACGATTTATGCGTTTCAACCAAAAAAACCTTATTATCAGCTGTATTATCTAAATTAACTACCTCAAAATCATCCTCCTGTTCAATCTCCTCAAAAACAACAACCGGGTCGTAGGCTTTAACCTTTAACATTTCTGTAACCGCAATACGACTTTTATTCCTATTTATAAAGTTCCCAATTTGATAACCTTTTAAATCGGCTGGGTGCCCCCTCCAGAGCACATCGCCATTTGCGTTATATAAAATACCATAAGGCAAACTAGTAACCTTATTTTTTTTAAATGTTTCGCCCTCATTATCAATAGCTACAGCAAGTTTAGTGTTGTATTTCGTCATAAACCGAGAAACGACATCAGGACTTTCCTTAGTTAAAGAAACAATGTAAAAATCGTTAGGGTATTGCTCCTGTAGCGTTTCTAAATATTTTGACACATGTATACAAGGTCCACACCAAGTAGCCCAAAAATCAATAAAGTACAATGCATTGGTTTTTTGGTTAGCAATTGCAGAAGGCTGAATTTCTTCAGATATATTTATTTGTCCAAAAATAAACGTAGAACACAGAATACTTAATAGAATAAAGGTTTTCTTATAAAATTTCATTTCAATAGCTACTTAAGTTTAATATCTTTATGTTAACCACCATTCACAGCAAAGATTGTGCAAAAATACCATTTATTAAATATAATTTCATATCCTACATTATTTTAAGCCTAAAATTTATACATTTATAAAAATAAAACCCAAAATTATGATACGTAAACTGTTAGCTGTTCTTTTAATATTTAATATTCTTTCATGTGCCGAGCTTCAACAAGTCGTTAAGCAATTACCACAAGCCGGTGGTGTACTAGGAAATACAGAAATAGCATCGGGCTTAAGACAAGCTTTGGATTTTGGCATAGATAAGCAAGTAAAAAAACTTACCCAAACTGATGGTTTTTTTAAAAACGATTTAGTTAAAATTTTATTACCAGCAGAATTACAAAAGGTAGACAAAGGTCTGCGCGACATTGGCTTAGGAAATTTAGCAGACAAAGGTTTAAAAGTATTAAATAGAGCGGCCGAAGATGCCGTGCAAGAAGCTACGCCTATTTTTATTAATGCCGTAAAAGGGATAACCTTTAGCGATGCAAAAAATATTTTATTAGGAAATAACAACGCAGCAACAGAATATTTAAACTCAAAAACCGAACAAGCACTTTATGCTAAATTTAATCCGGTAATAAAAAACTCATTTAAAAAAGTTGGTGCAGACGAAATTTGGAGTAAACTGATAACAAAATACAATAGTATCCCTTTTACAAGTAATGTAAATCCAAATTTAACAGATTACGTAACAGGCGAAGCATTAAAAGGCGTATTTACCATGATTGCTGTGGAGGAAAAAGATATAAGAACAAAAACATCGTCGCGCACAACAGATCTATTAAAAAAGGTATTTGCACTGCAAGATTAAACTTTAAGCCAGGTGAGACATAAAATAATTTAATAACGTATTGGGCGTTACCCGAAAAGGGTCAGGCTTTACACTATATCTTTTTAAAACCGTAAAGTAAACCCTTAAAGGCATTGCTTTTTATCTTATTTCGGTGTGCAAGTGGTAAACATAGATTATTATTGTTTAAAAAAGGATGCCGCTTCAATCCCTAACGCAATTGCTACTTAAAGGGGTTAGCAATACACAAGATGTATATATTGTAATTATTTTATGTCGCTACGTTATTAAAAAATTAAACAATAACTCACACTATTATTTACCTTTCGCAATCTAATTAGCGAAAAAATAGTTCAACAGCCTTCACCTAATTTAAATGGGTAAATCATTAAATACAAACGTTTTAACGAGTATTTAAAATTCAAAAAGCACACCATAAAAAGGGCTTGTAATTTAAATTATAAGCCCTTTTTAAGATAGTAGTTTCAAACTTTTAATAGCGTACCAACTTATAATTAAAACGAAGCAGCAATTAATGCGCTATATACATATAATTTAATTTTTTTTTAACAAAAAAAAACATCTAAAACCGTCATTTACACGTATATTAAGAAAAAAAACTAAAGTTATGAACACTCAATTTTGTAAAGTCGGTAAAATTAAACCAAACCTAAAAAAATACAGTGCATTAAAGGATATAGAAAAAATAGTTGCAAACTTCGTAGATGATATAAGTAAAATTGAATTTCCCGAAGGTTATCAATCATCATCGGTTCAATAAAATCTTTTGCATAGCACTTTGCAGCTCTTTAGCTTTTAGCGCCGCAGCGTGCGCATAATTCTCGCTGGTCGATGCATAAATTATACCTCTAGAAGAATTAATTAATAAGCCTACGTTAGCGTTCATACCATATTTACAAACATCCTGTAAATTTCCGCCTTGAGCGCCAACACCTGGGACTAATAAAAAGCTGTTTGGAATAATTTTTCTAATATCAGCAAAATACTCAGCTTTAGTAGCCCCTACAACATACATTAAATGCTCTGCATGCTTCCAAGACTTGGAGGTTTCCAATACATGCTTATAAACCTCTTTGCCATCAATTGCCTTAGTTTGAAAATCGAAAGCACCTTGGTTAGATGTAAGCGCTAACATTATAGTATGCTTATTTTTAAAGGCTAAAAAAGGTTCTATTGAATCTTTTCCCATATATGGCGCTACAGTCACAGAATCAAAAGCTAAATCCTCAAAAAAAGCTTTAGCATACATTGTACTAGTGTTTCCAATATCCCCACGCTTAGCATCGGCAATGGTAAAAATCTCAGGATAGTTATCGTTTAAATATTTTATTGTTTTTTCTAGTGCCTGCCAACCTTTAATACCGTAGGCTTCGTAAAAAGCTATATTTGGCTTGTAAGCTACGCATAAGTGATGCGTAGCATCTATAATCGCTTTATTAAAGGCAAAAATAGGATCACTTTCCTTTAAAAGATGTTTTGGTATTTTATTTAAATCTACATCTAAACCAATACACAAAAAGGATTTCTTTTTTCTAATTTGTTCTACGAGTTGGCTTGTTGTCATCCCTTCTTAATCCTACACGATGAGGATAGTATTAATGTGATTGTTTTGGCTTTTAAAGCTTAAAATCACTGTTTAATTATTTTTTTTAGTGAGCAGCTATATTTTGCAGAAATTATGAATACACTTTAGCTTAAAGTACATCTGTATTAGCCTTTAACTTTTCTGTATTATCTGCCAATTGTAACTCGTCTATAATTTTTTGAATATCGCCATTTACAATATTAGACAAATCATATAAAGTTAATCCAATTCTATGGTCTGTTACACGACCTTGCGAATAGTTGTAAGTTCTAATTTTCGCACTTCTATCGCCACTTGTTACCATGGTGCCACGTAAAGCGGCGTCCTCTTCGTTCTTTTTGGCCAATTCCAAATCATACAAACGCGAACGTAATACTTTAAAAGCTTTTTCCTTGTTTTTATGTTGCGACTTTTGATCTTGACATTGCGCCACTAAACCTGTTGGAACGTGTGTTAATCGTACCGCAGAATATGTGGTATTTACAGATTGTCCTCCTGGTCCAGACGAACAGAAAAAATCAATTCTTACATCTTTTGGATTTATTTCAACATCAAATTCTTCGGCTTCAGGAAAAACCATAACTGTTGCAGCACTGGTGTGTACTCGACCTTGAGTTTCCGTTTGTGGCACACGTTGTACACGGTGTACACCTGCTTCAAACTTTAATGTACCATAAACATCATTACCAGAAACTTCAAACTGAATTTCTTTAAAGCCACCATTAGTACCTTCGCTATAATCTACCGTATCAACCTTCCAGCCCTTACTTTCACAATACTTGCTATACATTCTAAACAAATCGCCTGCAAAAATACTTGCCTCATCGCCTCCAGTTCCTGCCCGTAGCTCTACAACAGCATTTTTAGCATCTTCAGGATCTTTTGGTATTAAAAGCATTTTTATTTCTTCTTCTAGCTTAGGGATACCTTCTTTTGCTTCTTCAAACTGCAGCTTTGCCATTTCAACCATTTCTGCATCACTACCATCAGCTATAATCTCTTCAGCCTCCGCTAAATTATCGGTAAAATCTATGTATAATTCACGCTTATCCATAAGAATACGCAAATCTTTATATTCTCTATTTAGGGAAACATACCGTTTTTGGTCTGTAATAATATCGGGTTGGATAATTAAATCACTAACCTCATCAAAACGTTGTTTTACTATTTGTAATTTCTCTAACATTTGCCTTATTTATTGATTTTCAAAAATACAATAATTTATCAATTTTTATTAGTTACGTAACACTGTTATTAGCCAATTGCAATTATTACTAAAACAACACTGTTATAATAAATGTTTTAAAACACCATTTCACTATTAAAGCAACGCTAATAAATATTTATTTTAATAAACCTAAAACAACTTTGGTAATCACTTTAATTAACCGCATTTTGATGCTCCACAATTTTTACACGTTAAACAACCCTCTTGGTAAATTAAATTTTCGGAGTTACAATTATCGCAAGCCTCGTCCTTCGCTTTAGTACCATCTTCAACATAACGTTTTAAAGCTCTAACTACACCATTTTTCCATGTGTTTATAGATGCGCTATCCAATTGTAAGCTATTTATTAAATCTACAATTTTATCAATTGGCATACCGTGGCGCAGTGTACCAGAAATTAGCTTAGCATAGTTCCAAAACTCTGGATTAAATTTGTGCGACAAGCCTTCAATTGTTGTTTTATAACCTCTTGTGTTTTTATATTGCACATCGTACCGCGTGCTTCCATCTTCATTTCGGTTTTTAATAATTAAACCTTTGTTAACCCAACGCGGAATTAAAATACCATCTTCATCGTCTGCTAGACCTGTAAATACTTCGTATGGTTTGTTATCAATTAAACCTATAAAAGCAATCCATTTTTCTTTACTATTTTGAAAACGTACAATATCTGCTTCTAAAACCAATGGGCGCTTAATTGGAAAAGCCGTTAGTTTACTATCTTCATCTTGTTCACTCTTTTCATCGTTTGAAAGTAACACGCCTGAACGCGAACCATCTCTGTAGACTGTTATGCCCTTGCACCCTACCTCCCAAGCTTTTAAATATATATCGCCAACCATGGCTTCGGTAATATTATTTGGCAAATTTATAGTAACACTAATAGAATGGTCCACCCATTTTTGAATAGCACCTTGCATAGTTACTTTGCTTAGCCAATCCACATCGTTAGATGTAGATTGGTAATATGGCGATTTTTCAATTAACTTATTTATAGCTTTCTCTGAAAAATCTTCTGAAAAAGTAATATCATTAACGTCCATCCACTGTTTAAAACCGTGATGAAAAACCACGTATTCCTCCCAGGAATCCCCAACATCGTCTACAAAATCAACACGTACGTCCTTATCATTTGGGTTTACTTTTCTTCGGCGTTTATAAACTGGCATAAATACAGGTTCTATTCCAGATGTTGTCTGCGTCATTAAACTTGTTGTTCCTGTAGGAGCAATAGTTAGCAAAGCAATATTACGCCTACCAAACTTCAACATATCGCTATATAATTCGCTATCCGCTTCTTTTAATCGTAATATAAAGGGATTATTTTTTTCCCGTTCTGCATTAAAAATTGAAAATGCACCACGCTCCTTTGCTAAATTTACAGAAGACCTATAAGCTTCTATAGCAATGGTTTTATGCACTTTTAACGAAAAACTATTACCTTCTTCACTTCCGTATCGAATACCTAAAGCTGCCAACATATCGCCTTCGGCTGTAATACCTACCCCTGTACGTCTGCCTTCTTGCGCTTTTTTCTTAATATTTAGCCACAAATTAAATTCAATAGCTTTTACATCTTTATGCTCTGGGTCTTCTTTAATTTTATTTATTATTATATCAATTTTTTCAAGTTCCAAATCAATAATATCATCCATAATACGCTGCGCTAAAGCAACGTGTTTTTTAAATAATTTGAAATTAAATTTAGCTTTATTTGTAAATGGATTTTCAACATAAGAAAATAAATTAAGCGCTAACAACCTACAAGAATCGTATGGGCATAACGGAATTTCCCCACATGGATTTGTAGATACCGTTTTATACCCCAAATCTGCATAACAATCTGGTATAGATTCATTAATTATAGTATCCCAAAATAAAATACCAGGTTCTGCGGATTGCCATGCGTTATAAATAATTTTTTTCCATAAAGCGTTTGCCTTTATAGATTTTTCTATTTTGGGATTATTACTAAAAATTGGATATTTCTGAGTGTACTCCGTATCGTTTTTAACGGCCTCCATAAAGGCATCGTCCACTCGCACTGAAACATTTGCACCCGTAACTTTACCTTGCTCCAACTTGGCGTTAATAAAATCTTCAGAATCTGGGTGATTAATAGATACCGAAAGCATAAGTGCACCACGACGCCCATCTTGTGCAACTTCTCTTGTCGAGTTGGAAAAACGCTCCATAAAAGGCACTAAACCTGTAGAGGTTAATGCTGCATTTTTAACAGGAGATCCTTTTGGTCTTACATGTGATAAATCGTGACCAACACCGCCTCGACGCTTCATTAATTGTACTTGCTCTTGGTCTGTTTTAAGAATACCGCCATAGGAATCTGAGTTTTCAGAATTTCCAATAACAAAACAATTAGATAACGAACCTATTTGAAACGGATTACCTATACCTGCCATTGGACTGCCTTGCGGTACAATATATTTAAAATCTTTAATTAAATTAAAAACATCATTTTCTGATAAGGGATTTACATATTTAGCTTCTATTCTTGCAATTTCTTTTGCAATACGCGCGTGCATATCATTAGGCGTCAACTCATAAATATGTCCTTGAGAATCCTTCAAAGCATATTTATTTAACCATACACGAGCAGCTAAATCGTCGTTTTTAAAATATAATAAAGCTGCATTGAATGCCTCTTCTGCGCTAAACGTTTTTACCTTATTTTTTGCAAATTTAATTTTCATGACTTTTTAATACTTTTAAGTAGGATTGCATGATGTTTACTTAATACTGAATTATGTGTTATCTTACACAAAAAGGCCTCATATTTTCCTCTTTAATTTTAATATTTTTTTTGTAAACCTAAAAATTATATACCCATATATTAAAATAAAAACAAAGGCATCTTACTGTATAAATACGAACTGCCAAACGTTTTATTTAAGAAGAAAAAATCGATTTTTTAAACAACTGAAATCCTAAAATAAGAATAAGACAGATTGAAACATTTAGAAATCGACGGCAAAACCAACACCTAAAAATTGTTTCCACTGCACCTTTGCTCCTGCTTCAACCACTTCCCCTTCTATCTTCGATGGCCTTTGGGTTTTTACATCATCATCATAACGAATGTGCGAACCAAAGGATGCGCGTACAAAAGAGTTCACTTTAAAATCAAAATCGATTCTCCAATCCAAATCTAAATTACCAAAATTATTTATGTAATCTGAATAAACACTTATTTCATTTTTTACATTAATATTTTCAACAACTTCCATTTCGTAACTATTTGTTAATAATATACCAAACTCTGTTCTTATTTGTTCTCCAGGACTTATTACATTTCCATTAGCATCAAAAATAGCAGGAGCAACACCAAAAGATCCTGCATTTGCTAAATCTTCATCCAAAACAAATGTTGTTTTTAAAGTCATTGGTGAAAAATAAAATGATAATTTGTCTATGTTTTTCCCATATTCCATACCCATCCCTAAAAATAAATATCCAGGAGCCAAAATTTTGGAAATAGGATCTTCTGTATTCGGGTACTTAAAACCTTTTGCTAGTTGTGTTCTAAAATTAAGCCTGGCAGAATAAAACCAATCGGTAGATGTATTTGGTTTATATCCTAAATTGGAGTTTATTTCGAATAGATCTTGTGTTTTTCTAGTTTCTCTGTTTTGTTGTTGGTTGAGGCCGTAACGAAGTGCCACATTATTTTTCCAATTAAAAAACAAATCTTTATAGTCTAACGCTGAATTGTACCCTACTAAACCCGAAATAGAATTTACACCTCCAGAGTTCCAATTTGTAAAGGACACCTGGCTAATATCTAGTGTTCCCTTGTTAGTTTGTATCCATTGTGGCCCTGTGTATTTTTCTACAATAGGCTTTATATAAAGCGAATCTGGCTGCGCTATTAAAAATTGGAAACAAAAATAAAATATAAATAAGGGTAATAACTTCATGACTATTTAAAAGTTCTATTTAATATCAATAATTATTTCTAGTTATAAAAAAACAACTAATTAGTAAACAAACTCACCAAACTCAGATTTAATTGTTAGTTTTTTCTCTGCTGAAGCTTCTACTCTTCCAATAATTTGCGCATTTACATTAAAAGATTTAGATATCGATATAATAGATTCTGCTATTTCTGGCTTTACATAAAGTTCCATTCGGTGCCCGCAATTAAACACCTGATACATTTCCTTCCAATCTGTTTTGGATTGTTGTTGTATTAATTTAAAAAGTGGAGGGATAGGGAACATATTGTCTTTTACAATATGAAACTGATCTACAAAATGAAGAATTTTGGTTTGCGCACCACCAGAGCAATGCACCATACCGTGTATACTTTCACTTGTAAACTGCGCTAATATTTTTTTAATTATAGGTGCGTAAGTACGTGTTGGAGATAATACTAACCGCCCGGCATCAATTGGAGATCCATCCACACTATCTGTCAATTTCATTCCTCCAGAATACACCAAATTTTCAGGTACAGCAGCATCAAAACTTTCAGGATATTTTTCAGCTAAATACTTACTAAAAACATCGTGCCGGGCAGATGTTAATCCATTACTACCCATACCGCCGTTATACTCATTTTCGTAAGAGGCTTGACCAAAACTTTCCAACCCTACTATAACATCGCCAGCCTCAATGTTAGCGTTATCTATAACTTCGCTACGTTTTAATCTAGCTGTTACCGTAGAATCTACAATAATTGTGCGAACCAGGTCGCCAACATCTGCGGTTTCGCCTCCTGTAGAGTGTATAGTTACACCAAATGATTTTAAATCCTCCAACAGTTCTTCTGTACCATTTATAATAGCAGAAAGCACTTCACCTGGTATTAAATTTTTATTTCTACCAATGGTAGAAGACAACATAATATTGTCTGTTGCACCAACGCATAATAAATCATCAATATTCATAATTAAGGCATCTTGAGCTATACCTTTCCATACCGAAATATCTCCTGTTTCTTTCCAATACATATAACCCAAAGACGATTTTGTTCCTGCACCATCTGCATGCATAATCAAACAATAGTCCTCATCATTAGTTAAATAATCGGGTACAATTTTGCAAAACGCCTTAGGAAATAATCCTTTATCTATATTTTTAATAGCGTTGTGAACATCGGCTTTTGATGCTGAAACGCCACGCTCTGCATAACGCTTTGAAACTTCCTGACTCATAAATCGTATATTAGATTGTAAAAATAAAGTAATATTTTGAAGATTAACACCTTTGCTAAAAATATGATTAGTGATTGTTAATCTGTTTTTTTTGAACTAAAAACAGCTTTAAGAAACACCGTGGATTATAGCCTTTAAAAATTAACTACCTAGTGGTACATCTGGCAGTTTATTTTTAAAACTAGGTATGGTATTTCTGTAAGTAACATTTTTGTTTTTAGATACTGTTACCAAAACATCTTCATTTAAAGTAAATAATGTACCTAATCGAAAAGACTCATTAAGAAGTATCTTTATTTGGCTAATAGCATCCTCCAAATTAAATTGTTTATATAATTCTTCTTTTAAATATCTATATTTAAATTGAAAAAAAGATTGTTCTTCAGTGATAAATAAGCGGATATAAACGTTAACTAAGCCTTCACTTTTTCTGTAAGGCTTACTTAATGTTAATTTTACAAAACTATCGTTTGTTACACTATTGGTAAATAATTCAAGAAAACTACTAAAATCGATCATGATGCAAATATAACGAACTTCCATTATAATGGAGAACCAAAACCTAATTACAATTACTTGATGCTTATGAAACAGGTACTAAACTTAAGTAATATTAAATAAACGTAGTTGTTATCCTTTGTGTATTGTTACGCTATACTTCTCTATCGTTTAAACAGCAACAACCATTTTATACGTAACACGACATAGATTTTAAGTTTATTTTAAGCAACACTTATTTAATAACATAGAGCAAAAAAAAATAGCGAAAGAAACTTTCGCTATTTTATCTGATTTATAAAGCCTATAATTACATCTAATTATGGTAATGCTATTTGAAGCTCAAAAGTTTCAAACTTTACATCTCTATTTCTAATAACTAAGGTATCATTAACAGTATGTAAGAAATCTACCTCTGTTGTAGATATTAATTCGTCATCCTCTCTTTCCTCTATAACAGCGACATCTCTATATTCATATTGCAAATAAATAACATCACGACTTTCACCGCCCCAAGCATCGCCATTTTCTACAAATGTTCCTGTACCTGTAACTTCATAATCATCACCATCAACATTAGTAACTGTAATGTTACCATTTTCGAATAACAAGTTTAAATTAACATTGTCTTCACTTGGAATCAAACCTCTCCTTACACGATTAGTAACTAAATTAGTGTTTCTTCCTGATGTTATAACAGGTACAATTTCGTCTCTAACAACAAACTCCGATTTATAAACAGTTGTAGTATCAACAGTAAAAGTTTCAACATTTCCAGTATCTGCTGTAGTTACAACCGAAGTTCCTACAATATTATCTGTACCTCGACGTAAATATATACCATCAAACTCATTCATAAATTTAATTCCAAATAAGGTATAATCCTTAGGTGCAGGATTCCAATCGTCTGCCTTTATTTTTATAGGATTATCAACCGCTGGTACACCTCTTAATACCGTATCTAGGTTTTCTATATTGGTAATGCGCATAGGAATTACATAATTTACTTCTCCAAAGGGAGCGAAAGAAAGCGGATCGTTAAAAAAAGCATCTTCCAATTGTATACCAATACGCCCATTAACTGCACCTGCCGGGATTGTTACAGGGCTTTCTTGCTCTATAGTATAATAAGAGGCTGGCAAGACCTGTACGTTTACATTATCAATACCTAAGGCTGCTGCATCTATTAAATCTGGAGCAAATTCAAAACCGACCTTTCTATCTTCCTTGTTCTGAAAAACACCAGACATAACAACGCCTATCTCAAATCTTCCATTATTATCATTATCATTAAAACCTAAATCATATTTACCAAGGACTAAAGTTCTTACAGGTGTTTGAAAAGGGAAGAATACCGAGGTTGACCCAAAGTCTTCAACAATATTATCCTCATTCTGACACCCCATCAGACTAAAGCATACAGCTATTAAAGCAACAATTTTTATTTTCATATTAATATATTTATCATTTAAATTTAAACCCTATAAACTCTACCAACCTGCATTTTGTTCTATTTCAGGAAATCTTAATGTTTCATTATTTGGTATTGGCATATAGATTCCAAAAGAAGGGTAGTTTCTAACCTCAACAGATACACCTAAATCATAATTTGTACCATTAAAAAAAGCACCCTCGGCAGTTTCGTTTAAGTTTAAGCCCCAACGTCTTAAATCCCAAAACCTATGCCCTTCAAAACTTAACTCTAAACGGCGTTCGTTTCTTATAAGTGCTCTCATGTCTTCAGTAGAGGATATAGACCCTAAAAAAGCATCTGGCTGATCAATTCCAGCTCTTTGCCTTATCGCTCCAATAACATCTCTTGGTGAGATACCATTTATAGTATTATCGGGGCCTCCTAGCTCGTTTGCTGCTTCTGCAAAAATCAAGAACAACTCTGTATATCTAAAATAAACATCGTAATGTCTTTGACCTATAGAAGTTCCATCATCATTCAATCTAACATCTGGGCGTAATGGTTTTTTTAAATAATATCCTGTTTTAGTTGAAAACTCTGGAATAGAATCTAACCTATCAATACCACCACCAACACCAGTATTGATGTTACGGCCTGCATATGTAGCACCATTAACAACTACAAATTTATCCAATCTAGGATCTCTATTTGAATACGGATTTTGTGGATCAAACCCGTTAGCCACTGTGGCAGGAAAACCATTTTGCATAGGAAAGGCATCTACAAAATTTTGAGTAGGGTTAACTTCCCCCTGTCCGTTAGCAGACGGTGGAAACATACGAGCTTCAATGTTGGCACTTGGACTATTTTGAATAGATCCTCTCCATATCATTTCAGCGTCATTACCCTCATCATAAGCTTCAAAGTAATCTACTCCATTAGGTGCTAATCCCGACACGCCTCCAATAGTATTTAAAAGCGCACTCGCTTGGGTAGCTGCCATGGTATAATAACTAGCATCGTTTAAAAAAGATGGGCTAGCCGCATATAAAGCTAAACGCGCTTTTAATGCGCTAACAATTCTTCCTGAAATTCTTAAATTATACAAACTTCCATTAACAACCTCATATTTATCCATATCAAACGCCTCATAAACAGGTAAAATAACGTCTGGTGCATTTGTATAATCTGTTGGTAATAGTGCTAAAGCAGCATCAAAATCTGCCATAATAGCTAAAACAGACGCTTCAAAAGATAAGCGCGGTGTATTAAAATTACCATCAGCTTGAATAAATTCATTAAAATAAGGAATACCTAAAAGCTCTCCAGAAACACCAACTCCTGCATGTGCTTGCAAAGCATAATAGTGGTGTAAACCCCTTAAAGCTAAAGCCTCTCCCTCCATGCGCAGGTAAAACATATCATTTATTTGTTCATCTTGAGACCAAACAATTTCTCTGGCTTCAATAACTTCTAAAAATCTATTTACCCATAGTACATTTTCAAAATTGTTCCAACGTGCAGTAGGGTTGAATTGCGCATTCAATTCCCCTAATGCCATACGCTTAAAACTATTATCTAACTGGTTACTTACAGCATCATCCGTAGCAGTTTCAATAAAAGTGAACTGATCTTGTAAACGCGCATATCCATTTAATAACAAACCTTCGGCAGACTCCGGATCTGTACTTACAAATTCAAAATCTAATCGGTTCTCATCAACAGGTTCCAAAATAGATTCACAGCTAGTTATACAGTTAAAGACTGCAATTATAGCTACATATTTTATTATTTTTTTCATTTTATATCTATTTTTATTTATTTAAAATGATACCCTAACACCAAATGTATATGTCCTAGACTGTGGGCTGGTACCTATATTAAGCTGATTAATGGCTCTGTTTTCAGAAATTTCTAAAAGGTTAGTACCTTGGAAGTTTAAACTGAAATTCTCTAAACCTACCTTATCACAAAAAGTATCTGTAAACTCATAAGTTAACTGTGCGCGGCTAATTTCGAAGAAACTATTGTCGTATAACCAAAACGATGAAGTTCTGAAATTGTTTCTATTGTCTAAAGCAGACAATCTTGGGAATGTAGCTGTATCTGCAGTTTGTGGTGTCCAACGTCCTATAACTTCTTCAGAGTATTTATTTGTACCATTTACACCATAATAATTATTAAACTCAGAACTTAATTTGTTTCCTAAAGCACCTGTTTGCCCTGTACCTAATACGAATAAATTAAAACGCTTGTACTTAATATTCAAATTAACACCATAAGACCAAGGACTTGCGGCCTGACCCAGTGCTATTTGATCATCTTGATCGATGACATTATCGTTGTTTTGATCTGCATAACGAATATCCCCAGGTTTTACGCTAGACCCTAAATTAGGCTGTGGTAACGCTCCATCTAGTACAAAGTTACCATCGCCATCTAAACCTGTAAAATCAGATTCAGTATAAAAACCTAAATCTTGAAATCCAAAAATAGAAGACAACTCAACACCTTGTCTGTTTTGATAAGCAAACTCATTAGTTTCTGATCGCTTAGAAGCTTCCGTTTGACTGTATAATACGTTGGTACCAACACCAATAGAAACTTCATTGAATTTTTTATTAAAATTCATACCCAATTCAAAACCTGAATATAGATTTGCATTAAAATTATCTCTCGGCCTAAACGTATTATAATAAGAAGGATATTGATCTGCTAAAAAAGTTAACTGCTTATCTAACTCAGATCTAAATACATTAGCTTCCAACCAAATTGAGTTCATTAAATAGGCCTCTACACCAAGATTTAGATCTATGCGCTCCTCAAAACCTAAATTAGGATTAGCACCTTGTGAAATATCCTGTCTTCGATTTGAAAACACATTATCTGCCCAGTTAAAATTACCTCCATCGGAATAATTTTCATCGTATAAATAATAGCCATTAATACCTCTATCCGACCTAATAATACCGGCAGATGCTCGTAATTTTAAATAATTTACAACCTTTGAATCTTTTAAAAACGCATCTTCACTTAAAATATAACCTAAACCAACTGTTGGAGACAGCGCACCTCTATTGCCCTTAGGTAATTTTATAGAATGAATATAAGCCCCCGAAAAGTCTACAAATAATTTCTTTTTAAAATCATACGTCATCTGGAAACCAATATGCGCGTCTTTATCCGTTTGTACCGATCCTACTCTATTTTCAGAATTATAATACCCCAATAATGTAGTATTTATGGAATGGTTTGTTGCAAACGATTTTGTATAGTTAACTAATGCATAAGCACCTAATCTAGACTCAAAACCATTCGACGCCACATTTTCTGAAAGATCTCTTTGATCCTCACCTGCTGTTCTTAAAGGTGCGGTTAAGTCTGTTCTGTTCAGAAATTCAGTACCGTTATAAGTTCTAAATTCATTACTAATAGATGTGGTAAAGCTATCGACAAAATCGAAACTTAAATAGGTTTTTGCAGAAAGACCTTTGGTGATTCTTGATAAATCAAAATCAATAGCATTATTAATTTGTGTTACACGAAATCTTCTGTCTTGAAAGCCACCGGCAATTTCGCGAGCAATGGGTGCATTAACCCCAAATTGCTGTGCTGAACCCAGTAAGTTACCATTAAAAACAGTAGCACCTGCTAATAAGGTTTCTAAATCGGGATTATTCGCTACATCCAAACTACTTACAGGAATTAACGGTGCGTAATCGAAAGGTAAAAAAGTAGTCGCTGAATTAAACAAATTAGCTCTAGAACTTTTAGAACTTGATATTATTACAACACCATCTACACTACTTGATATCCAATCGTTAACCTTAAAATCAATATTACCACGAACATTAAACCTGTTATTACCAGCATTTATATCATCATTTATATTAACCCAATTTTCATTATAAATCCACCCCATATTTACATAATAGCGTGACTTATCATTTCCTCCAGAAAATTCTGAAATAACATTTGTGGTGTTAACAAAAGGCTGCACAAAATCGTATAAATCAACATCAGGAAATTGTAATGGATTTAAACCACTTCTAGTATTATTAATTTGATCTTGAGAAAAACCTACTGTAGTCAAATCTTGGCCATCATTCAAGAACGCCTCGTTACGCAACTCCATAAAATCTGCGGCCCCTAAATAATTAGGTAACGAAATTGGTGTACTAATACCTGAACGTATGTTAACATTCACTTCTTTTTTATTTATTTTACCTCGTTTTGTATTAATTACAATTACACCATTTCGACCCTGGCTACCATATAACGCGACTGCGTTAGCGTCCTTAAGTATAGTAATTTGATCTACTTCCTCCATATTTAGGATATTTGGATTACGACCAAAAACACCATCAATAACAAAAAGAGCATTACCTATACCCCTAACGTTATCCGAGCCTCTAACACCTACCGTTAAACCGTTTATGTAGTTCCTTACAAACTGTGTATTATCGTAAGTTAGGCGGTCTTTCGTATTTACTGAGGAAACAGACCCTACAAAATCGCGTCTGTTTCTTGTGGCAACCCCAATGTTAATTTTATCGTCATCAGATGCAAGAAATTGAGATTTTATAAGTTTAATATCCTCCGTATTAAGTAATGCTTCGAGACTAAGTAATTGCGAGTTATAACCTCTCTTTTCAATAACCACCACGTCATCACTAGGTAGGCTAATAGTAAATTTACCATTACTATTAGTAGTAGCTCGAATGCCTGAAGGGCCATAGATTTTCACTTCTGTTAAAGGATTTCCTTGTCCGTCAACAATAGTTCCAGACACTTCAGTATTCTCAGTTTGCGCCGAGACTATGCCTGGAAAGCAAAATATGCTTAAGCAAAGAAGTGTATAGAACGCATATAATTTATTTATCTTCATTTTATTATATTTAGATTTAGTTTAAGGCGTTTATTAAAGTATTACCAACCTGGGTTTTGAGGAAAACCTTCGTAAAACTGAGTTTGATTAGCTTCAAATGGCATCCAATAATGTTTAGGATATTCGCAAACTCTATCCACCAAGGTAAATTCTTCAAAGAACGTCCACGCCTTATCAAAATTTAGTGCTGTTTTAATTCTATATTCATCCTCATGAGCAACACCCCATCGTCTAATATCCATCCACCTATGCCCTTCATAAGAAAGCTCCACAGCCCTTTCACGTCTTATTTCATCCATAAATCTATTGTTGTTCGATACAATCATCGGGTTAACTGTTCCAATGCCTGCTCTATCTCTAAATATATTAATGGCTTGCTCTGCCGTTAATGGAAAACTGCTTGGTGCCGTAGTTGCTCCATTAACTACATGCAATGCTTCGGCGTACATAAGATATACATCTGTTAACCTCATGTGCATACGCATTCCGGTAAAGCGTCTTAAAATATTATTTCCACTCTGCGAATGGTATTGACCATCAATTTCAGGGTAAAACTTTTTAAATAAATAACCCGTGAAAGAATAATTGTTTCTATCCCGATGTGCACCCGATTCACCATTCTCATCTACAGAATATAATTTAAGTGTTTTATTTACATCTGGAATACCTGCTCGCGTACCTAATACATCACGATCTGCAAAAACCCATGCATAAAAACGAGGATCTCTGTTATCAAAAGGTCTTAATGGGTTATACAATGGCGTACCAAACGCCCCACTTAAATCATCTTCGACGGATAACCCATTAGCCATTCCAAAATTATTATGAATATAATTATGTGTTGCACTCGTACATTGTGTACCTGTAGAAGAAATTGGTCTAGGCATACCCGTAGCCATAAAACTCATTGTAGATCCCACATGAGAACCTGCAGAACCAGCAAAAATTAATTCTTTGGCCTCAGGTACTAAGCCCGGCCAAGTATTAGTTGGTGTTTCCCATAAGACTTTCTTATAATCCTCCATGTTTTGAGCCAAACTATACTCACCAGCTTGTTCCAGTTTTAAAACTTCTGCAAACGCATCTACAGCCATGGCTGCTAACTCTGTATCGTATGTATACGTATCTATTCCTGCTGCATTGTTAAAAAACATTAAAGGACTCGCTGCAAAAAGTAAATTTTTTCCCTGAAAACCATAAGCCGCACCTTTTGTTAAACGTCCCGCATTATTACCCAAAGTTAAAGCGCCATATGCCTCGTTATCCCAATTTACAGGTAATAATTCTATAGCTTTTTTATAATCTTCATTAATAGAAAGCGCAACCTCTCTGTATGTTTCTGGTCTAGGAATATTTATAACACCATCAAAAACCTCTTGAATATGTGGAAAGCGCCCCCAAAACTTCATAATTTCGTTATGGAAAAATGCTCTAAAAAAATAAGCTTGCCCAAGTATAACGTTTTTTTCAGATGCCGTTAAACCTACCATTAAGTTTTCGTTTGCTATAACTACATTAGCCTTACGGATACCTAACATGCTGCCTGTCCAAACTTTTGGTCTGCCGCGTCCCTGTTCTTCATTAGAACTACCATCTCTTGTATTTGATCCAACTTGAAATCTGTTATTTTTATGTAGGTAACTTAAATTCCCGTTTATCCATTGGTCTAATTCACCCCGGTCAATTTGGGTGCTATACTTAAAAGTTTGTGCATTATACCCATCGTCGCCATATATATAGTCTTGAAAAGTCCAACCATTAGTTCCGTAATCGACCACCAAATTGTACATTTCCTCAACGAAACCTTGTGAAGTTTGAAAATTAGCAAAAACATCTTCGATCTCAATTTCGGCTTCTGGTGCTATATCCAAATATTCCTCACAAGAAAATATTAACAGTAGCCCAAGGCATAATATTATATTTAATCTGTAATTTTTCATATTCTTTTTTTTTTAAAAATCTAAGTTAAAACCGAAATTAAAACGTGCTAAATTAGGATAGTCTCCTCTAAACTGAGAATCTCCAGTTAAGCTACTATTAAACTCTCTATCATCCGGTAAATCTGTCCATAAAAACAAGTTGTTACCATTGGCAAATATACTTAATGACTTTACACCAAGGTTTTCACAGACCTTTTTAGGTACCGTATAATTTAAAGCAATTGCTCGAAGCCTTGTTAGAGAACCATCCCAAAAATTTCGTCTTGGATCGCTAGCTCCTTGATCTGCAAAAAATGTAGGTTGTGTACGCGTACCATTTGGATTATCCTTAGTCCAATACCCTAACTCATGTGCAAAAAACGTATCTGTTTGGTTTGTAAACGTTCTTGAAACGTAGTTTCTATTGGTATTTTGTGTACCATAAAACTGAACAGATAATTTTAAACCTTTATATTTAGCGCCTACTGTAGCAGACCAATTTCTTTGCGGTCGCACAGGAAAGCCAAACGGCACATTATCAAAATTTGCATTATATTCTCCATCACCATCATAATCAATTAAATTATAATAACCTGTACGTATAGCATCCTGACCGTTTACTCGTGGTGTAGAGCTATACAAGTCATCTAAGCTCGCTAATATTTGTCCAGGAATTGCTGATCTTGGCTGGCCAATAGCATAGCCCGCTTGTTTTTGATAAAATGGTCTAAACTCAGGATCCTCCCTATCCAAAACAAGATCTTTTGCTTGATTTAGGTTAAAATTACCAAAAAGGTTTAAACCGCTACTAAATGTATAGTTGGTTCCTAATACAATTTCATACCCCCTCACTTCAACTTGCCCTCTGTTAAAAGATGGCGGTGAGGCACCAAACCACTCAGGTACTGCTCTTTGACCGCTAGGTATTAAAATATCAGTACGGTTTTCTCCATAAAAATCTACTTCTGCCGTAACTAAACTATTAAATAAAGACACTTCTACTGCGCCATTATATTTCGTGGCAGTTTCCCAACGTAAATTAGGATTACCTACGTTTTGCTCACTATAAAACTCGTATGGCCCGCGCTGGTTAGACGCATTAGGATTTATAAAAGAACCTCCACCAATACTAAATGTTGGTTGGTACTCAAATCTACTTCCACCAGAGTCGTCTCCAATAATACCATACGAACCTCTCAATTTAAGCTTATTTACCCAATCCACATCACTCATAAAAGCCTCGTTTGAGATTGTCCAACCTGCTGCAATAGCGGGAAACAAATCAAAACGAAATCCTGGGCCATATTTCTCCGATCCATTGTATGCCCCACTGATGTCCAAAAAGTAACGCTTGTCGTAATCATAGGTTACACGACTTACCCAATCCTCACGAAATATTAAAAAACCATTCCCTCTACCACGTTCTTGACGTCTTACAGAAGCCAAACCGGTAACCGTATGCTTTTCACCAAAGGTTTTGCTATAATTAATAGCTGCATCATATAATAAGTTACGTACAATTTGCCCATTACGAATTTCAGGTTCTGAAACTGTCCAAGGAAAAGGCACGAAATCAAAATCGTTAACACCATTAGGTGATTCTATAGTTTCTGTAAAAAATCGATCGAATATACGATAGCGCACGTTTTCTTGTCCGTCTGCGCCTGGATCTAATAATTGTTGACGACTCTCTGTTGCATTATCCAAAGAAAAACGGGACTGAAAAGATAATCCTTCTGTTATAAAATCTAAATTTTGCTTTAAAATAAAATCAGTGTTAATTTGAAATCTGGTATCTGTGGTATACCCGGTGTTAGTTAAAGTAACCAGTGGGTTGGTATTTGCAAATACATCATTAAAATCTCTACCAAAAGCACCATCGGGAAAAATTGGCGTGTACGCATTAGGTGCCAATTCGTAAATTGAATTGGTAACCAAATTTAAGCCTCCTGGAGTTTGTTGTATCGCATAGAAACCACCTAAATTAACAGTAAACTCGGTAGTATTAGTAATATTAAAATCTAAATTACTTCGGAAATTAAATCTATCGTAAGTAAATCCACTTTCGTATCCTTTACCATTATCATAACTTTCACCATCGAAAATATCAGCCACCGTTTGATAAGCCAAACTAGCGAAATACCTAGATTTTTCGCCACCACCACGTGCTGATAAATTAACACGATAATCTTGCGCAAAATCCTTTAACAACACATCTCTCCAATTTACATCAGGAAAAAGTAAACGCTGCTCTTCATTGGCTGGATTACGATAATTTTCAGCAATAGCTAGTGGTCTATATGAATCCCATGAAGCTTCATTTTGCGAAAGCTCGCGTAAAACTGACGAATTTGCTTCTAGTATAGCATCATAAGCATTTAATTTCTCGGGTAACTTCGATACTGTTTTTATGGTAGTATTTACCTGAAAGGAAAGTTGCGCTTTACCTTTTTTACCCCTTTTGGTAGTAATTAGTATAACACCATTAGCACCCTGTACACCATAAACTGCTGTAGCTGATGCATCTTTAAGCACCGATATGTTTTGAATATCATTGGAATCAATATTATCAATATCTCGTGGAACACCGTCTACCAATATTAAAGGTTGCCCAGAACCATTCCAAGACGCTTGGCCACGAATAAAAATCTGCACATCATTACGACCAGGAACGCCACTACCCTGAATGGCAGTAAGCCCTGGTAAGTTTCCTTGTAAAGCTTCCTGTACGTTTGTAATACCTAGCGTTAGCTCTTGTAAATCTTCTCCCTTAATTTGAGTAATCGCACCAACTACAGATTCTTTTTTCTGAGTACCATAACCAACTACAACAATCTCACCTAACGCTTCTCCGCCTTCCTCTAAAACCACATCAATTTTAGCACGTCCATTAATGGCAATCTCTTTGGTTTCATAACCAAGAAAAGAAAAAACGAGTGTTGGATTGGTGCCTGCATCCACTATGTAATTCCCATCAAAATCGGTAACAACTCCAATTGAAGTACCCTTAACTAAAATTGTAGCCCCAGGTAAGGGGAAACCGTTGGCTGTAACCACACCCGTAACAGTTTGGGCGCTCGTAGAAGCCACAAATGAAAAAATCATTGCAGCCGCAATTAAAAACCGCCTGATAAAAGACGTATTTTTTAAAGTCCTTTTTAAATTCATAAATAATTAGTTAATCTTATTAGTTAAAACAAATTTAGATGTTAAAATATTTAAGAGCATCCTGTACTATCATGATAATATACGAAAAAATCCGACATATAACACAATACTAAATTAGATGTATTAATAAAAATATAACATGTAGATCAAAAAAAATAAAGAATACACCTACTTAGCAATACAAACATGTATTATTACCAAATAAACACTACTATGTACTTTTAAACGCACCCTTTAAATCTGCTGTGCTCCACCTTCGTAATCCTATCAAAAAGACCTAAAATTAGCAAATAAGGCGCAATAAGTAAAAAATTTACGAATAATGCAAAAAAAAATAAGAAAAATAATAATTACACAAAAACAGACCACCACAATCTACTAGAAATACTTAACAAGATAAAAGTATTTTACAATCCAAATAATCGCGGCAAGAACATGGATATTTCAGGAATATATGTAATAAGCATTAATACAATAATCATTATTAACAAAAACGGCAATAACGGTTTAACCACTTTTGTTACAGAAACATTAGCTACACCACTACCAACAAAAAGTATTGTACCTACTGGAGGCGTACATAAACCCACACATAAATTTAAAACCAATACAATACCGAAATGCACTGGATCCATACCTAAGGCCACTACTACAGGCAGGAAAATTGGTGTGAATATTAAGACCGCTGGCGTCATGTCCATAAATGTGCCTATAATTAATAAAGTAAGATTGATAACAAGAAAAATAACAAATTTATTACTAAATTGCTCTAACAAAAAACTACTCATCAGTTCTGGTATACTCTCGAAAGAGAACAACCAAGACATAGCCATTGATGTACAAATTAAAAACATTACAACACCTGTTGTTCGCGCACTATTAAGTAAAATGTCGGGAAATTGATTGACTTTCATATCTCCATAAATTAAAGCCAAAATTGTAGCATACAAAACTGCTATTGCTGAAGCTTCAGTGGCGGTAAAAATACCTGCTACTATACCGCCCACAACAATAATTAATAATAATAAACTAAAAAATGATTTTCGGAAATGGTTCCAGATTTCAGATAAAGGCGCCCGTTGTCCCTTAGCAAACTTTCTCGCTATAGCGACAAAAGCGATATAGCCCATAATAGCTGCACCTAACAATATTCCTGGTAAATACCCCGCAATAAATAAAGCCGCAACGGAAGCTGTACCACCACTAGCCAAAGCATAAACTATTAAAATATTACTAGGCGGTATAAGTAATCCAGTTGTTGATGACGTTATATTTACAGAGGCGCTAAATTCTCGTGGATAACCTTCTTCCTCCATTCTATCTGTCATGATACTTCCAATTGCTGAAGCCGCCGCAATTGCAGAACCAGAAATCGCACCAAAAAGCATAGAAGCCAAAACATTTACATAAGCAAGTCCGCCTGGAAGCGCTGCTACAATAGATTTTGCAAAATTTATGAGCCTATTTGCAATACCTCCACGTTTCATAATTTCGCCTGCAAGTACAAAAAACGGAATAGCCAACAGAGCAAAACTATCTATGCCCGTAGTCATACGTTGTGCAATGGTTGTTATACCAGGAAGTTTATCAATATTCAATAAAAGACTTATTGTTGTAGAAATGCCTATAGCGTAGGCCACAGGTACTTTTAACATTAGTAAGCTAAAAAAACTAACAAATAAAACAAGGATACTTACAACTTCAATACTCATAATTATACAGCTATTTGATTAGAAGATATTTTTGAAATATGATAAACAGAAAAACACATAATTAAAAAACCACTAAATGGCAAAACGGCATAAATGTAACCTAAGGGTACCCTTAAGGTACCGGAAAGCTGATCCAAATGTAAGGTTGTATAAACCAAATTAGAACCGCCAACAAACATTACAATTAATGCAAATAAAAAGATAAAAACTTCTATAAGAATAGATACCTTTTTCTTTGTAGGGTTAGAAAACTTACCATACAAAAAATCCATAGATAAATGCTCTCTTCGCGCATTAAGATAAGCGGCACCTAAAATAGATAGCCATATTAATGAGAAACGCGCAAGTTCTTCTGTCCACGAAAACGACATATTTAATACGTACCTAGAAAACACTTGCCATAAAACATCAAGTACTAAAAGCCCAAAAATAAATACGAGAAAAATTTCCATGAATCGATTAACCTTTTCAAAAATAATATCGAAAATTCTCATAACTATTCGTCTTTAATTTTATTCACTAATTCTCTCATTTCAGGTTTCTGCTTTAAAAAATCTTCTAATACCGATTTTGTTTTATCGGCAAATAAAGATTTTTCAGGAATAATAATTTCAACGCCAAATTTTTGTGCTATTTTCATAGACTCTTCCACAGAATTATTCCAAAATTTCTTTTCTGCCTGAGCAGATTCATCAGCAGCCTCTTGTACCCATACGCGCTCTTGATCTGTTAGATTATTCCAAAATTTAGTCCCCATAATTAGCACATCTGGAACGGACGAATGCTGATCTAGAGTGTAATATTTACTAACTTCATGATGGTTTGAAGACACAAAAGACGGCGCGTTATTTTCTGCCCCATCAACAACCCCTTGTTGAATTGCTGTATAAAGCTCTCCATAAGCCATAGGTGTAGCAGAACCGCCCATAGCATTAACCATATTAATGGCCATTTGATTATTCATTACTCGTATTTTCAAGCCTTTCAAATCGTCAGGTGTTCTAATAGCTTTTTTTGAGGTGTAAAAACTTCTGCTCCCTGCATCGTAATAACACAGGCCTCTTAACCAAAACTTTTCACCTTTTTGTAAAATTGATTTACCTATTGGTCCTTCTAAAACTTCGTATTGATGTTCCTTACTTCTAAACAAATAAGGAATGCCTAAAACATGATATTCTGGGACAAAATTAGATAATGTAGCCGCACTTACCTTAGTTGCTGCAACACTACCTATTTGCAGTAATTCCAAAACTTCTCTTTCTGAACCCAACATACCATCGGGAAATATTTTAAGTACCAATTGGCCACCAGATTTTTTTTCCAAAGCATCCTGAAATGCCAATATTCCTTTATGTACAGGATGGGTTTGCGGCAAAGTATGCGCTAAATAGAGCACCTTAGCGCTACTTTTTTCTTCACAAGAAGAAAAGAGACCAACCATAATTAAAAGAAAAAGAATTCTACATTGCATACCTAAGGCCTTTTTATAGATTAAATTTAAAATAATTTTTAGCATTGTAGTAACAAATATCCTGAACCATTTTTCCTAAAAACTCCATATCGTTGGGAATAAGCCCTTGGTTAACATCATCGGCTAACAGGTTACATAAAATACGTCTGAAATACTCATGCCTTGGAAACGATAAAAAACTACGACTATCTGTTAGCATACCAACAAAACGACTTAATAAACCCATGTTAGACAGACAATTAATTTGCTTTTCCATGCCATCTTTTTGATCTAGAAACCACCAACCAGAACCCCACTGCATTTTCCCTGGTGCATCTGAGTTTTGGAAATTCCCCATCATAGTTGCAAACACTTCATTTTGGGACGGGTTTAAGTTATAGGTAATTGTTTTAGCTAATTGATTTGTAGAATTTAGAATATTAAATAATTTAGACATAAAATTAGCCATTGGAAAATCACCAATAGAATCGCAGCCCGCATCCAAACCTATTTGCTCAACCAGTCTTGTATTATTATTTCTTATGGGGCCTAAATGATATTGCTGCACCCAATTAACTTCGTGATATTTTTTTGCCAAATAAATAAACAAAAATGACCTGTATTTATTTATTTCTAAAAAAGACAAAGCTTCGCAATTAAGCTTTTTGGCAAAAATACGCGCTACCTCTTCGGTTGTAAAATCTTCAATAACTAAAGCTTCTCCAACTCCAAAATCGGATAAACGACAACCGTTATTATTAAAAAAAACGATTCTGTTGTCGATAGCTTTTGTGAAATCTGAAAACGAATTAATTTCAAAATTCACAACGCTACTCAATTTTTCTAAATACTTTAAAAATTTATCTTGCCCAATAAAAAACAATTCATCCGACCTAAAAGTTGGAAAAACTTTAGTAAAAAAACCTGCGTCTGCAATAGCTTTATGATGCTCTAAACTATCCGTTGGATCGTCCGTTGTGCAAACAACCTCAACATTCATATGCTCTAATAAATCTGCTGGTGTTTTTTCGGCAAGTATTTTATTCGCCGTATCATAAATCGATTCTGCTGATGACGGTTGCAGAATAGCATCGATATCAAAATAACGCTTTAACTCCAAATGCGTCCAATGAAATAATGGGTTTTTTAAAGTGTAAGGCACTGTTTCGGCCCACTTAAAAAACTTTTCTTTTTGGGTTGAGTCACCTGTTATATATTTCTCATCAATACCGTTTGCTCGCATACCGCGCCATTTGTAATGGTCTTCCTTTAACCAAGCATCACTAATATTTTTAACAGGTAAATTTTCCGCTATTTTCTGTGCAGATAAATGATTATGATAATCTATAATTGGTAAATCTTTAGCGTACTTATGATAAAGTGTTACAGCAACTTCAGATTGTAATAAAAAATTATCGGTAATAAATTGAGTTGATTTCATAAATGCTTATTACTTCAAAGAAACTAATAATGGATTATTAAGTTTTAATGAAAATGTATTTAAATACGCTTCCCATGCTTGTTTATTTTTAAATTGTTTGGATTCCTCCCAAGCAAAACCGGCATAGTATACACTTTTATTATTTGCCACTTTAATCTCCGCGAATAAATTACTTTGGTCTTTTAAAGGTGTTACAAAAAGCTCTGAAGATTTTAGCTGATTATTTGGTACTACTATAGCCATACCTAACTCGGAACCAAAATGAGGTTCCCAATACGAAATCCAACCATTTTTAATATTCTCGCTTGGTTTACCTTCATTTTTATGCAACGTTAAACCCGCATAAAAGGTTTCGGTTCCAGAGATTTCAATTTCAAATTTGGATAAATTGTTACCGTAATCTAGAGAGATATGTTTTTTTTCGGTAATGGTTTTTCCGTTAGCATCCCAATTGGCATATTCTAAAACAAAACTTGTTCGTATTGGCCCAGTAGTTATGGTTTTCCAATTGGTAAAATTTCTAGACACATAGAATGTTGTATCTTGCTTTACAGCAATACCTCCTACACCTCTACTTACACCTACATGAAAATTATCTAAGCCTTCGCCAGTATCCTCATGATAAGAACCTGTACCTGCAGTTGCCTTTTCATACCATTTATTTATAATGGGGTAATCCACTTTTTTTAACCATGCATCAATACCACTAGATAAAGTACCACCCTTTACACCATCCTCTACCATTTTTTGAGCAACAGGACCAAACGTTCTAAATCCTACTTTATCGTTCTCCCAAGCATAATCATCTGTGCGCTCTGGCACAAATCTAGAATAACAATAATCTATTACCTCGGTATTTTGTTTTTTATCCAAAACAACTAATTCAAATCGACTTTCTGAGTTTGCTCCTACTTCTGGCTGAAACAGTAGCGTATCCATCTCGCCATCTTGATTATTATCTACAAATTGCGAAACTACGATTGTATTTGTAGTTAAATCTTTAACAGATAAATTTGTAAAACTCACACCATCCTTTAGTACAAGGTCGGATTTGTTGAGCTCTACCGTTTCGAAAGTACGCGGTACACTTAATGTGTTTTTAATGGTTACTACTTGCTCTGTTTTGTTTTTAGTTTTACAACCAAAAACAAAAACAGAGAGTAGTAACGTTTTAAAAAAAAATGATTTATTCATATTAGTCTTCATTAGAAGGTTTGCCTATGGTGGCTAATATACCCCCATCAACATATAAGATATGACCACTAACAAAATCGCTGGCTTTAGACGCTAAAAAGATAGCTGCTCCTGCCAAATCGTTAGGGTCGCCCCATTTAGCTGCTGGTGTACGATTTACAATAAAATCGTTAAAAGGATGTCCGTCCACACGAATAGCTTCTGTTTGCGATGTTGCAAAATAACCTGGTCCAATACCATTAACTTGTATGTTATGCTTTGCCCATTCTGTAGCCATATTTTGAGTAAGCATTTTTAATCCGCCTTTAGCTGCAGCATAAGCACCAACACTATTTCGGCCTAGCTCGCTCATCATTGAGCAAATATTAATTACTTTACCCGCTTTTCTAGAAATCATGCCTTTTACTACATGCTTGGAAACTATAAAGGGACTAACCAAATCAATATCAATAACTTGTTTAAAATCTGCAACTTCCATTTCTAATAAAGGCGTACGTTTTATAATACCTGCATTATTAATTAAAATATCAATTTGCCCAACTTCTTCTTCAATATTAGTAATAGCTTCAATTACCTCGGCCTCGTTAGCTACATTAAATTTGTAGCCAACCGCATTAATGCCTTCGCTTTTATACAGTGCAACAGCTTTATCAATTTTGTCCTGTGATGAGTTTCCGTTTACAATAATAGTTGCACCTGCCAAACCTAAACCCCTAGCCATAGCCATGCCTAAACCATGTGTACTGCCTGTTACCAAGGCATTTTTGCCTTTAACATCAAATAATGATATGCTCATAATTATCTTAATTCAGTTATTTTAGCAACATCCATATCGCCATAATCTAGATTTTCTCCTGCCATACCCCAAATAAAGGTATAATTAGATGTACCTGCTCCTGAGTGAATAGACCAAGGTGGCGAAATAACTGCTTGGTGATTTTGCATCCAAATATGTCTGGTTTCTTGAGGTTGCCCCATGAAATGACACACCGATTGATCTTGTGGAATATCTAAATAATAATAGATTTCCATTCGTCTATCATGTACATGTGCTGGCATTGTATTCCAAACACTTCCTGTTTTCAATTCCGTCATTCCCATTTGAAGCTGACAGGTTTCAACAATACCTCCAATAATTTGTTGGTTAACAGTACGGTGGTTTGCAGTTTCTAAAGATCCTAATTCAAGCTTGTTAGCATCTGCTTTACTCACTTTTTTAGATGGGTAAGAGGTGTGTGCTGGCGCTGAATTGATATAAAATTTAGCAGGATTCTTTGCATCATCACTTTTAAATATCACTTCTTTTTTACCGCTACCTATGTATAAAGCATCCTTTAATGTTAAATGAAATACTTCTCCATCAACCTCAACAGTACCGTCACCACCTACATTAATAATACCTATTTCTCTTCTCTCTAAAAAATACTCAGACTTTAAAGGATCAATAGTTTCTAACTTTATTGGTGCTATTGGCACGGCAGAACCTGCCATGTACCTATCGTAATGTGTATAAACTAAAATTAATTGATCTTCTTTCATTAAGTTATCAATTAAAAACTCTTCTCTCAACTCAGCCGTATCAAATGCTTTTACAGCTTTAGGGCTTGTTGCGTAACGGGTTTCGTAATGTGTTTTCATCTTTAATTTATGCTTTTAATTAAATACTTTGTTTTATACCATATTCTAGACCTCGCAATTCTGCTAAACCTCTTAATCTTCCAATTCCTGAATAGCCAGGGTTTGTTTTTTTGTGTAAATCATCTAACATTTGGTGCCCATGGTCTGGCCTTACGGGAATAGCAAAATCTGCATACCCTTCTGCCTTTCTTCTTGCTTCTTCTTCTACTACCGCTTTAACTACACTAAACATATTTACGTCGCCATCCAAATGGTTAGCTTCATAGAAATTACCTTGCTCATCTCTTTTTGTACTTCTTAAATGAAGAAAGTGAACACGGTCTGAGAAACGCTTAAAAATTTGAACAAGATTATTATCTGCTCTTACACCTAAAGATCCTGTACAAAATGTGATACCGTTTGATCGATCTGGAACGCTATCAAACAAATGTGCATAATCTGCCTCTGTACTTACCACTCTTGGTAATCCTAAAATAGGATATGGTGGGTCGTCTGGATGAATACACATAAGCACTTTATTTTTAGACGCTACAGGAATAATTTCTTTTAAGAAAGATACTAAGTTTTCTTGCAATTTAGGCGCATCAATATTTTTATATGAATCTAATATTGTTTGAAATTGCTCCAATGTATAGCCTTCTTCTGCGCCTGGCAAACCTGCTATAATATTATTTGTTAGTTGTTTTTTATCTGCTTCGGATAGATTTTCAAAATACACTTTAGCCGCCGCTTGTTGGATAGCAGAATAACTATTTTCTGCACCTGGTCGTTTTAACAAAAACAACTCAAACGCTGCAAAAGCAATAACATCAAAACGCAATGCCTTTGACCCATCTTCTACTTGAAAAGCTAAATCGGTTCTTGTCCAATCCAAAACGGGCATAAAATTATAACATACAACATGAATACCGCATGCTGCTAAATTTTCTATGCTTTGCTTATACCTATCAATATACAATTTATAATCACCAGAGCGCGTTTTAATATTTTCATGCACTGGTATGCTCTCCACAACACTCCAAGCTAACCCTGCGTTTTCAATTATATCTTTACGCTTTTGAATTTCATCAATAGTCCAAATTTCTCCGTTTGGTATATGATGTAATGCAGACACGACACCTGTAGCTCCTGCTTGTTTTACATCTAATAAAGATACGGGATCTTTAGGGCCGTACCATCTCCATGTTTGTTCCATAATTTCTATTCTAATAATTAAACACCACTATACGCACTAAAACCGCCATCAATTGGTACTACTACGCCTGTTACAAACGCAGCACCTTCTCCACATAACCATAGTGTTGTACCTACTAAATCTTCAGCCTCACCATAACGCCCCATTGGTGTTTGATCTATAATTTGTTGGCCACGTTGGGTTAAACTACCGTCTGATTCTGTTAATAAACTCCTATTTTGATCTGTTAAGAAAAAACCTGGAGCTAAAGCATTAACTCGAATACCAACTTTTGAAAAATGCACCGCTAACCATTGTGTAAAATTAGAAACCGCTGCCTTTGCCCCACTGTAAGCTGGTATTTTTGTTAAAGGCGTAAAGGCATTCATTGAAGAAATATTTAATACCGAACAACCTTTTCTACCAACCATATCTGTGGCAAAAACTTGTGTTGGTAATAACGTACCGATAAAATTTAAATTAAATGTAAACTGAATCCCATTAACATCTAAATCAAAAAATGTTTTAAAACCCTCTGTTACATTTGCAAGATCGCTTTCTAACAAATAAGGATTACTTGTTGTACCAAGAGGATGGTTACCTCCTGCTCCATTAACTAAGATATCGCAAACCCCTAATTCTTTATTAACGATTGCTTTAGCCGCCATTAAAGACTCTTTTTCTAAAACATTTGCTGCAACACCTATCGCTAAACCTCCAGCTGTATTTATCTCAGTAGCAACTTTATCTGCTGCTTCTTTTCTTAAATCCAACACAGCTATTTTATGACCTTCTTTAGCCAAAGCAAGTGCTAATGTACTGCACAAAACGCCTCCTGCCCCTGTTAAAACTACTACCTTACTCATTATATCGAATTTTCTTTGTTATAATTAACATTAACTGACTCACACAAATGTAACAAATTAAATAGTGTGCGCACACAAAATAACAAATATTTAAGCTAAATTGCTTTCAAATAAAAGTACTAAATTACAGACTGTATTACCTTCCAATTAAGGTTTAATACATACAGCGACTTACAACTTATAATGATTACAATTAAAGATATTGCCAAAGAAGCCGGAGTATCAGAAGGTACTGTGGATCGCGTAATCCATAACAGAGGCGGTGTTTCAAAAAAAACAGAACAACGCATAAAACAACTATTAAAATACCACAATTTTAGTGTTAACCCTATAGCAAGTGCACTAGCATTAAAAAATAATTATAATGTAGCAGCATTAATTCCCGAACATAACGATTTTGATTTATTTTGGAAAGCCCCATACTTAGGAATTTTAAAATGTGCAGACGATTTAAAAACTTTTGGAATAAATGTTAAAAGCTTTACTTATAACCAATACAACCCTGCCTCCTATAAAAAATCGTTTAAGAACTTAATTAGAACGAAGCCAAGCGCTATAATTATGGTTCCCAACTTCACTATAGAGACTGCAGAAATTACATCTCAGTTGGAATCCTTAAAAATTCCGTATTTATTTTTAAACATAGATATTGAAGGCTTTAAAAACATAGCCTTTATTGGACAAGATTCTTACAGAGGCGGCCATATTGCAGCAAAATTAATGCAACTAAGCACCCCTAACCCATCACATTTTTTAATTATACAAGCGCAACATAACATTACTAACAACAATGCAGTTTCTAAAAGGATTAGTGGTTTTAACGACTACTTTCTAAAAAACAACAATTACAAAACGCAAACACTAAAAATTGAAAATTTAAACAACTTAACTGAAACCAGAAATATCATAAATAAACACCTAGAAAGGCATCCTGAAGTTAAAGGTATATTTGTACCATCGAGTAGAATTCACATAGTTGCCAATTGCTTAAACAGTGTGTTTTTAAAAAATATTGAATTAATTGGCTTTGACAATACCCCACAGAATATTGACTGTTTAATAAACGAATCTGTCTCTTTTTTAATATCGCAAAAACCATTTGACCAAGGTTACGACTCTATTCGAATTATGAGTCAATTCTTGTTAAAGAATGAAAAACCAAACAACAAACACTATCTTCCTATAGAAATTCTTATTAAAGAAAATGTAGCCTACAATTAAGAAAATCAGACTATACCAAAATAAAAACGCTAACAACTTCATTTTTAAAGGCAACAAAAACCCCAATAGTTATAAAAATTAATACTGAAGCCTACAAGGTGTTTTTCTCATTAAAATCGAAACGTTACAATATATTATGTTATATCAATTTTAGATTTATAATAACGCTGCACACCCTTTCTTTTTCACTTAATTTTCTCAAAAAAATTATCGTAACTAAGGCTATCGCTAATTGTATTTAGCTTCTATTGATTAAAAAATCACTCCATATATTTACATGACACTATAAACCTCAATTAGTACAATATCTACTCTTAAATAAAAATAAAATAGCTTACCAAGGTTTTTGTATTTGAAACCGAACACCCCTATTTAGATTGGTTTTGGTGTTTTTAGTGTATTAAAAAAACACTCTTAAACTGACACAACACATACCTAAAGGATAAATCATCTTAAATATAAGCTATTTCCTACATTTAATTAAAATAATTCATTTTTTATACCTATATTAAGTTACACCTAAAAGAAATTCATGATGAAGAACGACTCTAAAAGCAAAAATAAAATCTCTTTGTTAAAAATTTTAAGCAGCCTTGTTGTCTTCTTTTTGGTGATACCTGCTTATGCCAACTACAAGCCAACAAATTCGACTCCTAAAATAGGCGCCAAGTACGCTTGTTCAGCTGCAGTTAACGAAACAACAATACAACCCTTACGCTCTGGTAACTGGAACACTAGATCCATTTGGCCAGGAAATACAAGACCTACATTAAACGATCACGTTTTAATTCCAGAAGGTATTAATATTACCCCTTTTGGTAACATTAATGCAAAAAGCATTACCATTAAAGGCACAATGAAAGCGGTTAAAAACCAAGAAAGTGCAGCATGGTTTAATATGAATACAGAGTATATTATGGTGATGGGGCCTAATGCATTGTTTGAAATAGGTACAGAAAACCAATATTATAAAAGTAACTCTGGTGCTACAATAACACTGTTAGGTCAAGACCCTAACAAGTTAATTCCTGGTACAGCAGTAAACTCTAAAGGTATTATGGTTATGGATGGTGCCACCTTTGAAATGCATGGAAAACCTAAGGTATCTTGGACACAATTGGGAGCAACCATTGCAGCTGGAAGTAATATTATACAATTAAAAGAGCCCGTAAATTGGGAAGTAGGAGACCAAATTGTGGTTGCTTCTACAGATTTTGATATGAATAAGGCTGAGACAAGAACAATAGTAACAGTTAACTCTAGTACTAATTTTACCTTAGATAATCCTTTTGAATATAAGCATTTTGGAGATCTTCAAGAATATACCCATGGGAAAGATTCAAGTATTTCATGGACTTTAGATGAGCGTGCCGAGGTAGGTTTATTATCGCATAATATAAGAATAAGAGGTGATGACACTAGTCTAGAAAACGGATTTGGTGGACACATGATGTGTATGCCAGGCGCTAAAATGAAAGCCAGCAATATAGAGCTATATCATATGGGGCAAAAAGGCATTTTAGGGCGCTATCCATGGCATTGGCATTTATTGCAAGAAGGGGGTACGGGTTTATATCTAAAAAATTCAAGTATTCATAATACATTTAATAGAGCAGTAACCATACATGGTACTAACAATACCAATGTAGAAAAAAATGTTGCGTACGATAATTTAGGACATGCCTATTTTTTTGAAGATGGTAACGAAATAAACAATACCATGCAGTACAATTTGGGTTTAGTTACCAGACGACCTAAAGAAGAAGACGCACTTTTACCTTCTGATTTAGATAATGAAAGAAACATGAGTGGTCCGGCTACATTTTGGATTACCCACCCACATAATAAAATTAACTTTAATCATGCAGCAGGGTCAGATGGCTCTGGTATATGGTTTGCACCACATCAAAATAGAAATAGTGCCATTCACAACCCCGATTTAAACCCAAGCCACATACCTGTACCCGATGGTAATTGGGACAATAATGTAGCTCATTCCTCGACACATGGTCTTTTGGTTGGCCCTACTGTTTTTCCGCATGATAGGAGTCAAAATGTAAATCCTAATCTTGATTATTATGATGCTGGGGCACCAAGCGATGAAGTTATACAGGTAAAAAATTATACATTATACAAAAACTTACTAGCGTCCTACATGCGTATTGGGCAGAATAAAAGAACCTCCAGATGGGAAAACTTTATTATAGCAGATAATTATAAAGGTGAGGCTTTAACCTGGGATGGTGATATGTACCGTTTTTTATGGGTAGGCGGCTCAGATAACTACGAAGAAATACCAGAAGATGCTGGCGCTGTTGGGGGTGCTGCCGGTTTGGTTCATTTACATACTATTTACGATGGTCCATCGCGTGTTCACGATTCCCATTTTGCAGGTGTGCTTCCTCAAATGTCTTTATTTGATCAATGGGGAGCAAATATTAAATATGTTGGCCATACGCTAACCAATACTACAGTAGCCGAAAATTCTTTTTATATTAATTGGAGAGATATTAATAACCGACCTGTATGGGAAAATGCCACAGTTGTAGATACTGACGGAGTGTTTACCGGTTTAGAACCGCTTACTGTAATGCACAAAGGGATTCCTATTTTAAGTAATGAGAATACCACTTTTTTAGAAAATAGTAATGGCGCTATTAGTAGCCCGTTAAATAAGTATTGTTATGTAGAGATTTTACCGTCAGATGAGATAATCAGGCAGCAAAAAAGACAGCGTTCTACTTTTACTAGATCAGATGGGGCCGTGCAACAAGATAATACTGTAGAAATACAAGGCATAAGTTTAGTGCCCATGGTAAACGGACAGTACACCTATCAATTAGGGTACGAAAATTCTATACCAGCCATAAGTAGAATGAATTATTACAGTATGGACCAAGGTGACGATGTTATCATTGGGTATCCAGCAATGCCAACTACAGCTGTAGCTTTCGAAAGAGATTTAATAACAGACGGAATAACCCCCTTGCCATTACGCGTAAATTTAGCAGAATTGAAAAACACCTCGGGATCGGCTTATGCGTTTGATAAAGATGTATTGTATGTAAAATATGTAGCGCCAGAGGGGTCCAAATTTGATGATTTAGGGTTTGTAGGTAGGATAGATGTTTGTTTATATGGAAATTGTGAAGCGGGAGACAATATTGCTTATGCAGATACCGATGGAGACACTATGTTCGATTATTTAGAAATTGATAATTGTAGAAATCCAGAATCTGCAAAAGACTTAAATTTTGAGTTTAACAAGTCTACAGAGAAATTTAAAACTAACGATGTTTCAATAAACAATTCTAACTCTGAGGAGAATTGGTTGATAAGGGCAGATTTTAAAATGGATCCTTATGTTTATAGAGAAGGATTTGCTATTGATGGCAACGATTTAAACACCCTTCGAATTAGGGTGTTGTGTACAATTGCAGGAGTGTTCGAGTTGTTTTGGGCTAACGAAGATGGTACCTATAGTCTCTCTAGATCTTTAAAATTAGACTATCAAACCCCAGGAGAATGGCAAGAACTTGTATTTAATTTAGAAGGTCATCCAGCATGGTCTAACAAAACAATTTCAGGATTGCGTTTAGATTTTCCTGTAGATGTCTCTAAAAGAGTCCGTACACAAATTGATTATATAAAAGGAGTACAAGAAGCGGGTATCCCTAAACTGGCGCAGTTTATCGCAAAAGTTGGTAACCCGTTAGCAAGAGCAAATACAATTTCTGTTTGCGAAGGAGATTCTGTTTTATTTGATTTTTTAGGAGCATTTACTTCAGATTGGAGTTTTGCTTACACAAGTCCGGCAGGAGAAGAAATAGCAGGAGGTAGTAATAGAGAAGGGGTAGACCAATTACTTATTTCAAATGTGTTAGATAACGGAATGTCAGAAGGTATTTGGGAGGTTGTATATACCAATCCCAATGGCTGTTCAAACACAGCTCAATTTGAAATTAACGTGAATACAAACGACATATTAAGGCAGTTTAGTAAAGTAGACGATCTGCCTTTAGAAGAAACATCTAACCTGCTTGTGGCACCAGGAAGTCGTGTTCTTTTTGATATGCTTGGCGCTTTTAGTCAAGATTGGAACTTTACATACACCCGTCCCGACGGCCAAGTTTTTCCGGGAGGTACAAATGGTTCTGATAATGATCAAATTTTAATACAAGACACCTGGTATGGCAGTATTAATGAGGGGGAATGGCTAGTTACTTATACCAACCCAGCGGGTTGCACAAATACATCCACTTTCAATTTACAAATAGATGTAACTTTAACTTCAGAAAATGCCATTTCTAAAGACAAAGGAATTAAGGTGTACCCTAATCCAGCAAAGGAATACGTTCTGTTATATGGTTTTAATTTTCAAACTAATTCAATAATTGAGCTATACAATTCAATAGGAAAGTTAATTTACAGACACAAGGTGAGCGCAACAAACAATCAAAAAATAGATTTAAGAAGTGTTGCAAGTGGCATATACTTTTTAAGGTTTAATATAGATAATAAATCCCATGGTAAAAAAATCGTAATCTGTAAATAATATTAAACAACATTGAAATTAACTTTCACGTAAATAAAAAAATTAAAACAAAAAAAACATCCTTAGGAAAAAGTGCATAGTACAACCACTCCTTAAGCACTACTGCTCTATTTTATGCGAAATTCAAACACTTATATAAAAGCATTAATATTATCTTAAAAACAGAAAGTATTTAAGAGTTAAGCTAACCAACCTAAGACATGTTTTTTTTTATAAGAAACAAGATTCAACAAATAAGCAGGGCATAATTGAATCATCTCTAATTAGTATTTTTTTTTATGATAGCAATGAAATAAATGTATATTTGCACCCTAATTTAGAAGTTATTTGAGACCTACACTAGGTAAGACTTAAATAATATACTTTTTTATGCGCACGTGGCGGAATTGGTAGACGCGCTGGCTTGAGGGGCCAGTATCCGTTTTAGGATGTGGAAGTTCGAATCTTCTCGTGCGCACAATAAATAATTTATGAGTAACGAAGAATCAGCAGACAAATTACTACATAAAACCATTACGAGCTAACTACGCCACCTTAATTCAATATAACTAAGTTTTACTTTAAAGGTTAAAAACTAAATATTTTGGCATTATAAAACCTTATTAAATACAAGGAATTTGGCTTCCAAAAGCTTTTAGCACCTTTCATTGTTATGCTTTAAAATAGCATCGATCCGTTAGATAATGCTTTATACTGGCTCGATCTACTTTTTTCTAGTTTAGCTCGAAATTTCAATAATTTCAGTTGCCTTAGCAATAAACCTAACTACTACAGTCAAATCATAACTTTCGTCATCTTCAAAAAATGTATTTAAATATTCAGTAATCCTTTTATACTCTGTTCCTGTTCTTTTCACGCTATCGATTTAACAATTAAATTTATCTCTACCAATTAAAAACCTATAATACGTAAACCTTTTCTAAAGTAGTAAATATGAATCGTTTTTAATTTAGTTTTAAAACATAAACCCCACAAATTAGTAACCTCCTTGCCCTGTAAAACAGTTTAAGTTCTGAATAAAATCAATGCTTTTTTTATTTCAATAAAACTGCATAAAAAAACCAATTGCCTAAACATTAAATTAAGGATACAAAAATATGTTTTTAGTTAAAGGTGAAGACAGCCTAATAAAAACAAAATATTTAGTTATTTTTACACTCTAAAAGTAATACGAACAGCAGTAAGCATTACAGCAAACTGCCTATAGAAAACATAACATTATGTTTAATAATTTAAGCGAAAAACTAGATAAAGCCTTACACGTACTTAAAGGGCATGGAAGCATAACAGAAGTAAACGTAGCAGAAACTTTAAAAGAAGTACGACGCGCCTTACTTGATGCCGATGTTAACTTTAAAATAGCTAAAGAGTTTACTGTTCAAGTAAAAGAAAAAGCATTAGGGCAAAATGTACTTACCACATTACAGCCTGGACAGTTAATGGTTAAAATCGTAAAAGATGAACTAACTAAACTTATGGGTGGCGATGCAGAAGGCTTAAATCTTTCTGGTAATCCTAGCATAATATTAATGTCTGGTTTACAAGGTTCTGGTAAAACCACGTTTTCTGGTAAACTAGCCAATTATTTAAAAAACAAAAAAACAAAAAAGCCTTTATTAGTAGCTTGTGATGTTTATCGCCCAGCAGCTGTGGACCAATTACATGTAGTAGGCGATCAAATAGGCGTTGAAGTTTTTAGTGATAGAGGTAATAATGACCCTGTAGCCATTTCTAAAGCAGCATTAGCACACGCAAAAGCTAATGGACATAATGTCGTTATTATTGATACCGCTGGTCGTTTAGCAGTTGATGAGGCCATGATGACGGAGATATCGAACATCCACAAAGCCATTCAACCACAAGAAACTTTATTTGTCGTGGATTCCATGACGGGACAAGATGCTGTAAATACTGCAAAAGCCTTTAATGATGTCTTAAATTTTGATGGTGTTATACTTACCAAATTAGATGGTGATACTCGAGGTGGTGCTGCCATTTCAATTAAATCTGTGGTAGATAAACCTATTAAATTTATTGGTACGGGCGAAAAAATGGAAGCTATTGATGTTTTCTATCCTTCTCGTATGGCCGATCGTATTTTGGGTATGGGTGATGTGGTATCGTTAGTAGAACGTGCACAAGAACAATTTGATGAAGACGAAGCTAGAAAGCTTCAAAAGAGAATTGCTAAAAACCAATTTGGATTTGATGATTTCTTAAAACAAATACAGCAAATTAAAAAAATGGGAAACATGAAAGACCTTATGGGCATGATTCCTGGCGCTGGTAAAATGTTAAAAGATGTAGATATTGATGATGATGCCTTTAAAGGTATTGAAGCCATTATTCATTCCATGACACCAAAAGAGCGCTCTAACCCTGCTTTACTTAACGCTAGCAGAAAAAAACGCGTAGCAAAAGGCTCTGGAACTTCTGTACAAGAGGTAAACCAACTATTAAAGCAATTTAATCAAATGAGCAAAATGATGAAAATGATGCAAGGTGGTGGCGGTAAAAAAATGATGCAGATGATGCAAAATATGAAGTAATTGTATCGTTTACCATTTTAAATAAATAATACGTAAAAATTTAAAGGTTACACTTAAGTGTTTTACAGAAAACCACAAACGCAAACCTTGGTTTAGAATAAAATAACTATGATAATTTTAGACGGAAAAAAAGTAAGTAACGATATAAAAAACGAAATCACAGAACATGTAAAAGCAATGATTTCGAAGGGTGAAAAAACACCTCATCTCGCTGCTATTCTTGTAGGCTCTGATGGAGCAAGTATGACCTATGTTAACGCCAAAGTCAAAGCCTGCCAGCGTATAGGTTTTAACTCTACCCTTATTGAGTTACCAGAACACACCTCTGAAGCAGAACTTCTAGATAAAATACAAAGCCTAAATAGCAACCCTGAAATTGATGGCTTTATAGTACAATTGCCTTTACCAAAGCAAATAGACGAACAAAAAGTACTAATGGCGGTAAATCCCGACAAAGATGTTGATGGTTTTCATCCTGTAAATGTTGGTAAAATGGCGCTTGACTTACCAACTTTTTTACCAGCAACGCCATATGGTGTTATGGAATTACTAGAACGCTACCAAGTAGAAACATCTGGTAAAAACGTTGTTATTTTAGGAAGAAGCCATATTGTTGGCCGCCCTATGAGTATCCTAATGAGTCAAAAACGAAAGGCAGGAGACGCTACTGTAACAGTGGTACATAGTCGCTCCAAAAACTTAGAAGACATTACTAAAAAGGCCGATATTATTGTGGCTGCCATAGGAATATCTGAATTTTTAACTGGCGACATGGTTAAAGACGATGTTGTTATTATTGATGTTGGCATTACTAGGGTTTCCGATGCTACTAAAAAACGCGGCTACAGACTAGCAGGCGATGTACATTTTGAAAGTGTAAGTAAAAAAGCCAGTTATATTACGCCTGTACCAGGAGGTGTTGGACCTATGACGATTGCTATGCTACTTAAAAACACTTTACTAGCAAGAGAAAGACACAACCAATAATTTATAATAAGATACACTAAAAATGGCATCTAAACCTTTAGGAGTTTGATGCCATTTTTTATGTTTTAACCTTTCTTAACCTTGAGCCTGATTAACGCTTACCCTTAGCTACATTCCCTTTTTTATTACTATGGCTGCTAGGGTTGTTTTGCTTGTGTAGTTTGGTGCTTTGCTTCAAAAGAGCATTTAAATCTTGAAACTCTTCCTTTGTTAATTCTCGATACTCACCTATTGGCATATCTAAAACAACATTCATTATTCTAACGCGTTTTAAAGTTTGCACCTCATAATTTAAATAATCGCACATACGCCGAATTTGCCTATTTAAACCCTGAGTTAAAATAATTTTAAATTTGTAAGTACCTAGTTTTTCAACCTTACACTTATTGGTTGTTTTATTTAATTCTTCTAACAATATACCGCCAGACATACGCTCTAAAAATGTTTGTGATATTGGCTTATCTACGGTAACAATATATTCTTTTTCGTGGTTATTACTCGCCCTAAGAATTTTGTTTACAATATCACCATCATCTGTTAAAAGAATTAAACCTTCACTAGGTTTATCCAAACGCCCTATGGGAAAAATACGCTTTGGATAATTAATAAAGTCGATAATATTATCCTTTTCAACCGAAGTATCTGTAGTACACACAATACCAATTGGCTTATTAAAAGCCAGGTAAACAAAAGCTGTTTTAGTATTTTGCACCACAACATCATCAACAGCAATCACATCGTTGGGCGCTATTTTAGTTCCCATTTCTGGCACTGCTCCATTTATGGTTACTCGTCCTGCATCTATAAGCTTATCGGCTTCCCTTCTGGAACAATACCCTACTTCGCTTAAAAATTTATTTATTCGTTTTAATTTTACTTCTGCCATGGGTCAAAAATACAATAAATTATGCCTTCAAAAAATCAAAAATGTATTTGTGTACACTTGCCGATTTTAGGCCGTGCCCTAGCCCCTCTGTGGTTATAAATTTTGAGTTTCTATAATTCATTTTAAATTCTAAACCATCGCGATAAGGTATTATTTTGTCGTTCTTATCGTGAACAATTAAACCTCTAGCGTCTATTTTCTTAGAAAATTCTGCTGGCGAAAAATATTCGGGCATGTAGTTAAACTTGTTAACAATGCAGGTACGCAATGCGCTTGAAACTTTTTTATTATAACCCATCATCACTTCATAGCGATTAAAAACACCTATAAAGTTTGAAGGCGCCCCTAACAAAACAAGTTTTGCAAGACTCTTTAACTGGTATTTATATTGAAAAAAAACAGCTGCCATACCACCTACAGAATGCCCTATAATAGTTTTAACCGTAAACCTAGACGCTAAAAGCTGTATACATTCGGCATACATAATGGCGTTAAATCGGGTACCTCCAGAACCTCCATGTGCTGGCGCATCTAGAGCTATAATATTATAATCCAAAGCCTTTAACTCCTCTATTAGCTTGCGCCACCTGTAGGTATTACTTTCCCATCCATGAGCTAGTAATACGGTGTCTTTTTCGCCCTTCCACTGGTAAGTTTGTATAGCTACACCTTCAAAATAAACAGAATCTTGAATGGCTGTTTCGAGATATTTAGTCGCTTCTGGCTTTAATTTTCCTTTTCTAGGGGTTGAAAATAAATGCATAGCTAATTTAGCAGCTAACTTTGGAGAAAAGAAAGCCGTTGTATTTATACATTTACCTATTATTTTTGGGAGATATTGGGACATTTAATTTTGTCTATATAGTTTATTAATAGCAAATAACGATGTAAAAAAAGCCATATACTCGCATACTTCTATAAAAGGATTAATGTAATATATACGCATATTTCTTTCAAATTCAATAGCTTGTTCTACCTCAAAAAAAAGTTTTCCCAGCTATGGCAAACTGTTTTTTCTGCTTCTAATAAATAAACACATAAAATTCTGGTATTTAAAAAGGTTCATTCCAGCCTTAAAGAGTATTCATATAAGAGATATTTAATTTAAAATTACTCACGGAAGTAGGCACAATAAAAAAGTTGTTTTAGATAGTATCTTTTTTTTTCATAAAAGTTATGGCTATTAACTAACATTTCAAACACTATTTCAATGGCTTCTTTTTAATCATTCCTCCTTTTAAATCTTTAACAACCCCCATAACAATAAAGGCATTTTTATCTATTTTATCTATTTCTGTTTGAAGTTTTGCCATTTCCAATCGTGTTATAATGGTGTAAATTATGTCTTTATCGTAACTCTCGCCAGATTGCCCGTAACCGCCTTTACCCGCATAAATAGTACAAGCACGGCCTAATTTTTTGGTTAACATATAGCGTAATGCAACATGCTCGTTAGATATTATAGTAACACCTATATACTCCTCAACACCATCGACTACAAAATCTACTGTTTTTGCTGCAGACAGGTAAGTCAAAATAGCGTACAAAGCAACTTCTATAGATAGTACGTATGCGCCTACGGAAAATATTAAAATATTTATTAAAAATAATACATCGCCAATGGTTAACGATAATTTTCTGCTTAAAAATATAGCTAGAACCTCAGTACCATCAATAACACTGCCACCTCGCATGGACATTCCAATACCTAAACCTAAAAAAAAGCCTCCAAAAATAGCTATTAATAGTTTATCTTCCGTAATGGTTGGGTAATTAACAAAATGCACTACAATAGCTAAAAGCGCAATAGCACAAATACTTCGTAGTGCAAACTTTTTACCTATAGTTCGGGATGCTAAAAACAAAAAAGGCGCATTTACCAGTATTAACAATACCCCTAAATTTAAGGTTGTTATATTTTCAAGTAACAGCGAAATACCAGTAGCTCCACCATCAATAAAATTGTTTGGCAACAGGAAACCTTTTAAACCAAACCCTGCCGAAAAAACACCTATTAAGATAAAGATATACTCTTTTATAGCATGTGAAACTTCAACTTCAAATTTCCTTACTAAAGGAATAATCTGTTTTTTTGATACTGGCTCATTAACTTGTTTTTTCTCAAGTCGTTTTCTAGCAATATCAACTAATATTTTTGATAAAAAAGGATTCACGTATTTTTATATTAAATATTCCAATTAATAAAGAAGTACTTTATTTTTGCTTCATCTGGAATATGTGTGGGTTCAAATTTTAAGTCCATATCAAATCTTAAATTTGCAGGAAGTTCTTTTTTATCAATAGTAAAGCTAGCGTTTATAGCATCTACACCTATAACTAAAGAATTTATTAGGTTACTAATTCTAGAAATTTTGTAATTATCCTTTATGTCTTTAAATGTACTTATTACAGCTATATTTTTAGCTGTTTTATAGCGTGCATCAAATACTCGAATACTCCCAATGGTAGCCATTGAATCCAAGGCTTGCTTTGGTGTTAGTGTTAGTAATAGCTTTCCGCCTTTCTCAAAAACATCTATATTGTTTTTGGCACCAGTAAACTCATCGCCTCCTATAAATTTAACTATGGAGTCGTTTTTATAAATAGTTTTTAAATCCTTAATTTGAGTGGAATCTGTTAATAAACCTATATTTTGTTTATTAATTTCAAAAGGGTTTTGTTTCTTTTTACAACTCGTGAAGCACAACGCAATAAAGCAGATGGTTAAAATTGATTTATACATGAATTAAAGTTAATTTTAATAGTGTTTTTTTATGTTTTTTTTGATTCAGGTGACAAGCTTATTTTTTAAGTACCTTTGTTAGAATACCAAATACACTTCTTATAAAAGTAGCACTTGTTAATACTTTAACAACAGGGTTCATAGCTGTGCTTTTTCGGCGTGTGGTTGTCCTTCGTTTTTTAGATGCAGCTTTATCTAGTGCTTCCTTTTCTTTTTTTGCTTTTTCTTTAACATCATCGGCCTCAGCCTGCTTTATTTTTTCGTTAAGCATTTCGTAAGCACTTTCTCTATCAATGGTTTCATTGTATTTTTTCACCAATTTAGATTTTGAAAGCAGTGTACTTAACTCCGTTTCGGTTAATACATCCATCCTACTCATAGGTGCACGTAACATCGTAGCAGCTAGTGGTGTTGGGCGTCCCTTTTCATCTAAAGCAGAAATTAAGGCTTCACCAATACCTAAGGATGTTAAAACCTCGGTAGTATCATAATACTCAGAATCCGGATAATTTTGAGCTGTTAGTTTAATAGCTTTTCTATCTTTAGCTGTAAAGGCTCTTAAAGCATGTTGAATTTTTAAACCTAATTGACCTAAAACAGCCTCGGGCACATCTGTTGGATTTTGTGTTACAAAATACAAACCAACACCTTTACTACGTATTAATTTTACAATGCTTTCTATTTGATTTAAGAGTGCTTTTGAGGCTTCATTAAAAATTAAATGTGCTTCATCTATAAACAAAACAAGCTCTGGCCTATCACTATCGCCTTGCTCTGGAAACGTAGAATAAATTTCGGCCAATAAACTTAACATAAAGGTTGAAAAAAGTTTTGGTTTGTCTTGAATATCTGTTAATCGCAATATATTTATATAACCGCGGCCATCGTTATCTACACGCAATAAATCATCAACTTCGAAAGATGTTTCTCCAAAAAACTTTTCAGCGCCTTGCTGCTCCAATTCAATAACTTTTCTTAAAATAGCGCCTGTTGAAGCTGTTGAAATTCTACCATAAGCCTCAGAAAACTCCTCCTTACCCTCTTGAGTAGCGTATTGTAATACTTTTTTAAAATCTTTTAAGTCTAGAATAGGCATTTTATTATTATCGCAATACTGAAATACAACAGCAACAACACCAGATTGTGTTTCAGACAAATCCAAAATTCTAGATAATAGCACGGGTCCAAACTCGCTTACTGTTGCTCTTAAACGCACACCATCTTGTTCCGATAGAGTTAAAACTTCAACAGGAAAAGGTTTAGCCTCAAAAGGAATACCTATTTTCTCATGTCGTTCATCTATTTTAACATGTCCAGGACTAGCCTTAGCTAAGCCACTTAAATCGCCTTTAATATCCATAAGTAATACAGGAATGCCTTTTTCACTTAAATTCTCGGCAAGCACTTGTAAAGATTTCGTTTTACCTGTACCTGTTGCCCCAGCAATTAAACCATGGCGGTTCATTGTTTTTAACGGAATTTTCACATGTGCCCCTGTTATCGTTTCTCCGTTTAACATGGCTGACCCCATAGGTATAAAATCGCCTTTAGTTGTATTACCCTTTTGTATATAATTAAAAAACGTTTCTCTTGTATTACTCATGCCTTATAATTTTCCATAAAAATACAGGAATTTAATATATATAAAGAGAAATAGATTTGATTTATTTTAACTTACAACCCTACGCCCTGACACCCATTCCTGTATAAAAACCTAAGCGGAAAAAACATTAAAACTAAATGTTTAAAAAAAATATTATGTTTTGTATAACTGGATACTTTTCTAAAAAAAACAGATTAATACACCGCTTCTAGTTTAAATTTTTAATTGCATTACAACAAATTTAATAGCCCTAGCTATAAGACTTAAACTATAATCATAAAGCACAGCTTTAGTTTATTTTACTTTTTAGACTTAATAGATTAGACTAATTAACAACATATTTTAAGAGACGCTACATTGTTTAAACAGTAATTAGCTTTTATAATGTTTAAAAAACAAAAATAACAAGCTAAAAAAAACTAACAAACCATTGAATATCTGAATTTTAACAAAAAAACTCAAATTTTATTTAAATTAACAGCTATAATATTGTTGTTAATCAATAAATAATTATATATTTGCACTCGTTAAAACGGCCTCGTGGCGCAACTGAATAGCGCACTTGATTACGGCTCAAGAGGTTACTGGTTTGAATCCAGTCGAGGTCACAATTTTATTTAAAGCTCTTTAAACTAACTGTTTAAAGAGCTTTTTTATTTTACCTAAAATTCATCAAAGAAAGACAATTTATTGATTACCAAATAAATAGAGGTTTGAACTATTAAGAGATTGTTTAGAGGATAAAGATCAATTACGAAAAACAATGTTAAGTTAAAGACAGCTTCAATGTTAAATAAATTTTTAACTTTGTATAAAATGAAACAATTTATCCACAAATCAATGGCAGTTTTTATGGCAGCCGTAGTTCTTATGACTACGATGTCGTTTACTGTGGATATGCATTATTGTGGAGATGCATTAGTAGATTTTTCATTCATCCAAGATGTTAAGACTTGCGGAATGGAAAAAGCTGAACCTGCTAAGAGTTGTTCTAACTCAATGGTTTCTAAAAAATCTTGTTGCTCAGATGAACAATTAATTATTGAAGGTCAGGAGGATTTAAAACAGGATTTTTCACAACTTACTTTTGAGCAACAAATATTCGTTGCCTCTTTTGCTTACTCATATATCAGTCTCTTTGAAGGAACTGAATCACAAGAGATCTCTTTCTCAGATCACTCGCCCCCATTCATAAGGCGGGACTTGCAGGTATTGCACCAGACATTCTTAATTTGATTTATTAAACAGTACCAGTAGCAATGTAATTGTAACTGGAAAAGCCCGGCGATACATTCGTTTTGGGCACGTTTTGTTGTTTCTCATTTGTACTGAGAGCAAACCAAAGCATATTTCTATAACTGTTTAATAATCATATCGTATGCTAAATAGAAGCATAAAATTTCTCATAGAAAACAAACTTGTTGCTGTTATACTACTCGCCCTATTCGTAGGTTGGGGCATTGTCAACGCACCCTTCAATTGGGAAACTGGTATTTTACCAACAGATCCTGTGGCCGTGGATGCGATTCCAGACATCGGCGAAAACCAGCAAATTGTTTTCACAAAATGGCAAGGGCGTTCACCGCAGGATATCGAAGACCAGATTACCTATCCACTCACAACTTCATTGTTGGGAATCCCTGGTGTCAAGACCATCCGGAGCTCTTCAATGTTTGGTTTTTCAAGTATCTATATCATCTTTGAAGAGGATGTAGAATTTTATTGGTCGCGAAGCCGTATTCTCGAAAAGCTTAATTCACTTCCCGCTAACTTATTGCCCGATGGTGTAAACCCTGCATTGGGTCCGGATGCTACGGGATTAGGTCAAATTTTTTGGTACACGCTGGAAGGTCGTGATAAAGATGGCAACGTAACTGGCGGTTGGGATCTACAGGAATTACGAAGCATACAGGATTACTACGTAAAATATGGTCTGTCTTCGGCAAGCGGTGTTTCTGAAGTAGCATCAATCGGTGGTTACGTCCAGGAATACCAAGTGGATGTTGACCCTGAAAAAATGCGACAATACAACATCGGCTTGACCGATATTGTAAAAGCTGTCAAGGAAAGTAATCAAGACATCGGTGCGCAGACTTTGGAAATTAATCAAGCCGAATACCTTGTTCGTGGTTTAGGGTATGTAAAATCTGTTGCAGATATTGAAAATGCAGTAGTCGCTTCTGAAAATTTTACTTCTATACGAATCAAAGACATCGCTAATGTTCATTTGGGACCACAGACCCGCCGCGGTATTTTAGATAAAGAAGGTGCCGAAGTGGTTGGCGGAGTCGTGGTAGCTCGTTATGGTGCTAACCCATTGGAAGTCATCAATAATGTAAAAGACCAAATAGCTGAATTATCATCTGGACTACCCACAAAAACCTTGGCAGATGGTCGTACTTCACAAGTGACTATCGTTCCCTTTTACGACCGCACGCAACTTATTCAGGAAACACTTCACACGCTCAATGAAGCCCTTACACTTGAAATCCTGATAACCATTTTGGTCATCATTGTAATGGTGTTTAACCTACGTGCATCCATTCTAATCTCTGGTCTGTTGCCTGTTGCCGTTTTAATGGTTTTCATAACAATGAAGCTCTTTAATGTAGATGCTAACATTGTTGCCTTGTCAGGAATTGCCATTGCTATCGGTACAATGGTTGACGTGGGCGTCATACTCGCCGAGAATATGATTAGGCATCTGGAAGATAAAAAATTACGCTTTCGCGAAAGCGGAATAGAATACACCACAAACGAAATTATCTACAACGCAACTGCGGAAGTTTCTGGTGCAATTTTGACCGCAGTTCTCACAACGATTATCAGTTTTCTACCTGTGTTTACAATGATAGGTGCTGAGGGAAAACTATTCAGACCACTCGCCTTTACAAAAACAATGGCACTTGCTGCATCGCTTGTAATCGCGCTGTTTTTAATACCGCCTTTTGCCGCGTTTCTTTTTAAGAAAAGTAACCTAATGGAACGCTCAAAGTACATTATTAATGGTGTTCTCATTGTCCTTGGTATCACAGCCATCTTTTATGGCTATTGGCTTGGTCTCATTTTGATTGCCTACGGTGTTGTTGCGCTTTTGAGCGTAAGGGATATAATTACAGAAAAACGAGCTAATCTCATCCATATTATTATTTCCTGTGTTGCTATTGTTTTCCTACTCGCCGAATACTGGCGACCACTTGGTTTTGACCGCAGCATTCTAATGAATTTGATTTTTGTAGCGATTATCTGCTTTGGACTGCTTGGTGTGTTTACAGTTTTCCGAAGATACTATGACAGCATTTTGCGTTGGGCACTTCAAAACCGATACCTGTTTTTAATCATTCCAACCACGGTGCTGGTTTTAGGCGTGGTCATAATGCGTAACACAGGGAAGGAATTTATGCCTGCACTTAATGAAGGCTCATTTCTTTTGATGCCTACATCCTTACCGCACGCTGGTGTCGAAGAGAACAAGCGTGTCTTGCAACAGCTGGATATGGCCGTGGCAAGCATCCCTGAAATTGAAACTGTAGTGGGAAAAGCAGGAAGGACAGAATCAGCTCTTGACCCTGCGCCACTCTCGATGTATGAAAATGTAATTCAGTACAAGTCAGAATATATGCGAAATGAAAATGGCGAGAGACAACGCTATCGTGTAAATGAGGATGGTCTATTTGTGCTGAAAAATGACAAGTTCATTATTAATCCCAATAATGAAATCGATGATGATGCAAACTATGCAGCATCAAAACTCAAAACAAGTGCAACACGCAATGAATTGATTGAAGATAACAATGGCGAATACTACCGAAACTGGCGACCGGAAATCAGTAGTCCTGATGACATTTGGAATGAAATCGTAAAAGTGACCAAATTCCCAGGCGTGACTTCTGCGCCCAAGTTGCAGCCCATCGAGACACGACTCGTGATGCTACAAACAGGAATGCGTGCACCTATGGGAATAAAAGTGAAAGGGCCAGATTTAAAAACCATAGAAAACTTTGGACTTCAACTGGAAGATATTTTAAAGCAAGCCGAAGGCGTTAAAGAACAAGCTGTTTTTGCAGACCGCATTGTGGGTAAACCTTATTTGCTGATTGATATTAAACGAGACCAGCTGGCACGCTATGGGATTTCCATTATGGATGTTCAGGAAGTGCTTCAAGTAGCTGTGGGCGGTATGCCACTTACCCAAACAGTAGAAGGACGTGAGCGCTATGGTGTGCGTGTACGCTATCCACGTGAGCTGCGTGCAAATCCAGAAGACTTAAAAAGTATCTATGTTCCTGTGTCAACTGGAAGTCCGGTTCCTTTGGGCGAACTGGTCGATATTCGTTACGAGCAAGGCCCACAGGTCATTAAAAGTGAAGACACCTTCTTGATTGGGTATGTGCTGTTTGATAAGCTCGATGGCTTTGCCGAAGTCGATGTGGTGGAAAATGCCCAAGCGCTCATTCAACAGAAAATCGATAATGGCGATTTGGTCGTGCCACAAGGAATCAGTTACCGATTTACAGGAACGTACGAAAATCAACTTAGAGCAGAAAAAACGCTATCGGTAGTTGTGCCACTTTGCTTGCTGGTCATTTTCTTGATTTTGTATTTCCAGTTCAGGTCGGTTTCTACGTCCCTTATGGTTTTTACTGCCATCGCTGTAGCCTTTGCAGGTGGTTTTATAATGATTTGGTTATACGGTCAGGATTGGTTTTTCAATTTCAGCTTTTTTGGCGAGAACCTACGCGATTTGTTCAATATGAAAACCATCAATTTAAGTGTGGCCGTTTGGGTCGGTTTTATAGCCTTGTTTGGAATCGCGACAGATGATGGTGTCGTAATGGCAACCTATTTAGACCAATCCTTCAAAAGCAACGAACCAGACAGTAAAAAGGACATACGTCTCGCCACTTTGGAAGCCGCAGGAAAACGCATACGTCCTTGTTTGATGACCACCGTGACCACAGTTTTAGCATTGTTGCCAGTACTCACATCTACAGGAAAAGGAAGCGACATTATGATTCCGATGGCCATTCCAATTTTTGGCGGAATGATAATCGACGTCACATCCTATTTCCTTTTACCAGTTTTATACAGCTGGAAAAAAGAATACCAACTTAAAAGAGCAAACAAATGAAAAATATAAAAATCATAATCTGTCTTTTGTTTGTTTCCGCTGAAGTTTATGCTGAGCGAAGACGAAGTGCGAAAGCCCATCTGAACGCACTACTAATAATGAGCATTGGACTGATTTCAATCAGCGGGCAGGCGCAACAACTACAAAGCTATATTGAAGAAGCCGTAAGTAACAATCCAGAAATTCAGGCTTTTGAACTACGCTACAATATTGCCGAAGAAAAGGTCAATGAAGCAAACTGGCTACCTAATACGGAAGTAAGCGCAGGCTATTTTGTAAGTGAGCCAGAAACAAGGGTGGGCGCACAAAGAGCACGGATAGGTGTAAAACAGATGTTGCCCTGGTTTGGTACCGTTACCGCACGTGAAAATTATGCGACTTCAATAGCCGAAGCTGAATATGTGGAAATCACAATCGCCAAACGAAAATTGGCGCTATCAGTAGCGCAATCCTATTACAGGTTGTATGAAACAAGAGCAAAGCAAAAGGTACTCGACGAGAACAT
>CALGNX010000013.1 GCA_937958265.1 uncultured Algibacter sp. | reverse complement strand
AAGCTTTAAAACCTCGTATATTTTGTCGAAATTTGATAAAAAGTTGTGCATGTTAGATTGTTGTGTGGTAACTACAATTTACTGCTATATAGCAGAATGTTCAACTTTTTTATTCTTTAAATCATAATGCACAACGGGTATATATATATATATATATTACGCTCCGTTATATAAGGTCCGTCTGCACCTTTAAATTTAACTTGTTCTTTTCCTTTTAAATTTGAAGCGTTTTCTATACTTTTTTCTGATATTTCTTGAGTATGAGCGACATTGTAAATATTTAAAATAGCTACAAGAAAACAAATATTATATAGCTTTTTTAACATAAAAATTATTTCTCCCATAATACTAAGATATGAAATCCTCTTTTGTTTAAAATAATCAAGAAAACATAATTGACTTCCTAAAGTCTCGTTATCCTTACTTTTTTCTTTTTTAAACGCGAGTTATTAAGTTTTTTAACTAATGCATCTGCCTTTGTTAAAGGAATAGCTACAAAAACACAATCTTGTTTTAATTCTATAGTTCCTAGCTCCTCTTTAGAAATTCCGCCTTGTTTAAAAAATAAACCAGCAATATCACCTTTTGAAATTTTATCTTTTCGTCCGCCAGAGATAAACAATGTTTCCCAATATTGTGGCTTATGGGGTGCCTTAGTATTTATATTAATGCCTTTTACATTTTTAATAAACTCTGGCAATAATTGGTCTTTCCATTTTAGAATATATGCTGTGCCTTCGGCATTCATACGTGCTGTTCTTCCGTTTCTATGGATAAACTCCTCTTCGTGTCTTGGTAACTCGTAATGTATTATATAATGCATTTCTGGAATATCAATACCTCTTGCCGCCAAATCTGTAGCTAACAATACTTGCGATGTTCCATTTCTAAATGTAATTAAAGCGCGCTCTCTATCTTTTTGTTCCATACCTCCAGAGAAGCAAGAATGGCTAATTTTATTGCGTTTTAAAAAATTACTTACCACATCAATGCTATCCCGTAAATTACAGAAAATAATACCTTGCTGGTTTCCTATATGTTCTACTAATTGTAAAAGTGTTCGTAATTTATTTTGCTCTGGCGAAATAACAGTTTTAATCTTTAAATTAGAAACCACTTTCTGCCTTAAGTAATTTATAGTAGTTGGCTTGTCCAAACGTACAAAACCAGGAACTTTTACACCTTGTGTGGCAGATGTTAATATACGTTTATTAATGTGTGGCAAAAAACCAATTATAGCTTTCATTTCATCTTCAAAACCATCTTCTAAAGATTTATCAAATTCATCTAAAATTAAGGTTTTAATACTTTTTTTTGAGAAACGATCAGCTTCAAAATGATCTAATATTCTACCTGGCGTACCTATTAAAATAGCAGGATTATGTTTAATTTCAATTTTATCTTTCGACATAGGTCTGCCTCCATAAACAGCATTTACCTTATAACCCGAACCCATAGCACGAATAACCTGCTCGATTTGAATAGCTAATTCTCTAGATGGCACAATAATTAAAGCTTGAATATCTTCAGAATTTGGATTTAGTATTCTTAAGAGTGGTAACGAAAATGCCAAAGTTTTACCAGTTCCGGTTGGAGACAATAAAATGGTATTTGTTGTATCTTGAATAACAGGCACAGCCTCCTCTTGCATCGCATTTAAAGCTTTAATATTTAATTTATCTAAAATATCCTGCTCACTTTTTATATGATTTGCCATACTTTTAAAATTAGAACACCCAGCGGATGTTTTGATTTGAAAACACTATAAATTTAATTTTTGTTGTTTTTTGAAGTTTCGGGTTTAGAAACAACAGATTTTGATTGCGCCAAATAATTTGCTAATATTTTATCGACCAACTCGTCCTTTGTTAGATGATGAAATATAGTTTTAATCTGGGCTTTAAAATCTTCAGACACATTTCGATTAGGTTTGGTTTTAAATATTTTTTTAGCCCAAATTAATCCGTTGTTTTCTTCAATACTTTCAGCATCTGCTTTCTTGTAGGCATTAAACGTAATTCCTAATTCATTTTCAAAATCTGGAATTTCCTCTAGCTCTTCTTGTTGGATAATACTTAAAGATAAACCTTTTGCTCCTGCCCTAGCTGTTCGTCCGCTGCGGTGTACATAGGCTTCGTAAGTATCTGGTAAATGATAATTAACAACATAGGCAATTTCCTTAACATCAATACCGCGTGCTGCTAAATCTGTAGCCACTAAAATATCAATATAACCGGCTCTAAATTGCCCCATAATTCGGTCGCGTATTCCTTGTGTTAAACTACCATGAATGGCGCCGGAAGAAAATTTATTAATGGCAAGTTTTTTAGCTAATTTATTTACAGCTGCTTTGGTTTTACAAAATATAATACCGCGCTGCCCTTCTTTCTTGTTTAAAAAGTGAAGTAATATTTCTAACTTTTCAATAGGTTCAACAACAACATATTGATGTGTAATGCCTTGATGCCCTAAAGTTGCCATGTCCGCCTCTATTTGTAACACATGCTTAGACATATAATTTTGGACTAATTGCTTTATGCTGCCAGGCATAGTTGCTGTAAATAGCATTGTTCTTCTTGTTTTTGGCGTGTCTTTTATAATACTATCTACGGCTTCTTTATGTGCGCTTACCATTTCGTCGGCTTCATCCAACAAAAGGTATTTAATAGTTTTAATATTTATGGCGCCTCGTTTTACTAAATCGACCAATCGCCCAGGTGTAGCTACAACAATATGTGTTGTAGTTTTTAAGCGTTCAATTTGTGGTTTTATGGGGATACCGCCGCATATTGATGCTATAGAAATATTTGAACTATGTTTTGCAAATGCTTCCAAGTTATTACATATTTGATGCCCTAACTCCCTGGTTGGAGCCAATATAATTGCTTGTAAAGTTGTGTTTTCTGTGTTAATTAATTGTAATAATGGCAGACCAAAAGCTACAGTTTTACCTGTTCCTGTTTTTGCTAAAACAACAAGGTCTTCCTGTTGGTTTAAAATTATAGGAATTGTTTTTTTCTGAACGTCCGTTGGTTCAGAAATCCCTAAGGCCTTTAAACCGTCTTGTAATTGATTATTGATTCCTAGTTTAGAAAAACTTTGTAACATAAAATAATTTTTCGCAAAGGTAAGGTTTAGCCTTTAGTTGAAGGGGTTTATATTTAAATGATTCTGAAAAGACAAGGTGTAATTTATAGTAACTTATCTATTTTGAGCAAAAAAAGTAAAACAGATTCTATTATTTTTTTTAAGTTTAAATTTCATGCAACTCTAAAAAAAACAGATTTATAAAAGTAAAGTACTACAATAAAACAAAACCAATTTAAAGTAAATCCGCAGAAAACAGCGGGCATATGCGTTAGGGATAGAAACGGCATCCTTTTTAAAACCTCAATAAACAAGATAAATACTTAATTTAAATCAATTAATTATTTGAAGGCGATTAGTTTATTTTGTAGTGTTTTAAAAAGATATAGTGGAAAGCCCGACCTTTTTCAGGTAACGCCAAATATATTAAAGCGTAGTGACGCATAACTGGATTAAATAAAGTATGGACTAATATGATTTACCCATTTATTTCGCAAATAGTTTTATTTTTCTGTCTGTTTTTTTTAGAAAAAATTTTTACTAATTATAATAAGCAAGCTATACCGCGCCATTATAAAATAGAACTGGTGTGATTTTTATTTAAAAAAAAACGAAAGGCTTTTTTGTTTACAACGACCATATATAATAAACTAAATGAATAATTGTTTTTCTTTAAAATTTAGAAAAATGTAAAAGTTTTATTTTTATCCCTTAAAAATGTGTTTTAAAATTATTTTTAGTCGCTACTTTAGCCACCTTGTATAAAGCATAAAATACACATGTGTAATTTTAAACGTTTTTAATACACTATTAGCAATTGTATAAACCGCCTTTTTAGGCTGCATTAGTAATATTACATGACTGTACTTTTATATTTTGTTATCGGATTTACAACCTCTATAATTGGGGCGTTACCTCTGGGAGCTACAAATATTGCTGTTATTAACACTACAGTAAAAGAAGATATAACAAGTGCTTTAAAAATTGTTTACCCAGCCGCTCTAGCAGAGTTAATTTTAGTTTTAATTGCTACAAACTTTAATATGCAAATTGAAGATTTTATGAGCATGAATATTTGGGTACAATATACTATTGCTATTATTTTATTAATAGTTGGGTTTATATTTTTTTTTAAACGTAAAGCCTATAAAGATGAAAACAATAAAAATGCTTTTTTGTTAAAAAAACATTTTAAATTATCGAAACAACTATTGGGTTTTGTCTTAGGCTTAGTAAACCCTCCGGTATTAATTTATTGGATTTTAGTAATTTCCTTTTTAAATAGTAAAGTAATTTTTTTAAATACAAATATTGAATTTATAATACTGCTGGTGTTTTTAAGTGGCGTGTTTGTAGGTAAGGTATTAACGCTTTTTGGCTATGGAAAATTTAGCAATTTACTTAAAAATAAAACTAAAAATATAACAGCACAGCTTAATAGGGTTATTGGTGTTTTGCTAATTTGTGTAGCGATAATTCAATTTACAAAATTATTTTTTTATTAAATAAATAACATAACATTAATGTTACCCGTTGTGCATTATGATTTAAAGAATAAAAAAGTTGAACATTCTGCTATATAGCAGTAAATTGTAGTTACCACACAACAATCTAACATGCACAACTTTTTATCAAATTTCGACAAAATATACGAGGTTTTAAAGCTTA
>CALGNX010000012.1 GCA_937958265.1 uncultured Algibacter sp. | reverse complement strand
CAAAATATTTCAGTAATTTTAGAGTAGATTAACATAGATAGATTTTTAGATTAATAAATTGAAATTCAGCACTTTAATTTACTGAAAATCTATCTTTTTTACTAATATAATCTACTCAAATATTAATCGAACTCAGGTTTTAAAATATTTTTTCAAATATTTTAAAGAAGTTAAAAACTATCTTGACTAGATTACAAAACTATCGCACACCTTAATAATAATAATAATAATAAATACTATTTTCTTTGAAACACAAAAGCAAATGGACACATTTGTTACTTTTATGCATAATTTAGATCGCGACAACGAAATAACCTATTGTATTTATACAACTTAGGCTTCCATCATGTGCCTGCATGTAGAAGGCATAAAAATCCACAATAAACCCTTTATAAATGGCACCAAGGCGGCTACATTAAGGTTACGGTAATGATTAAGACTAAAAAAGTACAAAACAAAAAAGCTAGATACTTAAAGTATCTAGCTTTTTTAAAATTATTAATAAATATTGTTCTGCTTAATCGGCTAAAACAATCACTTTATTGTCTTTCATTTCAATAGTACCAGAGTTTATTTTCAATAATGTTTTACCATTATCGCCTTTAGTAAACTTGTCCTCAACATCTTTATTCAATTGGATGTTTCCTGAAATTTTCACATAACCTTCTTTAAGTACTGAAACAATAGAAGCGTGATTATTTAACATCTCAAAATCGCCGTTAAGACCCGGAACAATAACACTAGTTACTTCCCCACTAAATAATAATGCCTCTGGTGATACAATTTCTAAATACATATATCTTTTAGTTATTTGTTTTTAGTTATTTGTTTTTGGTGTTTATTAAAACAACCATAAACTAACAACTAGCAACTAATTTTAAGCCTCAGCTAACATTTTATCTCCTGCTTCAATAGCTTCTTCAATAGTACCTTTAAGGTTAAACGCTGCTTCTGGTAAACGATCTAATTCGCCATCCATAATCATGTTAAACCCTTTTATAGTTTCTTTAATGTCTACTAAAACACCTTTAAGACCAGTAAATTGCTCCGCTACGTGGAAAGGTTGTGATAAGAAACGTTGCACACGTCTTGCTCTACCTACGGCTAATTTATCTTCTTCTGATAATTCTTCCATACCAAGAATAGCGATAATATCCTGTAATTCTTTATAACGTTGTAATAACTCTTTAACACGTTGTGCACAATTGTAATGCGCATCACCTAAAATATCTGCAGTTAAAATTCGTGATGTAGAATCCAATGGATCTACTGCAGGATAAATACCTAACTCTGCAATTTTTCTTGAAAGTACCGTAGTAGCATCTAAGTGAGCAAAGGTTGTAGCAGGTGCAGGATCTGTTAAATCATCTGCAGGTACATAAACCGCTTGTACAGATGTAATAGAACCTCTTTTTGTTGAAGTAATACGCTCTTGCATCGCACCCATCTCTGTTGCTAATGTTGGTTGGTAACCTACCGCAGAAGGCATACGACCTAATAATGCAGAAACCTCAGACCCAGCTTGTGTAAAACGGAAAATATTATCTACGAAAAACAAAACATCTTTCCCCTGTCCTTCTCCAGCACCATCACGAAAATATTCCGCAATTGTTAAACCAGACAAAGCCACACGTGCACGCGCTCCAGGAGGCTCATTCATTTGACCAAATACGAAAGTCGCTTTTGATTCCTTCATTCCTGACTTATCAACTTTAGACAAATCCCATCCGCCTTCTTCCATAGAATGCATAAAATCATCACCATATTTAATAATGCCTGATTCTAACATTTCACGAAGTAAATCATTTCCCTCACGAGTTCTTTCACCAACCCCTGCGAATACAGATAAACCACCGTGTCCTTTAGCTATATTGTTAATTAACTCTTGTATCAATACAGTTTTACCCACGCCTGCACCACCAAATAATCCAATTTTACCACCTTTAGCATAAGGCTCAATTAAATCGATTACTTTAATACCTGTAAATAAAACTTCGGTAGAAGTAGATAAATCTTCAAATTTAGGAGCCTTACGGTGAATTGGCAACCCGGCATTTCCTGCTTTAGGTAAATCTCCAAGACCGTCAATGGCATCTCCTATAACATTAAACAAACGACCATAAACATCATCACCAATTGGCATTTGAATAGGTGCACCTGTTGCAAAAACTTCAGTCCCTCGGCTTAAACCATCCGAAGAATCCATAGCTATAGTACGTACTGTATCTTCGCCAATATGAGATTGTACTTCTAATACTAAAAGCGTACCATCTGCTTTTTTAATTTCTAATGAATCGTAAATTTTTGGAAGTTCTGATCCGGCAGCGAATTCAACATCGATAACTGGTCCTACTATTTGTGCAACTTTACCTGTAACTTTAGCCATTACTTATATGTTTATTAATATGCAATTTAACTCAGTGAAAACCTTTTAGTTTTCGCGTGCAAATATAATAGTTTTAATTTAAAATAAAAGTTGTTATTATTGCTTTTTCAGTAATTAAAAAGCACCATCAAACTGATGGTGCTTTTTAATTACTATTTTTTTGCTATCTTACTGTAATTGTGGAGAAAAGCCTGTTGGATAATCATTTGCTTTCGCAACGTTGCCCGAGGCAACAAAATTTGTTCCAAAACCAGCATCCAAAGCTTCTAAAAATTTATTAGCCATAAGTGCATATCCTCTTGGATTTAAATGAATACCATCCAAACTAACGGCTCCTCCAGTAATTAATTCGGATGATAAGTTAAAACCATCAAAGTTAATACCCGTACTTCCCATTTCATTTAAAACAGCGTTAAGATCTACCAAAACAACATTCTCGTTTGATGATACAACATTTAATATAGTACTATTATAAGCATCTGTTGCTGTTCTAATACTAGCTAATTCATCATTATCCAGAACATCTTTATCATCAATACCATTAACTGCAGCAATTACTAAACCTGCTTGTTCTGGTGTGGGAGTACCTCCCTGCTGTAATAACCCTAATACTTGTAAAACTTCAGGAGTTAAAGCAACCGTACCATAACCCTGAGCTAAAGCGCCTTGATCGATAGTTAACAAAAGTAATTCGTCCTCTGTCATTTGCCTGAAACCTAAAGGATTTGTTTCTGATACAGGAACATCAATTACCCACCTATTAGGCCCTGCACTAAAAGTAATAGCATATTGCCCAGCTAAAGCCTGTGCTTGAGCCAAAGGCACACCCTGTAAAACAGCACTTTGCAAAAATATACCACTAACAGCTTGAAAAACACCTGTTAATTGTGCGGCAGTAGCAGTGTCTAAAACTAATGCATTGTTTGGTATAGTTGTAAAAAAAGGTAAATCTGTTATAGAAGGCACATTAGTTACAGCACCTTTGGCTCCATTGGATGTTAATGTGTTTATTAATGTTTCAAACGTTGCATTAAAACCAACACCAGGAGGTCCATCAATTGGTGTTATACTATTAGATCCATAACCTCCAGAAGTTGCAAAACTTAAAACGTCATTCCCTCCCATTTCGGATAGTGTAAAAAATGTTGGATTTTGAGACATCGCATCGCCAAGCATAGTTGCATTTGGACTAGATGCCATTCTTACAAAATAAGGGTTTGCTCTACCTGTTGCTAAATTTGCTGGATTACCATAACCATCAAACAATAAATCAAAACTTTTAGCACCAGCAACGCCCATATTACCAAATGGCCCAACAGGATTATTCAAAACAATATCTGTACCAACTGTAACGGGTCCAACAACAGACTCTAAGGGTACTGGCCCGCCTCCACCAAAAACTAACCTCGGATTAAAACCAGGTAATCTATTGCCTCCTGCGGCAAGGCCTCCTAAATTATCAGACGTTAATGGCTGTACCATAGCACTACCTCCAACCTTTAAAAATTGCTGCGCTAAAATATTTGGAAAGGAGTTTTCCTGTCCTGCTATAAATAATGCATTATCTGTAAAACCCGCTGTAAAAGAAGCTCCTAAAGCTACATAATTTGAAAAATCAACAGAACCAGAAGTTAACTCTGGCAACGCTACTTGTTCGGGAATTGGGCTTGCCGTCTCCTCGCATGATAAAAATCCAATCAAAAGGGTGAAAAAACCAATATATTTAAAGTTCATAATTTTTATTTTATAAATTATTAATAGTTAAAGAAACATAATACTGAGAGCCTATTAATCCGGTTCCTGCAGCTGTGAAATATTCGTCACCCAACAGGTTACTTGCACCAACTTTAATAGAAGATTTATATTTTGGAATTCTGAAATTTACTTGAGCATCTACGACATGAAATGAAGGTACATTAGCCGTTAAGAATGTGGACTCCCATACATAATTATCACTCCAACGCCATGCTAAATTAAATCCAATATTTTTGAAGATATCAGTGTTACCAAGAGTAGCTTTAACTTTATGCTCTGGTGTATTAAAATTAGTTTGAAAATCTGAATTTGCCTCACGATCAAAATCTAACTTAGCATATGTGTAATTTAAACCGAAATCAAAATCGCCAAAAACCTTTGTTGATGCACCAAAAGATGCGCCGTAAGAATTAACATCTTGGGTTGTATTCGTATACGCTCTAAAAACCTCTAAATCACCATTAGATAAAGCCACTAAAGCTAAAGGTGTTGGCGAACCGCCTACAGGTGTTGTTTGTGTTAATTCTACATCGCCATAAAATGGATTAACAACATCTACAGTGGTAATAAAATTTTCATATTGATTAATATAAGCGCTAAAATCTAAAACAACTTTTTCAACTTTTCCTCTATAACCAAATTCAAAAGAGCTTACTTGTTCGGGTTGTACGATATTTGGATTTGCTATTTCCAACAAATCTGCATTTGGCGCGCCTGCAGCTGCACTTTGCCCAAAGGCCGTAACAGAACTTCTTGTAAAAGAATTATTATATGCTCCTGTACCATCGTACGTAAAACTATCTGAACCAACTATAGCACGACCAGTTAATGACAAATCATCGCCACTTGCTGTTTTTGAGAAACGCTCTGGATTATCTGGTGCACTTCCTATTAATACTATTGGTCCTAAATTAAACCCAATGTATAAAGATTGCGTATCCGGATTTCTAAATCCTGTTTGAAAAGATGCTCTAACGTTATGGTTTTTTGAGCCTCCAATATTATAACCTAAAGAAAGTCTAGGGGAGAAAAAAGCATCGAAAAGTTCAGACTTGTCAAAACGCAAAGATGCAGTTAACTTTAAACTTTCATCTTCTAATAATTTTTTTTGTACTTGCGTATACAAACCAACTTCAGAGTAAGGAATCTCACCATCTGCATCGTTATAAATAGTGCCAAAAGAGTTTAATACGTATTGCCTAAAAGATCCTCCTACCTGAATTTCTGCAAAATCGGTTAAGTGGCTAAAATTATAATTAGCATCTGAATGATATATTTTAGACTCATCTTTAAGTTGACTTCCTGTTAGAATATTTGGATCGCTTCTAACTCTATCAAAAGCTGCTTTAAATTCTGGTGTTCCAGGTTCCAATCTGTCTCTATCTGCAAATTCTCTAGCACTTGCGTGTGCAACATCGCCATTAGCCCCGTTTAACGTACTTAACAAAAACTGCTGTGCATATTCTCCAAACCATTGATTGTCTGATTTCCACTGCCTGTTTACATTTACACCTGTAAACACTAAATCGTAAGAATCTCCTGCATTATCAGCAGTAACATAACCTCTAACAAAAAAATTATCATTTTTAATTTCTAATTTATGTTGAGATAAGAAAAAATTATTTATTGAATAGCGGTTACTACCTTGATAGAGGGTAGAGCCAGAACCCACTTTACCAACGTATTGAATTTCAAAATCGTTTTCCCAAGGGCGATAAAACAAACCCCAATCTGCTTTAATACTTTTTGCATCGTAATTGGTTAAATCGGTTTCATTATAACCCGTTCTACTAACATTAACATCTGGTATCAAATTGGTTACAGCTGGATTAATACCTGCATTTATTAAACCTTCTTGAAATACAGAACTTGCTTTTACCGCAGATAAATTTGTACTTACCAAATCGCCATAAACATTTACACCATCATAATCAACATCGTTAGTTCTTGTACTATTTTGATTAATTAAAGAGGTTACCCTGTCTTTGCCTCTGGTATCATTTGCTGCCCAATCAGTCCCTTGTAAATAACTAAAGTTTGCTTTCGCTGCAAATTTATCGTTGAATTTATAAGCAGCTCTAATACCATAATCCTTATATTCATTATTACCAGATACTTCTTGCGATGTAATACCTTGTTTATAATATGCACTAATTCCAGTATGGTCGAAGGGACTTTTGCTTGTCATAAAAAGAACACCATTAAAAGCATTGGCACCATAAAGAGCTGAAGCTGCTCCAGGTAATAACTCAACACTTTGAACATCCGTCTCTACCATACCCAATAAGTTTCCTAAGGGAAAATTAAGCGCAGGTGCTGCATTATCCATTCCATCTACACGTTGCATGAATCTCGTATTTGCAAATGTTGCAAAACCCCTGGTATTTATAGACTTAAATGTTAAACTGTTTGTGTTAATATCTACCCCTTTTAAATTCTCCAGGCCATCATAAAATTCTGCAGATGCCGTATTTTTCAATTCCTTTAAACCATAACGTTCTATAGTAACAGGAGATTCAAATACACGTTCTGGAGTTCTTGAAGCCGAAATAACAATCTCATCCAACGAAGTACCTTCAATTAAAATGAAATTAACTTTTTGATTATTATACGTAACATCTTTTGATAACGACTCAAAACCTACACTACTTGCTTCAATAACAAATGGCGGATTAAAAGAATTGGTGGTTAACGAAAAATTACCATCAAAATCTGTAACTGTACCCGTAGAGCTCCCAGAAATAATAATATTAGCGCCAGGAATTGGCTGACTGTTATCATCAAGCACTGAACCTGTGATAGTGGTTTGTGAAAAGGTTATGCCACAAAAAAAGACCATTAAGTAGGAAAAAATAGTTTTCATTTAGTTTATAGAATTTAATTAAAGAACAAAAATACTTTAAATTTTACACGTAACTACTTAGTAAATGTAAATAAAATTACGGGTTCATAATAGATTTTCCATAAAAAAAATGGCAAAATATTATCATTTCATTAAAATAATAGACTGAAAGCAAAAAAAATAGTCATCCTTTTTTTTAAAAGATGACTATTTTTTTATAATTAAACGAATTCTTATTTGTGTAATTTATTGTGTTTTTTTAATTTTTAGACTGCTTTTTTAAAATTTACTAAACGTCCTGTAATCCGTCGATTACGTAAACGATAAAAAAAAACAATAAGAAACATTAAAAAATATAACTTACATATTTAAAATTACAGGTTATTAATGGTTAATGACATGTAATACTGAGAACCAATTAATCCTGTTCCTACGGCAGTAAAATATTCATCGCCTAATAGGTTACTCGCACCAACTTTAATTACTGATTTATATTTTGGAATTCTTAAATTTATTTGAGCATCCATAACGTGATAGGCAGGAACATCTGCTGTTAGAAATGCAGATTCCCACAAATAATTATCACTCCAACGCCATGCTAAATTAAACCCAACATTTTTAAAAACATCCGTATTTCCAAATGTGGCTTTCATTTTGTGTTCCGGTGTATTGAAGTTTGTTTGAAAATCTGAATTTTCTTGATTATCAAAGTCCAGCTTTGCGTATGTATAATTCATACCTAAATCAAAATCCCCAAAAACTTTTAAAGAGGCACCTAAAGAGGCTCCATAAGAATTCACATCTTCTGAGGTATTTGTGTAAGCTTTAAAGACTTCAAAATCTCCATTTGCTAAAGCAACTAAAGCTAAAGGTGTTGGAGTACCACCTACAGGAGTACTTTGATTAAGTTCCACATCACCATAAAACGGATTAACAACATCTACAGTATTGATAAAATTTTGATATTGGTTAAAATATACACTAAAATCCATAACTAAATTTTCAACTTTACCCCTGTAACCGAATTCAAAAGAACTTACTTGCTCAGGCATAACATTATTTGGATTTGCAATTTCCAATAAAGCTGTATTAGGAGTTCCTGCTGCTACACTTTCTCCAAATGCAGCTGCAGAACTTCTTGTAAAAGAATTATTATAGGCACCGGTACCATTATAAGTATAACTATTTGACCCTAATATAGCACGACCTGTAACCGACAAATCTGATCCACTTACGGTTCTTGAAAAACGCTCTGGATTATCTAATGCACTACCTATTAAAACTATAGGCCCTAAATTCAACCCTACATATAAAGATTGTGTATCTGGGTTTCTGAATCCTGTTTGAAATGATGCTCGAATATTATGGTTTTTAGACCCACCGACATTATAACCCAAAGATAGTCTAGGCGAGAAAAAAGCATCGAAAAGCTCGGACTTATCAAGCCTTAGAGATGCCGTTAATTTTAAACTTTCATCTTCCAATAATTGCTTTTGGAATTGTGTATACAAACCCAATTCCGAATACGTTATTTTACCATTTGGATCGTTATATATTGTACCAGAGGAATTTAACACATATTGTCTTAAAGAACCTCCAACCTGAATTTCGGCAAAATCCGTTAGATGACCAAAATTATAATTAGCATCTGAATGGTAAATTTTTGACTCATCTTTAAGTTGACTTCCTGTTAAAATATTTGAATCGCTCGTTACCCTGTCAAAAGCTGCTTTAAATTCGGGTGTTCCGGGTTCAAGCCTACCAGTATCAGCAAAATTTCGAGCTGCAGTATGTGCTGCATCGTTATTACCACCACTTAAAGTACTAAGCAAGAACTGCTGAGCATAATCGCCAAACCATTGGTTATCTGATTTCCACTGCCTGTTAACATTTACACCGGTAAAAACCATATCGTAAGAGTCGCCTGCATTATTTCCTATTACATAACCTCTAACAAAAAAATCATCATTTTTAACCTCTAATTTATGTTGAGATAAAGAAAAATTATCAATTGAATAACGGTTTGCACCTTGGAATATAGTAGTACCAAAAGCAACTTTACCAACATATTGTATTTCAAAATCGTTTTCCCAAGGACGAAAATACAATCCCCAATTGGATTTAATACTTTTAGCGTTATAATCTGTCAAATCCATTTCGCTATAACCTGTTCTACTTACATCCACATTAGGTATTAAATTAGCGTCTGCTGGATCGATTCCGGCATTCACTAAAGCTTCTTGAAATGCAGGGCTTGCCTTTACAGTAGCCAAATTTGAACTTACTAAATCGCCATAAACATTTACACCATCGTAATCCAGATCATTTGCTCTGGTACTATTTGATTTTAAGAAGTTAGTAAGTCTATCCTTTCCTCTCGTATCATTTGCACCCCAATCGGTACCTTCCAAAAGTCCAAAATTTACTTTTGCAGCAAGCTTATTGTTAAATTTGTGAGCCAATCTAACACCAAAATCCTTATAAGCATTGTTGCCAGTCGCTTCCTGAGATGTTAGACCTTGTTTATAATAAGCACTTATTCCTGTATAATCAAAGGGGTTTTTACTCGTCATAAACAATACACCGTTAAAAGCGTTAGCACCATATAAAGCAGATGCTGCACCCGGTAATAATTCTATACTCTCCAAATCTGTTTCTATAACACCTAATAAGTTACCTAATGGAAAATTAAGTGAAGGAGCAGCATTATCCATACCATCTACACGCTGCATAAAACGGGTATTCACAAATGTTGCAAACCCTCTTGTATTAATAGATTTAAAAGTAAAACTATTCACATTAACATCTACACCTTTTAAATTCTCTAATCCATCGTAAAATCCGGCAGAAGCTGTATTTTTAATATCTTTTAAACCAAATCGCTCGATAGTAACCGGCGACTCGAATACACGCTCTGGTGCTCTGGATGCAGAGACTACAATTTCATCCAAAAAAGTATTTTCTTTAAGCGTGAATTCTACCTTTTGGTAAGCTGAAACTATCGCCTCAGTAGAAGCTTCAAAACCTAGAACATTTACCTGAATTGAAAAAGGGGGTTTCAAATTTGTGAATAGTGAGAAACTGCCATCAAAATCCGAAAAAGCAACCTCTGTACTACCAACAATAACAATTTTAGCTCCCCAAATGGGTTTATTGCTACTATCTGAAACTAAACCAGTGATTGAAGTCTGGGAATATAATAGCCCACTAAAACATACGAATAAATATAAAAAAATGCTTTTCATTTAAATAAAGGGATTAATTTTTGAAAGCACAAAATTAACAAACATTAACAATAAAATAAGTACATAGTTTTATTTTAACACAAGTATATAGAAAATGCTTACAATTCTAAAAAAAACAAAGAATTATACAACAATTCTCACCCGTTAATAACAAGATGAGAATTAGTAAAAGAAATAAATGGTTGTTTAATTACTCTACCGTAACACTTTTTGCTAAATTTCTTGGCTGATCAACGTTTTTATCTAGCATAACAGCTATATGGTAGGATAGTAGCTGGAGTGGTATAGTTGTAAGAAGTGGCGATAGCGACTCTAGAGTTTCTGGAACCTCAATAACGTGATCTGCTAAACTCTTTACCTGAGTATCGCCCTCTGTAACAACACCAATAATTTTTCCTTTTCTAGATTTAATTTCCTGGATGTTACTTACAACTTTTTCATAATGCCCTTTTTTAGTTGCAATAACAACAATAGGCATATTCTCATCAATTAGAGCAATGGGGCCGTGTTTCATTTCTGCTGCAGGATAACCCTCAGCATGAATATATGATATTTCTTTTAATTTAAGCGCACCCTCAAGAGCCACAGGAAAGTTATATCCTCTTCCCAAATACAAAAAATTATTAACATCCTTATAAACCTCTGCTATTGCTTTGATATTCGCATCAGACTCTAAAGCTTTTTCTACCTTTGCCGGAATCATTTCTAATTCCAAAAGATGCTTACGAAAATCGGAACTATTAATAGTTCCTTTTGCCCTTGCTAACCTTAAAGCAATAAGGGTCAATACTGTAATTTGCGTTGTAAAAGCCTTAGTAGACGCCACACCTATTTCCGGTCCAGCATGGGTATATGCACCTGCATCCGACTCTCTAGCAATGGATGAACCTACCACATTACAAACTCCAAATACAAACGCACCTTTTGCTTTTGCTAACTTAATAGCTGCCAGGGTATCTGCTGTTTCTCCAGATTGCGATATGGCTATAACAATATCGTCTTCTCTAATAACTGGGTTTCGATATCGAAATTCTGACGCATACTCTACCTCCACTGGTATTCTGGCCAAATCTTCATATATATATTCAGCTACTAAACCAGCATGCCATGATGTACCACAGGCCACAATGATAATACGATTAGCGTTAAGAAACCTTTTCATATTATCCTCGATACCGGCCATTTTTATAATCGCGTCGTTTCTTAATAAACGCCCTCTATAAGTATCTGTAATCGCTTTTGGCTGCTCATAAATTTCTTTAAGCATAAAATGATCATAACCTCCCTTTTCAATTTGCTCTAAATTAAGTTGAAGTTCCTGTACATAAGTATCGACTAAAGAATCGTCTTTTATTTTTCTAATCTTAATACCCTTATGAAATCTAATAACTGCCATTTCTTCATCTTCCAAATACACAGCATTCTTAGTATATTCTAGAAAAGGTGAAGCATCACTAGCAATAAAAAATTCATCCTCATCTTTACCAACACCAATTGCTAACGGACTTCCTAAACGAGCCACAACAATCTCTTCCGGTTTATTTTTATCAAAAACAGCAATAGCATAGGCTCCTACTACTTGGTTTAAGGCAATTTGTACTGCCTTACCTAATTTTACCTTTTCTTGCTTTTTAACGTCTTCAATTAAATTTATTAATACTTCAGTATCGGTATCAGACTGAAAAAAATACCCTCGTTTGGTTAATTCCTGTTTAAGAGATTCATAATTTTCAATAATACCATTATGAATAATAACCAAATCGCCAGAGTTTGATAAATGCGGATGTGAATTAACATCATTAGGCACGCCATGGGTTGCCCATCGTGTATGCCCAATACCAACATTTCCTGTTTTTGAAATCTCCTGTGCAACTCGAGCCTCTAAATCTGCTACTTTTCCCTTTGTTTTAGCTACTTTTAGTTCCTTACCATCAAACAAAGCAATACCAGAACTATCATAACCTCTATATTCTAATCGCTTAAGACCTTCAATTATAATGGGATACGCTTCTCTTGGCCCAATATATCCTACAATTCCACACATAATTTTCGAATTTAATTTTAAAACTCTGTAAATTCTAGATAATCGTGCAAATTAAAAAATAAACACAAAAACTCTATTTAACCTAGCAATACATTTAAGTCTTAAAATTTTATTTTCCTTAATAAGTAATCACCTATAAAGCTAAAATTAATCTACTAGTTCTCTTTAGATTGAGTAAAAAACAACTTTAATTTTAAACGTTTATCATTGTTTAATTCTGAAGTATTACTTCCATAAAGAATTGTGCCTCTTGGGGAAATAATAGATGCTGTGGGTACACTCTCAATAACATCGTTACTATTAAGTACACTAGAATTAGCAACAATATTAACATTTGTAGATAGCACTAAGCCTATTTTATAATCTGTAGAGCCATTTTGGATAATGTTATTTAAATAGTCTGTAACGCGAATAACATATTGACCAGAGCTACTCCTTTGACCTAAACTAAATGTTCTAGAATTTAATGGATCATCCCTGTTCACGCTAGGATCAATTCCTGCATCTAACAATACGCTATTACTTGCAATATCAAAAGCGTAAATCCGGTCATATTTATGGAAAGTATCTCCGTTGACATCTATTGGGTTTGAGAGTAACTCTGCATTTTCGTTAATTATTAATTGCGCCTCATTAAGCAATTTTTTTTGAGTGCCATCTGAATTAATAAATTGCGTTCTAAAATCCTCTAGAGCTTCCGCTGTTGGAAATAAATCAACTACGGCCATTGATCCTTCCATGCCCTTGAGATATAGAGTTTCATCACCATTTACCTGGTCTCCATTAAGTAGTGCCGTATTAAATTGATTTTTAAAGGTATTAAGACGATTTCCACTAAACTCTAAGACATACGAATCTTCAGTTCTTGCATTTTCTAACCCTTTAGTGTAGTTTATAGTAATATTAGCGCCTGCCGTGCTAAAATTAGCTCCGGTTGAAGCTAACTCCGAAGTTGTTTTGCCTGCGAGATTTAACAAAACCATATTACTGCCATTCGTAATGGGTTCTACCTTAAAATACACACCTCTAAAATAGGCCTTAAATGCATTAGCATTGTTTAAAACAATACCATTTTTAAGATCATTTATAGTGCGCTGCCAGAAAGCTAATTTGGCACTATCCGTTTCTTTATCTAACCGAATTCTTAATGCTGGTGGGCCGTATGAGGTTGTTGGGTTATCTGCATTCCTATTATCCAATAATTCTATTGCCTGATTGCTATATGTAAACTCTAAATCTTCATATATTAATGCACCCAAATTGGCATCAAAATCAATTAATTGTGTACCATCCAAAGCAAAATTATGTGACGGATTTGGCAAATTTTCAGCTTTCGAATAATACTTTTGAACAGCAGACGCATTGCCAGCTTGATCAAAATCTCTCAAAAAATAATCGTTTTGATAAATAGATAATTTTATAGGATTGGAAGTATTACCGTAAAGCGAATCCAATTTGTAGAAAGAAATATTTTTATTGGTAGTATTAACACCCGTAACCGTACTAAAGTATGGTATATTTATTATAACAGACTCCACAATAGGATTCTCTCCAAAGTTTTCCCTCATGGACTCCGCCTCTGGTGCAACTTGCGAGATTATACTAGCAGTAGTCTGCCCATAATCAGGCTGGTTAAAAACACCTAACAAATATCCTGGCAAGTTATTAACTTGTACGGCATTTAACTTTTTATTATACGCTGCTATTGGCAATTCTAATGAGTCCGTAACAAAATTAGCATTGTTTTCTCCTAAAACACCATTATTACTGTTTATAGTACTAAATTCTTCATCGCAAGCAATAAAACATGTGAATACAAAAATGCTAAGAGCTAAAAATTTAAAAACTTTAAATACGTTTCTCATATAATCTATTGTGAATATAGGTTTTAACCTAAAACAGTTTCGTTAAAAAAACCAGTATACGCTTCTCCAAACTCGTCCTTACTTTTAAATTCTAAAGTAGGCTTATCTGCTTTTTCTAAATAGGACTCTAATTCCTCTGGTAGTGTTTCAGAACCAACGATAAGTGCATCTGAATAATCGATGGCAACTTTCATTAAGTTATTATAGGTTGGGCTATCTAAATTTTTAATAGCCGCATCGTTTATATTATCAAACCTAATTTTATTTGCCATATCCTTATTTAATGTGCCTTCAAAACTTTGGCTATACACTGAAGTAACTATTTTACTCTCATTAAATAAAGGCTCATCTTTATAATATTCTTTTAAGTACAAAGGTAACAATGCTGCCAACCAACCATGAACATGGATAATATCTGGAGCCCAATTTAATTTTTTAACAGTCTCAATAACGCCTTTAGCAAAAAAAATGGCACGCTCATCATTATCAGAAAACAGGTTCCCGTCCTCATCCGTCAACGTTGCTTTTCTTTTAAAGTACTCATCATTATCAATAAAATAAACTTGGATACGCTCTTTTGGTATAGAGGCCACTTTTATTATTAGAGGCATATCCAAATCGTTAACAACTAGATTAATTCCAGATAACCTAATAACTTCGTGTAGTTGGTGTCTTCTCTCATTTATATTACCATACCTAGGCATAAAAATTCTTATTTGTCCACCTTGTTGATTTACCAATCTAGGCGCATCAAAAGATGCCGAAGAAATTTCGGTTTCAGGTAAATATGGCACTACTTCAGATGACACGTATAATATCCTCTTATCTTTCATATATCTAATTTCGTTAACTTAAAACACTATAAAGTTATAGTCTTTATTGCTACTGTTTTTCCTGTAATTTTTTATAAAAATTTTCAAATAAAGCTACAGCCTAAAAAAAAAGTTAAAATAAAAAACAGCAAAAGTACAAAATTTTATGCTAAGTGGTTGTAAAATCATAAGTTTGCAATCGTTAATTTTTTATTAAAACGTGGAAATTTATATACAAAAAAAACAAATCACATCTATTATTGATGGTTTAAAGCTAAAAGGAGACACCATTGGCATGGTACCTACTATGGGCGCCCTACACCAAGGGCATTTACAATTAGTTAAAAAAGCTTTAGCAGAAAACAACAAGGTAATCGTTAGCATTTTTGTTAATCCTACCCAATTTAATAGCAATGAAGATCTTACAAATTACCCAAGAACACTAGAACAAGACATTAATTTATTAAAAACCGTTAGTGCAACTAATATTTTAGTTTATGCACCAACAGTTGATGATATATACAAGGGCAACACCGTTTCTGAGAAATTTGATTTTGATGGCTTAGAACATGAAATGGAAGGCAAATTCAGGGACGGACATTTTAACGGTGTAGGCACAATTGTTAAGCGTTTTTTTGAAATTATTAAACCACATAATGCCTACTTTGGAGAGAAAGATTTTCAACAACTAGCCATTATTAAAAAATTGGTAGAGATACATAAGCTTACCGTTAACATTGTAGGATGCGAAATCCATCGGGAAACAAATGGATTAGCCATGAGCTCTAGAAATACCCGCCTTAAAACAGCTCACAAAAATACAGCGCCATTTATTTACAAAACTTTAAAAACTGCCAAAGAAAAATTTGGCACAAAAAGTGTTACTAATATAACGGAATGGGTTGAGAAGCAATTTGCCAATAATAAACTCTTTGAGCTAGAATACTTTATTATAGCAGATACCACAACACTAAAACCAGCAAAACGAAAATCAAACAAAAAAGCATATCGTGCATTTATTGCTGTTTATGCAGACGATATTAGACTTATAGATAATATCGCTTTAAATTAATTATCTTTGACTCATGCAAATTCAAGTCGTAAAATCTAAAATACACCGAGTAAAATGTACCGGTGCAGAACTCAATTATATTGGCAGTATAACCATTGATGAAGTTTTAATGGAAGCTGCTAATATTATACAGGGCGAAAAAGTTCAAATTGTTAATAATGATAATGGAGAACGCTTAGAAACCTATTGTATACCAGGACCGCGCAACAGTGGAGAAATAACATTAAATGGTGCCGCTGCTAGAAAAGTTTCAGTAGGAGACACACTTATTCTTATTACCTATGCATTTATGGATATTGAGGAGGCTAAAGTATTTAAACCGTCCTTAGTTTTCCCTAATGAAGCTAACAACCTATTAAAATAACCGTTTGAATAAGAGCGTAAAAAACATATTGAAAATTGGGCTCCCACTTATATTAGGCCTATTTTTGGTTTGGTACTCACTATCAAAAGTATCTGTAAATGAGTTATTAAAATATGCAAAACACGCAAACTACAAATGGATTGCTTTAGGCACGTTTCTAGGTCTTCTAAGCCATTTATCTCGTGCTTACCGATGGCGATTTCAATTGGAACCTTTAGGCTACAATGTTAAATTTAAAAATAGCGTAATGGCTGTTTTTGCGACATATTTAATAAACTACACCATACCTAGAGCCGGAGAAGTTGCAAGAGCTTCCATACTTACAAATTACGAAAACGTACCCTTTGAGAAAGGCTTTGGAACCATTGTGAGCGAGCGGATTGCAGATTTAATAATCATGTTGAGTATTATATGCATTACCCTTTTTATGGAATTCAATTTTATTTATAACTTTTTAGTGGACAAATTTAATCCTTCAAAAATTATTTTTGGGATTATTGGAAGCATACTTACTCTTATTCTTTTGTTTTTATTTTTAAACCGTAGTAAATCTGTTATTGCATTAAAAATAAAAAATATTGTTAAAGGCCTAATAGAAGGTGCACTTAGTATATTCAAAATGAAGAAAAAATGGCCCTATATACTACACACGCTTTTTATATGGATTATGTATTTACTAATGTTTTATACAACTTCCCTTGCTATTAAAGATTTAAATGGCATTTCAATTGGAGCTATTCTAATAGGATTTATTTCTGCTAGCTTTAGTATTGCTGCAACCAATGGAGGTATAGGCTCTTATCCATTAGCCATATACGCTGCATTTTCAATTTTTGGCATAGCAGAAACCCCTAGTATAGCTTTTGGTTGGATCATGTGGGCATCGCAAACTATAATGCTTGTAATTTGTGGCGGATTATCCTTAATTTATTTACCTATTTACAATAGAAAACTAAGTAAGAAAAGCGATTAAAGCATAGCCTTTAAGTATCTTACTAATTACTTATATTTACCAAGGCTAATTTAAAATTTATAAAAAATGAAAAAAACACTAATTTTATTTCTAATACTATATTCTGCTATAAATCTATCTGGGGCACAAGTAATATATGAAACTATTTATTCTGAAAAATTAGGGCAGGACCGCCAAATAAAAATACAATTACCCAGAAACTATAACGCTGAAGACAATGTAAAATATCCGATTTTTATAGTTTTTGACGGCGATTACATGTTTGAATCCGTTGCAGGTAATGTGGACCATGTAGGCTACTGGGAAGATATGCCGCCAGCAATTGTGGTAGGCATCAATCAAGTAGATAGCCGATTTGATGACTGTATGTTTTCTGGAAAAAATTCTTTACCCGTAGATGCTGGCTCTAATTTTTTTGAATTCATAGGCATGGAATTAATGCCGCATATTGAAAAAAATTACAGAGCAGGAAGTTTTAGGGTAGCTGTAGGTCATGGCGAAACAGCCAACTTTATAAACTATTACCTACTGAAACCTCAACCTATGTTTCAAGCCTTTATTTGCATTAGTCCGGAATTAGCACCACGCATGATAGACTATATCCCAGAAGCTATGACCAAAATCGACAAAAAAACATTTTATTACTTAGCAAATAGCGAAAATGACACAAAATCTATAAAAAGCATGAGCGAAGCTTTAAACAAAAACATTACTTTAATTGACAATAAAAATCTACTTTATGACTTTAGTGTTTTTAAGGATGTTACACATTATTCCGTTCCTACACTTGCCATACCTAAAGCAATCAACAAAATTTTTAAAATATACCAACCTATTTCAAAAAAAGAATATAAAGATGTTATCCTAAATTTAGAAATTTCGCCTGTATTATATCTTCAAGAAAAATATCAGACCATTTCTGATTTATTTGATTACGAAAAACCTATATTACTTAACGACTTTAAAGCAATTGCAGCAGCCATAGAAAAAAAAGAATTATACGAATATTACGAAGAATTAGGAAAAATAGCAAGAAAACGATTTCCAGATGCCCTCTTAGGAACCTATTACATCGCCCGGTTTTTTGAAGAAACAGGAGAGCCCAAAAAAGCTATGCGAACATACCAATCTGCTTATACACTAAATGAAATTGGAGGCATTACAAAAGACCTTATGTTAGAGAAGGCGGAGGCTATAAAACAAGATTTTGGCTACTAACAACACTATACTTTAAAATTAATAGGCATTATTTAGGACCCTATAAAATAAATATGGCTAAAGTTAAAACTACTTTTTTTTGCCAAAACTGCGGCACTCAATTTGCTAAATGGCAAGGGCAATGTAACGCATGTAAAGAATGGAACACCATAGTGGAAGAGGTTATCCAAAAGCCCGAAAAAAACGACTGGAAAACACCTACAGCAAAAGCAAGTAAAGCTTCAATTCCATTACGAATTAACGAAATTGATTCGACCAAAGAGGCTCGATTAAATACTTTTGATGGTGAATTTAATAGAGTTTTAGGCGGTGGCATAGTACCAGGATCCTTAACATTGCTGGGTGGAGAACCCGGTATAGGGAAAAGTACATTACTACTACAAATTTCATTAAAACTACCATACAAAACACTCTATGTTTCTGGAGAAGAAAGCCAAAAACAAATAAAAATGCGTGCAGAACGCATTAACCCAAACAACAGTAATTGCTATATTTTAACAGAAACTAAAACACAAAACATATTTAAACAAATTGAAGCTTTAGAGCCAGATATTGTTGTTATTGATTCCATTCAAACATTACATAGCGATTTTATTGAATCATCATCCGGCAGTATTTCACAAATAAAAGAATGTACTACAGAACTTATAAAATTTGCTAAAGAAACCTCAACGCCCGTTCTATTAATTGGCCACATTACAAAAGATGGTAATATTGCCGGGCCAAAAATACTAGAACATATGGTAGATACTGTTTTGCAGTTTGAAGGAGACAGAAACCATGTATTTAGAATTTTAAGAGCCCATAAAAACAGATTTGGCTCCACTAATGAATTAGGTATATATGAAATGCAAGGTTCTGGCTTACGGGAAGTTTCTAATCCATCAGAAATATTAATTTCAAAAAAAGATGAAGAATTATCTGGCAATGCTGTAGCAGCTACACTAGAAGGCATGCGCCCTCTCATGATTGAAGTACAAGCATTGGTAAGCACTGCTGTTTACGGCACGCCGCAACGAAGTGCAACCGGTTTTAATGCAAAGCGTTTAAATATGCTATTAGCCGTATTGGAAAAAAGAGCAGGTTTTCGTTTAGGCGCAAAAGATGTTTTTTTAAATATTACAGGAGGGATAAACGTTGATGACCCTGCTATAGATTTAGCTGTAGTTGCAGCTATTTTATCCTCTAACGAAGATGTATCGCTTCAAAAAGATATATGTTTTGCTGCCGAGGTTGGATTATCAGGAGAAATTCGTCCGGTGCAACGCGTAGAACAACGTATTTTAGAAGCTGAAAAACTAGGGTTCTCAACAATTTTTGTGTCAAAGTACAATAAAATATCATTAAAAAACATTGCTATTCAAATTCAATTAATATCTAAAATTGACGATTTAGCAACATACATAGTCTAAAAAAAATCGAAACTAGTAGTTTTTATACATAGTTAAACTAAACATGTAAACCTCAAAAATTAATTTTAAAAAACAAACATCACATATTCTATTTTTAGTAAAAAACCCCACACACATAACACAATAGCGTGTAATTTTACCAAAAAACAGAACTTAAGAAGAGAATAAAGTATTATATCGATTAAATTATTGATTTTGTAGAATAAATACTAACTTTAAGATAGCTTACAAAAGCTGTAATGAAATTTATTTTTTGATCTCATAACTGCCTATTCCTTCTAATATGAAAAAAAAACACCAAAATCTCCGGTGCATAATAATAGTTTTTATTCTTATAACGAATATCATGCGCTCTCAGGACTTTGATAGTGATGGTATTTTAGATGTTGTGGAATGTGATGCAAGAGGAACAACATTAGGAGCACCCAATACAGTAAGTACTATTATTTATTTCCAAGATTTTGAAGGCTTACCTAGGTTAAACACCCCCCTACTTAACGATGGCAGCGAAGGATTCACAACAGATTTGTTTCATTTTTCTGGACAAAACTCTACCCAAGGCACGAATACTAATACACAACCCCTATCAAACAATACACCAAACGCATTTCCAGACGGAAGTGAATATATTATTGCTAACAATACCGATGCCTCCAGCGGAAACGGGAATTTACTTTGGGATATAGCAACAAACGGCACCGTACCAAACGTTTTACCACCCGTTTTTAGCGCACCATCTGGCGATTTTTTTATTGTAAATGCCTTTGCCGACATAACAAGCTCTTACAATTCCAATAGTATGTTTCTTCTTGATGATGAGGACGGCGATGGAAACACAGGGGAATTGTTTAGCGTAAATAATATTTCATTAGCTAGAAATGGTCTTTATGATTTTGCAGTATTTCTAACAGATGTTGTCAATTCTGGTAATAATGATGATTTTTATAATTTTGATATTTTTGATGCTGTTAGTGGCACCTTAATTGCTACTACTACAAACGGCGTATTACCAGTAGATAATCAATGGCACTTAATAAACCTTGAATTTTTTATTACAGACAGCTCATTTTCCTTAACAAACACCAATAGAGAAGTAAACTTGGCTTTCAGACAAAATACAAACTTAGGTAGCGGCGCAGATATTGGTATAGACAATGTAATTATTTCCTACAGAGGTTTAGATTCAGACAGAGATGGCATTATAAATTGTGAAGATCTAGATAGTGATAATGATGGTATTTTGGATATTAATGAATCTTGTAATTTTGCTTTTGCGAACCCAACCATAGATATACCACCATCAATACAGCAAGTAACAAATTGCTCAAGCAATATTTGGTTCAACCCCAACCCAACGTATTTTGTTGGCGCACCAGACAACAACTGCTTTTTTAATTCACCAGGAACAATCACAGATCATACCACAGGCTTAACAACGGGCGGAGAAATAATTGGAATACAAGCAGGACCAGGAAACGATTACGTTAACGTTATTGAATACAATAATGTAGCAGTAAGCCCAAATACAAATTACCAATTATCCTTAGCACACATGATTTGGGCAAGAGCAACCGAATTTACTCCAGATGACAGAGGTGAAATTCGAATTCTTGCCAACGGCAACTTACAACAAACACTATTTGGTACAGCAGGCCTAGGATTTGGTGTTTGGGAAGAAGCTCAAATATTAATTAATACAGGAATAAATACTAATCTTAATGTTGCTATTCAAGTAAGGAGAGGAAATTCTGCAAATGGGAATGACTACCTACTAGACGATCTTGTATTTGGACCTGTAGATTGCGTTTTAGATACAGATAACGATGGAGTTCCCGATTATTTAGATCTAGATAGCGATGCAGATGGTTGTCCAGATGCCTTTGAAGGTGATGGTAGCTATACAGAAACAAGCCTAGTAAGGAATTTAAACATGAACGGCGGTTCTACAAATGTTTTTTACAATTTAGGAAATGGCAACGATTCGAATAACAATGGTGTACTAGATATAGCCGAGCCTTTTGGTCAAGACCCAAGTACTAGTATTGATAATTTGATCTCTAATTGCCCTTTAGCCATTGATTTTGATGGCGTAGATGATGTCGTTATGGCTCCAAATACATTTAATTTAAGTGGCCTTAATGAAGTTACTTTACAGTTTTGGGTAAAATCGAACATGGCATCTCAAATAAATGCAGGCGTTATTGGCCAGAAAGGTGTTATAGAAATCACGCAGAATGGCAATTTAGAATGCAAAGTATTCAGCCAAGGGAATACCGTTACCCTTAATAACCCGCTATGGCTAGGAAACACAAACAATTGGGAACATATAACACTTGTTTTTAATAATGGTACTACCCAATTATATCATAACGGCTTAAAAGAATACGAAAGCACAGATACGAACCTAACTAACTTAGAAACTAGTACAGAACCCTTTACTATAGGCGGCCCACTAAGCACTACAAACCCATCAAATCACTTTAATGGTTGGATAGACGAAGTACGCGTATTTAATAAAGCATTAACTGAAACTCAAATACAACAAACCGTTTATCAAGAAATAGAAGAAGCTGGTGGTTTAGTCCGCGGTGTAGTTGTAAACAAAAACATAGAAGACTTCAACACAGGTAACACATTAAATTGGAGTGATTTGGAACTATATTATAAAATGGGATCTAATTTTATAAACAGACAAGTTATAGATAACTCTGTAAATAATTTTAATGGCAGTTTATTTAACATCTACACCCATCAAGAAGAAACTGCTCCAATGCCATACGTAACAGCTTCTGCAGGTTCTTGGGATATGGAAACCACATGGCTACACGGCGATGTTTGGGACATTGAGGATATTCCCAATAATAAAGACTGGAATATTATAAAAATATCTAATAACATAACAGCAAACCACGATATTAAAACTTTAGGTTTAATTATAGATTCAAACCAAAGTTTAACCGTACAAGGCGACCATGAAGTAGAGAATAATTGGTATTTTGAATTGAATGGAACTTTAGATTTACAAAATGATTCCCAATTAATACAAACCGAAAAGAGTGATTTAGTAACAAGTTTGAATGGCCGTATAGTAAGAAGGCAAGAAGGCACATCAAACCCGTTTTGGTACAATTACTGGTCATCACCGGTAGGAGCTCCTGGAAGCACAACCTTATCCAATAACAATGCAACTACCAATAATACTAATAATTCGTACTTTAACTTACAAATGTTGAAAAATGATTCGGGACTTAATTTCCAATTTACACCAAATTATACAGCAAACAGCAACATAAGCGACTATTGGTTATACACCTTCACCAATGGTATCACCTATTGGGATTGGTTCAAAATTTCGGAAACAAGCCCAATTATACCCGGTATTGGTTACACTCAAAAAGGAACTGGTACAGGAGCTACAGAACAACAATATATTTTTGAAGGAAAGCCAAATAATGGCACCATACTAGTTCCCGTAAATGATATTGGAGGTACAGGCTCTATACCCAATGTTTCAAAAACTGAATTTTTGTTAGGTAACCCTTACCCTTCAGCTATAGACGTTCACAAATTTATAGATGATAATGAAGGTGTTATAACCGGATACATCCAGTTATGGCAACAATGGGGTGGAAACTCTCACATACTAAACGAATACGAAGGGGGTTATGCAAAGGTAAATAAATTAGGTTCAATACGCGCATCACAGTTTATTAGCTTTTTTGGACAAAACACAGGCCTACAAGAAGGCACACTTGTGCCAACACAATACATTCCAGTAAGTCAAGGCTTTATTACAGAAATTGAAAACGATGGTATTTTACCTTTTAGTGGCACTGTAGAGTTTAACAACAGCCAACGTGTTTTTATAAAGGAGTCTGATGCCAATGGCAGTTATACAAACGGTTCTATATTTTCAAAATCACAAAAAAATAAAGGTGCTAATAAAGTTACCAAAACGGAAACTATGCAAAAAATCAGATTAGAAATTAACGCCATATCTGGACCCCAATTAACACGCGAACTTCTATTAGGATTTAGCAATTATACCACAGATGGTTACGACTATGGCTACGATGCCGAAAACACAGCTAATAGTAATAACGATTTAAACCTAAGCTTAGAAGGAAAAAACATGAACATACAAGCTTATGGACCAATTTCAAATGATAAAATTATACCACTAAACTTTAGCTCCTCTGGAAACAATAGTTTTCAACTACACATTACAGAATTGGAAAACATTGAAAGCAATCAAGATATCTTTATAAAGGATAATTTAACCGGAAATTATTTTAATTTAAGATCTAAAACACCCTTTCAATTCAATTCAAACCAAGGTATTTTTAATGATCGTTTCAAAATTGTTTTTCAAAACAAACAACAAACCTTAAATACCGAAAACATTACATTAAACGAACAATCCATAATATTCCAAAATAAAGAAAAGACCCTATTTATTAACGAATTAGAAAGCGATGTTGTTAAACTATCGCTAATAAATATGCGAGGTCAAAATATTATGGATTTATTAAACATTTCCAAAACACGTTTAAAAAATGGCATAAAATTTAATAATGTTTCTACAGGAACCTATTTAGTATATATAAGAACAACCTCCGACGAGGTATTAACGAAAAAAATTATTATAAATTAAAATTTTTACCATCAATACAAATAATATCTTATCATCGGAGTAGCAAAAAATATGTAAAACCTTAACATTATAGTCTATTAAGCGTTAATTATGTGACTTTTATTTTACTACAGTTTTAAATTATAACAAGTAGGAGATAACTGTTTTCAGTATAATTCATTAAATTCGCGAACTTATTACAACCCACAAGAAATGAGCGCTAAATTTCCTGAATACAAAGGACTTGACTTACCAAACGTAGCAAACGAAATACTACAGTATTGGCAAAAAAATAATATTTTTGAAAAAAGTGTATCCACTAGAGAAGGAGCACCATCCTTTGTGTTTTTTGAAGGACCACCTTCAGCAAACGGTCTTCCCGGTGTTCATCACGTTTTAGCTCGAGCTATTAAAGATATTTTTCCGCGCTACAAAACCATGAAAGGCTTTCAAGTAAAAAGAAAAGCAGGATGGGACACGCACGGCTTACCTATTGAGTTAGGTGTAGAAAAAGAACTAGGAATCACTAAAGAAGATATTGGTAAAACAATTTCTGTTGAAGATTATAACACAGCCTGTAGAAATGCTGTAATGCGTTATACCGATGTTTGGAACGACCTTACACAAAAAATGGGATACTGGGTAGATATGGAAGCACCATATATTACCTACGAGCCTAAATATATGGAATCTGTATGGTGGCTACTTAAGCAAATTTACAATAAAAGCTTAATCTACAAAGGTTACACAATTCAACCTTATTCGCCAAAAGCAGGAACAGGATTAAGCTCGCACGAATTAAACCAGCCAGGAACGTATCAAGATGTTACCGATACTACGGTCGTTGCTCAATTTAAAGCCTTAAAAAGCACATTGCCAGATTTTTTAAAAGGCGAAGACGATGTGTATTTTATAGCATGGACAACCACACCTTGGACACTGCCAAGTAACACTGCCTTAACTGTTGGCCCAAAAATTGATTATGTTTTAGTTGAAACTTATAACCAATATACATTTGAGCCCACAAAAGTTATTCTAGCCAAAAAATTAGTTAGTAAGCAATTTGACAAAAAATTTACAAATGTTGAAGAGCCTTCACAAATTGCAGAATATAAAGCTGGAGATAAAAAAATTCCATATCGAATAATTTCAGAATGCAAAGGCTTAGATTTAGTAGGTATTAAGTATGAACAGCTTTTAAAATATGCCTTACCAAATGCTAATCCTGAAGACGCTTTCAGAGTAATTTCAGGAGATTTTGTTACTACTGAAGATGGTACAGGTATCGTACACACAGCGCCAACCTTTGGTGCAGACGATGCTTTAGTTTGCAAACAAGCTACACCAGAAATTCCACCAATGTTAGTAAAGGATAAAAATGGTAATTTAGTACCATTAGTAGACTTACAAGGTCGTTTTAGACCAGAAATGCTTGAGTTTGCTGGGAAATACGTGAAAAATGAATATTATAATGATGGTGAAGCACCGGAACGCTCCATTGATGTTGAACTCGCTATTAAATTAAAAGAGGAAAATAAAGCCTTTAAAGTTGAAAAATATAAGCATAGTTATCCAAATTGTTGGAGAACTGATAAACCCATTCTATACTACCCCTTAGATTCTTGGTTTATTAAAGTAACCGATGTTAAGGAGCGTATGTACGAGCTTAACGAAACTATAAACTGGAAACCTAAATCCACAGGTACAGGTCGATTTGGTAACTGGTTAGCCAATGCCAACGACTGGAATTTATCCCGTTCTCGCTATTGGGGTATCCCTCTACCCATTTGGAGAACAGAAGATGGTAAAGAAGAAATTTGCATTGGCTCTGTTGAGGAACTTAAAATAGAAATGCAAAAAGCAGTTCTTGCAGGTGTTTTAAAAGCCGATATTTTTGAAGATTTTGAAATTGGAAATAATTCTGAAGAAAACTATGCTAAAATCGATTTACACAAAAATATAGTCGATGCTATTGTATTAGTATCTCCAACCGGACAAAAAATGTTCCGCGAAAGCGATTTAATAGATGTTTGGTTTGATTCTGGTTCTATGCCTTATGCTCAATGGCACTACCCTTTTGAAAATGCAGAACTTATAGATAAAGGTAAAACCTATCCAGCAGATTTTATTGCAGAAGGCGTAGACCAAACAAGAGGTTGGTTTTATACACTACATGCCATAGGAACTATGGTTTTTGACTCTGTAGCCTATAAAAACGTAGTCTCAAACGGGCTTGTACTAGATAAAAACGGGCAAAAAATGTCCAAACGCCTAGGAAACGCCGTTGATCCTTTTACAACCTTGGATAGTTTTGGAGCCGATGCTACACGTTGGTACATGATAAGCAACGCAAACCCTTGGGATAATTTAAAATTTGATTTAGAAGGTATCGAGGAAGTAAAACGAAAATTTTTCGGAACACTTTATAATACGTATTCATTTTTTCAATTATACGCCAATCTAGATAATTTCTGCTATAATGAAGCTGATATTTCTATAAACGAAAGACCTGAAATAGACCGCTGGATTCTTTCTGAACTTCATACATTAATTAAAAAAGTAGATAATTTCTATGCTGATTATGAACCTACAAAAGCAGCTAGAGCCATTTCCAACTTTACCCAAGATTATGTAAGCAACTGGTTTGTAAGATTAAGTAGAAGACGTTTCTGGAAAGGTGATTATCAACAAGATAAAATTTCTGCTTATCAAACCCTTTATACTTGTTTGGAAACGATAGCGAAACTAAGCGCCCCTGTTGCGCCTTTCTTTATGGACAGGCTGTATTTAGATTTAAATGCTGCTACAAAAAAAGAAGCATTTGAGAGTGTACATTTAGCAAATTTCCCGGTTTATAACCCCTCGTACGTTAACGAGGCTTTGGAAAGCAAAATGAAAACCGCCCAAAACGTATCCTCTTTAGTATTATCACTAAGAGCTAAAGAAAAAATAAAAGTAAGACAGCCACTGCAAAAAATAATGATTCCTGTAAATGGAGAATCTAAAAAAAATGAAATATTAGCTGTTGCAGATCTAATAAAATCTGAAGTTAATGTAAAAGAAATTGAAGTTTTGGAAGATGCTTCGGATATTTTAGTAAAACAGATAAAACCTAATTTTAAAGTATTAGGGCCAAGATTTGGTAAAGATATGAAAGCTGTTGCCAAGGCTATTACCAGCTTTACAGCAGAAAATATTAAGGCCATAGAACGAAATAGCAGTTTAGATGTTGTAATAAACGGAAAAAGTATTACTTTAGAGCTTACAGATGTAGAAATAATCTCTCAAGACATTGAAGGCTGGTTAGTTGCTAATGAAGGCCAACTAACAGTAGCATTAGATGTTACCATTACAGAGCATTTAAAGCAAGAAGGTATTGCTAGAGAGTTAATTAATAGAATACAAAATTTAAGAAAAGATTCTGGTTTTGAAGTTACAGATAAAATAGAGGTTATATTTCAAAAAGATGACCATATTTTAGAAGCCATTAATACCAATAGGGATTATATAAAAACAGAAACCTTAACAAACGAATTAAAAGTGGTGGATAAATTGGAAGATGGTGTAGATATTACTTTTGACGAAGTACAGACCAAACTATTTATAAAAAAACACTAATATTATGGGACAAGACACCGTAAAATTTTCAGATCAGGAATTAACATTTTTTAAAACGTTAATTGAAGATAAAATTGATAAGGCCAAACACGATCTAGAATTAATTAAAAGCGCATACATGAACGACCATAACAATGGTACTGAAGATACTTCTCCTCAATTTAAAGCTTTTGATGAGGGTAGCGCTGTTTCTAGTAAAGAATCGAACTCTGAGTTAGCAATACGCCAGGAAAAATTTATTCGCGATTTAAAAAATGCGTTAATTAGAATTCAAAACAAAACTTATGGCATTTGTCGTGTTACAGGAAAACTAATTAATAAAAAAAGACTAGAACTTGTGCCTCATGCAACATTAAGTATTGAAGCCAAAAACATGCAATAAGGGCTATAAAACCAAATCAACGCACAATAATTAACGTATACTTTTAAACACTACAAAATCGCTTTAACAAAAAGGCGATTTTTGTAGTATTATATAAGTTTTATCCATAATAACAAATAAACCCATCTCTACTTCATTAAAAACTTAAGCATAACTAATGTTAAAATTCTATTTTATAATAAAATAAAACATACTTAAGAATTGATGTTAAAAGCGAAAACAATTTATGTCTTTAAAAAAATCCGTACTATTAATACTTACAATACTAGTAGCCGATCAAATTAGTAAGTTTTATATAAAAACGAATTTTGTATTACATGAAGGTGTTACTGTTTTTAGCTGGTTTAAAATTATTTTTGTAGAAAATGATGGTATGGCATGGGGTACAAAAATTAGTGATTTTGCATCTTTCATCTCAGACAGGACAGCCAAAGTTATTTTAACCTCCTTTAGAATTGTTGCTATTTTTGGTATAGGATATTGGCTATTTGATGTAACTAAAAAACAAAGCTCAAACCTACTTATAATTGCAATTGCCTTAATATTTTCGGGTGCCTTAGGTAATATTATAGACTCTGTGTTTTACGGCGTTCTATTTGATGATAGCAATAGCCAAATAGCACACTTTTTACCTAAAACAGGTGGATACGATACTTTACTACATGGTAAAGTTGTAGACATGTTACACTTTCCTTTATTTGAGATAAATTTACCCGATTGGCTTCCTATTATGAGCGGTAAAAGGTTTAGTTTTTTCGATCCGGTTTTTAATATTGCAGATATGGCCATTAGTGCCGGTTTCATTATGCTTATTGTATTTAACAAAAAGGCTTTTGAAACTAAGCATTAAAAAAAACCTAAATAATGAAATTAATAAATCAATAGGCCTATTGGTATGCTAACTTAAATTATATTAAAAACAATTGTTTCTTTCAACTTTTCAATACTGGACAATCTAAGGCAAGATAAATAATTTCCTGCTCTTGCCTATTCGCTAAAACGTATAAATGTTTTTAGGTGTTACGCAATAGTCTAGACGGATATCGTTAGTTGAAACATCGGTGATTTCAGCTTCAGCTTCAAAAAAAGACAATCCAACTTTTATCGTTTCTGGTTTACAATTTATTAAAAACCTATCGTAAAAACCTTTGCCATACCCTACGCGGTTTCCTTTTTTATCAAAACCTAAAAGGGGAATAAAAACGACTTCGATTTTACTATTAGAAATTTCAATTCCATCAATAGGCTCAGGAATATTATAGGTGTTTTTAACTACAACTGTACTGTCGGTTAACAAAAAATGTGTCATTTTAAAGGTTAAAAAATCACTTTTTGAGATAATTATATTTTTATCCTTACCCGATAAAATACTCAAAATATAATCTGTATTAACTTCATGTTGTTCCTCAATACTTAAAAAAATATGATAAAAGGAATACTTCCAAATAGGTAAATTAAGCAACTGATTTGAAATTTCTAAACTTAAATCGTTTATATTTTCACTTGTTAACTCGCCCCTAAGCGTTCTATATATTTTCCGTAAACCTTGCTTAGTCATATTTTAACTTGTTTAACCTATATAAAAAAAAGGGTTCCAATAAATTTACAACGTACTAATCTTGAAATTCAGTTGCTATATGGAATAATGCATCGCCTTGATATACTAAAGAAGCCTCGTTTACATTTATTATGTAACCTTCAAACTTACATTTAACATCGTGATGAATTTTCCCATAAGGATCTGTAATTTGACCTAATATGTCACCTACCAAAACCTTTGAATTTATTGCTATTCGCGATTTAAACATTCCGGAAGCATTAGCTCGAATCCATTTACTTTTTTCAACATAAATAGGCGAAATTTTAGCCGGTGTAACTTTAAATTTCGAATTTAACATATTAAAGTGAGTAAGCACACGCTTAACCCCTTCTACCCCAATTTTAGAAATGGTATTATCCACAAAAAAGGACTTTCCGCCTTCGTATAATAGAATAAGTTTATTCTTTTGGAAACAAGCATTTCTAAACGATTTCGATATATTTTTTGAATACAAAACAAATGGTGGCGAAAAAATGTTAGCTAAATCTCTTAATTCTGGAGCATCATTAACAATTCTAATTTGAGCAGCATTAAATCGACTAGCACCTCCCGTATGAAAATCAATTACCAAATCAACATCTGTAATTATATCATTCATCAATTTGTAAGCTACCCTACTAGCCAAAGACCCGCCCTTAGATCCTGGGAATACCCGATTTAAATCGCGACCATCGGGAAACTCTCTACTACTATTTAAAAACCCAAAAACATTTAAAATAGGCATACAAATAATGGTTCCCCTTTTGGGTTTGTTTAAACCTCTTGATATTAATTGACGTACGATATCCACGCCATTTATCTCGTCGCCATGCAAGCCTGCAGAAAACAAGATAGTAGGGCCTGGCTTTTTAGAACGCTCTATAATTACAGGCACTTCTATTTTAGTAGCCGTATGTAACTTTGCTATATTAAAATTTATTTCTTTTGAAGCCCCTAAAGGAATATCTTCACCTAAAACCGTTATAACATCTCTATAACCCTCTATCATAACTCCTTACACATTACGTTCCAGGTATCTAATTATAGTTTTGGCAATATCTTTTTTAGTTGCCTTTTCAATACCCTCCAACCCAGGAGACGAATTAACTTCTAGAATTAATGGACCACGCTCAGATTGCAGCATATCGACCCCACAAATACCTAAACCTAGGGATTTTGCTGCTTTTAACGCCGCATTTTCTTCTTCATCGGAAAGTTCTATAATATCTGCACTACCACCACGATGTAAGTTAGATCGAAACTCACCTTCTTTCCCCTGGCGCTTCATAGCACCTACAACGTTACCATCTACCACAAAAGCACGAAGATCGGCACCTTTGGATTCTTTAATAAATTCTTGCACTATAACACGAGCCTGCAAACCATTAAAAGCTTCCAATACAGATTCTGCTGCATTATTAGTTTCTGCTAAAACAACTCCAAGACCCTGCGTGCCTTCTAAAAGTTTAATAATTAACGGCGCGCCCCCCACATACTGTATAACCTCAGCAACATTTTTCGTGTAATTTGAAAATACTGTTTTTGGCATACCTAAACCCGCACGAGATAACACTTGTAAACTTCTTAATTTATCGCGAGACCTAACTAAAGCCTGAGACTCTACTGTAGAGAAAACTTTCATCATTTCAAACTGACGTACCACAGATGTACCATAAAAAGTAACAGAAGCTCCTATACGAGGAATTATAGCATCGATACCAGTTAGAACTCTTCCTTTATATAAAATTGCTGGGTTTTTCTTCTCTATAATAATTTCACACTTTAAAGGATCTATAACTTCAACAGTATGCTTTCTTTTTATTGCAGCCTCAACAAGTCGCTTTGTTGAATACAAATTAGGGTTTCTTGATAAGATTATAATATTCATTATTTTACTATATTAAATGAGGTTGTAGACTTCTGTACGCTGTTTTTCTGATTAAATGAAATATATTTTTTATTAACATCCACAACAAATTTATTTAAAAGAAACCTACGCCCTATTAAAATAGGATATTTCATATCATCGCGATCTGTTAAAGTAAGATATATACTATATTTTTTATTAAAAATAATTATTGAGGTTTTCACTTTATACCTTAACTGAACACTTCCGTTACTACTTTTTACTTTTGTTGTAGAGAAATTCTCAAAAATAACGTGTTGTTCATTATAGAGCGGGTGCCCTTTATCATAAAATAAGCATTTCAATACACCATCTTCTTCAAAAAAATTGTGACAATGCATAGAAGAGGTATAAGCACCTGTATCAACCTTTAAATCTATATCGAATAAATTTAAGGTAGGAAAATCTGCTTTATCTACTCTACCAATTGTTTTTTTAGGCATATTAATAGTTAAAATGAGGTTGCAAGATACTAATATTGTTATTTAAAAAAGTTAGCACAAAGAAGATCTTTAAAATTATTTAGAAGATGAAAAAGTCTTAAATTCCTGAAAGCTTAAAAAAATTTAAAAACTCATGTTTAATGATGATTTATTCTATCATATACACAAAATAGATCTACGATAAGCTTGTAAAAAATTATTATGCGCTTAAAACATAGTCCTATTTATTAAAATTTAAGATATTTTTTTATGCTGCTTTTTAAAGTCTGATGGTGATGTAGCTGTATGTTTTTTAAATAATCGACTTAAATGCGAGGCATCATCAAAACCTATTTCATAAGCAATTTCTTTAGCGGCCTTATCGGTATAAATTAACAGGCGTTTAGCCTCTAATACTAAACGCTCATGAATAATTTGTAATGGTGTTGTATTTAGTTTTGCAAAAGTATTCGATAAGGTTTTTGGCGATTTAAAAAGTTTATCTGCATAAAATGTAACGCTATGCTGTGTTTTAAAATGCGCCTCAACCAACATATTAAATTCGCGTAGCAAATCTATTTTAGTGTTCTTTACAGTTTCTACAAAACCTTGTTTAGATTTTAATAAACGTGTACTTATTATAATGAAGCGCGCCATAAGCATGCGCAACATTTCAGCCTGAATATTATCCTTGGTTTCCAACTCATCCAAAAAAACGTCGTGTAATGTTTCAAACTTTTTGGCTTCATTAGTATTTAATGCTATTATTGGCATATGCACATTCCCAAAAAATAATAATCCTGCACAGCTTACTTGCTGGTCGTGGTCCTTTATGCAATAAAATTCTCTATTAAATTGATACACCTGTACATTTACACCTTTTAAAAACTGAAAATATTGAGCCGTTGTTAATACCAAAATATTATTAGGTGCTATCGAATAGGGAATACTATCTACAATAATTTCCAATGGCGAAATGCCAGTCCTTATAAAAGTATATAATTCTGGCTGCTTAGGTGTTTTATAAGCGCTAAGCAGCTCTTCATCTCCTATTTTTAAAATGGCCTTTGTAGAAAATTCCGTAAATGTTTTTTGCATTTAAATTTAGTCTTATTTAGTAGGCATTAATTACAAGATTAATCTGTACAAAATTGATAAAATAGAGCTTAGCCGTTAAACAAACAATTAGCTTACCTGTAACCCATTACTTACGTTAGCATCATCAGGGTTTACGAAAACTAACTTTCCTTCGGGCGTTTCTGTCATTAAAATCATTCCTTGACTTTCCACACCACGTAATGCTCTTGGCGCCAGGTTTACTAAAACAGTTACCTTTTTACCAATTACTTCCTCTGCTGTAAAACTTTCGGCAATACCAGATACAATAGTTCTTACATCAATACCAGTATCTACCTTTAATTTTAAAAGTTTCTTAGTTTTCGGCATTTTTTCTGCCTCTAAGATTGTGCCTACGCGAATATCTAATTTTGTAAAATCTTCAAAAGTAACTTTTTCTTTTTGTGGCTCTGCTTTAGCATTTGCTACTTCGTTTGCTTTTCTACTAGCTTTTAATTTATCCAATTGAAATTGAATGGTTTCATCCTCAATTTTAGAAAACAACAATTCTGCTTTTCCTATTTTATGGTTGGCCTTTAGTAAAACGTCCTTAGTTGTTATTTCGTTCCATGATGTCTCGACATCACTAGAGTTAATATTTAAAATACCTTTTAATTTTTTTGACGTAAAAGGCAAAAAGGGCTCACTTAAAGTAGCTAATGCGGCCGATATTTGAAGTGCCACGTACATAATCGATTCCGTACGCGCCTTATCCACTTTAACCATTTTCCAAGGCTCAACATCAGCCAAGTACTTATTGCCTAGTCGTGCCAAATTCATAAGTTCCTGGCCTGCTTCTCTAAAACGATAGCGCTCAATAGAGCTTGCAATAACATCTGGATATGCTTTAATTGCTGCTAATGTTTCTTGGTCTCTTAAATCAAAATCGGTAGGTTCGGGAACCATACCGTCATAATATTTATTAGTTAAAACTACAACACGGTTTATAAAATTACCAAAAATAGCGACCAATTCGTTGTTGTTTCTAGCTTGAAAATCTTTCCAAGTAAAATCGTTATCCTTGGTTTCTGGTGCATTCGCGTTTAATGCATAACGCAACACATCCTGCTGACCCGGAAAATCCTCTAAATAATCGGGTAACCAAACCGCCCAATTTTTAGAAGTTGATAATTTATTACCCTCAAGGTTTAAAAACTCATTAGCAGGTACATTTTCTGGCAAAATATAACTCCCTTCTGCTTTTAGCATGGATGGGAAAATAATACAATGAAATACAATATTATCTTTTCCTATAAAATGTACTAATTTGGTATCTTTATCTTTCCAGTAAGGCTCCCAGTTTTTACCCTCGCGTGCAGCCCACTCTTTAGTTGAAGATATGTAGCCAATAGGCGCATCAAACCAAACATAAAGCACTTTACCTTCGCCACCTTTTGCTGGCACAGGAATTCCCCAATCTAAATCTCGGGTTACTGCTCTTGGTCTTAACCCATCATCAATCCAAGATTTACATTGCCCATAAACGTTAGGTTTCCAATCTTTTTTATGCCCTTCTAATATCCATTCTTTTAAGAAATCTTCGTGCTTATCCAAAGGTAAAAACCAATGTTTTGTTTCTTTTAATGTAGGCACATTACCTGTTATTGCCGATTTCGGATTTATTAAATCTGTAGCATTGTGGCTTGTACCACAATTTTCGCATTGATCGCCATAACTTTCTTCATTTCCACATTTTGGGCAGGTACCAATAATAAAACGGTCTGCTAAAAACTGATTCGCCTCTGCATCGTACAATTGTTCTGATGTTTCCTCTATAAACTGACCTTTATTATCTAAAGTTTTAAAAAAATCAGAAGCTGTTTCATGATGAATTGCTGCTGTTGTTCGCGAATAATTATCGTAAGTTATTCCGAAATCTTCAAACGATTTTTTTATATTGGCATGAAATTTATCTACAATATCCTGCGGTGTTACACCTTCTTTTTTTGCTTTAATAGTTATTGGCACCCCATGCTCATCACTACCACCAATTAATATTACATCGTTTCCTGTTAAACGTAAATATCGTGCATAAATATCGGCGGGCACGTAAACACCTGCTAAATGTCCAATATGTATAGGTCCATTTGTATATGGAAGTGCTGTGGTAATAGTGTATCTTTTTGGCATTATAATTTCTTTTTAAAGCTGTAAAAGTAAACATTTTGAAACCTATTGCGTAGCCCGTATTTATAAATTTTAAAGATACTTGTTAGGGTTTAAAATTTAAATATAAGCGCTCTTTGTAGTTTACGGCTAAAGATGCCAAGAAAAATAAAACTAAAACTTATAAAAAATGTATTTTTACGTTATGACAAAACACATCTTTATTTTAAGTCTATTTTGCTTATTCTTTTGCTTTAAAATTGAAAAGAGTTATTCGCAAAACACAACACTTAAAAAACAAAACAAAACCTTGAAACAACCACCATACTTAAAAGTAGGCGACACTGTTGCTATAGTTGCGCCTTCGGGAATTTTAAAAAATAGAGATGGCGAAATACAACAAGCTAAAGCACTTTTAAAAAGCTGGGGGTTACACACGGTTGTTGGCACACATGTATTTAATAAAAACAACCATTTTGCGGGAACAGACGGCCAACGTTGTGAAGATTTACAAAATGCTATGGACAACCCTAAAATTAGCGCTATTTGGTGTGCACGAGGTGGCTATGGTACCGTTAGAGTTTTAGATAAATTAGATTTCGAAAAATTTAAAACGAAGCCTAAATGGATTATTGGCTATAGCGATATTACCGCACTACATAATCAAATACATAATGAGGGTGTGGAAAGTTTACACGCCATTATGTGTGTGAGTTTGCCACAAAACTTATCTGGTATTGAGGCCAGTATTTCAACCTTTAAAAACACCCTATTTGGCAAACCATTACACTATAATTTAGAAAGCTCAAGCTATAATAAACCTGGCACTGCCTCTGGGCAATTAGTAGGTGGTAATTTAACTATGCTACACACCATGCTGGGATCGCAGACCAGTATTAGCACCGCAGGAAAAATATTATTTATTGAGGAAATTGGAGAATACAAGTACCATATTGATAGAATGTTACAGAGCTTAAAACGAGCTGGATATTTTAATACTTGCCAAGGGGTTATTGTTGGCAGTATGAGTAAAATAAAAACGAACACGACGGTTTGGGGCACATCTATCGAACAACTAATATTGGATGCTTTGGCAGATTATAATTTCCCAGTAGCATTTAATATGCCTGCGGGACACGAAAAAGATAACAGGGCACTTATTTTAGGAAGAACTGTTCAATTAATAACTACTAAAGAAAAGACTACAATTATTTTTAAAGACTAAAGGCTATTTTTCAATAGAATAAAAACAAGTCGACACAATTATTTATATATAAACTAAGCGATTTTTAAGCGTTAAAAAATTTATAAAATTTTCATATAAATACAAGTATATTGTAGCTTTACCTGCTTAATTCAAATTAAAAAACCCTCACAAAATGAAAAAATTACAATTACTAAGCGCCGTATTAATCTTTTTATTTACGATTAATATGCAAGCCGACGATATAATAGTTAATTCAGACTTAAATTTATTCAATCCAGATGTAAGAAAATGTCTTTTAGAAGCCTCAGAGCAAGAAGGATGGGAACTTAAATCTGTTTATATTAATGCTGATGATGAATTAATAATGATTTTTGATAAAGACAACAACTCCAGAATATATAAGTGGAAAAAATAATGTAAATTTTAATTTATAAAAAGTCGTGCAGATTTCCCACTGCACGACTTTTTTATACCCAAAAGATTGAAAGGTTTTTTTTAAGTAAAATATACTTTTAAACACGATTACAATTTAGCTTCAATAAAAATTATTCCAAAAGCATTTCTGGAGTAGCCACAGTTCTAAATCCAATATGCTCGGATGAGGAGTCCATACTAGTACCCATTCTTGCCGATACTCTATAACTTGCGCAATACGAATCGCTACACAAAAATGAACCACCTTTAATTACTTTTTCCTTTAAATAAGGCTGGCTGGGGTTATAAGGTTTGTCTGCTCCCTGTGGGTTAATTACATTTTTATTTGCTGCCTTAAGTGTTTCATAATACTTTATGTTATACCAATCGGAAACAAATTCCCATACATTCCCTGCCATATCATATAACCCAAAATCATTTGGCGCATAAGATTTTACAGGTGCCGTTCTTTCAAAACCATCTTCTAAAGTATTATTAACAGGAAACTCGCCCTCCCAACTATTCACCATTTTTGGTAGTTTAGATGAATCGTCACCCCAAAAATAAATAGCACTGGTTTTTTTCCCTCTAGCGGCAAATTCCCATTCAGCTTCTGTTGGTAAGCGCCTACCTGCCCACTTGCAATAAGCCTGCGCATCCTCAAAACTAATATGTACAACAGGATGGTTTTCTTTACCTTCAATACTACTATTTACACCGCTAGGATGTTTCCAATTTACACCAATAACCCAACGCCACCATTGCGAAAAATCGTATAAATTAGTGAGTTTAGATGCTGTTTTTTTAAACATTAGCGATCCTGGCTGTAAAATACTATCGTGTGGTTTTGGTGTCCCCTCCGGTAGTTGAGCTTTCATAAGCTCCCAATCTATTGGGCGCTCTGCAACTGTAATGTAGTTCGTATCGTCCACAAATTTTTTAAAAGAAGCGTTTGTTACTTCTGTTATATCTATAAAAAAACCATCTACCAAAACCGCATGTTGTGGTTTTTCATGCGCCATGGCTGTTTTATCCTGCACCACTGCACCTTGTAGAAAAGATCCTCCAGGAACCCATAACATGCCTTCTGGCGGATTTGCTATTAACTCATCCAAAACATTTTTCGCTATATTGTTCTCTAATTCTTTAACTTCTTTTAAGCCATCAGAAGGAGTACCTGATTTATTGTCCTTACAAGAATAAAGACACAAACAAGTAACTAGTAATACCATTAAACCAATTATTCTATTCATTATAAGTATTTATTAAACCGTATTTACCTCTTGCATATTTATTACTCTTTTTACTTTCATAAACTAGTAATCAACTACAAAAAAACAAGCGTTAGGCGTAAAAGTATTAATTATTTTACAACTCGTTTGTAGTATTTTGTGTTACATTTTTATTACTTGACAAATCAAACTTTTTATGTTGCTACAGCATTTTTCAAATTGTCTTTTAATTTAAAAATTAAAGACGTAACAATGCTAAAAAACTATTTAGTTTGCAATCTTTAGGTTTTAATTACCTTTGTAAAACTTAAACACATGTATTTATGATATATTCTATGACAGGTTACGGTAAATCTGTTTTACAATTGCCAACAAAAAAAATAACCATTGAGCTTAAATCTTTAAATAGTAAAAATTTAGATTTAAACGCCAGAATGCCTTCTATATACAGAGAAAAAGAGCTCGCTATAAGAAAAATACTTGCCGACAAATTAACGCGTGGTAAAGTTGATTTTTCAATTTATGTTGAAACAACGGCAGAAGATACATCAACACAAATAAATACACCTGCCGTAAAACAATATATAGCCCAATTAAAAGAAATCGTTAATGGTAGCGATGTCGATTTACTTAAAATGGCTGTTCGTTTTCCAGATGCTCTAAACACTATTAGAGAAGAAATTGATGAAAATGAATGGACTACCATTAATACCGAAATACACAACGCGATTAAATCTTTAAATGATTACAGATTAAACGAGGGACAAGTTTTAGAAAACGACTTTAATAATCGTGTTGTTACCATAAAAAAAATACTTGAAAAAGTAATATCTATGGACCCAGAACGTGTTAAAAGTGTTCGCGAACGCTTGCTAAAGGGCGTACAAGACCTTAAAGAAAAACACGACGAAAACAGGTTTGAACAAGAGTTAGTTTACTATATTGAGAAGTTTGATATTACTGAAGAAAAAGTACGTTTAGAAAATCACTTAAACTACTTTATAGAATCCATAAAATCTGAAGAATCCAATGGCAAAAAACTTGCTTTTATTGGCCAAGAAATGGGACGAGAAATAAATACTATTGGCTCTAAAAGTAATTACGCACCTATGCAACAACTAGTGGTGCAAATGAAAGACGAATTAGAAAAAATAAAAGAACAATTATTAAATGTGCTGTAACATGCATAACTAGCAATAGCTCACAAAAAAGCAAATCGTAGTGAAAGAAGAAAAAAAACAAGGTAAACTTATTGTATTCTCCGCGCCCTCAGGCTCTGGAAAAACGACTATTGTAAAACATTTGCTTACCCAAGAAACATTAAATTTAGAGTTCTCCATATCGGCAACATCAAGAGAAAAACGTGGCACAGAAAAAGATGGTAAAGATTACTATTTTTTATCTGCAAGCGATTTTAAATCGCATATTAAAAATGACGATTTTTTAGAATGGGAAGAAGTATATCGCGACAATTTTTACGGTACTTTAAAAAGTGAAGTAGAACGCATTTGGGCATTAGGAAAAAACGTTGTTTTTGATATTGACGTCTCTGGAGGATTAAGAATTAAAAGAAAATTCCCTAACGAAACGCTTGCCATATTTGTAAAACCACCAAGTATAGATGCTTTAAAAATTCGTTTAAAAAAACGTAAAACCGAAAGTGAAGATAAAATAAATATGCGTGTAGCTAAGGCATCTGCCGAACTAGCAACAGCCCCTTTGTTTGATACAATAGTTGTTAACGACACTTTAGAACACGCACTAACAGAAGCCAAACAAAAGGTAAGTAACTTTATTAACTCTTAGTACTTCAAAAAAAAACATGAAAATTGGTTTATATTTTGGATCTTTTAACCCCATTCACATAGGGCATTTAATTATAGCAAATCATATAGCAGAACATAGCGATTTAGATCAAATTTGGTTTGTTGTAACACCGCACAATCCTTTTAAAAAGAAAAACACATTACTAGACAATCACCAACGTTTAGAAATGGTATACCTTGCCACTAAGGATTATGATAAATTAAAAGATAGTGATATTGAGTTTAAATTACCACAACCTAACTATACCGTAAACACACTAGCTTATTTGCAGGAAAAACACCCCAAACACGAGTTTGCTTTAATTATGGGAGAAGACAACCTAAAAAGCTTTCATAAATGGAAAAATTATCAAATTATTCTAGAGAATCATCATATTTACACCTACCCAAGAATTTCAGAAGGAAAGACAGATACCCAGTTTAACGCGCATAAAAATATACATCATGTTAATGCGCCAATTATGCAACTCTCTTCAACATTTATTCGTGAAGCTATAAAAACAGGTAAGAATATTAAACCTATGCTTCCTAAAAATGTTTGGGAATATTTGGATACTATGGGCTTTTATAGGTAACGCTTATTGGGTTTTATAGTTTAATTTACACCACAAAACAAACCACTTAATTCAATTCTAATTCTTATTTAGCATAAGTTTAAAAAAGATTTGATGTGAATAAACAGAACCTAAAAAACACCTAATAAAGACAGGTTACAAGTACATTAACCTTCTCTTTTTTTTACTTTAAAAAGAATATTGAAATTTAGTACTTAATGCTATCCTGATTTACCCCCTAATATTTACCCTTGGATTTTCAATTTTATTTACCCTGTGCTTACGTGACTTCTCGCTACCTAACTTTTTATCCTTTATTTTACCATTCGATTTTAAAAACTGAATATACCCTCTACCTTCAAATTCATAAATAGTCTCAGATGCAGCATGAAATAGTTCTATTTTAGAATCATTAATAACACGTAACTCAAAAAACGCATCATTAAAAAAATCATAATCTAAAAATAAAGTTTTTAAATTCGCATTACCCGAAATATTACCAACAGCATAAACACCTGTATAGTCCCAAAATAAATTATTAATATGACGCCCATTAGCATCTCGGGAGCTTCTAAAAGTAGCATCGTTGCCAGCCCCTAAAAACTGTAAATAATTTTCGTTATCAAACGCATTTATAGCTCCAAAATTACTCGTATAGGTTTTTTCCCAAGCATCATATTCTTGTAGAAAATAGTGTATGTTTTCATAAAAAACAAAATCATAATCAAAATTATCGCGATGGTATCCGTTTAAAAAATAAGATGTATCGTTATTGGGATTATACAATTCAATTGTATTAAAATCAACTTCAAAAACATCAAAAGAGGAAAACCCATCCCTATCATGTTGCACATCTAAAATGCCGTTAGCAGTATTATACACCCCAACATCAATACCAAATCCATCGCCATTAATACCTAAGCCTGCAATATTATTATTAGCGTATACCACCCCATTAATGAAAGAAACAGTGAAAGCTTTTTGTAAAAAAGGTGTTTCAGCAAAACCAGCAGTATTATTTATATCTACATACCAAAGCTCGTATGCATTTACTAATTGGCTTGCAGAAAGCTGCGGTTGTTCTTGTACGGTATTAAAATTATCAACCACCACTACCTCTTTGTAACAGGAGGTTAACAATGTTGCGGCAAAACTAACTGTAAAAAGTATTTTTATCGCTTTCATATTATATTGTAAAATTAAGGGTTATAAACTACACATATCCAAAAGGCGTGCCAAAATTAAAAACACAATTTGCATAGTTAAAATAAACGTTCCGCATACTCCTACAAATACTGTGTTTAAATAGATGCGCGAAATAGAATAATATTTATGTATTTTTGAAACGAAAAATGAATTAAAACTTATGGATAAACCATTAAAATACGCCGTATTTGGAGCAGGAAGTTGGGCAACCGCTATAGTAAAAATGCTTTGCGAAAATTTGGACGAAGTAGGTTGGTATATGCGCAGCATATATACTAAAGAACATTTGATAAAAGAGCAGCACAACCCAAACTATTTAAGCTCTGTGGAGTTTCATTTGGAACAATTAAAACTTAGTAACGATATTAATGAAGTTGCCAACTATGCCGATATTTTAATATTTGTTATCCCTTCTGCCTTTATACATAGTGAGTTAAAAAAATTAACTGTTAATATCTCAACCAAAATCATAGTATCCGCGGTAAAAGGTATAATGCCAGAAACAGGACTCTTAGTAGGTGAACATTTTCATGAGAACCACCAAATACCTTATGATAACATAGCGGTAATAGCAGGGCCATGCCATGCCGAAGAAGTTGCCCTAGAGCGTTTATCTTACTTAACCATATCCTGCTCAGACACTAAAAAAGCAACGTTAATTGCCAATACGCTATCTAGCGATTATATTAAAACAACCACTAGCGATGATATTATTGGTATTGAATATGCAGCAATGCTTAAAAACATATACGCTATTGCAGCAGGCATTGCACACGGTTTAGGTTATGGCGATAATTTTCAAAGTGTATTAATGAGTAATGCTATTCGTGAAATGAAACGCTTTATAAAAAAGCGTCATAAAATGAAACGCAACATAAATAACTCGGCTTATTTAGGCGATTTATTAGTAACTGGCTATTCGGTATTTTCTCGAAATCGTATGTTTGGAAACATGATTGGAAAAGGCTACACCGTAAAATCGGCACAAATGGAAATGAGTATGGTTGCCGAGGGCTACTACGCGACAAAAAGTGCATTATTACTACACGAGAAAAGTGCTAAAAAATCGCAGATCCCAATTATTCATGCTGTTTACGGAATTTTATACGAGAATAAAAACCCTAAAAAAGTATTTAAAAAGCTAACAGATAAATTAAATTAATAAATTAAAACAGTTTACTTTTCGGCTTATCCTATTTTTTACCAAATGTAATAATATTAAGCTATTTTAAGATACCCGAAATAGTTTCAAAATAAAAAAAACCTCAATAAAACTCCGAATGTTTGTAAAGATGTTTTTAAACTATCCTACAAAAAATAAATAATTTAAGACTATTACAAATAAATTAGACATCTTATGAAGCACCCTCTCTTATAAGCGGACTTACAATAAAACAAGTCTCTCTAAAGCGATACCTAACTTTGCTTATTACACCTATACTATTACCCTTTAAATTAGCTGTGCCAAAATTATATATAAATGTTATATGGCCTATTATACCAACCTGAAACAATTAATAATCACACAAATATTTTTAAATAACATTATATTCTTAACTATTTGTTTTTCTTGCTATTAAAAACCACATGTAATGCAAACAACAATATTATTTAACTAAAACGCCTTTAGCCTCCATTAAAGGTAAAGATTGAAGTGCTTTTAAATTTATGGTGTTTTTTCTGAACAAATATGTTTTATCAAATAACGTATTTCCCTCAAAAAAAGATACTTTAAAGGTGTTGTTTAGAGCAAATAAATCCTCTTGCATTAATTCAATTTTGGCATAACTTTTTTTGGGTAATACATCTAATTTTTTTCTAAAAACAGAGGTTCCTTTCGTCTCAGAATAACCACTTGTAACAATAAGAATCATTTCTAGAGCTACATCCTTATCATTTATAATATAAGCATTCCAATCTTGGGTTTTATATATGTCGTTATACTCATTTACAATCGCTACATAAACGTCTTTTACCTCCGGAATTTGGATGTCTTTTTTCATAGTATATTAAAAATATATAAGATTCTATACAGCAATATTTTGGTTATATTGAGCTTTTAAACTGCTCTAAAAAGCGTACATCGTTCTCACTTAATAAACGAATATCTCCTATTTGATGCAATAACATTGCAATACGATCTACACCTACACCAAAAGCAAAACCAGAATATATCTCTGGATCTATTTTACAATTTGTTAATACATTAGGATCTACCATACCACAACCCCCAATTTCTAACCAACCCGTACCTTTAGTTATTTTATAATCGGTTTCGGTTTCTAAGCCCCAATACACATCAATTTCTGCACTAGGCTCTGTAAATGGAAAGTACGACGGACGAAGGCGAATTTTACTTTTACCAAACATTTCTTTTGTAAAATGTTGTAGTGTTTGTTTTAAATCTGCAAAACTCACATCCTTATCAATATACAACCCTTCGACTTGATGAAAAAAACAATGCGACCTTGCAGAAATTGCTTCATTTCTGTAAACACGACCTGGCGATATGGTACGAATAGGCGGCTTGTTGTTTTCCATATAACGTACTTGCACAGAACTTGTGTGGGTACGTAGTAATATATCCGGATTGGTTTGTATGAAAAAAGTATCTTGCATGTCTCGTGCCGGATGATATTCTGGCAGATTTAGAGCTGTAAAGTTATGCCAATCATCCTCAATTTCAGGACCTTCACTTACATTAAAGCCAATACGAGAAAAAATATCGATTATTTGGTTTTTAACTATAGATATAGGGTGGCGTGCACCAATCGAAATAGTTTGCCCCGGACGTGATAAATCGCCTGAAACACCTTGTACTTCGGCATTATTTTCTAGTGCTTCCTTTAATGTATTTACTTTATCTTCAGCTGTTTTTTTAAGCTTATTTATAGTTTGACCAAATTCTTTTTTCTGGTCGTTAGCTACATTTTTAAATTCAGCAAAAAAATCGTTTAACAAACCTTTTTTACCTAAATATTTTATACGAAACGCCTCTACCTCTTCTACTGTATGAGCTTTAAAAGCTTCTGCTTCTCCTATAAGTTCGTTTATTTTATCTATCATGGCATCCTTAAAATCAGCAACAAATTTAATCAAATTATTGAGAATTTCATTACCGATTTAAAAGCTTTCCGTTTCAAATTAAGTGTTTAACAAGTAAATAAAAAAAATTCTTTGCTTTAGCCACGGGACGTATTCAACTTAAAACAAATTATTTAGTAAGCAAAACACCTTCAATTACTTAGTAAGTAATAATTTTTGTTTGGAATAATTCTACACCTAATAAGACAAACTAATAAATCGCTCATTTCATTATGTGATAACAAATTAATAAAAACACAGATCAAATACGCCAAGAGAATACTAATTATCAATACATTAAACATCAAAGAAAAGCTTTTTAGCGAATTTATCAACTTTTTAACTATTTTTTAAATTAAAACACAATTAAATCGACTTCTTTTGAATTATCATTAACAAATAATCAAAAAAAAATATTAATTATGAATTTATCAAAAGGTTTAATGCTTGCAAGTATGTCGCTCTTTTTTATTACCTCGTGTAGTAAAGACGAAGACACTTTAACAAAACCACAATCTGAAAACGTATCGGAATTTAGTGATAATAACAGCGATTACAGCTATGGCGATATCGTGCAATCGGTACATAATGAAGACCAGGCAAACATATTATCAAAAAACAATACAACGTTTTCCTCCCCTTGGGCAGAAATTACAGGGCAGGACTTATCCAAATTAAGCACAAGCACCATAAAATACACACATCTAGATTTTCTTAAAAATCGATTTACAGCTGTTCTCAACAAAGGCTCACGTAGACCTCACTCGGTATCTATAAACAGTTACCAACACGGCAAAGGCATAAACCCAAATAGTCAACAAAACTGGAAAGCAAAAATTAAAACAGTTGGCAAAAGAATTAAAGTTAAAAGATCAAAAAAAACAAAATGGAAAAGCGCTAGCTCAACTATTTCATACCGAAATAATACCGGTAAAAGAAAATGGATGTCATACCAAGGCGAAATGCGATATACGGATACCAAATCAACAGGATGGTCTATTGGAGGCTCCGTTTCTTTAGAAGTAGGTGGCGAAGTTAAAGTACCTTTATTAGCTGAAGCTTCCACAAAACTAACCGTTTCTATGAATGGAGAACGAAACGGATCTAAAACTATATCTAAAACAGAGGTAATAAGAGCCAACGTTGGCCGATGGGTTAAACCTGGAAATTTTATAAATTTTGCAGTTATAGAAAGACATGTTAACATAACTACAAACTGGTCTATACCCGTGGCTTTTAGTGGCAGTGTAGGCGCAGACTATGGCAGCAAAAAGTTCCATGGCTCACACTTCAAGTCTGTTCCTGCTAGTAAATTTTTCTACGAATACCAAAATCAACACAAAAAGCGCCAGCTAAATATTAATGAAGTAAGCAATAAAGAATATAGAGTAGTAGCATGGACTTCTAAAAAATAAGTATCTTATTTATTTTAATTTAAAATCTCAGATCAAAATTTTGTTCTGAGATTTTTGTCGTTTTTTAATATAACATTTTTAAAAACTCGAAATCTCATATTAAAACATCACGAGTAATAACCTTAAATAACTCCAATTCTATATATATCATACCAATTAAAATTTAAAAATAGGCTTTAAATATATTTTTATAGTTTTGACTGGCAGTTATATTTATTATCGTTTTATTGTCCATTTTGTAAACCTGCTTCCACAGCCATTCTTTCAATTCTGTAATAGAATCAAAGCGTTTGCTTTTAAAGCGTTGTGTTAGATATTGCTACACTTCTTCGCAAGGGTTGAGCTCTGACGTGTAGGGAGGTATTCGTAGCAGTTAAATATTGTCTGGTATCATAATGTTCTTTGTTGCGTAAAAGGCAGCATTGTCAATAACCACTATTTTGTATTCCCTTGGATTTTGCTTAGAAAATTCTTCAAGGTAAGTCTGGAATATATTACCATCTACCCCGTTGATTTCCTATACAAAACTATCTCCGGTTATCGGGGAATAACTTCCCCACAGGTAGGTGTTGTCGAACCCATGTTGATAGGCCACTCGGGGGCGCACACCGATTTTAGATAGACAGCGTCCCACAAAGGTTTTCAACCCAAACCGTGACTCGTCTTGATAATAAAGATTTACCCTGTCAAACTTATCTTTATTTAGATCAGTTCTAATGTTATAGAAAACATTAGGGAGTTTTTAAAAAAGCCACTGTGGCTTCTGGAGCTTTGTTGGATACATCCAAGACCAAATCGATTTCTGGATGTTGCTTTAAAAAACCATTTAAAAAGTAAGGCATTACATAATTTCCTGTGGATACTACCAAAAGTCTTAATTTACCAGAAAGCAAACCCTTAAAGGCTTGTGTTTTATAATCTATAGTTTTTACTTGGTTTAAAATAGACTCTGCAATATTAAAAATCTCTAAACCAAAGGTGGTTACATAAAGCTGCCTGCCAAGCACTTCGGTTAAAGGTATATCAAATTGGTTTTGGAAATTTTTTAATTGAATGGAAGCCGCAGGTTGCGTCATGTTTAACTCTTCGGCAGCCTTTGTTATGCTCTTGTTTTGCACAATAACGCTAAATACTTTTAATTGGTGT
>CALGNX010000011.1 GCA_937958265.1 uncultured Algibacter sp. | reverse complement strand
GACCAGAATTCATCTCAAAAATATTTATGAACTGGTGTAAGAAGAACTTTATAGAGATTAAATACACTCAACCAGGAAAACCTATGCAAAATGGATATGTAGAACGCTTTAATCGTTTCTTTAGAGAAGATATATTAGATGATTACTATTTCAATGACATCTATCAACTTCAAAAAATAAGTGATAACTGGAGGAAAGACTATAATTTTAATCACCCACATAAATCATTAGGCAATATATCGCCTAAAGAATACAAACCCAGATTTGATGAAGAATTTAAATTCTTCATCAAATCTGACTTAAATAATAATTATTTGTCGAATTTAGAGATGTCCTAAAAAAGGGAAGTCTACACATAAATACGATATGCTTAATTTAAAATAGAAGTTTATTATTAGCGGCTAACTAATCAACTTTTGTCTTGTATTTCTAAAATTATTTTATAATAATTCGTAATTAAAATAGACGATATTTTTGAAAAATTTGGACTAATCAAAGTTTTAATTTAAATAATCCCTTTTCTAAATACAGAAAAGGGATTATAACATGTAAAGAGCTTTTCAATTTACAAAAAAAGTAACCAACCAAATTTAACCCCTAACTTAAAGTTAATAATGCAAACCTACTTCACTCTTTACAATACTATAAATAATAATTAAGCAGCTACATAACAAGCAGCTAACTTTTCCTTTGCACGTTTTATACGCATTTTTACTGCACTATTACCCAAACCTAAAACACTTTGTATTTTATTAATAGACATATCGTTCTTATATTTTAGTATTAAAATATATCTATCATTTTCAGGTAATGCATTAAGAGCCTTATTTAACTGTTTTTCAAGAGCTTCAGTATTTTCAGATGAATTTAAATCATCAGAGTAATAATTTCCAATCTCAAAATACTCCGGAAAACAAAATTCATATTTCTTAACAGGATTTCGAGTTATATAATTAATACAATAATTATAGGTAAATGAATATAGCCAAGTAGAAAACTTCGATTTATTAGTATATGTTGATAATTTAATAAATAATTTTAAAAATATATCTTGTGTTAAATCTTGTGCTTCTGGCTGATTATTTACAAAAGAAAAGCACTTATTATAAATTAATGATGAATATCTGTTATATAAGACTTCAAACAATTCTGTCTTATTATTAAATACTATTTCATTTACTATTTCTTCGTCTGTCATGCTAAAGTAGATTTGGGGCTTTATACTTTATTAATAAACATATAATGTAGTATATAATTTCTACTTGGTAAATAAAACACAAAAAAAGACTAAAAGCAAATAAAAACGATAAAAAACACAAATTAAAATGATATTTTTCTTACTTATTAATTTAAATACATTTTAAAGCATGTGTAATAACCAAAATCAATTGAGCTAAAACATTACTATTTTAAAGCAAAAAACTAATAAGTTCAGCTAGATAGTTTAAACAAGCATTGCGATAATACTTCTAATATTTAGCACTATAGTTTTAACAAACTAAAACAATATTGTAAAAGCCAATCCATTGAATAAAGAAATAAGAATAACCTCAAACAGAAAAAAAACTTTTTAAATTAATAAAAAGGTTTCATAACATGCGGTAAGGATTTCAAATTAAAAAAGGTAACTAACCATATTGTAACCTTAGGCTAAAGTTAATTGTGTATGCGTACTTGGCTTTCCACAATATCTTTAATTGGAACAATTAACTTGCCGTTATCTGTTTTTAATGTAACAGAAATACTATTAATAGATTCCACTTCGCCATGTATACCTTTAAATTCGATAATATTTCCTACCTCATATAATTTTCTAGTATAAAAAGTATTTAAAACTTTTTCGATAATGTTACGTGCTCCAATGCCAAATGCCAAAGAAAATGCTAACAAAAATGCTGCTAGGATCATTTTTATATTGTCGGTAATAATTTCAGTGTTAATTTCAGCCTGATTTAATGCTGTTACACTTATTAAAATCATTAATAACAAAAAGACTAATTGACTTAGTATTTTTCCTCCAGACAAATCCATTGAATCAAATAGGCTCTGTAAAGATTTCTTAACAAAAGTGGCAAAAAGAAGGCCTAAAACAAAAATAATTAATGCAGTAAAAAGCTTAGGCAAATATCCAATAAAGCTTTGTAACCCCTCAGAAACCATTTTTAGTTGTAATATATCTGAAATTATAGTAATTAAGATAATGTACAATAGCCATTTTACTATTTTTACAAGTACGTTTACAAGATTTATATTTAAAGTTTTACCTTCTGATAGTTCAATCTCATTTATTTTATCTCCTAATTTATTTACATTTGCTTTTTGAAGTACTTTTTTTAATACACTTGCTATTATTTTTATAATGATTAAAAAAACAATGATTAACACTAGAACTCCTAAAATTTTTGGAGCAGAGGCTGCAATATCAAGCCATAAATTTTGTAACGATTCTTTTATTTGATTTAAAACACCCATAGTAAGTTAATTATATTTGGTTAATTTTGGTTGTATCTAGTTAGGGTAATCCTTTGTATTTTTTCTCTTACTTATTACTGTTTCTATAACATGGCTAAAATTATATGAAAACAAAGCCCCTAATTCCATAATAAGCTTTGCAATAGCGATGTCGTTCATCACTTTTGCCTTTAACTCTGGAGGCACTTCCTTAAGAGGCTCGTTTATTAATTTAAATGGATTTTCCATTAATTTTGATTTTTATAATACACCTTTATTAATTTATCCTTAGCGCGCTTAACTCGCATTTTCACAGCGCTTTCGCCAATACTTAACGCTGCCTCAATTTCCTTAACGGAAAGATTTTCTTGATATTTTAACAGTAAAATCATTTTTTCTTCAGGAGAAATTAACTCTAAGGCTACTTTTAATTTATCTACTTTCATACTAAGAATACTATCATCGCTCTCATCGTCATCCCCTGAAATATTTTCTATTTCAGTATAATCAACAGATTGTTTTTCAAATTTCTTAGCAGTACTTCGTGTTACATAATTTACACAATGGTTATAAGTGAAAGAATAAAGCCATGTTGAAAATTTAGATTTTCCTTTAAAACTTGCCAGTTTTACAAAGAGTTTTAAAAACACATCTTGTGTTAAATCTTTAGCTTCATCTGCATCTTTTGCAAAACCGTAACATTTATTATAAACTAAGCTTGAATATCTATCGTACAAGACTTCAAACAATAGTGTATCGTTAGTACTAACAATAGCCTGAATAAGCGCCTCGTCCGATTGGTCTTTTATCTTTTCTAGGGTTTTCAAAATTAGCTTACGCTATTAAATGGTTACAAAAATAAGACACCAAATTTTACAACTGGTCACAATGATATTAGACCTACCTAGGTAGGATAGGCAAAATTAATTTAAAAGCCATAATCGTAATAGCGCCTAAGCATTTAGAATAGTAACTTTTGCCAATTTTAAAATTTTATTAAATTGCTCATTTAAAGACATTTCGGAATTATCAATTTCAATAGCGTCTTTAGCTTTTGTTAATGGTGAATCGGCTCTATTACTGTCTATATAATCTCGTTCTTCAACGTTTTGCAAAACATCCTCGTATCTAACAATTTCACCACGTTCTATAAGTTCTTTAAAGCGGCGTTCTGCTCTAGTTTTGGCAGATGCTGTCATAAATAATTTTAATTCGGCATTAGTAAAAACAACAGTACCAATATCTCTACCATCCATTACCACACCCTTATTTTCGCCTAATTTTTGCTGTTGTTCAACTAATTTTTGACGTACAGCTGATATTGCTGCTACTTTACTTACATAGCTAGAAACTTCTAGAGTCCTTACTTTTCTTTCAATATTTTCATCATTGAGATATACCTCGGCAAAACCTAAAGTTTCATTAAATTTAAAAGTTATAGTTATATTAGGTAATTGTTGGATTAAAGCTTCTGTATTAAAATTTTCTTTATCTATAAGTCCGTTGTGCATAGCGTAAAAGGTAACCGCCCGGTACATTGCACCAGTATCAACATACACGTAACCTAGTGCTTTTGCTAACTGTTTTGCTACTGTGCTCTTACCTGTTGAGGAGAAACCATCAATAGCTATAGTAATATTTTTCATAAATAATGTTCAGGGTGCTAAAATAATTAAATTGTATAAAGTGAAGAAGTACTAGTCGTATTAGTTATTAGAACATAAGCCCTATTAAAATTAACTTGAATATATTTTTAACGTAAATCAATTTGCAAACCAAAAAAATTAGCGTTTGCAGAACTTGTATATTTAGCGTGTGTGTAGCTAAAGCGTGTTTTATTCATTTTAATGGCAATTCCGGCAGATAAACCTGAGAAATTTCTTTGATCTATAATTCTTAACTCTTCGCCTCTTCTAAAATTATAACCTAGCCGTATATTAAACCCACCTTCAGGAAACAGTTCTGCTCCCACAATAGTATGTCTAATAATTTGGCCAATAAAGCCAATTTCTTCTGATGTTTGATTACCAGATAAGTCGCTTGTAGTTCGTGCTGGATTTGGTTGTGCAATGGGCCATTGTTGCAAATTTTCTAATGTAACATGCCAGCGTATGGGTACATTTTCTAGAGTTTGGGACATACCAAAAGCAACCTCAAAAGGAATACGCTCATTAAGATCTGCATAAGTTGTTATCTGAGCACCTAAGTTTCTAACTACCAAGGTTGCATTAAAATCTAAATCTTTATTAATATAAATAAGACCCAAATCAACAGCCACACCTAAGGAATTGTACTGCTCTAATTGCGATGTTATAAGCTTAAAATTTGTTCCAAAATAAAATTTGGAATATCCTAATTGAGTGGCGTAACCCAAAGAAAGTGCGGTTTCACTTCCTGAAAAAGATCCCGTAGAGTTGCCTACCTCATCGTAACCATCAAACTCTCCATAATTAACATAGGTTATACCTGCATGAAAGGTTTGTGCTCGTCTATCAACCGTGTATGCGTATGCTGCATTTCCATAACTAATACCCCCTAAATAACTACTATAATTTAGGGCAAATTGGTTATCCATTTCTAAATTAATGGTTGCTGGGTTAAATATAGCCTGTGTAACATCATAATCTACACTGGTTAACACCTTACCTCCCAATGCCGCTTGCCTAGGCGAAGCTATTAAGTTTAGAAAGCGATAGGTAGTCTCCCCTCCTACCTGTGCTAAAGCACAAGTTGCTATTATTAAACAAAAAGCTGTAATTATTTTTCTTAGCATATTTACAATAGAAGGTATATGGATCTATACTAAAACGTTAGTATGCATCTTTTATTTTTTAAATAGTTATTTTTTAACTGATTTATTTTAAACGTAGCTTTTGTCCAACAAAAAGCGTATTATTTTTTAAATTATTTAATCGCTTTAAATCACTTATGCTTACTCCTGTATTTGTTGAAATATGATATAACGTTTGCCCTTTAAAAACCAGCCATACTTCATCTGTTTTTATATTTCCTGGTGCCTCAAGATTTTTAACTTTAAGCTTTTGCCCTACGCTAACAAGAGTTGTTTGTAAATTATTAGCTTCTTTTATTTTATTTATAGTCGTTCCATATTTCTTAGATATTTTCAACAAATTATCTCCATTAGCTACCGTATAATAATCTGTTTGTTGTTTAGCTAAATTGGCATTCTTTTGTTTTGCACTAACAATAGAGTCGTTACCATTCCTATCTTCAAAAATAAACTCTCCCGTTGCCAAGTTTAGTTTAGCCTCCCGCCCATTTAAAAGCACATCCTTATAAGATGTTTTAGTTTGAGCTTGGAAACTTAAAGGAGCAACGAGAGTTAACGTAAAAATTAAAATAGCTTTATAATATTTTTGCATTTTGTACTGTTTGGTTGGTAACCGCTATTTTTATAACATCGCTCATATCTGTTACATAATGGAATGTTAAACCTTTTAAGTATTCAGCCTTAATTTCCTCAATATCGCGCCTATTTTCTTCACACAATAAAATTTCGCTAATACGTGCTCGTTTTGCTGCTAATATTTTTTCTTTTATACCCCCCACTGGTAATACTTTACCGCGTAGTGTAATTTCTCCTGTCATTGCTAAACTTTTCTTTATTTTCTTTTGGGTAAAAAGTGAAACTAGAGAAGTTAACATGGTAACACCTGCACTTGGTCCATCCTTTGGAGTAGCGCCTTCTGGAACATGAATATGTACGTTATATTTATCAAAAATATCGGTATCTATTCCAAAACTATCGGCGTTGGATTTAATGTACTGCATGGCAATAGTAGCAGATTCTTTCATAACCTTACCTAAGTTACCAGTAATACTCATAGTTCCTTTTCCTTTTGAGAGAATGGATTCTATAAATAAAATATCGCCACCAACGCTAGTCCATGCTAAGCCGGTAACAACCCCAGCTACATTATTATTTTCATACTTATCGCGTTCTAATTTTGGACCACCTAAAACATCAATAATTACATCGTTAGATACTTTAATATTATAGGACTCTTCCATCGCTATATTTTTAGCAGCATAACGTACCATTTTTGCGATTTGCTTTTCTAAACCACGCACACCGGACTCTCTAGTATACCCTTCAACAATTTTTTCTAATTGTACCTTCCCTATTTTTAAATGCTTATCGGTTAAACCATGTTCTTTTAACTGCTTTGGTAGTAAGTGACGTTTAGCAATTTCTACCTTTTCTTCTATTGTATAACCAGTAACATTAATAATTTCCATCCTATCGCGTAGCGCTGGCTGGATTGTTGCTAAACTGTTAGATGTAGCTACGAACATAACCTTAGAAAGATCGTACCCCATTTCCAAAAAGTTATCGTAAAACTCGCTATTCTGTTCCGGATCTAAAACTTCTAGCATAGCAGAAGATGGGTCGCCTTGGTTAGAGTTTGAAAGTTTATCAATTTCATCTAAAACGAAAACAGGATTGGATGTTCCCGCCTTTTTCAAGCTCTGAATTATTCGGCCTGGCATAGCTCCAATATATGTTTTTCTGTGCCCTCTAATTTCAGCCTCATCTCTTAAGCCTCCTAAAGAAATACGCACATACTCTCTACCTAAGGCCTCTGCTATCGACTTACCTAGAGATGTTTTTCCTACCCCTGGAGGTCCATAAAGACATAAAATTGGAGATTTCATGTCGTTTCGTAATTTCAAAACGGCTAAATATTCAATAATACGTCGCTTCACATCTTCTAAACCAAAATGCTCGCGGTCTAGAATTTTCATAGCACGTTTTAAGTCAAATTGATCTTTACTAAACTCACCCCAAGGTAAATCTAAAAACAGTTCTAAATAATTTCGCTGTATGGAATACTCTGCAACCTGCGGATTCATACGTTGCATTTTCGCAATTTCCTTTTCAAAATGCTTAGCAACCTTTTTACCCCATTTTTTATCTTTTGCTTTAAGACGCATTTCCTCTAACTCCCCATCATGACTTACACCACCCAGCTCCTCTTGAATAGTTTTCATTTGTTGGTGTAAGAAATACTCGCGCTGCTGTTGGCTCATATCCATTTGAACTTTAGACTGAATATCATTCTTAAGTTCTAATTTCTGAAATTCAACGTTCATAAACTTAAGCGTTGCTAAAGCGCGCTTTTTAAGGTCGTTAATTTCTAGTAAAGATTGTTTTTCGCCTACTAACAAATTCATGTTAGATGATACAAAGTTTATTAAAAAGGAATCGCTTTCAATATTCTTAATAGCGAAAGATGCTTCACTTGGAATATTTGGGCTTTCTTTAATAATCTCTAATGCTAAGTCTTTTATAGAGTCGATTATTGCAGAAAATTCTTTGTTCTTCTTAATTGGTTTTGCTTCTGGAATATCTCTTATTGTAGCATTAATGTAAGGCTCTTCAGTTAAAACTTCTGCAACCTTGAACCGTTTTTTACCCTGTATGATAACGGTAACGTTACCATCTGGCATTTTTAAAACACGTAGAATTCTTGCAACCGTACCTGTTTCATGAATGTCTTTTGCTGTTGGTTTTTCAACCGATTCATCCTTTTGTGCTACTACACCAATAACTTTTCCGCCCTTATTGGCATCATTTATAAGTTTAATGGATGCATCTCTCCCGGCTGTTATCGGAATAACAACACCAGGAAATAAAACTGTATTTCTTAATGAAAGTATAGGTAATGTTTCGGGTAACTCCTCGTTATTTATGGCTTCTTCATCTTCAGGTGTCATTAAGGGAATCAATTCTGAGTTTTCATCAAATTCCTGTAATGACAAACTGTCAAGCGTAGTAAATTTAGATTTCTTCATATATATATTTAGGTCAATCTGTCATTAAAACAAGATTAATCATTTTTTATTTATTTAATTTAGAATGTTAATTAATTGTATATGTAGTATTTACAAACAAATTAAAACATACACTGCTATTAAAGATTCAATAGCTATGCCATATTTAACATTCTAAGTTTTATTTTTTTTTAACTCATCTTAAATTTTACCAATCTTCTTTAAAATGAATAATATAGCAATTGGAATAGCTAATAAAATAACCATCCAAAAATTAGTTTGAAACAGCTCTGGAACTAATAATAAAGTAGCAATATAACCACCAATAGCACCACCAAAATGTGCATCGTGGCCAATATTACCCACTCTATTTTTTATACCATAAATAGAATACAACAAATAACCTACCCCAAAAATATAGGCAGGAATTGGTATAGGAATAAAAAACATATATAAATCCATACCAGGCTGTAAAAGTATAGCCGAATAAATAATACCACTTACAGCTCCACTAGCACCAACTGCACTATAATTATAATTGTTTTTATGAAAAAGTAAAGCTAACAAACTACCGGCTAAAAGACTAACTAAATAAACTAACAAAAACTTTTCTGGACCTAAAAGTATAACAACAACATCTGCAAAAAAATACAGAGACAACATATTAAAAAATAAATGTTGCGTATCTGCATGTAAAAATCCTGAGCTAACCATTCTTATTTTTTCACCACGCTGTATGCCACCTATATGAAATTTATATTTTTCAAAAAAACTATAATCTCCAAACCCCTTATATGAAATAATAACATTTGCTGCTATAATTACAATGGTTACCAAATTTAAATTACTCATCTGTTGTAAATCTTTATCTTAAATTATTACAATTTAACATATATTTGCTGTACAAATTTAAAGCTTATTCATGCAACTTCTAGTTTATATTCTGGTTTATCCACTTTTATGGCTAATATCTATATTGCCTTTCAAGTTGCTTTATTTGTTATCCGATGGCTTTTATGTCCTTATATATCATATTATTGGTTACAGAAAAAAGGTTGTAATAGATAATTTAACATTAGCATTTCCAGACAAATCAAAAGCAGAATTATTACTTATTAAAAAGCGCTTTTACCATCATTTATGCGATATGATGTTTGAAGCTATAAAATCCATTACAATTACAAAAGCCGAAATGCAAAAGCGTTATGTTTTTACAAACGTAGAAGAAATACATAAACTAGAGAAAGAACAAAGGAGTATTATTTTATTTATGGGGCATTACGCTAGTTGGGAATGGATTTTTATTTTACAAACCCATGTAAACCATAAAGGTTATGCTGTATATAAACGCCTTAGTAACAAATATTTTGATGCCCTTGTAAAGCGTATTCGCGCGAAATATAATAGCCATTTAATAACTACAAGAGAAACGATACCCACACTTATTAAGGCTAAAAAAAACAACGAGCTAACTTTTAACGGTTTTGTTTTTGACCAGTCTCCAAAACTAAGTAAAGCTATACATTGGCAAGATTTTATGGGAGTAGAAGTGCCTGTACATGTGGGGGCAGAAATGCTGGCTAAACGATTGGATATGGTAACCTTATTTTTAAAAGTAAAAAAAATAAAACGCGGGTACTATAAAGCTACCTTCTCGGATATTATTAGAAATACTAAAGATTATAACGATTATACAATTACAGATTTATCTTTAAAACGCGTTGAGGAACAAATACGCGAAGCTCCCGAATTTTATTTCTGGACGCACAAGCGCTGGAAACATATGGGCAAGAAACCTTAATATTTATTTAAGCTATTTTAGAATTAGGCTTAAAAATAGCTATTAAATTAAAAATTATAATACAGAATACAACCCAAATAGCACCAGCTATAAAGCCTCCTAAAACATCCGATGGAAAATGAACCCCTAAATAAATACGACTAACACCTATACTTAATATAAGTAATAGCAACACTAAAACAGTTGTAACCTTAACAAATTTAGGTAGGTTAAATTTATAAAACAGGTAAGCTACAAAACCATAAAATGCCATTGCTACCATGGCGTGACCACTAGGATAACTTAAACTTTTTACAGTTACTAAATGCTCTAAGTCTGGCCGTGCCCTATTTACAAAACGTTTTATAACACTATTGGATAACGCGGACAAGAGTAGCACCAAAGTGATTTGCACCATATATTTCCATTTTTTTAATATTAAGAATGATATAACGGCACATAAGCCAATAACTATAAGGTAACTGTATGCATTTCCTGTTTTTGTAATAATTACAAAGTATTGGGTTAAAGCTGGCGATCGGTAAGATAAAATACTTTCCGTTATTTGCTTATCATAAAACACCAACATTTCGGTTTTCAAACTTCTAGTGAGCTTTATAAATACGCTAGCTCCTAAAAACATAACAGCTAAGGCTAAAATAAAAACTAAAATATAGGCACCTGTTATGTTGTACTCGTTTAGTTTATCCTTTACTGATATTCTTATTTTTTTTATATTATACCGAATAATTCTAAACATAATTATATGGTCGGAATTTATATTAAAACTAACCGAAGTAATAGCGTATTTGCTTTTTCATTCGTAAAAAAATCTAAATAACCTTAAAATAACGGCTGCAATTTAAATTATTGTACTACCAATACACTGGGTAGGTTTAGCCCCGATTGATACGGCATCCTTTTTAAAACTTAAAAACAGCTAAAGTTGGGGCTTACTAAATTTAAAAAAGATGCCTTAATTTTAAAAAGCGCTACTACTTTTTAAAAAGATATAGTGGAAAGCGGGAAATAGCTCCTAGTTATAAAGTTTATTTATTAAATAAAAATCGGCTAAAACCAATGCTGCCATAGCCTCTACTATAGGTACTGCGCGTGGTACTACACAAGGGTCGTGGCGCCCTTTACCTTGCATTTCAACAGTATTGCCATCTTTATCAATAGTTTCGTATTTTTGGATAAGCGTTGCTACGGGTTTAAAGGCAACGCTAAAATAGATATCCATACCGTTACTTATACCGCCCTGAATACCACCGGAATAGTTGGTTTTTGTAGTACCATCATTATTAAAAGAATCGTTATGGTCGCTACCATACATGGTGCTACCATGAAAACCACTACCATACTCAAAACCTTTAACAGCATTTATAGAGAGCATGGCTTTTCCTAATTCTGCATGTAATTTATCGAAAACAGGTTCGCCTAAACCAACAGGTACATTTTTAATAACACAGCTTACAATACCACCTACGGTATCGCCTTTTCCGCGTACTTCTTTTATATAAGTTTCCATTTTTGCTGCCATTTCTAAATCTGGGCAACGCACTATATTGGATTCTACTTTTTTAAGGTCTATCTGGTTATAAGGCGTGTTTAATTTCATTTTTCCAACAGCCGAAACATAGGCTGTTATCTCAATACCTTTTAACATTTGCTTTGCTATGGCACCAGCAACCACACGACATGCCGTTTCGCGTGCAGAACTACGGCCACCACCACGATAATCTCTTACGCCGTATTTCTTATCGTACGTGTAATCGGCATGGCTAGGCCGATAACTATCTTTTATATGTGAATAATCATGCGATTTTTGGTTGGTATTTTCAATAACAAAACCAATAGAGGTTCCTGTAGTTACGCCTTCAAAAATTCCGGAGTGGAATTTTACGGTATCGGGTTCCTTGCGTTGTGTTACAATGGCAGATTGGCCTGGTTTTCTTCGGTTTAGTTCATTCTGAATTTCATCTAAATCTAATGTAATACCAGATGGGCACCCATCTATAACACCACCTAAAGCAGGGCCGTGAGACTCTCCATATGTTGTTAAATTAAATAATTTTCCGTAAGAATTACCAGCCATAATTTTTATTTGCTAAATTAAAGTTTTTTTTATGAAAAATAGCCTGAAAATTTTAAAGGAGTTAAAGTTAAAACCTCATTTTTTCAAACTTCACCTATATTTTCTTAACAATAGATAATAAACACTTTAAATAGTTTTTTGTTTTAAGAATATTTATAACATTTTTCTATTGAGAGGATCTGTAGCAAGAATCTTCAGGCCATTTATTTTATTTATAAAAGTGCTTCTTTTAAAATTGTTATTGGATGTTTTGCTAAACGCCCTGTACCGTCTTTTATTTGATGCCTACAGCTTGTCCCATTTGCTGAAATTATAGTATCGCTTGGTGCTTTACGAACTGCCGGAAATAAAGTTTGTTCACCTATTTGCATACTGGTTTTATAATGTTCTTTTTCGTAGCCAAAACTACCCGCCATCCCACAACAACCACTAGGTATTATGGTTACTTTAAAATTTGTTGGTAAATTTAAAATCGCAAAGCTTGATAATTGGTTACGCATTGCTTTTTGATGACAGTGCCCATGAAATTTAATACTTTTTATTTCTTTTGTAAATTGATTTGGGGTTATGTGCCCTAGTTTAATTTCTTGCTGTATAAATTCCTCTATTAAAAAAGTATGTTTTGCAATCGCTTTCGCGGAAGTAATATCGTTAGCTAACTTTAAATACTCATCTTTAAAGGTTAAAATTGCAGAAGGCTCAATACCTATTAATGGTGTATTATCTGATATTAAATTTTTAAATAGAGATACATTTTTGTTCGCTAGAGACTTAGCCTGCTCTAATAATCCTTTTGATATAAAAGCGCGCCCAGACTCCACATGCTCTATAATTTCTACGTTATAATTTAGCGCTTTTAAAAGGTGTAAAGCATCTTTACCAATAGCTGTATCTAGTAAATTGGTAAACTCGTCGTTAAATAAGTAAACTTTTTTTACACCATCCTTAGGTATATTTTTAATTTTAAACTTTTTGTAATACGCTATTAAACTTTGGTTTGTAATTAGTGGCAGACTTCTTTCTTTTGCAATACCCAAAGACCTTTTAAGTAAAGATGCTGTTATGGTATTGGAAAACAAAAAATTAGAAACCCCTGAAGCCAAACTACCAAGGGTATTTAACTTATTATTGTATGCAAATAATTTAGTTCTTAAACTTACACCATTCGCTTTTTGATATTGGTATTGAAACTCGGCCTTCAATGTTGCCACATCTACACTACTTGGGCATTCACTAGAGCAAGCCTTACAGCTTAAACACAAATCGAAAACATCCTTTAATGCACTATGGTTAAATTTATTAACTTTGTTTGAATGTGTTAAAAATTCGCGTAAAGCATTTGCTCTGGCACGCGTGGTATCTTTTTCATTCCTGGTAGCTCTGTAACTAGGACACATAGTACCACCAAATTCTGGTAATTTCCGGCAATCGCCAGATCCATTACATTTTTCGGCTTCTCGTAAAATACCTTGAGATTTAGAAAAATCCAAAAACGTATCCACATTAGGTTCTACTCTATCGGATTCATAGCGTAATGCAACATCCATAGGTAGTGCATTAATTATTTTTCCAGGGTTAAAAATATTATGTTTATCAAACGCGGTTTTTATTTCTTTTAAAATAGCGTAATTTTTGTCGCCAATCATTAAAGAGATAAACTCTGAACGTACTATACCGTCGCCATGTTCGCCACTCATCGATCCATTATACGATTTTACTAGGTGCGCAACATCTGTGGTTATTTTTCTAAATAAATGGACATCGGTCGATTTTTTTAAATTTAGAATAGGCCTTAAATGAATTTCTCCTGCGCCTGCATGAGCATAATAAATAGCATCTTGTTTGTAGTTTTCCATAAGCTTGGCAAACTGCGCTATATAGTTTGCCAAATCTGGTATTGCAACAGCAGTATCCTCTATACAAGCTACACCTTTTTTATCGCCAATTATATTTCCTAAAAGCCCTAAACCTGCACTACGTAACGCCATGGCTTTATTAATATCACGCCCTAAAAGTTTAGGGTAAGCATAGCTTAATCCCGTTTTCTTTATAGTAGTTTCTAAATTACTAGCCATAAGTTGTACGGCTTCTAAGGTATCTGCTTTTACTTCACACATTAAAATAGCCTTGGGGTCGCCCTCTATAAACTGCCTATTTTCTTGTTGGGTCTTATTATGCTTTGTACAATCTAAAATGGTTTTATCCATCATTTCACAAGTGTACAAACTGTGTTGCATTACAGGCTGGACAGCTTTCATGCAATTTTCAATACTTTCAAAATGCACAGCCACCATTATAGATTCTTGCGGCGGTAATTTATCTAACTTTAAGGTTATTTGTGTTGTAAATGCAAGCGTACCTTCACTTCCTGCAAGTAGTTTACACATATTAAAGTTTTCTGAAGTATTCGAAAAAACATCTGATGCTATTAATGCATCAATAGCATACCCTGTATTTCTTCTGTGTATCTCTGGTTTTGGAAATTCCTTTGTAATTTGTTTTTTAACCGCTTCTGGACTTAAAGTTTTATAAATGGTATTATAAATAGCGCCTTCTAAAGTTTGTAATTTTAATTTTTCATGAAATTCGTTAGCAGATAAGCTTCCAAAAACAACGCTGCTCCCATCGCTTAAAACAGTATGCATTTGCAAAACCTTATCGCGAGTAACCCCATACTGAATAGATGTTGTACCAGATGAATTATTGCCAACCATACCACCTAACATACAGCGGTTAGAAGTGGATGTATTTGGCCCAAAAAATAAACCATATGGTTTTAAATAATTATTTAGAACATCGCGAACAACACCAGGTTGAATGGTTATTGTTTGTTCCGCTTCATTCAACTCAATAATTTTTGTAAAATACTTGGAAACATCAACAATAATACCATCGCCTACGCATTGACCGGCTAGCGAAGTACCTGCGGTTCTTGGAATTAAGGACGTATTATTTAACTTAGCATAATCTATTAATAATTTAATATCTGCTTCATTTTTAGGGTACGCAACAGCTAACGGCTTTTTCCTGTAAACTGAAGCGTCGGTTGCATAAATAGATTTTATTAAATCGTCGAAAAACAATTCTCCAGATAAATTTAATTTTAAGTTAATTAAAGACATTGCGTTAAAAAATATTTGATATGCGTAAATATAAATACAAAAATGACGCTATTTTTGCAAAAGCGATTAGAATTGAAAAAAGTTCAATTCCTTATAATTAATCGTATATCCATTATTAAAAAAACTATTTATGAAAAAACTATTTTTACTATCCCTTATTACATTCGCTTTTACATTTACAACTAACGCACAAGATATTTCAGACCACGCCATTGGACTCCGTTTAGGTAGTAATGATGGTTTGGGTGCAGCCATATCTTACCAACACGCCTTAAGTGATAGCAACAGATTAGAAGGTACATTAGGTTGGAGAAACTCAAATAATTTTAGTGCTTTAAAATTTACAGGTCTTTACCAATGGGTTTTTCCTTTATCCGATGGTTTTAATTGGTATGCTGGCGCAGGTGGTGGTATTACCTCGTTTTCGGGAAAAGGTGATAATACAGAATCTGATGGTACTGGTTTTTTTATTGCTGGAGATATTGGTGTTGAATATGCTTTTGAGATTCCTTTAATGCTATCGCTAGATTTTAGACCAGAAATTGGGAACAATAATTTCACTAACAATACATCTTTTGATGTTGCGTTAAGCGTTCGTTATCAATTTTAATATTTTAACTATAGAGCAAAAAAAAGCACCTTAAAAAGGTGCTTTTTTTATGGTTGCTTTTCACTTAAATATTTCCAATAACGCGTAGGTACGTGTTGAATGTGTAATTTAATATTTTTTCGTGACTCAATATTATTACTTTTAAAATAATCCTGCCACAATTTCTGAAATTCAAACGCCTCGGGGTACAAAAATTCCTGATGTTGTTTTTGGTGGATTAAAACCTTCTGAAAAATCCATATTAATAAATTCTACTTTTTCTAAATCGTAAATAACCCATTTTTGATTGGCATACCGCCTTTTAAACTGTTTTGATTTTAAAGGTAACACATTAAAATCTGGCTCTATAATTCATAGTAAAATTTACAGCCTCTTACACTTAAAAAGCCGCGCGTTTTATATCGTTACTTTTTCTAGTAACACAATAATCACAATCGATAATATAAGAGTTTGTAAACAATCTTTTTAATAATAACACACAACGCCCGTGCTCTGTATAGGAGTGACAAATACCCATACCTGTAGAATCGCCCAAACCTTTATTAGTATTTGACCTGTGGCTTGCGCTAGATGAGCATGACACATCATACTTAGCGGCATCGGTTAAAATATTTGGTTTTTCTTGGGTACGCTCAAAAGACATGAGACCTTAAATTTTATTGAAAATATAGAGATTTTTCAAAGGATTATAAAGATATAAATTATAACCTATTGCGTTATCAATTATTATTTCTAAAAATGCTTTTAACATTTTAAAACGTTTTTTATTAGGGCTATACAAAAGTTAAAGCAGAATAAAATTAACTATCGGTTAATTTTTAAACCTTTTAAAATCCTATAAAAACTAATAAATAAAACATTTAAAAATCCTTGCAATTAACTTATAGAATAGTGCATTGTTTTCTAAAAAAACATCAATTTTAACGCATTTGAAACAAAAATTAACCGAGACCATGAGTAGCTATTGCAAAACAAAACTATTTAAATATATTACAATAAAGACTGTCTTGATTTCAAAACTCACATTTCTAATTCTTATTAATCTATCAAACTTTATGAGTGCACAGCATATTATACCCGAACTAATTAAGAACGAAGCTGAAAAGGCTTTGAGCTATTACCCCATGTTAAATAAAAATTATATTAAAATAAAATTTAAAAAAGATATTAAGAAATCTACAATGCAGGCCAGACCGACGTTTGGTAGTTTTTTTAGAAGTAAAAAAAATAGACGCTACGTGATATTAATAAGCGAAAAATTTAAGATTTCTGGCAAATCTTTTTCAACAAAGAACATTCCCTCTGATATTTTAATTGGCTGGATAGGGCATGAACTCGGACACGTCTTGGACTACCAAAACAGAAGCAATTTAAACTTAATTGCGTTTGGTTTTAATTATTTATTTTCTGAAAACCATATTATTGAAGCCGAGCGAGCTGCAGATACTTTTGCTGTTGAACAAGGTATGGGAAACTACATTTTAAAAACTAAAAATTTTATTTTAAACCACGCCAACATTACCAAAACTTATAAAGACCGTATAAAACGGTATTATCTTTCTCCAGAAGAAATTATGGAATTAGTAAATTCTAAAAGCAAAGCTTACCATTAAACTAATAGATAATTTATAATACCGATCGCTTAGCTAAGGTCGCTTTATATATAGCTTCATACTTTGGCACAACAGCATGTAAATCAAACTTTAAGGCTTCCTTACGCGCTTTATTCTTAAAGGTTTTTAATCGTGTTTCATCTCTTAAAATATGTAACGCATTTTTAGTCATATCTTCAACATCACCAACATTACTTAAAAACCCAGATTCTCCATGGATATTCACTTCTGGTAAGCCGCCAGTATTACTGGATATTACTGGGACTCCAGATGCCATAGCCTCTAATGCAACCAAACCAAAACTTTCGGTTTGAGATGGTAATAAAAATAAATCGGTAAAACATAAAATTTTATCAATTTCGTTACTTCTTCCAAAAAAAACAACCTTGTCTGTAATGCCTAATTTTTGGCACTGTAATTCTACTTTTTCCTTTTCTGGACCTTCACCAATAAACATTAATTTTGATGGTATTTCTTTTTGTATATTATTAAAAACTCTTATCACGTCCTGAACACGTTTTACGGGGCGTAAATTACTAATATGTGTAATTATTTTTTCATCTTCAGTAGCCATCATGCCACGCTGGCAATCTGTAAAGTTATGATTGTATTTCTCTAAATCTATAAAATTAGGAACCACTGCAATATTATTTTTTATATCGAATAAACGCAAGGTATCATCCTTTAAGCTTTGAGATACCGTTGTAACCGCATCCGATTTATTAATACTAAATGTTACCGCTGGTTTATAAAATGGATGACTGCCTACTAACGTAATATCTGTACCGTGAAGCGTGGTTACAATAGGTAAATTAATACCCTCTTCTAACAACATTTTCTTAGCCATATAAGCAGCATAAGCATGCGGGATAGCGTAGTGTACATGTAATATCTCAATACCGTGAAGCTTTACCATATCTACTAATTTGCTCGATAATGCCAACTCGTAAGGCTGGTAATGAAATAATGGATATTCTGGCACAACAACTTCGTGATAATGTACATTGTTACTAACTAACTCCAACCTAACAGGCTGATTATAAGTAATAAAATGTATTTGGTGTCCGCGTTTTGAAAGCTCTAAACCCAATTCCGTTGCTACTACACCACTACCTCCAAATGTTGGATAACATACAATACCTATTTTCATAACAATTAATCTATATTATGGTATTAAAAATACAGAAAGCATACTTACGTAATAATTTATATCTGTATTTAAATACCCTTTTTATGTCTTTAAATTTAATCTATAATGGCTTCATATATAAAGCGCTGTATTTCTGTACGTATATTTTCGCGTAACAATAAATTTTTACCTGCATTGGGGTAAGTTCTATTTGCCAAAAATACATAAACAATTTCTTCTTCAGGGTCTGCCCATGTATAGGTTCCTGTAAAGCCAGAATGTCCAAAACTTTTTAAAGATATACAACCACAAGTTGGCCCTGTTTTTCCTAACTGAGGCTTATCAAACCCTATACCGCGTCTATTTTTCTGTTCGCAATAATAGCACGTATTAAATTTGTCTATAGTTTCAGGCTTTAAATAACGTTTACCGCCATAAAACCCTTTTTGCAAATACATTTGCATAATTTTCGCAACATCGTTAGCATTACTAAATATACCTGCATGGCCACCTACTCCATTTTGCATAGCCGCACCCATATCATGAACAAAACCATGAACTTTACCAAAGCGATAATAGTCGTCTATTTCTGTAGGAACTATCTTTTTACTACTAATTTTATAATACGGATTGTACAAAGTGTTATTTGTACCTAATGATTTATAAAAATGAGATTGCACCAAATAATCTAATGATTTTCCGTAGTGTTTCTCTATAAATTTCTTCAAAATATAATAAGGAAAATCACTATAACGATACCTTTTTCTTTTTAATAACTCAGAATTTTTAATAATTTCGGGTATGGAGTCCTTGTAATCTGTTCTTAAAAACAAGTTATTAGAAACTTCAATATTAAACGCTTCACTTCGAGTCGTGCTGTAGTATTTACTACTAGGTCGTTTAGTTTCGCTGTTTAATGTTTTATAATAAAACGGCTCCCAAGGCCTTAATTGTGCATAATGAGACAACATACTTTTTAAAGTAATATTGGCTTTATTAGAATTTTTATACTCTGGAAGAATTTCTGAAAGTTTTGTATTTAAGTTTACAACTCCGGTTTCTTCAAGCTCCATTAATAAAGGAAGAGTCGCTAGAATTTTTGTTAAAGATGCGACGTCATAAATATCATCAAAATCAACATTTTCTTTACCTCTATAGGTATGTTTCCCAAAATTCTTATTGTAAATTACTTTGCCTTTTCGGGCAACTAATAATTGTATACCGGGTGTCATTTTACGATTTACTGCTAATTGGGCTATTGAATCGATTTTTTTCAATTTCTCAGAACTCATCCCGACACGTTCTGGAATAGCGTAAGCCAAACGTTTAATTTCATTATACGAAATACCATCTCCTACTTTAAAATGTTGCCCAATTGACACCGGCAAAACACCCTTCGCCGCTAAGGCACCAAAAATAATTTGTGCTGATTTTCGTTGTGCTATTTCACTGTTTTGATAACTTAGCACAATACTTTCTATATTAGCTATTGTTTTTAAATCTGCAAGTGCGTAGGGTTTTACAAATGCATCCAAAATAACCTTGTGCGATTGTGCTATTTCATGTAACCATACCAACTGTTTGTTTGTAAATTTAAAACTTTTCCAAGGAGAATCGTTTGAACGATGAAAACCAATTATAACAGTATTATAAGGTTTTAATTTATCCATTAAGGAAGATAAATCGTCTGATGTTATGGCGTGCACTTTCGTATATTTTTTTAACTCATCTAAAAACGGTGCGCCAGAGTCGTCTCCCAACCTTACATAAGCTATACTTTTTGCTTCCAAATCTCTTAGCGGTAATGCATCATCCTTATTTTTCACAACGGTAATAGCGTTTTCAAACAACTCACCATAAAGTATGTTATCCATTAACCTATTTAGATCCTTATTTAAGTTATTTAGCACTATTGGTTTGTAATTATTTAAACCAACCTTATATTTAGCTTGAAGAATTTTTTTTACAGAATGTTCTAAACGTGCTTCTGTAATATCCCCTCTATTGCAAGCCTCTATGATTTTTGAAACACCCACACCCACATCTTCAGACATTAACATAACATCGTTACCGGCTTGAAATGCAGCAAGGTCAATAGCACCGGTTTCACTAAAATCTGCAGCCCCCTTCATGGTTAAAGCATCTGTAAAGATAAGACCTTGAAAACCTAAACGCTCTTTTAAAATATCTGTTACAATACCCTTTGATAAAGATGAAGGATACCCTTTGCGTGGCTCCAAACTTGGCACATTTAAATGTGCAACCATAACACTAGAAAGGCCTTCTTTAATTAATTTTCTGTACGGATACAACTCAATAGAATCAATACGTTTTTTCGTAAAACTCACAGTAGGTAGAGTTATATGCGAGTCTTGATCTGTATCCCCATGCCCAGGAAAATGCTTAGCACTCGCCAAAACACCAGCAGTTTGCATGCCTTTCATAAATGCTGCGGCCTTCCTAGTCACATTATCTCGGTCTTCACCAAAAGATCTATTCCCTATTATTGGATTTTTAGGATTAGTGTTAATATCCACAACGGGTGCAAAGTTAAAATGCACTCCTAAACGCTTACAATGTTCTCCAACATGCTTTCCTGTTTGCTCCACTAACCAATTATTCTGTATGGCACCCAGCGTCATATTCCATGGAAACGCAAAGGTTTTATCTAAACGCATACTTAAACCCCACTCTGCATCCATACCAATTAATAATGGAATTTTGGAAACCTCTTGTAATTCATTATTTAACCTAGCCTGTTTTCCCGGATTTCCAGTGGAGTAAATTATACCACCAATGTGGTGCTTATTAATAATATTAATTACTTTTTGTTTCGTGTTTTCATTTTGGTTAGACATAACTTGCACCATATATAATTGTCCAACTTTTTCCTCTAGTGACATTGATGCATATAATTTATCAACCCATTTTTTTTGGGCATCAGGATCTGACGTTAATAATGGATTATTGTTTAATTGAGCAAAAGTTTGTAGTGCTGTTATTAACAATAATGCAGTAATAAATATTTTACGCATAAAAAGTTTAATTAAGAGGTATGTAACCATTTGTAATATAACCCTTGTTATATTAAAACCATGCCAAAATAAGACTTTTAAAAGGAAGATAAAAAGAGTTTATGATAGAATTCTTAAGAAGTTTATTACAAAACGTTTTTTACACACTATTTTTTAAAGTAAGACACAAAAGCATTGGAATAATACATGTGTATGTTTTAAGAAAAGATCTTATTTAGATATAAAAACCATAAATAAAATTAATGTTTTTTATAATAAATATTAATAAAAACATATGATTAAGATGTGCTAATTTTGAATTACTTATTTAAAGGCTAATTAAGTAAGAAAAATATAATTTTTATAATAAAAAATTAAAATATTACTGTATTAAAACTTAAGTTATTAAAAAAGAACACTAAAAAAGCAACGTTATGAAATCAAATTTAATTTATGGGTTAGGTCTAGCACTAATATGCTCTAGTTGCGCAGTTGTTAGACCAGGAGAAGCAGGTATTAAACAAACCTTAGGAAAATTTAACAATACAGTATCTACACAAGGTACAATAATTTACAACCCCTTTATTAGTAAGATAATTAAAGAGTCCACAAAAACTAACAATATTAAATTAATTTTAAGTTTACCAACAAAGGAAGGTTTAAGTGTAGATTCTGAAATTTCAATACTTTACCGTTTACAAAGGGATAAAATACCTATGATACTAGAAAACTTAGGGCAAGAATACGAATCTGTTATTACTAGTGTATTTAGATCGGCTGCATCTGATGTTTGTGCGCAGTTTTATGCTAAAGACATGCACTCCGGAATGCGTGCTAAAATTGAATCTGAAATTAAAGATAAAATGCTTATTAATTTAGAAAAGCAAGCCGAAGGTATAGAGCTTATCGCAGTACTTATGAAACGTATACAACTGCCTAGAGGTTTAGCACAATCTATCGAGCAAAAATTACAAGCTGAACAAGATGCGATGCGTATGGAATTTATTATACAAGAAGCTACACTAGAAGCAAAACGCAAAATCATTGAGGCGAAAGGTGAAAGTGATTCGCAAAAAATTCTTGCCGAAGGGTTAACAACCGATATTATTAAATTAAGAAGTATTGAAGCTTTTAATAAATTATCAGAATCTCCAAACAGTAAGGTTATTATTACAGACGGAAAAACCCCCTTACTTATAAATGAATAAAACATATAAAAGCCCAAAATTAACTATTTTGGGCTTTTTATTTAATTAACGTTAGCTTAAAAATTTAAAAAGCATGTTGTTTAAAAAAAATGATTGTGTACAATTAATAACAATAATAACTGCTATTTTATAAATCTAGAATGCCAACTATCACTAGCTGGTACTTCCCAATTTTCTTTAAACTCTGCAATATTATTAACTAAATTATTAAATACAATAGTTTTTTTAGAGACTGCTTTATCTTTAGCCATTTTTCTAAAATCTGTTAGTGTTTTATAAGCTATAAATTCACCTTGTTTGTAAGAGACATTCATTTTATCCATTAAATCTACATCATAATCTTTCTCTAATTGCTGTATAAAATGAACAGAAGCATCTATTGAGCAACCTGTGGCATTATTTGCACTTTGATTTAAACCTAAAACTATAAAACGTTTGTATTTTATTGTATAACCAGCTTGTAAATCGCTACCATGCGCAGCCCAATTTTCAATAAAAACATTGAGTTTACTTTCAATTTCATTAATCTCTACCGCTGAAAAAGAACGATTAGCCTGGTATATCCAAACTCTTGATTCTTCTGGTAACGTATTAAACTCTACTAACATAACTTTTTAATTTATCTAACAACAAAAATACATATTTACATCCAATCTTTCTTCTGGGATTCGACCTTATATAACAAAAAATTATAAACAAATAAAGCTTTTGATTTTGATATATAAGGAATAGTAACAGCTTTTGAAGCCGTAATTATAACCACAGAGGCAATATTACGACGTTGTTGAAATACAGTTTGTTTTAAAATAACACCTTGTATTTTATGTGTTTCTATAATATTAGTTACTGTATCTACCACGCCGCTACCAACCGTTATAAAGTTTTGAGAAATAATGTAATACGCTTTTTTGTATGCGTAATACACGTACAAAATTGCCAAAGGCATATAAATTATATTAATCCATAACATAACATTTCCAAACAGAAATACAGCCAAGCTATTGAGTAAAACACTAAAAACAACTATTTTCAATGCAGAAATTAGCATAAAATAAGGTTGCGGTTTTTCTATATTTCCTTCCCTAATATAGTTGGGTAACAACTTGCTTAACAAAACGCTAAGCTGTTCTTTTTCTAAGGCTACAATCTGGAAATTTCTTTGCTGTTTTGCACTACTCATGGCTTGCTTCACAGCCAAACTGTGTAAACCTAAATACTGTTTCACACGATTTGTAGTAATTACTAGATTTTGAATTCTAGATGGTGTTAAGCTTAACGATAATTTATTAAAAAGTCCTTTATTAATCTCAATAGCTTTACTGTTTTCAACAACTTCCAAATTAAAATTAACAATAAAGGTTTTAACAACCGAAAATAAAAATGAAAGAAAAATAACTCCTATTACAATAATTACATTTGTAATTACATGGTTTAAAAAGTCGTTTTTTTCTAAATTAATAAAACCATTTAATTGTTTTTCTAATTCTAATACCTCTAAAAACTCTTTAAATTCGTTATACAAACCAAAAATAAAAAGAATGATTAATAAAAAACTCTTAAAATGATTTTGAGATAAACCTTCTAATAACAAACGTTTTGCTGTTACTTTAAAAAATACATTGTGTTTTTCTGTTTTTTCTTTTGGTATAGTTTCCTCATATTGAACATGTGCCTTATTGTATAATTCTTTTTTTAATAATAGAGCTGTTGGTTTATCCAATGCATTAATTTCAATTTCAGATATCGTATCACCTGCTGTTTCAATTTTTAAAGAAACCACCTGTATAAGTTGTTGTAAAAAATTTTCCTTAATGTATACATTCTGAATTTTAGATTTAGGAATTACTGTAACATTTTTGTTAATAATACCACTCGCGAGATAAAAATCGTCTTGACTTAAATGAAATTTGAAATTGATATATTTTAGAACTGCGCTAATTAATAATACTAGTACTAAACATACTAAAGTCAACACCATTATTAAAGGTGTAATTCGTGCAAATGATTTTTGTTGTATTAACGACACTCCAAAAGGAAGAAGAAGTACGGCATACCTTTTTACAAACTTTATTGTGTTAAATGCAAAAATTACAATAATACCTTTGGTGGACTGCCTTGTAGGTTTTGAAAAATTAGTGTCTTCCATTAAGCTTTTCGCTAATAATTTGCTTAATTTGTTTGGCTTCTAAATGCGGTAAGCCTTTTATATTTAAATCGCTACCTGCTTCCCCTGCCGTAAATATTTTAAGGGTAGATAATCCTAAGTATTGCGACAACCAGCTCCGAGATTCTTCTACATGTTGAATTCTAGATATAGGAACTGTAATTATAGTATGCACAATTAGGCCTTTTGAATAGATAACATCTTGCTCACGAATAGCGTATTTTTGCTTTTTAAAAGCTAATATAGATAGGATAAAATTAACTAAACAAAATATTAAAAGTACGGTAGCTAGTATCGACGTATTGAATTCTAAATCTTCTTTTACTACCAAAATAAATTTAATAACAAAAGTCAAGCTAAACAAACCCAGGTAAATTGCTAATTTATTTAATGCTATAATTTTAAAATAGGATTTTGAAATAGGCTTTAAAACAAGGGTTTCTATATTGGGTAAATCGATATCGTGAATTTGCAGGTTTGAAAAGCTCAAAGGTAAAAAAGGTTTAATATCTATTTTTTTATAAATTTTATTTTTTAACTGCTAGTAGTATTCTATTTAATATTACCTATATTTTTCTCTCATTTTTTTGTTTCCACCTCGCTTAAAATATAAACAATAACCAAAGTTATTGTTTATATTTTTAATTCTTTTAGCGAAAAAACAACGCCAAACTATTCGTAAAATATTTAGCAGTAATTTTTATTAAATGCACAAAAGAGAAAGCGTTAAAGACAAAAGAACACTAGAACTAATTTAATAGGGAAAAATATATTAAGATCTAGACAATCCCAAAAGGCTATAAACTAGCTGAATGAAAAATTAACTTTTGGCGATACACTTTACAATACTGCTACAAATCTTGAGCGTTTGCGATTAGTTCGGCAATATCCATTACTTCTATATCTTCTTTTTCTTTTGCCTTCATACCATCCGTCATCATGGTATTACAAAATGGACATCCTGCAGCTACTATTTCTGGTTTTATTTCCAAAGCTTGCTCTGTACGTTCTATATTAACTTCCTTATTACCTGGTTCGGCATCCTTAAACATTTGTGCGCCACCTGCTCCACAACATAAACCATTGCGTTTACAGTTTTTCATTTCAATTAGCTCGGCTTCTAATTTTACTATTAATTCTCGTGGTGCTTCGTAAACGCTATTGGCACGCCCTAAATAACATGGATCGTGGAATGTAATACGTTTACCTTTATACTTTCCGCCCTCTATAGTTAGTCGGCCTTCATCCAACAGTGTTTTTAAAAACTGCGTGTGGTGCATAACCTCGTATTTACCACCTAACTCCGGATATTCGTTTTTTATGGTATTAAAACAGTGTGGGCATGCGGTTACTATTTTTTTAACTTCGTAAGCATTTAAAACCTCGATATTTGTTACGGCTTGCATTTGGAATAAAAACTCGTTTCCAGCACGTTTTGCGGGGTCGCCTGTACAACTCTCTTCGGTACCTAAAACTGCAAATTCTACGTTGGCTTTGTTTAATAATTTGACAAAGGCTTTGGTTATTTTCTTGGCTCTGTCATCAAAACTTCCTGCACAACCTACCCAAAACAAGACTTCGGGTTGTTTTCCTTGAGCCATAAATTCGGCCATTGTTGGTACTTTTAGTGATTCGCTCATGGTTATATTTTTTTAGTTTTAGTATTAAAAATTTAACTTTTAAATACTTTTAAACTCTGATTTTTATTAATTTAAATTCTAATCTGCGTTAGGGATTGTAGCGGCATCCTTTTTGTTTTTGAAAAAAACAAAAAGATATAGCGAAAAGCCCGACCCTTTCGGGTAACGCCCAAATTATATTTATTTTATGTTTTTAAACAGCAAAACTTACTTTATTTTAAATTGTTTTACCTTGTTTTTCTTAAGTGTAAAATAAAATTTACTGGTTATTATTTTATTCGTTTTTCCAGTTTAATCGATCCATTTGATTGTACGGCCATGGTGCTCCATTATTCTCAATGTTAGTCATCATGTTATTTAATTCTGTTGGTGCATCAGATTTCTCCATAACAAGGTAACGGCGCATTTCTGTAATAATAGAAAGCGGGTTTATACTTACAGGGCAAGCTTCTACACAGGCGTTGCATGAGGTGCATGCCCAAAGCTCTTCGTTAGTTATATAGTCGCCAAGCAGTTGTTTTCCGTCGTCTTTAAATTCACCTTTATTATGGTCTATATTTTTACCTACTTCTTCCAAGCGGTCGCGGGTGTCCATCATTATTTTCCTTGGCGATAATTTTTTACCGGTTTGGTTTGCAGGACAATCGCTAGTACAGCGACCACATTCTGTACAGGTGTATGCGCTTAGTAATTGTACCCAATTTAAATCTTGTACATCGCTGGCTCCAAATTTAGCTGGAACTTCGTCTTCCGCGCCTTCTGGTGCTGCTGCAAAAGGATCGATATTTGGATCCATCATCATTTTCACCTCATTGGTTACGGCTTCTAAATTGTTAAATTGCCCTTGCGGCTTAAGGCCTCCGTAATAGGTGTTTGGAAAGGCTAACAGGATATGTAAATGCTTTGAAAAGTATAAATAATTTAAAAACACTAAAATTCCTATAATATGAATCCACCATGCGCTTCTTTCTACTAGGTGTAGTGAGGCTTCGGATAATCCGGAAAACCAAGGGGCTATAAATTGGCTAATTACATTACCGGATTGCATGGCTTGAAAACTAGAATCGGTAGCATTCATTACTAAAAATAAACCCATTAGTACGATTTCAAAATATAAAATAATATCTGCATCGCTTTTGGGCCAGCCTTTCATTTCGTTTTTCCAAAAACGTGCTATCTTTAAAACGTTTCGCCTTAACCAAAATATAATAACAGCTACTAGTACTAAAACTGCTAAAACCTCAAAACTGCCTATTAAAAACCCATAAATAGACGTTGGAAGTAGTTTTAAGCCAATTCTGTGTGTACCTATTAGGCCGTCGATTACAATTTCTAATACTTCAATATTTATAATTATGAAGCCAATATAAACGATAACGTGTAAAAAACCCGAGATTGGGCGACGCACCATTTTAGTTTGCCCTAATGCAATTTTGGCCATGTTTTTCCAACGTTGCGATTTATTGTCGCTAACATCTACATCGTGACCAAGTAAGATGTTACGACGTAATTTTTTTACATTTTTTGTAAAAAAACCTATGCCCGAAATTAATATTATGGCAAAAATTATATTTGGCAGGTAAGTCATGTTTTATAGTATAGGTTAATCTTTATCTTCTATCTCATTGCCTTGCGCATCGTAGCGTTTCGGTTTTTTTCCGAATAATGAAAAATGAACATATCGTTTTGGGTTCAATTTCATATCTTCTAATAACTGCTCTAATTGAAGGCTTGCACCTTCCAAATTATTATAAAGCCCATCGTCGTTTAACAGTTTTCCTATAGATCCGTTTCCGTTCTTTATTTTAGCGCTTATACTGTTAAAGTTTTTAATGGTGGTTTCTAATTCTTTTACAGTTTGTTCCAAATTTATATTTGCAAGTTGCCCAGAGGTTTTGGATAAATTTGAAGAAATTGTATCAAAATTTGATAAGGTACTTACTAATTTAGACTCATTTTTAGCTAATAACGCGTTTAATGTATTAGTCGTGGATTTAAACCCGTGTACTACTTGATTTAATCCTGATATACTAGAGCGCAAATTGGCTCTTGTATTATCATTAAAAACATCGTTTATTCCTGTAAGTACAGAATCTGCATCTACCATCATCAGTTCTATTTTTTCTTGAAGTGGTGTTAAGCGTTGGTTTACTAAGGCTGTTAATCCTGGCTTAATAGTGCCTTTTAGGGTATCTAAATTTTGCGCTTTTTCTGCACCATCAAATGCTGGGATTATGGCTATAGCCTTACCGCCTATAAGGCCCGTTTCGTATAACTCGGCTACACTATTTTTGGAAAACGTAAAATCACTATCTACAAGTAATTCAATTATTAACGCTCCAGAACCATCCCCTTTAAAGCCTACGTTTAAAACTTTACCAACAGATAAACCGTTTATAGTTACTGGTGTTGATGGTATAAGCCCCTCAACATTATCATATGTGGTATAAAATGTACGGGAGGTGGTTAAAATATTTTCCCCTTTTAAGTAATTAAACCCAAAAATGAATAGAATAATACCCAATAATACTAATATACCTGTTTTTAATTCCCTTGATAGCTTCAAATTATTATATTTTATATCACAAATTTAATATAAATTAAAGAACAACCCTTCTAATTAGCTGTTGATTTTATGGCATCGATTAAAGGTATTTTTTTTTCACCTTTAAAAGCTACCAGAAAACTAGAAGTGTATCCTTTATTTTTAGCTTCCTCTTCAAGTTGTTTTGCCTCCTGGTAACTAGTTGAAGTACCGTAAAAATATTTATACAAATTTCTTGTTTTTATTCTCGAAATGGGACTTAATCCCTTAAAATTATATGGTTTAGTCTCCAATACCTTAGAGCTTGCTGCAATTTGCACTTTAAATGTTATTTGATTTATTTTTGTTAACTCGTTAGAAGTGTTTATTAAATTATATTCGCTAATATTAGTATCTAAACTTGTTTTATATTTAAGAATAGCTTCTTTAATAGCTTTGGCCATTTCAAGCTGACCCTTTTTAGAATTTAAATAAGCGCCTTCTGCCTTATTGGTTAAAAACCCTAGCTCTACAAGTACGCTAGGCATAACGGTTTGATGCAAAACTATAAAACCTGCTTGTTTAACTTTTCGGTTTTTACGTTTTAATTTATAGGCGAAATTATTTTGTATTAAACTTGCTAACTGTATACTTTGATCTAGATATTCCTCTTGGCTTAAAAGTATACTCATAACGGACTCTGGAGAATTAGGATCAAAACCAGAATAGTTGTTTTCATAATTTTCCTCCATAAAAATAACAGAGTTTTCCTTTTTAGCAACTTCAAAATTAGTTTGATTTCTATGTGTACCTAAAACAAATGTTCCTGCACCATAAGCTTGTGAGGTATGCGAATCGCAGTGGATAGACACAAATAAATCTGCTTTAGCATTATTAGCAATTTTACCCCGAACAAATAAATCTATAAAAACATCCTTTTTTCGGGTGTAAACAACTTTTATACTTGGGTTTTTCTCTAAAGCTGCGCCTACTTCTAAGGCTACTTTTAAGGCTATATTTTTTTCTCTGTAACCGTTTCCTAAATTACCTGGATCTTTACCACCATGACCGGCATCTAAAACAACTACAAATTTTTTAGAAACACCTTGTGCATTAAGCTCTTGTAACATCGTGCACATAGCTATTACAATAACAGATGTGAAAATAAAAATATAGTTTGTTCTCATAGGAGTGAATATGGTTTGTTTTCTGTTATCTTTAAAATTACAAACATTTAGATTTTTTATCGACAGGCTAAGTTAATAAAACACGCTTTTTACTAGAGAAAATAAAGTTAATCGTTTTTATTTTAAACTTTTAATTAATTATTAAATCAATCACAGAAAAATATATGTAATTTTGATTTTTTAAAAATCAAGCCATACTTTTACAAAAATACATTTAAAAGCGTTGCATACAAACAACTTTAAAATACTTTTTGCATTAAGTTTTACTGTGTTTATTAGCACGTTTAGCTTCTCTCAAGATATACCTAGAAAAGGCAAAACTATAGGCAGAATAGCCAAGGATAGTTTAATTGCTAAAACAGACACGCTTAAAGTTACGGTACCTCCAAAGCAGAATAAAGAAGCTGCCATTAATGATTCAATTAAACCCGAAAAAGATTTTTTAGATCATATTGTTAAATACCATGCTAAAGACTACACCCGTTTTAGCAACAAACAACAGAAGCTTTATTTGTATAATGAAGCGTTTATTAATTATGGTGATATGAAACTTAATGCAGGTGCTATTGTAATTGATTATAATAAAAACACCGTTTACGCAAAAGGTATTACAGACTCTACAGCACAATACACACAAAAACCAGTGGCGGATATTGGTGGGCAAGTCATTGAGCCAGATTCTATTATATTTAATACAGAAACTAAAAAAGCCCTTATATACAACTCTAAAACAGAACAAGGTGAGGGTACTGTAATTTCTGAAATAACTAAAAAAGAAAATGACTCTGTTTATTTTGTAGCAAATGCAAAGTATACTACTGCTGAAAATCTTGAAGATCCCGAATATTATATAAAATTAAGAAAAGCGAAAATTGTTCCTGGAAAAAAAATTGTAACAGGTTTAGCTAACCTTTTTATATACGATGTACCAACGCCACTTGGTCTTCCCTTTGGCTTTTTTCCGCAAAGCGAAAAACAAACCTCAGGTGTTATTATACCATCCTTTGGAGAACAAAATAACAGAGGTTATTTTTTACAAAACGGTGGGTACTATTTTGCTATAAGCGACTATGTAGATTTAGCTATTTTGGGAGATTATTTTACTAATGGTAGTTATGGAATAAGAGCAGAATCGACCTACTCCAAACGTTATAAATTTAAAGGCAATGTAGGCTTACGCTATGAAAACTTATTAAATAGTGAAAGGGGTTTTGGCGATTTCACACAAAATACGATCTATAATATAAGGTGGTCGCATAATCAAGATGCAAAAGCAAACCCAAGTTCTCGTTTTTCGGCCTCTGTAAATTTAGGTAGTAGCACCTTTTTTAGGCAATCTGTAAACCAAATAAACACGGGAGCTTTTTTAAATAACACCTTAGCATCTTCGGTATCGTACTCCAAATCCTTTCAAGGCGAACCAGAAGTGAATTATAGCTTAACAGCAACACACTCTCAAAATACAAACACCGGAATTATTAATATGACACTACCAACCTTTCAAGGTAGTATTGGCAGAATGTATCCCTTCGCAGCGAAAACTGGTTCAAAAAAAGGCATTATTCAAAATATTAACCTCCAATATAATTTAAGAGCAGAAAACAGGATACAAACTACAGATTCTTTATTCTTTACTAGCGAGATGTTTAACGATGCTAGAGTTGGTGCCCAGCACTCTATACCCATAACAACAAACTTTAAATTATTTAAGCATTTTAGCGCAAGCGCAAGCACTAACTTTAACGAGGTATGGACCTTTAATACCATTAAAAAACGTTTTGATACAACAACAAACGCAGTTATTAATGAAGATGTAGCTGGATTCGATTCCTTTAGAACATATAATTTTAGTACTAGTGTTGGTACTACCATTTATGGCATGTTTAATTTTGAAAAAGAAGGCGAAAACAAAAAAATAAAAGCCATAAGGCATGTTATGAGGCCTTCTGTTAGTTATAATATTAATCCTGCATTCAATCAATTTTTTGAATCTTACGAAGGTGATGAAATTATAGACGCAGATGGAACAACACGAAGAGAGCTTTTACAATACAGTCGCTTTGAGGGTGGTATTTTTGGTACGCCAAGTCAAAATTTTTCTAGCGCCATGAATTTATCGGTTTCAAATAATTTAGAAGCGAAAGTTAGAGATAAAGATAGTACCGCTACTAAAGCTAAGAAAATTATACTTTTAAATAATTTAAATGTTTCTTCCGCCTATAATTTTGCAGGCGACTCGTTAAAATGGAGCCCTGTAAGAATGAGTGGTGGAACGCAGTTTTTTAAAAACAAATTAAGTGTTAATTTTAATGCCACACTAGATCCTTATGCGTTAGACAATAACAATACGAGAGTGGATAAGTTTAATATTAATAACGGCGGTAGTCTTTTTAGATTAACAAATGCTAATATGAATGCTAGTTGGTCTTTATCTAGTAAAGATTTTGATAAAAAAAATAATGATAAAGAAAAAAACATAGAAGAAAATTTACGCAGTGGCGGAAGAGCTGATGATTTATTTGGTGTTTCTGAAGATTTTGCGAACCAACAAATAGAACAAAAAAGAAAAGATAACGAGGACGATAAAACGCCGAACAAATTTTATCATTATAACGTGCCCTGGAATTTACGACTTGCCTATGCTGTAAACTATGCAAATAGTAGGCGACAAAGTGAAATATCATCCCATTCCCTTATGTTTTCCGGTGATGTCGAGCTGTCTAAAAAATGGTCTGTTGGTGCTTCTTCTGGTTATGATTTACAAAATGCAGGCTTTACGTTTACCCAATTACGTTTTGAACGAGATTTACTTAGCTGGCGCATGAATTTTACATGGGTACCCTTTAGCGAACGTAGTTCTTGGAACTTTTTTATAGGTATAAAATCAAGTATACTTAGCGACCTTAAATACGAACAACGCAGACAACCAGACATACAATTGTAACTATTTTTTATATTTTTAAACAGCACTAGTGTTATTAAATTACCGGCTAATAATTTATATTTCCGCTACCAATTAATTACACACCCCTGCCGAAATAAACAAAACTACTATGAAAACTATAATAACAACAAAAGAAGCACCAGCCCCTATTGGCCCATACAACCAAGCTATATTAAATGGAAACACACTATATACATCGGGGCAAATTGCAATTAATCCAAAAACTAATATGCTGGTTTTAGATAATATAAATTCTGAAACCGCCCAGGTAATGGAAAATTTAAAAGCGGTTTTAACAGCCGCAAATATGACTTTTGAAAACGTTATAAAAGTATCTATATTTATAGCCAATATGGACGATTTTACAGCTATTAATAAAGTGTACGGAAACTACTTTAACAATGAAAATGCACCAGCTAGAGAAACCGTACAAGTAGCCAGATTACCAAAAAATGTAAACGTAGAAATTAGCTTGATTGCAGCAAAATAGATTTTAAAGAACACATATTTATATTACATTTTATTAAAAGAAAATATATGCTTGCGCTACGATATAAGTAAAACGACATTTAAAAAATAGAGAAGTTTTTAACAAAAGAAATAAATTTAATTATTGTAACAACAAGAGGAAACATTTAAACTCTCAACTTTCAAATGTTTAAGCAATAGTTTTTTTAACAAATCGTCGTCTATAGGCTTAGCTAAAAAGTCGTTGATACCTATGCTTTTAGCCTTTTCCCTATCCTTTTCAAATGTACTTGCTGAAACAGCAATAATTGGTGTTTTATTAGTTTTATATTTATTAGTTTTCATAATAAATTCTGTAGCCACATAACCATCCATACCAGGCATATAAATATCCATAAAAATTAAATCGAACTCTAATATTTTATACAAATTTAAAGCTTCTAAACCATCTTTTGCAAAGGTACAATTAACGCCTTGGCGCTCTAATAGATACTTTATAACACGTTGGCTCATTCTATTATCCTCTGCTATCAACACATTAAACCGCCTGGTTAAATTAGACTTTTGGTTTTCGTTACTAGCACTTATATTTAAAGTCTTTTTTAATGATAAACTAAAATAAAAAGTAGCACCTTCACCCTCTTTACTTTCCAATTTAAGTACACCTCCCATTAATTTTACCAATTTATGCGAAATTGAAAGCCCCAAACCTCGACCACAGTAATTCATTTTTTCAGAAACTGTATTTGTACCATTAAAAATATTTAAAACACTTGTTATTTGATCGCTTGTTAAACCAACACCTGTATCTTTAACATAAAATGTAATAATTTGTTCATCACCTATACCAACAGTCTGATCTACGATTATAGAAATTTTCCCAGAATTAGCATATTTAATAGCATTATTGACTAAATTTATTAGTACTTGTTGAATTTTATAGGCATCGCCAAGAACCAAAAACCTTTCTTTTTCTTTAGATAAAAAACTGTATTCAAAATCTAAATTATTCTCCCAAGCTTGGAACTCTAAAGTTTCAAAAAGTTTTGATAAATCAGATTTTAAATCGATGGCTGATAAATTTAATTTTAAATCTTCATCCTTAAGATTATTATTCTCAAAAACAATATTAATAAGCTCTAATAAATATTTCGAAGAATACTCTGCAATTTCAACTTGTGCCTTTTGGTCAACATCTAAATTACTTTTTTTTAACATTTTCAACATTCCAAAGACAGTACTTAATGGCGTACGCACTTCATTATTTAAATTTTCAAAATAAGTAGATCTATAATTTGATACGACATCAGCAGATTCTACAGAACTTTGTAACCCTTTAATTTTAGCTTCATCGTTAATTTTAATGGTTTCACTTCTAAGAATATTTTTTAAGAAATACTGCAACACAAAAAGTTCTGCAGTTGCCAAAAGCAATAAAACAACAACAAGAGTATTTAAACTTATTACATTTTCTAGAAAAACATAAAGTAGCATTAAAATTACTCCAAAGAATATATATATTAAAAAAGAAAAAGCCTTTTTCATATAAGGTCGTACTATAGATTTAACAAAAAATTTCATTAACAGGGGGCTTATTTAACAAATCTAATTATAATAAAACATTAATAGAAACCTAAGGTAATTAATTTCATTTTTATAAGAAATACCTTTTTTTATATTTCTTGTAAATAAACAAAACATTAATAAAGCAGGATTTCCTTAAAAGAAAAATATTTTAAGGCTTTTTAAGCTAAAGTCAAATAAAATTATTGCAATGATAATTTAGAGCCAAAACTTCTAAGATTATTTATAATTGTACTAAACTTAAAACTATTAACTTGGAAAACCTAAACTAAAGAAAAAAGTATGGCTCTTAAAATTGTAATTTCTCATAAAACAAAATACAAATACGACAGACCTGTTTCCTTATCTCCCCATATATTTAGGCTAAGACCTGCACCACATAGCAGAACTCCAATAGAGGCTTATTCGATAAAAATAAAACCTAAAAACCAATTTTTTAATTGGCAACAAGATCCCTTTGGAAATTATATGGCGCGTTTAATATTTCCCGAAAAAACAACAGAATTATCGATTGAAGTTGAGATTATTGCAGACTTAAAAACGATAAACCCTTTCGATTTTTTTGTTGAAAAATACGCCGAAGAATACCCGTTCACGTATACTGAGGAAACAAAAAAAGAATTATTACCTTATCTAGAAATTACAGATAGCGGCGATTTATTAAAAAACTTTATTAAAACTTTAGATTACACACCTAGAAAAACCATATATTTTTTAATTGATATTAATCAAAGAATATATGAATACTTAAGGTATAATATAAGAATGGATCCTGGTGTACAAAGTTGCGAGGAAACGCTTGAACAAAAAAGTGGATCCTGTAGAGATTATGCTTGGTTATTTGTACAAACTTTGCGTCATTTAGGTTTCGGGGCGCGTTTTGTTTCTGGTTATTTAGTGCAATTAAAGTCTGACGAAAAATCATTAGATGGACCATCTGGGCCAGAAGAGGATTTTACAGATTTACACGCTTGGGCAGAGGTTTACTTACCTGGTGCAGGATGGATTGGCTTTGATGCTACATCAGGCTTATTAGCAAGTGAAGGCCATATACCCCTAGCCTGCACCCCTACTTTTGAAAGTGCAGCACCAGTTACCGGCATGTCGGATATTTGCGAAACAGAGTTTGAATTTGAAAACTCGGTTAAACGTATTTTCGAATCGCCTAGAGTTACTAAACCATACACAGAAGAGCAATGGAACGCCATTCATAAATTAGGTTATAAAGTAGAGAAACAATTAGAAAAAGGCGATGTAAGACTTACAATGGGTGGCGAGCCTACTTTTGTTTCTATTGATGATATGGAATCGCCAGAATGGAACACAGACGCAGATGGCCCACACAAAAGAGCATTAGCAAAAAACCTTTCGGCCAGATTGTACGACGAGTTTTCAAAAGGAGGTATCCTACATCAAGCACAAGGAAAATGGTATCCTGGAGAACCTTTACCACGTTGGTCTATTGAATTATGTTGGAGAAAAGACGGCAGAAATATTTGGAATAATAAAAAATTATTATCTCTATTTTCAAACAACCCAATAGTTGCACATAATGCAGATATTCTTTTTCTAGAAACATTATCGAAACATCTGGGAATTACTAACAAAACCATAATCCCCACTTACGAAGACGCCTTTTATTTCATTTGGGAAGAAGGTAAACTACCTGTAGATGTAGACCCTACCAAAGATGATGGCGCCTTACTAGTTAAAAATAAATTAAAAGAAATTTTACAAGACGGAAAATCTAAAGCTGTTGGTTACGTATTACCCTTAAACAATACCACGGGAACATGGTACACTAGCCATTGGACATTTAGAAGAAACCACTTGTTTTTAATACCAGGAAATTCCCCCATAGGTTTGCGCCTACCCCTAGATTCTTTAATTAGAAAGCCTGAACAGGGAGAATTCCCGCAGTTTCATCCTGATAATTTTTCAATTAAAGGCAGACTACCTAGTTTTAAAAAAACAGCTGCAGATCGTTTTTACAATGTTGAAGAAAATGGTGTTAAAGAAAACCATAAATACTTTATTAGAACCGCACTTTGCGCAGAAATAAGAGACGGCCTATTGTATTTATTTTTACCTCCAATGGACTCTGCAGAGATATTTTTAGACTTAATGGCCTCTATTGAAGCTACTGCTAAAAAACTAGATATCCCTGTAATTTTAGAAGGTTACGATCCTCCAAAAGACCACCGTTTAGAATCTATGAAAATAACACCAGATCCTGGCGTTATTGAAATTAATGTACATCCTGCTAAAAATTGGAAAGAGCTTGTTAATAACACACTAACACTTTATGAAAATGCCAAAAAATCGCGTTTAGGCACAGAAAAATTTATGCTAGACGGCAAACACACAGGAACAGGTGGTGGTAACCATGTTACCCTAGGTGGTGCTACTCCTGCAGATAGCCCATTACTACGTAAACCCAGCCTATTACGTAGTTTATTAACGTTCTGGCAACACCACCCAGGGCTTTCATATTTGTTTTCTGGAGCATTTATTGGTGCTACAAGTCAGGCACCAAGAATTGACGAAGCTCGTATGGAAAATCTATATGAATTAGAGATTGCGTTTAGTCAAATACCTAAAGATGGTGAAGTCCCATTTTGGTTAACAGATAGATTATTTCGACATTTATTAACAGATTTAACAGGAAACACACACCGTGCCGAGTTCTGTATAGATAAACTCTACTCACCAGATTCATCGTCAGGACGATTGGGTATCTTAGAGCTTCGTGCTTTTGATATGCCACCACACCCACAAATGAGTTTAATGCAAAATCTTTTAGTACGTACGCTAGTTGCTTGGTTTTGGAACAAACCTTACGAGCACGATTTAGTACGCTGGGGAACTGAACTACACGATAAATTTTTAATTGAGCATTACGTAAGAGAAGATATTAAAGATATTGTAGAACAACTTAACCGAGCAGGATATAAATTTGAAGAAGATTGGTTTAATCCATTTTTCGAATTTAGATTTCCTCTGCATGGTATGGTTGAAATTAACAATATTCATTTAGAGCTTCGGGCTGCAATTGAACCTTGGAATGTTTTAGGTGAAGAAATGACAGGTGGTGGTACTGCACGCTATGTAGATTCTTCTGTGGAGCGCATTCAAGTAAAAGTCGCCCATTTTAACGAAAATCGTTTTGTTTTAACGTGCAACGGTGTTAAGGTACAACTAAATAGCACAGGCATAAAAGAGGAGTACGTTGCAGGAATACGTTATAAAGCATGGAACCCACACTCATCCCTACACCCTACTATTGATGTTGACACACCTCTAGTTTTTGATATTGTAGATACTTGGAATAAAAGATCTATTGGTGGTTGCACCTATTATGTAGCACACCCAGGAGGCCGATCTTACGACAGTTACCCCATTAATAGTAACGAAGCAGAGTCTAGAAGAATTAATAGATTCTGGGAGTTTGGCCACACACAAGGTGATATTATTGAAAAAGAAACCATCATACAAGAAAGTGAAGGTTCTAGCAATGTAAAAAAACAAGAGAGATCTAAAAAGTTTAGCTATAAAGAGCTGCCAATAAATTTTGAATTCCCTTATACTTTAGATTTAAGAAAGAAATAATTAATAACCTTAACTGTAATCGCTCCCGATGAATCGGGAGGCTTTTATTATTGCTTTTTTTCGTTATTTTATATACTAATCTTTACTAAAATTAAGTTTTATGTTTACATGATAAAAATAACGAGTTGATCTAAATTGAAGTTTTTCAACATAACACAGAAAGAAAACTAAAGTAATTCCAATATAATTAGATAATATTTTATACTAATTTTGTTGTTTCTAGAACATGATAAATGACCAATAAAGCAAAAACAGATTTTCAAAATTATTTTTCTGAATTTAAAGAGTTTGACGAAGTTTTAAGACCAGACATGTCCATAAATCCCAAATGGAAAACGTTACTTAATAATTTCTCTAAAATTGGTTACAAAAACCTTAAGGAAAAACAAGAAGAGCTAAATTGGCTCATGGAAGAAAATGGTGTAACCTACAACGTATATAACGACCCAAATGGATTACATCGCGCATGGGATTTAAATATAGTACCTTTTATTATTCATGAATCTGAGTGGGAATTAACCGTAGAGAAAGGTTTGAAGCAACGTGCTGAACTATTAAACCTAGTTTTAAAAGACATTTATGGCGAGCGCGAACTTTTTAAAAATGGTATTATCCCGCAAGAAGTTGTTTTTGCTCATCGCGGTTTTTTAAGACAATGTGATCAGATTCAATATAAGACCTCTAAAAATTTACAAATCTATTCGGCAGATTTAGCACGCGGATCCGATGGCCGTATTTGGTTAGTAAACGATCGTACTCAAGCACCATCTGGAATGGGGTATGCTTTGGAAAACAGGCACGCACTTAACCGCGTGCTACCAAATATTTCCGAGGGTATAAATATAAAACAGCCTCTAGACTTTTTTAATCATTTAAAACAAATGCTTTTTGATGCTGCACCGCAAAATAAAAGCAATCCTAACATTGTAATTTTAACTCCAGGACCACATAACGAAACTTATTTTGAGCATGCTTATTTAGCATCTTTTTTAGGCTACCCCCTAGTTACAGGAAGCGATTTAGTGGTTCGAAATGGAAAATTATGGCTTAAAACTCTTAAAAAGCTAAAACAAATAGATGTTGTTTTAAGGCGAATAGATGATGTGTATATGGATCCTCTAGAATTAAAAGAAGATTCTTATTTAGGCGTAGCAGGACTTTTAGAGGTAGTAAGAGAACAACAGGTTGCAATTGTAAACCCTATAGGGAGTGGTATTTTAGAGAACGGTGGTCTTATTCCGTTTATGAATGCCATTTGCCAACACTTCTTTAAAGAAGATTTAATACTACCCCAAATAGCCTCTTGGTGGTGCGGACAAAAAAAAGAGATGGACTTTGTTTTTAAGAATCTTAAAAATTTAGTAGTAAAACGCATAGACCGTTCAAGCAGAGAAAATATTTTTTTCTGTGAATTTCTAGATGATAATACTTTAACACAATTAAAAACAGAAATAGCCTTAGCGCCATATCTTTTTGTTGCACAAGAAAAAATATCATTTTCTACAGCTCCAAATTTCGTAAATGATAACCTAGAGCCTAGAAAAGTGTTATGTCGAACTTTTGCCATTGCTAATAAAAACAGTTATAGTGTTATGCCTGGCGGTTTAGTTCGCGTTGCTGCGGAACGCGAAAATTTATTTATATCCAATCAACGTGGCGGTATCAGTAAAGATTTCTGGATCGTTTCAAACCAAAACCAAAAACCACTTCGTAATTATGCTTGGGATTCAACATCAAATAATCAAATTTCAGATATTAATGATCTATCTAGTAACGTAGCCGAAAATTTATTTTGGTCTGGTCGCTATTTAGGTAGGGCTTTAGTTACCGCAAGATATTTAAGGGTTGTTCTTAATAGGATGAGTGAAGAGCAATTTAATACACGTCAATCGGAATTCGATAGCTTAACAATTCTTTACCAATCTATTACAAATATAACATCAACATTTCCTGGTTTTGTAGGTGAGGGTTCTAAAGAGCGTTTAAAAAATCCTCTAAAAGAAATCCTATCATTAATTTTAGATGATAATCGATCCGGTAGCTTAGCACAAACAATGAATAGCTTTAACAATGCTTATTACTCATTACGTAGCTTATGGTCTAAAGATATGTGGCGTGTTTTTGATAGTATAAAAAAACAGTGGGTAAAACTTAAAGCAAGTGATGATTTATCGGCAGGCGAACTAACTAAGTTTTTAGACCGTTTTATTACACGACTAATTGCGTTTATGGCATTAATTGAAGAAAGCATTTTAGTAAACCAAGGGCTGCTTCTTTATTTTATTGGTTTACAAACCGAAAAAGCAATGATGCATGTTGAAAAATGTCGGGCCACACTCGTTTTTAATTATGAAGAGCAGGTACAATATGAAATATTAGAATCATTATTAAATAGTAATGAAAGTTTAAATATTTATAGGTACAGCTACCGCTCTTTCCTTAGTGTAGAGAATGTAATTAAACTTATTATATTAGATACTGAGTACACAAAATCTTTAGCATACCAAATAAAACGTATTGAAAAGGATGTTAATAGAATGCCTTATTCCGAGGGTATAAACACAATTGCGGCTTGTAAAGAAAAAATATTAAAAGCACATACTAAAATGAATACGCTTAATGTTGATAGTTTATTAAAACTAAACGACAATGCGCTAGTTCGCCAAAACCTCGATGATGCTTTAGCTGAAATAAGTGATTTATTACACCAAACAATTATGGAGATTTCTAATACGTATTTTAATCATTCATACACACAAAACCAATTAACAAACCAAAACTTTCCATTGTTATAATATGCTATATCAAATATCACATACCACAAGTTATAAGTATGAAGTAGGTGTAACATTCTGCCATAACATAGCTACCATAAAGCCAAAGAATATGCTCGGGCAAACCGTAGTTGATTATAAATTAAAAATAAAACCACCACCTAGTGAATTTTCAGAAAAAATTGATTTTTTCGGGAATACGGTAACAAGGTTTTCAATTCAAAAAGAGCACAAAAAATTAAAAGTTACTGCCTCAAGTAAAATCCTAAGAAATCACGAATTATTACCAGACATTTATCAATCTCAAAAAGGGAAAAATATTAATTTAATAGATAGTTTAGTAACTTTAAATTCCGAAAGGCTAAAAATTATAGATGTTAAACAATTTATTTTAGAATCTATTTTAATTGCAAATATTTCACCGGAAATTAGAGCTTACGCTGAAATTTCATTTAAACCAAATCGTTCTATTTTTGAAGCTTGCTATGAATTGATGGAACGTATTTTTAATGATTTTGAATTTAATCCTAATGTTACAAATGTGGCAACACCAATCCATGATGTAATTTTAAATAAAAAAGGGGTTTGTCAAGACTTTGCTCAAATAGCTATTGCATGCGCTCGTTCTGTAGGCTTACCTGCAAGGTATGTTAGTGGTTATATAGAAACATTGCCGCCTCCTGGAAAAGAAAAACTAATAGGTACAGATGCCTCTCACGCTTGGTTTTCACTTTATATACCAACATTTGGTTGGGTAGATTTTGATCCAACAAACAATCAAATACCAAAAAACCAACACATTGTTGTAGCCTACGGTAGAGATTATTACGACGTACCACCACTAAAAGGGGTTATATATAGCTCTGGTAGAAATAAAATGAATGTTGAGGTTGATATTAGGCCTGCTGTATAGTAAAACACAATTTATTGATAAATTTTACGTGTATCTTTCGTTTATTTTCCTAATAGTATTTTATTAAAAAATGATTTAAAACACACACTTTCTACTTGTTTTTCACGTAAATCAGCTTAAAACGCCCATTGGTTTGGTCGCGTTGTTCCATTTTAAATTGTGGGAGTGATTTAAAAAGCGGTGTTAGTTTTGCAAAGCCAAAATTTCGAGAATCAAAATTAGGCTGTTTTTTTATTATTAAAGAACCTACATCTCCAAGAAAAGCCCAACCATCGTCATCGGCAGCATCGTCCACAGAGTTTTGAAGCAACTTAATTACTTTAGGTGTAATATTATATAAATTGGCTTTTTTTGCCTTTATACCTTTTTTACCCTTATCATCTAAATCGTCTTCATCATCACTGGCAAGAATTTCCAAGTATATAAATTTATCGCAAGCGACAATAAAAGGATTCGGTGTTTTTTTTTCTCCCATACCATAAACCACCATAGCTGCTTCACGTAAGCGCGTAGCGAGTTTAGTAAAGTCACTATCCGAGGACACGAGACAAAAACCATTAACTTTTTCGGAGTACAAAATATCCATAGCATCAATAATCATGGCAGAATCGGTAGCGTTTTTACCCGTTGTATAGCCATACTGTTGTATAGGAGTTATAGCGTTTTCCAACAAAACGTTTTTCCATTTATTCAGATAAGGTTTTGTCCAGTCGCCATAAATTCTTTTAATTGTTGGTGTACCGTATTTAGTAATCTCCTCCATCATCTCTGTAATGTACTTTGAGGGGATGTTATCGCCATCAATTAAAACTGCTATTTTCGTGTCTTGCATCATATTGGCTAAGGAAATAAAAAATATAATGCTCCAAAGATTTTTTAACTTTTATTTAGATAATAAAATTTTCATTTATAATTACCTTTAACCGACTAATTTTAATAACAAGGGTTAATACCCTCAATAATTATTTTACCTTTATGATAATGATAAGAAAACGATTTAGGCATATCTGCCTAATTTTTGCTGCTATTTTGTTTTTATTCCCAAAAAATATAGAAGCTCAAAGAAAGAAGAAAAAGAAGAAAGAAGAAAAAGAGATTGTTGCCAAACCTTCCAAAAAAGAAAAATCTATTGAAGATTTAACCAAATCGAGCAATAAAATAGAGGGTTTATTTACTATTTACCAAGACACCATTACCGGTGCTATGCAAATGGTTATTACAGAAGAGCAATTGCATAAAGAATATATTCATTTTGCTCAAATTGCCAATGGTGTTATGGATGCAGGACGCATAAATAGAGGTTCTTACCGAGGCTCTAAAGTGTTTAAAATTGAAAAGTATTTTAATAAAATAGAATTTGTAACACAAAATACATCTTTTTATTTTGACCCTAAAAGTCCGCTTTCCAAATCTAAAGATGCGAATATTAGTAATGGCATTTTACAAAGCTTGAAAATTGAAGCCCAAGACGAAAAAAAAGGGATTTATCTTATTAAAGCAGACAATCTGTTTTTGCAAGAAACCTTTAAACAAATTAAACCAGTTAATAGACCTGGTACTTCACCTACGGCTTTTAAACTAGGAAAACTAGATAAAAACAAAAGCAAAATAAAAACGATTAAAAACTATCCTGAAAACACTAATATTCAAGTTGAATACGTTTACTCTTCTCCGGCTGTTTTAAATAATGGATCCAATGCCATATCCGACGGTAGAAATGTAAGTATAAAAGTATTTCATAGTTTAATTGAAATGCCTAAAAATGATTATGAAATACGTTTGGACGATCCTAGAGTTGGATACTTCACAACTCAAGTTAATGATCAAACTTCTACATCATCAACGCCTTTTAGAGATTTAGTACACCGGTGGCACTTGGTAAAGAAAAATCCGGAGGCTGCAATTTCTGAACCTGTGGAACCTATAACCTGGTGGATTGAAAATTCGACACCTTTAGAATGGAGAGAAACTATAAAAAACGGTGTATTACAGTGGAATGTTGCTTTTGAAAAAGCAGGTTTTAAAAATGCAATGCAAGTTAAAATACAACCGGATGATGCGGATTGGGATGCTGGTGATTTAAGATATAATGTATTACGATGGACATCTTCACCACAACCGCCTTTTGGTGGCTATGGCCCAAGTTTTGTTAACCCTAAAACAGGGCAGATATTAGGCGCAGATATTATGCTTGAGTTTGTTCACTTTACAAACAGAGTGTTTTATGATAAATTGTATAATCTAGCATCTGTAGACGAGCCTTTTAATAACGCGAACATAAACCATAGTAACACTAAAACTTGTGCTTTTGCAAACACTATGCAAAAGGAAATTATGTTTGCTTCGGCCGTTGCAAACGCAACAGGTGCATCAGATTTAGAGATGGAACGTATTAAAAAGGAATCGATGACAGCCTTAATTATGCATGAAGTTGGGCATACCTTAGGATTAAACCACAACATGAAGGCAAGTCAATTATTTTCGCCAGAACAATTGGCAAATCCTGAGTTTATAAAAGGAAAATGTTTAACAGCTTCCGTAATGGACTATGCGACTTTAAATATTACAAGAGACCGATCCAAACAAGGGCAGTACGACGATGTTGCTGTTGGACCTTATGATATTTGGGCTGTTGAAGCGGGTTACACACCTTTTAAAACAACAAAGGAACACCAAGATTTACTAAATAAATCTACCAGACCAGATCTTATTTTCGGAAATGATGCTGATGATATGCGCGCTCCTGGTAAATCTATAGACCCGAGAGTTATGACTGGAGATCAATCTAACGATGCTATTAGATATTCTATAGATCGTATTGAATTATCCAACGATTTAATGAAAGATGCAAAGGAAAATTTCACCGTAAAGGGACAATCTTATCAAGAACTGAGACGTGTTTATTATGTATTAAGTGGCCAAAAATCTAGTGCAGCCAACATTATATCAAGATATATTGGAGGTGTATATGTTAACCGTGCTATGGCCGGGCAGCAAGGTGCCAAACAGCCGTATACACCTGTTAGCTTCGCAGACCAAAAAAGAGCTATGAATGCGCTTAAAAAATATGTTTTTGCCCCAAATGCCTTTAATGCACCAAATGATTTATATAATTACATAGCTATGCAGCGTAGGGGCTTTAATTTTATATCGGCACCTGAAGACCCTAAAATTCATAATCAAATCTTAAGCTATCAAAAAAATGTTTTAAATCATATTTTACATCCCAATACATTGCAACGTATTACAGATTCCGAACTTTATGGAAACACCTATACATTATCTATTTTTATGACAGATTTAAACCACGCTATTTTTAAATCTGACATCAATAGTTCTGTAAACTCATTTAGACAAAATTTACAATTAGAATATACAAACATGCTTATTAGTATGTTAACAGGAAAATCTAACAGTAAATTTACTAACAATGCAAAATCTATGGCCTTATATAATTTAAAAGCTATTAGAAATATGGCTACTCCATCTGGAAATATGGCTTCAAAAGCGCATAAACAACACCTACGTACGCTAATTGATAATGCAGTAAAAGAAATTAAATAAATTCTTTTTATAAAGTAAAGCATTAAACCTCAAAGTAAAATAGCTTTGAGGTTTTTTGTTTTTGTTTTTTTTTCACAAAAAATGTATTAAAAAAAATATAAATAAATGACTCTACATTAATTTAAAATAAGCTCTAAAATGTTTCAGTTTTCATAAAAACTATTGTATGCTATTTTTATCTAAGTAAAAAAAACACATCTTAAACCTAACTGCATTATACAGACATAAATTTGTTTTGGCACGCTGTTTGTAATTGTAACCATAGTAATCCACAAAAGTTTTATTATGAAAACATATATATTCTTTCTAGCAAGTTTAGTTTTAACGGTATTAACTGCCAACGCCAAAACAAAAAACAAAGTAATTACTAACACTGCAACTACAGCATATTTTGGAGGTTATGGAAATTCGTTTATATTTCATGTAAATGGCGTAGAATTTTCTGTTTTTAAAGATGGTCAATTCGACTTCAATTTATTGAATAATAATGCTCAATTACGAGTAAATATTAGTAATAGACATTCAAATATTAGTTTTAACTCGGGTTATAATTACAATGCCTTTGTACAATATGATGAATTTGGAGCTATTATTCAAATAGAAAATATCCCTATTTATTATGATTATTTCGGTCGTATTAGTCAAGCAGGAAATATAGCCATACAGTATAACAGTTATGGTTTTATAAACCGTGTTGGCGGACTAAATATATTTTACAGAAACCAAGTGTTTTCCCATCACACAGGATTTATAAACACTTTAAATAGAGGTTATATTTCTAGACCATGGCATCGTTATTATAGCATTCCTACACAAAATTTTTGTGTGGTTTACAATAGACCTTACAGGCAGTTTTATAATCCTGTACGCTATACTTATATACGCGGCTTTCAAAATAATTATAGGCCAAGAACAGCCATTGCTAACAGACGAGGTAATACCATCTCTAGGAATAGACATTATGCTACTGTAAATAGAAATACAAGAAACGTAACGCAAATTAACAGAAGCTCAACATCCCGAAGAAGCGTTGCTAATAACAATATTAGGACATCAAGAAGAAGTTCCACATTAGCCAATAGACGCATTATAGCGAATAACAATATAGAAAGACAAAGTGTTACAAGAAGAAGTGGAATAATAACTATAAATTCAAAAAGGCCAAATAATCAAAATATTACACGTACAAATAGAAATACAACTAGAACAAATACGAGAACAGGTGTAGTAAAGCGTTCACAAAGGCTAACAAATATTCAAACATCTCGTAATAGAAATACTCATGTTAAAAGTAATGCGCGCGTAAATAAACCTAGAATAATACAGCAACGCACAATTTCTGTATCACCACAAAAAAATGTATCAAAAGCAACACAAAGCAGAAGTCATTCTAGAAATAATACAAGATCTACAACGACAAGAAGAAGAACTTAAAATTTAGTTAGTTAATCCAATAAAGCACTGCAAGTTGTTTCCCTCAAAACAATTTTGTAGCGCTTTTTTAGTACCGTATTTTTAGGGTTACAAAATTTAGAAAACTGTGTTCTGCAATTTTAACACCAAATATGATTTAAAATTAGGTTAAAGAACTTGAATTATATCGTGCCTATATGATAAATAAAAGTATAGCCTTAGCTACGGTTTTATTTTATTTTGAAAATAGAGGTGTTATAAAAACGCGTTATTAGCCTGCTTTTATATTTTAATTGGTCTAATTTATAATAAAAGTGTGTTTTTTAATAGCACATTCATAATCCATGTATTTTCATTTAGAACTTTAAGAAGAAAAAAGCTCAATAATAATTTATTTAAGCTTCAAATACTTTTTTATAAGTATTGAAATATCTTCTGAAAAGTTAAAACGATACACTACAAACAAATAAATTAATGTAATTAAAGTGGATTTTAATGCAATATTTATAATAGGATGAAATGAAAAATCCCAGAAATAAAACACAAGCGTAAGCACTACAAGCAATAAAGCTATTTTAAACGTAGCTTTAGTAAAAGGTATTATTTTAAACTTCTTATAAACAAAAAATAACTTTATAGAATTATATAAAAAAATTGCAAAAAATGTAGCAAAACCTGCTCCGTTAATACCAAAATTAGGTATAAAAATAACATTAAGAATTACCATTAAAATAACTAAAAAAACGCCTAAAATTAAAACAATTCGGTAATAATCACTATTAAACAGTATTGCATTAACACTCCCTAATGCGCTGTCGTACAGCTTAGTAAAACTAATAATAAAAACCACTATTACCCCTACTCTAAATTCATCTGCAATAAGTCCATAAAGTTGGTTTATATTCAATACCACTAACAAAAATATAAAACCAGCAACTGCAAATAAATTCAACGCACTTTTTTTGTACAATTTTTCAAGTGCTACAAAATCTTTTTCATTTAAAAACTTAGCAGATAAAGGCATTAATATTTGGTGCATAGCCCGCTGAGGAACCGCAACTACAGCAGATATAAATATAGCAACATTATAATAAGCAATTTCTTTAATAGCAATATATTGCCCAAGCATAACTTTATCTACATCCAAAATTATGGTGGCTATAGAGCCCGCAATAATAATTAAAAAAGAATACTTTAAAATATCCTTTAAATTTGAAATCTGTTCAAAAATAATAACAGGATATCTTATACTAAAAGCATAAATACTCATCAATAGCATTCTTAATATATACATAATGACAAGTCCAGCCATAAACTGACTTAAATTTAAAGCATCAAAATATAATAAAAAAAGAAGAATCATAACCCCCACTCTATGGAAAACCTCTTTCATAAAATTTCCAAAAACAGTTTGCATATGTACTTTTGCCCAAGCGAAAAAAACCTCAAAATAAGCCAAAGCAATAGCTATTATAAAGGTGTGCCATAAATAACCTTTTATTATGGCATTTTCTTCTGATAGAAATGTAGCAATGGTGTTATAACTAAAATGAATTACTGCTGTTAACGGAACTATAACACACAGCGGAAGCAGTAGCATAAGCGTTAAAAAACTATTTAAAGAAGCTCTAGTTTTAAACGTGGAATAAAACTTTACTATTGTATTATGTGAGCCAAATGCCATTAACGGCATAATAACAGAGGCCAGAGACAACATATAACCCACCATACCATAGTAATCGTCACTCAAAAATTCAGTATAAAGAAACAGCGTATTAATAGCACCTATAAAAAAACCTAAATAGGTAGAAACTATATTTTTAAAGGATTGTGATATTACGACTCCCATTATAATAAATTAGCTAACACATTTGTAAGTTCTTTTCTATGATATTTTTGTAAACCTACAGCATTTGTGTGTAAAGCATTTTTTTTAAAGCTATTGTAATGATTCAGTATAGCCTTTTTTAATATATAGTATTCCGTATAATTAAAATAATTACCTGTGTGTGTTTCATTTATAATTTTTTCAACATCAGAATCCTTTGGCCCAATAGCAATTATTGGCCTACCGGAGGTCATGTATTCAAATACTTTTCCAGGAATAATACATTTGGTATCTTCTGAGTCTATTTCAATTAATAATAAAACCTGGGATTTTTTTTGAAACTGAATGGCTTTAAAATGTGAAATATACCCCTCATTGTTTACGTAACTAGATAAATTATACTTTTTAATGGTATCCAAAACTTGTTGGCTTGCAAATCCAACAATATTAAGTTGAAAATGGTTAGCAAAATCTGTATTTTCGGTAACCAAATCTTGCAAAGCTTGCCATAAAATTTCAGGATTACGTTTGGATAATAATGAGCCTATGTGCGACACTGTAAATTTAGAGTCCAATGCAATATCTACATCCACTTCATTATCAAAACCATTTGTTATAACCGCAATGGGCTTGGTTGTTATTTGTTCAAATTCTTTTTTTGTAATAAAACTTGTAACTAAAATTTGATTTGCGGTATTTAAAACCTGCTTTTCAAATTTTTTATGCCTAATTTTTGATGCTGTTGTTAAGCGTAACTGTTTATGGTAGCCTATAGTTGTCCAAGGATCTCTAAAATCTGCTAACCACTTTACACCTAACTTTTGTTTTAAATGAAACCCAATAAGATGCACACTATGCGGTGGCCCGGTGGTTATTATAGTTTGAATATTTTCTTTTTTAATATAATCCGAAAGAAAAGCTACCGAAGGCTTTACCCAACCTACTCTAGCGTCTGGAACAAAAAAATTACCACGTACAAAAAGCATCACTTTTTCCAATAAAGTTTGCTCTTTTTCCTCTGAAATAATGCCCTTACTAATACTTTTTGATGCTTTATTTGAAATAAAACTAGCCCATTTATAAGGTTCCTTTATGGGGCGTTTTACAATTAAAACATCTTTAGAAACCTCTTTTTCCAAACTAGAATCGACAATAGGGTAATTTGGATTTTCTGGAATAAAAACAATTGGATTTATATTATAATCTGGTAAATATTTAACAAATTTTAACCAGCGTTGAACACCTGGTCCTCCGGCTGGTGGCCAATAGTAAGTTATTATAAGCACTTTTTTTTTATTCATTGTATCTTTTCCTTAAAAAAAAACCTATAATTTACAACGCTAATTACTAAGTTCCTGTTTTTTCCGTAAAGCCAAAAACAAACCTCCTAACAAAAATATACCCAACAAAATTGAACTTGCTAATGTAATTTTACTTCCTATTTTAACTACATCTGGATTAAACTTAAACTCTATACTATGTTTTCCTGCAGGTACTGGTAAACCACGTAAAATATAATTTACACGCATGTGTTTTACCTCCTTACCATCTATAAAGGTTTTCCAACCGTCAGGATAGTAAACTTCCGAAAACACAGCAAAACCTTTATTTTTATTATTCGATTCATATTGCAAATAATTAGCTTTAACCGCCAATGCTTTTATGGAGGCTAAAGAATCTACTTGATAATCGTTTACAATATTTTGAAGGGACACTAAAGCCTTATGTTGCGAGTAAATTGCTTTATTCTTATTATTTAAACTATCTAATTTTTTAATTTCTGCGTTAGGAGAATTCACCTTTTCTAAAGTTTCTATAAACCATGCATTTCCATTAGCCGTTTCATTTTTATACGGAAACGGTTTACCGTTCTCATCTGGCGCAACAATATATTTCGTGTTAAGCATATTAAGCACATTTATATTATTACGAGCAATATAAAAGTCGTAAACCTCTCTATAACGCCTTAACTCTGCAGCGTTATAACCGTTTAAAGAATTATGAAAATAAGATGGTTTTGATGGTCCTGAAACCAAATCATGAACTCTATAATGTGATTTATCGCGTAAAATATACTGATCAATTTCTGATGCTTGAAACGGTTTGTTCATTTTAACACCAGAAACAAAATCATCATTATTCACATAACGTCTTGCTACGCCTACCAAATCAAAAAGTATTAAACCACAAAATATAACTATTACTGCATTTTCTTTTACTTTTTCTTTAAGGAAAAAATAAATTGCAGAGGCCGATAAAAGCACTAAAACCAAAGTTCTAATAGCATCTTCTGTAAATATCGATTTCCTATCTGTTTTTAAAGCATCTACAAACTCTTGCCCGTAGCTACTACGATAGTACCCATCGTTAACACCTACAAAATCGAATAACGACGATTTAAAAAGTATAAACAACACAGTTAAACCACCTGTAGCAAGCACTGTATATTTTAACGCATTCAACTTAACCGCTTTCAATTCAGTATTATTAAATAAGTGTACCAAACCAAAAATTGCTAAAGCAGGAATACAAAGCTCCAATATAACTTGTATAGAACTTACTGCTCTAAATTTATTATAAAGCGGTACGTAATCAATAAAAAAATTGGTTAAAAAGTTTAAATTCTTTCCGTAAGACAACAAAAGAGATAAAATGGCACCACCAACAAGCCACCATTTTAAGCGACCTTTAACTAAAAACAGCGCAAAAACAAATAAAAATAAAATAACTGCACCTATGTATGCTGGCGCTTCTACAATGGGCTGGTCGCCCCAATAGGTTGGTGCACGTTTAACCTCCTGGGCTGCTTGGGTTGTACTTGCTCCTAATTTTCTAAAAGCTTCATATGTTGCAGAATCTTTACCCACATTCTCGGCATTACCACCACCCATAAACCGAGGAATAAATAAATTAAACGTTTCAATAATACCATAGCTAAATTGTGTAATATATGCTTTATCTAAACCCTTCGTAATTTCCTTAGGCGCTCCATTTGGCTGTATTGTTAATTCACTAGCGCTACGTTTACTTTCCTTTACATACTCGCTAGTTGCCAATATATTTGTAGCATTTAAAGCAATGGATAAGGCTACTGCTCCTATTAATATAGCTATAGCTTTAAAATAATCTGGTAATATTTTTTTCTTGTACGCATCTACTAAATAAGCGGTGCCTAAAACCATAACTAAAAACATAAGGTAATATGTCATTTGAAAATGATTTGCTACCAGCTCCAAACCCATAGCAATAGCTGTTAATAAAAAGCCTGTAATGTAACGCTTTTGAAAAACTAACAAAATACCGCTTAAAACCAAGGGCATATAAGCAATGGCATGAGCTTTACTATTATGGCCAACGCCCAAAATAATAATTAAATAGGTAGAAAAACCAAAAGCTATAGCACCAAGGGCTGCCAATTTAAAGTCCACCTTAAGAACAAGCAAAAAGACATAAAAATTTAGTAAATACAGAAATAAATAATCTGCCGGTCTTGGCAAGAATCGTAAAAATAAATCGAGTTTTTTAATATAGTTGTGAGGATATCTTGCCCCTAATTGATAGGTTGGCATACCACCAAAAGCACTATTAGTCCAATAGGTTTCTGCACCAGTTTCAGCCTTAAAATCTTTTTGCTGTTTACTCATGCCTATATATTGCACAATATCATTTTGATAAATTGCTTTCCCCTTTAAAACAGGGTTAAAATAAGCTAGAGAAACAAAAATAAAACCTAATAAAACTAATATGTGAGGCGTAATTTTTTTAATGAATAATAACATGAAGCGCATTTATAAATATGATGCCGAAAAATAGTAATAATTTATCGGAAACAGGCACACCACAGTTACTAAACTTTTAAAGCCTACGATTTTTGTTTTAAGTTAATTACGAAATATATCTAATCAATTTCTTCGTAATCCACATAATCTCCAACATCTTTATTCGAGGCTTTAGTGTTGGGTATTTTATCAATAGTCACTTCACCTTCCTTTTTTTGAGACGGATTGTTTGTATTCTTAGCACCTTGACCAAACTGACCACCAAAACGTTGTTCTGCTTTTTTAGCAGCAAATTTAATAAGAAAAGGTGCAAAAAGCCTAGCAAGAACTTTAAAGCCATAATACACCAATAAAATTATAAATATGGTTTTTAATAAACCCATTTTTAAAGTTTTAAAAATATTAAAAAACAAAAATACAATTCTATATGTTTAAAAAACCTGCAATAATGATAAAAAAAATATAAAATATCTATATTTGAAAAGCCTTTACATAGTATTAATCAAAGTGCTTATTAAACCTATTAACTATGAATTTTTTTAAATTGCAACTTTTTTTACTTTTAAGCCTAATATCTAACCAAGCGTTTTGCCAGTACACAGACGTTATTAACTCTAATAGACCTGGCGTTTCTAGAAGTGCTTTTTCTGTAGGTACCGGTGTAGCGCAGCTAGAATTGGGGGCATTTTCTGTTAAAGAAGAAAGAACGCCTGCTCCTGCCTCTGAAGTATCTGGCTTTGGTGTAGATTTCGCTGCACGTTATGGCTTATTTTTTGAAGCATTGGAAATTAATATTGAAGGTACCTACCAGAACGATACAAAAATATTTACAGCCAATCCCTCTGCTGAAGAAGACCGATCTAATTTTAGATTTTTAACCGTTGGTGCTAAATATTTAGTATTTGATCCTTATAAAAATGCAGAAGAAGAAAAACCTAATCTTTTTAGTTGGAACGCTAACCGTAAATTTAAATGGAAATCTTTAATTCCTGCCGTTTCTGTATATCTTGGTGGTAATTATGATGTCGACCCAAACCCATTTACAGCATCAGGTATTGAAGGATTTAGCCCTAAAGTCATAATTGCTACACAAAATAATTTTTCTGGCGGTTGGGTTTTTGTGGTTAATTTAATAAAAGATAGAATAGGAACCGAACAACCTGATTTCCAATACATTTTAACTTTAACCCGTTCTCTAAACCAAAACTGGGTGCTTTTTGCAGAAACACAAGGCATTAAAAGTGACTTTTATGCAGATAATCTTTTTAGATTTGGCGGCGCTTATTTAATGGGCTCAAATTTTCAATTAGATGCAGGACTTACTTTTAATGCCAAAGATACGCCCTCTGTATTTAGCCTTAATTTTGGTGCGTCGTATCGTTTAGACTTCCATAAAGATAAAAATAAAAACATAGACAATGGCCTTTCTGCTAAAGATGAAGGAAAAAGAAGAGATAATAAAAATGGAAAAAACAGAAAGAAAAATAAAAGCAAAAATGCGCCTGCAGAAAAAGTTAATAAGGGGACAAAAAAAGAAACTAATTTTAACTAATAACTAAAGCTTTTTCTTAACATTAATTATGATTACAATTAAAGAAGTAAAAACTAAAAAAGATTTAAAAGCTTTTGTAAAATTCCCTTTTACACTTTACAAAGATTCTAAATTTTGGGTACCTCCTATTATAAGCCAGGAAATAAAAACATTTAATAAAGAGGAGAACCCTGTATTTAAAGATGCTGAAGCCACATTATTTTTAGCCTATAAAAATGACGTTATAGTTGGTAGAATAGCTGCTATTGTAAATTGGTTGGAAATTAAACAACAACAGCAAAAAAAAATGCGCTTTGGTTGGTTTGATTTTATTGATGATTTGGAAGTATCACAAAAATTATTAGATAAAGTTGCTTCTATTGGGAAGTCGCATAATTTAGAATATACTGAAGGGCCTGTTGGTTTTTCAAATTTAGATAAGGTTGGTGTTATGACGGAGGGCTTTGAATCCATTGCCCCCATGGTAACCTGGTACAACTACTCGTATTACAAAAAACATTACGAAGCTGCTGGTTACCAAATAGAAAAAGCATATTCTGAAAGTAAATTCCCTTTTAGTAACGTAAAGCCAGAGTTTTTCAAAAAAGCACAAGAACTTATTAAAAGGCGTTACCAGCTCACCCCATTAAAGCTTACAAAAACCAAAGAGGTTATGCCTTATGTGGACAAAATGTTCGATTTGTTTAATGATAGTTATGCTTCTCTAGCTTCGTTTGTTGCTATTAACGATATACAAAAAGCTTACTTTAAAAAGAAATTTATAAGTTTTATAAACCCTGAATATATAAAATTTGTGGTTGATAAAGATGATAACATGGTTGGGTTTGCTATTGTAATGCCTGCTTTTTCAAGTGCCTTACAAAAGATGAATGGCAAATTATTTCCTTTTGGATTTAGACATATTATAAATGCTAAAAAGAACAGTAAAGATGTTATATTTTATTTAATAGGCATTCATCCAGATTATCAAAATAAGGGCGTTCATGCTGTAATTTTTAACGAATACTACGAAACTTTTAAAGCCAAAGGTATTGAAACGTGTTATAGAACACCCGAATTAGAAGACAATGAGGCTATACATAAGATTTGGAAACACTTTTCTCCTGAAGTTTATAAGCGACGAAAAACATATAGAAAAACTATTTAACGTTGGCATACTTAATTTAAAATAACATATAAAATAAGGCCGTAAATTTATGCTTATGGTAACAAATAGTTAAATCGCTATACTTTTATAAAACACGTATTATTCGTGTAATTTATTTTTATATCATTTGTGTATTTTGAGATAAATTAAACCGCAATTGTGTCTTTTTTTAAATAATTAAATTACGACTTAATAAACCTAACAAAAAGTAAATTACAATAGCCAACAAAAGATATTAGCCTTTCTTTTCCAAAAAAAAAAATCCCCAAAAAGTTGTTTAAACATTTTGAGGATTTTTTTATATAAACGATTTAATTAAATAAGTTCCGCACTTAAACCTGCTTCTAAAAGCATGGAGCAGCGTGGTTTTAAATCTTTTAATAAGCCTGTTTTAACAGTACACTTACCTTTGTAATGCACAAGTATTGCGCACTGCTCTGCCTGCTCTGCAGAATGATCGCATACATGAATAAGGGTTTCTATAACATGATCGAATGTATTAACGTTATCATTAAACAAAACAATTTCGTTTTGGGTTAATACTTCTTCCTCTAATAATACGTCCTCAGAAACTTTTTCTTTTGTACTCATACTTCAAGTCTTTTTTTAAGAAATAATTTTAGTACTAATTTATAAATTTTAATGATACCCAATTGTTTCTTTCTAATTTTTCTTCAAATTTTAACATAAGATTTTGGCACTCGGCCTTAATCATAGGAATGTCCTCTGCGTAAAAACCACTTAAAAAAAGCATCCCATTTTTATTTAAACATGACGCATAAGTTGCCATATCCTGCATTAAAATATTGCGGTTTATATTTGCTATAATAACATCGTATTTATTTTTTATAACCGAAGCATCGCCCTCGATAACTGTAATGTGTTTACAATTATTACGCGCTACATTTTCTAAACTATTTAAATAACACCAATTATCATAATCTATAGCATCTATAGGTTTTGCTCCTTTTAGTTCTGCTAGAATAGCTAAAACTCCGGTGCCACAACCCATATCTAAAACCGTTTTATTTTCAAAATTGTTTTTTAATATGTGTTGAATCATCATATGAGTGGTCTCGTGGTGCCCTGTACCAAAACTCATTTTAGGTTCGATTATTATATCGTATTCAGTATCGAATTTTGTGTGAAATGGCGCTCGAACAGCACAGGCTTCATTTACTACAATAGGATTAAAGTTTTTTTCCCATTCTTCGTTCCAATTGGTTTGCTCAATATCTTCAAAGGTGAACGTTATTTCAAATTCGCTGGATTTTAATATTTGTATATCGTCCAGAATATTGGGATGCCAAACGTCTTTTTGAATGTAAGCTGTTGCACCTTCTTCGGTTTCTACAAAGCTTTCAAAACCGGCGTATCCTAATTCTGCTATTAGTATTTCAACACCTGGTTGCAATGGTTTTACTTTAAAATAATAACCTATGTAAGTGGTATTAGACATGGCTTTTGGTATTTAATTTTAAAAAATTAGCTCGCGTTAGCGATTGTAATGAAAAGCCCACAGCTCTCCCGATTTTTATCGGGTGAGCGCGGACTTGTAATGGAAAGCGCGACCCTTGTGGTAACGCCCAAATTATAGTGTTTATAGTTTAATTAAAATGCATTTACTATGGCGAAAAAATCGTCTGCATTTAGGGCTGCACCTCCAATTAAACCTCCATCGACATCTGGTTTAGAGAAAATTTCTTGGGCATTGGCTGGCTTTACGCTACCTCCATATAGAATTGATGTTTCGTTTGCTACGTCGTTGCCGTACTTATCTGCTAGAGATTTTCTAATAAATGCGTGCATATCTTGTGCTTGTTCTGGACTTGCTGTTTCCCCCGTTCCAATAGCCCAAACAGGTTCGTAGGCTAAAACTATGTTTTTAAAAGCGGCAGCTTCTAAATGAAATAAAGCATTTTTTATTTGATTACCTACAACCTGCTCTTCATTGCCAGATTTCCTGTCTGCTAACTCCTCACCAAAGCAGAAGATGATACGCATGCCATTTGCAAGTGCTGCGTTTACTTTTTGTGCTAATAATGCGTCGTTTTCGTTAAAATATTCACGACGTTCACTATGCCCTAAAATAACGGTATTTACACCAACACTTTTTAGCATTTTTGCGCTTATTTCTCCTGTATAAGCCCCACTTTCAGCAAAATGCATATTTTGTGCAATCACTTCAATTTTAGAGTCTTTTAGGCTCGTGTAAGCCTGCCATAGATTGGTTGCTGTTGGCGCAATCATAACTTCTGCACCTGTTGTATTTTTTTGTGCTTTTAAAGCTGAAATTAGCGTTTCGGTTTGCGCTAAATCGTTATTCATTTTCCAGTTTCCAGCTACAATTTGTTTTCTCATAATGTTGTGATAACCTCTTAATATGGAGGATTATTTTTTTTATAATCTGTTAGTACTGCTTAGTTTTTAAATATTAACAAAAATAGTTAATTTTTTAATGCTTGAATTAACTTATCATCATTAGCTTCGATAACATTAAATACAACGATTTCGCCAGCTTTATTAACAACCATATATCTTGGAATCCAACTGATATTTACAAAGTTTCCAAAATCGCTCTTTTTACCTGAGGCCATAAAATAATGGTCGCCTTTTACTTGGTACTTTTTTATACCACGTTTCCAGGCTGCTTTACTCTTATCTAACGATAAAAACACGTAAGCTACATCTGTAAATTGTGCTTGTAATGCTTTTACTGCTGGCATGCCTTTTATACAATCGCCACACCACGATGCCCAAATATCGATAACAATATTTTGGCCTTTATGGGTTTCTAAAATATGTTTTAAGGTAACCGATTGATCCTTTAAATTAATAAACGTATCGTTTAAAGCACCCTCTGAAAATTGTTTAGGCGCTTGCGAATTACAACTAAATAGGGTTATTGATAATACTAATGCATATATTATATTTTTCATATTTTATTTTTATTTCTATTATAAAAGTTTAAGGTTTATTTATAGTTTGTTGCGTGATTTAAGCAGGTAATTTTTGGTAAATAAAATCCCGTAGGGTTTTGTACATTTCCAAAAGGCTGGTAATAAATTTTATTGTTTGTATCGAGGTTTTTTCTTTTGTTCTCTCTAATTGTAAAAAACAGTGGGAAATACTAAATAATGTTAATAGCCAAAATTTTCTATCCAATATCTTATGTAATTATAAAATTACTAATCATTACAACTGCATTTGCAATAATTGCGAATAAATAGGTTTTTCTACAAAAAAAGACATAAGCCGTTTTTGTTGTAACAATTAAATCATAGGTTCATTTTTAAATTTTAAATAATTTTTATCAATTCTTTTAAAAGAGAAAAGCGCTGTTAAAATTCCTAATACTGAAGCTATTGAATAAATTATAATAAATTTTTTTAAGATTTCTATTGAAAAAGTAAAACCAGTATCGTTTAATTCAAAAAATATCATAAATATAGCAAATGGAAGTGCCCAATAAAGCATTCCTTCAATTAGTAAATACTTTAATTTATTTTTTCTTTTATTTTCCCACTTCCTGTAGTAATTAATTTGTTTTTGTTTGAATTCCATATTTTTAAAGTTTCTGCTCAATAAATGCCAATGTTGTTATACAAATTATTCTAGTTTTACTTTTGGATCTAACCAAAGATATATTAAATCTACAAAAATATTTATAATTACAAATAGTGAGGCTATTATTAATACTGCCCCCATAATTACGGGTAAATCTAGTGTATTTAAGGCATTTACAATTTCTTTACCTAAACCATTCCAACCAAAAATATATTCAACAAAAACAGCGCCGGCTAGCATGGATGCGAACCAACCAGAAATTGCAGTTACTACTGGGTTTAAAGCATTTTTAAGTGCATGTTTTTTAATTATTTGAAATTCGGTTAAACCTTTAGCACGTGCCGTTCGAATATAGTCTTGATTGAATACTTCTAGTAATGAATTACGCATAAGTTGAATAACTACTGCTAACGGCCGTATACCTAATACGACGGCTGGTAGTATTAAATTTTTCCATTTGATATGCATGGCTTCGCCAAAATCGTCTAACTCATACAAACTACCTGTCATCTCCAAATTTGTAAAGTCGTGCAGTAGGTAGCCAAAGAGCCAAGCGCATAGAATAGCGCTAAAAAAAGATGGGATACTCATACCAAGGGTACTAAGAATTTGAATAATCTTGTCCTGCCACCTATCTTTGTAGAGTGCTGAAACAATACCCAATAAAACGCCTATTATAATTGCAATAGTTATTGCCGATACTGCTAGTACAAATGTATTTGGTAGAGTTTCCAACAATACTTGACTTACGCGTTTACCTTGTTTTGCGAAAGACTCCCTAAGGTACGGCGTTTTTAAAACAATGGTTTTTTGTGCTAACGTGAATAGCGGTATTGCGTTATACTTTTGTTTTTTCAAAAATGTATAGTGCTCTTTTTTATTTGAGTGAAATGAAACCGGAGACAAATCGTTAATATAATACAAGTACTGGGTGCTTATTGGTTTATCAAAACCATATTTTTGCTTGAGAGTAGCTAATTGTTGGCTATCTTCATTTTGTCCCATCATCATTTGTGCGGGATCGCCAGGTAGTACACTAAAAAGAAAGAAAATAACCGTTACCACCCCAAATAGGGTAAGTAAGGCGTAAAATATTTTATTTAATATGTAGTTAACCAGTTGTTAGTTCTTTATAAGTTAAAAAATAAATCGAAATTTCTATTAAATTGTATGGGACTAGTGGTTATAAAATTACCAATGACTTTTAGTTATTACAGTTCCAAATCTTCAATATCGTTCCAATGTACCTTTTGTTTAACTAAGCCATTATCCAACTCTAAAACACCTGGGTTGGAACGCACCACTGTTTTTAAAACTTTTTCATCGCATAAATACCACTCGAAATTGATGTTATAGGCGTTGTTTATTCTTTGCTTGGCTTCTGCACCAGAAGCCGTTAAGCCTATTATTTTAAAATTATTTTTTAATGCACGGCTTTGTAGTGCTTTTAATTTTAAAGCTCCTCCTTTTTCAATACCATCAAGATTATACGACACAACAATAAGTAATTTGTCTTTTTTCAAAAATTCTGTTGTTAAATCTTCATTTGAACTTTCAATAGAAAAATCGACTATTGGTGGCTGGTAACCTTCTTGTAATATCTTAGTTTCTACACTAACAAATTCTCCTTGAACTGTTGGGTATGAGCCATTGGTAACTAATATTTTTTCCTCGCCATTTATATTAAATTTCCAACTATACTCTTGTATTGGTTTTGGTGCATTTTCTGGCACTACCATACCCTCTTTAATATTTTTACCTATGGCATACGCCCTAAAATCCCATGTAGGTAAATGCATAAGCACATGATAACCAAACCAAAAACTACCAATAAAACCAAGTAATGCTAAAACTGTAGTTGGTAGCTTACTGAACAAAGGCCTTATGTGCTTTGAACCTGCAAAAAGAACAAGAATAAGCACTAAAAGAACAACATCTTTCCAAAAGGACTCCCAAGGTTTTAACTTTAAAAAATCGCCAAAGCATCCACAGTCTTTAACTTTATCAAAAAAGGCGGCATAAAATGTTAAAAATGTAAAAAACACAATCATTAGTAACAAGCTCCAAACCGTGAATTTAGGTTTATAACCAACTAAAAGGAATACACCTAGAACAACTTCAAAAACAACAACCAACACCGAAATTATAAGCGCATAGGGCTCTAAAAACGGTATATTTAAAACATCTGCACTAAAGTACTCCTGTAATTTATATGAAAATCCGATAGGGTCGTTCAGCTTTATTAATCCTGAAAAAATAAATAAAGCACCCACTAAAATTCTTGCTATATGGACTAATATTTTCATGAGTTATTTTTATTTAAATGAATCATTGCAAAAATGGCATAATTAATCATGTCTTGATAATTGGCATCAATACCCTCACTCACCAAAGTTCTGCCACTATTGTTTTCAATTTGTTTTACTCTAAGTAATTTTTGTAAAATTAAATCTGTTAAACTACTTACACGCATATCGCGCCAAGCCTCCCCATAATCATGATTCTTATTTTCCATAAGTTGTTTTGTAAGCAACACTTTTTCTTGATACAATTGTGTTGCTTCTTCTAGAGCCATATCTGGTTGTTCTACAACGCCTTTTTGCAATTGAATAAGCGCCATTATACAATAATTAATAATACCTATAAATTCACTTTCCTGCCCCTCGTTAACCTTACGTACTTTATTTTTCTGCAAGCCTCTTATGCGCTGTGCTTTTATAAAAATTTGATCGGTTAATGAGGGTAACCTAAGTATTCTCCATGCACTTCCATAATCTGTCATTTTATTAACAAATAAACTTTTGCAGCGCTCTATTATAGCATCGTATTCTTTGGAAGTATCTTGCATCTATAAATTGTATTTTGTGTAAATTTCGCTTAAATTGTTTAAACTTCAAAAGTTTAAGGTTTAAAGTTTTTACCCCTTAGTTTGATGTTACGATTTTAATGTTTTAGGTTTGAGATTTAATATTAAAAAAATAGAATTTTTAAGATTATGACTATTAATTGTAAAGGCGAACTTATTAATTTGGGAGTACCTAAGGTAATGGGAATTTTAAATATTACTCCAGATTCGTTTTATGATGGTGGGGCGCATAAAAACGCAAGTGAGATTTTAAACCATGTTGAACGCATGCTTAACGAAGGCGCTACTTTTATTGATGTTGGCGCATATAGCTCTAGGCCAAATGCCGATTATGTTACTGAAGATGAGGAACTAAATCGTATTGTACCTATTGTAAATCTAATTTTAAAAGCCTTTCCTAAAGCATTATTATCTATCGACACTTTTAGAAGTCATGTTGCTAAAGCCTGTATTGATGCTGGCGCCTGTGTAATTAATGATATTTCTGCAGGGTTATTGGATGAGAAAATGTTAGAAACTGTTGCTAAATTAAATGTGCCTTATATTATGATGCACATGAGAGGCAACCCTAAAACCATGCAACAACAAACAGAATATGATAATTTACTAAAAGATATTTTATTTTATTTTTCTGAACGTATGGCTGCTGCAAAGGCCCTAGGTATAACAGATGTTATTATAGATCCTGGTTTTGGTTTTGCTAAAAATTTAAAACAGAATTTTAAAATATTAAATAACTTGCAAGTTTTTAAAATGCTTGAAAAACCTTTGCTTATTGGTGTCTCAAGAAAATCTATGATTTACAAAACTTTAAATACAACGGCTAAAGAAGCACTAAATGGCACTTCAATTTTAAATACTGTAGCCTTACAAAAAGGTGCTTCTATTTTAAGAGTACACGATGTTAAAGCAGCTATGGAGAGTGTTGCATTAATGGAAGCATTGCGTTGTTAACATGACTAAAATAATATCTGTTTTATTAATTTTTTATCCATTTTTAAAGAAAACGCAACAGGCAAGTTATAGGTGTACTATGCTTATAAGGTAGAAAAAACATGGTGTCTTTTAATGATGTAATTTAAGCTTACCACTTTTTTATTAAATTTACAAAAAACAAATTGTATTGGATATTTTAAACGATATTATAAATTTAGATTTTAAAGATTTTGTAGATGTTTTTTTAGTGGCACTACTGCTATACTATGCCTATAAGTTAATTAAAGGTACTGTTGCAATTAATATTTTTATTGGAATAATTATAATTTATGGCGCCTGGCGCCTTACCGATTTTCTGAACATGGAGTTGTTAACAGGACTTTTTGGTGGCTTCATGAAGGTGGGTATTATTGCATTAATAGTTGTTTTTCAGCCGGAGATTAGAAAATTTTTATTAATGGTAGGCTCCACAAATTTTGGCAGAAGGCGTGAGTTTTTTCAAAAATTTAGTTTCTTGAAAACCGAAACTAATAACAGTACAGATATTGATGCTGTAATTTCTGCTTGTGCTAAAATGTCTGCATCTAAAACCGGAGCTTTAATAGTTTTTGAGCGTAATAATAATTTAGATTTTTTATCCCAATCTGGAGACGAAATGAATATTAAAGTTACCCAACCAATTATAGAAAGTATTTTTTTTAAGAATAGTCCGCTACACGACGGTGCCATTGTTGTAAATAATAATATTGTTAAAGCCACACGTGTTATTCTTCCCGTAAATAATGAAAAAAACATCCCGAAACGTTTTGGCTTGCGCCATAGAGCTGCTATAGGAGTTACCGAAAAAACGGATGCCTTAGCATTAGCTGTAAGTGAAGAAACAGGACATATTTCTTATTTTAAAGACGGTGAATTTATAGTTTATAAAAATACCACAGAACTCAATTTAATGCTAAAAAGAGATTTAGGATAACACGAATTTTAATATTTCCAAAAATTTGCTAAGCTACCTCCCCTTGTGAAAATTGAACCTCATACAAATTTCTGTAATACCCATTTTCTTTTTTCAGTAATTCGTTATGAGTACCCTGTTCTACAATTTTTCCGGCATCCATTACAATAATTTTATCGGCTTTTCTTATTGTTGCCAAACGATGGGCTATAATAATTGATGTTCTTCCTTTAGTAATCCTGTCTGTAGCATTTTGTATAAGTTGTTCAGAATAGGAATCTACCGAACTTGTGGCTTCATCCAAAACCAAAATACTCGGGTTTGTAACATAGGCCCTTAAAAAAGATATTAATTGCCGTTGGCCAGAAGACAACATAACACCACGCTCTTTTACATTATATAGATAGCCTCCTGGTAAAGTCATAATAAAATCATGAATACCTATATCTTTAGCTGCCTGATAAACATGTTCTTTTGTAATTTTTGGATTATTTAAGGTAATATTGTTTAAAATAGTATCTGCAAATAAAAACACATCTTGTAAAACAACAGCTATTTGTGTTCGTAATGATGCTAAAGTAACATCTTTAATATCAACGTTATCCACAGAAATAACACCTTCATCAATTTCATAAAAACGATTTAATAAATTAATAATGGTAGATTTTCCTGCGCCGGTAGCACCTACTATAGCTACAGTATTTCCTGCTTTAACATTAAAAGAAATACCCTTAAGTACTTTTTCATCTTCAACATAGCTAAAATAAACCTTTTCGAACATAATATCGCCATTAAAAGCTTTGGCAACCTGTGTACCCGAATCGCTAATTTGGGAAGTTGTATCTATTATTTTAAAAACACGAGTAGCAGCAACCATACCCATTTGTAGCGTATTAAATTTATCTGCAATTTGGCGTAATGGTCTAAATAACATAGGTACAAACATTATAAAGGCGATTAAGTCGCCTTGAGTAACAGTACTATTTTCTAAGATAACATTTAAACCACCATACCAAGCAACTAAACCTATGGTAATAGAAGATGACAAATCTGCTAAAGGAAAAAATATAGAGTTGTACCAAACTGTTTTAATCCATCCCTTTTTGTGGCGCTCATTTATAGCTTTAAAATTTTTAAGTTCCAAATCTTCACGCGTAAACAACTGTAAAATTTTCATTCCTGTTAAACGCTCTTGTACAAAGCTGTTTAAATTAGATACTTCTGTACGAACTGCCTCAAAAGCTTTTTTCATATACTTTTGGAAAATTCGTGTTGCATAAAGCAACAGTGGCATCATTATTAATACAATAAAACTTAACCTTACATTTAAAAAAATCATAACTCCAAAAACCACTGCCATGGTTAATAAATCTTTAAAAATCATAAATAAGCCTTGTCCAAAAATATCTGCAATGCGCTCCATATCGGTAACAGCACGCGTTATCAATAACCCAACAGAAGAGTTATCATAATACTTCATTTTAAAACGTAGTAGATGATCGAAAAGTTTTACACGCACGTCTTGCACTAAATTCTGCCCTAACCAAGCAGAATAATATATAAATAGCAATTGAAAAACAGTTTGTACTACTAACACTACTAGCATTAATATAATGTAAAATAAAAAATCTTTTTCAATTCGATTTGTTATACTATCATCAATAGCATATTTGGTTATGTAAGGAGTTGCCGCACTAAAAAAAGCTAATAAAACAACTAAAAATACTAAGCCGAAAAAAACTGCCTTGTATGGTTTTATAAATTTAAAAAGACGTTTAAAAAGTTTAAAATCAAATATGCTATCTTTCTTATTATCCATTTATAATATAATTTCTTTTGGGTATTCAATTTCTGTTAAATATAAACCTTGTGCTGGCACAGAAAATCCAGCTTCTCTCCTATCTTTTGAGTTTATAATATCATGCAAGGTATTAACCTCCATTTTCCCTAAACCAATATTGACCATAGTCCCTACAATGGCTCGCACCATATTACGTAAAAACCTATTTGCTTTAATAACAAAATGCAGCTCATCTCCTTTATCAAGCCACTTAGCCTCCATAATATTACAGTTATAGGTTTTTACATCTGTATGAACTTTTGAAAAACACTGAAAGTCCTTATAACTAAATAAAATGTTAGCAGCCTCATTCATTTTATCAATATCTAAATTATGCTTTATATACAAACAATTACCGCTTGTAAAAACATTTTTTTTAACAGCAACTCGGTATTGATAAGCTCTGCTTAAAGCGTGAAACCGAGCATGAGCATCTGGTACTACTTTAAAAATGTTATGAATTGCAATATCGAAAGGTAAAAAAGAATTTAACTTAAAAATTAATTGCGCAACTTCAAATACAACAATCGTATCAAAATGAGCAAACATTTGTGTGGCATGTACTCCAGCATCTGTGCGTCCTGCCCCCATGATAACAATGGGTGTGTTTAAAATTGTAGATATACTTGTCTCTAAAACCTCTTGAACTGTTACTGCATCCGGCTGGCGTTGCCAACCATGATACGCTTTGCCATTATAAGATAATTCAATAAAATATCGCAATGTTTCTCTTTATTATGTAAGCTGTAAAGATAACGACATTTACGCATTCCTTAAATACTGCTTACATAATAAATTATTAAAAAAACTTATAAGAAATTTAAGCCTTTATAGATATATAACTAAATTTTTAATGAAAACTGACTAATCAAAATAATTGTTAATCAGTACAATATATTCATCATAATAAATAATTTCATAATCAAGCATGAAACTCTTAATTATTAAGATTAAATTCAAAATAACTTTAGCCAAGAAACAATAAAAACCACTTGCGCAGTAAAAAAGAATATATAGCTTTACCCACTACTCAATTTCATTTTTAAACAGTTAAAATTTAATGCAGAAAATACTGTTACTTTCCGATACACATAGCTATATAGATAACGCTATTTTAAAGTATGTAAAACAAGCCGATGAAGTTTGGCACGCAGGGGATATTGGAGACTTACAGGTTACCGATGCAATAAAAGCATTAAAACCTTTACGAGGTGTATATGGCAATATAGACGACTCTAAAGCCCGATTGGAATTTCCTGAACACAATCGTTTTATGTGCGAAGGTGTAGATGTTTGGATTACTCATATTGGAGGATATCCGCCAAAATACAACCACCGGATAAGTGAAGCTATTAAACAAAATCCGCCAAGACTTTTTATTTGTGGGCATTCGCATATTTTAAAGGTTATGCCAGATAAAAAGCTAAACCTTATACATATGAACCCTGGAGCTGCAGGAAAACATGGGTTTCATAAAACTAGAACCATGCTTAGATTTACTATAAATAATAAAAAAATTGAAAATTTGGAAGTTATAGAATTCCCTATTAGATACCCAAAAAACTAAAATAGCAACCTAGTTTAATTGTATTAATTGTAAATTTGCGAACATAAATAAAATTAGAATTTATGAGTCAAGTAAAAGAAAACGATACTGTAAAAGTACACTACACTGGGAAATTAGAAAATGGTCAAGTTTTTGATAGCTCTCTAGAAAGAGAACCTTTAGAAATAACTCTAGGACAAGGTGCTCTTATACCTGGTTTTGAAAAAGGACTTTTAGCAATGGAAATTAACGAGAAAAAAATTATAAACATACCTGTAAATGAAGCGTATGGTGAGGTTCAAAAAGAGTTGCTATATGAGGTAAAAAAAGAACAATTACCTCAAGAAATGACTCCAGAAGTAGGAATGGGGTTAGCCTCAAAAGATGAAAATGGTAGAGAAGTACAATTCCGCGTTGCGGAAGTAAAAGAAGATTCTATTATTGTTGATGCCAACCACCCATTAGCAGGCCAAGATTTAACTTTTGAGCTAGAACTTCTTGAAATAAAATAACAAAACATACGCTTAAACTACATCTGATGATGTAGTTTGTTAGAATATGAACAAGCCTAGAATAAATCTAGGCTTTTTTTATGCAAAATATATACTAGAACATCTCGTTTTATCTTAAATTAAAGCACTATTTAAATATACAAAAACAAAAAACCCAAAGCTTTCACTTTGGGTTTCCGCACTATAAAGATGTTAGGTTTATCGCAATCTATCCACAGATTTTACAAGATCTTCGTCCTTCTTGATGGCCTTATTAGCTAATGCCAATAACACGATAGAAACAAGTGGAAGAAACATCCCAATACCATTCTCTGAAACCGCCGTCTCTCCAGGTAAGTTTTGTGATTGATAAACGAGAACGCCTAATAAAATAAAGTTTAGTATAATGTTAAGCCGTCCCAATACAAATTGTAACCGCCTATTTTTAAACATAAATAAAGCTAATATAGATAAAAATGATGAACCAAAGAACAAACAAAGAAAAAGCAAAACATCCTTAGCAAATAAAACCTTGCCAGCGTCTGTTATCCATAAATGGAAAATAAATATAAAACCTGCAGAAACTGTCGCAGCCAATAATAAATAAACAGTTTGTAAACGTTGTAACATATAGTTCTTTCTAATAATAAACAGCAAAGCGCAAAAATAAAGGAATTAATATTAAAAAATAAAATAAAGTTGTATTATTGCAGTAATAAATCACAACAATCGCGTTTACAAGCGATTAATTCTTCAGGATTTAATAATTATTTTCCGAATAGTACAAGTTAGTATTCAAATAAAAATATTCAAAAGCTATAAATGTTTGAAATTTCACAACTAAAAGAAAAAAAACTCACTGATTTACAGGAGATTGCCAAAAAATTGAACATACCTAAATTTCGTTCAATGAAAAAATTAGATTTAGTATATCAAATACTCGATCAACAAGCTGCAGAGCCAAATGTTGCGAAAACTGTAGAGGCTGAAATACCTTCAGAAATCAAAAAGGAAACTAAACCAACTGTTCGTAAGCCAAGACAACGCGTTAAGAAAGCTATTGGAAGCGAAAAACCTAAAGATAATTCTATTAATAATGGCTCCAGTAATGAAGAAACAGTTTCAAAAGAAGCTTCAAAAACAGTTACAAAACCTGATTTAAAAGCTAAACAAGAAACGACTCAAACTAGAGAAGAAAAAAAACCTGTACACAAACCAAACCCTAGGCCTAAAACAGAAAATAAAAAACCAAACCCTAGGCCACAGAATAAAAACCAACATAAAAACCAAAAAAGTGGAAATGTTGATAAAGGCAACAAAGATAACCGTAACCGTTACCGCGAACCAGACTACGAGTTTGATGCGATAATAGAAAGTGAAGGCGTGTTAGATATCATGCAAGATGGCTATGGTTTTTTACGGTCATCAGACTATAACTACTTATCCTCTCCTGATGATATTTACGTATCACAATCGCAAATTCGTTTATTTGGATTAAAAGTTGGTGATACTGTATTTGGCAATGTTAGACCTCCAAAAGAAGGTGAAAAATACTTCCCCTTAATTAAGGTTAGTAAAATTAACGGCCAAAGCCCAGATGTTGTTAGAGACCGTGTATCCTTTGAGCACTTAACACCTTTGTTTCCGCAAGAAAAATTTAATATAGCAGAGCGTCAAAGTACTATATCCACGCGTATAATGGATTTATTTGCGCCTATAGGTAAAGGCCAGCGTGGCATGATTGTTTCGCAACCAAAAACAGGTAAAACAATGCTTTTAAAGGATGTTGCAAATGCTATTGCTGCCAATCATCCAGAGGTTTACCAAATGATTTTGTTAATAGATGAGCGCCCCGAAGAGGTAACAGACATGCAACGTAATGTTCGCGGAGAAGTTATTGCTTCTACTTTTGATAAAGAAGCACATGAGCATGTTAAAATAGCCAATATTGTTCTAGAAAAAGCAAAAAGACTAGTAGAATGTGGCCATGATGTGGTAATACTTTTAGATTCAATAACGCGTTTAGCTAGAGCATATAACTCTGTACAACCAGCCTCAGGAAAAATATTAAGTGGTGGTGTAGATGCTAATGCATTACATAAACCAAAACGCTTTTTTGGTGCTGCTAGAAATATAGAAAACGGTGGATCGCTTACTATTATCGCTACAGCACTTACTGAAACAGGCTCTAAAATGGACGAAGTAATTTTCGAAGAATTTAAAGGTACTGGTAACATGGAATTACAACTAGATAGAAAAATTTCTAATCGTAGAATTTTCCCAGCTATCGATTTAACCTCGTCGAGTACACGACGTGACGATATTTTACTAGATCCTGTAACTGTGCAACGCATGTGGGTAATGCGTAAATACCTAGCAGACATGAATCCTGTTGAAGCTATGGAATTTATTAACGATCGCTTTAAGAAAACTAAAAATAATGAGGAATTTTTAATATCAATGAATGGGTAACACCCTGTCTCGTTAAAACAGAAAACTAAAGTTAATTAGAAAAAGCCTTTGCTATTACGCAAAGGCTTTTCTAGTTCTAAAACTAAATATTAACATGAGGGTTCCAAAAAAAAGAAAAAAATTATTAATTATAAAGGATTTTTTCCAAAGGCTACTGTTCTAGATTTTCCTTTTCGAGGTAAAAGCGTTTTTCTCAATATTATAAAAAGACGCTGGATTGATGATACTTATAAAATATAGTTGTAAGAAGTTGATAATAATTTTTAAAAGTCACTAGAATAACTAGTAAATTTTCTGCTTTTTTAAAATCACTTGATTACCACTAAAACTATTGACGGCTTAATTAATAAGTTGTGGAGTAATTAAAATAGAGATACACTCAAACAATTGTTAGCTAGAAGTCGATAACTACCCAATAAATCAAGCTCTAAACGAACTAAATACGAATCAAAAAGAGCAATAATTCACATAAAAAAAACACCCATATATAGAAAAAGCCTATAAATTATATGAAAACTTATCTTGGATTTACAATCAAGCAAAAGATAAAACGACAGCATTAAATAGACTTGCTAAATGGAATAAAAAAATAAGGCTAGCAAAGTTTAAAAACGTCGATAGTATTACTAGAACAACGTCTATTCATTATAAAAATATACTCAACTATTTACAACAGAAGCACAAATGTTTCAGCAGAAGCTTTTAAGCTAAAATGAAAGTGTTTAGAGCACAATTTGGAGCTATGAAAAATGTCGAATTCTTTCTCTATAGATTATCAACAATTTTTGCTTAAATACAACAACTAGGCTGGATTCTTAAAAACTATACAGTTATTTAATTGAATAAAAAAAGTCTTAACAAAATAAAATGTTAAGACTTTTTCTAATTTTTAAACTTAATAATTATAACTAATACGCATTTAAATGATCTCTATACTCCTTTAAATCTGCAATATTGCCTTGATTATTTAAATTTTTAACGAGTGCAATAACATACTTAAGGCTTTCAATAGGCGAAGTTGTATTGTCATCTGTCTCCACAGTATCATGTTCATCAATAGGCTCATCATCAGGCATAGGTATCATAAAAGATTCAGTAGCCTCTATATGTTCATATGTTAAACGGAGCACCTTTACGACTAAAGGAACTTTAGCTTCTAGAGCATATGTTCTTAGCGCTTTTATATCATCTATTAATACATCTGTATTGATGCCGTTATTATCTAAATCTTCAAGAATCTTGTCTACTAATTTAATTGCATTTTTATTTTCCAAAAGAGCGTTATATTAAAGGGTTTAAGTAATTTAATTATACATGCAAATTTATCTTTTTAATATCCTTTTCATACTATAACAAGATAAAAATTAGCAAAAAAAAAGCTTCTCGTAAATGAGAAGCTTAATGTTTTTTTTGTAAAGAAACTATTACAATGCTGAAACATGCTTTGCTAAACCAGACTTCAAATTAGCTGCCTTATTTGCATGAATAACATTTTTCTTAGCTAAGCGATCTAACATTGAAACCACAGAAGGAAACATTTTTTCTGCTTCACTCTTATCAGATAATTCACGCAATTTCTTAATAGCATTACGAGTTGTTTTATGCTGATATTTGTTAACCAAACGCTTAGTTTCGCTACTTCTAATTCTTTTTAATGCTGACTTGTGATTTGCCATTTTTGTTTCTTTTCTTAATTTTTTAATAGTAGCCCGTAGGGGAATCGAACCCCTCTTACATGGATGAAAACCATGCGTCCTAGCCGATAGACGAACGGGCCATTTAATTTAACAATGCAAATATAAATATTTTTTTTATTTTTGCAAGATGTTTCAAATAACTAACAACTTATTTGTTGCGGATGCAAATATAAATATTTTTTTTTATTTTTGCAAGATGTTTCAAATAACTAACAACTTATTTGTTTCGGATGCAAATATAAATATTTTTTTATTCTTGCAAGATGTTTCAAATAACTAACAACTTATTCGTTTCGGGTGCAAATATACAACTATATTTGAGTATTCCAAGAATAAAATAAAATTTTTTTAAAAAAATTTTATTTTATTCTTTTTCAACATCAAATTTAATACGCTTTTGCGAACAATACTCTACGTTTCGAGGGTTTTCCTGAAAACACACAAATACCTGCTTCTAGCTTACCGTTTAAAGGAATACAACGTATTGTTGCCTTTGTTAATGTTTTAATCTGTTCTTCTGTTTCATTGGTACCATCCCAATGGGCAGAAATAAACCCTGTTTTTGTTTCCAATACAGTTTTAAAAGCATCAAATGTATCTACTTCAGTAATATGATCATCTCTAAACTTTAAAGCCTTGTTGTATAAAGAATCTTGTATCTCCTCTATTAAAGCTTTAACCTTATCATTTAAACCATCTAAACCTACAACTTCTTTACTTAATGTATCACGCCTTGCAATTTCAACAGTACCGTTTGCTATATCTCTTGCTCCAATAGCAATTCTTAAAGGAACACCCTGCAACTCATGCTGCGCAAATTTAGCACCAGGTCTATATGTTGTTCTGTTATCAAACTTAACAGTAATGTGGCTTCCTCTTAAATCTTTTATAATAGCATTAGCAACCTCTGTTATCGCTTCTAAATCTTCTTCACTTCTATATATAGGAACAATAACTACTTGGTTAGGTGCTAAACTAGGAGGTAGTACCAACCCATGATCATCACTATGTGTCATTATTAAAGCTCCCATTAATCGCGTAGAAACCCCCCAAGATGTTGCCCAAACATGATCTTGTTTACCTTCTTTATTTGCAAACTTAACATCGAATGCTTTAGCAAAATTCTGGCCTAAAAAATGACTTGTACCCGCCTGTAATGCTTTCCCATCCTGCATTAAAGCCTCAATGCAATACGTTTCATCTGCTCCTGCAAAGCGTTCACTTTCTGTTTTTAACCCTTGAATAACCGGTATTGCCATAAAATTCTGGACAAAATTAGCATAAACATTATTCATTAGTTCTGCTTCTGTAACAGCTTCTTTTTTTGTTTCATGCGCGGTATGCCCTTCTTGCCATAAAAATTCTGCTGTACGCAAAAATAAACGCGTTCGCATTTCCCAACGTACTACATTAGCCCATTGATTTATTAAAAGTGGTAAATCTCGATAAGATTGTACCCAACCCTTAAATGTATTCCAAATAATAGCTTCACTGGTTGGTCTTACAATAAGCTCCTCCTCTAATTTAGCTTCAGGATCTACGCGTAATTTACCTGGTTTATCAGGATCGTTTTGTAACCTGTAATGTGTTACGATAGCACATTCTTTAGCAAAACCTTCAGCATTTTTCTCTTCAGCTTCAAATAAGCTTTTAGGTACAAACAAAGGAAAATATGCATTTTGATGTCCTGTTTCCTTAAACATTTTATCTAATTCTGCTTGCATTTTCTCCCAAATGGCATATCCATAAGGTTTTATCACCATACATCCACGAACCGCCGAATTTTCAGCTAAATCAGCTTTAATAACCAATTCGTTATACCATTTGGAATAATCTTCCGCTCTACTAGTAAGTTTTTTACTCATATCTTTGTTTTGGCACAAATATTGTTACTATTATTAATATAAAAATAGCTTAGCAAAACTAACTATTTTTACTATGTTCAACAATAAAAATAAAGAGATATGCAATTTAACAAGGTCTTAAACAGAAAATTACCATTTATAGCTCTATTTGGACTGTTATCTGGTTTCGTGTCGTGTGGTTCTTACCAATATGTAGGGGTAGACAACGATGGGATTTACAGTAATGCGCCACAAACTCGTAATACAAAAGAAAAAGTTGTTGAAGTTCCTGCAAAGGAAAACGGCGATTATTACAAGGATTATTTTAAAACAAAGTCTATAGAATCACAAAGTATAAGCGCAGAAGACGCCATTTTTACAGATATTGATTCTTATGAAGATTCAAATTATAATGAAAACACTCCCGTAGCTAACAACTACCAAGGTCAATCTGGTTGGGGCCAAAACCCTAATAATGTAACCATTAATTATATAGATAACGGATGGAATAATTGGGGTTGGAATGGTGCCTTTGGAGGTTTTAACAATTGGGGCTGGAACCGTGGTTTTAACAACTGGGGCTGGAATGGTGGCTTTAGAGGTTTTAACAATTGGGGCTGGAACCGTGGTTTTATTGGCGGATTTGGTTTTTATAACAGCTTTGGTTTCTATAATGGTTTCGGGTTTAATAACGGATTTTACAATCGCGGATTCTATAATAATAGACGAAGTATTGCTTACAGTAATAGCAGACGTGGTAGCTACACGAATAACGCAAGAGGAGTAAATCGTAATGTAAATAGACGAAGTTCTGTAAACTCAACAAACAGAGGTAGAACTACTACATCAAAATACAATACATCAAGAAGAGGTTACAACCAAAACGGAACAAGAACTTCTTCAGGAGTTTCAAGGCGATCTACAATTTCCAGAACGCCATCTACAAATTCTAGAGCCAGAACGTCATCTTCATCAACAAGAAGAAATTCTAGTACGGTTTACAGACAGCCATCACGAAGTAGCTCAAACTCTAGCACAACCAGAAGATCATCTTCATCATCAAATAACAGAACTTACACTCCAAGTAGAAGCTCATCAAGATCTAGCAGCTCTTATTCAGGATCATCAGGAAGCAGAAGAAATTCTGGAGGCTCAAGAGCTTCTGGTGGAAGTAGAAGACGCTAATCCTGTTAAAATAAAAATAGTTATTATGAAAAAATTACATTTATTATATATAGGTTTACTTTCCATAGGCTCCATTTATGGACAAGACATTAGCGACGCTGTAAGATATTCACAAAGTGAAATTCAAGGCACCGCGCGCTTCAGAGCTTTAAGTGGCGCTTTTGGAGCCTTAGGTGGCGACATGAGCGCAGTAAGCGCAAACCCTGCTGGATCGGCAGTTTTTAACCAAAGCCACATGTCCTTTACAGGTTCTAACGTAGATGCTAAAAACAATACCAATTACTTTAGTAATACGGTAAACTCAAGCACTTCAAATTTTAATATTAATCAAGGCGGAGCAGTATTTGTATTTGCTAATAATAACAACGCTACCCCTTGGCAAAAGTTTACATTTGGTATTGCTTATGAAAACACTAATAATTACCATAATAATTGGTTTGCTAACGGACTTAACACTAATGATGATGGTAATTTAAGCAATTCCATTTCTAGCTATTTTTTTGACTTTGCAAACAATCCACAAGTCCCTGTAAAACTTCAAGAGATTTCGCTTTTACCAGGAGAAACTAAAAACGATGCTTATATTGATATTATAGATGTTTTTGGTTTAACACACCAACAAGCCTTTTTAGGTTTTCAATCTTTCATATTAGACGCTGCGACCAATGATGACGATAATACGGAGTATACTTCAAACGTTAATTCCGGTAACTTCTCACACAATTATGCCTACTTAGAAACAGGATATAATGGTAAAATAAGTTTTAATTTTGCATCTCAATACAAAGACAACCTTTACTTGGGGATCAACTTAAACTCACACTTTATAGACTACCAACGCTCTATAGAATTTTCTGAAACAAATTCTAATGGCGGAACTATTACAAATATAGATTTTGATAATAAAATAGCTACCACCGGCAACGGTTTCTCATTCCAGCTGGGCGGTATTATGAAAATTACTCCTCAATTTCGAGCAGGTGTTACCTACGACTCCCCAACATGGTACTCCATAGACGATGAAACTACGCAGTTTCTTGACACCAATATATTAGTTGAAGAAGATGAAAATGCAATTGGAAACCAAGCTATTAACATTTTCCCTAGGTACAGACTTAAAACACCTTCAAAAATCACAGGTAGCTTAGCTTATATATTTAGCAAAAAAGGTTTATTAAGTTTCGATTATTCTAAAAAAGATTACGGAAATACAAAATTTAGGCCAAATGCAGATTTTTCTAACCTAAATACAGGCATAGGTGATGTTCTAGCTAATGCTGCAACTTACCGTTTAGGTGGCGAATATAAACACAAACAATTTAGCTTTAGAGGTGGTTATCGTTTTGAAGAAAGCCCTTATGAAGATGGCATAACCATTGGCGATTTAACCGGATACTCCCTAGGCCTTGGCTATAATTTTGGAAATACTAGATTAGATCTTACCTACGATACTTGGGAGCGCGAAGACGCTACACCGCTTTTTAACATAGGCTTAATAGATACAGCAACAATAAACAGAACAAACTCAAACATAACCTTATCATTAAGTTTCAATATTTAATAGTAGTTTATAGAATTGCATTTATAAGGCCTGAACATAATGTTCAGGCTTTATAAATTTTACACCTATTTAAACTTTAAAATGAAGAATAATTATTTGGCAACTAAAAGCTGAATAAAAGGCGAAATGCCTATATTTGCAAATTAATATTTTACTCATAATTCATGGCATTTGATAGCAATATAGAAGATTTAGACGCATTAGGAAACGACCACATTGGCACATCTGAAAATACACCAATGCGCCAAGATGCTTTTAAACTTAATAGCGAAGAAAAGATCGCAATCATTAAAGATGATGTGCGCCATATCATGGAAACCCTTGGTTTAGATTTAACTGATGATAGTTTACAAGGAACACCTAACCGCGTCGCAAAAATGTTTGTTAATGAAATTTTTGGCGGATTAGATCCAAGTAAAAAACCAAGCGCTTCTACTTTTGAAAACAAATATAAGTATGGCGAAATGCTTGTAGAAAAAAACATTACAGTGTACTCCACGTGCGAACACCATTTATTACCAATTGTGGGACGCGCCCACATCGCATACATATCTAACGGCACAGTAGTTGGCCTATCCAAAATGAATCGTATTGTAGATTATTTTGCAAAACGCCCACAAGTACAAGAACGCTTAACAATACAAGTTGTTAGAGAGCTGCAAGATGTTTTAAATACTAAAGATGTTGCATGTATTATTGATGCTAAACACCTTTGTGTAAATTCAAGAGGTATAAGAGATATTGAAAGCAGTACTGTGACCTCTGAATTTGGCGGAAAATTTAAAGATGAAGCGGTTAGACGTGAACTTTTAGACTACATAAAACTGGATACAAAATTTTAAAAAAAATTAAGCTATTTAGACAAATTAAGAGCGTAGTTTTAAAGAATTTCAATTATTATTCTCGCTTCTAACAAAAGACTTAAAGCAATAACTAAAATGCAGCGATTCAACGACCAAATAATAAAAATATACAATACACTATCGGGTAAAAAAGAAATTTTTAAACCTATTAACAAAGGGTATATTGGCATGTATGTTTGCGGCCCCACGGTTTATAGTAACGTACATTTAGGAAATGTTAGAACCTTTATGTCTTTCGATATAGTTTTTCGCTACTTAAAGCATCTAGGTTTTAAAGTACGCTATGTTAGAAATATAACTGACGCAGGCCATCTGGAAAATGATGCCGATAGCGGTGAAGATAAAATAACAAAAAAAGCCCGCTTGGAACAAATTGAACCCATGGAGGTTGTACAGCGCTACACTGTCGATTTTCATAATGTTTTAAATACCTTTAATTTTTTACCACCTAGCATTGAACCAACAGCCACCGGGCATATTATAGAGCAAATAGAATTAATTAGTAAAATTATTGAAAATGGTTTTGCCTATGTTATTAATGGCTCTGTATATTTTAATGTTCACAAATACAATGAAACCAAAGATTATGGCATTTTAAGCAAACGAAAGCTTGAAGACTTAATACACAATACACGAGAACTTGACGGGCAAAGCGATAAAAAAAACCCTCAAGATTTCGCCCTTTGGAAAAAAGCAGAGCCACAGCACATTATGCGATGGCCGTCGCCTTGGAGCGATGGTTTTCCAGGCTGGCATTTAGAATGTACAGCAATGAGCACTAAGTATTTAGGAGAAAAATTTGACATACATGGTGGTGGTATGGATTTAAAATTCCCACATCATGAGTGTGAAATTGCCCAAAACGAAGCCGCCATTGGTGTTAACCCTGTTAATTACTGGATGCATGCCAATATGCTAGAATTAAACGGGCAACGCATGTCTAAATCTACAGGAAACACAGTAAATCCAGACGAACTCTTATCGGGAAATAATACATTTTTCAGCAAAGCATTTAGCCCTAGTATTATTAGGTTTTTTATTGCTCAAGCCCAATACCGTAGCGTTCTAGATTTAACAGATGCTGGTTTGTTAGCTAGTGAAAAGGGATTTAATAGACTTATGGATGCTATTAAAACCATGGAAAACTTAAAAGCATCAACAAAATCATCTATCGATATTTTATCATGGCAACAGTCCTGTTACAATGCCATGAATGATGATTTTAACTCCCCTATTTTAATTGCACAACTATTCGAAGCTGTAAAGTATATAAACCAAATTAAAGAAGAGACCGAAACTTTATCCTCGGAAGATTTAGAGATACTAAAAAACACTGTTAATAATTTTGTATTTGATATTTTAGGCCTTGAAAACAACGCTAAAACGAATACTGGAACCGATAAACTTTCTGGTGCTGTTGATGTTTTAATTCGTTTAAGACAAGATGCTCGTGCTAATAAAGATTTTACAATGTCCGATAAAATTCGTGATGAATTATCCGACGTGGGCATACAACTTAAAGATGGAAAAGAGGGCACAACGTTTTCATTGAGCTAGTTTACTCTTTAATTTTACACTTAGGAAATCTTAAAAAACAAAACATATAAAGAACAATTAACATTTTATGAAACTACTCATAGCACCGTTTTTGTTTTTAATTAAAGTGTATCAAAATTTTATATCGCCGTTAACTCCCGCTACTTGCAGATATAGCCCAACATGCTCCCATTACACAAAAAAAGCTCTAGAAAAGTACGGATTATTTAAAGGCGGATGGCTCGCATTGAAACGCATATTTAGCTGCCATCCATGGGGTGGTTCTGGTTACGATCCTGTTCCTTAAACATAGAACTCAACATCAAATAATATAAAAGGGCAATAATGTATATAGATAGTTACATTATTGCCCTTTTTGTGCAAAAGAAAACGATTATTATATTCTACTTAATAATTGTTTTCTTTTTATTTTAACGGAATAGCTTTCAATATTTCCAAAACGTATTTCCAATATTTTTGAACTGAAGATATTTGAGCACGTTCATCTGGGGAGTGTGCACCTTTAATGTTTGGCCCAAAACTAATCATATCCATTTTTGGATAATTTTGCCCAAGTATACCGCATTCTAATCCGGCATGGCAAGCTGCAACACGAGGTTTTTCGCCATTTAAATCCTGGTATAGCTTTTCCATGACTTTTAAAATAGGTGATTCCATATTGGGCGTCCAACCAGGATAATCTCCTGAAATTTCTACCTCACAACCTGTTAATTCGAAGGTAGCGCGTAGCATATTTGCTAAATCTATTTTTGAGCTTTCTACGGATGAGCGTGTTAAACACCCTATTTTAATGGCGCCTTCCTTTATAATAACACGTGCAATGTTATTTGAGGTTTCCACTAATTCCGGAATATCGGCACTCATACGATACACGCCGTTTAAAGCAGCGTATAAGGCTCTTGTTACACCTTCTTGCACACCTAAATCCATAATTTTACTTGGTGTATCTACTTTTAAAATACTAATATCCAGATCGGGTTCCATGGTTTTTAATTCCTTTCGTATAGTTGTAGAGACTAAAGCCATTTCTAGTATAAAAGCATCTTCGTGAATGGCATCTATAGCTACTACAGCATTACTTTCTCTCGGAATAGCGTTGCGTAAACTACCACCATCAATTTCTGATATTCGTAAGCCAAAATTTTCAAAACCATCAAATAAAATCCGGTTCATAATTTTGTTAGCATTACCCAAACCCTCGTGAATTTGCATACCAGAATGCCCGCCTTGCAAACCTTTAACAGACACTTTGTAGCCAATTTTAAATTCTGGAGTTTCCTCTTCTTCATAAACCCGTGTTGCGGTTACATCTGTACCACCTGCACAACCTACGCCAATCTCATCATCTTCCTCAGTATCTAAATTTAACAAAATACCACCAGTAAGCAATCCGCTTTTTAACCCCATTGCCCCTGTCATTCCTGTTTCTTCATCCACTGTAAACAAAGCTTCAATAGCAGGGTGCTCAATATTTGTGCTCTCTAAAACAGCCATAATAGTTGCAACACCTAAGCCATTATCTGCTCCTAACGTTGTACCGTTTGCTTTTACCCAATCGCCTTCAACATGCATCTCGATACCTTGCGTATCAAAATTAAAAACCGTGTCGTTATTTTTTTGATGCACCATATCCAAATGCGATTGCATTACAATTGTGGTTCTATTTTCCATGCCTGGAGTTGCTGGCTTTTTAATAATAACATTTCCAACTTCATCTTGAATAGTATCAAGACCCAAATTTTCACCAAAATCTTTCATAAAAGCAATAACACGTGCTTCTTTTTTTGATGGGCGTGGTACGGCATTTAAATCGGCAAATTTATTCCATAATACTTTAGGCTGAAGTGCTCTTATTTCTGAGTTCATGTTGTTGTTTTATTGATGTTTTAACGTGGTATCAAAGATAGCAAATAGATATGAAATTTAAGGATTACTCCTGATTGAAGTGACATCCTTTTTAAAAACAGACACACTTATTAATTGGGTAAAAACACCCTTTTAAAGGTAATCTATACGCTACCTCCTAGCCTAAACATGTTTAAAAAGATATAACGGAAAGCAGGCTACAACCTAAGTAAATTTACAAATACCAAAGGGTTCTAATTTTTTAGTATTTTTGAAATATGTTGATAAAGAAAAAAACGTGTATTGCACTATCTATAATCCCACAATATTTTTTAGTTAAATTACTATCTAATTTCCCTGAGTTTATAGAGACTTATTACAGTAATGGCATATACCCTTTAATCTCTAAATTTTTAAGATACACATTAGGTTGGTTACCATTTTCGTTTGGCGACTTGCTGTATACTTTTGCGGGTCTTTACATACTGAAATGGCTTTACAAAAACAGAACCCGTTGGCGGATAGACACTAAAAATTGGTTGGTTGATGTTTTTGCTGGAGTAGCTATAATTTATGGCGCTTTTCACTTTTGTTGGGGTTTAAATTACCACAGATTGCCCCTGCATGAAAGTTTGAATTTGAAGCATGAATATACTACAGAACAATTAGTACGTGTTACGAATAGTTTAATTAAAAAATCGAATGCTGTACATTTTGAAATCACGAAAAATGACACGATTAAGGTAGATATTCCGTTGCGTAAAAGTGATGTTTTTGAAATGGTACCAACGGGCTATAACTATTTAAAAATTAAATTCCCACATTTAAACTACCAACCCGTAAGTTTAAAAAAGTCGATTTATAGTTACCCGTTAACTTACATGGGGTTTAGCGGGTATTTAAATCCGTTAACAAATGAAGCACAGGTGGATAAATTAATACCTATTTATAAATACCCAACCACAGCGGCTCATGAAATTGCCCACCAATTGGGATATGCTGCCGAAAACGAAGCTAATTTTATTGGTTTTTTAGCGACCATAAACCATAACAATATTTATTTTAGATATACCGGTTACACCTTTGCTTTACGGTTTTGCTTAAATGAAATTTACAGGCGTGATCGCGAACTTTACAAGGGTGTAGTTAGCAGTATTAACCCAGGAATTATAAAAAATTACAAGGAAGTTAGTGAGTTTTGGGAAGCTCATAAAAACCCTACCGAGCCCATTTTTAAGGCATTTTACAGTGTTTTTTTAAAAGCTAATAAACAAAGTAAAGGGATAAAGAGTTATAGTTATGTAGTGGCGCTAATTGTAAATTATTTTGAAACATCAAAGATTTCATATTAATTATTAAAACCTAACAATGTAAATCTAGCAACTATTTTTTTTTGATTTACTATGCCCACATAGCCCTTTAATCTATTAAAAAAACAACATTAGCTAGTATTTACTTTTTTCAAAAGCAAATACAAGTAAGAATAAACACATACTGCACTATAGAATATACATGTACCACCCTCCTTTAATTTTGTGGCTTTTACAACAAAAACACTTTACTTTTAAGAGCTTAAATTACCTGTGAATTTGATATAAATTTTCGTTTTTATTATCCTCCTTATTTATCAAAATAAAAAGTTATTAATGATAAATACTTTTGCGCTAAAACTTAAAATGGAAGATGTAACATTACAAATAAACTTACCTAAAAATTTATGAGTTACAAATACAACTGCACTACGTTTAAAATAAAGTATTATGCAACAACATCATACTTAAACTACCGTACTCTAAAGAACTGATAATAATACCAAAAAATTTTACTCTATAACGTCTGCTCCTGCTGGTACTTCAAAAATATCAAATGGTGGATTTTCTTGTGAAAGCTTAATGTTAGTAAACTGCAAATCATTACGCTTTTCTGTTGGCAAATTATTTTCGTATTTATACCACGTTAAGGTTTCTGGTAATGCTAAACCTGCTACAGTTTGCCAGTTACTGTATTTTATAAAATGAAACTCTTTACTTTTCTCTTTGGAAAAATAAGTTACAGTGTAGCCTAACCATTCCATTTTATACGTATTAGCATTGTAATACAATATATACTCATCTTCTGGAGACTCACCCACACCACTTTCATAAGAAATTTTAATACCAGGGTATGCTTTACCATCAAACTCTAGTGCTGCAACATTTTCGTAAATTATACCATCATCAGCCAAAATAAAGGGCATAGCATAAAAATAAAACATTAAATTATAATAAAATCGCGCATTCCCCTTGTACGCCATAGTATCTTTACTTTTTAACCAAACATCCTCACCATTAAATCCAATGCTATGATTTGGCATTTCTATTAACGATTTTCTATTTTTCAAGTGGGTTGTAGTTACTTCGTCTCCATTTGGTTTCTTCATGGTAAACTCCAACATATTCATTTTTTCCCAAGTCTCTAAACCGCCATGAGCGCTAAAAATTTTCGATATGTTTTCTGGATAAGTTACAGGTTTTTCTTCCAGGGTTTCTCCAGAAAAATTAGGAGCTGAAACTGTTTTATTTTTACACGCCAAAATTGAAATAATAAGGCCGAAAAGAAAAATTTTTCTCATTGATTTAATAATTTTAATGTTAGACGAAGTTAGTAGAATAACATTACAAAAAAAACAATTACTTTTGTAATATTAATTATGAAAGAAATAACAAGCTCACAAAACACCTACATAAAGCAACTTATTAAGTTAAGAGATAAATCGCGCGAACGCAAACAAACCAACACGTTTTTAATTGAAGGTGTTCGTGAAATTACTTTAGCACTAAAAGGCGGATACGTTTTAGAAACCGTTTTATTTTATCCTGATTTATTTTCTAAAGAACAACTTAGCGCCCTAAACACGGAACTGATTAATGTTATAGAAATTTCAAAAGAAGTTTACGAAAAATTAGCGTACAGAAGTACTACCGAAGGTTTACTGGCCGTAGCAAAATCAAAAACGAACCTTTTAAACGACTTAAGATTTAAAAACGATAATCCCTTAGTTTTAGTTGCCGAAGCTCCTGAAAAACCGGGAAATATTGGCGCAATTTTAAGAACTGCCGATGCCGCTAATGTCGATGCTGTTATTATAGCTAACCCTAAAACAGATTTATATAACCCTAATATTATAAGATCCAGCGTAGGCTGCCTGTTTACCAACCAAATAGCAACAGGTAACACCTCTGAAATTATCGCTTTTTTAAAATTAAAAGGTATTTATATTTATTGTGCTGCATTACAAGCCTCGGTAAATTATAATACTCAAAATTTTATAAAACCAACGGCTATTGTACTCGGTACAGAAGCTACAGGATTGAGTAAGGAATGGCTAAAAAATTCCACACAAAATATTATTATACCCATGCAAGGCGCAATTGATTCTATGAATGTATCTGTTGCTGCTGGAATTTTAATTTTCGAGGCTAAAAGGCAAAGAAATTTTTTATGATTTGAGAATTAGCTACAAGTTATTACAAGAATTTTTTCCTGTAAACACTATTAACTTATTTTAAAGATTTTCTATTCTGCCTTTTATCTATGTAGTAATAGCATTTTACTTAAAAAATTCTGAATATACCATGAGCACCGATTTTAGTTAAAAATTTAAAAAATAAATCGGAATAACATACTTGGATTAAACACACAAAAAAATAATTTTACTTTTCGAATAAAAAAAATGACAGCAAACACACTTTTTTACATTATAATTGGCATTATTATCGTTAATTTTATAGTTGACAAATTGTTGGATGCATTAAACGCAAAGCGCTATAACGATGTACTACCTGAAGATTTAAAAGATGTGTATGATGATGTAGAATATAAGAAATCACAGCACTATAAAGCCACAAACTATAAATTTGGATTGCTTACCTCTACATATTCAATACTTTTAACTTTAGGGTTTTTGTGGTTTGATGGTTTTAAAGTTGCCGATACTATGGCTAGAAATTATAGCGACAACCCCATTATTATTGCTTTAATTTTCTTTGGTATTATTATGATTGGAAACGATGTTTTAACAACACCATTTGCATACTACAGCACTTTTGTTATTGAAGAGAAATTTGGATTTAATAAAACCACTGTCAAAACATTTTTTTTAGACAAAATTAAAGGACTACTCATGATGGCGCTTGTTGGTGGCGGCATTTTAGCTTTAATTATTTGGTTTTACGAAGCTACAGGAAAGCACTTTTGGCTGTATACTTGGGCGTTAGTAAGTATATTTTCGGTTTTTATGAATATGTTTTACTCCAAATTAATAGTCCCACTTTTTAACAAACAAACACCCTTAGAAGCAGGCACACTGCGCGATAAAATTTCTACCTACGCAAAAACAGTTGGTTTTAAATTAGATAAAATTTTTGTTATCGATGGCTCCAAACGAAGCACTAAGGCCAACGCTTATTTTTCTGGTTTTGGTAGTGAAAAACGCGTAACACTTTACGATACATTAATTAATGATTTGACCGACGAAGAGATTGTTGCTGTTTTAGCTCATGAAGTTGGGCATTATAAAAAGAAACACATTATTTTTAATTTGTTTGCCTCTATTTTACTAACAGGATTAACACTTTTTATTTTATCCTTGTTCATTTCAAACCCTATACTATCTGAAGCTTTGAGTGTAAAAACACCTAGCTTTCATATCGGTTTAATTACCTTTGGAATGCTGTATGCTCCTATTTCGGAAATTACTGGTTTAATTATGAATTTGTTTTCAAGAAAGTTTGAATTTCAAGCTGATGATTATGCTAAAAACACCTACAGCAGCGAACCTCTAATTACTTCCCTAAAAAAATTATCAAAAAATAGCCTAAGTAACTTAACACCACATCCGGCATATGTTTTTATGCATTATTCGCATCCCACCCTACTAGATCGTATTAGGAATTTAAGAACGTAATTTTAATAACTTACAGTTCTACTAAAGTTTAGTATTACACATGGTTTTATATACCCCTAACTAATACGAAATGAGCTTACACGGAAACAAAAATTCAAGCATCTCGTAATAAAACAAATTATAATAAATTTTAAATTAACCGTTTCACTAGGTATAATAGCCATTCACACATCGTGTAGCCACGATGACGACACGAATAATAAAACTTTAAATGGTCTTTATCTTGAAACTTTACCATAATTAAGCCCCATTAACTAAATTTCACGAATAATAACACTTTTGTGTTAAGAGCACGAAATTCAACAGTCGCCAACTTCTCATATAAAATAACATAGTAGCCATAGTAACTTTTGAAAAATAATATTAAAAAGCCACAATCTCTTTTAATATTTAAATTCAAAAACCCTTTTTGTTTATCTAGATAAAAAATTAAAATTAACAACACTAAAATAGCTTTAAAGTCCCATCACATAATGCAACTATTTTTTATATTTCGAAAAAAAAATTAAGCTACACAACACCTACTCTACTTCAAAACCTAGTTTTTCCTTTATTTTTTTAACAAACATTGGATTTATACATTCATATTTTTAAAAAAAACAAACAACACCATTTCCAATAATACTTGAAGTTATTCGCAATAAACACGCTACTATTTTTGCGAAATTACCAACTAAAGATTTTAAATTATAAATAATCCCTATTTTGCACAGACTTTATTAAGATAGATACAAAAAGACTGTTCTTTTTTTTAGTTTCAACAACAAAACCTTATATTTATTGCCTTAATATTAAATACAACATTGTTATGTTGATATTTATATAACAGAATTGCTTTTTAATTAAAGTTTAACCAAAATTAAACCACTTCAACATGAAAAACTATTCCTTTGGGAAACTTCTACTCCCAGCAGCATTTTTAGCACTGTCGTTTCAAGTACAGTCTCAAGATAAAAAGGCAATTGAAAAGATTCGAAGTCAATATGACATGACTAAACTCCAAAGTATGGAGAAACAGTTCTCAGAAAAAGTCACTTTAGAAAGATTAGAGGCCAATTTAATTGCAAAACAACAAGGTTGGGATACAAAAATAACAACAAAAGATGGTCGCTATTTGGAATTACAAAAGGTAGTAGATGGCAATCCTATATATTACACCACGTTTAATGTAGATGCAGCTAAATCTACAAGAACAGATCATTTAAATAATGGCGGCTCCTTAGGCTTAAATTTAATGGGGCAATCCATGACCGCTTACGTTTGGGATGGTGGTATTGCAAGAGCATCTCACCAAGAGTATGATGGTGCAGGCGGTAATAATAGATATTCAGTAGGTGATGGCCACCAAACTTTAAATTTTCATGCAGCTCATGTTACTGGTACAATAATGGCATCGGGCAAGGTTGCTGCTGCAAAGGGTATGGCGCCACACGCTAAAGCAATAGGGAACCAATGGAATAACGACCAGGCAGAGGCTACAGCTGCAGCAAGAAATGGTATGTTAATATCTAATCACTCTTACGGCTTTGCTGCAAGAAACCGAACAGGGCAAGTACAACTTCCTCAGTATTTCTTTGGAGGGTATATTGATGAATCTCGTGGTTGGGATGAAATTATGTTTAATGCACCTAACTACTTAATGGTTGTTGCTGCTGGTAATGATGGCCGTGATGATACAGCAAACAACAATCCTACAGGAGGATTTGGCTTCGACAAGTTAACAGGGCACTCAACCTCTAAAAACAATTTGGTTGTAGCCAACGCCCAAGATGCAAATATTGATGCTAATGGCAATTTAATATCAGTTTCTATTAATAGCTCAAGTAGTGAGGGGCCTACAGACGATTTTCGTATTAAGCCAGATATTACTGGTAACGGAACCGGCGTTTATTCTTCCTACGAAAGTAGTGATACTGCATATAACACAATTACCGGTACTTCTATGGCTTCGCCAAATGTTGCAGGTACTTTATTAATCTTACAGCAGCATTACAATAATGAAAAATCAAATTTTATGAAAGCCGCTACTTTAAAAGGTTTAGCGCTTCATACTGCCGATGATGCTGGTGCTACAGGACCAGATGCTGTTTTTGGATGGGGCTTATTAAACGCGAAACGCGCAGCACAAGCTATTACTAATGAGGGTAGCAAAACTAAAATACAAGAATTAACATTAGCGGCTAACCAAACATACAGTATTACTGTTAATTCCGATGGTGTAAACCCTTTGTTAGCTTCTATTTCTTGGACAGATAGACCAGGTTTAGCTACTACTACAGTAAATTCTACGGCGCCAGTTTTAGTAAACGATTTAGATATAAGAGTTACACAATCCAACACAACATTCTTACCTTACGAATTAACTGGAGCAACCACTAATGCTAGAAGAGATAATAATGTAGATCCTTTTGAAAGAGTAGACGTTTCAGGAGCTTCAGGCACATACACTATTACTGTAACTCATAAAGGGACATTAACAGGAGGTAGCCAAAATTATGCTTTAATTATTACCGGAATTTCTGAGACACCTGCTGTTTGTAGTGCCACAGTTCCTGTTGGAAGATCAATATCTAGAGTTTCTGCATCAGAAGCCACGTTTACTTGGAACGAAGTACCAGCAGCTAGTTATGATGTTAGATACAGACAAGTAGGTACTAGAACTTGGACTACAACAAATACGACTACAACTTCAACAATACTTTCTGGATTATCTGCTACTACCGAATATGAAGCTCAGGTAAGAAGTAAATGTTCGTCGAACACGTCTAACTACAGCGCATCTTTACGTTTTACAACTTCTGCTGCAACGAGCGGTTTAGATACTACAGCACCTTCTAGACCATTAAACGTTCAAGCTTCCGATATTACACAAACCACAGTTACTATCAACTGGGTAGCCTCAACAGATAATGTTGCCGTTACTGGTTATGATATTTACCAAGGTGAAACTAATATAGGTACAGTAACAGGCACATCGGCAAGTATTACTGGTTTAACAGCAAATACAAGTTACACTTTTTCTGTAAGAGCAAAGGATGCTGCCGGAAATGAGTCGTTAGCAGGATCGGTCTCTTTTAATTCCATAAGGGTTCCTCTAAATTATTGTGCTTCTAGTTCAAACCGTTCTTCTTTTGAGTGGATTGATAATGTAGAATTAGGTGGTATGGCAAATGCTAGTGGCGACGATGGTGGCTATAAAGATTTCACAAATAAAATAGCAACAATTGCTCAAGGGAGCACTAACCCAATGATTGTTAGCGCAGGATTTCTTAATACTGCATATACTGAATTTTGGGCCGTTTGGATTGATTTTAACCAAAATGGTACTTTTGAAACGAACGAAAGAGTTGTAAACGGGTCTTCGTCATCATCTGCTAATTTAACAGCTAATGTTACTGTACCAGCAAACGCTTTATTAGGGCAAACAAGAATGCGAGTTTCAATGAAATATAATGCAGCACAAACACCATGTGAAAATTTTGATGATGGTGCTGTAGAAGATTATACAGTTAATATAATTAACAATAATGCATCTAATTTTAACACCACTTTCGCCACTAATAACACAAATTTATTAGGTAATGAAGATGTTGCTAAAGTGACGCTTTATCCTAATCCTGCTACAAATTTTGTACAGATAAGACTAGGTAATAAAAATAAATCCTTAACAACATACAGACTTATTAGTATTTTAGGACAATCTGTTCAATCTGGAACTATTGAAAGATCAGCGATTGATATTTCGAAATTAAATTCTGGTTTATATCTTTTAGAAATAAATGATGGACAAAAAGTGTTTACAACTAAATTGGTTAAAAAATAAAATTTAATTACCTAATTTAATTAAGCGGTTGCCTTTAAAAGGCAGCCGCTTTTGTTTTATATTATAAAAATATTTATGTCTTAATAATACCAATTACCCAGTATTAAAATCATGACACTAAGTTGTGCTTCGGTATATGTAATTCAAAACAAATTAAATAGCAACCAAAAAACATAACTACTTTACATTTTAAAAAACAACTAGTAGATATTTATTCTGATAAATTAATAGCGCTTCTATAATGGTTAATTTATAAATACCGTATTGTTAATTTCAAATTTACAAATTGAATAAGAGTACTTACAAACTTGTGTTATTGTTATAAATACACCTCTTATAATAAAAAAAACAAGTGTTTACAGAAAAAAAATGCGTTAGGAATTGTAGTGTAAAGCCCGACCCTTTTTCGGGTAACGCCCAAAATATAAAAAAATAATGCAAAGCAAGTTATTTTAAAATAGATTTTCAATTTGGTACTTCTCAACTTTTTTTAGCTTAAAAGAACAAAAATTACAAATCCAAAATAATATCGTACCTTTGCAACTTGAAAAAGAGAAACATAATTTTAATTTTTCATAAATTCCTCAGAGTGAGGATGTGTTACTGGAAGTTTAAGTTAAGTATGTCGATTCGCTTCTTTACGTAACACTACAAAGAAAATCGCATACATATACAAACATGAGCACATTTAAAGATTTAGGTCTTAACAACGACCTTTTACAAGCTATTACAGATTTAGGTTTTGAGAAACCTAGTGAAGTACAAGCAAAAGCAATTCCAATTTTATTAGAGTCTGAAACAGACCTTGTTGCACTAGCACAAACAGGTACCGGTAAAACTGCCGCATTTGGTTTCCCTCTATTGGAAAAAATTGATGTAGCAAGCAGAACAACACAAGGCTTAATTTTATCACCTACTAGAGAACTTTGTTTACAAATTGCCAACGAAATGAAGTTGTATGGTAAATACTGTAAAGGACTTAATGTTGTTGCTGTTTACGGCGGCTCGAGTATACAAGAGCAAGCACGCGAAATTAAGCGTGGCGCACAAGTTATTGTTGCTACTCCAGGCCGTATGAAAGATATGATAAAGCGACGCTTAGTCGATATATCAAAAATTCAATATTCGGTATTGGATGAAGCCGATGAGATGTTAAACATGGGGTTTAAAGAGGATATAACAGAAATTCTTTCGCATACTCCAGAAGATAAAAACACATGGTTATTCTCTGCAACAATGCCAAAAGAGGTAGCTAGAATTGCCAAAAAATTTATGGCTAATCCGCAAGAAATTACGGTTGGTAATAAAAATGAAAGTACTAGCAACGTAACCCATGAATATTACATGGTAAATGCTAGAGACCGCTACCAGGCGTTAAAACGTTTGTGCGATGCTAACCCAGATATATTTTCAGTTATATTTTGCCGTACAAAACGCGACACACAAAAAGTAGCCGAAAACTTAATTGAAGATGGTTACAGTGCTGGTGCAATACATGGCGACTTAAGCCAAAACCAGCGCGACATGGTTATGAAATCTTTTAGAAACCAACAAATACAAATGCTTGTGGCAACCGATGTAGCTGCACGTGGTATTGATGTGGATGATGTTACACATGTTATAAATTACCAATTACCAGACGAACCTGAAGTTTACACACACCGTTCTGGTAGAACTGGTCGTGCAGGTAAAACAGGTATTTCTATGGTTATAGTATCTAGAAGCGAAGTGCGTAAAATAAGAGGTATAGAGCGCATAATTAACCAGAAATTCATCAAAAAAGAAATTCCAGATGGTGCTAATATTTGCCAAGTACAACTTATGTCTCTTGCAAATAAAATACACAATACCGAAGTTAACGACGAGATTGATGCGCACCTAACAAGTATAAACACACTATTTGAAGATACAGATAAAGATGAGTTAATTAAAAAATTCTTCTCTGTTGAGTTTACACGTTTTTACAATTATTACAATAAATCTAAAAACTTAAATGTCTCTGAAAGCTCTAGAGATAGAGATGGCGGGCGCGACCGCGATAGTGGACGCGATTTTAAAGGTGGAAAAAACGACTCAACACGCTACTTTATTAATGTAGGAGCAAAAGATGGGTTTGATTGGATGAAGTTAAAAGACTTTTTAAAAGAACAAATGGATCTTGGCAGAGACGATGTTTTTAAAGTTGAAACTAAAGACAGTTTTTCATTTTTTAACACAGAAAATGAATTAAAAGAAAAAGTATTACAACACTTTACAGACTTTAAACACGAAGGTCGTTTTGTAAATGTTGAAGTATCTGAGAATCGCGGTGGCGGCGGAAGACGCAACGATAGACGCAGTGGCGGAAAACGTCGCGATGATAATCGTGGTGGCAGAAGAGGAGATGATAGAAGAAATGCTTCTGGAGGCAGAAGCGACAGACGCAGAGGTGGCGATGGCGACTCTAGACCACGACGCTCTGAAAATAGCGAATTTGGAAGCTCTAGACCTAGACGATCAAGACGCTAGTTTAGCTTATTTAATACATAAATATAAAAACACTTTAAAATGCAGTTCTAAAAAAAGAACTGCATTTTTTTTGTTAATATTTAGTCAATTTAATACATTAAGACAAAACTTGGCGTTTTGTTTATTACATTTGATTAGGAAAATACGTTTATGAAAAATTATATACTACTTTTTACAATTTTATTTACCGCGGCGCTATGTAAGGCCCAAGAAGTAGATAAAGTATTAGGTGTTGTAATTAATGCTGCAAATAATGCTACTCTAGAAAGCGTAAATATTGTAAACCTCAACCAAGTTATTGGAACCACCACCAATAAAAAAGGCGAATTTAAAATAGCTGCTAAAGTAAACGATACATTACACCTTTCATTCTTAGGTTTTAAATCCATTAAAGTACGTGTTACCAACGATTGGATTAAATTTGGAAGCTCCAATATAGCACTAACAGAATCAGCCTTAGCACTAGAAGAGGTGGTTGTAAACCAACTAAACCTAACCGGTTATTTAGAGGTGGACATAAAGCAACTACCAGACATTAACAATAATTACAGATATAGTATTTCTGGCCTACAAGGATCTGGTTACGAAGCCAGTAACAAATCTGGACTAACCAAAGTAATTGGCTCCATTTTTAATCCGGCAGATTTTCTACACCGCATGTTTGGTAAAAAACCTAAAGAATTACGCAAACTAAAACAAATGAAGCAAGACGATGAAATAAGGAATTTACTAGCCTCCCGTTTTGATCGTGAAATGCTAACCGTATTACTACAAGTAGAACGTGTTGATTTAGATGAAATTGTAAGCCAATGCAACTACTCTAAAGGCTTTATACAAACTGCAAACGACCTACAAATACTCGATGCTATAAGCGAGTGCTACGAGGAATATAAACTACTTAGTCGCGGCCGAAACAGTAAAATTTAAATAATCTGGGCGTTACCCGAAAAGGGTCGGGCTTTACGTTACAAGTCCGCGCACCTCCCAAAAGGTCGGGCTGTGGGCTTTTCACTGCAATCCCTAACGCAAGTGTACTATTTCGTTAAACAAAACTGGAACTATTAAATTTCTACTATCTTTTATATTCCAAAGTAATTTACAATTAAGCAACACAAACCCTTTAAATTTAAAAACAGAACTATTTACAACAGATACAAAATTTTACTTTTTTAACCCCATGTATAAAAAATACATCATTGGCCCAAAAATAAACACTTGAGTTGCAGGTAAAAACCAAACGCCTAGACCGTTATTAATACTATTTACGTTTTGAATAGTTTTAAAAACTACATAGCTAAAAAAGCATAACTATAGCAACACTTTACCTTACAATAAATTATCTTTTTTTTCATAAAAACGCTCTGTTATTTCTTCATAACTTTTTATGGTTTTCTTACACCAATCCAAACGTTTTTCTAACAACTCCTGCTCCGTAAGCTGCCAATTTATAGAGGTTTGCCTTAACTTGGTAGTAACGTGTTGTAAAATTATAGCAGCAGAAACCGAAATGTTTAAACTTTCTGTAAAACCCACCATAGGGATTTTTAAATAACAATCGGCTTGGTCTAAAACTTGCTGCGATAAACCTAGGGTTTCTCTGCCAAAGAAAAAACAAGATTTTTTAGTAACATCAAAGTCATGCAGCTCACAATCGTTAGTATGCGGGGTTGTAGCAACAATTTGGTATCCATTTCCTTTTAAATCTGAGATACAATTAGCTACAGATTCATAACGGTTTAAATCCACCCATTTTTGTGCACCCATTGCAATTTCTCTATCAATAGTTTTTGTATTTTTTTCCTCAACAACATTAACTTCCTGTATGCCAAAAACATCACAAGATCTCATAACCGCACTCGTATTATGCAGTTGATACACGTCTTCGGTAGCTACCGTAAAATGTTTTGTTCGTTTAGGTAAAACAGTATCAAAACGTAACTTTCTGTGTGTTGTTAAATAAGTTTCTAAATGCTCTAAAAGGTCGATATCCATCGTATAAAAATAAACAAACCCAATATAAAATATCGGGTTTGCTTTAACTTTTATTTTCATCTAGCATTTAATTGCTAAAAAGTCACCTTTAGCAACAAAAATAACTTATTGCATAGCCCTAAAAAACACACTAATATAGCAACTAAAAATAAAAAAATAAAGATCTTTATATTAGCTAAAAAAACATAACGCAATAAAACTTATTAAACTCTAAAGGCATGAAAAATATTGTAATATTAACAGGAGCAGGTATAAGTGCCGAAAGTGGCATTAATACTTTTAGAGCTACCGACGGTTTATGGGAGGGCTACGATGTTAAGGAAGTAGCTACGCCCGAAGGTTTTGAAAAAAACCCAGCATTAGTTTTAGATTTTTACAACCAACGCCGAAAACAATTATTTGAAGTTGAACCAAATCGAGCACATATAGACTTAGCACAATTAGAAACCGATTATAAAATTAACATAATTACACAAAATGTAGATGATTTACACGAACGTGCAGGTAGTAGTAACGTAATGCACTTGCATGGTGAACTCCTAAAAGTTAGAAGCACTAAAAATAGTAATAATACTTTGGAATGGAAAAAAGACTTGGTATTAGGTGACCTTTGTGAAAATGGGCATCAACTTAGGCCACATATTGTTTGGTTTGGGGAAGATGTACCCATGATTGAAAAAGCCGTTAAAATTTGTGAAACAGCAGATATCTTAATGATTATAGGTACCTCTATGCAAGTGTACCCAGCTGCTAGTTTAATGCATTATGTCCCCAATAACATACCAATTTATTTTATAGATCCAAAACCAAATATTACAAGTAAAAAAAATTTAACGGTAATTGCAGAAACAGCTACAATTGGGGTAAAAAAAGCAATTGCTTTGTTATAAGACTTACTGGTTTTTATTCTTTTCGGCAATCCACTTGCTCATAAACTTGGTGCTTTGCAAGGTATGATGTTGTAACATTTGCCCTGTAAAGTTACCAAACCGATGACTTTGCAGACTATTTAGAGTATGGTTAATTTGCTTAGAAAAATTATCTTGATGCTTATTCTTATTAAAACGCTCGTTTATAATTTTAAATCCATTACTCTGTTTTACTTCCCACAAGATTTCTTCATTAAAAAGACTAATTGCTTTATTTACAAACAAATCTGGTGCGTCTTCAACAAAACCATTTGCTTCAAATTTACCAAACATGCCCTCTGCTCCTACAGCTGTAGTTATGCATGGTGTACCGTTTTTCATGGCATCTATAAGTTTTCCTTTTAAACCTGCACCAAACCTAATGGGAGCTAAACATACTTTTGCATTTTTCATAACGGCATTAACATTTTGCGCGAACCCCTTTACCAAAAACCCTTGTTTTTCGTTGTGTAATTGATTGACTTTTTGCGAAACATAAGCACCATAAATATGTAATTCAGCCTTAGGTAACTGCTTTCTAATTAATGGCCAAATAACTTCTTTTAAATACAAAACAGCGTTATAATTAGGTTCGTGTAAAAAATTCCCAATAGTTATAAAATGGTTTCTACTTTTAAATTTAGGTAAAACCTGGATATCTTCATTTTTAATACAATCCAACATAAAGGGAAGATAAACTAGAAGTGATTTTGGCACTTTAAACTTATTTTCAAGCACATCCATCTCGGCCTTAGATATAATTAAGGTTAAATCACTCCTATAAATACTAGCTATTTCACGCTTTGCGGTGTTATTAAACAAGTAAGCATCATTAAATAAATTACCGGCCTTTAAAGCCTGTTGTCGGCCTTTCCTTAAACTGTGTAAATCTTCAGTATCAAGAATTCTTAAGGCATCTGGACATTGTTCTGCAACACGCCAGCCAAATTGCTCTTCCATCATAAACCGATCAAACAACACCACACCTGGATTTAAATCCTTAACAAAACCATCAAAAGACGTATTATTTAACTCAATTGCGGTTTGCAAAACTCCAATAGTTTTTAAATCAAACGCATTATCACTTTTCGCACAAGGACTCGCAAAAGTTATTTTATACCCTGCCTTTTTAAAAAACTCAATAAGTTGCATCATTCTGCTTCCAGCAGCAGAACTTTTAGGCTCTGGCCAAACATAACCAACAACAAGTAATATTTTACTCATATTTTTTTTTAAAATTCCTAATAAAAACTTTTGGATAGTTACTCCAATAAACTAAAACCAAATAAACAGTATTTTACTTATCCATCTCCAGTTTTTATATGGAGAAAGATATACTAAGTCTCAAGCTTATAGCTTTATTCTGGTTTTGGTTTTAAGCTGTAAGTTAAACGTACCAATTTTGCCCAATCTGTAATCGCTTTTATCTGTTCTTTAGATAATTTTGACTCACTATGCGCCCAAGTATAAGATTTTAAAGGCATTTTTTTGTTTTCAACCAGCGCTATAAGTTCTTCAAACTTATGATCTTTCCGTTCTACAGAGTTGCCTTCCCATTGAGACATATTAAAATGCTTTTTTCCATCTTTTACGTGGGCGGCCAACCAATAATTCACAGGAGTAATAGCATGGTACCACGGGTAACGCGACACATTACTATGACAATTAAAACACGTTTTTTTTAAAATAACCTTAACGTCCTCTGGAGGTGTGGTTTCTGCAATAAAAGCAGTAACAGACGCCAAATCGCCTTCGTTTTTTTCAGGTCCAAAAAATTGAGCTATAAAAAACACAACGAATAACAGAATAAACACTTTTTTTATTATTCTCATTTTAAGTATTTTTAAGACATCAAAAATAGGAAATCCTTTTGACTACAAGACAGCTATACCAAGAATTAAATTATGTAAACCATTCTCGTGAAAGTCGTTTTTTTTATGCCCAAGTCATGAAAACGCATCCTGAATTGGTGCCTAAATTATTAGACATACTTTTTAGCGTTAACGATAAAATATCGCCTCGTGCGGCTTGGGTTTTTGAGTTTATGTGCAGAGAGAATATAAACACTATAATACCATATTTAGATTTATTTATTACAAACATGCATAAAGTCCATTTAGATTCTGCAGTTAGACCTGTTGTTAAAATCTGCGAACTTATAGCAAACCAATACGCTTCTAAAGCCAATAATTGCTTCAAAAACATTTTAACAGAATCACATAAAGAACGTATTATAGAAAACTGCTTTGATTATTTAATTGGCAACCAAAAAGTAGGAGCTAAAGCTTACAGCATGACCACCCTTTTTATATTTGGCCAAGACTATGATTGGGTACATACAGAATTGGCTCATATTTTAGAGGCCGATTTTTCCAAACAAAGCAACGCCTACAAAGCTAGAGCACGACATATTTTAAAAAAAATTAAAAAAAATAGAAGTTTGTAAATACGAATTATAAAATAGCAAGTACTACATTGAAAAATCGGGAAGCAAAAACGTATATTTGTTACTTTAAAATCCAAATAAAACTATGTCATTATCAGCATTAAATGCCATCTCTCCTATTGATGGTCGTTATAGAAATAAAGTAAACGAATTAGCACCTTATTTCTCTGAGGAAGCCTTAATAAAATATCGTGTTTTAGTTGAAATTGAATATTTTATCGCACTCTGTGAAATCCCGTTACCACAACTTAAAACGGTTGATAAAGCTATTTTTGAAAGCCTAAGAGGGATTTACAAAAACTTTACTTCTAAAGATGCTTTGGCGATTAAGAAAATTGAAAGCGTAACTAACCACGATGTTAAAGCCGTTGAATACTTTATTAAAGAAAAATTTGATACGTTAGGCTTAGCCGAATACAAAGAGTTTATTCACTTTGGCTTAACCTCACAAGACATTAATAATACCGCTATACCCTTAAGTATTAAAGAAGCTATAAACAATGTTTATGTACCAGAATATAATGTACTTTTAAATAAACTAAAAACACTTACTAACGACTGGGCACATATACCTATGTTGGCTAGAACACACGGCCAACCTGCATCTCCTACTAGACTAGGTAAAGAAATTGAAGTTTTTGTAGTACGACTACAAGAACAATTTAACTTATTAAACGACATACCTAGTGCTGCTAAATTTGGTGGTGCCACAGGTAATTTTAACGCACACCACGTGGCCTATCCTAATATTAATTGGAAAGCTTTTGGAAGTGCTTTTGTACAAGAAAAATTAGGTTTACATCACTCCTTCCCTACTACGCAAATTGAGCATTACGACCATATGGCCGCTTTGTTTGATACCATGAAACGTATTAATACCATAGTTTTAGATTTGGATAAAGATATCTGGACCTACGTATCTATGGACTATTTTAAACAAAAAATAAAAGCAGGCGAAGTAGGGAGTTCTGCCATGCCGCATAAAGTAAACCCTATAGATTTTGAAAACTCCGAAGGTAATTTAGGTATAGCAAATGCTATTTTCGAGCACCTTTCTGCAAAACTACCTGTTTCTAGGTTGCAACGCGATTTAACAGATAGCACCGTTTTAAGAAACATTGGTGTACCATTTGGGCACACCCTAATCGGGTTTAAATCCACTTTAAAGGGATTAGACAAATTATTACTTAACGAAAGCAAGTTTAACGAAGATTTAGAAAACAATTGGGCGGTAGTTGCAGAAGCTATTCAAACTATTTTACGTCGCGAAGCTTATCCAAACCCATACGAAGCTCTAAAAGGTTTAACACGAACCAATGCTAAAATAAATAAAGAATCTATTTCTAATTTTATTGATACCCTAGACGTTTCTAACACCATAAAAGAAGAACTTAAACACATTACGCCAAGTAACTATACCGGCATTTAGAGTGTTAGTAAGCATATATATGCTTTAAAATATTTAAATAGAAACCCGAATTAATAAACATTTCTATTTTTCTTAAACAAAAAAGGCTTGCACTAATTAGTACAAGCCTTTTTTATTAAAAAATATTTAAAAACAATTTTATGGTTTTTTATTTAACTGGTTTCCTCCAGGAATATTCATTTTATCGGTAAGTTTGGATATTTGATTAAGGTTTATATCGCCCTTAAGTACTACAACTACAGTTTCAATTTCACGTTTCTGCCCGTTAACTTCAATTTTATCTTCTATAAACTTATCCAAACCGTTTACAAAAATTAAAAGTTCCTTAACGTGGTCTGCATCTTTACCTTCCTTAATGTAAAACTTCACTTCGCTACCATCATCCTTTACCTCCATTAATTCTTCTAAACCACCAGAATGCGATTTCACCCATTTTGCAATATCCGCAGATATCGTCTTATTATCTGTAACCATCGTTTTAAAACTAGTAATACTCTGTACCATATCCATATAAGATTTTGCTTCGGCATCCTCCAAATCAATACCCATTTTTGCTATCATTTGAAACATTTTAGGTTTTATAGATACATAGGTAACAGCTGCATTATCGCTATATTTCTCAAAAATATCACTTTGTGCTTTACTAGTAAATGGTAATAACACAACAACTAACACAAGTACTATTAATTTAATATTCATAAGTTTCTTTTTTAAGTTTATAATTTCAAATATTTACTTTTAATTATTAATGTGCTGGTTTAAAAATTATACGTGTAGCATTATTAACCTCATTAAGGTATCCTAAAGCAGAAGCCCCCTTATGTACCCCTTTTAAATAACCAACTGTTGCCGTGCCCTTATTAAATTTCGAGGAAATCATTTCCATGGATTGTGAAAATGCAGTAAAAGCTATTTCCGGGTCTTCATATGTTCCCAAATCGTTTTTTTGGGTATACCTATAATACGTACCCAACATAAGTACTGTTACTGCAGCCACTGCAATCCATTTATAATTAAAAAACGGCTTAGACCTTATTTGTAACGGTTTAGTAAATTGTATTCCCTTCTGTGCTAAAAAATAACCGAATAAAGGTTTGTACATATCTAAATGTGGCGGTACAATTTCTTGAGTAAAATAGTTTTTTAAAAGCTGCTCATCTTCAAGTGTAGTTTCACAATTATTATACTTAACTATTAATTTTTCTATATCACTTAACACCATAATTATGTGTATTTATTAATTTTTCTCGTATTGTTTTTCTTGCCCGCGATAAAGCCACACGTACGGCAGTATTTTTCATACTCAACACTTTAGCAATAGCATCAAAATCATATCCCTCCACATCCCGCAATTGAATTATTATTTTTTGTTGTTCAGGTAAATCCTCTATAATTTTAGCCACCCATCTTATACTATCCTTTAACTCCAATTGTTTTTGCAGTGGTAAGCTTTTTTCCTCATAATTGCTATGCACCATTTTTAAGTGCTTAGCTTGTTTAGATTTTAGCCTATCAAAACAATAATTTTTTGTAATCGTCATTGAAAAAGCCTCTATGTTTTTATAATCGGCCATTTTCAATTTATTTTTCCATAGTTTTAAAAACACCTCCTGTGTAGCATCCTCGGCCTCCTCGGTAGAAACCAATAAACGTTTCGCTAAACGAAACACTTTGTCCTTAAAAGGCATTATACTATTTAAAAATTCGATTTGGTTCATGCTGCCAGTTTTATCTTATTGCATTTAATGCTTTTAAAAAAACATTAGCATTTAAAGCACTTAAAATAATTCAGTTAGGTTATTTAATAGAAAAACGATTTACCTTTTGTTTTGTTACAGCATTTTAGTAAAAAATAAAATTTGGGCGTAACCCGCAAGGGGTCGGGCTTTACGTTACAAGTCCGCGCACCTCCTAAAAAGTCGGGCTGTGGGCTTTTCACTGCAATCCCTTACGCGTAAAACCAGCTAAATATTTACAAATTCACAAGAAAATAGCATATTAATTCACATCCATAATCTTCAAATAAATAATTTGTATTTTACTTATTTTTAATTTAAAACAGCTTCTAAAACTAAAGTGACAAAACATTTTTTAAGCTTAAAACAAAAAGTAATATAATTTCTTTTGAATATTTTATAAAGTCAAATTAAAATATTGAAGTAAAAACAGCATTTTCATTGTATAAAATTAATCTTCAAAAAGTACAACTCCCTAAAAACATTATAGCCTAATGCTTTATTAAAGCTTTTAAAACATTAGGCTATACTCAAAACTAATTACCTAAGTTATTTACTTTCTGTTTTTCTAATCGATTTGCTCTTACATACAAAAAAAGTGGAAACGTAAAAGCTATAGCTACTAAAAAGGTTAAAGGAATTAAAACCCACCAATATTTAATTTTAAGCTTAAAGCTTTCCGACCTCATAAAAACAAAAAACGTTAGAATAACTACTGTTAAATCTGCCCCAAAAGATTTTCCTGCAAAATTGCCCTGTGCATCAGCAAAAAAACTTGAAAGAGAAGGGTTTTCAACAGCTTGAAACCATTGAATATTATAATACCAAGTGTAACAAACTCCTAAAATTGATAATATTAAATACACATGTTTAAGTTTCATATAATTTGCTGTATTATTTAAATTGAAATTACCGTATAATTCGTTAATTTATGGATTATACATGACAAGTATAAGTTAAATTTCCGAATGAAAAAAAACAGCTTTACTACACCCCCATTATAAAAAGTATTAATTATTTATCTAATAGTTTAAAAACCAAACTTTATCACTATAAAGTGAATAGTTTCTTTTTATCTTCCACTTATTAAAGTATTAATCAAATTAATAAAAGCATGTCTAACAACACTATAGTTTTATAATATTGTATAAATAAGTTGAATTATTTTTTGATTAATTGAAGTTAAAACAATTTGCACAGCCTTAGCCTAGCTAATCATTTTTACGAAGAGTAAGCGAAAAAGAAACGATTTATAGCGCCATTGTAACCTAATATTGGTAAAATAGTAATTCCTGGCGCGAAACTGTTTTGTCCGTTTCCATTTTTAAAAAATACCTTTAATTTTTTATTAAGCAATAATGTAAGTAAATTTAAACTTTTATAAACGAACCGTCCAAACACATTATATTATGAAAAACTATAAAGCAATCGTACTGTTACTTGCTATTTCCATACTTACCGTTAGCTGTTTTGAAGATAATGATGATGTAGGTTTATCTGCCAACGAAATAAACGATTTTGTTTGGAAGGGTATGAATGTATTTTACCTTTATAAAGACGATATTTCCGCACTATCCAATAACCAATTTGGCATTAACGGCCTTAACAACCGCTATGGTACTACAGAAGCTTATACTAGTTATTTAAACGAAACCACCTCAACAAAAAACCTATTTGAAAGCTTAATACACGAACCCGAAAAAATAGATAGATTTAGCTGGATAGTTAGCGACTATATTGCTTTGGAACAACAATTTCAAGGTAACTCAAACACCAACGGGATGGAATTTAACGCCTATAGCACACCCAATAAACCTAACGAAATTTTTGGCGTAGTACGCCTAGTTTTACCCAATAGCCCTGCCGATAATAGCGGCCTAAAACGTGGGGATATTTTTAATGCAATTAATGGTGTAACACTAACTCAAGATAATTTAAGAACCCTATTAAGCCCAGATAATTACACCTTAAATTTAGCTGTATATAACGATAAAAACACATTAGAAGAAACAGACGATAGTATTGACCCCATAAATACATCTGTAAAACTAAACAAAATACCATATACCGAAAACCCAATTTTTAAAACAGAAATTATAAATTCTGGAGGCGAAAATATTGGATACCTTATGTACAATGGGTTCACTGCAGGATCAGAAAATGAATTAAATGCTGTGTTTGCGGAATTTAAAGCTAATAATATTCAGCATTTAATATTAGATTTAAGATACAATCCTGGAGGCTCTGTACGCACCACAACACTTTTAGCAAGTATGATTACCGGCCAATATACCGGTGAAATTTTTGAAAAACTAGTTTATAACAACGACCTACAAGGTAATAACAGCAATTTTAACTTTACCAACCGACTAGCCAACGGGAATACCGTAAATAGTTTAGGATTAACTAAATTATATGTTTTAGCAACAGGACGTTCTGCCTCTGCCAGCGAAGGCCTTATAAATAGTTTAGAGCCTTACATGAATGAAATAATTCAAATAGGAAGTAACACAGTAGGGAAAACACAAGCCTCTATAACACTTTACGATTCTCCTAATTTTAGCCGCAACAATGTAAACCCAAACCACACCTACGCCATGCAACCTTTAGTAGCCAATGGCGTTAATAAAAACGACGTATCGGTACCTAGTACAGGGTTACCCCCTTCGCTTGGTTTTGAATATAACGAAACTCCAATAAATTTTGGTGTTTTAGGCCATGTAGATGAGCCTATGCTTGCCTTAGCCCTAGCAGATATTGAAAACACATCTGTTAAAAGCGCAGCAATAAAATCTAAAGCAAAACACACCTTTAAATTACTATTGGAAAGCAATACATTAAACCCTCTTGAAGGCGGCATGCTAATCGACTAAATTACAACTATTTGAACACTACACATAAAACCTATTTTAATTGGAGTTCTGGCAAAGATTCTGCTTTAGCACTATATCACTTATTACAAGATAAGCGCTATATGGTTAGCGAATTAATAACAACCGTAAATAGCCATTACAATCGTGTATCCATGCATGGTTTACGAACAGAACTTTTAATCGCTCAAACCAATGCCATAAATATTACAGCAAGTTTAATTGAACTTCCTGAAATGCCAAGCATGGAAGTCTACGAAAAAAAAATGCTAGACACTGTTTCTAGATTGAAAGCAGAAGGCTTTACACACACAGCTTTCGGCGATATTTTTTTGGAAGATTTAAGAGTTTACAGAGAAAATCAGCTTAAAAAACAAAGTATAACGGCTGTATTCCCTATTTGGAAACGAGATACTAAAGCCTTATTAAACGAGTTTTTAAACCTCGGCTTTAAAACCATTGTTGTTTGTGCAAACTCTAAATATTTTGGCGAAGATTTTGTAGGCACCGTAATTGATAAAAACTTTATAGATAATTTACCAGAAGGCGTAGACCCTTGTGGCGAAAATGGTGAATTTCATACCTTTTGTTTTGATGGCCCCATATTTAAAAACCCCATTCCATTTACTACAGGCGAAAAAGTGTATCGCGAATATAATGCGCCTAAAACAGATGATAATGATTCTGTTTGTAAAAGTGATTCTGAAAAATATGGCATTTGGTATTGCGATTTAATACCAAACTAAAAAAAAGCCACTTAAAAGTGGCTTTTTTTTATATAATTTATAACCTAAGTTTATTAATTAAAATAAACCTTTGAAGCGCCAAGTGCAACAGGTATTGTTTGCACTTTTTCTTTACTGTTTAAATCGTATACATTCAAGGTACTCAAATCAGAAAAGCTAGCATTTAAAGTATAAATGTTATTATTTTCTACTTCCATACCATAAAGGAAACCCTCTGCTGTTAAAACAGGTGTTGATGGTAATGTTGTACTATTTTCATCCATTTCATAAATTTCTCCCGACAGGCCATAGTATATCTTATTATTATCCAAAACCATTAGTGAAGGATGTTCTCCTTCTGCAAACACTAGCTCGGTATCTATAGATAATGAGTTTACATTAATAATAGAAATACTTCCAAGCGTATCTCCAATAACATTAAAATCAGCATCAAACAATGTTCTTCCCTGAGATAACACTACTAAATCACCGTTACTATTAAAAAATAATTCATCCGGATTATCCTTAACTGTAATTTCTTCAACACTATTATCTACTAAATCAATAACAGAAATAATATTATTTGTTGTAAAAGCGCCTTTATGAGACACATACAATTTACCGTCCTTCGCTATAATTTGTTCCGGGCCATTACCTACAGGAATTGTGGATTCTACGGTATAGCTATTCAAATCAATAACAGCAATAAAGTCGTCTGCATCATCAGAAGTTGATCCCCAGTTTGTTACATACCCCTTATCTGCAGCAACGGCCATATATCTTGGTGTTATTAAATCAGTCGTAATTACAGCTTCGCTTTCAAAAGTAAACCTGTCTACCACTGTTACCGAGTTAGCATTATCAACCACTATAAAAGCACGCTGTGCATCAAAGGCTAACGATTGTAAAAACGTACCGAGTTCGGCAGTATTTACACCTTTATAAATAAGCTGATTAACAGTTTCAAAATCATCTGAAATAAAAGAAATGGAACCTGTACCTGCTCCACTACCTTCACCACTAACCAAAATACCGTTTTCAAAATTACCTTTTGAAGCTGCTACACCATCATCATCACTTGTACACGCTGTTAAGAATAATACACTTAAGATAAAAAGTTTTGTTAAAAATTTACTGATTCTCATTGTTTAAAATTTATAGTTTATATTAAAATTAAAATTTCTGTTAGGCATTGGTCGCCTAGGTTGTGACACATAATTTTTATTAAGCAAATTATTGCATTTAAGACCTATAATTAATTGTTTGCCCTTTTTATTTAAAAGCTTGTACTCCATACCTGTGTTTACAATAAAAATACTTGGCAACAAAAAATCTTCCGAATTACTTTCTGTTGTATATACTTTTCCATTATATACCTGTTGGCTAAAAAAACTAAAGCGCTTAAAATTATAACCCAAACTTAAATTTGATAGATGCTTAGGCACAAAAATAACTTGCTTATCAGTCCTCTCATCTATAGCTTGTACATAACTATAATTTAAATCAAATTGAAAGTTATGTTTATTAAAGCTTTCATCATAAGAAAAAACAAACTCTACACCTTTATTATTCACTTGCCTTAAATTTATAGGAACCCAAATTCCGGGTCTATCTAAATCTCCATTAGGAGTCCAAACAATTTTATCTTTTGCATAAATTTGAAACGTTGCTATATCCACAGAAATCGTGTTGTTTTTATAGCCAACCCCTACTTCAAATTGTTTGGATGTTTCGGGTGTTAACTCTAGGTTGCCTTGTCCTGGCCAAAACAAATCATTATAGGTGGGCACCCTATAATTTTTAGATGTATTAGCCCTTATAAAAAGATTTTTTAAAGGCTTAATTTTTAACCCTAAAGCGTGAGTAAACGGGACCTCATAATCAGAATTAAAATCTTTTCTAATTTTAGCTTCAAAAAACGCAACACTTTTAAGGTTTTGTTTGTACACAAAAGATTGAGACAGTTGTTGTCTGTTTCTTTCTTCAATTTGATCTGTTTTCCCAAAAGCAGATTCATATTCTAGATAAGAAAAAATATTAGCGTACCATTTAGCGATACTTAAAGAAGCGTTATACCTTACTAAATATTGGTTTGATTTGCCAAAATTAAAAGCATCTGCTTCACGATCATCAAAAAACCTATATTCTTGCATTAAATGAGCCAATTGAACTTCGTGTTTTAACATTGATACTTCATTGGTATAAATCAACAAGTTTCTATGATTAAAATCTTGATATTTATCATTAGCGGCTAAGGGGTTTGGTAATTCACCCGAAAAAAAACGTTCGCCACTATAATTGGCAGTATAAAATTTTAAATTTGAATAATTAGATAATAAAAAAGCACCACTAGCATTAAATCCAAGGTTTTTAAAGGCACCGTTAAAGTTTCTAAATTCAGTATCTAAAAGCTTGTAATTATTTTCAGATTGATTGTAGGATACTCCAAAGTTTAGCGCTAACTTATTATCCGTTAATTTAAACTTATATAGGTTTTGATACGTTTCAAAACTTCCAATAGTGGATACCACTTGATTTTTTACACATTTTTTATCTGAAAATTTCAAATTATCATTTAAATGGATGGTACCTCCAACGGCCCCTGAGCCATATTCAATGCTGCCACCACCGCTTCTTACATCAATAGCGTCAAACAAACTAACAGTTAGTGAGTTAAATCCTGTTTGACCATTGTTAATTGAATTGATATTAATGCCATTCCAGATTACGGCAGTATTCGAGGCGCTTGTTCCTCTAAAACTAGCAGAACTTGTGCCGCCTGCTCCAAATTCTCTTAAATATATAGGTGTATTAAAACGTAATAAAGCGGTAAAAGATTCTGGGTTTCTTTGAATTAAAGAATCGTTTAATGTTATGACTTTATAACCCACAGAATGTTTTTCCAACTTCCTATCAGCCTGTATCCAAACTTCCTCCAAACGATTTATAGAATCATTTTGAGAAAAGGACAATAAGCATACCCATAATAGTACAAATGTGACTAACGCTTTCTTCATAATAACGAAACTTTTATCCCGAAAGTTTTATTTATTAATTAAGAAAAGTGGCAGGTCTCCTGACTTGTTTTATGTTAAAATACCTTCCCAGTGTAAACACCAGTGGTTTTGAAGTTAATAACATCCATTAAGAGGTGCACAATAACCTTGTGCATAAACTTACAGTTGCGGGAACAGTTCTGGAATAAACAATTTATGAGTCGCACCAGATTCCCTTTTAATTTTCTCCATTACCTAAACATAGAGAAAAACCAAAATTCGGCGCGAAAGTATGCTATTTTTTTACATTTTAGCAACTAAATCCAATTTATAATTTATAAAGTTTGACGCTAATTGTTTTGATACTTTATAAATATTGGGATGTATCATGGCCATTAAACATTCAATACCATTTACCAAAGTACCAGCCGAGGATTGAGTAAACATTTCAAAATTGGCTATAAAAACACGCTCATTTTTAACAGCTTTAAGGGAAGCCCACTCTGGCTTATCCTCTAAAAACTTCATATCCTTTAGTGTTGTTTCAATATTATAACCGCATGGTGCAATAATTAATACTTCTGGGTTATACTTAGCAATTTTCTCCCAAGGTATTACAACACTATCACCAGATGGATGCGATAACATATCCACACCGCCAGCATAAGCGATTTGATGAGGAATCCAGTGGCCACAATTAAACATTGGATTTATCCATTCCAATAACATTACACTTTTAGGCAATATATTGTTAGCCCTTTGTATATCTATAATTTTACGTATTCTATCTTTTAAAGCATCTACATAGGCTATCCCAATTTCTGGTTTACCTAAAGCCTTTGCTATGGTTAGTGCGTTTTCAAAAACATCGTCCAAACCATTTGGCGTTATAGAGATAAGTTCGGGTATTTTAGGTAATTTATAAGCAGATTTTGAAACACGCTCTGTATCAATCTGGCAAACATCGCAAACATCTTGTGTAAAAATTATGTCTGGCGCAATTTTTTTTAAAACTGGCTCATCTACATAATACAGAGTGCCACCTTCGGCTTTTGTTTTCGAGAAAATAGTATTTATCTCATCGCTGGTTAATGTTTTTCCTTCTAGCTTATAACGTATTGCAATTTGTTTTTCGGAGCGCGCTGTTTCAGAACACTCAAAAGTTACACCATCTAACATATCTTGCAAACCCATATCATAAATCATTTGAGTAACGGCAGGCATAAAAGAACAAACTTTCATAAATATAGTAAATTATAAAAGCAAAAATACATTTATTACGATACCTTTCCCAATTGAAAAATGTTTTTAACCTTTGCCAAATAATTTAAAATTATGATTTATTACATCACTGGTGGTGAACGTTCTGGTAAAAGTAGCTTTGCTGAAAAATATGCTCTGTCGGTTTCAAAAAACCCGAAATACATAGCAACATCGCGCATTTGGGATTTAGATCATCGCAAAAGAATAGATCGCCACATAGCCGATAGAGATACCTGTTGGACTTGTGTTGAAGAAGAAAAACACCTCGCCTCTGTTATTAAAAAAAATGATGTAGTCGTTATCGATTGCGTTACATTATGGCTTACCAATTTTTACGTAGATACTAAAAACGATGTTGAACTTTGTTTAGCTTTAGCAAAAGCCGAATTTGATAAACTTTTAAATATAGAAGCTACAATACTTATCATTTCTAATGAAATTGGAATGGGCGTGCATGCACAAACTGAGGTTGGAAGAAAGTTTACCGAGCTTCAGGGCTGGATGAATCAACATATTGCAAAACATGCCAACAAAGCAACTGTAATGATATCTGGAATACCATTAACATTAAAATAATGACTAAAAAAGCAAAACCTAGCACACTAAAAACTACACTTAAAAATAAAATAGACCAAAAAACAAAACCTATAGGATCGCTTGGTAGTCTTGAAGATTTAGCCTATAAAATAGGATGCATTCAACAAACTGAAACACCACAAATACTAGACCCAACTATTGTTGTTTTTGCAGCCGACCATGGTATTGCTAAAAATGGTGAAGTTAACCCGTTTCCGCAGCAAGTAACCGCACAAATGGTTTACAATTTTGCAAATGGCGGCGCAGCTATTAATGCCTTTAGTTCTGTAAATAATGTAAGCTTAAAAGTAGTTGATGCGGGCGTTAATCATACCTTTGAAAAAGAACTAAATATTATACATAGTAAAATTGATTTTGGAACAAAAAATTACCAAAATGAACCCGCTATGCACATAGAACAATGCCACGAAGCCATGACTAAGGCAGGTGCCATTGTTTCAAAAATACGCAGTAACGGTTGTAATACTATAGGTTTTGGAGAGATGGGTATAAGCAACACCTCATCTGCGGCACTACTTATGGCCTATTTTACAAATACACCTATTACATCCTGTGTAGGCTCTGGCACAGGGTTAAATGAGGAAGGTATTTCTAAAAAAAGTAATATTCTTGAGGCTGTGTATAACACACACAAACCCAAAACACCGCTTGAGGCTTTAGCCACTTTTGGTGGCTTTGAAATAGTTATGCTTTGCGGTGCCCTTTTAAAAGCTGCCGAATTAAAAATGGTTATTGTTATTGATGGTTTTATAGTTACAGCAGCTTTATTGGCTGCACAATCTATAAATAAAAACATACTAGATTATTGTGTCTTTGCCCACAACTCTAACGAGCAAGGCCATGAAAAAATGTTAGCTTTTTTAAATGCCAAGCCACTACTTTCTTTAGGTTTGCATTTGGGTGAAGGTACAGGTGCTGCGTTAGCAATACCTTTATTAAGAGCAGCCGTTGCTTTTTTAAATAATATGGCAAGTTTTGAAAGTGCTGGAATTAGCGAAGAAAATGCATAATAAATATGAAAAAAGAACTCCAAATATTCCTAACTGCTATGATGTTTTTTACCCGGATTCCTTGTCCGAAATGGGTCGATCACAGCGCATATTATCTTGAAAAAAGTGCTAAATATTTTTCGTTAGTAGGTATTATTGTTGGTACTATTGGTGCTCTTATTTTTTATAGTACATCTTTATTTCTTCCTGTTGAAACAGCTCTTTTGTTAAGTGTAATTTCTACAATTTATACCACAGGTGCTTTTCATGAAGATGGCTTTGCAGACGTCTGTGACGGCTTTGGTGGCGGCTGGACCAAAGAAAAAATCCTCCTTATTATGAAGGATTCTAGATTAGGAACTTACGGTGTAACAGGATTAATTTTAATACTTGCTGTAAAATTTGCTGCATTAAACGCATTACCAACACATATAATACCACTTACTATTATTTCAGGGCATAGCGTAAGTAGGTTTATAGCAACAACATTAATTTACACACATGCATACGTTAGAGATACAAACGATAGTAAAGCAAAACCTGCAGCTAAAAGTATTACGGTAAATATGGTAATTACAAGTGGTATTTTTGGAATTTTACCACTATTTCTATTCGGTACGCCTTTTATATTTTTAACCTTAATACCCTGTTATTTAGCTAAAATGTATTTAGGTGGTAAATTTAAAAAATGGATTGGAGGACAAACCGGAGATTGTGCAGGCGCTGTGCAACAATTAACAGAAGTTATGTTTTATATTAGTGTTATTGTATTATGGAAATATATTTAATTAGGCATACCACACCAAAAATTGAAAAAGGCATTTGTTACGGTCAAAGTGATTTAGATCTGGTTGATGGTTATGAAACCGAATTTAAAGACATAGCAAAACAAATACCAAATACAGGTGGTTTTAAAGTAATCTCTAGCCCTTTAAAACGTTGTGCGCTATTGGCTAAACACTTTAACAGCACTCCAAAATACGATGACCGCCTTAAGGAGCTTAACTTTGGAAGTTGGGAATTAAAACCTTGGAAGGCTATACCCGAAGAAGAAATAAACCCTTGGATGACAGATTTTGTTAATGTGCCTGTAACCCAAGGCGAATCGTACAAAGCATTAGCTTTACGAGTACAATTATGTTTTAATGATATTTTAAATTCAGAAACCAATCAAAACATAATAATAATATCTCACGCCGGACCAATTAGAGCTTTTTTATCCACATTATTAAATATTGAATTAAAAGACTCCTTTAATATTAAAATAAATTACGGCGATGTAATTCATCTAAAAAAAACAGATAAAAATATTACATTAATAACACAAATTACAGCTTAGCTATTGTATGAAATTTTTAATCTCTATTTTAAAAAAACTATATTATAATATGCGTTTCATCTTTGTTTTAGCTACCTGTTTATTTGTTTTTCTATCATGTAAAAACAATGAAAGTCCCAATAAAGAAGCTTTTAAAACGGAAATTTATAAAGAACCAATAAAATATGCCAAAGGGTTCACCATAAACTATTATAAAACACACAAAGAAATTACTGTAACTTCACCTTGGCCTAATAGCAAAAAAACATTTAAATATCTTTTAATTTATGAAGGACAGGCTGTACCAAAACATAATGCTCAAGATATTATTATAAAGTTACCAATCAACAAAATTGTAGTCATGTCCACAACAAATATTCCTGCATTAGAATATTTGAAAATTGATGATAAATTAATGGGATTCCCTAATACGCGCTTAATTTCATCGGAAAAAACACGTATCCGTGTTGACAATGGTGAAATTAAAGATTTAAATAATGCATTAGAGATGAACATGGAGCTACTGCTCGATTTAAAACCAGAATTGGTTATCGGGTTTGCTGTAAATGGGAATAATAAAAAACTAGATCAAATAAAAAAATTTGGAATACCCTTAGTTCTGGATGGTGCCTGGACAGAAAACGAGCCTCTTGGCAGAGCTGAATGGATAAAATTTATAGCTGCTTTTTTTAATAAAAATGAAGAAGCCAATAAAATTTTTAACACCATTGAGTCTAATTATTTAGAAACAAAAAACATAGTAGCGCATATAACCAAAAAACCTACTGTATTTTCAGGATCTATGTTTAAGGATATTTGGTATGTACCTGGCGGAAAAAGTTTTGTAGCGAAATTTTTAGAAGATGCCAAGACTAATTATATTTGGAAAAATAACAATGACACAGGTAGCTTAAAGTTAAATTTTGAAAACGTTTTAGAAAAAGCCAATCAAGCAAAATTATGGATTGGTGTTGGCCTTTTTGAAAACAAATTACAAATGCAAGAACAAAACTTAGGCTATACTTATTTTAATGCTTTTAAAACGAATAACATATATTCATACACTAACAAAATAGGAAAAACTGGTGGCTTATTGTATTATGAGCTTGGCCCTTTAAGACCCGATATAATTTTAAAAGATTTAATTACTATTGCACATCCTGGATTATTAAATAATTATGAAAACTACTTTTTCAAAAAGTTAAACTAATTGGAAAACAACAAAACCCATAAAACGTATTTCATATTATTAGGTCTTTTTTTAGTCCTTATGTTTTTTATAAATATAAGTCTAGGCTCTGTTTCCATTCCTAACATAGCCATATTTAACAGCCTATTTTCAACCATCGAAAATACATCTTGGCAATACATTATATTAGATTACAGACTACCTAAAGCATTTACTGCCATAGTAGTTGGTTCTGGCTTAGGAATTTCTGGATTAATGATGCAAACCTTATTTAAAAATCCACTTGCTGGCCCTTTTGTTTTAGGTATTACCTCTGGCGCAAGCCTTGGCGTTGCTGTTGTAACTCTAGGCGCATCGCTTTTTGGAGGTTTTTTACTTGGTGCTTTAGTTTCAAAATGGACTATTATAGCAGCAGCAACTCTAGGTAGTTTTTTAGTTATGTTAAGTGTTTTAGTTATTTCTGTAAAAGTAAGAGATGCTATGGCTATCCTTATTATCGGTCTTATGTTTGGTAGCATATCTGCTGCTATTGTAAATGTGCTTTCCTATTTTAGTTCAGCCGAAGAGCTACAACAATATGTGTTTTGGGGTTTTGGTAGTTTAGGTAATTTATCGTGGCATGAGCTATTTATTTTATCTAGTATTTACATAATTGGTATTGTACTTAGTTTAAGTAGTATTAAAAGTCTGAACTCATTATTATTAGGGGAAAATTATGCTAAAAGTATTGGGCTAAACATAAAACAAAGCAGATTAGTAATTGTAATTTCTACAAGCCTACTTGCAGGATCTATCACTGCTTTTGTGGGGCCTATTGCTTTTGTAGGGCTTGCAATTCCGCATATTTCAAGACAAATTTTTAACAGTTCCAACCATAAAACACTATTACTAGCAGTTTTTTTAATTGGTGCTATTATTATGCTAATTTGCGATACTATAGCCCAATTACCTCGTAGCGATTACACATTACCCATTAACGCAATAACTTCATTATTTGGTGCTCCAATTGTTGTTTGGTTATTAATAAGACAACGCAAAATGATGTTCTAATTTTCAAAAGAAAAAACAAATGGAAAAAGCAACGGGACATAGCATTTTAAAAACAACAAACTTATCCATAGGTTATACTTCAAAAAAGGTAAAAACCATTATTGCTTCAAATATAAATATTGAATTAAAAAAGGGTGAGTTAGTTGGTTTAATTGGTGCCAATGGTATTGGAAAATCAACACTTTTAAGAACACTCTCCAATGTTCAAAATGCTTTAAATGGTACCATAAAAATTAACGGAAAAGATATTACAACGCACAACCCTATAGCGTTAGCAAAAGTAATGAGCCTAGTGTTAACCGAACAAATTACATCAAAAAACTTATCTGTTTTCGAGTTAGTCGCTTTAGGAAGACAACCCTACACCAATTGGCTAGGAAAATTGTGTAGAAAAGATATTGAAATTGTTAACAAATCACTTCAGCAAACCAATATTGCAAATTTAAAATATAAAAAATGTTTTGAGTTAAGCGATGGTCAGCTACAAAAAGTAATGATAGCACGTGCCTTAGCCCAAGATACCAACTTAATAATCCTGGACGAGCCTACAACACATTTAGATATGTACCATAAAGCATATATTTTAAAATTGTTACAAAAACTAGCTCAAGAAACCCAAAAAACAATAGTTTTTTCATCTCATGAGGTAGAACTAGCCCTTCAACTTTGCAGCAAACTTATTGTTATATCCAAAAAAGAAGTGGTATCAGATACTCCCAATAATTTAATAGAAGCAGGTGTTTTTGACAATTTATTCCCGAAAGATTTAATTGCATTCGACAAAAAAACGCAAAGTTTTAAGGTTAAAAAATAGCAATTAGCCCTAAACCATGCTGCATTGTGTGCTTTCGTTTTTGTTATTATAAACAAAGCATTTATCTTTAACATTATAAAAAAATGAAATGAACAATAGCCTTATTCTTATCATATCCATTTTAGTTAGTGCTGCAATTGCTAGTTACTTAGGTGTACTTTTCACAAAACTAAAAAGTAAAAGCGACAAAAGTACACTTGAAGAACGTAATAAAAATTTACAGGAACAGTTTACTAACTTAAAAAAAAACCATCAACTTGAAACCGACAACCTAAACGATAATTTTAACTATCAAATAGAATCTTTAAAACAAAATGTATCTAAACTTGAAAAAGAAAAAGAACATATTCGTTTTGAAAAAGATCTTATAAATACTGAGTTAATTAAAAAAAACACAGAATACGACAACCTACTAAAGGACAGCATAAAGCGCGATGCCGAACTAGAAAACCGCCAAGAACAACTGCGTAAAGACTTTGAGTTATTGGCTAATAAGATTTTAGAAGAAAAATCGAATAAATTTACAGAACAGAATAAAGAGAATATAAAAAATATACTAAGCCCTTTACACGATAAAATTCAAGGATTTGAGAAAAAAGTTGAAGATTCGCAAAAAGAAAGTATAAGCATGCACTCGGCATTAAAGCAACAACTTATAGGTTTGAAAGATTTAAACCTAAAAATGACTACCGAAACTACAAACCTTACTAGAGCCTTAAAAGGTGACAGTAAAATACAGGGCAATTGGGGGGAATTAGTACTTGAACGCGTTCTTGAAAAATCTGGTTTAGAAAAAGATAGAGAATATTTTGTACAACAAAATTTCACTTTAAAAGATGGCTCGCGTGTGTTACCAGACGTTGTATTACATTTACCCGATGGCAAAAAAATGATTATTGATAGTAAAGTATCCTTAACCGATTATGAGCGTTTTGTAAATGCGGAAGATGAAGATAAACCCCAATATTTAAAAGCACATGTAAACTCAATTAAACGGCATATTGATCAGCTTTCTGCTAAAAATTATCAGGATTTATATGAAATAGAATCGCCAGACTTTGTATTACTTTTTATCCCCATAGAACCCGCTTTTGCTGTTGTTGTAAATGAGGATCATATTATTTACAATAAGGCCTTCGAAAAAAACATTATAATTGTTACCCCCTCCACCCTACTGGCAACACTACGCACAATAGATAGTATGTGGAACAACGAAAAGCAACAACAAAATGCTATAGAAATTGCAAGACAAGCAGGTGCTTTATACGATAAATTTGAAGGTTTAGTAAAAGACCTAACAGGTATTGGCAAAAAAATTGATGCCGCAAAAACAGATTACTCCACCGCCATGAACAAACTTGTTAATGGAAAAGGAAACTTAGTAACTAGTGTTGAAAAACTTAAAAAACTAGGTGCTAAAGCTAAAAAATCTTTACCTGATGCCATTGTAAATCGAGCCCAAAGAGGCTAAGAAGAAATCGTAATAATTAAAATTACCAAACATTCAAAAACATTTAAGCCAATTATTATTGTACCTATCAAAATAAAAATTCTCCAGCCTATTGCCTTAAGCTGGGCTGCTTACAAATTTACAGACAGGTATAGTCTTTTCGCACTAGTTTTATAACTCTAAAAATCAAAAATTTGTATACAGTAACTCAAAATAAGCTTCTAAATACAGTAACAGTAAAAGATTCTGAAAATAAAGTATTTGGTAAAATTCATCTCAATGATGGAGGAAGCCTTCAAGAACTAACACTAAATGGTAAACATATAATTCAAGCTTTATCACCTTTAGATTATAACGAAACTTACGCCTCTTCTATTTTATTCCCTTTTGCAAATCGGGTAGACAGTGGAAAATATAATTTTGACAACCAAGAATTTCAACTCGATATTAACGTAAAGGCAGAAAATAACGCCATGCATGGTTTGGTTTACAATAAAGTATTTAAAATTTTAAACATAGAAACCAATAAAAATGAAGCTTCTATAACTTTAGAGTATGTGGAATTTAATAAATCTATAGGCTTTCCTTACAACTATAGCATCCAATTAAAATACATATTTAACCAAAATAATTTGAGTTTGCAGGTTTTGGTAAAAAATACCGATTCCAAAAATTTTCCATTCACACTAGGGTGGCACCCCTATTTTGTTAGTGATCATTTATTTGATAGCACACTAAATTTTAATTCTACTAAAAAACTAATTATTGGAGAGCGTAATATAACCACTGGCATCGAAGATATTTTACCTGTAAAAGATTTTAAAATTCAAGATAAAAAACTAGACGATTGTTGGATTTTAGAATCTAACAACGCGCTATTTAAAACTCCAAATTACAACCTAACTATAACTTCCTCTGCTAAAAACAATTTTTTACAAGCTTATACGCCACCTAAAAAAAACACTATTGCTATTGAGCCCACTACGGGAGTTTCCAATAGTTTTAATAATAATATTGGCTTAGAAATATTAAAAGCAAACGAAACTCACACTGTAACCTGGCAACTAAGCATAAACTAAAACCAATTATATATTAGTAACGTTACTTATAACTTGGTTATATTTTAAAATAAAAGAAGAGACCAATTAAAAGTTATATTTCAATTTTATTGTTCATCTTACTCGAAAAAATAATACAAATTAGCAACACAAAATTTAAAACCAAAATTGGCAAAATGTTTAATTTAAAGTACTTGTAAAAAACTATATTTAGAAATGAAAACATTCGAAACTTCATTAATTGTTTTACAACAACATATTGACGATTTAAACCACGTAAACAATGTACATTATGTGCAATGGGTACAAGATATAGCAAAAGCACATTGGCAATCCAAAGCCTCTACAAGTATTCAGACCAAATACAGTTGGTTTTTACTTTCTCACTATATTGAGTATAAAGGTGCTGCATTTTTAAACGACATTATAAATTTAAAAACATATATCGCCAAAGCAGAAGGTGTTACTTATACCCGCGTAGTTGAAATGCACAATGCAACCACAAACAAACTATTGGCAAAATCTGAAACCAAATGGTGTTTTATAAATGCCAAAACCGGCCGACCATCAAGAATACCAAAAGAAATAGTTAGTCTTTTTGATTAATTATTTATTGAAAATAATAAAATCGATAAATTTAAAAGTATATCACACTAAATCATAATTACAAAAGTTATATTTTACACGCAATAAACTCATAATTATCCATGAAACGTTATTTATATTTTACAGTTACACTTGTACTTTTAATGCTTTGGAGTTCTTGCAGGAAAGATTTTGAATTTGTACCAAGTACAGGAACTTTGGAATTCTCTAAGGATACCGTCTTTCTAGACACCGTTTTTACAAATATTGGTTCTAGCACATTCAACTTAAAAGTATATAACAGAAGTAATAATGATATTGTAATACCAAATGTAAGCCTAGGAGATGGTTTCAACTCACTTTATAGGATGAGTATTGATGGTACAGTAGGACAAAACAATGGTGATGAAAATAGCGCCGGGAAAGTATTTGAAAACATTGAAATACTCGCTAACGATAGTTTATTTATTTTTATTGAAACCACTGTGAATATTGAAAACCAACCCACTGCCGAGAATGCTTTTCTTTATACCGATGCAATAGAATTTGATACCGGTGCAAACCAACAAAAAGTTGAATTAGTAACCTTAATACAAGATGCTGTTTTTATTTTCCCGAATAGGGATGAAAGAACTAGAGTTATCGATACATTAACACTAGATATTGCTGGCGAATTGGTAGTTACTAATTTAGAGGGTAGAGAATTACTACCTAACGAACTTAATTTTACTAACGAAAAACCATATGTAATTTACGGGTTTGCAGCAGTTCCTAACGGAGAAACTTTAACTATAGATGCTGGCGCCCGATTACATTTTCATGAAAACTCGGGTATTATAGTTTCCAATGGTGCCTCTATTAATATAAATGGTGCGTTTAGTAACGACCAAGAACTACTTGAAAATGAAGTTATTCTTGAGGGCGATCGCCTAGAGCCTGGTTTTTCTGAAATACCAGGGCAATGGGGTACTATATGGCTACTAGACGGAAGTAAAAACAACACCATTAATTATGCTACTATAAAAAATGCTACTATTGGTGTTTTATCCGATGGAAACCCCAATGCTACTAATAACAAACTAACAATTACAAACTCTCAAATTTATAATTCTAGTAGCTTTGGTATTTTAGGAAGAAACACCTCTATTACAGGCGAAAACGTAGTTATAAACAACTCCGGATTATCATCATTCGCAGGTACACTAGGTGGCAAATATAATTTCACACATGCCACACTAGTTAATTATTGGAATAATGGTTTTAGACAATTCCCCGCTGTTTTATTAAACAATTTTGTTTTAGATGAAAACAATAATGCAACACTCGCAGATTTAACCGAAGCAAATTTTAATAATTGCATAATATTTGGCAACGATAATCCGGAGTTTTTAGTAGATGAAATTGAAGATAACGCTGTTGTTTTTAATTTCAAATTCACTAATTGTTTAATCCGTTTTGAAGACATCAATAACAATTTTACTGGTGCTAACTACGATTTTGAAGACACAAGTAAATACGAAAATATAATATTTAATAGAAACCCCGATTTTAAGGATATTGAATTAAATCAATTAATTATTGGAGACGATTCAGCAGCTAATGACCGAGGTTTAGCCAATTTTGCCACACAAGTACCATTTGATATTTTAAACATAAATAGAATAGACAGCATTGATTTAGGTGCCTACCAACATATTACCTTTCTAGAAGAAGAGTAAGAATACAATATTTGTAAATAGTAATTTTATGCTAGGAACGCATATTTACCTATCTAAAAATTTAAGGTAATCCATAGTAGCCAAATGCAAATAGGCCTCTAGGTTTTACTTTTTTATAAAAATAAAACCCAAGATCTGCGTTTATCAAATCTTGGGTTTTTTATGCAATTAATTATATGTTTTTATTTACCTAATATGCTTTTAAGATAATCTAATAAGGGAATAAATAAAGTAATAAAGCTTATCTAATTAAAACAAATTAAATCCAACCTAGAATATTATTCCTCCGGCGGAAAACCATGAATCTGCTCAAATACCTCATCAAAATTTTGGCGTAAATACGAATATAATTTCTTTTTATAATCGCCCTTTAACCAATCTACAAAATTGTAAGTACTTTTACTAATACATTTCGTGTAGCGCTGTATTCTAAAATCTATATCATCACCAAGTTTTTTGGCTAAAGTAAGTGCATCATAAACATCTTCACTATTTTCAATACATATTTTACCATGTTGTTCGATAGAGCGTTCTAAAACAACTTTAGATGATTCTCCATTTCTTATGGAATCTACATATGTTTTTTGAATATCAAAATGAACATCTTCAGATTTTACAAATTCTGCTCGCAGGGCATCAGGCATTTCATACCTAAAACTACTTTCAAGATCTTCATCACTTAAAATAGCATCTAGATAATATGTTGGCGATTTAAAAATACGCTGCCAATCTAGACCATCTCCCCAAGCTCCAAACCTATGGAAATTATTTCCTAAATCAATTACCGAAAAAGATTTCTTGTCTTTTAAAATTCGAGAGCCACGACCAATCATCTGGTAGTATAATGTTAAAGACTTTGTTGCTCTATTTAAAATAATACTCTCTACTGTAGGCTCATCAAAACCTGTAGTTAAAATACTTACCGAACTTAAAATCGCATCGGGTGTTGTTTTAAACCATTTAAGTATGGCTGCCCGTTCTTTTTTTGTATTTGTATTATCCAAATGGGCTACAGGGTATCCAGCACGTTTAAACGTATCATAAACATGTAACGATGTGGTTATACCATTATTAAAAATGAGAGTTTTTTTACCTTTTGCCCGTTCCTCGTAGGCCTGTAATAGTTTAGACAACATATCGTTATCTGTATATAAATCTTCAGATGATTTTACTGTATAATCACCATTAGCACCAACAACTAAAGAGGTTAAACCTACATTATAGGTAAACATTTCAGCACGTGCTAAAAAACCGTTTTCAATTAAAGACTCAATACTTTCTCCTACAATTAACTCGTCGTAGTTATCCGTCATTGGTAATTCTATACTCGAACTCAACGGTGTTGCTGTTACACCTAAAATAAAGGATTTGCTAAAAAATTTAAAAAGTTTTGTAAAGGAATTATAGTGAGCCTCATCAATAATCACAAGTCCAATATCAGAAATATCTAATTTATCGTCGTTAAGCCTATTGTTTAAAGTTTCCACCATAGCCACAAAACAACTAAAGTCTGCTTGATCGCTTAAATCGGCTTTACTATCCACTACTTTGTTAGGTACACCAAATTCCGTAAGCACGTTTGAAGTTTGCCTACACAACTCAATTCGATGCGTCATCACTAACACTTTCTTTTTGTGTGTTGTTAAAAACTGCCTTACAATTTCAGAAAAAATAACAGTTTTACCACCTCCTGTAGGCAATTGATAAACCAAATGATAATCCTCACGAGATTCTTCAAAAGCCTTAAAAATTTTATCAATAGCACCTTTTTGGTAGCTATAAAGACTTTTACCTTCTGCTCTTTCTTCTAATTCTAATAGTGCTTTTTTACCTGCCATACTTTAAGTTTTGCAACGTACAAAAATAACATCTTTATAGCTTTTTTAAAGCATTATTGGCATGAAATTATAAAACTTATTTTAACAACTCCAAAAACAAACAGCACATCACATACCATACAACTACATTTTAAACACATAAACTCTTGATAAACAATTTAATCTAAAAAATTAAATTGATCTGCTAAAAGAAAGTACACTGAGTTATTTCTAATTAATATCAAAAACCATCTACAGGAATTTAGAATTAAAGGTTTAAAATTAACACCTATTAAAATAATTTATTTCATCTTGAAATTTAAAATACTAAAAAAGTAATAATAACAAATAACTGTTTGTTAAACTTAATAAAACACTAAGGCAGCCCGTATAGCTATGTAATTTAATTGAATAAGCTAAATAAAACGTAAAGATAAAAGTCTTTTATTTTTTTGAATGTGAAGTTATACCAATTAAAATTTAAAAGAAGGCTAATAACGCGTTTCTATCGCCCTCTATTTCAAAATAAAATAAAACCGTAGCTAAGGCTATGCTTTAATTTCCTTTCTCATATAGGCACGATATAATTCAAGTTCTTTAGCCTAATTTTAAATCATATTTGGTATTAATTGGAGATAGCATTACAATAAGCCTACTATTCTTTTACAATAATAATGGTTACCTTAACTCCTTTTGAGAGAGACCAAATTTTACCAGAAATTATTTTATTCCATTCATCGGTAATTCTGTATTGTGCGGTATTAGGAATGTAAGCACCTTCATTTATAGCATAAAATTCAATTTTATTTAACCCTTCTTTAAGGTTCAACCTAAAACCCTGAAAACTACCTACTAAAGATATATTGGATTGTATAATATCACCATCAACCAGAACACGCAACAAATCGCCATCAATACGCCCATGGTCTCGGTAACCAATTTCAATGTATTTCGATGTTGTTTTATAATCTCCCCAATATGCATCCTCTTTTAACCCGCTATTAAGGCCATGTCCTTCCGGCAAAAGCTCCTTTTGTAATTTATCTAACTTTTTAGTGTACAACTCTCCAGGATTTCCAAATTCTTCCTCAGGAAACATCGAAAATTCCTTTTTAGGTTTACCTAAATTTGGCGCAATGCTAGATCTATTAATTCCATTAAAAGGCTTTTCAGTATCTTTTTTTTCAGGTAACAAAGGTTTAAATTCCTTGGTTTTCTTTTCACTTTTAATGGCTGGGATAGAAAAAGATTTGTTTCTGCTATCTATTTGAGATTGCACGATAAACGAAAAGCTTGTTAAAAAAAAAAGTGTGATATAGTATTTCATAAAATATGAATTAATCTTTTAATGCCTATTTTAGCACCTATACGCTTCTCAAATATATTTATTTCTGAGGAAAGGAACTATTTTCAATAAATAATTTAATAATGCTTTAACAATAACCGTTCCTAAAATTAGCATCAACTTTATTCTAGGTATTTAAAATCTTTCTAACTCCTACAATTGGGTAACCTTAGCTGTTATAACCCGTAAGTTCTTATTTAAATTTATTGGAATTAAAACACAATTACTGTAAATTTAAATTGCAATTTTAGTCGAAATAATTAAACACACATAACCACTATTTTTAGCAAATTATTTAAAAAAGGTTACTTTTCTTATTTTGTACTTTCAAAATTAAATTAACAAAAAAATGCAATTTACACAGTCTTAATTAATTTGATTGTTTTGTACATTTGTAAGAAACCTTATTTAAACCAAACTTAATGAATACCATACCAAACGTTAATTTAGAAGACTTCCTGTCGGACAATTCAGTTAAAAAACAAAATTTTGTAGACGCCATTGGAAAAGCTTTTGAAGATATTGGTTTTGTGGCTCTTAAAGGGCACTTCCTTGATGATGTATTAGTTGATAATTTATATGGCGAGGTAAAAAACTTTTTTAATTTACCAACCATAGCAAAGCAAAAGTACGAAATAGCAGGTATTGGCGGCCAACGTGGCTATGTATCTTTTGGTAAGGAAAGTGCGAAAAATAAAAAAGAAGGCGACTTAAAAGAATTCTGGCATTTTGGACAGTACGTTGAAAATAATGATGCGCTTAAAGCAGAATACCCAAATAATGTTACAGTTAGTGAACTTCCTAATTTTAATAAAACAGGGAAAGAAGCTTTTAAGATGCTTGAAAAAACAGCGAAATATGTTTTAAGAGCTTTAGCCTTGTACTTAAACCTGGAAGAAACGTATTTTGATAATTATATCCAAAATGGGAACTCTATACTACGACCTATTCACTACCCTCCAATTACCAAAGAACCTAAAGAAGCCGTAAGAGCTGCTGCCCATGGCGACATAAACTTAATAACACTTTTAATGGGTGCACAAGGCAAAGGCTTACAAGTTAAAAATAATAAAGGTGAATGGATTGACGCTGTAGCGGAAAAAGATGAACTTATGATTAATGTAGGCGATATGTTATCCAGACATACTAATAATAAACTTAAATCTACAATACACCGGGTTGTTAATCCCCCAAAAGAATCATGGGGTACCTCTCGCTATTCTATTCCATTTTTTATGCACCCAATTAGCGAAATGAAATTGGATGTTTTAAATAATTGTACCGATAAAGAACACCCAAAAGCATTTGAAGATATTACCGCTGGAGCCTTTCTAAACGAACGCTTAATTGAATTAGGATTAAAGAAAAAATAAATTTACCGTTTAAAATTTATTTAATTGTAATTTACTTTAAAATGTACAATTAAAACAAAACACATGGACTTAAAAGATCAACTTAAAAACTTATTCCCAGAGCATACCGAAGAAGAAGCGCCCTCTACAACCAATAATCCATCGGATATTTGGATGCAAGACGCTCCCATACTATGCAAGTACGAAAAGCGAAAAGGTAAACCCATTACAATTCTTGAAGGCTATACCGGGGCAACAGAAGATTTTAAGAAATTAGCTAAAGAAATTAAAACAAAACTAAGTGTAGGTGGTAGTTTTAAAGATGATAAAATTATTATTCAAGGCGATTTTCGCGATAAAATTATGCTCATGTTAAAAGAAAAAGGCTTTCATGTAAAACGCGTAGGCGGATAAATTTTATGGAAAAACAACCTTTACACATAACCCATAGTAGCAACTTAACAAAGCTAATTAATAATTTAGAAGTTAAAGGCGAAAAACTATCTTGGGAAGAATTATTGTGTGAAGGGCCAACTTCCGAAATGGTAGCTTCAAACACTTTTTTTGAAATTAGAACATCTTTTTTTGAAAAAAATTATGATGTTAATTTGGATAGAAAATTAATTGAAAATGAATTTAAAAAACTAGACTATCCTAATAAATACTCCGAAATCGTTTTATGGTTTGAGTATGATTTATTTTGTCATATTAACATGCTTGCCGTAATAAAACTTATCAAGCAAAAAAAAATCGAGCTTCCTATAAAATTAGTTTGTAGCGGCATGATTAAAGAGTACAAAACCTTAAAAACGTTTTTTAACATAACACCTACACAGCTAAAAACGCTGTATAAAAACAGAGTGCTTTTAAACAAACAAGACATTAAAATGGCGATAAACGTTTGGCGTATTTATTGCGGACAAGACCATAACTTGCTAAAACCATACATTGTTAAATCTTCTTCCTTCAAATATCTAAGCAACTGCCTAAAAGCGCATTTAAAACGCTTTCCAGATACATTAAGCGGACTAAATGTTCTCCAAAAAAATATTTTAAAAATAATAACTACAGAAACAATTGCCTCAAAAAAACACCTACTAGGTTACGCACTAAACTACCAAGGTTTTTATGGATATAACACCCTTCAATTAACCAAAATTATCGATCAATTAGATTTTTTTTATACCGCTAATGGTCCCAAATTAGAGCTAAATAGTAAAGGACATGCCGCATTAGCCGAAACTCATAATTTTTTTTCAGAAATTAAAAATGATATGGTTTATGGTGGTGTAAAAAAAGCAGAATTTCAATTTGATAAAGCAAAAAACAAACTTGTAAAAACAATTTCAAATGCCTTTTAAAAATTCAGAACTTATCCTAAATCCAGACGGTAGCATATACCACTTAAATTTACAACCTCAACATATTGCTAACACAATTATTTTTGTGGGCGACCCAGATCGCGTAAATAAAGTAACATGCCATTTTGATACGATTGAATTTGAAACCCAAAAACGAGAATTTAAAACACAAACAGGACATTATAAAGGCAAACGAATAAGCGTAATATCAACGGGTATTGGCGCAGACAATATCGATATTGTTTTAAATGAGTTGGATGCCCTTGTTAACATTAACTTTAAAACTAGAGAAATAAAAGAGCAACTTACTAGCCTAAATATCATTAGAATTGGTACCTCTGGCGCGCTCCAGCCAACCATACCATTAAATTCTATGCTATTAAGCACACATGCATTAGACTTAAATGGCATGTTACATGCCTACAACACCCATTCCATAAGACATTTGGAAATTGAAAAGGCGTTTATCCAACAAACAAAATGGCACAAAGAGAAACCACACCCTATAATTGTAAAAGGAAGCAGAACATTAGAATCTAAACTAGAAAACGCTACTATACACAAAGGCTTAACAGCAACGGCTGGCGGTTTTTATGGGCCGCAAGGGCGCGTACTTCGTTTAGCAATACAGGATGAAGAACTTAATTCCAAAATAGAAGCTTTTAAATATAAAGACATTGAAATAACAAACCTAGAAATGGAAACTTCTGCTATTTATGGACTTTCAAAATTACTAGGGCACAAAGCTGTATCGCTAAATGCCATTATAGCAAATAGAGCACTAGGTACATTTAGCGAAAACCCAGATGAAGTTGTTAAAAATTTAATAACTTATACGCTAAACAAATTATCACAATAAATAAATCTAGAGCATGAAAACAGTAAACATTGGTGGTGTGCCAGAACATTTTAATTTAGCTTGGAATTTAACACTTGAAAATAACGCTTATAAAAATAAAGGTATCGATTTAAAATGGAACGACTATTATGGTGGTACTGGCGCTATGTGTAAAGCTTTACGAAATGGAGATATTGATATTGCTGTTATTTTAACAGAAGGTATTATTAAAGATATTATTGATGGTAACCCCAGTAAAATTGTACAAACTTTTGTTGAAACCCCACTTATTTGGGGCGTACACGTTGCAAACCATTCAAAATTCAAAACCTCTGCTGATTTAAAAGGAAAAAAAGCCGCAATTAGTCGTTTTGGTTCGGGCTCCCATTTAATGGCCTATATAAATGCCGAAAACAATAATTGGGATTTAAAAAAAGATTTAAATTTTGAAGTTATTAAAAATCTAGATGGTGCCGTAGAAGGTTTAACTAATGGCCATGCAGATTATTTTTTATGGGAAAAATTTACAACAAAACCCATAGTAGATAATGGCATTTTTAGGCGCATAGATAATTGCCCCTCGCCTTGGCCCTGCTTTGTTATAGCCGTTCGCGAGGATTATCTAGAAAATAACAAAGCAGATTTAAAAACCATCTTAAATATTATTAACGATACAACATCAGACTTTAAAGAAATTCCTAGCATAGATAAAACAATAGCTAACCAATACGAACAAAAACTAGAAGATGTGCAAGAGTGGCTAAATATTACCGAATGGTCGCAAACACTAATTAGCGAAAAAACTGTTATAACCGTACAAAAGCAATTATTCGCCTTAAATTTGATTCCTAAAATTGTCCCTTACAATAAATTAACACACAAACTTTAGGCCCATTAAACCATTTTTAGTTAAGAAACTTCAATTTTTCAGATAAAAAATACAAACAATAAAAAAACAAGTTATCATCAAACAACCAATAACACATAAAAATTAAGCTACTATTGGCATAATACTTTACTTTTAAAATATTAATTAAACCCCAAAAATGAAAAAACTACTCTTTATTATCACTACGTTTTTAGCTGTATCATGTAACCATAACGTAAAAGAAGACTATGCCATTATCACAGGCAAAATTTTAAATAAGCAATCTGGAGAGGTTTCTCTAAATAGCCAAGATGGCACGTTTAAAGAAGTTCTTACAATAAATCCAAACGGCACGTTTACAGACACTTTAAGTACAGATATAAAAACCTATGTACTGTATGATGGTTTTAACCCCATATTCCTAAAAGTAGAACCTGGCTATAATTTAAATATAAATTACGATGCTAAAGCTTTTGATAATACGATAGCAATTTCTGGTAAAGGCTCAGAGATTAACAATTACCTTATTGAAAAAAGAAAAGCAGAAAAAAAACTTTCTATGGATATGCAAAACATATACACCCTAGACGAAGAACAGTTTAAAACAAGTATGCTTGCTTTTAAAAATGAGCAAGAAAAAGTATTAAAAAGCTTAGAAAACTTACCTGCTAACTTCATAAAAAAAGAAATTAACAACATAAATTACAGCTACTTAAGCAAACTAAACAGTTACGAGAGAACACATAAATATTTTACAAGAAAAGCAGATTTCAAAATATCAGACAATTTCTTAAATGAGCTAGACAACCTTAATTATTCTAACACCGAAGATTTTGAATTTTCCAACGATTATAAAACCTTAGTAACAGACTATTACGGAAAAAAAGCAAGTGAGCTAGTAAAATTTGATGGTACTCCTTTTGATATGGCTTTTCTAAAAACAGTAAGCGCTATTAACGACGAAACCATAAAAAACACACTGTTATACGAATTTGCAAACTTCAATTTAAACAATGCGAAAGATCAAGAGGCTTTTTACAAAGCATATTTAGAGCACTCTACAAACGAAAAAAATAACGCCGTTATTTTAGAGAAATATAACAAAATAACAGGATTAAATAAAGGCAAACCATCTCCGAAATTTAATAATTACGAGAATCATGCTGGCGGAAAAACATCGTTAAACGATTTAAAAGGAAAATACCTATACATAGATATTTGGGCAACCTGGTGCAGACCTTGCCTTAACGAAATCCCTGCATTAAAAAATTTAGAAAAACAATATCACGATAAAAACATTGCATTTGTAAGTATTTCTATTGATAAACAATCAGATTACGACAAATGGAAAAACATGGTTAACGAAAAAGAATTAACAGGCGTGCAATTATTTGCAAACCCAAACGATATGTCGTTTATAGAGGATTATCAAGTAGAAGGCATACCACGGTTTATTTTAATTGATACGAACGGTAACATTGTTAATTCTAACGCACCAAGACCGTCAGACAGAAACCTCATTAATATACTAAACGGATTAAATATTTAATACTAGCAGTAAACACTAAGGTGTGTTTAAAAGAAAAAAAACAGGGCTTATTTCGTAAAAAACAAATAAGTATATAGTAAACTAAAAAAAAGCCGCTAATTGCGGCTTTTTTTGTTTACTACATACTTTAACCTCAACAAAAATATCACAAAAAAAACAGTTTGTTTAATTTTAAAAGGAGAAACACTAAGCAGCTAAAATAATATTTCGTTGGGCTATTTGTAATCACTTTAAATAAAAAGCTGCATAAATTTTAAGCCTCTGGCTCTGGCTCTGGCTCAGATTGTTCCTCCAACGGTTCTGGCTGTGCAAATAAATCTAAATACGCTTTACCTAAATAATCAATCACATGGCGTGCTATTAAGCTTTGGTAACCAAAATCTTCTACAGCAATGTCTGCAGATTTTCCGTGTAAATAAACCCCAAATATAGCCGCAGTAAAAGCATCATAACCTTGAGCCAACAACCCCGTAATTACGCCTGTTAACACATCGCCACTACCAGCAGTAGATAAGCCAGGATTACCGGTAGTATTTACATACAATTTATCATTAAAAACAGTTATCGTATTTGCCCCTTTAATAACAACAATTAATTTGTACTTTTTCGAAAACGACTTAACCTTTTTAAGCTTATCAAAATCATTCTTCCAAGTACCAATTAAACGCTCTAACTCTTTAGGGTGAGGCGTTAAAATAGTTTGTTCTGGCAATAATCCTATTAATTTTTTGTTTAGCGCAAGTAAATTAATAGCATCCGCATCAATTACTAAAGGTGTTTTATTAGCCTTCAAAAAAACCTCTAAAGCAACCATTGTTTTTTTACCAGTCCCCATACCCACTCCAATACCAACAGCAGACGGCACATCATTATAAGTTATAGCAGTTATTCGTTTCTTTTGTTTATCCGTTTTTACCATCGCTTCAGGAAATGCAGCTTGTAAAATAGAATACCCACATTTTGGTACAAAAGCAGAAACCAAACCAGCACCCGACACCAAAGCTGCTTTACCAGCTAAGGTTACAGCTCCAATTTTACCATAACTGCCACCAATAATTAAGGCGTGCCCAAAGTGCCCCTTGTGCGAAAATTTATCGCGCGGTATGTAAAGAGGTAATACTTCATGCTTACCTATTAACTCAACCACAGTATCTGTAAGCTGTAAAAAATCTAAATCCAACCCAATATCCAAAACCTCCCACTGCACCGTAAACTTAAAAGTGTCCGGAAGAAAAAACACCATTTTAGGCGAAGCAAAACTTAATGTAAAACCCGCCCAAACTACAGCGTCCTCATCTGTAACAGGCTTATCCGTATGCAACCCAGAAGGTATATCAATAGCCAAAGTATAAGCCTTACTAGCTCTAAAATGCATAAAAAGTTTTTTTACCCAATCTGCTATAGGCCTATTTAGCCCCGTACCAAAAACGCCATCTACAATAATATCATCAGGGTGCATTTGCGGAAAATCTTCAGCACAAGTAAGTAAAATTGGCCAATTCTTGGTAACACTTTTTATACGATCATAATTAACTAAAAAACCCTTAGAGCGCTTATCGCTACAATTTACAACATAAGTGTGCACATTATAACCACCTAGAATTAAATGCCTAGCTAAGACCAAACCATTCCCACCATTATCTCCAATACCACAAAACACATGTATAGGCACTTGCGCACCTTGCATACGTAAATGCATCCAATTAAAAATTTGTGTACCTGCCCGCTCCATTAAATCAATAAACGAAACCTTTTGGCGGTTTACTGTTAATTTATTTCCCTCATGTATCTGTGCTTTCGAAAATACCTTCATCTTTATATAATATTGCTACGTAATGTTAAATTAAAATCTTTTAAAACAAACTTATTTTCTTCACCAATAAAAATAATTTGGGCGTTACCCGAAAAGGGTCGGGCTATACGTTACAAGTCCGCGCACCTCCTAAAGTCGGGCTGTGGGCTTTTCACTACTATCCCTAACGCAACCAACACCCAAAGTTATTTCTATTTTATAAACCTCTGGCCCACTCCCAAACAATTACACGATTTTTCAATGCACTAATTGTATATTTTTCAATAGTTTTTATAATTAGTTATTTTTTTTTTACAAATTATAAATACAGATAAGAATATTGTAAAAACAATATTTAAGTTTTTTTATAAGCCTAAATGTAATACATTTGAAGGGCATTATATAAAAAGAATGAATTCTTTAAGCCAAAACATAACAATATTCGCACCTTTTTTAATAAAAAAGGCAATATTTGTTTTTGGCACAACTTCAAATACAACAACCCTTTGGGGTTCTTAATTCTATATTACCCGCAAATTAGTTTTGTGATTTTAAAAAAATCACAACAGTTCAAACTTATTTTTAATTTTACAATACATTAAAACATGAAGGTTTTAAAATTCGGAGGCACTTCGGTGGGTACTTCAAAAAACATAAATAGTGTTATCAACATTTTAAAAAACTACAGCAAAACAGATACTATAGCTTGTGTTGTTTCTGCTGTTGGAGGCATTACAGACCAATTGCTACTAGCAGGTAATCAAGCACAAATAAAAGATAATACATTTTTAAACACTTACAATAGTATTAAAGAAAGGCATTTTAATATTATAAAGGAGTTAAACCCTAATAACAATACCACAATTTTAAATGCTGTTGAAAACAAGCTCAATGCACTTAAAAGTTTATTAGATGGTATTTTTTTAATTAACGAATTATCACCTAAAACATCAGACAAGTTAGTAAGTTTTGGCGAATTATTATCATCTTACATTATAGCCGAAACCATGAAAAACAGGGGGCTATCTGCTACTGTTAAAAACTCGCAAGACATTATAGTAACAAACTCAAATTTTACTAAAGCAGAGGTAAATTATAATATTACAAACCAAAACATTAAAACATATTTTGAGTCTGCTACCCAAAGTGTAACCATTCTTCCTGGGTTTATTTCAAAATCAAAACAAGGCGAAATCACAACATTAGGCCGCGGGGGCTCAGATTTTACAGCAGCCATTATAGCAGCAGCCTTACATGTACAGCAGTTGGAAATTTGGACCGATGTAAGCGGCATGTTTACAACCAACCCAAAGCTAGTAAAACAAGCCTACCCTATCGATAAAATATCGTACCAAGAGGCTATGGAATTATCGCATTTTGGTGCCAAAGTCTTATACCCACCTACAGTACAACCTGTTTTAGCTTTACAAATTCCTATTCATATTAAAAACACATTAGAGCCTAATGCTGTAGGCACCGTTATCTCTAACGCAGAAACAAACTCACAACGCCCTGTAAAAGGTATAAGCAACATTAATAATATTGCGTTATTAACTTTAGAGGGCACAGGTATGGTAGGCATTCCTGGGTTTTCAAAACGCCTATTTGAAACCTTATCGCAGGAAAAAATAAATGTAATTATGATTACCCAAGCCTCATCAGAACATTCTATTTGCTTGGGAATAGATGATAAAGAAACAAAAAAAGCTAAAACAGCTATCGATGTTACTTTTGAAAATGAAATAGCCTTAGGAAAACTAGAACCTATAATTGTAGAAACAGGCTTATCTATTATTGCTTTAGTTGGCGATAACATGAAAAATCATCAAGGCATAAGCGGTAAAATGTTTAGTACATTAGGTAGAAATAATATAAATATTCGTGCTATTGCCCAAGGCGCATCAGAAAAGAACATTACCGCAGTTATTAATGAAAAAGATATTAAAAAGGCTTTAAACACCTTACACGAACAATTTTTCGAATCGAAAACAAAACAAATTAATGTTTTTATAACAGGCGTTGGTAATGTTGGCGAACGTTTAGTTGAACAAATAAATCAACAAAAAGAATACTTAAAAGAAAACTTAAAAATAAAATTACGTGTTGCCGGTTTATCAAATTCCAGACACATGATTTTTAATGAGGAAGGCATCGATTTAAAAAACTGGAAAGCGCTATTAGCAAAAGGGGAAAAGGCAACTTTACAAGGCTTTTTTAACAATGCTAAAGCCCTAAACCTACGCAATAGCATATTTGTTGACATTACAGCAAATAAAGATGTCGCAGATTTATACGCTTATTATTTAAAAGAAAGTATTGGTGTTGTAGCGTGTAATAAAATTGCATGCTCCAGCGCATTTAAAAATTACAAAGAATTAAAACGATTATCACTAGCTTATAATGCCCCTTTATTATTCGAAACGAATGTTGGGGCTGGCTTACCAATTATTGACACCTTAAACAATTTAATTGCCTCTGGCGATAAGGTAAACTCAATTCAAGCTGTATTATCTGGTAGTTTAAATTTTGTATTTAATAACTTTACAGATAAAACTAAATTTTACGATGTTGTAAAACAAGCTGGTGCCGAGGGGTATACAGAACCCGATCCAAGAATTGATTTAAGCGGTGTAGATGTAGCTCGTAAAATATTAATACTTGCTAGAGAAAGTGGCGTAGAAATGAATTTAGAAGATATTGACAACACACCTTTTTTATCTAAATCTGGATTGCAAAGTGATACAGTAGCAGATTTTTATGAAACATTAATTACAGACGAGACACATTACCAAAGTTTATATGCTTCCGCGAAAGCAAATAATTGCCAATTAAAATATGTAGCAAAGTTCGATAATGGTAAAGCCAGCGTTGGCTTGCAAGAAATACCAGAAGGCCATCCTTTTTATAATCTAGAAGGTAGCGATAATATTGTTATGTTTTATACAGAGCGCTACCCAAAGCAACCCATGATAATAAAAGGCGCAGGTGCAGGTGCCGATGTTACAGCTTCCGGTTTATTTGCAGATATTATTAGACTTGGAAATGATTAATATGTACTGGCACTGCGAGTGTACGAAGTATTTTTATATTTAAACAGATTACCTCGTGTCTCGACATAACGTAACAAAATAAAAATGAACGAAATAAAAATATTTTCTCCAGCAACTGTGGCCAATGTAGCCTGCGGTTTTGATGTTCTAGGGTTTTGCCTGGATAGCGTTGGAGATGAAATGATTATTAGAAAAATCGACAAAAAAGGTATTTATATTACCAAAATTGAAGGTTTCGATTTGCCTTATGAGACCGAGTTAAATGTTGCTGGTGTATCTGCCTTAGCTATGTACAATGCTATTGATGTTAATTTTGGTTTCGAAATTGAAATTTATAAAAACATAAAACCAGGAAGTGGTATTGGTAGCAGCGCTGCAAGTGCTGTTGGCAGTGTATTTGGCATGAATGTGCTTTTAGGAAATCCATTTAACAAAACACAACTTACAGAATTTGCAATTAAAGGCGAGGCTATTGCAAGTAAGTGCGAACATGCAGACAACTTAGCCCCCGCCCTTTTTGGTGGTTTTACATTGGTAAAAAGTATTGCGCCAGTACAAATTTTAGAACTACCATCGCCAAAGGATTTATATGCCACTATAATTCATCCACAAATTGAGGTTAAAACATCAGAATCTAGAGCTGTGCTTCCAAAAGATGTCCAACTAAACAAAGCCATTGAACAATGGGCAAACTTAGGAAGTTTAGTACATGCGCTACATACTAGTAATTATAACTTAATTAAAACATCTTTAAAAGATGTTATTATGGAACCTTATAGAAGCCAATTAATACCACATTTTAATGAGGTAAAAGAAACCGCATTAAAAGCAGGTGCTCTGGGTGCAGGGATTTCAGGGTCTGGCCCCTCTATATTTTCGCTTAGCAAAGGTATCGACACCGCAAACAAAGTTAAAGAAGCTATGCAGAAGGCATACTCAAAAACGGGTATAACGTTTGAAATACATGTGTCGAAAATAAATATTGAGGGTGTAAAAATCATTTAATTTATAACTTAATAATATAATTCCCTTTCTACCAGATAGAAGAAAGATTAAAACAACCAACTTATAAAATAAAAGCGTTAACAAACTCCCGTAATCTGTAAAAAGCACACGGTCAACTAATTAAAACATGAACTATTACTCCTTAAATAAAATAGCGCCAAAAACAACTTTTAAAGATGCCGTTATACGTGGTTTAGCTCCAGATAAAGGTTTATATTTTCCCGAAAGTATTACTCCCTTACCCAAAAAATTTTGGGATGCTATTGATAGTTTTTCTTATACTGAAATAGCTTTTGAAGCCATAAAACAATTCATAGCGCCTGAAATTCCAGAACATATACTAAAAACTATTATTGAAGAGACATTATCGTTTGATTTTCCTGTTGTAGAGTTAAACAATAATATTTCCACCTTAGAGCTTTTTCACGGTCCAACTATGGCCTTTAAAGATGTAGGAGCACGTTTTATGGCCCGTTGCTTAGGGTATTTTAATAAAAATAATACAAACGAAGTTACTGTTTTAGTAGCAACTTCTGGAGACACAGGTGGCGCTGTTGCTAACGGATTTTTAGGTGTAAAAGGAGTTAATGTTGTTATACTTTACCCAAGCGGTAAAGTGAGTAATATTCAAGAAATGCAACTTACTACCTTAGGGCAGAATATAAAAGCTTTAGAAGTTCATGGTACTTTTGATGATTGCCAAGCCATGGTAAAAACAGCTTTTTTAGATGACGAGCTAACCAGTAAAATGCAACTAACCTCTGCAAATTCTATTAATGTAGCACGGTGGTTACCACAATTATTCTACTTTATATTTGCTTATAAGCAACTGCATAATAAACATGAAAACATTGTATTTTCTATACCAAGTGGCAACTTCGGAAATATTTGCGCTGGTATGATGGCACAGCAATTAGGCCTACCTATTAAGCATTTTGTAGCATCAAACAACGCCAATAATGTAGTAACACGTTATTTAGCATCTAATCAATACGAGCCAAAACCATCTATACAAACTATTAGTAATGCCATGGATGTTGGGGCTCCAAGTAACTTTATACGCATACAAGAGATTTATAAAAACAAGTTTAGCAATTTAAAAGAAAATATATCTTCCTATAGTTTTTCTGATGATGAAACACGTGAAGCACTATTAGAAATTTATAAAACCTTTAATTACGTGGCAGATCCACATGGTGCCGTTGGTTATTTAGGCTGTAAATCTTATTTAAAAAAGCAACCAACCGCACATTGTGTGTTTTTAGAAACCGCACACCCTACTAAGTTTTTGGATGTTGTGGAAGATGTTATTAAGGAAAAACAAACGCTACCAAAGCAGATTCAAAAAGTTATGGGAGGTAAAAAAGAAGCAACTTTAATTTCGACATACACGGATTTAAAAAGTTTCCTACTCACAATAAAATAACTACAACCAGAGCTATTAAGGTATATCTAGTGATTATATGAAGAAGTAAGTATTTGCTGTACATGTTTAATGTCGATTAGCAGGATACATCATGACAGTTTTTACCATTTTTTTTTTGAATTTGTATATCAATTTAAAAATAAAAACAATGAAAAAAATTACCCTAAAAGCACTGTGTATTTTTACATTTTTCACTTCCTCCCCTCAATTATTTGCTCAAACAACTTGCGACGGCTCACTTCCATTTGAAGAAAAAAATGGATTTTTAACGATAGAAATGGAATCTGGTAATTTACCGGCTGGTTCAAACTGGAAAACTGGTAGCGAACCAGATCCCAATGTAGAAGGTGCCAACGTTAATTACATATTTTGGGATGGTAACGAATCGTTTAGCGCTCTAACTGGTGCACCTATTACTTACAACATAAAAATTAATACCCCAGGAACATATAGAGTTGTATGGCGCGGGCGTATTGGTAAAGGTGATTCTGGTGGCGAACACAATGATGCCTGGTTACGTGTAGCCGCAGATGATTTCTTTGCAACAAAACGTAACGATATAAACGATACAGAAGTGCTAGAACCAAAGCCAAGTTGTAGTAACAACGCAGATAGAGAATGTCCAGAAGGTGCTACCACTGGTGGTTTTTTTAAAGGTTTTATGAACAGACATCCTGTAAACACAGCTCCCGAGCAACGTTGGGGTTTTGTAACCAATACAAACGATGGCAATTCATTCAGGTTTATGTGGGCAACATTTAATACAGCGGGTAATTACTCCATAATTGTCGATGCCAGATCTAACTTTTTTTTTATGGATAAAATAGTATTGAGACGAAGTGATGTTTCAGACACTGTTGCCCTTAATTTATCTAACCCAGAATCGTCATGTGCAGGTGTACTCTCTATTACCAATAATCAAAAAAATATAAACGTAAAGACCTACCCCAACCCAACATACAATACCATTAAAATTAGTAATTTACCAAACCAAGCCGGAACATTATTGATAAGAAATATAAACGGAATAACGGTACGCCAAATTGATTATAAATCTGCTAATAAAATTATTAATATCGCTAATTTACAAAGTGGTATTTATTTTTTATCGAACACAGATAGAAGTAATTACTTCACAAGAAAAATAATTAAATTGTAATAGTTATTTCTTTATTACACAACTTAAAAATTGAATATTTAAAACCATAGCTTATAGTTATGGTTTTTTTGTTGATGTTCTTTTAAAACATTTTACCAAATAGTTATAGATAATTTGTACGCAGGTTACTTGTAGTAAAAAATTAAAGCATTAATTAATTTTAACAAACCTTTTCAATCTTCAGCGAAAGCGTTGCTATAAATTTTCAATACATTTGTAAAGCTTTGTATCTTACAAAATATTTGCTCGTTTGGGCAACAAATAAATATAGATTTTGAAATGAAAAATACAGCCCTAACAAAAATACACCAAGCATTAGGCGCAAAACTAGTCCCTTTTGCGGGGTACAATATGCCCGTGCAATATGAAGGTGTTAAAATAGAACATGAAACCGTAAGAAAATCTGTTGGTGTTTTTGATGTATCCCACATGGGAGAATTTTTAGTTGAAGGTAAAGATGCGCTAAACTTAATTCAAAAAATATCTAGTAATGATGCCTCTAAACTAACTATAGGTAAAGCGCAATACAGTTGCATGCCTAATGATACTGGTGGTATTGTGGACGATCTGATAATCTATAAAATAAAAGACGATAGTTTTTTATTAGTTGTTAATGCTAGCAATATTGAAAAGGATTGGAATTGGATTAAATCGAAAAACGATATTGGAGCAAAAATACAAGATTTAAGCGCAGATTACTCACTGTTAGCGATTCAAGGACCAAAAGCCATTGAAGCTATGCAAAGTCTAACGTCCCAAGACTTATCTGCCATTTCTTTTTATAATTTTGTAGTTGGTAATTTTGCTGGTATTGAAAATGTTATAATTTCTGCAACAGGTTACACGGGTAGTGGTGGTTTTGAAATATATTGTAAAAACCAAGAAGTTGAACAAATTTGGGATGCAGTGTTAAAAGCTGGAGCCAGTTTTGGCATAAAGCCAATAGGCCTTGCTGCACGCGATACACTACGCTTAGAAATGGGTTATTGCCTTTATGGTAATGATATTGACGACACAACCTCGCCAATTGAAGCTGGTTTGGGCTGGATTACAAAATTTAACAAAAAATTTACAAATTTTGAAGCCTTAAAGGCTGAAAAAACAAATGGTCCCAAACGAAAACTAATTGCTTTTGAGATGAATAGTCGTGGCATACCTAGACAAGGCTATAAAATTACTAACGAAAAGGACGCACCTATTGGTACCGTTACCTCTGGAACCATGTCTCCTTCTCTAAATAAAGGAATAGGTATGGGATATGTTAGCTCTACCCACAGTGTTGTAGGAAACACAATTAATATTAAAATACGCAAAAACACTGTCCCTGCAACTATTATAAAACTACCGTTCTATAAAAAATGATATGCCAGATTATAAAGCCATTTTAAATACTATTTATCAAGAAGCGATAAAAGCTAAAGATAAAGGCATAGTCGCCTCTTACATACCAGAACTTGCTCATGTTGATGTAACAAATTTTGGCATTCATTTAAAAACTTATAATCACGGATCATTTTCTGTGGGAGATTTTAATAAAAAATTTTCAATCCAAAGTATTTCAAAAGCCTTAGCACTGGCTGAAGCTATAGAACTTATAGGAGATGCTGTATGGAACCGAGTTACTGTTGAACCTTCTGGACACCCTTTTAATCAATTAGCTTTGCTTGAAATAGAAAATGGAATTCCTCGTAATCCATTAATAAATGCAGGAGCAATTGTTATCGCAGACATACTAGTTTCGAATTTAAAAAACCCTAAACAAGATTTTTTAAATTATGTACGCGGGCTAGCTAATGATAATACTATAAATTACAACAAAGCTGTTGCCAACTCTGAAAAAATTACAGGTTACAAAAATTTTGCAGCTGCTAACCTTTTAAAATCTTTTAAAAATTTAAACAATCCTGTAGATGAAGTTTTAGATTTTTATTTCCACCAATGTGCTATCGAAATGACTTGCAGCCAGTTATCCGATGCATTTTTCATGTTTTCAAACAATGGTATCTGTATTCAAAACAAACAACATATTACAGACAGACAAGTTAAACGCATTAATGCTTTAATGCTTACATGTGGGTTTTATGATGAAGCGGGGGAATTCGCATTTAAAGTTGGCTTACCAGGAAAAAGTGGTGTTGGTGGTGGTATAGTAGCACTACTTCCCGATAAATTTGTTATAACGACTTGGGCACCTGGACTTAATAAAAAAGGAAACTCTAAATTAGGCATGCTTGCTTTAGAGCAATTTACAACGCAAACGAAACAATCTATTTTTTAAAAGTTCCAAATTTTAACCTTTAATAAATGTTAAAGCGAGAAGATAAACACATAGTTTTAATTTTAGGTGCAAGCGGATTTTTAGGAGGCTCCATTTACAAAGAACTCCGCGCCTATTTTAAAACTTTTGGAACTTACAATACCGCTAACACCATTTTAGAAAAAAATAAACACTTTTTTCAATATAATATTGAAGAAGATGATATCTATGAAATTTTAGAAGCTGTAAAGCCAACCATTATTATTTCGTCCATTCGCGGCGATTTTTCAAAGCAAGTTTTAGTACACCAACACCTTACAGAATATGTATTAAAGCATAAAATAAAGATTATTTTTATTTCTTCTGCTAATGTGTTTGATGCCTATATAAAATATCCAAGCTATGAACTAGACAAAACATATAGTAATAGTATGTATGGGCATTTTAAAATAAAAATTGAGAATATGTTATTACGTCTGCCAAAAAAGCAGGCAGCCATTATAAGGCTACCCATGGTTTTTGGAGTACAGTCGCCAAGAATTCAAGAATTCATTAAATTTACAAAAGAAAATGAACCTATTGAAGTGTTCCCTAACTTAATTATGAATGTAACTACTGATGAAAAAGTTACACAACAAATTCATTATATAATAAATAGGAACAAATGCGGTATTTTCCATTTAGGAAGTAGCGATTTGGTACATCATGAAGATTTTATCAAAGAAATTATTGATACCTTAATGCTTAAACAAATATCTAGCTACAAACGTGTTTACACGACAAACAACGATCGCTATTTAGCTGTTTTACCTAAGTATAATAAACTACCTAAACACCTTCAAATTAAGAGTGATGATATATTAACTGGGCTAAAAATTTAATTAGTACGATTAAGTAAATAGCGCATCTTAAAAATAAAATGACTCCCTATCTAACTGAAAATTGTATACTACTGCTATACAACCAATTTAAAGGCATTATTAACTGCTATAACGTTGTGGCTATAATTACAATTGCCACTACAGGATGTAACAACTAAAAAAACAGCAGCTTATAACTTACCTACCCGCGCGCTATCCTTTTGTACTAGTAGTAATATTAAAATAAAGGTTTTATATTAACTCAATATTTAGGAAAGATTGTTGAACCAAATGATGAATAATTTGTAATTGTAAATTAGGTTTTTAACTTTGTAAAATATTAAATCCACTAGATTACAGTTTACAAAAATAAAATAATTCAAACGCATTTTTTTACTGCGTTACCAATAAAAATTTTCTTTTGGAAAATACATAAAATTAATACTTAAAATTATGGGAAGAGCTTTCGAATTTAGAAAAGCAAGAAAAATGAAACGTTGGTCTGCCATGAGCAAAGCCTTTACACGAATTGGTAAAGACATTGTTATGGCTGTAAAGGAAGGCGGTCCTGACCCTGATAGTAATTCACGATTAAGAGCTGTTATACAGAATGCTAAATCTGTTAACATGCCTAAAGATAATGTAGAACGCGCAATTAAAAAAGCGAGTGAAAAAGGACAAGGCGATTATAAAGAAGTAATTTTTGAAGGTTACGCACAACATGGTATTGCTGTGCTAATAGAAACAGCCACAGATAATAATACACGTACAGTGGCCAATGTAAGGTCTTATTTTAATAAAACCGATGGAAGTTTAGGCACTTCTGGCTCTGTTGTTTTTATGTTTGACCATACTTGCAATTTTAAAATTAAAGATAATGATTTTGATTTAGAGGAATTAGAATTAGAGTTAATAGATTTTGGTGTTGATGAAATTTTTGAGGATACAGACGAAGATCAAGACGGAAACATAGAAAAAAGTATAATGATTTATGCGGCTTTTGAAAGCTTTGGAAACATTCAATCGTATTTAGAAACTAATAATATTGAAATTATTTCTTCTGGATTTGAGCGTATTCCGCAGGTAACAAAAAAAATAACTGCAGAGCAAGCTGAGGATGTTGAAAAACTTTTAGAAAAGCTTGAGGAAGACGATGATGTACAAAACGTATATCACACTATGGAGGAAAGTACAGAATAAGTATTTATTAAATTTAAAATATAGCTAAGTAAAAGTTAAAAAAAAATAGAATAAAAATACCGATCCCATTAAAATAGGACTTAAAATATACTAAATTTTAAGTCTTGTTTTTTTAGGTGTTATCACTAAACAGGAAATTGTTAACAACTAGAGTTGTTTTTTTAATTATAGAAAAAAATGCAAGAGACTTACCTATAAACCCATTGGTAATTATGCCATACTTTTTTTACAAGCTTTTAGTATGAAATGGGACTAAACCGTCAATAGGTCTACGAACAAAGTTACCCACTTTAAAACCCATTTCTTCCGCAACTTCTTTAATTTCTTTTTGAGCAAAAAAAGCAATAGAGCCAGCAAAATGAACAGGTGCTGTTTTTAATTCCTCTTTATATTGCATAATCATGTTAGTTGCAAATACTCTAATACCCTTTTTTATAAGGTTAATTGTATATTCAGAATCTTTCTGTAGAAACATAAATTCTGCAAAATTCGCCAAATAGGCGTTAGGGCTTGGTTGTTTATATAAATTATATTTTATAAAATCGGCCTCTAAATTAAATTTAGCTCCAAAGGCTACTTTAACATTTTCTGGCATCTGATTATAGTAATAATCTCTAATTAACTGTTTGCCGTAATAATTTCCCGAAGCGTCATCCATTAAGGTATAACCTAGAGAAATAACGCGCTGATGTAGTGTTTCTCCATCGTAATAACTGCAATTGGATCCCGTACCTAATATACATACTACCGCAGCTTCCTTTGGATTATTAATAGTTGCATATACTGCTGCTAATGTATCCTCATTAACTTCCACTAGGGCATTTACAAAAACGTTAGCCAAAACACTATTTAATAATATTTTTGCTTTTGATGTACCGCATCCTGCACCATAAAAAAACACATGGGTTACATCCTCCTTATGTGCTTTTAGAGCCTTACTCTTTAAAATTCTTTTTGTTAGCTTTTTCTCATTTAAAATTGCTGGGTTCAATCCTTTTGTACGGATTTTGTCCATTAATTTATTACCATCACTATCTACTGCTAACCAGTCTGACTTTGTAGAACCACTATCAATAATTAGAATCATAAATTTAGGAGTGTTATTAGCAGTGAATACCAAAATAATCTATTAGTAAAAAAACACAAATTTAGTTTTTAAAAGTGCTACGTAATATTATTATTTTCAACAGAATTTTAAAAAGCTATTCACTATGAATTAGTATAAAAAAACCCACAGCATTAGCTATTAAAACTAATACTGTGGGTTTTAAACAATTTATTTTGTAGCACCAATGTGTTGTGCTAAATCAATTAACTTGGTTGAATAACCGTACTCGTTATCATACCAAGATACTAACTTTACAAAGTTATCATTTAATGCCATACTCGCATTAGCATCAAACGTACTCGTTTTAGGTTCAGAAACAAAATCTTGAGATACTACACCTTCTTCAGTATAACCCAAGATACCTTTTAATTCGCCTTCAGAAGCATCTTTTAAAGCTTTCTTTACTTCATCCCAAGATGCACTTTTTTCCAAACGACATGTTAAATCTACAACAGATACATCAACTGTAGGAATTCTGAAAGCCATACCTGTTAATATACCATTTAACGAAGGGATTACTTTACCTACCGCTTTTGCTGCTCCAGTTGATGCAGGTACGATATTGTTTAAAGATGCACGCCCTAGTCTGTAATCCTTTTTAGAAACTCCATCAACTGTAGATTGTGTTGCTGTTGCTGCATGAACAGTTGTCATTAAGCCTTCTGCAATTCCAAATTTATCGTGAATTACTTTAGCTAAAGGTGCTAAACAATTAGTAGTACAAGATGCGTTTGAAACAATAGTATGAGCACCAGTAATTTCTTTATGGTTTACCCCCATTACAAACATTGGAGCATCTGCAGATGGTGCAGAAATAGCTACTTTTTTAGCGCCTGCCTTAATGTGTTTACCTGCACCTTCTAAAGTTGTAAAAATACCTGTACAATCCAAAACTACGTCTGCTCCTACAGCATCCCACTTTAAATCTTCTGGGTTACGCTCTGCTGTAACTCTTATGGTATTTCCGTTAACAACTAAATGGCCATCTTTTGTAGAAATAGTTCCATCAAACTTACCATGAACAGAATCAAATTTTAATAAGTATGCTAAATGCTCAACATCTAACAAATCATTAATACCTACAACTTCAATATCATTAGATCTAGAAGCTGCAACTCTAAATGCAATTCTTCCTATTCGACCAAATCCGTTAATTCCAATTTTTAATTTTGACATAATTTTTGTTTAATATTTATGTTATGTGCTCATAATATCTGAGACACGTAATAATTCTAAGTTAATTTTCGTTTTACCTTTAATTGCATTGTCTAGCGGCGTTAATTCCATTTTACCATCCATTAAACCTACCATATAATTTGTCTGGCCGTTTAGCATAGATTCTACAGCTTTAACCCCCATTCGACTTGCTAGTACACGATCAAAACATGAAGGCGAACCACCACGTTGCATGTGGCCAAGCACAGAAACGCGTACGTCGTACCCTTCCATATTCTCGTCCACATAGTCTTTTAATTCAAAAATATTTTTACCAATCTTGTCACCCTCTGCGACAATAACAATACTTGATGATTTTCCAGATTTTCTGCTTCGATTTAGAGATTCTACTAAACGCTCTAAGCCTAAATCTTCTTCAGGTATTAAAATTTCTTCGGCACCTCCGGCAATTCCTGCATTTAAAGCGATATGACCCACATCGCGACCCATAACCTCTATAAAAAATAATCTATTGTGTGAACTTGCTGTATCTCGAATTTTATCTATAGCATCAATTACAGTATTAAGTGCAGTATCGAAGCCTAGGGTATGAGATGTTCCAAAAATATCATTATCAATAGTACCAGGAATTCCCATAACTGGGAATCCAAATTCTTGATTAAATATTAAAGCTCCTGTAAAAGAACCATCTCCACCAATAACAACTAATCCTCCAATTTCTGCATCGCGTAGTTGCTGGTGTGCTTTTATTCTTCCCTCTTTGGTTCTAAACTCATTGGATCTTGCTGATTTTAGTATGGTACCGCCTTTATTTATAATACCTCTTACGCTTCTAGCATCCATTTGTTTAAAGTCGCCTTCCATAAGACCTTGGTAACCACGGTACACACCAACACATTCAACATTATGGTACGCACAAGTTCTTACTACCGATCGAATGGCTACATTCATTCCGGGAGAGTCCCCTCCTGATGTTAAAACGGCTATTTTTTTAATGTTGCTTGTCATAAATTTTCAGATTATTAAGGTAAAATTACTAAACAAATTGGATATATCTACTGCTTTTACAGTAAATATTAGAAGTTTTAAGACTATAACGTTTTAGTTTATAAAATGTACAATCGTGCAAGGCTTCTTATAAAAATTTAATTATTCTTGAATATTAGGCTTAATAAAAATGAAATCTGGTAATGGACTTTCTTTTTCATTTTCGCTTTCTTCACTGGTTATTTTTTTAACCTTAGAGTTTTTAAAAATTTTTTGAATAAGCTCTTTAAATGTATCAAAATCCACATTGTAAGCAAGTCCAACACCTTGAGTATATCCTATTTGCTCGCCAAAATTTCTAATGCTATTTTCTCTATTAAATACTTGAGCTGTTAAAGTACCATTCTCATTTAACAGAAAATCAATTTCCACATCGCCTGCAATAACAGTTTCTGTAGCACCACCAACTGGTACGCCCACCTTGCCATTTATAAGTACCCGATCACTAATTTGTGTTTGCAATGTTACACCCAATCGATCATCGGTTTGATAATCTGGTCTGTTTTGGCCTGCTTCGTAATTTAGGCCTACATTTACCTTACTATCGCCTGTTGTAAAAATACCATTTAAAATACCATTTAAACGTTCTGCAATAGTACCAGATGCATTTAAATTATTTAAACCTCTTGAAAAAGAGCCTGTAGACACCAAAAATAAAGCTTGCGTGTCTCGCTCGTCTTTAGATTCTAAGCGGTAATTAAGCTCTGATTTTACTGCTGAGTTAACGTTAGGAAACTCAAAAGAAAATACAGGATCAAATTGTTCTAAATTTCCAGATAATGCTATATTAAGATCCACAGGTATGCTCCTATTTATTGGGTTATCCAATAATGGTGATGGATTGGCTTGGGTTTTATACACAGCATCCATCCTAATAATAGCATTTAAAGGGTCGCCTTCCCAAGCTATAGTACCCCCTGGTTTTACTATGAACTCTTTTTGAATTAAGCCACCAAAAGCAAAATTATAAACCCCTTCAAAAACAGCAAAATCACCCCACATATTGAATTTACCATTGGTATTAATTTCAACCAACACACCGCCACGACCGCGGCCCTTCAAGGCGTGTCCTGTTTCTTTATCAATAATAATTTCTACCTCAGCATCTTCAGTAACATCTAAATCAAAATTGAGTTCAAGCCCTTTTATTTCATCTACAAAAACATAAGCTCCTTGTTTTATAGCTTCTTTTTCTTCTTTAGTTATAAAGCTAACATAAGAGTTATCACCAAAGGACTCCGCATCGCTTAGTGGAATTTTAAAAACAGTACCTCGTTTAGTTTCACCAACAACATTTATAGCTAGTTGTTCTGTAGGGCCAGAAATACTTGCTCGACCTCCTAAAAACCCTGTACCATAATAAAGTGATTCTTCAGCTTCCTTTGTATCTAAAATTAATAATCGTGGTGTCTCCACATCCAAACCCAAATTCCAATTTGAAAAATTAATATGCTTTATAAATCCATTTAAAACACCTTTAGATTTGTATTTAGTATCGGTTAGTTTCACATCATTAAACACAAAACTTTGTTCTTTTAAACTTACTGAAGATTTGTTGTTTAACTCATAATCCACATTAAGATATGGTATACCAAAACCGCCGCTTTCTATTATTAAATCACCAAAAATATCTACTTTTTTTAAATCGCCAACTACACGCACATCGCCATTGGCATTGCCTCTAATATTTGATAAAACACCATCCAAAAAAGGATTTAATGGTGCTAAATTAAAATCGTTAAAACCTAAAACTACATCAGCGGTAGCCTTGCTCTCTGTAAGGAATATGTCTCCCTTAGCTGCAAATGCTGTGGCTAGATTGTGTTTAATTGTAGCATCTATTTTGTAATTTGTTAAAGATTCATTTCCAGAGATGGCAGCATCAAAAGATCCTAACAAAAAATCGTTAATTGAAAAATTATCTATAACTACATTAGAATTTGGAAAATAATTTCCGTTTGCTTGTAGTAATGTTAAATTTCCATTTATTCTTCCAGAGAGTGATAGGCTATCAATATTTGGTGTAATTTTAGCTAAGGCTACATTTTTAAAATTTAGCTTAAGGTCTTTTTCTGTAGAATCCTTGACAATACCAGAAAACTTAATTTCCTCTTCGTTGTGGCGTATACTAAATTTATCAAAATCAAATTTAGTGCCCTTTTTATTAAATGTTACTTTATGAAAATTATCTTGATTTTCATTAATTATCCATTTATAATCTTTTATGGTAATATCGGATTTTTTGAAACCAACAACAGATTCATTTTGAGAGTTTATTGTATGAAAAAAACTTAAATTGTAAATATCTTTATTTTGATTTCCTCCAGAGAATTCCGACCTCATAAAGAGCGTATCATTTACTGTAACATTTATTAAATTAAACTTAGAAACTTTGTAAATATTGGTGTTTAAACTGTCTATTTGCACATAAGTATTAAATAATGGATTGCTATTATCGACTTGCAGCTCTATGTTTTCCGCAAAATCTTCTAAATACTTAATTTTAGGGGATTTAAATGTTAATTTAAAATTTTCCTCTTCACTTTCCACCCTACCTCTAATAAAGGTGTTTTTACCCACTTCAATTTCTGGAAAAAAAACGTCTATAATTTTGTTGTAGATTTTAAAATTAAAATCTAAAGATTGCTTACTCGCTACTTTATAAGGTACGTAATTTGTATAAATATGACCTACCGAATTTTTAAATAATTTACCTAAATCCTTAAGAAAAAAACGTCCTTTTATTTCTCCATCAATAATATCGGGTGAACTAAATTTGACAAAACGCGTATCGCTTTCAAATTTTGATGAAATATTAAACTTATCAAAATAGTACGTATCATTCTCATTTTTATAGCTGGTTTTACTAAATGCTATCTTACCATATGCATCATCAAAACTACTACTATTCATGTTCATTTTAACTCTACTCTGAAAAATAGACACACTATCTTTTTTTACAAAATTGAGCGTATTTAAATCGGCGTAATCAATTTCAGCTTCAAAATCATACTTTCTTACTTTTTCAGAAAAATCTACCAAACCTTTAAAATTCAATTGCAGATTTTTATCATTAACATTTAAGTTTCCGTCAAATATTTTATTTTTAATATTTCCAACAACCTTTATATTTTCATAATTATAATTATTATATACGAGTTCGAAAACCTCTCCTTTAACTTTAGTTTTAATTTTTTCTGCCACAAAACCCTTTCCATCAACGTTTACGTTTAAAGATGCTGTCCCTACTTTAGGATCATCTAAGAAGGCTCCAAAATCAAAAGCTTCAAAAATCATATTCCCCCTATAATCCGCATTGTCAATATTATTTATATTGGTAATCTCTAAATTAGAATCTACATAGCCTAATGCTGTATTAATTTCAATATCTGCAAGAACTTTTGAGGTTGTAACTTGAGAATTACCCGTAATAGTAAAATAGCCTAACCTATCGAAACTAGAAGGAATAACGGCTCCTAAAACGTTAGGCAATAAGCCCTTTAAATCCTTATATGTTGAAGATAAATCGCTAAAATTGCCATTCATATAAAAATCATTTACTTGCTTACTAAATAGATTTTTAAAATTAATATCGCCATAAACTCTAGTTTTGTAATTTGAGTTAAGCTCTAAATTATTAGTTTGCAAATTGTTTAAGGTACCCGATATACTTGTACTAAATTTTACCGATTGATTAACGCCAAACTCGTTATAAAACGTATTTAACTCATCCAACTGAATATATGAATCTTTAAAACTACCGCTTACATTTACTTTATCTACAAAATATTTTAAATCTTCACGCTTATAAGCGAATTTTAAATCGCCCTTTAATACAGAGTTTGGTGTTTTTATTTTAAAGTTTGAAAACGTCATATCGGTTACTGTGTAAGCAAAATTTGTTACCATATTTTTAACCTCGACTCCTCTACTATCTTTAAATGACAATGTATTTATACGCGTGCTAACACTACTTCCGTTAATTAAAAAATTAGTAGCATTAATATTTAAATTTTCAAAATGAAGTACTTTAGTATTTTGCCTATTTTCATCTGAAAACTTGAATGCGCTATTCAATATAGATACATCGCTAGAGGATAACAAAAAACTGCTTTTTACTGTTGCTGGATTATCACTTTTAAAACGATCTACAAAAACATCCAAGTTCGTTTGCGTTTCACCTTTATAAGTATTTATATTAAACAAAAGGTTTTTAATAGCAATGTCTCCAAAAACGAGATTTCCTTTATATAAATTACCAAACCTTAAAATAGATGTATTTATTTCTGCTGCACTTATTAAGGTATCTTGTTTATAATCTTCAATATAAATGCTTTTTAATTCTACATCGCCATTAAATTTTAAGTTAACCTTATCAATATTAATATTAGTTTTAAACTTATCGTTAACCCATTCTGTAGCGTGTTTCCCTAACAAAGTTTGAATGTATGGAATGGACAAAACCAACACCAAAATGATGAATAGTAACAATAGAATACCTATTATTTTTGATATTATTTTTAAATACTTTTCGATGCTCTTGAAATTATATTTTTAATTCATTTTTTAAATAACACTCAATGTAAATTTTTAACTAAAACATTTTTTGAAGTAAAATAAAACGTACAATAAAAACTAAACGTTTACGAAAATGATTACTCTAAAAAATGCTTAAAAATAACAAGCGAATTTTTAAACAAATTGTGTAAATAAACTACTTTTGTAATTATATGTAAAAGTAATGATTGAGACTCTTATTTAATCGAAAAAATAGCAATTATTGTGCCTAACACTTATTCATGGAAAGACAAAATATTTACATACTAGGAATTGAATCGTCTTGCGATGATACAGCGGCTTCTGTAATTTTTAACGGTCGTATTTTAAGCAATGTAGTAGCTAGTCAAAAAATACACGAAGCATTTGGAGGCGTTGTACCCGAACTCGCTTCAAGAGCACACCAACAAAACATAGTTCCTGTAGTACATGAAGCAATAAAACAAGCTGGTATTAGTAAAACAGATTTAAATGCCATAGCATTTACTAAAGGCCCAGGACTAATGGGTAGTTTATTAGTTGGAACTTCATTTGCAAAATCGCTAGCTTTTGGGTTAAACATTCCGCTTATTGATGTTAACCATATGCAAGGGCACATATTGGCTCATTTTATTGAAGAAGACGATTTTGAAAAACCTCCATTTCCCTTTTTAGCACTAACTATTTCTGGGGGCCATACTCAAATTGTTAAAGTGAATAATTATTTTGAAATGGATGTTATTGGCGAAACTATTGATGATGCCGTTGGTGAAGCATTTGATAAAAGTGGTAAAATTTTAGGATTGGGTTACCCTGCTGGCCCAGAAATAGACCGCAGAGCAGCGTTAGGAAACCCAAGAGCATTTCAATTTACTAAACCCCGTGTTAAGGGATTAAATTTTAGCTTTTCTGGATTTAAAACTGCTGTTTTATACTTTATACAACGTGAAGTAAAAGCAAACCCTAATTTTATTAGTGAAAACCTAAACGACATATGCGCCTCTATTCAATACACTATTATTGGTATTTTAATTGATAAATTGAAATTAGCAACAAAGCAAACTGAGATTAATCATATTGCTATTGGAGGTGGTGTTTCTGCTAATTCTGGCATACGGCAAGCTTTAAAGGATGGTGAACATAAATTTGGCTGGACAACTTATGTTCCTAAATTTGAATTTACCACAGATAATGCTGCCATGATTGCTATGGTTGGATATTTAAAGTATTTAGAGGGTAATTTTGCCGAACAAAATGTTGTAGCTTCTGCGCGTTTAAAAATTTAAAGCAGTACATATTTGTTCACTTCATACACACAATAAAAAGAATTCATTTTATGAATTATGGCGTATTATGTGTTTAAATACATTCAAAAAAAATGAGAATTATTAGGCATTGATTTTATTAGTTTATTTTTTTTAACAAAAAAAATCCGATCCAAATAAAGTATTTGAATCGGAATTTTAATATTTACAATGTACAATATAATTCTATTCTTCCATAGCAGCCATTACAGATGCAGACAGGCGCTTATAAGTTCCATTATCTAGTCGTTCTCTAATAGCATCAAAAGCATCTAATGTTTCAGACACATCTTTTAAGGTATGAGTCGCAGTAGGAATCATTCTTAACAGAATTAAACCTTTAGGGATAACAGGATAAACTACTATAGAGCAGAAAATACCGTAATTTTCTCTTAAATCTCTCACTAAAGCCATAGCCTCTGGTATACTTCCTTTTAAGTATACTGGGGTTACACAACTTTGTGTTGTTCCAATATCAAAACCACGTTCTTTTAAACCAGATTGTAAAGCATTAACAATAGTCCAGAGATTTGCCTTTAGTTCCGGCATAGTACGTAACATATCCAAACGCTTTAATGCGCCAACAGTTAACTGCATTTGCAATGATTTTGCAAACATCTGAGAACGTAAGTTATATTTTAAGTAATCAATAATTTCTTTATCTGCGGCAATAAATGCACCGGTACTAGCCATAGATTTTGCAAAAGTTGCAAAATAAACATCAATATCATCTTGAACGCCTTGCTCTTCTCCTGCTCCTGCTCCTGTAGCACCTAAGGTACCAAAGCCGTGAGCATCATCAACCAGAAATCTAAAATTAAATTTCTTTTTAAGTTCTACTATTTCTTTTAAACGCCCTTGTTCTCCGCGCATACCAAATACACCCTCAGAGATAACTAAAATGCCACCTCCTGTTTGTTCTGCCATTTTAGTTGCACGTTCTAGGTTTTTTTCTAAGCTTTCAATATCGTTATGCTTATAAGTAAAACGTTTCCCCATGTGTAAACGCACACCATCTATAATACATGCATGCGAATCAACATCATAAACAATAATATCATCTTTACCAACTAATGCATCAATGGTAGATAGTATACCTTGGTAGCCAAAGTTTAAAAGGTAAGCTGCCTCTTTGCTTACAAAAGCTGCTAATTCATTTTGAAGTTGTTCGTGCAAATCTGTATGACCAGACATCATTCTAGCACCCATTGGATAGGCAGACCCATATTTTTCGCCAGCCTCTGCATCAACTTTACGAACTTCTGGGTGATTTGCCAACCCTAGATAATCGTTAATACTCCAAGTTATTACATCCTTCCCTTGAAATTTCATACGGTTTGAAATCTCGCCTTCTAGTTTAGGGAAAACAAAATACCCTTCTGCTTGAGATGCCCATTTACCTAATGGTCCTTTGTCTTTATAAATTTTCTCGAATAAATCTTTCATTTAATAAATCGTATTGCTATTTAAATTAAGATATAGCTGCGAACAAGTTTTAACTTTTTCTGCTTTTAAAGTGCTACTGCATTCTGAATTAGCTATTTCTGCAAAATTAAATATTTATATGGTTTGAACATAATTTTTAATGATCAATTGTTCAAATTATGCAAGGATACCTAATACAGTCTATATAATAAGTACGCGCAAACACCTGTTGTTAATTTTTCAATTTACATGGTATTATAAGTTCCTAAATAAAACCACCTTATTTATTTAGGAAGATTTTATAAACTAGCATTAAACCTACAATAAATTTAAATTATAGGACAGGAAATAATTTAAAAAAAAATTCATTTAATTTCAATAATATGACCAATGCGTAGAATACTAACAACCTGTTAATTTTATTTGGTGTTTTAAATACATAAATTAGAATGCCATGATACTTGAAAAAAAAGAACTCAAAAAAAAAGAATTAATAATTGCTAATAACTTATTAGTTAGTTACATTTGCAAACTAATTTGGGTTAACCTCTGGCGAAAATCGTGAATGTTGTTCTAAAAATAATAAAATAAATATAAAGATATGGAATCTTTAGTAAAATTTGTACAAGACGAATTTGTAACAAAAATTGATTTACCAGTATTTGCAGCTGGTGATACTATAACGGTATTCTACGAGATTAAAGAGGGTGCTAAAACACGTACTCAGTTTTTTAGAGGTACTGTAATACAACGAAGAGGATCTGGAAGCTCAGAAACTTTTACTATAAGAAAAATGTCGGGATCAATTGGTGTAGAGCGTATCTTCCCAGTAAATTTACCTGCATTACAAAAAATAGAAGTAAACAAACGTGGTAAAGTGCGTAGAGCACGTATCTTCTACTTTAGAGGTCTTACTGGCAAGAAAGCTAGAATTACAGAACGTAGACGTTAATAAAATACATTTACAATTTTTAAAAGCCTTGAAATTTAATTCAAGGCTTTTTTTAGCTAAAAAACTATTTTTAATAAAATAAGAATAAGCCTAATTTTAATGTATTATAAGAGTTAAGTTTATGTATTATTTTCATTAAAAAACAAAATATTTTTAAAAGTCATTTTTTGTATATTCGCATTTAACGTTTAGTAAAAAGACTTACTTTCAAAACACTACATAATATTAATTTAAAAAAAACCGACACCAATGTCTAAAATCATTTATACAAAAACTGATGAAGCTCCAGCTTTAGCAACACGCTCTTTATTACCTATTGTAAAAGCGTTCGTTAAATCTTCAGGTATTACTATTGAAACTAAAGATATTTCATTAGCAGCAAGAATTTTAGCTGTATTCCCAGATTTTTTAAATGAAGACCAACGTGTAACAGACGATTTAGCAATACTAGGAGAATTAGCAAAAAAACCAGAAGCAAACATTATTAAATTACCTAATATTAGTGCGTCTGTGCCACAATTACAAGACGCTATTAGTGAGTTGCAATCCAAAGGTTTTAAACTACCTAATTACCCTAGTGAAGCAAAAACAGACGAGGAAAAAGATATTAAATCGCGCTACGATAAAATAAAAGGAAGTGCTGTAAACCCTGTATTAAGAGAAGGTAACAGCGACAGGCGCGCGCCAAAAGCAGTTAAAAATTATGCTAAAAACAACCCACATACTATGGGGGCTTGGTCTAGCGACTCTAAAACGCATGTGGCCACAATGTCTAGTGGTGATTTTGCACATAACGAAAAATCGCTTACCGTAAAAGAAGCTACTACTGTAAGTATTGAACATACTGATGATAATGGAAAAACTACAGTTTTAAAGTCTAGTTTCCCTTTACTTAATGGAGAAATTATAGACGCCACAGTAATGAGTAAAATAGCATTACTTGAGTTTTTAGAAGAACAAGTAGAAGATGCTCTAGATAAAAACGTACTGCTCTCATTACACATGAAAGCTACTATGATGAAAGTTAGTGACCCTATTATTTTTGGTCATGCTGTACGCGTATTCTTTAAAGGATTATTTAAAAAACATGGTAAAACATTTAATAAAATTGGTGTTAACGTAAATAATGGATTTGCCAACCTCCTTGAAAATTTAAGTAAATTACCAGAAGATAAACGCGACGAGATTCGTCAAGACATAAGATACGCTTTAGATCATGGTGCTGATGTAGCCATGGTTAATTCCGATAGAGGAATAACAAATTTACACGTACCAAGTGATGTTATTATTGATGCCTCTATGCCTGCAATGATTCGTTCATCTGGAAAAATGTGGAATGCAGACGGTAAACTTCAAGATACCAAAGCTGTAATTCCAGATAGTAGTTATGCTGGTGTTTTCGAAGAAACTATTAAATTCTGTAAAGAAAACGGTGCATTCGATCCAACAACTATGGGAACCGTACCTAATGTTGGCCTTATGGCGCAAAAAGCTGAAGAATATGGCTCGCATGATAAAACATTTGAAATTCCTGCAAGCGGTGTTGTAAAAGTTATAAATGCTAAAGGAAAAACACTTCTAGAACATGCTGTTGAAGTTGGAGATATCTGGAGAATGTGCCAAACTAAGGACGCTCCAATACAAGATTGGGTTAAGCTAGCCGTAACACGTGCTAGAGCTTCTGAAACTCCTGCGGTATTTTGGTTGGATAAAAATAGAGCTCACGATGCCCAAATCATTAAAAAAGTAAATACGTATTTAAAAGATCACGATACTACAAATTTAGATTTAAGAATTTTATCACCGGTTGAGGCCACAAAATACACATGCAAACGTATTGCAAAAGGCCTAGATACTATTTCTGTATCCGGAAACGTATTACGCGACTATTTAACAGATTTATTCCCAATTTTAGAAGTTGGAACTAGTGCAAAAATGCTATCTATAGTTCCTTTAATGAATGGCGGCGGTTTGTTTGAAACAGGTGCTGGTGGTTCTGCCCCAAAACATGTACAACAATTAATTGAAGAGAATCATTTAAGATGGGATTCATTAGGAGAATTTTTAGCAATGGCTGTTTCTTTAGAGCATTTTAGCCAAGTTAATAACAACCCTAAAGCTAAAATTTTAGGTCAAACTTTAGATGACGCTACAGACAAATTATTAGAAAATAGTAAAGGGCCTTCAAGAAAATCTGGAGAACTAGACAATAGAGGAAGCCATTTCTATATCGCACTTTACTGGGCGCAAGAACTTGCCAATCAAGATATAGATGAGAGCTTAAAAATGGAGTTTACCCCAATAGCAAAAAAATTAGCTGAAAAAGAGCAGCTTATTGTTAAAGAATTAAACGACATACAAGGACATGCTACCGATATAGGCGGTTATTATACACCTAACGAAGCTCTCATAAATAATGTTATGAGACCTAGTGAAACCTTCAACGCCATACTAGAATAAATCAATTAATATTTTAAAAGCTCCTTAAAAGGAGCTTTTTTTATACATTTATAAAAAAATTGTAAAATGAAATACGCTTTAATATGGATTTTTTCTACCATATATTTTTCCGTTTACACACTAAATGCTCAAGAGAAATTTACAATAAGTGGTACCATTTCTGAAGAAAAAAGTAATGAAACCTTAATAGGTGTTAATATTAGTTTTCCGGAAATAGCATCAGGAACCATAACCAATGAATATGGATTCTATTCCATTACACTCCCGCAAGGTAACTATACCATGGTAATAAGTTATCTCGGTTATACTACCGTATCAGAACCCATTACACTTTCAAAAAGTATTACAAAAAACATAAGCTTAACCGATAATTTAGAAAGTTTAGATGCTGTAATAATTACTGAGAATGTTGAAAAATTAAATATAAGAACACCACAAATGAGTGTTAATACCTTAACCTCAAGTACTATAAAAAACATTCCTGTTGTACTAGGAGAAGCAGATATTATAAAAGCTATTACGCTTTTACCTGGTGTTACAAATGGTGGTGAAGGCGCTTCAGGGTTTAATGTTAGAGGTGGTGCCGCAGATCAAAATTTAATTCTTTTAGATGAAGCCATTATTTATAACTCATCCCACTTATTTGGTTTCTTTTCTGTTTTTAATCCTGATGCCATAAAGGATTTAAAACTTTATAAAGGTGGTATCCCCGCTAGATATGGTGGCCGTGTTTCTTCGGTTTTAGATATTTACCAAAAAGAGGGAAACAGTAAAACATTTCAGGCAAACGGTGGTATTGGTTTAGTGTCTAGCAGATTACTTTTAGAAGGACCTCTAGAAAAAGATAAAGGATCTTTTCTTGTGGGTGGCCGCTCTAGCTACGCACACTTGTTTTTACCTTTGTTCGACATAGATAATATTGCCTACTTCTATGACCTAAACACCAAGTTAAGCTACAAAATTAACAATAACAACAACATTTATCTATCAGGATATTTTGGTAGAGATGTTTTTAGAATTGAAGACACCTTTGAAAATACCTATGGTAATTCGGTTGTAAACTTTAGATGGAATCATTTATTTTCAGATAAAATTTTCTCAAACCTATCTATAATTTATTCAGATTATGATTACGATTTAAAATTAGACTTTGTTGAGTTTGATTGGGCTTCAGGCATTCAAAACTTCAACATAAAATACGATTTTAAACATTACTTAAACAATAAACTAAAATTACAATACGGTATTAACAGTATTTACTACCAGTTTAATCCAGGAGAAATAACCCCCACTGTACCAACCTCGGGTATTAATCCATTTAATCTCACTAAAAAATACGCGTTTGAAAATGCTATTTATTTAGATGTAGCGCATAAAGTATCAGAGAAACTTAACTTATCCTATGGTCTGCGTTTTAGTAGTTTTTATCGTTTAGGCCAAGATGAACTAAATACCTACGAAAACAACCAAGCAGTAAATTTTAATCCGGATTTTAAAATTTATGAAGAAGCCAACCCTACAGGAACAGAAAAATTTAAGCGTAGTGATGTTATTGCACGTTTTTTTAATCTAGAACCTAGAGCATCCCTAGCATATCAGCTAAACTCAGAAAGCTCTATAAAAATGAGTTACAACCGTATGGCCCAATATTTACACCTGCTTTCTAACACCAACTCCCCTACACCACTTGATATATGGACACCAAGCGGAAAATTTATAAAACCACAATTACTAGATCAATACGCCTTAGGTTATTTTAAAAATTTTAACGATAATACATACTCGCTTGAAGTTGAGAGCTTTTATAAAGCTGTAAAAAATAGAATTGATTATATTGACGGTGCAAATTTAATTGCCAATAATGCTATTGAACAGGTTGTACTAAACGGAAAATCAAGAGCATACGGACTTGAGGTTTTACTACGAAAAAACGAAGGCCGCTTTAAGGGTTGGTTAGCCTACACATTATCAAAATCTGAACAGCAAACACTAGGCAGAACAGCAACAGAACTTGGTATTAATAACGGAAATTGGTACAATACACCCTTTGATAAAACACACGATATTTCCTTTACCAGCAGTTATGATTGGAGCGAAAAATGGAAACTTAGCACCAACTTCTTATTTCAAACGGGGCAACCTACAACCTTCCCAAATAGCCAATACCAATATAATGGATTAACGGTTCCTAATTTTAGCGGACGAAATAAGGATAGACTTCCTGCATATCACCGGTTTGATATTGCTTTAAACTATACACCCAAACCAAATAAAACAGAAGGATGGCAAAGTTATTGGGTATTTGGAATTTATAATATTTATAACCGTAAAAATGCTGCTTCAATTAATTTTAGTCAAAACCAAATAACAGGAGCCAACGAGGCCACAAGACTAGCCATTTTTGGAATTATTCCATCAATATCTTATAATTTTAAACTTTAAGATTATGAAAAAAATATTTAAAATATTTCTTATCGCTTTCTCTTTAGTAGCATGCCAAGATGTTATTGATGTTGATTTAAATACAGCAGAACCAAAACTAGTAATCGACGCATCATTAAATTGGGATAAAAAAACAAACGGATCCAACCAATCCATTAAACTAAGCCTAACAGCACCCTTTTTTGAAACTAGTGTTCCTCCTGCTACCGGAGCCATAGTAACCGTAACAAACTCAAACAATACTGTATTTAATTTTATTGAAGAAGAAAATACGGGTATTTATAAAACCCAAAATTTCGTACCTACACTAAACGAAACTTATGTTTTAAATATACTTTATAACAACGAAAGTTATGTAGCATCAGAGCGCTTAATACCAGTAACCCCTATTGACTCTGTTCAGCAAAAAAACGATGGTGGTTTTTCGGGTGAAGATATTGAAATAAAAGCCTTTTATACAGATCCGGAGGCGTTTGAAAATTTTTATCTTTTTGACTTTTCAGTAACAGATACAAGCAAATCAACACTTGAGGTTTACGACGATGAATTTACTAACGGAAACCAAATTTTTGCATTTTATTCAGATGAAGATCTTAAAACAGGAAACCAAATACGTATTAGAAACTCAGGAATATCCAAACAAACATTTGAGTTTTTAAATATATTACTACAACAAACAGATGGTAATTCCGGCGATCCTTTTCAAGTACAACCAGCTACTGTTAGAGGCAATTGCGTTAACCAAACTAACCCTAAAAACTTCCCTCTAGGATATTTTAGAGTTTCGGAAACCGATGTTTTTAACTACCTAATTAATTAATTTATATTTTTTCGATATTATTTTTAATTAATAACGACTAATCATAAATAATTAACAATAAAGGATAACATTATACTGTTTACACCTAATAATAAGCCGTATAATATTTTTAACCATTATTCAACTAAATTATAAAAAATGAAAAAAAAACTTGCGTACGCCGCCGGTATAATTACTCTAATTATAATTACATATTCTTATTATAACACCAATAATACCAATATTACAGCACTTACTACAAAAGTAGTAAAAGGCACTTTTTTAAACGAATTATATATTTCCGGTGAGGCACAATCTACAAGTTCAAAAAAAATTAATGGCCCTAGTAATGCTAGACGATTTAATATTTACCAAATAAAAATACAAGATTTAGTTGCTGAAGGTACGATTGTTAAAAAGGGAAGTTATATTGGAAAATTAGATGCATCAGAAGTTAATGGCCAAATTAACGAAGCGTATTTAAATTTAGAAAAAGCACAATCAAGGTACACCCAACAACAGCTAGATACAACGTTAACACTTAAGCAAGAACGTAACCTAATAAAAGATTTACTTTTTGATATTGAAGAAGACAGCCTGGAATTGGCGCGTTCAATTTACGAACCACCAGCAATTATCAGGTCGTTAGAAATAAAAATACAACGTACTTCCCGCGATCTTAAAGAAAAAAAAGCGGACTACTCTATTAAAAAAAAGCAAGCCAATGCCAAAATGATTGAAGTAGGTACCGAGGTTTCTAAACACAAAAAAACCATAGAAGATTTATTAGACTTGGAAGACGAATTTACCATATATTCTAAAGATGATGGAATGGTTACCTACATTAAAGAATGGAACGGTAATAAGAAAAAAGTTGGATCTACAATATCATCCTGGGAGCCTGCAATAGCTAGTTTACCAGACCTAACCAAAATGGAATCGAAAACGTACAGTAATGAGGTAGATATTAGAAAAATTAAAAAAAATCTAACTGTAAAAGTAGGTTTTGATGCATTTCCTGATGTAGAACTTGACGGTATTGTAACGGATGTTGCCAATGTTGGCGAAACTAAGGCCGGTTCTGATATTAAACTATTTCAAGTTTTAATTAAATTAAATGAAACAAACAAAAATATCAGACCAGGTATGACTACTTCTAATAAAATATTAATAGATCACCTGGACAATGTATTAATGATTCCTTTAGAGGCTATTTTTAACAACGATTCTATAAGTTACACCTACATAAAATCCGGCTTATCAATAAACAAGCAACAAATAGAATTAGGCCAATCAAACAACGAGGTTGTAATTGTAAACAAAGGTTTGAGTGAAAACGACATCGTTTACTTAAATAAACCAGAAGGCCTGGAAGATGAAAGTATAATACTATTGGATAAAAATGATAGATAAAATACTTTTAGAAAAATTAAAATCTAATTTTGGAGAAGCTTATTGGTTTATAAAAACTAATAAAGTTAGAACCTTTCTTACCGCTTTAGGAATTATTTTTGGTGTTGCTTCGGTTATTACTATGCTAGCTATAGGCAATGGTGCTGAAAAAGAAATTTTAGCACAATTAGAATTAGTGGGCGTAAATAATATTGTTATTAACACTATACACGATGTTGAAGATAAGAACACAGTTGAAAACAACACGAATACCACTAAAACTGAAGCCGAACGTTTTTCCAAAGGTTTAGACATCTTAGATGCTAAAAAAGTTTTAGAATATATACCTAGTGTAAAATTAGTTAGCCCAGAAATTATTTTAAATACTTATGTAATTAATAATGGGAAACAAAACAACATTAAACTTGTTGGTATTTCTCCTGAATATTTCGAGGCATCTAATATAAAACTAGAAAAGGGTAAAGTATTTTCTAATTACCATATTAAAAATGCGTTACCAGTTTGCATAATTGGAAAACAAGTAGAAAAAAAAATATTCACAGGAAAAACAGCGCTAGGAAAATGGATAAAAGTTAAAGATGTTTGGTTGCAAGTTATTGGTGTTGTTGAAGGTAAATTAATTTCAGATAAAGCTAAAGAAAACTTAGGCATTAGAAATTTAAATAATGATATATACATTCCCTTAAATACATTTTTAGTAAGGTATGGCGACAGAAAGGTTATTAGCGATAAAGTAGAACGCGAAAAGAAAAACCAAGGTGGCCCAAAACAAAGAATACCTCGCGGAAATTATCATCAAATAGATAAATTAATAGTTCAAGTTTCCAATTCAAGCGAACTAAAAAATACAGCCGAAATTTTAAATAAAATGCTAAAACGCAGACACAATGGTGTCGTAGATTTTGAAATAACAATACCTATCGAGCTTTTAAAACAGCAGCAAAAAACAAAGCAAATATTCAATATTGTATTAATCATCATTGCCGGAATTTCACTTTTAATTGGTGGTATTGGAATAATGAATATTATGCTAGCATCTGTATTGGAACGTACAAAAGAAATAGGAATTATAAGAGCTATTGGTGCTACTAAAGAAGACGTTATACTTCAATTTTTATCAGAATCTATACTTATTAGTTTAGGTGGTGGTGCTATTGGTATTATTTTAGGGGTTTTAGGTGCCTACATAATAGAGGTGGTTTCTGGAATAGAAACGGTATTGTCTTTAGGCTCTATTTTAATTTCTTTTTCCATTGCTGTAACTATAGGCTTAATATTTGGAATATTTCCTGCACAGGTGGCCGCTAATAAAAAACCAATTGAAGCTTTAAGATCTGAATAATACATTTTATGAAAAAAATAATTGCTCTCATTATAGTCATTTTACCGCTACTTAATAATGCGCAGGCAAAAAAAATAACACTTAGCCAAGCCATTTCCATAGCCCGAAAACAATCGCCAGATTATAAGATTAACTTAAATAAAAATCAAGCAGATTATTGGCGTTACAAGCGTTATAAAGCTAGTTTTTTACCAGAATTAAGGCTTAATGCTATTTTACCTCAATATACTAATGCTGTAAATAGAATAACTAACGATGCTGGCCAGGATATATTTGTTAACCAAAATCAATTACGGTTGGAAGGTGGACTATCATTAGCGCAAAGTGTTCCTTTTACAGGAGGTATTTTATCAGTCAATACAAATTTAGAACGGGTAGAACTTTTTGGCTTAAACGACAATATTGGATTTTCCGTTATACCTTTTACAATTAATTACTCCCAAAACTCTGTACTTTATAATCCTTTTAAATGGGATAGAAAGATAGAACCTTTGATTTACGAAGAATCAAAAAGAGATTTTATTGAAAATATGGAGCAAATATCTGTTAATACATCTAGGCGCTATTTTGATTTACTAAAAGCACAAATACAATTAAAAATTTCTGAAACTAACTTAGCAAGTCAAGATACCTTGTTTAAAATAGCAAAAGGACGATTTCGTATGGGTAATATTGCCGAAAACGAATTACTTCAAATGGAATTAAGACTTTTAAACTCAAAAAACACAGTTACTTCTAACACTATAGAATTAAAACGAACATCGCAAAACCTAGCCCGCTATTTGGAATTAAACAATGAAAAATTAGAGTTATTTGTACCTGAAAATTTACCGCTCTTTCAAGTTGATTTAGACAAGGCATTACATGAGGCGTACTCCAATCGAAAGGCAGTTATAGAATTTAGAAGAAAACGCTTGGAGGCTGAAAAGGAGCTAGCACTTCAAAAAGGTAATAACAGACTAAATCTAGGTGTTTCTGCTAACTTAGGAATCTCTCAAAATGGCAATAATTTTAATAACTTGTTTAATAACTATAATGAGCAGCAAAGCATTACTGTAAGAGTTGGTATACCTATATTTGATTGGGGTGTTTCTAAATCAAGACGAAAAATGGCTGAAGCAAATTTAGATTTAACAAAAAATAATATTAACCAAGATAAACAGGAGTTTGAGCAAGAAATTTACTTACACGTTTTAAATTGGTCTAGCCAAAGAGATTTTTTAGTAACAGCCGAAAAAGCAAAAGAAATATCAAAAAAGAGATACGAAATATCTCAAAAGCGATATATTTTAAATAAAATAACAATTACCGATTTAAATATTGCATTGGAAGAAAGAGATTTAGCGGTATTTAATTACTTAAATTCTCTTGAAAAATTTTGGCAAGATTATTATACATTAAGGCAACTTACGCTTTATGATTTTATAGAGGATAGAAAAATACAGGTAGAAGATCTACTTTATAATTAAAATAGCGCTTAAATTACTATTTTTGAATCATGAGTTTTACGAAAACAACAGAACAAGAATCGAACCACAACCATTTAGAGAAAATGGATGTCTCAGAATTATTAACAAGAATTAATAACGAGGACAAAACGGTTGCAGATGCAGTAGCATTAGCGTTACCCCAAATTGAAACCCTAGTATTACAAATAGTAAAGAAAATAGAAGAAGGAGGACGCCTATTTTATATAGGCGCTGGTACAAGTGGGCGATTAGGTATTGTGGATGCCTCTGAGTGTCCTCCAACCTTTGGAGTACCTCACGATTTAGTAATTGGTATTATAGCTGGTGGAGATTATGCTATAAGGAAGGCTGTGGAGTTTTCGGAAGACTCGAAAACCCAAGGCTGGAAAGATTTACAAGAGTATAACATTTCATCTAACGATGTTGTAATAGGTATAGCCGCCTCTGGTACAACACCCTATGTTATTTCTGCTTTATCAGCCTGTAACGAAAACAATATTACAACTGGATGTATTTCTTGCAATAAAAACAGTCCGCTATCTAACGTATCTAAATTCCCTATTGATGTGGTTGTTGGTCCAGAATTTATAACAGGAAGTTCTCGAATGAAAGCAGGAACAGCACAAAAATTAGTATTAAATATGATCACGACTTCCACTATGATTCAATTAGGCCATGTAAAAGGAAACAAAATGGTTGATATGCAGCTTAGTAACAATAAACTTTTAGACCGTGGTGCAAAAATGATAATGAAAGAAATAAATATTACCAAAGATGAGGCATTGAAACTTTTAAACAAGTATAAAAACGTAAGAGCAGCCATTAATAATTTTAATAATGAAAGAACCTAAAACACAGAGAACAGACAAAGAAGTACTTGCTAAAGGATTAAAGTTTATGGGAATATCTCTAGCATGCCTATTTTCTGGACCAATACTTGCTTACGTGTCCCAAACTAGAATAAAAGAACCCATAGATTTAATTCTTTTAATAATTTCTATAGGAATTTGCATACTAGCCATATTTTTTGGTTTTAAAGGTATAAACACAATTATGGATAGTATGTTTAAAAGTAACCAATAGGCCTTGAAATTAAAACATATTGTTTATCCAATTAAAAAACTAATAATAACACGTATTAATATAATATTATCGTTCAATTTTTAATCCTTTTGGAGTCGTAGGATTATAACCAAACTCGGAATCTTTAATTACAATTCCTAAATTATTGAAAATATAATTTATAGTTGCATAATGATGAATAGTGTGGCTAGTGGCCTGTGCTAACAAACAACCATAGGTGTACTTAATTTCTATTTTACCCATACCCAAATCATCAATAACTAAAATAGTATCACTAACATTATGTGAAAAATCATTTAATTTCGAAACAATAGTTTTTAAATAATTTTGAGCACAATCGCAGTCTGACTCTACATCTTTATTTCTGCTCCTTGCAGTTAAATCTACATGATTTTGAGCATTCAAATTAAATATACAATCATAAAAATCTAAAATATGCCTTATATGCGATCCAATACTAGAATGATATGGAGGCACTGAGGTATCGCACAACTGCGTATTAGTTAAATGATCTAATATAATTTGAGTTTTTTGTAGCGTTTTAAGAGCAGATTGGATAATTATATTCATGAAACGAAATTAATAAAAATAATTTAATTTTTCTTAAGAACATCACTTAGTCTTAAGATTTTAAAATACTTACAAAAAAAACTTATTTTATTTTAGGTTTAATATAGCTAAGCGTTCTTTAAAACTTTTTGCACCATTCTAATTTCTTCATAAGTATATTTACTATCCAATTGACTTTTTAAATCTGATAAACTTTCAAATTTTGTTTTTGGTATAATCTTAATAAGTTCATTATAATGATCTGTAGGTATTAAATCCTTAACATTAACTTCTCCCGAAATAATAAAACTTGATAAATGCCCGGTAATTGTAGAAAGCGTAAGAGCGCGCTCCTTAGCTATTTCAGCAATAGATTTTCCTGTTTTATATAATTCTAATGAGCGCCTATTGGAATCTCCTTTCTTTATTTTTTTAGTATTGGTGTCTTCATTAAATATTTCACCATTAGTAGAAGTATCAATATCGTGTTCATCGCAATATGCCTTGATAACCTCTAAAATATGAACACCATACTTTTCAACTCGAATTTTACCCATATCCGATACTTTTAGCAATTCTTTTATATTTAGAGGCAAGGTTTCGCACATTTCATAAAGCGCTTTTTGGGTAAAAATTTGATAATGAATAAGTTCTTGCGCATCGGCTAAATCGTTTCTAAGTATACGAAGTTTCTCAAATAACTCAACATTACTAGTGCCTTGAATTACAGTTTTTCTAGATTTTTTAGGTTTTTCTTTACTCCTAAAAACGGCTTTAGCTCTTAATTCTAAGATGTCTTTAGCCGTAAAACCATCCAGCAAACCGTTAAAATAATATATTTTAACATTTAGTAAATTTTCAAAATCATCTAAATATTTTGTTATATCACTGCCTACCGCCTGATTATCTGTGGTAAAAACAAACAATTTTAAAGGTTTTAGTATTTTAATTTCAACTTCATTTTTAAAATATGCAATTGCTTTTATGAAGCGGTTTTGAATAATATTACTTTTTTCAGGAAGCTCAGAATTACCAATTAAAGCCTTTAACTGTGCATTAAATCCATTTGATACTTTTAAAAAATTAGTTATGGTATTTTTTACAGCTAGAAAAGTTTCTTCTACAGGACCTTTAACAACTGTTCTATTTTTGTAATAGATATCTAAGATGCGATTTAGAGGGTATAAAAGATGATAAAACCCAAAAATTTCGGATATTAAATCGAACTGAAAATTTTTCTGAGAGTTTTTCAATTCATTTTCATCGGGTGCATTGGCTTCTGCACTTTCATTAAAATTAATAACATTCCTATCACTAATAATCTGGTTAGAATTAATTTTACTTTTAAGTACTAAGCCCGTTATTGATTTACATCTACTTAATGCAACATAGGTTTGCCCATGAGCAAAAGCACCTTGAGCATCTATAATGGCTTTATCAAATGTTAAACCCTGACTTTTATGAATGGTTATACTCCATGCCAAGCGTAATGGCATTTGGGTGTAAGATCCAATTTTTTGCTCTGTAATAGCTTTCGTTTCAGAGTGGACTGAATAATTAATGTTTTCCCAAACTTCGGGTGTTACATTAATATTATAATCGTCGTCTGCGCAATGCACAACAACCTCGTCGGGACTTAATAAAATGACTTTACCTATTTTTCCATTAAAATAACGCTTTTCAGGGTCACTATCATTTTTAACAAACATAACCTGTGCACCAACTTTAAGCTTTAAATATTGCTTATTAGGAAAAGAAAATTCTGGAAACTTCCCGTCTATAACGGCCTTATAAACCACAGATTTAGCATCAAGCTTGTCTAATTCGTTGGTATTAGTTGCTTCGGCTTTACTGTTGTGCGTTGTTAACGAGATATAACCCTCGTTAGGTTTTGGCGAAAAATTGGGTAAAAATCGTTTATTTAATTCTGCTGCTCCTGTTTCCGTTAATTTATTATTTCTAATTTGATTCAGAATATCAATAAAAATAGGGTTATCTTGTCTGTAAATGTGTTTTAATTCAATGGTAATGGCATTACATTGTTGAAAAGCAAGACTACTAAAAAAAAAACAATTGGCATAAAAGGGCTTTAGTAATTCCCATTCATTATCTTTAATAACAGGCGATAGTTGTTGTAAATCACCAATCATTAACAATTGTACACCTCCAAAAACTTTATTTCGCGTTCTAAACCGCCTTAAAGTTTTATCAATACCATCTAATAAATCGGCACGCACCATACTTATTTCATCGATTACTAATAAGTCCATCGATTTAATAATGTTTATTTTGGTTTTACTAAATTTTCTATTAAAACTAGCAGACGAGTTTATATCTATATTTGGTAAAATAGGCCCAAAAGGCATTTGAAAGAAGGAATGAATAGTAACCCCCTTTGCATTTATAGCAGCCACTCCGGTAGGTGCTACAACAATCATTCGTTTTAAACTATTCTTTTTTAAATTGTGTAAAAAAGTTGTTTTACCGGTTCCTGCCTTACCTGTTAAAAAAATAGAACGATTTGTATTATTAACAAATGACTCTGCTAGCTCTAGTTCTCTATTTTTAGACATTGATGTTAATTATTTAGAACTTCAATATAACAATTTACATGAGTTAAAAGCTATACTTTTAACCATAAATAAAGCGTATAAATTTATTTAAGTGTACTAAGTTATCTGCAAATTCCATTTTTTTTAAGGGAACGTATTATAAAGTTAAAATAGTTTTAAGCTTATAGGTGGTGTAATGTATAGTAATAATTTTAGGCTTATTTATGTGGCACTTGACATATAAGCTAGTGTTAAGCATAGTAATCAGTTTGTTACCTATACAACAATACAAACATGTATAGTAACTGTTAAATTTTTTATATACTTCTCCTAATTTTATAAACTTTTGGCTTATTACATTGAGAGTTTAAATAGTATTAAAATTCTAAATATCTTCAAAAAATTAATAAGCCTTGTCAAAAAATAGCTTTTCGCAAAATTTTTATACCATCTTAAATATATAACTATTTAGGTTTAATTACTTAAACATATCCATTCCAGGTATGTTAGGCATACCGTCTTTTGCTACAGCCGCAAGCTCTGCCTCGTTAATTTTAGTTGCTCTTTCAATAGCTTTATTCAAAGTTAAAATTAGGTAATCTTCAAGCTGTTCTTTATCGGTTAGCAGTGCATCATCAATAGCAATAGCTTTTATTGTACGGTTAGCTGTTAATGTAATTTTAAGTTGCTTGTCTGAACTTAACTCGTCTATTAAGACTGAATCCATTTTTTTTTTAGCAATTTCAACATTCTTTTGGGTTTCCTTAAGTTTTCCCATCATATTCATCATATCTCCAAACATAAATTTTATATTAACAATTAGCTTACAAAGCTATTTAAATTTTATATTTTTGATAGCTATATTTCTAAAATAAATACAATTTCATTGAAAAAAACGACTCAACTTCCAATTGCTAAAAAAATACAAGAAATTTTAACCTCACATAACGATGAGAGGTTGGATAATTATTATTGGTTGAAAAACAAAGAAAACCCTGATGTGATTAATTATTTAAATGCGGAAAATGATTACTCAAATGCTATGATGAAGCATACGGAGGATTTTCAGACCGTATTATTTGAAGAAATGAAAGGTAGAATTAAGGAGGATGACACCTCTGTACCTTACAAATTAAATGGTTACTGGTATTTAACAAAGTTTGAAACTGGCAAAAATTATCCTATTTACATTCGTAAAAAGGGAAGTTTAAGTGCTGCAGAAGAACTACTTTTTGATTGTAATGCCATGGCAGAAGAACATGCTTATTTCAATTTAGGCGGTATTTCAATTAGTCCCGATAACCAATTAGCAGCCTTTACAGTAGACACCGTAAGTAGGCGCCAATACGTAGTACAAATTAAAAATTTGGTTACAGGAGAAATATATCAAGATACCATATTAAATACTACAGGAAGTGCCACTTGGGCTAATGATAATAAAACGCTTTACTATACCATGAAGGATGAAACAACGTTACGTTCTCATAAAATTTTTAAGCATACACTAGGCACTAATAGTAATGTAGATGTAGAAGTTTACCATGAAATGGATGAAACGTTTAATACGTTTGTTTACAAAACGAAATCAAAAAAATATATAGTTATAGGATCTTCTAGTACACTATCTTCAGAGTATCGTTTTATAAATGCAGATAACCCCGAAGATGATTTTAAAATTTTTCAAAAAAGAACTGAAAATCTAGAATATAATATTGCACATTATAAAGACCATTTTTATGTAATATCTAATATAGATAACGCTACTAACTTTAAAATTTCAAAAACCAGCGAGAATGCCACCGAAAAAGAAAATTGGAAAGATATTATACCGCACAGAACTACTGTTTTAATTGAAGATATTGAAATTTTTAAAGATTTCTTAGTTTTAAACGAACGGGAAAATGGACTTAATAAACTTCGGATAATAAGTTGGAATGGGAAGGAAGATTATTATTTGCCTTTTAAATCCGAAACTTATACAGCATATATAGGGAATAACCCAGATTTTGATAGCGATTTGCTACGCTACGGTTATAACGCTCTAGACACACCAGGATCGGTTATTGATTATAATTTAATAACAAGAGAAAGTGAAGTTAAAAAAGAACAGGAAGTACTTGGGGGAGAATTTCAAAAAGAGGACTACGAGTCAAAACGAATTTGGGCTACAAGCCGAGATGGCGTAAAAATACCCATATCCGTAGTTTACAAAAAAGGAATACAATTAAACGGTAAAAACCCTATACTTCAATATGCCTATGGATCGTATGGATCAACCATCGATCCATCATTTTCAAGTGTTAGATTAAGCTTATTAAATCGTGGCTTTATTTACGCTATTTCACATATTAGAGGCGGAGAATATTTGGGTAGGCAATGGTATGAAAACGGAAAATTACTAAACAAGAAGAATACATTTACAGATTTTATTGATTGTTCAAAATATTTAATCGAACAAAACTATACATCAAAACAACACTTATATGCCTATGGAGGCTCTGCTGGAGGATTATTAATGGGCGTAATAATTAATACAAACCCTGAACTATACAAAGGTGTAATTGCCGCAGTACCCTTTGTGGATGTGGTTACAACAATGCTTGATGATAGCATTCCATTAACAACAGGAGAATATGATGAATGGGGTAACCCTAATGAAAAAGAGTATTATAAATATATGAAATCATACTCCCCATACGATAACATAAAAGCCCAAGGCTACCCCAACTTACTAGTAACAACAGGTTTATATGATTCTCAAGTACAATATTGGGAGCCTGCTAAATGGGTAGCAAAACTTAGAACCTTAAAAACAGACACTAATAAATTATTACTAAAAACAGATATGGAATCCGGTCATGGTGGTGCTTCTGGCCGTTTTGACAGTTTAAAGGAAGTGGCTTTGGACTATGCTTTTCTGTTAGATTTGGAAGGAATAACAAAATAATAAAAAAAAAGTTTTATTTTTGTAGAGTTTGAGCGGTGTATCATTTTTATTAGAACACGGTTTATAAAAAGTTTTTATGAAGAACAGAAATCAAGTATTTGATAATGTGTTGGATTTAGTAGGTAACACACCATTAGTGAAACTTAACCGAATAGCTTCTGAAATTAAAGGAGATTTTTATGCAAAAGTAGAATCCTTTAATCCTGGACATTCCTCTAAAGATAGAATAGCACTTTATATAATTGAAGAAGCAGAAAAAAAAGGAATACTCTCGCCAGGAGATACCATAATAGAAACAACCTCTGGAAACACAGGTTTTAGTATTGCCATGGTGAGTATTATAAAAGGATACGATTGTGTTTTAGCAGTGAGTTCTAAATCTTCTCCAGATAAAATAGATATGCTAAAAACAATGGGAGCCAAAGTTTATGTGTGTCCAGCCCATGTAAGTGCAGATGATCCAAGATCTTATTACGAAGTTGCTAAGCGATTGCATAACGACATGAAAGGCTCGGTTTATATAAATCAATATTTTAATCAATTAAATATTGATGCACACTATAAATCCACAGGTCCAGAAATTTGGAAACAAACAGAAGGTAAAATCACACATTTAATAGCATGTAGCGGAACAGGAGGCACAATATCTGGAACCGGTAAATATTTAAAAGAACAAAATCCAAACATTAAAGTTATTGGCGTAGATGCTTTTGGTTCTGTTTTAAAGAAATATCATGAAACCAGAGAATTCGATGAAAAAGAAATTTACCCTTATAGGATTGAAGGTTTAGGAAAAAATTTAATCCCTACAGCTACAGATTTTGATGTTATTGATGAGTTTATAAAAGTAACAGATGAAGACAGTGCACACACAGCTAGGCGCATTGCTAAAACAGAAGGAATGTTCGTAGGATATACCTCAGGAGCTGTAACGCAAGCCATACTCCAACTTGGAGAAGAAGATTATTTTCAAAAGGAAGATCATGTAGTAGTAATATTTCCAGATCATGGCGCACGATACATGAGTAAAGTGTACAGTGATAAATGGATGAGCGATCAAGGTTTTTTTGATAGTGTTAATGAAGCTGCGACAGAAAACATTCAATACATAAAGTAGAATACATTATATCAGAAGAGATAAAATTTTGTTTACAAACAGAAAAATTTATCTCTTTTTTTATGTAAAACAATTAATTTAATCCTAAAGGTTACCAACTAATACAACTAAGGGATACAAAATAATTTTTATTATACTGAACCAATAGCAACCAATTCTACATAATAACAAATTTGGAACCTGTTGTTTTTCTTAAATAAAAGGCAATCCTATTACAAACTATAATTATTGTAGTATTAAGCAAAATATAAATAACACGTTTTTATAACTGCATTTTAAACTAACTACAGCTAAGCCTAATTTAACGAAAAATTAATTTCTAAATTATTCGCCTTTATTAACAAATTATTTTTTGATCACTCAAAATTGTAATACATAAAAAAACAACACTTTAAACCCAACAATTAAACCCTAATATTAAAATATATTTAAATGACGAAAAATATTTTATCTCTTGCTTCGGCCATTGTAATTGCATGCTCTACAAATGCACAGAAAGTTGACTTTGAAGAGTATGATTTAAGTAACGGAATGCACGTTATATTGCATAAAGACACTTCTGCACCTGTAGTAGTTACCTCAGTAATGTACCATGTTGGTGCTAAAGATGAACAACCTAACAGAACAGGAATGGCTCATTTTTTTGAGCATTTATTGTTTGAAGGAACAAAAAACATAAAAAAAGGAGAATGGTTTAAAATAGTATCTTCTAACGGTGGAAGAAATAATGCAAACACTACAGATGATAGAACCTATTATTATGAAATTTTTCCTTCTAACAAACTAGAATTAGGCCTCTGGATGGAGTCCGAGCGTTTATTACACCCTATTATTAAACAAGAAGGTGTAGATACACAAAACGAAGTTGTAAAAGAAGAAAAAAGATTAAGAGTAGATAACCAACCCTACTCTCATTTTTTAGAATATGTAAAAGAAAACATATTTAAAAAACACCCCTATAAAGGTACCACAATTGGTAAAATGGAACACTTAGATGCAGCAACTTTAGAAGAGTTTTTAGCCTTTAACAAAAAGTTTTATGTGCCTAATAATGCTACTTTAGTGGTTGCTGGAGATATAAATTTTAGCACTACAAAAAAAATGATAGCAGATTATTTTGGACCGATTCCTAGAGGTGAGAAAATTACAAAAAACTTCCCGAAAGAAGCCCCTATTACAGAAGCAATATCTGCTAAAGGTTACGATCCAAACATCCAAATACCAGCAATAATAGCTGCTTACCGAACACCATCAATGAAAACTAGAGATTCTAGAGTTTTAGATATGATTTCGTCTTATCTAAGTTCCGGAAAAAGTTCCGTCCTATATAAAAAATTAGTCGATCAGAAAAAAATGGCTTTACAAGCAGGTGCCATTAATTTAAGCCAAGAAGATTATGGAACTTATATTTTATATGGACTTCCACAAGGTGAAACCAAATTAGAAGACATAATTAAAGAAATTGACGAAGAAATAACTAAAATGCAGAATGACTTAATTTCTGAAAAAGATTACCAAAAATTACAAAATAAATTCGAGAATAATTTTGTAAACTCCAACGCCAGTGTTGAGAGTATTGCGAACTCTTTAGCACGGTTTAATGTTTTATATAGCGATACCAATTTAATAAATACAGAGATAGATATTTATAGATCTATTACTAGAGAAGAAATTAGAGACGTTTCAAAAAAATATTTAAACACTAACCAGCGATTAACCCTAGAATATTTACCAAAAAAATAATAGAAAAAAGACCTATCTAAATCTAATTTCTAATAATATAGACACAAATTATGCAAACAAAAATAATATACTTTTTTACTTTATTTATGCTATCTGTAACAATACAAGCACAAATAGATAGAAGCAAAATGCCAGAACCAGGACCAGATCCTGTAATAAAATTAGGTAAACCTAAATCCTTTAAATTATCAAATGGTTTAAAAGTAATTATGGTCGAAAACCATAAGCTACCAAGAGTTTCTGCTAACTTAACTATAGACAATAAACCTTATTTTGAAGGTGAAATCACTGGTGTATCTAGCATAATGGGAAACCTTTTAGGGCGAGGAACTTCAAAAATCACAAAAGACGAATTTAATGAAAAAGTTGATTTTTTAGGCGCCAACGTATCTTTTAGTAGTTCAGGTGCCTTTGCATCGTCTTTAAAAAAGTATTTTCCAGAAATTTTAGGTTTAATGGCCGATGCTGTAAAAAACTCTAATTTTACTCAAGAAGAATTTGAAAAAGAAATTCAACTAACCCTAGATGGTTTAAAATCTGACGAAAAAAGTGTTACATCTGCTGCAAGACGTGTGGAAAATGTTTTAACATACGGGAAAAAACATCCTTTTGGAGAATTTACATCAAAAGAAAGCGTAAAAAAAATTACATTAAGTGATGTTAAAAATAACTATAACACGTATTACAAACCAAATAATGCTTATTTAGTAATTGAAGGAGATATCAATACAAAAGACATTAAAAAGTTAGTAAAATCTTTATTTACTAATTGGAAATCAGGCACTATTCCTACATATAAAATTCCTAAAACAAAGAACCCTGGTACTACAGAAATTAATTTTATAAATATGGATAATGCAGTACAATCTGAAATTACCATAATTAACAACATAGATTTAACTTTAGGTGACCAAGATTATTATGCTGCTTTAATGGCAAATAACATACTTGGTGGTGGCGGTACTGCACGTTTATTCATGAATCTTCGTGAAGACAAAGGTTATACATACGGCTCTTACTCTAGTTTAAGACAAAGCAAATACGCTAGTACATTTCGAGCTACAGCCAGTGTTAGAAATATGGTAACAGACAGTTCTGTTGTAGAACTACAAAAAGAAATTACTAAAATACGTAATCAGAAAGTAACTGCAGAAGAATTAGCAAACTCGAAAGAAGAATATATTGGTGGTTTTGTTATGGATGTTCAAAAACCAAGAACAGTGGCCAACTTCGCCCTAAATATTGCACGTTACAATTTGCCAAAAGATTTTTATGCAAACTATATTAAAAATATAAAAGCAGTAACTTTAGATGACGTGCAAAATGCAGCCAATAAATATTTTAGAGGAGACAAAGCAAGAATTGTAGTTACGGGAAAAGGAATTGAGGTTCTTAAAAATTTAGAAAAAACAGATTATACCATTAATTATTTTGATAAATACGGAAACCCAACTGAAAAGCCTGCAATGACAATGCCCATTCCTGATGGTATGACTGCTGAAACTGTGGTAAATAAATACCTTAAGGCAATTGGAGGTAAAGACAAAGTGATGGCTGTAAAAACCACAATGATGGTAGCAAATGCAACTATACAAGGTACACCAATTGTAATGACAACAAAAGCTGCAGCACCAAACAAAACTTTAATGACCATTTCTGTAATGGGAAATACCATGCAAAAAATAGTTTTTAATGGCGATAGTGGTTACCAAGAATCTAATGGGCAAAAAACAGATATGCAGCAAGCTCAAATAGAAGAAGCTAAGCCAAATAATACACTTTTTAGCGACTTAAGTTATACTTCTGGAAAATTACTAAGAATTGAACCTTTAGAAGGTAAAAATACAGCTGTATTAAAATATAAGGATACAGAAGTATTTTATGATATGATTTCTGGTTTAAAAATAAAAGAAATAAAAACGACCAAAACACCAGACGGAAAAGAAATAAAAACACCTACCAACTTTTCTAATTACAAAACAGTAAACGAAATTATGTTTCCACACACAATTTCCTCTAAAATGGGACCAATGGATATTGATTTTACAATTAATCAAATTAAGATAAATGAAAGCGTTTCAGATGCTGATTTTAAATAAAACACAATCTATCAAAGTATAAGAATTTTAAAAATCTCAGATTAACTTTTAATCTGAGATTTTTTTATATCTAAATTCTAAATCTTATCTACCTATAAAATCAAAAAGCATTATAAATACGCTATAAAGCTTACGAGTTTTCTAGAACAACTACCAACCGTTACATTTAAAATAGTTAGAAAGTAAATCAAACCCTCATTTAGACTATTCTAAATATAAAAGAAAAAATTCTAGAAATCAAAGAAACAGTTACACGTCCAAGTAGTTAAAAGACACTTTGGGTGAAAAACAGATAGATTCCAATTACCCGAAATAGTAAAAGCGAATTTAATCTAATAATTATAAGAACAAGTAAAGACCTCAAACCCATTCAAAATATAATACTCTTTAATTATAAAAAAGGCATGAGGCATAATTTTATTGAAAAAAATTAAGATATTAGTATATCTACAAATACCATCTCAAGGATTACCAATAAGATAAATGAAGAAATAGTGACTCAAAACAAGAGCATAATAAGATAGCTCTATTTAATAGTTTGAATGGATTGTATCGTTTTCAACGATCAGAAAGAACTTTAAGACTATAAACAAGACCATATATATTACTATTAATTTACACGTTACTAGTAAAAAAAGTTTTTGAACAATGAATTAGAAAGAGGGAATTTCCTTCTTTTTAAAAAAGTATTTTAACTGATATTAAACCTTTAAAAATATAAGATATATTAATGACTACGACAGATAATTTAAATAGTTATACAAACCGTATTAATACTATTTTTCAAATTCAGTAATCCTGATGTCTGTTGTATACCATATTAGAAACTCTATTCCATTCGTGATATGTCCAAACAAAAAATCAAGAGATGTATTACTTATCATGATTTGTTTACCTTACTGCAGTTCGTATTTTACTCAAAAGAATTCTCTAAAAACATTTGCTATTTTAACAAAGATGTAAATGTGCTACAAACTAATATCATACAAAAAGTAGCCTTAACGACATTGTTACTACCCGTAAATACAAACAAGGTAAAACCTGCAAGTAGTTCTAAGTATATTTAATATCTCAAAAATGAACTTTTGGTCTCGATCACTAAATCACTTGTATTCACCTGGAGTTATTTAAGATTAGAGCAAAAAAAAATCCTCAACAGATATCTGTTGAGGATTAAAAAAGGCGGCGTCCTACTCTCCCACTAACGTAGTACCATCGGCGCAAATGGGCTTAACTGCTCTGTTCGGAA